>CAZCMP010000001.1:0-223529 GCA_964500005.1 uncultured Thermococci archaeon
CCCCCCCCACTCCACCCTATCCTACACTCTTTCCCTACACGACGTCTTCCGATCTACTGGAAGTAAAAGGGCTAGATGCAATCGATGGTAGCCCTGTAGTTGACATTAAACCGTTTCTTAGAAAATTTTGTCCAGAGGAGGAAGTATCTATCCCTAGCTGGATGAAACACATTCAAAAAGAATACGATGAGAATACCTTTAGAAATCCTTAATTTTTTCTACTCTTTATGGGAGATAGTCTTACTTTTGCAGAAGTAGCATTTGTGATCTTTTACGGGATAAAGATAACACTTACATTTAGGACAGTACTCTCTGATATCTTTTGGGAAATTTATGAGTTCTTTATTCTTCAAGAATTACTACCCCTAGCGTTTCTTTATTTGATAATCCGGTAAAATTTAATTAATTTATTAACTTTTTCCTCATTTAGGCCATTTTTATTACTTCAATCCATAATATGGGCACTATCCTTTTTTATGTATCTAGTATTCAGTGCTAGTTGAGAAATACATTTCTCGTAGCATTCTCCACATATAATGTATATTTCTCTTTCTAGTTCACATTTGCATATAATGCATTTATTGTCCATATGGATGGTGTCGCCATCCATAATATATAAATATTTCTGTTAATTTGATTGAAAAATCAGACGGGGAAAAGTTTATAAATTCCCTAAAATATTCACTTCTTATTAGGCAAGCCGCGGTCGCCTAGCCTGGGAGGGCGCCAGACTGAAGATCTGGTATTCCGCTGGTTCAAATCCGGCCCGCGGCACTCTTTTTCTAAATATTTCATATTCAAATTAAGATTTGAAATAAAATTTCATGTTTCCATTTTATTGAAAAAGTAAGTCCCCAATGAGCCCAATATCGAAACTATTATGGCAATGACAACAATGTCTAGAAGTAAGCTATGTAAAGCCGCAGATCCCATACTATATTTTAGTAAATGATTACAATATGTAAAGGGATTTATTTTTACAAGAAATTTAATTGCTGCTGGAAATGCGTCTGTAGGAAATAATGCACCTGAGATAAATATCATGGGCATTACCATAAAATTCATAATCGCCGGGAAAGAATGCATGTCATCAAATTTTGAGGCAATGCTCGTTCCTAGAAGGTTGAACAAAAGCGCTATAGTAAACATGACCATCAATGCCAAAGGGAATAATCCCCAATTAATTATTCTAAAGCCCATTGAAAAACCTAAAAAAAGAACGATTATTCCTTGAACAAAGCTTGTTGTAGCCCCACCTAGGCATCTTCCAAATAAGAGGCTTGTCCTTGAAACAGGGGCAACAAGTGTTTCTTTTAAGAATCCAAACTGCTTGTCCCAGATAAGGGTCATACCACCCATTGTCGAGCTCATTAGGATAGTCATGCCAACAATGCCCGGGATAAGAAATTGAATATAGTTACCTCTCCCAGACTGTTCAAACATTCCCCCTATTCCAAATCTAAAAGCAATTAAAAACAGTGATGGTTGCACCAAAGTTACAGCCAATCGTTGTCTATTCCTAAAATAAGACTTAATTTGCCTATGCCACATCACTACAAGTGCACTGTTCATCTCATAAACCTCCTTTTCATATGATTAGCACTATCTGCAGGCTGCTCTCTTATATCGTACCCTGTAAGGGTTAAAAAAGCATTTTCAAGGGTCTTTGTTTTAGTAGCCTTCTTAATCTCTTTTGAAGTTCCTTGAATTAATATCCTCCCCTTATCTATAATAGCAATCTTTGTGGCAATATTTTCAACTTCCTCCATGTTGTGCGTTGTAAAAAAGATTGTTATCCCATGCTCTTCGTTGATTTTTTTAATATAGTTCCAAAGAAATGCTCTTGTTTGAACATCAAGGCCCAATGTGGGTTCATCGAGAAACAATATTGTGGGCGAGTGTAATAATCCTCTTGCAATTTCGATCCTTCTCTTCATTCCACCAGAAAAGGTCTTTACGAGATCATTTTTTCTATCAAGGAGCCCCACATAGTGTAGCATGTCATCAATTTTTTCATGCCTTATTTTTTCAGGGATTTTATATAAAGCTGAGTGGTAGTATAGATTCTCATAAGCGGTAAGCTCATCATCTAAAGTATGGTCCTGAAAGATGACCCCTATTGATTTTCGTACTTCACTTTTTTCATTATGGATATCATAGTTATTGATAAATATCGAACCATCTGTCGGGGATAATATTGTTGTCATCATCTTTATCACCGTTGACTTCCCCGCACCATTTGGCCCTAAAAATGCAAAGATACTTCCCTTCTCTACTTGAAAACTAATATCGTCAACAGCGACAAATTTATCAAATTTTTTAGTTAAATTTTTCACATCAATTGCCATCATTTTGAATCTCCTGAAGCTTTCTTATGCAATCCTCAAGGATTATCTTTACTTTATCGTTGTTTATTTCTGAGCATTCATCTATATGGAGGTACATCTTGAACCACAAATTATCAATGTCAGAATGGACATTTTTGAAATCTGTAAAAATAATCGGAACATACTTCATTTTATTTCGTATCCCTCTCTTTTTTTTATCCATTTCTTTAAGATATTTTATCCCTTTATCAGTCAATGAAAATATTTTTTTGCCGCGGGCCTCTATCTTTTCAACTTTCAATATATTTTTATTTTCCAAATTATCGAGCAGGGGGTATATGCTACCTTTGCTTATGATTATAGTCCCCTTACTTTTCGTGCTTATTTCTTTGAGTATATCATACCCAGATTTTGGGCTTTGTTTGATGGAATGTAGACAGTAATATTCAAGAATCCCTGTCATTTTGCGTGGGCACGTCATGAATAAAAGATAGCTATGCTTTTTATAAATATTACTATTTAGCACCGTGCGAAAACGGACTATTTATTGATAATATGATTGCCTCATCCCTTTAGGCATTACATTTGTTGGAATAAGGCTATCATAGGATTGAATTACTTCTTAGATATCTTGAAATAGTTCATTTTATATTTCCTCCCTCTTTCTTATTATTGGTGTTATAATGAAAGATGGAGTATTTTATGGAAAAGGAGTAAACAAGATAAAAAATGAATATCCAGAAATATATGAAGCTATAGTAAAATTAGATGAGGCTGTTTTTACTGGAAGAGCACTAGACTATAGGACTCAAAAACTTGTGGCTTTAGGTATAACAGCAGCAAGGGCAGATGAGAGTGCAACAAAAAGACAAATGATGTCAGGCATGAACGAATTTAACATAACTAAAGATGAAATAGTTGATGTCCTAAGGGTCGTCTTACTAACTGCAGGCATGCCCGCGTTTAACAAAGGAATGAGAATACTAGACGAACTAGAAAAACAATAAGTTTTTCTTTTTTAATTAATCTTAATTCTTATATATAGGATAGTAGTAACTTAGTAAGAGAGAGATGGTTATGAAAGGTGTAGGAATAGTATGCCCTCACTGTAACAAGAGGATTATTATCCCCAAAGAAACCCTAGAGAAAATTATAGAGAAGTATCAGCAGGATAAAAAAGAAGAAAATTTTACTCCAATAGAAGCACCTGAAGAAACTTCTACTACCCAAGAACTAGAAAATGAGCTTAATGTGAAACAGGAGCAGCTAGCGGAGGTAATGTCAAATCTCGAAAGAAACCAGGCAGATTTCACAAGGGTCGTTAAGAGGAGCGTCAAACCCGAGGACATGTACCGGATACAGAAGGAGAGGACAGTTCTTATGCAGAAGGCAAAGAACCTCCAGGAAGAGATAGCTTCAATAAAGGCTCAAATGGGTATAAAAAATAATAAATCAAGCAAGGTAAAGTACCTCTAATCTATTAAGCCATATATTTTGATATCAGATCTCTCAAAACTAGTGTCAAATATCTTGATATATTTAACAATGTCCTCAAAATGGGCCCTTATCTTATTATTATTTTCACCATAAGGGAAATAGGAGAAGAAAAGATAATTTCTCGTTTTTTCTTTAATCATTGTTCTTTGATCTGGCCCGTATAAGACGCTAGAGATTATTCCATCTTTGTCCCGTGTAACTATGTCATTGGTCTTCAACTTAATTTCTTTCCCACTAATATTAACATAAATCTCACTACCTTTAGTTATATTCGTTTCAAGATCACCTTGTATTAGATCAAGGTCGTGGCCTGCAGTCAAAAACATATTCTTTAGCTCTGCCATAAACATGGCTTCGACAACAGTATACTGTGAAGGGAAACTCTTACCTTCAAGTATTGACTTAATCTGAAAAGAGAGGGGGTATGTTTTACCAAATTTCTTAAAAAATCTATTGTAGTTTTTTGTTACTTCAAACTCCTGAAAATATAAATAATTTTTTCGGATATCTTCTTCAAGCCTTCTCTTCTCATCCTCAAGATTTTCATCCACCCTATTATTTTCTAGGCCCCTTATCTCAATAGTAGAAACCTTAAGAAGGGGGAAAAGCTCTCTTACAGAATCAGAAACATTAACATGCATGTTTTCCATAATCCTTAGTAATTTATATCTCTAACTCAAATAAAAATATAAACTAGTGCGCTGAAAAAAATATGGCGATAAGATGATTTGTAAGAACTGTAATACCGAGATAGCAGATAATGTTAACTACTGCTCTAATTGTGGTGCCTCTACGGGAAAGAGAGAGGAGTTCTTTGTCGATTCAGACCACCTAGTAGAAGAAATAAAGAAGCTTATCGATGAAGGGATAGCTACAAGGATAATCATTAAGGATGAGAAGGATAGAACCCTCTTGGATATACCAGTAGTTGCAGGCCTTGTAGGTGCGGTTATAGCTCCGTGGCTTGCGGCAGTTGGGGCAATAGCAGCTATAGCTGTGAAATGTAAGATAGTCGTTGAGAAGAGAGAAGAATAAATATTTTAATTTTTTTAAATTTTAATTGGGATTAGATATTTAAATTAATAGTACCTCCCCATTAAAGGTGGTAAAATGACCCTTTCTGAGGATATTACAATTACTGAAACTAAAAGGATTGATGTCGATAGGCCAGTTGTTATTGAAGGTGTTCCAGACATGGGACTTGTTGGGTCTATTGCAGTAAGTCATATGATCGTCGAACAAAACTTTGAAGAAGTGGGGTATATCAAATCTGACCTATTTGCACCCGTAATGGTAGTCCATAATAAAAAAGTGTTAAACCCTGTAAGGATATTCCAGAAGGAGAATATCATAGCAATCTTGTCTGAAATCCCGATTGATCCGAAGGCAGGATATATACTCTCAAAAAGGCTTACCGAATGGTACAAGGAAAAGGGTGCAGAGCTTATCATTTCCATAAGTGGAACACCCCTCCAAGAGAGAATTGATATAGAAGAGCCAGAGATATTCGGGACATCAAACAACGAAACGATATTGAAGAAAATGGAGGATTCAGGAGTCAAGGTACTTGAAGAGGGATTTCTATCAGGATTTTATGCCTTAATCCTAAAAAATTCAATCGAATTAAATCTAAATTCATCAGTATTACTCGCCCAGTGCTATCCTAGCTATCCGGACCCTGGCGCCGCAGCCTCAGTTCTTAGAGCATTGAACAAAATGCTTAATTTGAATGTAGATGTCAAGCAGCTTGCCGAGCAGGCGGAGGAATTAAAGTTAAATTACAGAGCTTTAATGGAGCAGACAAACGCATCTATGCAGAGGGAAACTAAAGTTGAAGTACCGACTATGTACAGGTAGGTTCTATGATAAGAAGGTACTATATAGTTAGGGAAAACACAAATAATTCTTTTAGACAGACCTACTGGCATATAAACTACTGTAGCTGCAACAATATTGAGCCTTTGACAGAGTTCAAAGAAACTAAAGATGTCTTATTTGCAACACTGGACATGCCTTGTGTTGAGAAAGAGAAAATTGAGGTAACATCTGAAGAAAACTGTGTAAGGATCTTTGCGCCAACAAAAAAAGGATTTTGTTTTAAAAAAGACATTAATCTGCCATTTTCAACTGAACCAGAAAAAGTTCTTGCTACATTCAAGAAAGGGATTTTATTAATTGAAATACCAAAAAAAGTAAAGCATTACAAAATAGAAATAAAATAATTAATATATTAAATCATTTTTTTTCAACTTGGATTTCGACATCATCAATGTACCAGCCACGGTAATCATTTGCAAGCCCATCAGCCATATCAAAATAAAAGCTAACTTCGATAACTTTTCCATTATACTTTGAGATGTCATAGGTCTTCTGAAGCCACTGACTCATTGGATCATCGTATAGCTGGTCTATCTCTTCCCATTCTTGGCTCCCGGCTTCTCTTATATGGACAAACCTTTGGTCATAACGATTTCCCATAGTTTCTGTCTGGTACCAGTACCAAAAAGTCAAAGTTGTTTTATCTGATCCTTTTAAGTTTATTGGCGGGGAAACAAGTCTGCCACTGTTCGCAGTTCCAGAATCATAGGTTCCAGTAAGATCGTTTCCGTACCAGAAACTTGAATTTCCACTATTTGCATTCCTGTACTGAGAAGTTTCATTTATGATATGCCACATACCTGTGGATTCCCATCCTGCTGTACTCTTTTCAAAATTATACGTGTAATTATTACTAAACACTGGCACAGCAACTATCAAAGATAAAACTGCAATCGATATTAGAGCAATTCCAATCTTTTTCATTGAAACCACCTTCATGTTAAAATAACCCAAAACCTAATTTATAAGCCTTTCTAGAATTAAAATTAAAAAAAATATCTTTTATTTGCATTTTTATACTAATCTTGAAAAATATTCAACAACTCTAAAGACTAAGAGGGCGTAGATTACAACTAGTATAATCAAAAAGAGTATTACTTTAGGTTTTTTCAGATTAAACAGTATCTCAGGATTAATAAAAAGTCCAAAGAACAATAAAAATAATCCAAAAAGGTGAGTTGGTATATAGACTAGCCCAAGATATGCTAGTATATTAAATCCCATAAATGCAAAGACGGTCACAAGTAAACCGACCGCCATTAAAAACTCTGAGATCTTCCTAAGTTTATCTTCCGAAATCACTTGAATACCTATTTCTTTGTTAGTTCATCGAGTATTCTCATTCCTTTAGTAAATGCTGGCTGGCCAGATAATAAGAGCACAACCCGCAACACATCTGCTATCTCTTCTGGAGTGACATTTAACTCTTTCATAGCAGAGCGCATCTGTTTTTCTGTCGCAGTTTCATCACAGTGTCCTGCAGTAATTCCAATCGCAATTAGTTTCTGGGTCTTATAATCAAGGACCTTTCCCGTGTAGACAACTTCATTAAGGTTTTTTATAGCTTCATAGATATCTGGGTATTCTTTTTTTACCTTACCCATACCCTTTCCATAAAATACTTCATACTTCATTTTATCCCAGATAATAATTCATCTCTATCTATATAAAAATAATTATTTTAAAATATAATTAATCAAAAGATATTTAATAGATTTTTTTATTCGTATTTTAATGGAAGGATTATTACTTCTCTCAATTGGGTTTGGGGTCGGTTTATCAGGGGCAATAGCTCCAGGTCCACTTTTCACAGCCACAATAAAGGACACTCTAAAGTATGGTCCATTGTCTGGCCCCATGATCTGTATAGGCCATCTTTTAGTTGAGATCCCAATAATAATTGGTCTGGCCTTAGGTGTTTCTTATGTCATAAATATCCCAATTGTCCGTGCATTGATTGGTTTTATAGGGGGGATAGGCCTATCTTATCTTGGTTTCCAGATAGTCAAGGACAGGAAGAAATTTGAGGAGGTTTCTGGATCAACCCTAGAAACTTTAAATGTTGATAGAAAGAAATTTAAGAGAGACTTAATCCCACCTCTAAAAACTGGCTTCATTTTTACAATACTAAACCCCGCAATGATTATTTGGTGGTCCACAATTGGGAACAGTCTTGTTATGAGGGGGCTACTAATTGGGTTCGTTGGAGTATTTCTCTTATTTATTGGGCACTGGTTTGCAGACGTTTCTTGGTATACATTCCTATCTGTTTCTATTTCTAAGGGTAAGAAGTTCATAAGTCCTAGGGTGTATGAGATAACTCTCTTTGGGTGTGGTATTTTCCTTTTATCTCTTGGACTATATTTCTTATATGAGTCTCTTCCTTACTTAAGTTCCTATATCTAGTATTTTTATATCAGAAAAGATAAGTGGATTATATGCTTGAAATAGATGGTAGCTTTGGAGAGGGAGGGGGCCAGATACTTAGGACATCTCTAGCGCTATCAATTTTGACACAGACCCCAGTTCACATCTATAACATACGAAAGAACAGGCCTAGAGAAGGGCTTTCTCCCCAGCATTTGAAAACAATAAGTGCAATCGAAGCACTTACAGGCTCTACAGTTACAGGAAACTCATTGAGCTCAACTGAAATTAAATTTATCCCTAAAGATGAGTTCAAAAGAAAGGTCACCATTAACATTGGAACTGCAGGTAGCATAACTTTACTTTTGCAGTCACTGATGATATTTTTACCATTTTTAGAAAATAAGACTAATATAGGAGTTTATGGCGGAACAGATGTCCCGTGGAGCCCCCAGATAGAGTACCTAAAGGAAGTTACAATACCAACTTTGGAGAGAATGGGCTACAAGATTGAAGTTACCAAAGTGCTAAGAGGTTACTACCCAAAAGGCGGAGGTTTTGTTGAGATAGAGGT
Organism: uncultured Thermococci archaeon; assembly: GCA_964500005.1. Taxonomy (GTDB): domain Archaea; phylum Methanobacteriota_B; class Thermococci; order Methanofastidiosales; family Methanofastidiosaceae; genus Methanofastidiosum. Next base: position 8,644 of record CAZCMP010000001.1, read on the forward strand.
AGACCAAATAAAAAAACTAAAATCTATCCAGATTGATAGATTTGAAAAATCTCCTAAAATTCAAGGCGTTTCTTACTCCTCAAACCTTCCTGAAAACGTAACTGAACGCCAAAAAAAATCTGCTAGAGCTATACTCTTTAGGGATGGATTAACACCAAATATTAAACTCCAGGTAGAAAAAGATTCAACTAAGAGGATTGGATCAGGGATATTTATTTTTTCCAAGAACAGAACTTCAATTATTGGAGATGGGGCATTGGGTGCAAAGGGTAAACGGGCAGAGGAGGTCGGAGAAGAAGGGGCAAGGCAATTTTTGGAGAAATATTCTCAAGGTTTTGATTCCCACATCTCCGATCAGGTAGTTCCATATATGGCCCTAGCAGAAGGAAATTCCAAAATTTTTACTAAGAATACTTCGCACCTTGAAACAAATATTTCAATCATGGAAAAATTTTATGATATTAAGTTTTTATGGAAAGACGGCAATTTAGAAGTAGAAGGCATTGGCCTTCAAAATGCTTATATAGATTGAATTTTAACAAATTGAGGTGAGAAAATGGGTGAGTTGAAAAAAGTATCTGAGAATATCTATGAGATTGAAAAAAAAGGAGAGATGAAAGTACCTGCTAGAATTTATGCTGATGATAACTTAATAACAAAAATGAAGGAGGACCTCACACTAAAACAGGCAGAAAATGTATCATGCCTTATGGGAATTGAAGGGTACTCCTTTGTTATGCCTGATGGCCACCAGGGCTATGGATTCCCCATAGGCGGAGTTGCGGCAATGGATTATGAAAATGGGATTATTTCTCCAGGCGGGGTAGGATACGATATAAACTGTGGGGTCAGGCTTCTAAAATCTAACTTAACGCATGATGATGTCTTTGAAAAAAGAAAAGAAATTATCGACTCCGTCTTTAAAAATGTCCCTTCAGGCCTCGGATCTCAGGGGAAGGTGAAATTATCTTCTAAAGACTTAGATGAGGTCCTGATGGTGGGGGCAAAGTGGGCAGTTGAGGAAGATTATGGATGGAAAGAAGACCTTAAACATATTGAAAGTGAAGGCAGTATGGAAGGGGATCCAAATAAAGTCAGTAACAACGCAAAGAAAAGGGGCATGCCACAACTAGGAAGTCTTGGCAGTGGCAATCACTTTCTCGAACTGCAGGTAATAGATGAAATTTATGATGAGAAAACAGCATCAGGATTCGGACTTAAAGAAGGGCAGATATGTTTTATGATGCATACAGGTTCGAGGGGATGTGGGCATCAGATATGTTCTGACTATATTCAAACAATGGAAGGCACACATAAAAAATACAATATAAAAATACCTGACCGAGAGCTTGTTTGTGCTCCAATCCACTCAAAGGAAGGGGAGGACTACTTCAAGGCGATGAGTTCAGGTGCCAACTTTGCATGGGCAAATAGGCAGATGATAACTCACTGGATAAGGGAATCAATAAGCAATGTTATTGGTGAGGATCCAGAAGATCTAGGGTTGGGTGTGCTGTTTGATGTTGCACACAACATAGCAAAGGTAGAAAAACATAATGGTAGAAAATACTGCGTTCACAGAAAGGGCGCAACAAGGGCTTTTTGGAAAGGCCGAGATGAACTTCCAAAAGAGTACGAAGATATAGGTCAACCAGTCATCATTCCAGGGGACATGGGGACTGCCTCATATATAATGGTCGGAATTAAGTCGTCTAGCCAAACATTTGGCTCCACTTGTCACGGCGCAGGAAGAGTTCTTTCGAGAACTGCCGCTATCAAAAAATTTAGGGGAGAAGACATAATAAAGAGGCTTGAAAAGGAAAAAATTTATGTTAAGGCTGCATCACCAAAGGTCGTAGCAGAAGAGGCCCCAGAAGTATACAAAGACATCCACAATGTAGTTGATGTATGTGATAAAGCAGGTCTTGCAAAGAAAGTTGCAAAACTAAAGCCAATAGGGGTGGCTAAGGGGTAGCTATTCTTTTATATACCCCTCGACACTTTGATCCCACATCTTGTAAAAGAAGTCCCTTAGCTTCTTTATTGTCTTCTTGTCTGAAGTAATTATACCGGCTTCAAAGTGGTCGTAGAAACTGTCTCTTGTAAGGTCTGAAGAAGATATCATAGCTTCCATATCGTCTGAAACTATAAACCTTGCATGGCACTCCCTGTTTACCCTTGCTTCTGCACCGCCAGTCTTTAGAATCTTGAACGCCTTTTTATTTCCTGGCCTTGTAATGTGCCTGAATATAGCCCTAACCTTTGCCCCTCTTTTTGCAGCATCTACTATAAAAGATACGATCGAGTCATCAAGGTAGCCTGAAATTAATAATTCATTTTTTGTATTTTCTATGATACCTATTGATCTGTCCTTTATTATCTTGTCTTGGGGCGTTGTGAATATAAGTTCAAATGGGGATTCTAAAGGAGGCAATTTTTCGTAAACTACCTTTTGAGATGATATTTCTTCTGCCTCAACTATACCTCCTAACTGATAGTACACTAAAGGGTCTGCAACTACACATTCAGTTATTTTGTCCATCTCTTCCCACAACTCTTCTAGTTTTTTGGGGTCTCCATGATTTAAGAATACTTTTTTTGGGGGTTCAGCAAATGACGAAACATAATCAACAAGCGTTGGATGGTCAACATGAGCAGAAAATTCAATCCACTCTACTCTGGAATTTATTCTTTTCATGTTTCCATCTTCATCTTTAAACTCCTTTAACCCGTCTAAAACTTGTCTTCCAAAAGTGTCTTCAACCTGATACCCTACTAGTATGAGGGTGTTTTTTTGGTCAGGTGCCCACGAATTGAAATAATCAATAACTGGGCCTCCGGACATCATTCCAGCAGTAGTAACGACTATTATTGGTTCATTAGAATTAATTATTTTTTTCCTATTCCAGACCTCTCTAAACATAGTGCTGTTGAAAGGATTTTCTTTTTTGAAAAGATTAAACATTTTTTTATTCATCCAATCAGGATAGTTATCGTAGATGTCATTTGCTTTGAGAAGCATTCCCTCTGCATATATGGGCTGAGATATAAGGCCCCTTTCCTTTGCCTCTTTTAGAACCATCAGTATATCCTGGCCTCTGCCCAAAGCAAAAACAGGTATGAGAACGTTTCCTCTCTTCTGCTTTGTTTCTTTGATTATCTGGATTAGTTCCTTTTCTCTTACCTCCATAGGGGGGTGTATGTCACTTCTCATCCCATATGTTGACTCTAGTATCAAGTAGTCAACACCAGGTATTCCTTTTTTAACAGGATTCAAAGTTTTAACATCAGATCCAATATCTCCTGTATAGAGAAGCCTTCCGTAAGGGGTATCAAGACATACTTGAGCCGCTCCCAAGATATGCCCTGCATCATAAAAAGTGAGGGATATGTCTTCATTTATGTAAACTTTTTCTTCGTAGTTAAGAGTTACTGCATGATTTAGCTCCTTTCTTATATCGTCTTGGTAGTAAGGAAGTTTTTCCCCTTGCAACTCTTGGACTTTGATAAAGTCTTTCTGAATTAATAGGGATAGATCCAAAGTTGGTCTGGTAAAATAGATAGGGCCAGTATATCCCACAGAATAAAGATAAGGCGCATACCCACAGTGGTCAAGATGTGCGTGAGATATAATCACAGCTTCAATTGCAGATACATTAACATCAGAAAAATTGGGGTAAGTTCCTTCTCCTGAAAGCTTTACACCACAATCCAATATGAATATTCTTCCATCAATATTAACTTCAACGCAAGATCTTCCGACCTCACCGGCAGCACCTAACCATCTAATCTTCATGCAAGCTCAAAAGTAACAACCTTTAAAAGATTTACCAAAAAATAAGTAACATGGAACTGCAATACCATATAAAATGCAAGGAAAGCGATATTTTTCCTTACGTTATAATGCCAGGGGACCCAAACAGGGTTCATTTAATCGGTAGTTTTATGGAAGATGTCAAGAAAATTGCGTCTAATAGGGAGTATACTACAATTTCTGGTTATTACCGTGGTGTAGGAATAAGTGTTACATCAACTGGCATTGGGGCACCTTCAACCTCTATAGCAATAGAAGAGCTTGCAAGGATTGGGGCAAAGACTTTGATTAGAGTTGGGAGTACAGGAGCTTTGGATGAAAAGATTAAATGTGGGGATTTAATAATAAATACAGCCTCAGTTAGATATGACGGTGCCACAAAAGATTATGTCAATCCTTTTTATCCTGCAGTAGCATCATATGAGGTCACACTTGCTTTGATAGAAGCGTGTGAAAAATTACAATATAAATATCATGTCGGTATCGGCGCCAGCAGGGACACATTTTATGGTGGGCAGGAAAGGCCTTCTTTTAAAAATTACCATCAGTCTTTCATGGACAATTTGATAGATGATTTAGAGAAAGCAAATGTATTGAATTTAGAAATGGAAGCTTCTACAGTTTTTACCCTCTCAAACCTTTTTGGACTTAGATCCGGTGCAGTACTCGCCGTATTTGGGAATCGTAAAACCCAAGAATTTAAGGTAAAGGGAGAAGAAGAAGCCGCAAGGGCTACACTTGAATCAATAAAAATCCTCTCAGAATGGGATAAGATTAAAGAAAATAATAAGAAAAAATATCTCTACCCATCATTACTCTAAATAATAGAGAAAATGTTTTAAAACGACCTAATTTTATACAATTAGTTATGCCGTTGTAGCAAAGCTCGGCCATGCGCTAGACTCGTAATCTAGTTCGACGGGGGTTCAAATCCCCTCAACGGCTCCATATTTTAATTCGAAAGCCCTAGGCTATTTTTTAGAAAAAAAATAAAATTATTGCAAATTAATTCCTTTTTCGGATATCCTCTGCGTTTTTAATAAAGGACATAGCGAAATACCTGGGCTATAGCGCCAAAGTGCTTAAGTATAAGGGCAATGAGGATTCTTATTACAAATATTGCGTGGAAGTTCCAAGCGGCCTTTTCATTATATTTTGGAGTCTTAAAGGATATTTTAATAAGAAAAATAGAGCAGTACGCCTCATTACTTCGCATAATCTAAGTTATATGCAATTATAGATATTTGCCCAGGTGGCTTAAGTTTTAGAAAAAAGATTTTATAAGAAAAAGTTTGAAAAGAAAAATAAATTTATTCTCTGTCTTTGTTCTCTTTTAGGATCTTTAGGATCTGCTGCATTGGTAATTGTCCTCCTGCTTCCCACGGAGCTCTTCTGCCTGGATATTTGAATCCAATAGCAAGCCCATCTTTTATTGGACCAGGTGGATCATTCCAATCGTTTTTGTAGTAATACTTTAAGCCTACTGTCCCATCAATATTCTCTATGCCCACTGTTGCATTTCTTCCATCTGCAGACTTGTATGTAGATTGACCGTTTGTCATTTCCTTGTACTGGAACTTTATTGCGTTTGAATTTTTGTAAAGGATGATCTGGAATGTCAAGCTTGATCTTGGCGGGGGTAGACTGTTATCTACTATATGGGGGATCCCATCCCACTGGACAATGAACTTGTCAGGAAATGACTGGTAGTAAATCGTTCCTGCGGTGGGCGGGTATATATCGTCCCAGAAAGCGCAAATAAAATTCTCTGGGCCAGATAGGGAGGGAATATCATAATTATTACAATAGTTTTCAGTGCTTCCAAAAATTAGATACCCGTTAGTCGATACCCCTACTTTGTCATAGGTATTGCCGTAGAAGTTGAAGTCAAATCCTATTGGGACCTCAATTACTACATCATCCCCTTTGAGGGAAGTATCTGTTAATCCCGTTCCAGATATATCAATCCACTGGTAAGGTACTGTGTCGTCATATGTATACCCAAAAGAATCAGGACCTCCAGTTTTTCCAAAAACAGAGACTATTCCAAACGTACTTCCAACAAATAACAAGCTTATCAAAACAGCTATTAATTTTTTCATAATGTCACCATTATAATTGCATAATATGAATTTTTATTCTTTTTAAGCATTTCGCCTAACTCGGCTAAGGCGTTTGCCACTAAAATAAATTAAAAGAAAAGTTTGAAAGAAAAAAATAAATTTAATCTTCTTCTTGGTTGCCTTTTAAAATCTTTAGTATTTGGTGCATCGGGAGTTCTCTGTTCTGGTATTTGTTCGCCCAGTTGATAACATATTGAAGATCGCTGCTGCCGGGTGCACTTGCATACATTATGTGATTAAAGTTACCATCATTATTGTAGAGTGTTTGGGCGTCTGATATTGCATTTGCCCTGTTTGTTTCCTGTACCGCAAAATGCATTATGACAACAGTCTGTCCTGGGGCTATTGTGACATTGTTCCAGAAGTATTCCAAATCGTCATAACTATAAAATCTAAGGTAGTCGATGTGGTCTTTTCCCTTTGGCCCGTCCCAAACGTGGGCAAGTGATGGATCATAAGAAGTGCCTCCATCCACCAGATCATCGGTGACTGCCCAGAAATTATTTGGGTCAAGTACTAGCCCTAAATTAGTTATTAATAGAGGGGGAGAATAATCTGCGCTTGATGTCTTAATTAAGTAGGTAGCCGAATCTGACCCTAGATCACCGTAAACCCTTACATTGGCCGTAATTGGAGACCCTGTAGGATTGTGTATTATCTCTAAATACCTTGCCCAGTTCTCCGTGGAAGGGACAAAGATCTTCCTCTGGACGTTAAGCCCTGATATATTCACTACCGGAAGGACCACCTGTCTGCCGCCCAGTTCAGTTGTATAAGTTCCAGAAGGAGGATTATAATATGTGCCGTTAACACTTAGGTAGTACATCCAATCGTATGCATCAATTGTCCCATTAGCTAATACTCCGTAGTTTTCCTGTATATCAAACAATAAACCGTTGGCGCCATATAGGTCAACATACCCAAGCACCATCGGCATTGTCATTGAGATGCCTAAAAACATTATAATTATAGACGTAATTATCTTCTTCATAGTTATCACTCTTAATGATTGCATAATATGAATTTTTATTATTTTTAAGCATTTCGCCTAACTCGATTAAGGCGTTTGCCCATTTAAGGGCAGATCCTATTAAACAAATCGGCCTTATCTCTTCTTACTGGCAATCTTGAAAAAGTCAGTTTTTAAATTAGGATTTTGTTTCATAATTTCAAACATCTCCATGAATGCCATCATATCTTCAAGCATGTCTGGATTTTCCTGCGCAAACTTGAAATAATCATTTCTAACTTCACTGCCTGTTTTTTCTATGTTGAGTATCTTTTCTTCCTTCAGTGGCATACCGCAGCGGTAGCAGTATTCTGTTGTAGGGCCGCAGTTCTCCTTGCATCTTGGGCATATCAAAGGCCTTAGGGATTCTTCTTCCTTTTTATCATCAGTTTCAAATCCATAGACTTTGTTGTAGATGGCCTTATCAATATCCCTGCCTGAAAGATGGACATATATCCTCGGCATGTCTGAGCCCATCTGCCAACCAAGGTAATGGCACATTTCTGACTCTGTCAGTTTTGAGGCCAGATGCGTGGCACGGGCATGCCTCAAAAGATGCGGGGTAATCTTCTTTTTTAGTCCTGCATTTTTAACTGCCTTTTTCAATACGAGGCTATAGACATCATAATAGAGGGATTTGCCATTATTCCTCATTCCTAGCCCGACAAAAAGATCTGTATCCTCGCCAGGGCATGGATGCATCTGCATCCAGTTCTTAATGTAGGATTCAGAGAAAACAAAAGGGACTAGCCTCTCCCCGGTCTTTCCGCTGACTTTGACCTTGCCGCCAAACTTGTTGAACTCTATGTCCTTAAATTTAATTGATGCAAGCTCCCCTATCCTAAAGCCGCCTTCATAAAGGAGTGCAATCATGGCCTTGTCCCTGGGATGCTTGGCTGAATCTATTAACGAGAATACTTCATCCTTTGTGAGAATATCAGGTTTTCTATCAACTCTCCTGTTACCTCTTAAGGGTTCAACTCCTTCCCATTTCTCTCCCTTGTACCATTTGAAGAATCTTCTAAGGCCCTTCTGGAATTCATTTTTTGTATGGAGCGATATATCGAGCATTTCAATTTTTTCTAGAACTTCTGTCGTATCTTTTAATCCCCACTCAGAAAAAGGCTTGCCATTATACCTCTCGCAAACTAATCTTAGCGAAGACATGTACCTGATAGTCCTATGCAAGCCAATCCTCGTGGCTATTAGGTAACTTTTGAATTCCTTTATTGCAGTTTTGTTTTCTTCACAGATGTTTGATTTCTCCAGCAGGGCCATTTGATTTTCATATCTTAGTTTTCCCTTGTGAATGTCCATGCGAGTAAGATTTTGCAATTAAGATATATACATTATCCCGGTGCTTTCGTATTTATTCAGTTGGCACCCCAACGGCTTCATATTTTTAGAATATTGTTTCTTACTCAATAATACTTAAATAATAAATCACATAATTGCCAATAAGGTAATAATATGAAAATTGGGATAATCATATCAGACAATGATTCGGAGAAATGCTGGAATGCATTTAGATTTGGAAATTTTTGTCTTGTGGAGAAGAATCTAGTAAATATATTTCTTATGGGGAAGGGGGTAGAATACCAAAAAACTTCAAATGAAAAATTTAACTCTATAAACGAAGCGGAAACTTTTCTTTCTCAAGGTGGAAAAATACTAGCATGCGGAACATGCATAAAATCAAGAAATCAAAAAGATTCAGAGATGTGTCCGCTTTCTACAATGAAGGACGTCTATGACATTGTAACGCAGAGCGACAGGGTTGTATGTTTCTAATCTTTTCATGATTTGACTTTTATTAATAGTAACATTAAGAGAGTATAAATGAGCGTTGAAGATGTATTTGGTAACAATATTGAATCATACGAAGAATGGTTCACAAAGAACTTTAATATATTTAGTTCCGAAATTGAAGCATTGAAAAAAGTTTTACCAAAATCAGGGAAGGGCGTTGAGATAGGTGTTGGCAGTGGACTTTTTGCATCTAGACTTGGAATAAAAGATGGTGTTGAACCTTCTAAGAAAATGGCAAACATAGCAATTGGCAGAGGCATAAAAGTCATTCATGGCTTTGCAGAAAATTTGCCCATACACGATGAGATCTATGATTTTGTTTTGATGGTAACTGTTGACTGCTTTTTCACTGATATTCTAAAATCATTCAAAGAAGCACATAGAATACTTTCTAGAAACGGATTTCTAATAATTGCATTCATAGACAGAAATACGCCTCTTGGCCAGATCTATGAAGAAAAAAAAGCATCCAACATCTTTTACAAAAACGCAAAATTTCATTCTGCTTCCGAGATAGAGAATCTCCTTAAAAATGCCCATTTTGAAATCGTTGATAAGAAGCAGACAATTTTTAATCTAGAGAATAAAATTCAGGAAATAAAACCTGGAGTTGGGGAAGGTCTATTTGCAGTTATTAAGTGTAAAAAGACCTGATACTTAGTGTTTAATCCAGTGCTTTTGATATATCAAAACTATAAAGTTTTTTATCGAATTCAAGTATAAGATTGTTTTCTTAATATAATTCATCAGGAAAACATATTGTCAAATCATCTGGCCTAAATAGTAGATTCTTCTATTAGCAACTTATTCATACGGCTCAAGGTGTATCGTAACAATAGTCTCAGGTCCAAGTAAATTTCTTATCTCTTCTTCTACACTGTATGAAATCTTGTGCGCTTCACCAATAGTCATGGATTTATCGACAAGGATATGTATGCTCATAGAATGGTAGTTTCCAATGTGCCTTATCCTCAGTTTGTGGTAGTCCTTTACACCTTCGACCTTTGAAACTGTGTTAAAGATATCATTTTTCAATTCATCATCAACCGAAGTCTCAACTAACTCACTTATACTCTCTTTTAGTATTTTTATAGCAACTTTCAAAATCAATACACTTACAAATATTGCAGCAATTGGATCTAAGACCCTCCAATTTTGCCCTAAAAAAATTGCCCCACCAATACCAATCATTGTAGCTACTGAAGATAATGAGTCGGATCTATGGTGCCAAGCGTTTGCAACTATTAACTGGCTCCTTATATCCTTTCCCACTTTTATTGTGTATCTATACAAAAACTCTTTCGTGATTATAGAAATAATAGCTGCAAATAAAGCAATAAAATCTGGCCTTGGGATTAATTCACCCCTTAGTAATCCCAACAATCTTTCCAAGCTTGAGTAAACTATCAATAATGCAACAATAACAAGCATTAAACCCACTATTGAAGTTGAAAGAGTTTCTATCTTACCATGTCCATAATTATGAGAATCATCAATAGGTTTTTTTGCATAACGAAACCCTAGCAATACAACAAGGTCTGAAGCTGTGTCTGAAACTGAATGAACAGCATCTGCTATCATGGCAGTACTTTGGCCAATAATTCCTGCCAGGAACTTAAAAACAGTCAAGACAATATTAACAATAAGTCCATTATATGTGACCCTTTCTCCTTTGTTGGCTCTGCCTTCACTGGTCGTTTTTTGTTCCATACTTTCTTGATTAGAATTTAATTTTTAAGTATTTGTTTAAAGTAGAATTATAGAATAATTTATTTTTTACATCCTAAATTTTTTTAAAACACGATTAAAAGAAGCGGTCAACTATCTCTGAATCTTTTGTGATTATAGAATAAAATAAGAAAAATATTATTTAGGGGGCTTCCGAAACAGGCCCATCATAAATTTCATCGCCTATCTTTATTTTTACTATATTGTCCAATCTTTTTTCAACTTCATCCAAACTTTTTTTTATTTTTTCTATTTCCTTTCTTATGGCCTTAACATCCTTTTCTGGCATAATTATACCTCCATTATAGACTTGAGGGAAAGGAAATCACAGAGATTATTTGTAAACATATCAAAGACCCTAACAATTATTCAACTCTTTCCCCAGCCCTTATAATATTCTATAGCTTTTGTACTTATATATTTTTGGATTTCAAAAATATATATTCAAATCAAACAAGCTTCCAATAGACTTAATAACTGATTTATTATATCAAAATAAAATCTGTAGATAGGTGAAAAAATGAAATTAACTGAATTTGAAGATATTGTTTATACTGGACTCATGCACTGTGAAAAAAAAGAAGAGTGTGACATGCTTCTGAAGGAATCAATAAAAATTCTAAACGAGGTAAAGGATCAGGATAATGTCAAGCCTTACTACCTTTCTATACTATCCAATCTCTCTACAATGCTTCAGATGTTGGCCCACTCTTTATCGGCCGACCAGTTTAAGGAAGAGCTGAATAAGATTATAGAACATTAAACTACAAATAATAGTAAAATCTACTTTTTTCTCCTTTATTTATCCCTTCTATGTTTTCATTTATTAGAACATAGCCAGTTGAACTAGAAATAGATGATATTACGCCGGAACCTGAAAGCCTTATCGGGGAAATCTCATTATTTTCTAGAATGCATCTAACAAACTCCAACCTACCAAGTTCAGAAGAATAATTCTGAGAGAAAGTCAACTCAACTGATTTTTGTATTTTTGTTTTTAGTATATTTTCTAGATAAGGAACTACAAAAAGATAGAATTGGACAAAAGAAGCAACAGGATATCCAGACATTATGAATATTGGAAAATCCTGGAAAGAAAATCCTATCGGCTTACCAGGTTTTATTGTAACCCCATGAAATAAAATATTATCGATAATCTTTGGGAGAAAGTCTTTCTTTCCAAATGAACTTCCACCAGTAATTAGTATAATATCTGAGTCTTTCTTTGATAGATTTATTGTTTTTAGGATTTCATCTTTTTCGTCAGCAACTAAAAATTGATGTGCTACCTCACAAAAAGACTTTTTTGATAAAGAGGATAGCATTATTGAATTTGAATCAACTATTTTCCCTTTTTCTATTTTATTCGTATCTTTCACTAGTTCGTCACCCGTTACTATAATTGAAACTCGTGGCTTTTTCTTGACGAGAATGTTTTTGATTCCAAGAGATTTCAAAAGTGAGAGATGTTCTGAGGATAATATCGTTCCTTTTTTTAGTATCAGATTTCCTTCCCGTATATCCTCTCCCTTTCTTGAAACATGAAGATAAGGAAAAACTTTCTTGTAAATAAGAACTTTGTCATTATCCCTTTCTGTGAACTCTTGCATTACTACTGAATCTGCACCTTTTGGTATCATAGCTCCCGTCATTATCTCTGCGGCTGTACCACTAACTACTTCTTTAGAGGATACTTTTCCCGCAGTTATAGAATCAATAATCTCTAAAGTAACGTGCGATCCTTCAGAGATGGAAAAAGTATCTCTAGCTTGTATGGCATAACCATCCATTGCGGACCTGTCAAAAGGGGGTGAGTCAACAGGTGAGACAATATCCTCAGAAAGCACCCTGTCTAAGGAATCGTGTAACTCTATACTCTCAGAATCAAATTCTTTTGAATGAACTTTAACTATTTCTAAAGCCTTATTGTAGGGTAGGAGTGATTTGAATTCCTTCATTTATTCCCTCAGGTGTTTTATCATATGGGCCGCTTCAGAGGCGATTATATCCCCCCCTAGCTTTGCAGCATTAAGGCTTCCCGGTAGGCAGAATACGATCTTATCCCCTATTGTGCCAGCTGTAGCCCCCGAAATTATTGCAGGATAACTTATTTCCCTAAAGCTTAAGTGCCTAAATATCTCACCAAAACCGGGCATCTCTTTGTCAAAATGTGGTCTTATGGTCAGTATGGTAACGTCCCTTTTTGTTATCCCTGTGCCACCTGTTGTAACAATGCAATCAACATCAGGGAGCATATCATACAAAGCCTTTTCTATAAGCTCCTTCTCGTCTGGGACGATGGCAGTCTTCACCACTATATTGTTCTTGGATAACTTCTCTTTTATGTGATTACCCGATTTGTCCTCGGCCACCCCTTTATAACAGGAGTCTGATACGGTGATTATTCCGTAATTCAGGCTCTTTGGGGCGGTGCTTTTGTGTTTTTCAGATGACATATTCACTTCTCCTTCTTTAGAACTCTTATGCCATAGATTTCAGTCGAGGGGTACTGGCCTAAAGCATCCTTCTCGTTTGATTTCACCATGTCCCATATTGTCAGAAGCGCCACTGATACTCCGGTAAGCGCCTCCATCTCGACTCCGGTTTTAGACTCAGTCTTTACCATACATATGGCCTTTATAGAATCTTCGTAGATCTCAAAATCGATATCGACCTTATTTATAGGAAGCCCGTGACATAGTGGGATTAAGGTAGGTGTCCTCTTCACAGCTTGGATTGCTGCAATCTGTGCCGTCGTCAGGACGCTTCCCTTTGTTATCTTGTTCTCTCTTATCAAACTGATGGTTTCTTTCCTTAGCTCTATTTTTCCCTCGGCAACCGCTGTTCTAACTGTTACATCCTTTGATGTTACATCTACCATTTTTACTCCCTTTTCCGATAAATGTGAAAATGCCATTATATGCCTCCTTGCCAAATTACATTGCCTTCCATATACTCCTTCTTAAATATAGGAACTTCCTGTTTAAGTCTTTCAAGGACATACTTTGCAGCTTCAAAAGACTTTGTTCTATCTATTGATTTAATTATAATTAAGACTATATTATCGCCTACTAATAGCTCCCCGTACCTATGAATAATTGAACTTTCTATAATATCATATTTTTCCTTTGCGTCCACTTCAATTTCTTTTAATTTCTTCTCAGCCATTTCGATATAAGCATCAATTTCTAATTTTGTCACTTTTTTCTTATCCATTTCCGATTTAACAGTGCCTAGGAATATAACTGAAGCGCCACACCTATTATTTTTTATTTTCTTTAATTCCTCATCTATGCTAAAATCTTCTTTTTGGATTCTAATCATATTACCCACCACTTGAAGGTATCATTATGGCAACTTCATCCTCCTCATTTAATCTTACATCCTCTTTAGTATACTCATGATTAAGCGATATTATCATATTGCCATTACTTTCTAAATTATATTTCTTGGTAATTATTTTCAAAAGATACCCTATAGTTTTACCATTATCTACTTCAATAATTTCTTCCGAAATACCTGTAGCCTCTTTAAAAAATGCAAAGTATTTGACTTTTACTTTCATTCTAGCACCAATAGGGCGTTTTTGTTTTAATAGAATAAATTAAAGATTCTTTTAATTTTTCATGATCTGAGAAATCTTTAACTTTTATTAAATTGTCATTTCTGAATAGACAATTTTTGATCTCACCTTCACTTGTTAATCGAATACTCATGCAATTTTTACAGAACACTGTGTTGTGCATTGATCTTACGACTTCAATCTCTTGTGGAACGAAATATTTTTTCCTTCGTTGTTTTTCTCTCTCTACTATTTTCATCGCATGTTTTTCTAAATATTCTTCTATAGGCAATAGACTTGCATAATTCTCCTTGTAAAAATTAGAATCTGTTCCGTTCTTTTCCGATATTAATTCGATTAACTGAAGTACCATTCCTTCTTTTGTATACTTGACTAAATCTTTGATTTCTCTGTAATTTCTTTGCATTACAACCATGTTGACTTTAATTGGAAATATTTCCTCTAAAAATGTTTTTTCAATTCCATCCAGAACATCATGTAATTTGTTCTTTCCTGTAATGCTTTTGTAGATATCTTCATTTAAAGTGTTCAAAGTGACATTGATCCTAGATATTCCCGCCTTTTTTAAATCAGAAATTGTGTCACTCAATAAGACACCGTTTGTAGACATTGACACGTCATCCATGTATTTTGAGGCTATATCAATAATTTCTACAATGTCCTTTCTTACGAGAGGCTCCCCTCCCGTGAATCTAACTTTTCTTATTCCCAAATCCTTAGAAACTTTAAGTAGATCCTCAATCTCTTCCTTAGTTATTTCCTTTCTGCCGTTATCCGATTGAGAACACTCACCTTCATGGTGACAGTATATACAGTTTAGATTGCAACGCTGGGTCACTGCAATTCTCAATACTTTAACTGGTAATTCTGACATATCAATCTTCCAACATTATTACTTCTAACTCTTCACCTTTATCTACAAATTCTGTGTTCTCATTAATTATGGCAATTCCTTCAGCTTTTAAAAAACTTGATATTGCGCCACTTCCCCGGAAAACAGAAGAGACTTCCCCCCCTTTAATCATAATCGGCAAAAAATCTTGCCTACCTCTTGTTGAATAAATCCTTTCACTTGAAATAAACTTTTTAATGTCCATTTTTTTTTCTAGACCCGCCATTTTATAGACAAAAGGCAATACTAAGACGTTGAATAGAACAAATGAAGATGTGGGGTGTCCAGGAAGGCCAAAAATAAGTTTGTTGTCTTTTAAGCCGACCAATGTCGGCTTTCCTGGTTTAATGCTTATGCCGTGAATTATTAAGTTACCAAAATTATTGAGTGCTTCCTCGACAAAATCTCTTTCTCCCTTTGAGGCCCCAGCAGAAAGGATTATCATATCACACTTTCTTGCTTCGTTTAACTTGGAAAGGATATCTTCTTTGGTATCTTTTGCAATACCAAGGTTATAGGTATCGCAACCTAAATTTTCTAATTTTGAAGAGATATAAAATGCATTAACATCATATGTTTTTCCATAGTCAAGATTCTCCCAAGGTGTAATAATTTCATTTCCTGTTGAAAAAATTCCTATTTTTAATTTTCTATATACTTTGACCTTCTTAAGGCCTAGACCTGAAAGCAATCCAACTACTTTAGGAGTAATAAGGGTATTTTTGGGCAAGATAGTATTCCCTTTTTTTATGTCATACCCTACCTTCATTATATTTTCTCCTGGAGTAACACCTCTAGTCAGTGTGATATAATTTCCTTGAAGTTGGGTATTTTCTATCATAACAACAGAGTCTGCACCCTCTGGAACGGGCGCACCTGTTGCCACGTATGAACAGGTATTCTTTTTTATAAAATACCGTGGTGTACTGCCTGCGTTTACAGTTTCAATTAATTTCAGTTTTACAGGAGAAGTTTCACTAGCTTCGAATGTATCTTCTGATCTTACTGCATACCCATCCATTTGGGACTTGGGATAATGTGGGATGTCAATTGGCGAAATCAGATCTTCTGACAAAATCCTATTCAATGAAGATGAAATAGGAGTATCTTCCGATTTTAATTCAAAGGACACACTATCCTCAATTTTTTTTATAGCTCCTTCATAAGTATCAAGTTTTAAGAACTTCAATAGATTTCCTTCTGATTTAATTTTATCTCTTAATAACTTGAAGTGCAGTTGCTTTAAAAAATATATTGATGTCTTTTCCTTCTCTAATGTTAAGACTTTCAATAGATTGTTTCGTAACAGCAGCTTCAACCTCAAACCCACAATCAATCCTTATAATATAGTAAAAACCATGTTTTACTATGGAAATTACCTTTCCTTTGAAATTATTTCTAGCGCTTGTGTTTCCCTTACCTAAAATTATATCTTCCGGCCTTATAATTAATCTTATCTCTTGTCCAACTTTGAAGTGATTACATAATGCAACTATATGATTACCATTTACATCTACTAATAGCTCTTCTTCATTTTTTTCTATGACTTTGCCTTCCCAAATATTTTCAATCTTTACGAATTTGGCAATCTCCTTCGATAGGGGCTTATAGAAAATTTCATCTGGCGTTCCAACTTGTGCTATTGTTCCATTCATCATAATCCCGATTCTGTCTGCCAATAGTATAGCTTCCTCTTGACTATGAGTAACATGAATGAAAGTTATACCTTCTTTTCTGTGTAGATCTTTCATCTCAGATATTAGTTTAGACTTAGTGTTCTCGTCTAATGCAGAAAAAGGCTCATCAAGAAGTAAAACTTTTGGATTAATTGCAAGAGCCCTTGCAAGCGCTACTTTTTGTTGTTCTCCACCACTCAATGTTGTTGTATCTCTTTTCATTAAATGTTCAATTTTAAGAATCTTTGATAGTTCCTTTACTTTTGTATTGATTTCGTTTTTATTTATACCCCTAATATTCATTCCGTATTCAATATTTTTTTTAACTGATAAATGAGGAAAGAGCGAATAGTCTTGATACAAGAATCCAAGATTCCTTTTTTCTGGAACGTCATAGGTTATATCCTTTCCATCTATCAAAATTTTTCCCTCATTGGGGATATACAGGCCTACAATAAGTTCAAGTAGTAAAGTTTTTCCCGCTCCAGTTGGACCTAAGATGACAAAGTATTCACCTTGTTTAACCTCTAGAGAAATATTTTTTAGTTCAAATTCTCCCCAGTTATTGCTTAAATTTTCAACTCTTATCATGATATCACTTTTTTCGGGAAATTAGCCTTAAAAATAGGAATATAACGAAACATAAAAGTATTAATAAAACTGCAATAGGTTGTGATTCCTTAAGTCCGCCTGTATTAAATCTATAAAATATCAATGTAGACGCTATCATAGGGTAATATGCAATTACGACAACTGCTCCGAACTCACTTATCCCTCGAGCCCAACTCATTATTGCTCCCGATAGTAAGTTATGGGATGAAAGAGGCAAGGCAATTTGATAAAATGATTTCCATTGTGAAGCGCCCAAAGTTCTAGCAACGCGTTCATAATTAGGGTTTATACTTAAGAATCCATCTTTAGCTGAATTTACAAATAATGGGTAGCTAACAAAAAACATTGCAAGTACCACGCCCCATAATGAGTCTTGGAATACTATTCCAAGATTTGCAAAGACGGAGCCTACTGGACTTCTTATGGCCAGAAGAGAAAATAATGCAATTCCTGCAACTGTGTGAGGAATGATAACAGGGATATCTATTATTGATTCAATTATATTTTTACCATAAAAATTATTTCTTGCAATTGCATAGGCAAGAGGTATTCCAAGCAATACCGCTAAGATAGTAGCAAGAAAAGATGCATACAAAGTAAATCCAATTGACTTTAATACGGATTGGTCTTTTAGTATTGCAATAAAATTAGTTGGGCTAACAACTAATTGTTTATACAACAAATTAAAAAGAGTCCCAACTACGAAAATAATTATTAGAAATCCTATAAAGAAAAAAATGAAGGAAATAGGATTCCTTCTAAATTCAAGTTTAATTCTTTTTTGCATTAATTATCCGCCACATATTGTTGGAATATTTGTGGTGCTTTTGTTTTCTCAGGTTCTATAATTGCGGGAACTATTGGTGGCTGACCATCAGCAGTGAAGATTTGTTGACCGTTTTCATCAATAACGTATTTAACGAATTCATTTGCAAGGTCTTTATTTGGTGCGTTTAGAGGTACTGTAATACCGTATACTATCGGGGCAGCTGTTTGTGTCTTTCCATCAATGGTCTTTACCTGAACTTTCTTGTAGGTGTCTGCATAGGCTACGTCGCTTAGATTAACAGATCCAGGCAATCTTAAATATTTCATATTATTTTGTACAGCAACTGAAATGTATTCCCAAGCGTAATCCATTCCACCTTGTTCTACTATTGAAACTAGTTCAACTGATTTGTTTCTTATAGTTAACTTATTGGCAGCTGGAGCTAAATCTTCTGGAGTTACTATTACGTAAGTTCCATCTATGTTGCTTACTGTTATTTTTGATTTGGAAGATATTAAATCTTCAAATATGGTGTCATCGTTGTATGCAAATTCAGCTAATTGTATTACCATTGGAGTTCTGTATCCGGCTGGATCTAGATTTGGATTTGAAAATCCCCATATTACATCAGGTTTGTCAAGTATCTTGTACCAGTTGTTTACATTTACAATACCTGCATATTTACTTTTATCTGAATATGTCAAAACCATTTCATTTTTAGCAAATAGTACGTACCAGTCTGCATATTTTGGCATCATCATTGCAGGTATTAATGCATAGTCTGCTGATGCAAGAACATCTGCTTCTACTCCAAGTTCAGTTATTTTTCTAACACACTCTATACTTCCAGCAGGTTCCAATTGTACATCAACGTTTGGGTGGTCTGCTTCAAACTTCTGCTCTACTTTCTGCAGAGGCGAAGCAAGACTTCCTGCATGAAGTACCTTCAAAACTGTTTTTTGCCCTGTAGTTGGTGTAGATGTATCTGTTGGACTTGTACAGCCAGCAAATACAAGAGCCGTCACAAGGACTACTAAAAGGGCACCCCCATATAGCTTTTTATTATTCAAAATATCACCTCGTTGTGTTTTTTTAGATATAACGATATTTAAAATTAACTGAATTTATATTCGTATATTAAAAATATTACGGAGGGTAAATTTTTTCTTTTAGTTAAAGCCCACAAAATTTATATAGATACTTAATTCAATATATTATAAGCACAAAGGAATAAGTGAATATCAATGGACATTGAAGGGGGAAGTTTCACACTTTGGGAAGAGTTTTACAACGCTTCTATTAGGCTACTGAAAATGGAAAAACATTTAGAAGCAAAGAGGCTTGCAAAAAAATCACTTAGCGAAGCAATGGACATATATGGATCGTCACACTCAACTTCCGGAATGAGTCTGTTTTTGCTTGGTCTAATCTCTCAATACCAAGCCGAATTTAAAGAAGCAGAAGTATTCTATGAGAAAGCTCTTTCAATATTTGAACGAATATTTTCTAAAGATGATATTGTCATTCTAAATGTTTTGCAGAATCTTGCATTTGTCTACCAATCCCAAGGTAAATACCCTGAAGCAGAACAACTATACAAAAGAGTATTACGAATCAAGGAACATGGGTATGGAAAAGAAAATTCTCAGATAATTCCAATACTTTGTTCACTTGCCAACCTTCTAAAAGAGATGAAAAAATTTGATGAAGCTGAAGAGTTATATACAAGGGGGCTTCAGATTTTGATACACGAATACGGACCAGACCATCCTCAAATTGGAGATATATATGTACACCTTCACAATATATACTCTATTCTAAATAAAAGAGAGGAAGACAAACAACTTTACAATTTTTTAAAGAAGCACTCAGACTACTTTTGATTAAATATTGAATATATTTATAAAAAGTATCCCGAATATCCTTCATGAAAAAAATATGTTATTCTCCAATTGGGATTGTTCATTCTGAATTCAAGGATAAAACTAATATTCCAATACAGCCTGTATTCTCTGATAACAGAGGAGTATTGGAGGTATTCCCAGAATTTTCTGAAGGATTAAAAGATCTTGAAGGATTTTCACATATTTTTTTGATTTATCATTTTCATCTCTCAAAAGGATTCTCGTTAAAAGTAAAACCATTTCTAGACGATATTGGAAGAGGAGTTTTTTCAACAAGAGCTCCAAGAAGACCTAACAATATTGGATTGTCCATTCTCAAAATTCAAAGAATTGAGGATAATATGATTTTTGTTTCAGAGATAGACATTATAGACAAAACACCTATATTAGATATTAAACCATATGTGTCTCATTTTGATTACAGATTTGATGTAAAAGATGGCTGGCTTTCTAATAAGATCAATACTAAAAAGTATTTATCTGACAACAGATTCTTTTTATGATTTATAAGATATTTATTTTAATATTTTTATTTATCAAATATATTTCTGAGTTATTATGCTTCTAGAAAATAATAAAAACTTTTATAAGGATATGATTTAGAAATCATATTGGTGATATCTTGAAAAAAATAATACCATTTTTTGTGTGTTCTCTTTTAGTTTTGTCAATGTTCGCTGGGTGTATCGGACAGGGTACAGATACCAAGACAGCGACAGAAGATACGAGAGATATAGTTGACATGGCCGGAAGAACTGTAACTATCCCAAAAAATATTGAGAGAGTTGCTATTTTCGGTGGACCAATCGGACAAGTTCCATATATATTGGGCGTTGAAGACAAACTATGCGCAGTATCTAAGGGACATAAAACATCAGCTTTACTTGCAGCAATGGATCCAAGAATAATGACACTCCCTGCACCAAGAACTGTAAACGGAGTCATAAATATTGAAGAGTTATTGGCTTCTAATCCTCAATTTGTCATTGCAGGCGATATAGATGGAGAAATAGTAACTAAAAATACAAAAATACCAGTTGTTCAATTTTTTGCTACTTCCGATGGTAACTTTGCCCAAACAAAGGCGGAAGTTACTTTCTTAGGAGAGATTTTTGAAAGACCAGAAGAGGCTAAGAAATTCTGTGACTATCTAGACAACACTCTTAAATTTATAGATGGAAGATTAGCCGATTTACCTGAGAATGAAAGAGTAGTCGTATTTAATGGATTTGATAGCAACCACCTAGTTACGTATGGTACTGGCTCATACATGGAAGAGAGAATTGAAGCTGCTGGATGTCTAAATGCAGCGAGTGATATATCTACAGCTGGCAAAAAAGAAGGAATACACGCAGGATTAGACCAGGTTTCAATGGAACAGTTGATAGCTTGGAATCCGGATATAGTTGTAATTGATTACGGAACACCTGAAGATCTATACAACGATCCAAAATGGGCAAAAGTCTCTGCAATTCAAAACAAAAAAGTCTACAGACTACCAAGCGCTGTTTTTATCTGGAACAGACCTTCTGCAGAATCAGCTGTTTTACACCCATTATGGCTTGCTACAATTGCACACCCCGATAGATTTGAAGATGTTAACATCAGAACAGAAATTAAAAAATTCTACCGCGAAATATTTGAATATGAATTGAGCGAAGAACAAGTCGATAAAATATTGGCTGGTGAATATGCAAGTGCCGTTGGTGGCTTAAGTGGTGGCTATTCAGGTGGTCAACAACAGGGCAGCGGGCAGCAAGACGGTAATAAAAGTAAATAAAAATTAAATTTATTTTTTATTTTTTGGGGGGTTAATTTGAGTGCGCATTCAACTGAGAAAATTTTAATTAAAACTTTAGATATTTTAGATAATTTGTACCAAGAAAATAAGATCGAGAGACCCAGGGTAAAAAAAATAATTCTAAAACAAGAGTGGAATGTAATTCTTGGAACAAATAATCTATGTGGAATGGTAATTAATTTCACCGGGATTCACGCAGTACACGGCGAACAAAAACTTAGGGATAGAATCGATTCAATAAAAAAACTAATAGGTAAAGACTTATTTGATGTGGCTTCAGATTATATTTATTCTAATGATATTCAAGAGAGATCTCTAGCCGTTGGCTCAATTAGCTGTATATCCCAGCCTTTCTTATCCTCCACTCAGATAAAAAAAAGAGGATTCAACGAATGCAAAGACATAATGGATATGCTAAAACCAACTGACACAGTTGCAATCGTTGGTTATGGGGGATTTGTAAGAAAATTGCTAGGCAAATGTAAAGAAGTTCATGTAACTGAAATGAGGCCAAGAGGGAGGTTTGAATCTGTTATTATTGGAGAAAACGTTGATTTTGGCCCTAAGGAGATTTACATCCACACTGAAAAAGAGAATAAAAAAGTTTTGTCTAACTCTGATATAGTCATGATAACTGCATCCACACTAGTTAATGGAACCTTTGATGAAGTAATAGATTATTCAAAAAATGCTAGGATAAGGGGATTGTATGGACCAAGTGGGTCTATAATTCCAGATGTACTCTTTGAGAATGGATTAAATTATCAGAGAGCTTTTGAGATAACAAACACTCCTAAATTTGAGTATGATTCTATAAATGACAATTCTTTAGAAGTTGCTATAAAAGAAAGTCAAACTTTACATTGCATAAGCCCTAGGTTGGTTTAAATGTCAGTCAAAACAAATGAAGACAAATTATTTAGAAAAAAAATATTGTCAAATTCTATCAATATTTTTCTTATATCATTGCCTTTTGTTATATTGATATTCTCAATGTTTGTAGGAAGGTACGTTATTTCGCCCATTATAGTTATCAAAATATTCCTTTCAAAGATTATTTACATCGAGCCAACATGGCATCCTACTATGGAGAGCGTCATATTTGATGTTAGACTTCCTAGGGCCCTAGCAGCGATGCTTGTTGGAGCTGGGCTCTCTGTTTCAGGAGCTTCTTTTCAAGGTCTTTTCAAGAATCCATTAGTTTCTCCCCAAATATTAGGAGTTTCAGCAGGAGCCGGGTTTGGTGCAGCCATAGCTTTACTTCTTTTAAATAAACTCATTTTGGTACAAATAAGTGCTTTTGCAGGGGGAATTATTGCAGTTGCATTTACTTACAAAGTTAGTAAAATATACAAAACAACTCCTTTGCTGATGCTTGTTTTATCAGGAATGGTCACAGCGGCCTTATTTTCTGCACTAACTTCTCTAATAAAATATGTTGCTGATCCTTTGAATAAATTACCTGCCATTGTTTTTTGGTTGATGGGATCTTTTAATGCCGTTTCTAAAAGCGATATAGTATTTCTTGGGCCATTTATAATACTCGGACTAACAATATTAATTTTAGTAAGATGGAGGATAAACGTATTATCTTTAGGTGAAGAGGAAGCTCGCTCAATGGGCGTAAATACAGAACAATTAAAATTTATTATTATTTCTAGCGCAACAATAATAACAGCCG
Organism: uncultured Thermococci archaeon; assembly: GCA_964500005.1. Taxonomy (GTDB): domain Archaea; phylum Methanobacteriota_B; class Thermococci; order Methanofastidiosales; family Methanofastidiosaceae; genus Methanofastidiosum. The sequence goes on from CAZCMP010000001.1 coordinate 32,045, forward strand.
CTTGTGTATGCATGAGTGGGATTATAGGGTGGGTAGGTCTAGTAATACCTCATGTTGGAAGGATATTAGTTGGGCCTGACCATAAAAAACTTATACCCGTTTCATTAATCCTAGGGGCTTCTTATTTGCTCATTGTAGATGACATTGCAAGATCTGTTATTTCAACTGAAATACCAATTGGTATACTTACTGCAATTTTAGGAGCACCTTTTTTCGCTTATTTAATTAGAAAATCTAAATCGGGGTGGAATTATTGAAATCTATACTCCAAATGAAAAAAGGTGGTTTTAGCTACATTGATGGCACTTACGTATTTCAGGATATAGATCTCTCTTTAAAAAAAGGCGAAGTTTTGTGTCTCTTAGGCCCCAACGGTACGGGAAAATCGACATTGATAAAATGCATTACTAAAATATTATCTTTAGATGAGGGAACTATTTTATATGACGGTGTCGATATATCGGAACTTACTACTGAAGAAATTGCAAGAAAGGTGGGATATGTGCCACAATCACATTCTTCTGCATTTCCATATTCGGTAAAAGATTTAATTGTCATGGGAAGGGCCCCACATTTAAGTTTATTTTCGATTCCTTCTCATAAAGATTTTGATTTAGTTTATGAATCAATGGAAACAGTAGGAATTTCCCATCTTGCAGATAGGCCTTGCACAGAATTAAGTGGTGGAGAACAGAGGTTGGTGCTTATAGCAAGGGTATTGACCCAGCAACCTGACATTCTATTATTAGATGAGCCCACTTCTCACTTAGATATTGGTAATCAAGTAAGACTTCTTAGGTTAATCAATGAACTTGCAAAAACAGGACTTAGCATCATAATGTCTTCACATTTTCCTGATCACGCCTTTATATCTTCTCAGAAAGTGGCACTAATGAAAGATGGAAAACTTGTTGGCCTAGGGACACCTGAAGATACAATCAATGAAGAAAATCTCAAAAAAGTATACGGAATTGATGTAAAAATAAAAGCAATTGAAGATGGCATCAATAGAAAAATATGCATACCAATTATTTAAGTTTCTTTTTCCTTGATTTAAATAATTTTAAATACTTCAAAATACAATCTTATTATTGGTGATAAAATGGCGATTAGCGCAAGGAATAGTATGGAAGGAATAATTAAAGAAATAAAGAAAGGAGAAGTTGCAGCTACAGTTAAAGTAGAAGTTACTAAACCTACAATTATTACATCCATGATCACAAGAGAAGCAGTAGACTCTTTAAAATTAAAAGAAGGGCAAAAAGTAAAAGTTGTTATAAAATCGACAGAAGTAATGATCTCAATTGATTAATAACATCTTTTTATTAAATTAAAAATTAAAGAAATAAAGATACATATAATAACATAAAGACTATGAAAGTCCCTATTACTGAACCTAAATGTAGTTGGGTAGGGGATATTCTGTTCTTTTCTCTCAATTCATTTAATAAAAACTGCATTCCAGGAAGTGAGAGAGTTAAACCCCAAGAAAGATATCTGAAGTTCTTAGTATTCATATTTGCTTCTTGCTGCTCCTCTTTTGATTTGATAAGCTCGTCCTTTAAGTCTTTGATATTCCATGTTAACTCTTCATTCTCAACTCTATAATTTTCAACAGACCTTTGCAGTTGGATTATATTCTCTGTTAATTTTTCATTTTCTTGAGTTAATTTAGTAATTTCATTCTTTAAAGCGTCTATTGAACCCCCATAATCTTCTTCAAGATAAAAGACAGAATAAAAGTTCTTTTCTTGATTAGATATAACTGTCGAGTAAAAGAACCTTCCTCCTTGAAGCCTCCATCCAGCAGAGTCAAATGGTTTATACTGAGTTGGGAGTGTTATCTTGATTGTAGCTAAATCCTCTTGATCAAGTCTAGAGGATATTAAATAGTCAAATGAATTTAGAATATTTGGGGAGAGGTTGAAAATAGATTGGGTGTTAATAATATAGATTATATTGAATTGATAATCGGTGGGCCCCTTTTTACCTTCGGTGTCAATTGTAATTTGGGGATTATTTGAACTTTCATCAATAGAGGCTAATATTTTATTCCATGATGAATTTGAGTCCTTGTAACTTAAGTCAATGTTAACTAAAATCTCTCTTGGGATATTGTTTTCAAAAGTGATCTTAGATGGAACATCAGAAAGTATAATCTGATGTGTTAAGTAAGTATAATCATTGTCTATGTTGATATCAGTCAAAATATTCATATTTATCGTTGGTTCTAGATCCTGCCCTTCTGATGATACGCCAAAGGAATAAAGAAAACTTTCTGCTTTAGCTTCCGGCTGATTAAAGATAAATAATCCTAATATAAACAATAAAAAATAAATTCTACTTTTTTTTGACATATCAACACACCTTAGATTTGGTAAACAATAAAATCTTTAAATTACTTTTCTTTCGCCCCTATTAATAGATTGTATCTTTTAAGTTATGAATAATATATACAATATCAAGAAAATTACAAATGTTCCAACAATAGAACTTATCAATAATTGTGTTGAAGTTATAACTGATTTTGTCCTAAGCTCAGCAAAGAATAGGAGTAATATTGGAAGTAATATTGTTAGCCCCCATGAGAATTGCCAGAAATTATTAGATATCCTTTCTGATGATTTTCGCTCTTCTTCAGCCTTTAGAAGCCGATCGTTTAGACTCTCTATTTCCGAGGTGAGATTTTGATTTTCTGTTTTATAGCTCTCGACACTTTTTTGAAGCTCTAAGATAGTATCTGAAAGTTTTGCATTGTCTTGTCTTAGATTTGAAATCTCCTGTTTTAAAGCTTCCAAAGACCCAGAATAATCGCTCTCAGAATTGAAGATTGTGTAAAAACTTGCAGAAGTTCTAGAAATCTGGGCTGAATATACGAATCTTTCTTCTTCGACTCTCCAGCCTGAAGCATTAATAGGTTTAAATCCTTCAGGCAGAGCCAAACTTATATTTGCAATATCGGCTTCTCCAAGTTTAGTTGTTAGGAAGTATTCAAATGATAAAAGTGTGTTAGGGGTGAGTGTATAAATTGAAGGAGTTTCTATAGTATAAGTTAACATAAAATTGTAGCCATCTAACCTCTTTTTTCCTTCGGTATCGAATGAGAACTTGGTATTTAATACTTCAGGATCGAATGTAACTGGAACTTCTTTCCAGCTATTATTGGCATCTTGATACATTAACTGAACTTGATTAATTGATTTAGGAATGGAAGTATTAAATACAATAGTTTGGGGTGCATCTGAAAGATATATTTGATTTTTAATAGTTGTTTTCTGTTCGGATATGTCTATATCAGATAAAATTTCAATTTTACCAAAAGGTGTCATATCTGGGGTTTGGGGTGAAAACTCAAATGAATACACAAATCCTTGTGCATCTACATTAGGGATACTAATTATCAATGATCCAGCTATTAGAAATAGTATAAATACTACTGAATTATTATACGTAATATACACCTTCCGGAGTCTTAAGGATTTAGGCTACTATAAAAATCTTTTCCCTTTACTTTTAAGATATATTTTTAAAGATACAATAAAATATAGTATTTATGGCAACTTTAGATGATGTACTACATGTTATATCAACAGATGATGAGAAAGCAAAAATTGTTGCCATGGAGCTCGCAAATGATAATGGAAGGCGAATAATAGATGCTTTTTTCATTGAACCAAAATCAGCTAGCGATTTAGCAAACAAGTTAGAATTACCAATGCCTACTGTGATGTTCCATATCGAAAGATTAATGGAAATTGGGATAATAGAAGTAGTCGACACAAAACTTTCGAGGAAATTTAAAGATATAAAATACTACGGCCCCAAAAAAACTGCGATTTTGATAGTTCCTTCTCAAAAGGAAGCAACTGTGAGAAGTTTATCTACAAGTCTAAAAACATCTTATATTCCGGCACCTACAGCACTTTTAGTTATGTTCTTCATAGCCATTATAGGAATAGGTTTTAGCGTTCCAGGAATATTCCAAACATTGCAGCCAAATGAGCCACCATTGAGGGCTGAGGGTTTAGGCGGTAGTGAAGAAATAAGGCAACTGGACTATAATGAGGATAAGATGGTCACAGCATCAGAAATACCCACACAAGAAAATCCACTAACACCTTTAATTTACATAATTATAGGCGGATTGGCTTCATTATTGTTAATGCTAATTATATTTAGATTTAAGGGTAGATGATTTGAGAGTAGGCATTATTTCTAGAACAGATAGAGAAAAAGCGTTGGAGATTGCAGGTAAAATATCTGAGATATTGAAAGAAAAACATGAAGTTTTTTTTGATGAAACACTTGTCAAATATTTTCCTAAAAACAATTATTCTAAGAAAATAGGCGATATTGATTTATTGATATCTGTCGGTGGTGACGGAACAATATTGAAGTCCGTTAGAAGATATGGAGATACTCCTATGTTAGGGGTTAATGTGGGGACAGTTGGATATTTAAGCGAAATAATGCCTGACGAAATTAGTTCTATTTTAGATATTCTTGACTGTCACACCATTGAAGAACGCTCTATGATATCTTGCACCATTGGTAAAAGAACTGTAGAGGCATTAAATGATATAGTAATTAGAACGGAAGTCGCGACGAGAGTGTCTAAAGTTAAAGTAGAGATTGCCGGTCAAGAATATATCATATCGGGGGATGGCGTTATTATCACAACACCTACTGGGTCTACTGCATATTCTTATTCTGCGGGTGGGCCAATAATAAAATCAAATTCTAATGAATTTGGAATTACCCCCATATGCCCACTTTACCGAAAAGCTAGTCCTATGGTATACCCAGATCATGAAAAAGTTATTGTTACTGCACTTGATAGACCTTGCACTATTGTAACAGATGGATTTCCCCAAGGAACTATGAAATCTGGAGACAAAATAGAAATAAAGAAAAGCCTTCTTAGAGCTAAATTTGTTAAGAAGTGAATATAGTGAAGTTTGTTCTTGACGCCTCAGCATTAATAGGTGGATTTTTACCAGAAGAAGATGAGTATTATACTGTTTATGAGGTAATTGATGAAGTTGGGGACGATAGCTCTAAAGAGAGGCTATCATATTTTTTTAATTCTGGCAAGATTAAAATAAAGGAGCCAAATGTAAAAAATGTTGAAAATGTCACTGAAAAGTCTCAAAAAACTGGCGACACCCTTTCTTTGACTGACATTAAACTAATCGCCCTTGCAATTGAGTTGGACTGCCCTATAATCTCAGAGGATTATGGCATACAAAATGTTTCATCTACTATGAATATTAAATACAATTCACTTAGGGAATCTGGGATAAAAAAAATAATTCATTGGGAATATTATTGCATTGGATGTAAAAAAATATACTCAAAAGACAAAAAAGAATGCCAGGAATGTGGCAGTATAATTAAAAGGCGCCCTAAATCAAATTAGGATTGATTTAACTGTTTAATAGAATTTTTAAGATATTACAACCATTAAATTTATATTTAGGTAAACAGAATAAAGTTAGTATGGTCAACAATATTAATACTACAGATACTGAAGAAGATTATCTAAAAGCAATCTTGACTATCACAGGCAATAAAGGATTTGCAAGAACAAAAGATGTCGCCAAGGCTTTAGGGGTAAGACCTGCAACTACAGTTGAAATGCTCAAGAAACTCGAAGAAAAAGGCCTAATAAAAAGAGAACATTATGGACCAACAGTTTTAACTGATAAAGGAACAAAAATAGCAACTTTTACACTGAAAAAGCACAAGATGTTGCTTGATTTCTTTAAGATGATACTAGTACCTGAAGCAGAAGCTGAAAAAGATGCATGTGATATGGAACATAATTTGAGTAAGGCAACTAATGAGCAACTTATTAAGTTCATGGCCTTCTTATCTCACGAAGGTTTCTTTGAAATATGGGCAAAAAAGTTCAAGGACTTCTCTACTAGCGGCAAGTTCAAACCTATGAAATTCTCCGACGATGAGTATTTCTATGACTTTGCCACCCAAAATATGAAGTAATTTTAGATAATAAATAAACTATATAAGAAGATAAATAAATACTAAGTTATGATATCTCTTGGGATAGAGGGTACAGCACATACACTTGGCGTTGGTATAGTTTCTGAAGAAGCTGTAATTTCAAATGTTACCGATTCTTATTCTTCTGAAGGAGGAATTCATCCTAGAGAAGCAGCAGATCATCATGCTAGCGTGATAGGTAGAATAATGGAGAAATCTTTGTCAGAAGCAAATATTTGTAAAAATGATATTGATTTAGTTGCTTTTTCTATGGGCCCAGGTCTTGGTCCATGCCTCAGAATTGTTGCAAGTGCTGCAAGAGCGCTTTCTATCAATTTAAATGTCCCAGTTATTGGGGTAAATCATTGTGTTGCCCATATTGAGATAGGCAGATTTACTACAGGTGCAAAAGATCCAGTTACTCTTTACGTTTCAGGCGGCAATACTCAAATACTAGCATATGCGGAGGGAAAATATCGAGTATTTGGAGAAACTTTAGATGTTGGTATAGGTAATATGCAGGATACTTTTGGTAGAGAAATGGGAATAGGTTTCCCCTGCGGAAAACAAATTGATGAACTTTCTAGCTTAGGACGGAATTATTTACAATTACCCTACACTATAAAGGGAATGGATTTTTCCTTCTCTGGGCTTTTGACAGAATCTATTAAGAAATTAAACACAAACAGCCAAGAAGATGTTACATATTCGCTTATGGAAACTGCATACTCTCTAGTCGTTGAAGCATCTGAAAGGGCGATGTCTCATACTGAGAAAAATGAGCTACTATTGACAGGTGGAGTTGCATCTTCAAAAAGATTAAAAGAAATGTGCAACACGATGTGCGAGGAACGAGATGCTAAACTTTTTGTTCCATCTCCTGCTCTTTGTAGAGATAACGGAGCAATGATCGCGTATCAAGGTTTATTAGAGCATATTAATGGAAAGAGAATGAAGATAGAGGATACAATAATAAAGCAAAAATGGAGAACAGACGAGGTGGAAGTCAATTGGATATAGATGATATCTCTAAGGGGGTGGAAATAATCCTCCAAGGTGGAGTCATAGTGTATCCAACGGATACTTGCTATGGAATAGGTTGTGATGCTACAAATCCCAAGGCAATTGAAAAAATATTTAGAATAAAGGGAAGAAAAAAGGATAAACCACTCCCGTTGATAGCGGCTTCTATCGAGATGATAGAAAAATATGTTTTTGTTGAAGAAAAAGCAGTTATTCTTTTCAAAGTATTTCCAGGAATCTCTGTGTCTCTTAGAAAAAAAGGCAACGTAATACCCGATATTGTAAACAAGGAAAAACTTGCATTCAGAATACCCTCAAATGAAGTATCAAAACGATTATCAGAATTGTCGGATAAACCAATAATCTCAACTAGTGCAAATAGATCTGGAGATCCATCGCCATATTCCATAGAAGAAGTAAAATTAAGCCTTAAAAATTCTTTAAAACTCATTGATTTATTTATTGACAATGGAATTCTTGAAAAAAATCCTCCATCCACTATAGTTGATCTAGTTGATGGCAAGGTGGAGAGAGAAGGCAGAGTTAAAGAAAAACAGATATTAGATTTACTAGGGGGAACGATTTGATTATAAAAAAGGGCGCCGAAGCAGATCTCTATCTTGAAGATTTTAAGAATGTATTTGGATTTGACTTCTATAATGAAAAAGTCGTCATTAAAAAAAGGGTAAAGAAAAATTATAGAATTAATGAAATCGACAATATGATACGAGGATACAGGACTGTAAAAGAGGCAAAGATAATAAATAAAGCAAAAATCTCAGGCGTTCACTCTCCAACTTTATACCTTGTTGACTTAAAAGAAAAAAGTATTATAATGGAATATATTGACGGTATTCGATTAAAAGAATATTTTTCTTCAAAAGGATTGGATACGGAAATAGGATTTCAGATAGGCAAATCAGTCGGTGCTTTACATAAAATTGGCATAATTCACGGAGATCTTACAACATCAAATATGATACTATATGATAAAAAAGTGTATTTCATTGACTTTGGATTATCTGAGGAATCAGAAGAAATTGAGAAACAAGGTATAGACCTTCACTTATTAAGACAGGCCTTAGAAAGTACACATTTTGATATTTCTAATGAGCTGTTCAAAACTATCCTTGAGGGATATTCCGAAGTTATTGGACAAGAAAAGAAGGATGAAATCCTTCAAAGAATCGAACAAATAGAAAAGAGGGGAAGATATAGAAAAAGACATTAAATCTTTTCTAATTCGCTTAAAACTTCCCAGAGAATTGTTCTCGTGTGCATTGGCATGTTAGGATCGTTTGAAATCTCGTCTAAAAGTTCAACTGCAGCATGTGCTCTTGACTGGACAGGTTCAGAAGTATCAAGTAGTCTGTCAGCAGCTTCTTTTGCTGCCCTTCTTATATTTCTAGGAACACTGTTGTCTTCGTTAACGAATTCGTTTAAATAGTCGACTATACCTTTAATATTTTCTTCAGGCATTAAATCACCTCTTCTATATATCGCATGAATATTAATTGGCTTTAAAACTTTTATCTTTAGGATTTAGATATTATATGATGGAATAAGTTATAATTATAGATATTAAGCCAAAAATAGCCCCAATAAACCAAATTACCGGGACAAGTTTTTTTTCTGTTAATTTAAAATTAGAAGTAAGCACGTTTGCAACTGAGAGATATTCTTGAGGATGTAAAATTCCATCTTTATCAATTTTAGTAGGCCCATATTTTTTACCACTAAACTTTCTTATAGATTTAAATAAGAATTCTATGATTTGAGGCAACAAAAGAATCACTCCAATTATTTCTATATTTTTTATTATAGAAAATGATGCTATTATTGCTCCAACTATCAATGTTCCTGTATCTCCCGGGAATATTTTAGCCGGATATTTATTATAAATTAAAAAAGCAAGAAATGCCATGGTAAAAGTCAAAAGGTATACCGATGTTTTTGGATCGCCTAAGAGAAATATGCAAATTGATAAAGAGAGAGTAGATATAACCCCAAGCCCAATTTCTTCTCCATTAAACCCTGCAAGAAGATTTGTTAAATTTGAAGCGGCGGTTATTCCTATAGGGATTAATATATAATAAAATACACCTATATTAGCAGTAAATAAAATTAGATTAAGGCTGGCATTGTTTAATAAAAACAGCAAGGGCAGCCCACCTAAAAGACATAGAAGTGTTTTAAGTGATTGTTTAATGTTGTATAAATCGTCTATAAGGCCGACTACTCCTATAATCGTAACCGGAAGTATGAACATTATAATGGAAGAATCAAAGGTTATTAGATAATATAAAATGAAAATAGGGATTGTCCCAAGGAGAAGGGCAATTCCTCCAGCTTCGGGTATTTCAAATTTTTGAATTTTATGGAGGTCAACACCATAAATTCCATGGGCTTTGTTAAATTTTCCAATAACGGGAGTGACAATAAAAGTTAAAATAAATGAAATAATGGGGAGTAAAATGTTGTCCATGAAATAAATGTTATATAGGTATTCTTAAATATTTTTATCATGGAGAAAAAACTCTCTAATTACTCTCTTTTTCTATTTGACATGGACGGAACTTTAGTGAAGTTCAAGCTTGATTTTGAATATCTTAAAAGGATCACTAGAAAAAGTCTAGAAGATAAAGGGATTTATCTAGGTACAATAGCATCTTTAAATGAAACATTAAAAGATTTAGGGCCCTTCTTTCCCAATGAATCAGATTATAATGAATTTGTTGGGACGATTGAAAATATTATTGTTAAACACGAACTTGAAACATCAATAAAAGCTGAGGCATTTCCAGATTCTAAAGAGCTATTGCAGCTTTTAAAGACAAAAGGAAAAAAAGTTGGAATTATTACTAGGAATAGCAAAGCCGCAACAATAAAAACTCTTGAAGTCTCAGGTTTGAATGAATATATAGATTTTGTAGTTACGCGAGAAGATGTTAAAAATCCAAAACCTAATCCTGAGCATGTAGAAGTTGCAATAAAATATGTGGGCAAAAATGCAGAGGATACAGTTGTAATTGGAGATCATAAATATGACATCTATTCTGGAAAAAATGCTGGATGCTATACAATAGGAGTACTATCTGGAGTATCCTCAGAAGAGCTTCTAAATGAAGCAGACCTTGTAGTTACCTCCTTAGGAGAAATTATTTCATTTTTATAGTCAATAGACAATAAAGTTTTTAAACAGCAGTTAAATCGTTTCCTATATATCAAATATAGGAGGGTCACGATGGAATACAAGGTAATCGTTTCTTACCGAGATGGTAAAACTATACAGAAAGAAGTAAAAGACAAACAGGCAGAATCCCTCTTTGGTTTAAAAATTGGCGAAGAGTTTAATGGTGAAACAATAGGACTTTCTGGCCACATATTGAAGATTACAGGTGGATCCGATAAAGACGGATTCCCAATGAGGAAGGACCTTGATGGTAACAGAAGAGTAAAACTTCTACTTTCCAAGAGCGTTGGGTTTAATCCAGTAGAACATGGTGAGAGAAGAAAAAAGAGAGTTAGAGGAAACACCATAAATGAAGATACCGCCCAAATTAACACCAAAGCAATTAAGCCTGAAAAATACGAAAATCCTGAAGAAAAGAAAGCAGAAGAAGCAACAAAAGAAGAAGTAGCAGAAGCGCCAAAAGAACAACCAAAGTCTGAAAAACCAAAGAAAGAAAGTGTAAAAAAGACTGCAGCCAAAGAAACAAAATCTTAGATGTGTAATAAATTATTGAGGCGATATATAGTTGGGACAAGCTGAAGTAAATATAGGTCTTGTAGGGCATGTCGATCATGGCAAAACTACTTTGACAAGAGCTCTATCTGGAGTTTGGACAGACAAACATAGCGAAGAGCTTAGACGAGGTATTACAATAAGATTAGGTTATGCAGATATTGAGTTTAGAAAATGTGAATCATGCGAAGGCGTAGAGGCTTACACTACAGAGAAAAATTGCCTTAAGTGTGGAGGGGAAACTAAAGTTTTAAGAAAAGTTTCCTTTGTCGATGCACCAGGACATGAAACATTAATGGCCACAATGCTTTCAGGTGCAGCGATAATGGATGGGGCTATATTGGTAATAGCTGCAAATGAAAAATGCCCACAGCCACAGACTAGAGAGCATCTAATGGCCTTAAATATCGTTGGAATTAAAAATATTGTTATTGCGCAAAATAAGATAGAGCTTGTTTCTAAAGAGAAAGCAATTGAGAACTATAACCAAATAAAGAATTTTATTAAGGGCACAGTAGCTGAAAATGCCCCAATTATCCCTATTTCTGCTCAACATAGAGTAAATATAGACTACCTTATTAAATCAATTGAAACTGTAATAAAAACTCCAAAAAGAGATCCAAATAAACCACCAATAATGTACGTTGCAAGATCGTTTGACACAAATAGACCGGGAGCATTTCCGGAAGATCTTAAAGGGGGAATACTAGGAGGATCATTAATCCAAGGAAAGTTAAAAGTTGGGGATAAAATAGAGATAAGGCCTGGCTTTGAAAAAGTCGAGCAGAATAAGAAAATATTTAAACCAATATTGACTGAGATATCCAGTTTAAATGTTAGCAATGAATCAGTCGAAGAGGCGTTACCTGGAGGGCTTCTTGGAGTTGGAACATTTCTTGATCCAGCTGTTACAAAATCAGATACTTTAGCAGGCAGTATTTTGGGGCATCCTGAAGAACTACCAAATGTTTGGGAAAATTTAACACTTGAAATACACTTACTTGAAAGAGTAGTGGGAACAGAGGAGGAGATTGAGGTAGAGCCCATAAGACCTAAAGAAATGCTTTTGCTAAATGTAGGTACGGCTAAAACAATAGGTACAACTACAAAAGTTGGAAAAGTAACAGAACTTATTTTAAAACTTCCAGTTTGTTCTTTAGTTGGTGAAAGGGTAGCCATAAGTAGAAGGGTCGGAGCCAGATGGAGACTAATAGGCTACGGAATAATAAAGTAATTGTTGTTTTGGACACAAATTTTCTTCTTCTTCCAGGTAGATTTAATCTCAGAATTGAATCAATAGAAGACGTTATTGAAAGAAAATGTCAAATACTTATCCCAACAAATGTTATTTCTGAATTGAAAAAAATAGAACTTACAGGTTCTGATAGGATTTCTAAAGAAATCGCTTTAAAAATTTCTGAACGCTATGAAAAACTTGATTTAGACGGGTCTGTCGATAAGTCGATTTTAGAATATGCCAAAAATAATAAATGCATAGTCGGAACAAACGACATGAAACTTAAGTCCGAACTAAGAAAAATCAAAACACCAGTTATTTTTCTTAAAAAAGGAGTAAGACTTGCTCTTGAAGGCTATATCGAATAAATACTTTTTTTAATAATATCGATGTTTCTATTAACGGGATTAGAAGTATCTATAAAGATAAAATCTTCCTCAAATTGTTCAAATATTTTCTTCATTTTTAGATACACTTCATAATTAGCGTCACTATACTTGTCCATTCTTTTATTTATTCTTTCTTTTAGTAGATCTTCAGGCGTATCACAATATACAAAATATACCTTTTTTTTCAATGATTTTCCGATTTCCTTTGCTCGATTTCTTAATATTTTTGTATAAAAAGTTCCATCAAGAATGACATTTTTATCTAAAGCCAAATTCTTTTTAGCCTGTGAAAAAAGCTCCCCATAAACAACTCTTTTATCTTCTTCGTTATATACTGGCTTTTCAAAAATCATTTTTCTTATCTTATCAGTTGAAAGAACGGTAGCTCCTATTTCTTTTGCAAGCGCTTCTGCAACTGTAGTTTTACCTGTACCTGGAAGGCCAGTTATTATAATAAGCATGAACTATTTTCTAAGGTAAGTTTTAAATATATTACTCAAAATATAAATTGAGGGATAATTTGCCAGATAGATTTACAAAGCCGCCTTTTAAGAAGGTAAAAATAAAAGAAATACCAAATGAGAAATATGTTAGTGTCGTAGGTGCCATAATAAAAAAAGATGGCAATGATATAATTTTAGATGACGGCACAGGCCAAATTGAAGTAGTTTTTGGAGAAGATATCAGCTTTAAGGAAGGCGACATAGTAAGAGTTTTCGGTGTTGGCATCTCAGGCTCTCTAAAAGGAGAATTAATCCAAGATATGTCAGGACTTGACATTAAACTTTACAGAGAAAGTTTTGATAAAATTCGAAGCCTTTATTACAAGTAATTTTCCATTAAATTTATATAAATATAATAATTACTAAGGGATATAGATTATAAGGTGAGCTAATGTTTGAAGCCGTTTTGAGTGCAGAAACATGGAGAAAATGTGTAACCGCAATTGGTAGTCTTGTAGAAGAAGTTCCATTAAAGATTACTGCTGAAGGGATTGAGTTAAGGGCCATGGACCCATCTCATGTAAGCATGATAGATTTCAAAATGAACAAAGAAGTATTCGCAGAATACAAAACAGATAAAGAATCTATCATTGGAATTGACATTGAGGATATGTCAAAATTCATAAACAGAAGTAGAAGCGATGATATACTTGTTCTAAAACTTGACGAAGAAAAAAATAAAATACTCATGATTTTAAAAGGAACATCAACTAGAAGATTTGGGTGCCAGCTTATAGATGTCACTGAACAATCAAATCTTAAGATGCCTACATTGAGTACTACTTCGAAAGTAAGATTAAATTCCCAAGCGTTTAGAGAAGGCCTAAAAGATGCAAATATAGTATCAGATCACGTTTCTTTAAGAGCCGACGATGCATTTTATATGAATGCTGAAGGAGATACGGGAGATATTGAAGTAAAGCTTGAAAAAGGTGATCCTGATCTTTATGAATTTATAGTTTCTGCAGGATCTGCTTCAACATTTAATTTGAGTTACTTAACTGATATGTCGAAATCAATACCCGGAGAAATGTCAATTGAAATAGGTAACGACATGCCTGTAAAAATTGAATTTGAAATCGAAGGAGCTTCATTTATATTTATACTTGCCCCAAGAGTTGAAAGATGAGAAATGATATGGGAAAATATAATGAAGATCCTATAAATATTTTTAGAAAAGAATGTACAAAACTTGGCATTCTTGATTCTATAGAGGAAGATAATTGGGGCATTATTGAACTTTTAACCCAAACTTTCGATGAAAGCTCCCTAGAGGGTAAAATCAAAAAAGCTAGAAGTGATTACGCTAAACTGAGATTTGAGAAATTCTACAGGAAAAGATTTAGATTAGTAGTTGATAGATCTATTAAGAACACAGAACTAGAAAATGAATTAGACGACAGCATTTCTAAAAGTGTTAATTCTCTTCTTAATGAATATAAGGAGGCTATATTTGGGTTCAATGATTATCCTAAAGAAAGAAGGCAAAAGGTTTTTAAGGAGGTAAAGCTCTCACAAGATGTACCGGAGTTCATAGGAGAGGATATGAGGTCCTATGGGCCCTATAAAAAGGGGGAAATAATTTCTATCCCTTTGAGAAATGCCGAGATATTTATAAGAGAGAAAGTTGCCGAGAGTTAATTAGAAAGTGATTCTTATGAAAATGCCAAAAAAGATGAATACTTACTGCCCTACCTGCAAAAAGCATACGTCACATAAGGTAGAGACTGTAAAGAAAAGAAAAAGAGGAGAACTTAGTGCAGGTCAGAGAAGATATAGAAGGAAAATTAAAGGTTACAGGGGTTTCCCAAGATCTTCTGTTAGCGGTGGAAAGGCTATAAGTAAACTTGATTTAAGATATAGATGTGAAGTATGTAAAAAAGCCACTACAAGAAAAGGTTTCAGAATTAGAAAAGTAGAGTTCGAGGAGGCATAAAAATGAAAAAACTTGTTTCAAAATTTTTGAGAGTAAAATGCACTGACTGTTCAAGCGAACAGATAGTATTTAATAGGCCTGCTATTACAGTAAAATGCCTTACTTGTGGTAAATCTCTTGTCGAGTCAAAAGGTGGAGTAGGCAAGATTAATGCCGAAATACTAGAAGTATTGGAGTGATTATTTAATGCTCGAAAAGGAGTACCCCGAAGAGGGAGACCTTGTCATGTGCTCCGTTAAGGAAGTTTTTCCTTACGGTGCATTTGTTGTTCTAGACGAATATGACAAGGAGGGCATGATACATATAAAGGAAATCTCCTCCAGTTGGGTCAAAAATATCAGAAATCATGTCCGAGAAGGTCAAAAGATAGTATGTAAGGTTCTAAAAGTTGACGAATCTAAAAATCATATAGATCTATCTCTAAGAAGAGTAACAAGCCAACAGAAGAAAACAAAAGTCCAAGAATTTAAAAGAGAAAAGAAAGGCGAAAAACTACTAGAGTTATACGCCACAAATATTGGAGAAGACTACAAGAGTATCATCCATAATATTGGGGTGCCGCTTGTTAATAAATATGGAGATTTATATGCTGCTTTTGAAGAAGCATCAACAAAAGGTAAGAGTATTCTAGAAGGAATAATAGACGAGAAATATGTTGACGGCATTTATGAAATTATTAAAACTAATGTTGAAAATCCACTAGTTTCAATTACTGGCCACATAACGCTTGAAACTTATTCTGGGGATGGAGTTACAATTATTAAGGAAGCTTTAGTTACTGCAAGAGACAAATTCAAAGATAAAGTGGAAGATGTAGAAATAAGAAATGAAGGATCCCCGAAATACTCTATTCATATTGTTGCTGAAGATTATAAAGCAGCAGAATCTGTTTTGAGGGATATTGCAGAAATGGCCATTTCCCATGTTCAGAGTACTGAGGGTAAGGGATCATTCAAGAGATCATGATATGAAGATGAAAATCTGCCCTGAATGTAAAAAGTATACCCTAAAGGATTTATGTCCTTTATGTAATGTTCGTACCGTAAATCCTCATCCTCCTAAGTTTTCACCTGAGGATAAGTACGGTAAATACAGGAGATTAATAAAAAAAGAGAGTGGAATGTTATGAAAGAAACTTATATTATTGAAGAAAAAAAAGATATTAAACTTGAAAATCCAATATTCGTTGAAGGACTTCCAGGAATAGGTCTTGTAGGAAAACTTGCTGCTGATCATCTTATTCAAGAATTAAAAGCCGTTAAATTTGCTGATTTGTATTCTCCAAGATTCCCCCATCAAGCATTAGTTGAAAAGGACTCAACTATGCGATTAATGAAGAATGAATTCTATTACTACACTGGAGGGAAAAGGGACATACTATTCTTGTCTGGAGACACGCAACCACCACCTACAGATGGGTATGGGCATTACGAAATAACAACTACAATTTTAGATTTCATTGAGAAGTTCGGCGTTAAAGAAATGTTCACTATGGGGGGATACTCTACCGGAGGGTACCCCGTAAAAGAGCCGAAAGTACTTGGTGCAGCATCTGACGTGGAAACAGTTGCAAAATACAAAGATAAGAATATTGTTTTTAGAGAAGACCCTGGATCCGCAATCGTTGGTGCATCGGGACTTCTTATTGCAATGGGGAAACTAAGAAATATGAAGGGGCTGTGTCTTTTAGGAGAATCTCCAGGGTATATAATAGATGCTAAAGCCTCAAAGGCAGTTTTGCAGGTATTGGTTGACATATTGGAACTTGATATAAACATGGAAGAACTTGATAAACGAGCAGAAGAAACTGAAAAAGCACTTTCAAAAATACAAGAAATGCAGAAGAACATGACTGAATATCAGACTTTGCCACCTGGTAATGAAGAAACAGGATACATAAGATAATACTAAAATTTTTATTTACCTTTTCTTTGCATCAAATGATTGATTATCCTTTCATAGATATCAGGGTATAGCTTATCTTCACCACCATCAAGTGAAGGATTATCGTTTACTTCAATAACATATAGGGCACCATGACTTTCTTTGATATCTACTCCATATAAACCATTTCCAATAGAATTTCCTGCCCTTATACCAAGATCAATGATATCCTTGGGTACTTCTTCTTTTGGAACACTAATAACATCACAATAAACTAAATGGCCATCCACAGAGGCCTGTATTTTGAAAGTTTCATTAGGGATTATGTATTTGCATGCGTACAAAAGCTCTCCATTAAGAACCCCTATTCTCCAATCAAACTTACT
Organism: uncultured Thermococci archaeon; assembly: GCA_964500005.1. Taxonomy (GTDB): domain Archaea; phylum Methanobacteriota_B; class Thermococci; order Methanofastidiosales; family Methanofastidiosaceae; genus Methanofastidiosum. Next base: position 49,151 of record CAZCMP010000001.1, read on the forward strand.
ATCGATATATTCTTGAACTACAATCCAATCAGATAGTTTTATGAATCTTCTTGAAACTTTAATAAATTCTTCTTTTGTATAAACCCTCTCAACTCTTGCCGAAAACGACGTTGATGGCTCTTTTAGGATTATTGGAGGATTAAACATTTTGAAAACTTCTTCTAGATTTTCTAATGTTACTTCTCCTTTTTTCATGAAAATGGTTTTTGGCATTGGAACATTTTTTTTCATCAGATGGAGATACATGTTAACCTTATCAGAACATATTCGTATAGAGTCTGGATCATCTATGACAGGAATTCCTTTTAATTCTGCAATTCTTGCAGCTACGTAACTTATGTTCATAGAGTCAGTTCTGGCCCTAATGAAAAGTGCGTCAAGTCCAGATATTTTTTTTATCTCGGTAGGGAAGATAAAATAGGCATAGTGTCCTAATCTTTCTGCTTCCTCTCTAAATTTTATTAGAGATATGAGTTGGATTGAACTGCTGAGAGTTTGCCTATCAACAAAGATTCCTAATTTCCCCATTTTCTATCCCAATCTCGACCCTAGTCTTGAATTCTTCCTTCTCATCGCTAGTTATTTCTGAATTCCTCATCGGAGATATTGAAGATAGATAATATTTCTCTCCATTGTATACCAGAATTATCTTGGCGACAGGTATCTCAAATACCTCATATATTTTTTCCAGAAGAGCACAAATCTCAGGGTCTGTTGTAGTATTCTTTCCAAAGAGCGTCGAGAAAGTTTTTATTTCATAATTTTGGGGTAACTTTTGGAAGCAGAAAGGGTACTTTCCTCCATGCGTTACCTTTTTTATAACTTCCTTTGCGGTTTCTAAGTCATTTACTACATCAAATTTTGATGAGTCTGAGTAGTAGTTTATTCCATATATTATTGACGGTAAAGGGCAATATGTGTCCGATACGCCCCATTCACAGACAGATATTCCAACCATTTCTGCTTTTGTTAGGCATATTGGAACAACATAGGCATCAAGTACCTCATTACTACTTGGTGTTATCTTATATCCATTTTGATTTTCTCTTAAAACTATCCTATAGTAGGACTCAGTTTTATAGTGGTATTCGTTACTTAAAACGAATAAATTGTTATCTGAGTACATCTCAGTTATATCTTTATCAAAAAGACTTGTCTTTCTATGCAAAATTCCTGCACCCCTCTTGTGGGATTTAAGATCATTTTCTATATTTGCCTCTAAAAAATTAACAAAAGGCAGAACAAAATTATCAATCGTTTTTACATCACAACTATTTGATGCATCATCATCTTCTGATTCCATAAAAAACAGCCAGCTGGGATTTCTCCCTAAACCATCTCCGTGTTATAATCCTCTTGCGTAGACTTCACCAACTTCCATAGAAGTTATACCTAAGTATGTCAAAACAAAATTTGATAAAAAAGAGCTGCTTGATACTTTGGGCATTTTTTTTAAAAAGTAACCTAATTCTTCTAGAAAAGCTTCGGTAGTGAATGTCAAGTCAAGAAAAAATATATTTTTTTTCTTGACAAGCAAATTTATGCAGTTTAATGGCTTTCCCATTGTATCTAATTGTGATTACCGGAAACTACTTTTAAATCTTTCTATTGGCATCAGTGCGAATCGAATAACATTTATATAGATAATTAATTTATTTTTATTAATGGTATCACCAAAAAATAAGAAAAAAAATACAGAAACTAAGACGAGGGACATGCATAAAACCTTTAGGTTATTGACTTTTTTTGCAGGCATATTATTTCTAATTGTAGGAATGAATTCTTTGGCGAGAGGAGATTCGCCAGGGGCACTTTTAAACGGTTTTGCAGGCTTATTATTTTTGTTTGCTTCATACACTTTTTTTAGAAATAAAGATAAAAACAAGTGAGTGCAAATGCGAAATCTTACAATCCCATATGTTATTGTTGGAGCATTAATTTATATCCAAGGATTAAGAGTGTATTTCGAAGGTGATTTCGTTGCCATGATTATCTATACATCTTTGGCATGGATTCTGTTCCTAATGGCCTTTTATTCTTATAGTAGAAATAAAAAAAAGTTGAAACAAACGGATATTTTGGGAGAGCCATTTATAAAAGGAGGAGATTTCTCCTAATAGTCCCAATAACCATTTATTCTAAAAGTTAATATTTATATATAATCAAATAAAGTTGGTGTCGTGATAGTATGAAACTCCATTTAAACGCAGAGTATCTCCTGAGCAAGCCACTAACAGGAGAAGGAGTCCAAAAAGTGAAGGGGTATATTGCTGAAGAAACTAAGGAATTATTAGTCAAAGGAGTTCCCAAAGACAAGATTTCAGAATCACCAAAAATCCTCGATTCAAAGATACTTGATGATACTATTTCAGTTACAATTGAAAGTGGAACTTATGTAAGGTCTCATGCAGTTGCTATAAGACTTAAAAATTCACTTTCTCTGCTTTTGGGAAAGGAGTTTAAGGTAGGAATTAAAAAAGTAGTGGGTAAGAAATACACCATTACTCTAGGGCTTGAAAAAATTCCAAAAGATCCCATTAAAATACCTTTCGTTGATAATATATCTATCAAAGGTAATAATGCGATTTTGACTTTGAATGAATTAGATGAAGAGTTTCTAACAAAAAATCATGTTGATCGCATTATTAATTTATTTTATGATAAAGTAGAAGCCCAGTTTTGGGGAGGAAAGGGTGAACATTGGGAACTTATTTCAAAGAGTAAAGAAATAGAGCCTTTGACTAATAAAGATCCGACCACAGAACTATTGGCTCTCGGATGGCTAAAACAAGGCCCAAGCCAAGGCCAATGGTTTTACCATGCTCCAATTGCAGCGCTTCTAAGGGCAATGGAAAGGATAGCAATTGAAGAAGTTTTGAAACCTTTGGGATTTATTGAGGTCATTGCCCCCAAGCTAGTACCTTTTGAAATCTGGGAAAAAACAGGCCACCTATCAGGAAGCGAACCAGAAATTTATTATGTTTCTCCCCCACTATCAAGAGATATTTCTGTGTGGGAAGAAGTAATTGACTTATACAAGATTACAAAGAAGGCCTATGTTGATAAGATAAGAGAAAGGATGAGAGATCCTATAGGAGGTATGACCTATGCCCAATGTCCACCAATTTATTGGGCCTTTGATGGAAAAACTATCGATGATTCAGAATTTCCAATATTGATTTATGATAAAAGTGGCCCTTCTTATAGATGGGAAGCCGGCGGAAGACAAGGCATTGAAAGAGTAAATGAATTCTGGAGAATAGAGCCTGTATTCATGGGATATCCAGAGCAGTTGATCGAACTTAAAGAAAAGATGATGGAAAGATACGCCTATGTCTTCGATAAAATTTTTGAGATAGAATGGCGAACAGCTTGGGTGACTCCCTTTTATATGGCCCAATCTGGGCAGACTGGAATTGAGAAAGAATCTGAAAGAATAAAGGGAACAGTAGATTATGAATCATGGATTCCATCAAGAGGTAGTCGGGAAGAAAGCGAATGGCTAGAATTTCAGAATTTATCTATTGTAGGAGATAAATATACTAAAGCTTTCTCAATTAAATCTTCTAAGAATAAGGAACTGTGGTCTGGGTGTTCAGGGATTGGACTTCAAAGATGGACTGTATCGTTTCTTGCTCAGAAAGGACTAGACTCAGATAAATGGCCAAAAGAATTTAAAAAATACTTAGGTGAATTCCCAAGGCAGATTAAATTTGTTTAGTTACATTTTTTTCTCTTTTTAAATAAATTAAAATTACATCAATCAAGGCAAAGATTGCAAGCATATAGAATGCGTATCTCCAAGTAAAAACATCAGCAATATACCCCCCTACAGTAACTGCGAAAGATCCAAATCCAAATATACATAGTGAACTAAATCCATATAGAAGCCCCCTTATCTTTGGGCTTCCCATAGATGCAGTAAGCATATTTTGTGCAGGTTGAGCGGCAAAATATGAAAATCCCATTAATATTGAAAATAATAAAAAGATTATTGAATTAGTTGTATTTGCAATCAATGCAATTGAAATACAACAAAAAAAAGTGAAAATAAGAAGAGGCTTTTTGTAACCAAGTTTGTCTGATATCTTACCTCCTAAAATCTGCCCCGGCATTCCTGATACAATTAATATTGTAGTTATCAGACCTCCTATCAGAACTTTAATTGATAAAACATCTTTTGCAAAAGTAGTTAGTAATAGGACTGTTCCAGTATAGAATAATCCTCTAAATAACAGAATTAGTATGTAAATTAAAAAATCTTTGGAAACTAATTTTTTTGTTTCCCCGATATAACTAAAGCCATGAGTATCTTCACCTTTTACATGATCTTTGATTCTTGAGTCTTTTATGGAGAAACTCAGGGACAATAAAATTAATATTGGTACACTCCAAAAAAGGTAAGGATACTTCCAACCTATGTAAACGCCAAGAGCTGCAGCTATTAAGGGAGAGGATGCCTCACCCAAGTTTCCAAGTAAACCATTAAATCCCATAGCTTTGCCCATATCCTTCGGATAAAGTCTAGATATAAGAGAAAGACCAGCAGGGTGATAAGTTCCAGCACTGATACCTAATATCAAAAGAGAAATCCACAACATAAAGGCTCCTTTAGATAAGAAAATTCCAAAAATAGATACAAGAAATAGTACCAGCCCAACCTTAATAACTTTTACAGATCCTAATCTATCGGATATAAGTCCAGAGGGAAGGGCCAAGGCGCCATACATAAGAAATGAAATAAAAGCAAAAGATGCAGTTTCTGTATTTGTAAGGCCTAACTCTGATCTAATTAAAGGTAAGAGAGGTGCAAGGGTCAAAGTCATTGCATGGGTAATAGTGTGAGAAAAAGAAGCAAAATATAGTGCCCTCTTTTTAGAAACCATATAAATTAATTAAAATAATATATTAAAAAAGTTGTGCTTAGCTTCTAAGTGCTGGGTAATACTTCTCTTTCTTTCTCTTTCTGAAATTTACCTTCTGAGGATAAGCCCCGCTTTTCTTGACGCTCCTCAAAAGATTTTTTATTCTTCTCTTCATGAACTCACCTTTTTCTTAAAGCCTTTTCATTGCCTTATAAAACTTTTTATTAAATATGGGATATTATCTAGTTTTATACTTTAGAGAACTTTTTTATCATCTTAAGGCTTATAAATCTTATTTTTATTTGTTTCCTATGGAACGGGTTTCAGTAGTTATCCCTTCATTTAATGTTGAGAAAAGTATATATGAGGTAGTACAGAGGATACCTAAAGATATCTTTGAAATAATAGTAGTTGACGATGGAAGTAGAGACAAAACTGCAGAAATAGCCAAAAAAGCAGGAGCAAAAGTTATAACTCATGATGTTAATTGTGGCAAAGGAAGGGCAATAAGGAATGGAACTTCACAATCTAAGGGAGATATTATTGTATTTCTTGATGCAGACCTTCAACATAAGCCAGAAGATATATATAATCTTGTTGAGCCTATCCAAAGAGGAAGGGCGGATATAACTATAGGCTCAAGATTTTTGGGAAATATTCAAACTATGCCATTAGCTAGAAAATTATCAAATACAATTTCTTCTTTTTTGATAAGATTATTTTTTGGTGTTACTGTAAAAGATACACAATCAGGATACAGGGCAATCAAGAGAGAATTTTTTGAGAAGATGGATTTAGAATCAGAAAGATATAACATAGAAACTGAAATTTTGTATTATGTAGGGAAGTTTAATATGAAAGTTGAAGAAGTACCAATTGAAACTATTTACGGAGATGAAAAATCTCATTTCAAAACATTAGACATATTCAAATTTATCTATCTTTTATTTTATCTTAAATTTACAAAATGAGAAAGAAATAAATACTAAGAATATAGGTGTTTGCCATGGATAATAGATTAGAGATTATAACTAGAAACGCTGAAGAAGTTGTAACTGAGGAGGAGCTATCGAGTTTATTGGCCACGAAAAAAGACCCAGTATGCTACTGTGGTTATGAAACTTCAGGTGATGTTCATCTTGGCCATCTTGTGACAATGTCAAAATTGAAAGATATGGAAAAAGCTGGTTTTAAAGTAAAGGTATTATTTGCAGATTGGCACACATGGCTTAATAGAAAAGGAAGCTGGGAATGGATACATGAACAGACGTCGATATGGGAAGAAACATTTAAGGCGTTTGGTTTAAAATCGAGCGAGTATATATTGGGGTCCTCTTTTGAAAGATCATTAGAATATATCGATGATGTCTTTAATCTTTCTTTGGATACAACAATAAATAGGGCCCTAAGAAGCATGCAAGTAATTGCTAGGGATATTGAGCATGCAAGAGTTTCTCAGGTTTTATATCCATTTTTACAGATTGTAGATATAAAATATTTGGGAGTAGATGTAGCAATTGGAGGAATTGAGCAGAGAAAGATACATATGCTGGGTAGAGAACTTTCTTCAAAAATTGATTATAAGCCATTTACATGCTTGCATACGCCCCTTATCTCTTCACTAACGGGCCCAGGAGATAAAATGAGCTCTTCAAAACCCGATAGTATGATATCTGTAAGGGACGAGGAGTTGTCCATCAAGGAAAAAATTAATAAGGCATACTGCCCAGTTGGAGTAAAGGAGGAGAATCCTCTACTTCAAATATGCCGCCTTATACTCTTTCCAAAGATTACTGGTGCTTTTGAGATAAAAAGATCGGAAAAATACGGCGGAAATGTAGAGTTTGATTCCTACGACTCACTTGAAAGGGCTTATCTATCCAAGGAAGTTCATCCCATGGATTTGAAGAAGTCTGTTATTGATTATCTTATTGATATTATAAGTGAGATAAGATCTATATAGGAGGGATTATCTGAGATACCAAACACGTCCAGGTGAAGAGGAACAAGTCCAGAGGACTAGGACGCCCCAAAAAGGAGAAGTACTGGGTGTTGTCGATCAAATGCTTGGCGCAGGCAGAATGAAAGTTAGATGCACAGATGGAAAAGAGAGAATTTGCTCTGTTCCAGGGAAATTTAAGAGAAGATTATGGATTAAAATGGGCATGGTTGTCCTAGTAGAACCATGGGAAATCAAGGGTGACGAAAGAGGGAATATAATATACCGATATTCAAGGGCCCAGACCAAATGGCTAATTGATAACGGCTACATGACTCTTTAGATTATGGGCGTTATTGAAGATCATATAGACGTTTATGAAAGAAAAGAGGATATTAAGAATCTTAAACGTGAAAGGATCAATAGAGATTCTGAAATATTTAAAGTTAGAGATGAAGTTTTTGATCAATCAACACGCCTTACCCTCTTTAAGCTTATGAATAATGGATATATTGATTCTTTAAATGGTGAAATTGCAACTGGAAAAGAAGCAAATGTCTTTCATGGAAAAGATGAAAATGGAAAAGAAATTGCTGTTAAAATTTATAGGATAGCGACTTCAAATTTTAACAAAATGTACGCATATCTTGTTGGGGATCCAAGATTTTATTACGCCAAAAAAGATAAGAGAAGTACTGTATTCGCTTGGGCAAAAAGAGAATTTAAAAACCTGAAAATAGCAAGTGAAGTTATTAATGTTCCAAAACCCATCTTGACTAAAAATAATGTATTGATAATGGAATTCTTGGGTAAGAATATGAAACCTTATCCTAAACTAAAAGAAAAAAAATCAAAAGAGCCTGAAAAGGAATTCAAACTTATTATAGAAAATGTTGATAAATTATACAAGGCTGGACTAATTCATGCTGATCTAAGCGAATATAATATACTTATGGGGAAAAAGATTTACTTCATTGATTTTGCTCAAGGAACAATTAAAAATAATATAATGGCCCAAGATTTTCTCAAAAGAGATATTGAAAACATTTCTCGATACTTTTCAAATTATTTTGAAGTACCAGATATAGATGAAACATTAACGGGGATTTTAAATGAGTGAAGAATTTGTTAAGATACCTCATGATAGAGTGGGGGTTCTTATTGGAAAAGAGGGAGAAGTAAAGAGAAACATCGAGAAGAGGCTCTCAGTTAAACTTGAGATTGACGGCGAAGAAGGACTTATTAATATTTTTCAAAAGGATGGCGCACTAGAACCTTTAAATTTATGGAAAGCAAGGGATATTGTCAGGGCCATAGGTAGAGGATTTCCCTTCGAAAAAGCTTCAAAAATATTTAATGACACCAATGTATTTGAAATGCTTTATTTGCCAGACTATCTAGGAAAATCATCCAAAGCATGGGAAAGGCAAAGAGGAAGAATTATTGGAAAAGATGGAAGCACAAGAAAAACTATTGAGGATCTTACAAATACCGATATCTGTGTATACGGCAAAACAGTTTCTATAATAGGAGATTTTGATGGTGTCGCTGATGCAAGAGAAGCCTTAGAAATGATATTAGAAGGAAAACCTCACTCGATTGTATACAAGTATTTAGAGAAAAGAAAAAAAGATAAAGTAAGAGATTTTGGGGATAATTTAGAAATTTAACCTTCGATAGTTTCATACTGTTTTTTTAGAGTATCAATTACTTCTGGTTCTGTAAGTGTTGTTGTATCGCCTAAAACTTTTCCCTCTGCAATGTCCTTAAGAAGCCTTCTCATTATTTTCCCACTTCTTGTCTTCGGTAATTCGCTACTGAATATTATCTTTCTTGGTCTTGCAATCGGCCCTATTTTTTTTACAACATGCTCCCTTATAGAATCTTCAAGATCGAAGTCTTTATCTACATTGTCTCTTAAAACAATGAATCCTACTATCGCTTGACCCGTGATTTCATGGGTAATTCCTACCACAGCAGCTTCAGCAACTGCAGAGTGGGATACTAAAGCACTTTCAACTTCCATAGTTCCTACTCTGTGACCTGCTATTGAAAGAACATCATCTACCCTCCCAAGTAGCATTAAATATCCTTCACTATCCCTTCTTGCTCCATCTCCAGTAAAGTAGTACTTTCCACCCCATTTACTCCAGTATTTTTCAAGGTACTTTTCTTCATCTCCATATATTCCCTTCAACATTGAAGGCCAAGGATTTTTTAGGACAAGGTATCCTCCCTCATCAGGATCAACACTTTCTCCAGCTTCGTTTAGTATATCTAAAGATACCCCTGGAAACGGAAATCCTGCATGCCCAGGTTTCATTGTGTGATATCCAGGGAGAGTTGTTACCATTATCATACCTGTTTCAGTTTGCCACCATGTATCTACTATCGGGCATCTTTTCTTTCCTATATGGGTATAATACCATATCCAAGCTTCCGGATTTATAGGCTCCCCGACACTTCCCAATAACCTTAATGTTTCTAATGAGAAAGGTTTTATATATTCTGTCCCAGCTTTCATAAATGCCCTTATTGCAGTAGGTGCGGTATAGAATATAGTAACTCCATATTTATCTATAATTCTCCAGTATCTATCCATATCTGGCCAATCAGGAGCTCCTTCGTACATGAATAGAGTTGCCCCTACCGCAAGAGGCCCATAGACAATATAGCTATGGCCAGTTATCCAGCCTATATCTGCGGTGCACCAAAAAACATCTTGGGCTTTCATATCAAATATTAGTTTACTTGTAGTATAAACTCCTGTTAAATAACCACCTGTAGAATGAACAACCCCCTTAGGTTTTCCAGTTGTGCCAGAAGTATACAAAATAAAAAGACTGTCTTCAGAATTCATATGTTCGGGTTCGCAATAAGGATCGACTTCGTCAGCCAATTCATGCCACCAGAAGTCCCTTCCTTTCTTAATTCTAAGTGGGAATTCTCCTCTCTTTATAATTAATACATTTTCAATTGAAGGGGTATCCTTGACAGCATAATCTGAATCATGTTTTAGAGGTATTAAACTACCACGTCTATAGCCACCGTCTGCAGTAATCAATAATTTTGCTTTGCAATCGTTTATTCTATCTCTTAAAGCTTCAGAGCTAAAACCTCCAAATACAACCATGTGTATTGCACCTATCCTTACACATGCTAGCATGGCAATTACAGCTTCGGGGATCATTGGCATGTAAATAGCTACTCTATCCCCTTTACCAATTCCAAGTTTTTTTAGAACATTAGCAAATTTATTTACTTCTCTATACAGGTCCCAATATGTAAGAGTTTTTGTATCACCAGGCTCTCCTTCCCATATTATAGCTGCCTTATTTCTTCCACCATTTTTAATATGTCTATCTACACAATTGTAACATACATTTAGTTCTCCATTGACAAACCACTTTGAATGAGGTGGATTCCAATCAAGAACTTTGTCCCATTTTTTATACCAATGTAGTTCAGAAGCGCAGTCTTCCCAAAATTTCTCTGGATTTTCTAAAGCTTTTTCTATTTCCTCTTTACTTTTTACATAAGCATTTTTCTTAAACTCAGTTGAAGGATAAAATCTTCTAAATTCAGTTAAAAGCCCCTCAAGGGATTTTCCCTTTACAGATACCATTTTAACTCCCCATATTTCCCAAATATTATAATGACTATTACATAATTTTCTAACGCTTTATAAGTTTTTCTAATATTAGGTATAAAATTAAAACAATATACGCCAATATATACTCATTATGAGACAATGTTCAAAAATAATGGTAGATATTAAATTGAATATTCTAAAATCAATTCAGATAGGTCAATTATTTCCATTTGTGAAGCATCTTTTAGATTTCTCTTGCAAAAGGGGCAGGTAGAAACTATAATTTCTGCTTCAATTTCTTTTGCATCATTAATTCTTTCATTGGCCATTGCAGCCGATAAATCACTAAATAAAGATTTTACCCCCCCTCCAGCACCACAACATCTTGAATCTTCCTTAGATTTTTTCATTTCAACAAAGTCTATATTTGGTATTTTTTTTATTACCTCTCTAGGCTCTTCATATATCCCAAGATGTCTACCCATATGGCAAGGATCGTGAAAAGTCAATTTTATTTTGTTACCATCCTTTAGTTTTAATCTTCCTTCTTCTATGAGCTGAAGGAAATATTGTGAAGTATGTTGAAGTTTTAGATCACTATCTTCAAAATTGGGATAGTCTTTAACAAATGTCCTAAGACAGCCTGCACAAGAAAATATAACAGTTTTGGCCCCAGTTTGTTTAATCTTTTGTAGATTCTCTTTTGTAAGTTCATCCACCATTTTTTTATTACCTGTCCTCAAAGCAACTGAACCACAACAAACTTCATCAACAAGAGCATACGAAACATTTGCCTTTTCTAGTATTTTAATTGTAGAATCAACTATGTCCTTTTCCCTATATAATCCCATACAGCCTCTAAAATATACAATTTCATTTCCTTCTTTCAAATCTTTAGTATTAGACTCCCCAAAAGGATTCTTTGTATTTTTAATATTTTCAAGTATATACTTATGGGTTGGGAAATTCATTTTCATATTTGAAGCATCTTCCCTCAATCTCTCAGTGTACTCTGCGTTTCCAATATCAACTGGACAAGATATCTCGCAATTATTACATGTTGTGCAGAAAAAAAGACCATTTTCTAAAGACATATCTGGGCTTTCTAAAAAGAAAGATGCAGATGTTCCTCTACCTCCAAGATATCCTTTATACCCATACTCGTTTCCCACAACATGGTATACTGGGCAGTCTAGAAGACAATTACCACATCCTATACAATAAAATAGATTTTTGTAACCCCTTTCAAAAGCCTCAGTCCTGCCGTTATCAACTAAGACTAAAATGATTTCACTTGGGCCTTGCATTCCTTTAAATAACATTTTTTCAATATCAGCAGTTTTTGACACTCCAGCTATAATTTCAATATAAGAAGTGATTGATGCACCTGTCGCATAGTAAGTACAGAGTTTTAACATATTGATAGCTTCTTCTATGTTTGGATAAAGTTTGTCTATTGAAGTTACGATTATATGTTTTTTCTCCCTCATTTGGACAAGATTAATATTGCCTTCATTGTTTATTATTATTACTGCACCTTCTTCAGCACATATTGCATTTGCACCGGTTATTCCCACCTTTGATTTTTCTATGTATTCTCTGATTTTCTTTCTGCCTAATTTTGTGAGCGCAAGTGGATCAGGTTCAATATACTCCCCAAAAGATTTTGAAAAAATATTTGCAATATCATATCTTGAAAGATGACATGCAGGTCCTGTAGGGTGTGCAGGTTTCTCTTTAGAGAGCTGAATTATATAATCCCCAAGATCTGTTTCAATAACTTCAATACCATTTTCTTCTAAGTATTCATGAAGTCCTATTTCTTTTGTTACATTTGATTTTGACTTAACTACGAGTTTTTCATCGCCTATCTCTTTTGTTATAAAATCAATAGCTTCTTCCTTAGTATTTGCATAAAAAACTCTAAAACCATTCTTTTCTAAATTCTTAATAGATTGAGATAGAAGATCTTTATTTCCAATTGAAACGTCTCTTACTTTTTTTAATCTTTCTTTTCTTTTGTTTAGATCTGGAAATAAATCTTTATTTTCATTTTGTCTATCTCTTGTTGTCTTGAAAGCTCTCCTTAAGGCAATAAGTTTTTCCTTATTTTTTAAAGGCTGATTTATTTTGTTTTTTAGATACTCTTCTGTGACCACTCTGAAATAGAATTAACCAAATATTATAAATTTAACTACATAGCCAATTAAGATAACTACCAAAAGTTTTAAATATATATTCAAAATGTATAATATAGGTTAATTCTTTCGTTATAGTGTTTATTATATATCGAAAGTTTTATAAAACCTTCGGAGATAAGTCAAAATCAACTGCAAAAATTAAATTTAGTTCCAAATATAGTTCAAAAAATATGGAGGCAGTTAAATGGATGTTAAAGTTTACAAAAACTATGTAAATGGAAAATGGATTGAGCCCGAAAATAACGGCTACGTTGATATTGTTAATCCAAGCAATGGGGAGATAATTGCGAAGGCACCACTATCAACAAAAGCAGAAGCAGATAAGGCCATTGAAGCGGCTCACAAAGCTTTCAAAGAATGGAGTAAGACACCAGGGCCACGAAGAGCAAAGCCACTATACGAATTAAGAAGAATATTCATGGAAAATGAAGAAGAAATATCCAGAATATTGGTAGAAGAAATGGGCAAGTCTTTACCAGATGCACGAGCGGAAATGAAAAGGTCTTTTGAAAACATAGAAGTTGCGTGTGCAATGCCAATGCTTCAACAAGGAGATAAATTAGTGGATAGTTCTTTTGGAATTGATGGTGAAGTTTTAAGACTGCCTATGGGCGTTTTTACTATGGTTGCACCATTTAATTTTCCTGCAATGGTTCCGTTTTGGTTTATTCCTTATGCGATTGCAACTGGAAATACAATAGTCGTTAAACCATCAAAACAAGTTCCAGGAACAATGGTAAAAATTACTGAATACATAGATAAGATTGGGCTTCCCCCAGGTGTGTTTAATCTTGTTAACGGTGACAGAGTAGTTGCAGATGCATTTATAGACCACCCAAAAGTAAAAGGATTCTCTCTTGTAGGTTCTACAAATGTATGCAGAACAGTAGCTGAAAAATGTGCAAGAAATAACAAGAGATTCCAAGCAATGGGAAGTGCTAAGAATCATCTTGTAGCAATGCCAGATGCAAAGGTAGACGAAGTTGTAAGAAATATGCTTACTTCTTGTTTCGGCTGTGCCGGTCAGAGATGCATGGCTTCTTCAGTTCTTGTTGGCGTTGGAGATGAAATGTATAAAACAATTTGTGATAAATTCGTTCAAGATGCAAAAAACGTTATCTTAGCAAATCCACTTGATCCAAAATACGCCGAGGAACCATTAGTAATGGGGCCAGTTATATCTAAGAAGGCGTACGATTTCATTAACAAAATGATTGATGTTGGAATAAAGGAAGGGGCTAAACTTCTTTTAGACGGTAGAGGAGCCAAAGTACCAGGTCACGAAAAAGGATTTTTCATTGGACCAACAATCTTTGCAGATGTAAAGGAAGGGATGGAAATCCACAAAACTGAAATCTTTGGACCTGTAGTTTGTATAATGAAGGCAAAGAACATTGATGAAGCAATAGGTATAATCAATAGACATCAGTATGGTAACGGTGCATCAATCTACACACAAAACGGATATTGGGCTAGAAAATTCAAGCTTGAAACTGAAGCCGGAATGATTGGTGTTAACATTGGTATCCCAGCACCAGTTGCATTCTTACCATTTGGAGGAATGAAGAATTCTCAGTTTGCAGATATAAAGGCTCAAAGCAAGGCAATTGTAAATTTCTATACTCAAGACAAAATAATTACAGAAAGGTTTTGGCCAGAAAAAGATTAATTTTTTTATATATTTTATTATTTAAATTTATATATCAACTCGAATATCTTCTTTTATCTTTTTTATTATGACATGGGTATTTGATCTTTCTATTTCTTTCATTGATATAAATGTTTCAACGATTCTATTGAGATCATCTTTATCTTTTGCCCTTATCAATACAACAAAATCATGCTCCCCTATAAGGAAATAGACTCCCCAAACCCCGTGGATATTCTTGAGTTTATCCCCTATATACTCTACATACCCTGGATTGTAATGGGCTCGTATCAAAGACACTGCAAGAATTCCCATACCTACCTTTTCGGGATCAACGAGAGCAGTAAACTTTTTTATTATGCCCCTCTCTTTTAAATTCATCACTCTGTAGTGTATTGTTGATTTAGAAACACCTAAATCTTTACCTAAAGATTCAAAGCTAATTTCTGAGTTATCTTGTAAAGCGTTCAATATTTTTATATCAATTTCATCTAAATTTGAGTTTTCCATGAGTATATTAAATCAATGTTCATTTAAAAGATTACTTATTGAGGATTATATATAAAAATATTAATTTTAATAAAATCTTATTTTCTTAATTTTGTACTCTTCGTTTGATATCTCAAAAGTTACAACTATTGCAACACTCTCTCTTTTTTCGAATATGCCTTTATAATGAATTATTAATCCATTATTAATTTGTCTAACTTCATATACTTCTCTAGATATATATTTTCCAGGATCTTTATAGAACCCTTCTGTGAATTTTAGAAAAGCAGTTTCAGGGAAAGATTTTTTGTAGGAATCAGTATAGTATTCTGTAAATTTTTCATAGTTGTTTTCATTCAAACCTTCCATAGTTTTATTCATTATTGGGTCTGTTATTTTTATAGCCGATTCTTTATCAAAATCTTTGACGACCGTACACCCTGCAAATAGTAGCATAAAAGATATTATAAGCAAAAAAACAAGTTTCTTCATGTAGTTGCTTATTTGTTTTACTTTTAAAACTTATTGAAGTAATACTAGATAAAAAAATTAGAAAACAATTAGTTTTATAAACCTGATAAAAGTTTCACTTTCAAGTGACCTAAATGCATCTGCTAATCCTTATAGGAATTGGAGGCTTCATTGGAGCAGTTTTGAGGTATCTAGTAGGTGGATGGATACAAAATGGGGCTACAACATTCCCCTTGGGTACAATGGGCGTAAATGTTATAGGGAGCTTTCTTTTAGGGATTATACTTTTTGCTTCTGAGTATAAAGGGGCTTTATCTGAAGAAACAAGAGTATTCTTAACAATTGGATTGCTTGGGGCTTTTACAACTATGTCTACCTTCAGTTATGAATCCTTTAGATTATTCGAATCTAAGGATTTTTTGCGCTTGACCTTCAACATTATAGGCACCATCTTTTTAACTTTGTTTGCCATATATTTAAGTAAAGTTTTAGTTATAATGATTGGAGGGGGCAAATGAAAAAAGAATCAGAAGCAACACTTCTTAGGATATTTATTGGCGAATCAGATCGATATGAAGGAAAACCATTATACCGGTATCTTGTAGACTTATTTAGAAAAGAAGGACTTTCAGGGGCTACAGTACTGAGAGGTATAGAGGGATTTGGAAAAACAAGTAAATTCCGAACAACTGCTATATTAAGACTTTCTACAGATTTACCAATAGTAGTTGAGGTAGTTGATTTAAAAGAGAGAATTGACAGAATTAAACCAATACTTGATGAGATAGTTAAACAAGGATTAATTACTGAAGAAAAAGTAAGAATTATCATGTATGAAGGATCAGATAAAGAAAAAATATCTTATAATGAATATTAATCTACATATCAAGTTTTTTCTTAAATTATACTTGAAAAGATGAAAAATTAATAAAAGCGCCGAGGAAGGGATTTGAACCCTTGTGGTGACGAGCACCAGCGGTTTTCGAGACCGCCGCCTTCCCGAGCTAGACTACCTCGGCTTCAAAATGGAATTCTAAAGTGTTTACCTGCGTAGACTGCACTTTCTCCCAAGTATTCCTCTATTCTGAGTAATCTATTGTATTTTGAGCAGCGTTCACTTCTTGAAGGGGCTCCAGTTTTAATTTGACCTGAAGAGATTCCAACAGCAATATCTGCTATCATTGTGTCTTCAGTTTCTCCGCTTCGGTGACTTACGACAACTGAATATCCGTTTCTGTAAGCAAGATTTGCAGCATCAATAGCTTCGGTTAGAGATCCTATTTGATTAACCTTGAGCAGTAAAGAATTACAAGCTCCTTTTTTTATACCTGTTGAAAGTCTATGTTTGTTAGTAACAAAAAGATCATCGCCAACAATTTGTATTTTTTTACCTATTTTTTTTGTTATCTCAACAAATCCTTCAAAATCATCTTCTGCCATTGGATCTTCAATAGAGACAATTGGGTATTTAGAGGAAACATCTGCAAATAGATCTATCAACTCGCCAGAACTCATTTTCTTTCCCATTGCATTGTATGTATTTGTTTTTTCATCGTAGAATGTAGAGGATGCAGTGTCTAGTGCAATTTTCACAACATCTTTGTAAGAGAGATCTTCAAGTGTTGACATTATAACTTCAAGAGGTTCAGATATTTCTTTCATAGGAGGAGCATAGCCCCCCTCATCCCCCACATTTGTTGAGCTCTTCCCATATTTTTTAGCAATTATTTTTTTCATATTTTGGTAAACTTCAGCACAAATTCTCAAAGCCTCTGAGAATGATTTAGCGCCTACAGGCATTATCATAAATTCTTGGAAGTCAAGATCATTTCCTGCATGTTCTCCGCCGTTTATTACGTTCATCATTGGAACAGGTAGAACATAAGTATTTAATCCCCCAATGTATTGATATAGTGGCATATTTAAGGTGTCTGCAGCGCATCTCGCAGCTGCAAGAGAAACAGATAAGATTGCATTGGCACCAAAATTACTTTTATTTTCAGTTCCATCTTCTTCTATCATTACCCTGTCAATTTCTTTCTGTTTTCTAATATCCATACCTATAAGAAGTGGCGTAATAGTTTCATTAACATTTCTTACAGCATTTAGAACTCCTTTTCCCCCATACCTATCGTTTTTGTCTCTAAGTTCTAAGGCTTCATGTTTTCCCGTAGAAGCACCAGAAGGAACTATTGCCGAACCATAACCTCCTCCTGTTATGATTTCCGTTTCAATAGTAGGATTACCACGAGAATCAAGAACTTCTCTTGCTTTGATATCTATGATCTCAAACATTTCAAAATCTTTTGCATTTAACATTAAAGCACCTTCATTAATTTAATAAATAGATAAATTTTAAGGTTTTCCATGAATATTGAAGATTTGCCAATTTCAAAAGAGAATATACAACTTCTTCAATCAAAAGGTTACGATACTTTGTATCCCCCCCAAGAAATGGCAGTCAATAAAGGGCTTTTCTCAGATAAAAATGTTATTCTTTCAATACCTACGGCTTCAGGGAAAACACTAATTGCAATATTGGCAATTCTAAAATCAATAGAGCAGGGAAATAAAGTTATTTATTTAGTTCCATTAAGAGCATTAGCTGATGAGAAGTATAAAGAATTTAAAGAACTAGGATTTAATGTTGGAATATCTACAGGCGATTACGACCAACTTGACTATACTTTAAAGAAATATTCAGTATTAATCTTGACAGTTGAACGTTGTGATTCTCTTTTAAGAAATGATACTAATTTTTTTAATGATTTTTCTTTAATAATTTATGATGAAATTCATTTGATCGATTCTCCAAATAGAGGGCCAACTCTTGAAGTAGTTATTTCAAAATTATCCGATAAAAGAACAATTGGATTGTCAGCGACAATATCCAATGCAGACGAAATAGCTTCATGGTTAAAAGCCATTCTTGTTAAATCAGAATGGAGGCCCGTTCCATTAAATAAAGGCGTTATACTAAATGAAAAAATCTTTTTTGAGAACGAAGAAAAAGATATCGGCCAGATAGAAGATCCGATTTATCATTTATCTAAAGATTCAATAAATAATGGGGGCCAAGTTTTAATCTTTGTTAATAGTAGGAGGGCAGCTGAATCAACGTCAGAAAAAATTGCAAAAAGATTCCCCACTATCAATACAGATGGCAATTTTTCTGAAACTAACTCTGGCAAGAAGCTTGAGAAATTATACAAACATGGAATGGGATTTCATCACGCAGGTTTACTATATGAAGATAGAAAGAAAGTAGAAGATTATTTTATTCGCAATATGATAAAAATAATTGTGGCAACTCCCACCCTTGCAGCAGGTGTAAATCTACCTGCAAGAAGAGTAATAATCAAAGATTATTTCAGATTTGATTCAAATTTTGGCTCTATAAAAATACCTAGAATTGAAATAGCTCAAATGATGGGTAGGGCCGGCAGACCTAAATATGATCCAATTGGAGAAGCTATAATGATTGCAAAAAGGGAAGAAGAAAAAGATTTTTTATTTAAAGAGTATATACTCTCTGAACCATTACCCATATCTTCAAAACTAGCAACAGAAGGAGTATTAAGGGCGCACGTTCTTTCCCTAATAGCATCTGGATTTGTCATAGATAGAGAGAATCTTCATATTTTTTTTAATAAGACATTTTATGCATTTAAAGAAGATCCAGAATTAATTGTCCCCTTAATAGATAATATTCTCGATTTCTTAATAGAAAATAGTTTTTTAGAAAAAGATTTTAAACCAACTCCTTTTGGGTCCGTTGTTTCAAAATTATATATAGATCCTAAATCTGCAATTATAATGAGGGATGGGATTTTAAAGGATAAATTTAGCGACGTAGGAATTCTCCATTTATTGTGTTCTACCCCAGATATGCCAACCCTATATTTAAGAAAAAAAGAATTTGAAGATTATAGAGAAACTCTTTCTGAGTTTTGGGAAAAAATAATAACTGGGATACCCGACTACTCTTATGAAGAAGCTGAATTTGAATTTTTTATTTCCCATTTTAAAACTGCAATGCTTTTTTACGATTGGATAAATGAAGAAAAAGAAGATTTATTGACATTAAAGTATGGGATTGGAGAAGGAGATTTACAGAGACTTAGGAAAAATATGGATTGGCTTCTTTACTCATTTGAAAAAATAAGCCACATATATAAAAGAAGTTTTCCAGAATTAAAAATATTAAGGGCCAGAATAAAATACGGAGTTAAACAAGAATTGATAGATTTAGTTGAAATCAAGGGAATTGGACGTATAAGATCTAGACGCCTATATGATAATGGAATATATAATAGAAATATGGTAAACATTGACAATCTAAAATCTATTAAAAAAATATTGGGTGAAAAAATTGCCGAAGCTCTAATATTTGGAAAGGATTATGAAGGCAAAGGATTAAAGCAAACAATAATAGATGAATTTTAGAAAAATAAACCATAAGTTTAAATAATATATTTCCTTATTAATCTTATATTTAACGATTAAAGAGGGTTTTTATGGATTTAATGTCAGGTGCAGAAGGCCAGTTTACTAATAAATTATTGGTAGACATATCTGGTATGATAAAAGGATTTGTAAAAAATGTAGATATAGAAATGTCAGAAGGTAAAATTCTTATTCATATGAAACTTGGGCAATCTGCTGAAAGCTATGGCCTTTCTCGTTCAGAATCAAAACTTTTGAGATTTGAAACAAAGATAACGTTAGTAGCAGATGAGATAGTTTCTGTAGGAAAAGACTGTATTATAATCTCAAAGGGCAAAATTCCACCACTAGAAGAGATAAAGAAGGCAAAAATGTACAAAGCTGAAAATGATAGCTTGAAAATTAAACTCAATGAATTAAATGATGAGCTAGAAAACTCTTTAAGAAAATTAAAAGTTATAAAAGAAGATAAAGCAGAATTAGAATTCAAATTAAATAAAATGCTCAAAATGGAAGAAGATTTTACTGAATTAAGATTGAAATGTGCAAAATTAGAAGGTGAAGTGGAAGGGTCTAGGAGATTTATTCAGAAGTTAGATACTCAAGAGACCAAGCCAATAACTCCTACCTTTATTGAACCTAAATCAACATGTACGCCAATCGAGGAAACAATAAATCAAGAAAAACAAGAAAGATTCGACGAAATACTGAAAGATGAATTTACGCTTTTTGGTGAAGAAGAGATTGAGGAAACAATAAATCAAGAAAAACAAGAAAGATTCGACGAAATACTGAAAGATGAATTTACGCTTTTTGGTGAAGAAGAGAAAATAGGTAAAGAATCAAACGATTATACTGAGGAAGAACGAATAACGCCTGTCAATGAAACTACTACTGAAGACAATGAAAAATCAAATATTGAAACCCTTAGTAAAGAAAATCCATTCAAGAAATTTAGTAAAGAATATAAAAAAGAGGACTATACATAAATAAAAAAAATTAGAAGCCTAATAGTTCTGCTCCAAAAATCTGCAAAAGTATTCCAACTACTATAACAACGACACAGATTCCAACTACTGCTTCAGGACGGATTTTAAACCCTCCTTCGTCTTCGTCGAAATATCTAATTAGTCCAGCACCTGTTGCCGGCATTGCACCCCCAACAGACTGAGGTTTTCTCTTTGCCATAAAATCACTAACAAAAAAAAGTTCATTTGTTATATAAATTTATCGTAAGAAGTGTTTAAAATGACTTTAGAGAATATTATAAAGAGGGATTTCTTAAGATTTAGTATACCTAGTGATAGAGCCCTTGCAATAGAAACGATGAAGAAAAATGATATTTCTGAACTTATTGCATTGAAAGAAGGCACTAATGCATTTCTTGGTATTATTACCATTAGCGATATTCTTTCAAAGCCTCAAGAAGAACAACTAGCTCTAATAATGAGAAGAGATGTTCCAGTTATAGATAAAAAAGATAGCATTGAAAAGGTTATTTCATTGTTCTTAAAGGGAGATTTTTATTATCTTCCAGTAGTTGAAAATGAAGATATTATAGGAATTATATCTCTAAATGAAATACTTCCATTAATTAGTAAAAAGTATAAACTAAAAAAATCAATTTCTGAATTTATAGATCACAATTACTTCATGAGCGTTTGGAAAAACACTCCAACATACCTTGCCTCTAAGATAATGCTAAATTTTAAAGTATCATTCCTTGGAGTCCTTGATGACTATGGTAAATTTGTAGGTTTATTGGATGAAACTGATATGATAAGAGCCGGAGAAATAATAAGTGGGATCACAGAATCCGATGCCACAAAAGGCGAGTCTGGTGACGATTGGGATTGGAACTGGAAATCTTCCGTATTAATTGGAACTAGTAATTTTTATTTACCAAATAAACCAGTTTTAAAATACTTAAAACAGGGATATTCAACAATCAAACAGAATTTATCAATATCTCAAGCAATTGAAATTTTTCAAAAAGAAGAAACAAGGTATATTGCAGTAATAGGAGATAATGATACTCTTATTGGAATTTTGAGAGATGTTGATATTCTTAAGGCTTTTAAAGACTTAATCTAGCCAGATTACAAGAGAAACATTTATATGCAATCTTAAGACAACAACTTTAAATTTTGAAGGGGTAAAGATGGGAGAAACCATTATTGATGATAAAGTTATAGAGAGAGTTTCAGAAATTGCTAGATTAAAACTTTCCGAAAAAGAAAAAGAAAAATTTAGAGAAGAATTTGAGAGAATCCTTGAAGAATTTTCAGTCATTGATGAAATTAAAGTTGGAGAGAAAGAACTTTATTATATAGTAGAAAATGTTAACGTTTTGAGAAAAGATTCAGAACCAAAACCCTTCAATAAAATTGATGATATTAAAAATAATTTTAACAAAAAAGAAGATGATTTTATAGTCGTTCCAAAAAATCTTTGATTTAGGGATATCATGTTTACTAAAAACCTCATTGAGGACTTATTGTCAAAGTCACTAGAAGAAAATCTTCATAAAAAAATTGAAGATATTCAAAGGAGAGATAAAGAGATAAATTCTTTTATTACATTAGGCATAGAAGAGGCTGAAAAATCTTCTAAAGAGATTCAGAAAAGAATAGAAGCTGGAAATCAAGGAAAGCTATCGGGGCTTATAATTTCTATTAAGGATAACATTGCAGTTTCTAAACTTAGAATGACATGTGGTTCTAAAGTATTAGAAAATTATATCTCGCCTTATGACGCTACTATTATAAGTTCAATAAAAAAAGAAGGCGGGATTATAATTGGTAAGTGTAATATGGATGAGTTTGCATGTGGGTCAGATGGAACTTCTTCTTATTTTGGACCAACTAAAAATCCTAAAAATATTGATTATGTTCCAGGCGGGAGTTCTTCAGGAAGTGCAGCCTCAGTTGCCGCCGGATTTGCCGATCTATCTATAGGAAGTGATACAGGGGGATCCATAAGGTGCCCAGCAAGTTTTTGTGGAGTATATGGATTTAAACCAAGTTATGGTTTAGTTTCTAGGTATGGCCTCTCTGATATGGCTATGAGTTTAGAAGGTCCAGGGCCGTTTGCTAGAGATACCTATGGTATAGCACTTTTACTTGATGTTATTTCTGGTAAAGATACTAGGGATACTGTAACAATTGAAAGTGATAATTCATATCTGAAAACAGTTGAATCTTTTAATGAAAATGATATCAAAAATATGAAAATTGCATATGCTAAAGAGTTTTTTGAGGGTGTGGATGATAAAATAAAAAACATTATATTCGATAAAATTGGAACGCTTGAATCTCAAGGCGCAAAAATAGAAGAAGTATCTCTCCCAAATATAAAATATGCTATACCAATATATTATTTAGTTGTTTTCAGTGAGTTCTCATCTGCAATGTCAAAGTTTGATGGATTTAAATATGGCCATTACGTTGGTGGCCAAGATATAGTAGAAGCAGTTTCAAGTACAAGAGAAACTTCAATGGGAACAGAAGTCAAGAGAAGAGTCTTACTTGGAACGTTCATCACAATGGAAGAATTTAGAGGAAGATGGTATACAAAAGCTCTAAAAGCAAGAAGTGTCATCAAAGAAGATTTTAAAAGAATTTTTAATACTTATGATTTATTAGTTGGTCCAACAATGCCAACCCTTCCTTGGAAAATAGGAGAAAGAATATCGGATCCTCTAGCTATGTATTCCTCAGACATACTTACGGTAAGTGCAAATCTTACGGGTATATGTGCTTCAAGTCAGCCAGTTGGTGAAATAAAAGGCCTTCCTGTTGGATTACAATTTCATGCCGATAGATTATCTGAATCTAAATTATTGAAAGGTATGAGGGCACTAGAAATAGCTTGTGGAGGGAATTAATTGCAACTTCACGAAGATAAGTACAAAGATTTGAACCTAAAAATAGGTCTAGAAATACACGTCCAATTAAAAACTGAGCAAAAGATTTTTTGTGAGTGTTCAACAGATTATATCAACTCTCCTCCGAATAAAAATATTTGCCCTATATGTACATCTCAACCTGGATCAAAACCAATGGGCGTAAATGAAAAGGCACTAGAGAATCTTCTAAAAATAGGTTTATTTTTAAATTGCAATCCATATGAAAAACCTTTCTATGTCCAAAGAAAACATTATTTTTATCCTGATTTACCTTCAAATTATCAGAGAACATCTCAACCCATATTAGGAAATGGTGTTTTTATGGGAGTTGGAATATGGGAAATCCATATCGAAGAAGATCCAGGACGATATGAGCTCAGAGAAGGTAAAGTAGATCTTAACAGGTGTGGAGTCCCTCTGGCAGAAATAGTAACTGCACCCGAAATTAAATCTCCAGAATATGCAAGGGAATTCTTGAGAGATCTTTTGCTGTCATTGGAATATTTAGGTGTGATAAGAGGAGAATCTGGATCTATTAGGGCAGATGTTAACATATCTATCATGGGTGGCAATAGAATTGAAATAAAAAATGTCAATTCAGTAAAAGGCGTCTATAAATCACTAAAATACGAGATTGTTAGGCAGAAAGCTGTTTTACAGAGGGGCGGAACAATTACGATGGAAACAAGGCACTTTGATGAAGGAAGCATGATTACTAAAACTCTTAGAAAAAAAGAAACAGTTGCAGATTATAGGTATATCCCAGACCCAGATTTAGTTCCAATTTACATTAGTCCTGAAAAGCTAAATGAAATTGAGTCAGTTCTGCCAGAATCCCCTCATAATAAAAAGAAACGATTTATGGAACAATACTCACTAGGAGAAGAAATAGTCGATGCTTTGATATCTGACCTTTATTTATCAGATTTCTTTGAAGAGTCTGCTAAGAATTCAAATCCCTTGGAAGCGGGTAAGTGGTGTGCTACCGAACTTAAAAGAAGGTTAAATGAAAAAAATTTATCAGTTTCAAAATCAAAAATTACTCCAAAACACATATCTGATATGATAGGATTTATCGAAAGAGGAGACCTTTCTGTAAAGAATGCTAAGTGGATTATAGAAGACGCTGTAGATACCGGTGAAGAAATACCGATATTAATGGATAAAAAGAACTTTTATCAAATAAGCTCAGAAGATACACTCATCAAAATAATAGAAAAAGTTATGGGGGACAATCCAAAAGCAGTTTTAGATTATAAATCAGGAAATGAAAACGCATTACATTTTTTATTTGGTAAAGTCGTTAATGAAACTGAAGGGAGGGCAGAGCCCTCAAAGACAATAAAATTAATTAAAGATAAATTATGTATGGTGACTTAAATGTTAAAAAGAACTTCTTATTCAGATAATTTAAAAGACGGGGAAGAAGTGGTACTCGCTGGCTGGGTTCATGAAAGAAGAGATCTTGGCGGAATTAAATTTATTTTGTTAAGAGATAGGGAAGGAATTGCTCAGATTACAGCTCCTAAAAAGAAAGTCTCGGAAGAAATTTTTAAATTAATGGATTCTTTGGGGAGAGAATGGATAATTGCAGTTAAAGGAAATGTAAAATCATCTCCTCAAGCTCCAGGCGGACTCGAATTAATTCCTATTGAAATAGAGGTAATTAGTACAGCAGAACCAAGTCTTCCACTTGATCCTTCTGAAAAAGTTGATGCAGACATTGATACAAGACTTGATAACAGGTTTATGGATATACGAAAACCAAAGGTTACTTCAATATTTAAGATCAGAAGTGAAATATTAAGGGCAGCAAGGGAATACCTTCTGAGCCAGTCATTTGTAGAGATCCAAACACCTAAAATAAGCGCTTCAGGGACTGAGGGGGGAACAGAACTTTTTCCTCTTTCGTATTTTGAAAGAGAAGCTTTCCTAGCTCAATCTCCTCAGCTTTATAAGCAGACTATGATGGCAACTGGAATGGACAGAGTTTTTGAAATGGCCCACTATTTTAGGGCCGAAGAGTCAAACACGAGAAGACATCTTTCTGAATCTGATGCCATAGATATTGAAATGGCATTTATAGAAAACGAAGAAGATGTAATGAATATACTCGAAAATTTAGTTTCTCATATATTGAAATGTGTCAATGAAAATAAAAAAAACGAACTTAATTTATTAGGGATTGAAATTAATACTCCTTCTGTACCTTTTAGAAGGGTAAAATATGAAGAAGCAATTAATCTTCTCCAAGATGCAGGATTTAAAGTTCAGTATGGAGAAGATTTAGGAACAGAATCGGAAAAAGCTTTAGGAAATATTATCAATGAAAAATATGGAGATGAACTTTATTTCTTGATTAAATATCCTTTAGCCACTAAACCATTTTATACTAATTTTGATGGACAGATAGCAAGGGCATTTGATTTGGATTACAAAGGCGTTGAGATAAGTTCTGGAGGCCAGAGAATTCATAATGTAGAAGTTCTTAAAACAAGAATAAAAGAAAAGGGACTTCCTGTATCTTCTTTTGAATCTTATTTAAAGACTTTTAGATTTGGCATGCCTCCACATGGCGGATTTGGCCTTGGTATAGATAGACTGCTAATGCAAATGCTAAATCTAGAAAATATACGAGAAGGCGTTCTGTTTCCCCATGATAGAAGGAGACTTGAACCGTAATAAATTCTTTTCTTAATATTCCTTTTTTATAAATACCGACAATATAATAGTGTTAAATTATTCTCTTAATAAAGTTTATAAATTCTGTAGAAAAATCTTAATTTATGGGCGGAATTAAATATTATAGTACTAATAGGAATATTAATGAGCCTGGATTTACACCTTTTAAAGGTCTTGTTAGTTTTAAAGATGCTCTTATGATGGGACAAGCACCAGATGCAGGATTATTTATGCCCGAAAGGATACCCAATATTTCAAAAGGGGAGCTTGAAGATCTAAGAGGGAAAAGATATTTTGAAGTGGCTCACGCAATTTTAGATAAATTCCTTTATGCAGATATAGATTCTGATCATCTCCTTAGTTTGTGTAAAGAAGCATATAACTTTAGAGTACCAATTGAAAAAGTACATGATAGAAAATATGTTCTAAGACTAGACCAAGGTCCCACAGCGTCATTTAAGGATTTTGCTGCAAGAATGATGGCACGTTTAATGGGGGCTCTAAAAGATGAAAAAAAAATATTAAAGATACTTGTAGCCACTTCTGGGGATACAGGCAGTGCAGTAGGAGAAGCGTTCAAAGGGGTAAACGGAATAAATGTATTTATTTTGTACCCTGAATCTGAAGTATCTGGAAGGCAAAAAAAACAACTTGATACAATAGGAAATAATGTAACAGCACTTGCAGTTAATGGTAAATTTGATGATTGTCAAAATCTTGTAAAAATGGCATTTCAAGACAAAGATTTGGCAGATTTGAATTTAACATCTGCCAATTCAATAAATATAGGAAGGATACTACCACAGATGATTTACTATTTCTATTCCTATCTAGAAAAATCAGAAGAAGGAGAAAAAACATTAATATCTATCCCATCAGGAAATTTTGGTAATTCTCTTGGGTGTGAATTTGGGAGAAGAATGGGATTGCCGATTCATAAAATCATAATGGCAGTAAACGAAAATGATGAATTTCCTCAGTATCTAAATAATGGAATATATCAAAAGCTTTCTCCTTCCAAATCTTGTTTATCTAGTGCAATGAATGTAGGCCATCCGTCAAATCTAGCTAGATTCTTTGAATTATATGGAGGGACTGTTGATAAATCTGGAAAAGTCTATAAATACCCTGATTTGAAAAATATGAAAAAAAATATCTTTTCTACAAGTATAAATGATCAAAAAACAAGGGATACCATTAAAGACGTTTATGAAAAGTATAAGGTAGTTCTAGAACCACACGGCGCAGTAGGCTGGGCGGGACTTGAATCATATTACACCTGCCATGGGGATTACCCTCTAAGCATATCTTTAGAAACAGCACATCCTGCAAAATTTCCTGAAGAAATAAAGTCTCTTCTAGGATTCGAACCAGAATTACCAGAATCAATGAAGGATGTTGACCGAAGACAAGGTTGTCCCATAAGAATAGAAAATGACTATTTAACCTTAAAGAACTTCTTGGAATCAACATTTGAAAACAAGTAATATCCGGCTATTTTTAATATTATTGTATTTTATTTAACTATTTTATTTTTTATTACCGCAATATTTAAATGTATATAAATATATTGAATATATATACGGAGGAATAATATGGAAAAAACAGGGGAGAGGATTGTAAACCTTGACCCAACAACTAGGCATGAAGGGCATGCAAAGCTAGTTCTTCATGTGGATGAAGAAGGAATAGTTGAAAGAGCATATTATATCTCAACTACAATGGTAAGAAGTTTTGAATCATTGACTCTTGGCAGAACTTATGAGTTTACTCCAAGGGCTTCAATGAGAATATGTGGACTATGTCCTATTTCTCATGCAGAGGCATCGTGTCAGGCTCTTGAAGCAGCATTTGGTCTTGAAATACCTCAAGACGCACAGATTTTGAGGGAAATCTTAGGACTTGCGAGCAAGATGCAAGACCATGCACTTCACCAATTTCTAATTCTTAATGATTTAGTAGAAGATGAAAAAATAAAAAAAGAATCCATAGAGAGGATTCAAGAATTAAGACGAATTGGACAAAAAATGAAAGATATTGTAGGAGGAGAAGCAATTCATCCTTCTAATTATTGCGTAGGTGGATTTCATACTAATATAAGCCAAAGAGCAGCTGCGAGCTTATATAGACTCGTAAGAAAATATGAAAAAAATGCTCACTTACAAAAAGATTTGTTTATAGAAACAATAGAAAAGAAACTTGAAAACTTACCAAATAATATTGGGATATCCAATTCCAGTATTTTGGCTACACATATGACATATGGGGATAGGAATGAAATTAATATTGAAGCAATAAGGGAAGTAATACCATCTAGGTTTTATGAAAAAGATGAAGAAGGTAGAACTACGAATACTATGATCCCTCTTTATTATGGAGAAACAGTTGAAACAGGTCCAAGAGCAAGATTTATCAAATTTAAAAGATTTTCAGGAGACTCTGCATTGTACATCAATGTTGCAAGAGCAAGAGAAATGCTAGTTATGGTATATAGAGCAGAAGAACTATTGGATCAGTTAGATGTCAACGGTAAGACA
The DNA here is from genome assembly GCA_964500005.1 of uncultured Thermococci archaeon. Taxonomy (GTDB): domain Archaea; phylum Methanobacteriota_B; class Thermococci; order Methanofastidiosales; family Methanofastidiosaceae; genus Methanofastidiosum. The sequence continues at coordinate 77,928 of CAZCMP010000001.1, forward strand.
AGACCAGACCATATTAATGTTAAGGAAGGAGAAGGTATAGGGGTTTATGAAGCCCCAAGAGGAACTTTAATACATATGGCAAAAACTGATCACAATGGGATTATGAAAGATTATAGGATAATATCTCCTACTACTTGGAATATTCCAACGATAGGCAAGGCTATTGAGGGCTCACCTCAAGAATATGCTGAAGTCATCATGAGGTCATACGATCCATGTCTCGATTGTGCGACACACTGTATCATTGTTAAGGGTATAGATGGTAAGATTCTAGAAAGGAGGTATATGTAATGGAATACATAACAAAAGAGAATCTTATACTAGGTTGCGGTAATCCTCTTTTCGGCGATGATGGATTTGGACCAGAATTTATTAGGCGATTAAAAGATGAAAAAATTGAAGACAAATATAGAAATCTTGCCGTAATAGATTGTGGTTCTGGTATATCCCCGTTTTTGAATCTAATTAACTCCACAAAACACAAAATAAAAAATCTTTATATTATTGATTGTGGGGATTTCAATGGAAAACTTGGCGATATTTTAATTTTAGATGGTAAAGACATATTTTCTGAAAACTTCATAAAATCTTCTCACAGTATGAACATCTCTCACGAAATAACTGGATTTTCTTCTAACGTTAAACTTTTGTTAATACAAGGAAACGTAGATCCAAATAATATGAAATTGGAAATGAACGCCGAAGTTAGAGAGGCTATTCAGAAAGTCGAGAACATTATTAATCATTTCTTGGAGGCGGATTAATGAAACCAAAAGTAGGCGTATTCCAATTAGCTTCATGTTCAGGATGTTTATTATCTCACTTAGATACTGGAAAGATAACAGAATTTCTTAAAGAATATGATGTAAAATATTACCCCTTAGTACTGGACGTTCGAAATCCTCCTGAAGAATTAGATTTAGCAGTGTTTGAGGGGGCCGTTGGAACAATTGAAAAAGGGCATATGAAACTTGTAACTGAGATAAGAGAAAGATCAAAAAAAGTAGCAGCTTTAGGTGCATGTGCCGTAACTACAGGGATACTTATGCATTCTGCAGGAAATCAAATGCCAATGCCAGAAACAGATGCATTCCTTCCCATTAGTGAATTAGTAAAAGTAGATTATGCGATACCCGGATGCCCACCAAGCCCTGAAATAATCGAAAGATTTTTTGATGCATTCTTAAGAAAAGATGAGAAATATCTCCAAGCTTTCACGAATATTGAAGAAAATTCTGAAGTCAATATTAGGTATATTACTCAAAGGGCGCTATGTATTTCCTGTGGTCTTTGTACTGCGGTATGCCCTACACTTGCATTATCTGATATCGAGGGAAAACCTGTTTTAAGAGATGAAATTTGTGTAAAATGCGGAGAATGTAGATTTCAATGTCCTAGAAGCTATATGCCTTTAGAATATATTAATGAAACAGTATTCAAAGATGAGAGTACATCTATTGATGAGCATCTTGGGAGATACATGTCAATTTATACAGCAAGGGCTACTAGTCAAGAAATACTAAAAAATGCACAAAGTGGCGGGACCACAACAGGATTAATGAGTTATTGCCTTGACTCGAGGATAATCGATGGTATTTTAACAGGGGGTAAAGACAAAGAGAAATATTGGCTTGCAAGATCTGCTCTTGTTACAAATTACGATGAACTTATTGAAACAACAGGGACAACTTACAATCTTTGTCCAACATTAAATATACTAAAATCTGCTGCAACCTCAAATTATCTAAAAAATATAGCAATAGTAGGCCTTCCCTGCGTCCAACAAGCAGTTAGAAAACTTGAAATATATCCACTATCACTCAGAAGCGTAATTGACAAAATATCTCTTAGAGTTGGATTATTTTGTACACATAATTTTAGATATAATGCAATGATAAAGATGATGGAAGAACTAGGTGAAATACGGGCCGAGGATACCTACAAAGTAGATATAGGTGCAGGTAATTATGTGATTTATTCTGTTTCAGGAGATATTCAGAAGATACCTATTGATATAGTAAGAGAGTATGAACAAGAAAGCTGTTCAATATGTCCTGATTTTACTGCTGAGCTATCTGATATATCAATTGGATCAATTGGAGCCCCAGAAGGCTGGAATACGGTTATTGTAAGAACTAAAACTGGCCAGAAGGCATTTGAAGCTGCAGTTCAAGAAGGGTATCTTGAGATTGGTAAAGAAGATAAAGTTCCTCTTGATATAGAACTAGTCAAAAAACTTTCGAAGATCAAAAAGAACAGGAGCAAAAAGAAAATTGAAAAGAGAAAGAAGTACAATCTAAAAGTTCCATTCTAATTATTAAATTAATCTTTATTTTTTCCTATTGTTAAACAATATTTAATTTCAAATTTTTACATTGACTACTATTTTTAGGGAAAACTTTATATATTAGTATAGCAATAATAATTAATAATACTGATATCAGACTTTGTCATTATCTAGATAATAGAGGTCATTATAATATGAATATGTCTAAAATAAAATTTTTGAATATTCAAAAATCAAAAATCATTCCTATACTATTAATTGTATTAATATTCTTGTCTTTTGTTTCTGCCAGTGAAATGACTTTGAAATTCACAAATAAACCTAAGGGGGATATTATTGCCTCTATGAGATTAATTGACTATTCCCAAGATTCAGCAGGGAAACTTCTTGTTACAACCGGATTTAAAAGAGGAGAATCCTATGAAAACGGTTATGTTTATCTATTAAATTACAATGGGCAGATAATATGGAATAAAGAAATATCAGACACTGATACTACAATGGCTTCAATAAGAGACTCAAATATAGATCTGCCAGACACAAACGAATCATTAAAAACTTACCCACAAGATGCATTTGGTATTGATTTTAATGGCAATGGCCAAAAGGATATTTTATTATTAACGGAATCTCATTTTTACATACTTAATGAACAAGGTATGGCTAAAGAATATTTTAAATCTGTTCCTGTTAGTGAAATCAAGTGGGCGGATATATTTGGTGATGGCAGAGAGGAAGCACTTTTAGCAGGAAATACTGCTAGTATGATTAGTTATAATGGTAACGAATATAATTTTTCTACAATTGCCATCCCCTCTAAACCACTAAGTAGCATTGCCGCGGCTAATCTTGACTCAGATATCCAAAAAGAAATCATAACCGGTGGTTATAATATCTCAGTTTTTGATTATAACTCCTCTTTTTGGATAAAAAAATATTCTTATAATACTAACATAGACATAAAAAAAGTTATAGCTGTAAACTTAGATAACGATGCCGACACTGAATTAGGAGAAGAAAAAATAGAAATTATTGCGCTATCAGACAAATATGTTTATTGTTTTCATGTAAAAGATCCAGGCACTTTAGACCTTCTATGGCAATACCCAATAAAACAAGGATCGGACCTAATAGTGTCAAATGTATGTGGTGATGGCGACCTTGAGGTTATTGCAGCAGGGGAAAAAGTATATGTTCTTGACAATTCAGGAGCTAGAGTATGGGAAAGTAATCTGGGAAAGATGATATCTAACGTACATTCATCTGATCTTAATGAGGACGGATATGGTGAGATTGTTGCATGCTCTACATCTACATACAGATCTAATAAGGCATACGGGGAGGTATTCTTGTTAGATGGGCTTGGACAGCTTTTATGGCAATCTACTGAGAATTATATGACTAAGTATGTTGTGATTAAAGATATGGACCACAACGGAGCTCTTGATTTGGTCTTAGCTAATTATTCTAACGTTATTTCAGGTTACGAAAACATGATGGCTGCAAACAAAGCCAATATGTATTTTAGTCAAGCCATGAGTTTGTTTAACAATGAAAATTATAGAGACGCTTTAATATACTTTAAGATATCACGAGAAGAATATAGAAAAGATAAAAACACAAATAAAGTACTAGAAGCAGACGATTATATCCAAAAATGTGAACTTTTTTTGAATACGGGATCTTCTTATGAGATGGGATTATACTTCTTTGGGATGGGAGAATACCAAAAGTCAATTTTGTATTTTGAAGAAGCAAAAAAAGCTTCAGTAAATAAAAAGGATTTTGATGCGGCATTAAAAGCAGAAGAGATGATCGAAAAAGCAACAAGATATGTAGAAGCCCAGAATTACTTAAACGAGGCCAATAAATTAATGTCTGAAGAAAACTATGAAAAAGCTTATTCCGTTTTCAACAATGCCCTTACAATTTATCAGAAATTAGGAGATAATCAGAAAATTACACTAATCCAGAATAATCTGTTAAAGATAGACAATTATAAAAAAGCCTTAGAATATTTTGAAATGGGTAAAAATTACTTCTCTTCAGGAGATTACCAAAATGCAAGATCTTACTTCCAAAAAGCAAGCGCGGAATTCAATAATCTAGGAGATATAGGAAAAGTAGCTTCATGCGAAGACTATGTTTCTAAATGCAACGAACTTATAGAATCTTCTAATTCCTTAGGATCTATTAATAATATACTTCTTTATGGCGGTATACTAATTGGATTTTTACTTTTGATAGTGTTATTACTATTTTTTATACTCTTAAAATGACCAAAACGTTTTTTAATGATTATCTTAATGTTTCATTATGCCCAAACTTTCATTAAGAGAGGTTTTCTCAGTTTCAAGTCAGAGTCTTCATATCCAGATTTTCCTACCTTTCTTAATACCTATGTTATTCTATATATTAATTACTTCCTTTCTTTTCCAATACTTAAGTGAAGGTCTTTTACTATTTCAGACAGGCGAAGATGTATTGAGATTTGTATACCAATGGTCTTTATATATCATACTTTCATTATTAATTTATTTAATTTTAACGATATTTGCATTTAATCTTTCTTCAATCTTGTTGAGAGATTTTGCTACTATAGGAACAAAGAATTATCTAAGTTCCATAAAAGAGGCATTTTCTAAACTTCTTAGAGTATTGTTCGTAAACATAATGGCTTTTATAGTATTCCTTACTGGGCTTTTATTCTATGCCGTCCATCCAATATTGTTATTAATGGGATTTTTTTTAGCGCCATTTTTTTCCTTTGTATCTCCTTCAATAATAATAGACAATTTATCGTCTTTTAAAGCAATTAAGAATAGTATAATGTTATCTTTACACTATACCTTACCCTCGTTTATTCTGTTTATCTTTTCATTCTTTCTGTTGATTGGTATCCCACTATCCATATCTTACCTTGTATATTCCCTTTTTTCAATTGATTTATTAGGAAAATTTATTATATATGGAATTCCAATAATAGAAATGATATTTGCAACTTATATTGCTATATTTACAACAGTTGCATATCTTAACTACAGAGGGTATTAGATGCTCTACAAAGAGCTTGTCAATGTTTATGAAAAATTAATTTCGACCTCATCCAAACTTGAGAAGAGAGATATTATATCGGATTTTTTCTCAATAGTTCCTGAAGATATTCTGCCTTTTGTCACAGGTTTATTGGCAGGATATGTTTTTCCCAAGTGGAAAGAAAAGGAACTAGGAATAGGCCCTAGACTTTTATTGAAAGTTATATCTAAGATTACAGGAATAAATGAAGAAAAAGTTGAAAAATTTGTATATTCTTCTGGTGATTTTGGTGAAGGGATTCAAAAGGCGATAGAGCAAAAAAAACAACAAACATTTTTTGACATAAAAATTGATATAACTTACTTAATGGAGCTATTTGAAAAGGTATCTGCTTATGAAGGAAAAGGATCGCAGGACAAAAAAATAAGATATCTATCTGAACTCTTTTCTACAGCATCACCTATTGAAGCGAGATATCTGTCTAGAACAATTCTTGAACAAATGAGAACGGGAGCTGCAGAAGGCATAATTCTTGATGCAATATCAAAGTTTTCTGGAATCCCTAGAAAAGAAGTTGAAAAAGCGTATTTATTGACAAATGATTTAGGATTAATTGCACTTTATTCAAAAAGAGGAATTGATGAACTCTCTAAATTAGATGTAACTGTAGGTAGGCCATTAAAACCCATGCTTGCCCAAATAGCTGGATCTATAGACTCAGCCTTAAAAGATGTAGAAGAGCCAGAAATGGAAGTTAAATATGACGGAGCAAGAATTCAAGTACATAAATCCCATAATAATATAAAAATATTTTCAAGACGCCTAGAAAATATTACCGAAGCTTTACCTGAAGTTTTGTCTGAGCTCAAAATAACTTTGTTGCCTGAGAATATAATATGCGAAGGGGAAGTAGTTGCATACAAAGATGGAAAGATAGCACCATTTCAATATGTTTTAAGAAGGCTTAGAAGAAAATATCAAATCTCAGAGATCTCGGAAAAAATACCTTTAAAACTCTTTCTTTTTGATTGTCTCCTAGTTGAAAATAAATCCCTAATTGATTTACCATTAAAAGAAAGAAGAAAAATTTTAATTTCTTCAATAAAAGAATCTGAAATTGTAAGAATTGCGGAAAATAAAATATCAAAAGATCCTTTAGAAATTAAAGATTTCTATGATAAGTCTGTCAGTTATGGGCACGAAGGGATTATGATAAAGGATTATATGTCCCAATACCAACCAGGTGCGAGAGGTAAGAAATGGCTAAAAATTAAAAGAACATTAGAAACACTGGATTTAGTTATAATAGGCGCTGAGTGGGGGGAGGGCAGAAGAAAAAAATGGCTTTCCTCTCTACTTTTAGGCATAAGGGATGATGAGGGTAACTTTTTACCTATAGGAAAAGTTGCAACTGGGCTCTCAGATGAGCTCTTCACAGAGATTACAGAACAACTTACTCCGCTAATCTTGGAAGAAAAAGGTAAAACTGTAACTTTAGTTCCAAAAATAGTTGTTGAAGTTCTTTATGATGAAATTCAGCATTCCCAGAAATATGAAAGCGGATTCGCACTGAGATTCCCGAGAGTAATACGAATAAGAGAAGATAAAGATGCGTATGATGCCGATACCATACCTCGGGCTTACGAAATATACGAATCCCAAGAGAAAACTTTTTAAATAAATTGTAAACTAAAGAAAATATTAAGTTTACAATAGGGATATAATGATAAAATCAAAAGAGCTTTCTCTTGTTGCTTTATTTGCAGCACTTACTGCAGTAGGAGGCTTTATTTCTATTCCATTTTACCCAGTGCCTTTGACCTTACAAGTATTTTTTGTTTTGCTTTCTGGAACAATATTAGGTAAAAAATTAGGGGTATTAAGCCAGATAATCTATCTTGGATTAGGCGCAATAGGCGCACCAGTCTTTCACAACTTTACTGGAGGAATTGGAATTCTATTGGGCCCCACAGGAGGATTTCTCTTTGGATTTGTGCCAGGTGCTTATGCGAGTGGCTTTTTTTATGAAAAATTTAATAATGATAAAATCCATTTTTCTGGACTTATATTGTCTATAGCCCCAATATATATATTAGGGATACTCTGGCTCTCGTTTATCACGGGCATGTCTTTAGAGAAAGCCATTTTTGTAGGTGGAATCCCTTTTTTACCTGGAGATTTTGTAAAATCAATTGTTGTATTCCTAGTTGAAAAAAAAGTTAAGAATTATATCAGATTAAATATTTGATTTCTATTTTTTCAATTTGCGTAATTGATTTTGGATAAAATGACACATTGCACAACTTTTATAAATACATTTATAAATTACTCCTTATAAATTATATTATAATATTGGAGGTATTCTTTGTCCGTATCTAAGTTAGGCAAGTATAAAATGACCGTTCAAAACGTTGTTACTTCTGCTAATCTATTTAATAGAGTTGATCTAGTTAAAGCTGCTAGTTCTTTGGATAATATTGAATATGAGCCTGAGCAGTTTCCAGGTATGGTAATTAGGCTTGACGAACCTAAGACCGCAACCTTAGTCTTTGGAAGTGGCAAACTTGTTTGTACCGGAGCCAAATCACCAGAGGAATCAAGAAGAGCTATATTCAAGATAATTGAGATTTTGAGAGATTACGGAACTCCAATGGAAAAGGAGCCAGATATTGTTGTACAAAATATTGTTGCATCTGGGGATCTAGAAATGAAACTAAACCTTGACGACATTATTTTGACCCTTCCAAATTGTGAATATGAGCCTGAGCAGTTTCCGGGACTCATATATAGGCTAAAAGAGCCAAAGGTAGTACTACTACTATTTGGAAGTGGTAAGGTTGTTTGCACAGGTGCAAAATCTGAAGAGGACGTTATTAGGGCAATTGAACGTGTTAAGAAATCTTTGATTGAAGAAGGACTGGCTTAACTTTTCTTTCGCTCTTATTTTATTTTATTCCTTAATTTATAATAAATAATTATTTTTGGCATAATAAATCCAATTAAATATCAAAAAATATATAAAGCATTTTTTATTAACTAGAAGTAAGTTTTCATTCAGTGATTTTATGGAAAAGGCAGAGATACTCTTAGAAATAAAAAAAGCAGAAGAAACTGCTAAGGGAATCATAGCCGAGGCTGAAGAAAATCACAAGAAACGCTTAGTTGAATTGGATATAGAAATTGAAAAACTTCTAGAAAAAAGAAAAAGAGAACTTGACTTGGATATGGATAAACAAATACGAACTGAAACAGATAGAATACTTATGGAAAAACAAAGAGCAATTTCCGAGGGAGTAAGAGAACTTGAAAAAGTTAGAGAAGAAGCGTTAGAAAAAAAAGATGAAGCTATAAATTTTATTCTTGATAAATTTATGAGGTACGTTGATGAGCTCCAACGAAAGAATGACTAAAATAACCTTAGTTGGAACTAAAGACATAATGAAGGAAACTATTGAAATCCTTCATTCATTAAAGATAATTCATATTATAGATTTTAAAGAACAGAATGAAACATTCGAAATAGGAAAATCATTAGGCGAAGTTTCAATTTTTTCTGAAATATTACTTTCTATTAGGTCCATTTTGAGCAAATTTGATATAAGGCCAGATAAAGTTAAAACAACGTATATTAGGCGCGAAGTTTCAAGGGAACTTGAAAAAGAAGTTTATAAAACTGAAAACACAATTAAAACCTATTCTGAGAAAATAGAGAAAATATCCTCCATACTAAAAGAAATTGACAAAATAAAGTCAATTGGAGAAATAAAAGACATCGGAGTAGAAAAAAAATTAATAACCTCAATTGATAATTTACTATCTTCGAAATCTGATCTTGAAAAAAAGAGAGAGAAACTTAAAGAAGAAATGGATTCTATAATTAAGGAAAAATCTGCTTATCTTTTACAATATGAAGATTTTTTATCAAGCGAAATAGAAAAAATGGAAGCTCCTTTAAGATTCACAACTACTAAGAATACTTTCATTGTTGAAGGCTGGATACCAGAAAATAAATTTGAAAAACTTAAAGATATTCTAAAGAAAAAATTTGGAGACAGAATAAATCTTGATAAAATTAAGTATAGCGATGAGGAATCAGTGCCTGTTGAATTTAAACACCCAACACCAGTCAAACCTTTCGAATTATTATTAGAGCTATTCGAATACCCTAAGACTCGAGAGATTGATCCCACCTTTGCAATTTTTATAACATTTCCCCTTTTTTATGGAATAATGCTTGGGGACATTGGTTATGGATTAGTAATACTTTTTGCTTCTTTATTCATGAAAACAAAATTTAAAACTGAAGGATGGAAAATGATTCTTGGCATTTTAGAATACTCGAGTCTTTATACTATAGCATTTGGGTTCATTGATGGCGAGTTCTTTGGATTTGATATATTTGCCCTTATAGGAATTGAAGAAATATTTGGTCTTAAAATGCCAATTCTGAATAGAATTGTAGATTTCATGCCTATAATGATTCTCTCGATTTCAATAGGTGTGTTACATGTTCTTTTAGGCCTCATATTTGGATTTATCAATGTGTACAGGTCACACAATTTTAGAGAAGCAATATTAAAGAAAGGTGCTTGGATAATACTAATATTCTCAATAATAATTATTTCAATTAGTTTTTATATATCAAATATTTTCCTCTATTTGGGGGCAGGGCTTCTTTTTATTTCACTAATATTATTAGTATTGGGAGAAGGATTTATCGGATTAATAGAGATATTTGGTATAATGAGTAATATTCTATCTTATGTAAGACTAATGGCCATAGGGCTCTCCTCAGTTGGAATAGCAATTGTAATTAATAGTATTGTTATGGATATTGTTTTTCCAAAGGGAGGCATTTTCATTCTCTTAGGGTATAGCATCTTAATATTTGGGCATATTGGAAACATCTTGTTAGGAATTTTGGCAAGTTTCTTACATGCATTGAGATTACATTATGTTGAATTTTTCACAAAATTCTATGAAGGAGGAGGCATTAAATATAAACCATTTGGTATTTAAAATTAGAGAGGTGATATTATGGCAGAATTAGGAGTAGTAATTGTAGTATTGAGCTCTGTAGCTTCAGTTATATTGACAGGATTAGCTGCAGCATGGGCAGAAAAACACATAGGGTCTGCTGCAATTGGGGCAATGACAGAAAAAGAAGAACTTTTTAGTAAGGGTTTAGTCTTAACTGTAATTCCTGAAACAATTGTTATCTTTGGACTTACAGTATCCTTAGTTCTTCTTTTCGTCGTGCTGCCCCAACTCCTTTAGGGGAGGAATTAAATGGGGAAAAGTACAGTAGCAGACAAAGTAATAGAGGACGCAAAAAAAATAGCAAAGGAATATGATCAGCGAGTAGAAGAAAAAAAGAAAAGTAAATTAAAAGAAATTGATATTACCCTAGATAAACTAAGGATAAAAAAACAAGGTATCCTAACAGAAAAAATCTCTTTGTTAGCCAGAACTGAAACATCTAGAACAAATCTCGAAATTAAAAGAAAAAGGCTAAAAATGGAACAGGATGTACTAGAAAAAATATTTGACGATGCAAAAACTAAATTAGATCAAATAGAATCAAAAAAACTTGAAATTATTCTTAAGAGATTAACATCAGTGGCAGAACTTGAAAATATATTCTCAAATGAAAAAGATGAAAAATATGTAAGAAAATTAGTTGGGAAAAGATATAAAGGAAACATTAATGCTCTTGGTGGCATTTCAACTGGCGATTCAACAGGAAAAATAAAAGAAGACTTTACTTTTGAATCACTCCTCGACTATGTTTTTGAAAATAATCTGAAAGAAATAAGAGATATCTTATTTGGTGATGCGGAATATGGGTTTAAATGTAGTATCCTCTGAATATCTTTTTGAAGAAACTAACTATAGCTATCTTAATACTAGAGTAAGAGCTATGGAAAGCAAGTTGTTTAAGAGCGACGTTTATAATAAACTTTTAAACATGGAAGTTTCACAAATAGCTAGATTTTTAGGAGAAGGAAACTACAAAGAAGAAATTGAATCTTTATCAAGGAATTATAGAGGCGCAGAATTAATAGAGCATTCAATTAACAATAATCTAGGGAATTCTTACCACAAGCTAATAAAAATGAGTGGAAAAAAAGCCTCCAAATATGCTTTTGCTATACTGACTAGGTGGGATATCCATAATATCATTTCTGTTCTGAGGGGTAAATATTCTAAAGCAACTGCCGAGGATATAGAAAAGACACTTATTCCAATAGGGGAATTCCCTTTTAGCTTAATTCAATCACTTGTAAAAATATATAGTTATGAAGATGTTATCAAAAGGTTAAAAAAAATAGAGCAATTTGATTTCCTAGATGAAACGAAGGAGATAGCAGATATAGAATCGGAGCTTTTCAAAATGTACTACAAAAAAATACTTGAAACTTTCAAGAAAGAAAAAAAATCTCTTTTCGTTCGGTTTTTAAGAACTGAGATAGATATCCTTAATATAAAAAATATCATGAGAATGAGAAGATACGGCTTTGCCATAGAAGAAGAACAAAAAAACATTATAGAAGGGGGATTATTTTTAAGTATTGAGGATTTAAGTTCACTTTTACGAGAATCAGAAAATGAGTTCCTAAAGAGAATCAAAAAAACACCTTATGGGAGCATTATAGAAAAACACTGGCAAGAAAAAACTTTGTTTTATCTAGAAGAATCATTAGAGAAATATTTAATGAAATATGCAAAAGAACAGTTTATAGGAGATCCTTTTACTATAATGCCTGTTCTCCACTACATCATCTCCAAAAAAATTGAAGTTGAGAATATCAGAAAGATATCTAGGGGCAAAGCATCCAATCTAGAAATAAAAATAATTGAAGATAGTTTGGTGATTTGATGGAATTTGGAGTAATTGGAGATGAACAGTTCGTCATGGGATTTAAATTATTAGGAATAAAAAAAAGTAAACAAATAATGAATAATCAGGAGTTTGAAGATTATCTTATTGATATGTTTAGAGATAGGGAAGTAGGAATTATTATTATTCAACCTGAATATTATAAAAATCTTTCAAATAAAACTAAATTGAAGGTCGATACATCTGTGAAACCTACTGTAATCGTGCTTGGTGAAAAACTGAGTGACATCTTGAGAGACAAAATAAAACACGTCATTGGAGTTGACCTGTGGGGTAATTAATTTGGGAAACAAAGGTACAATTTATAGAATATCTGGACCTGTAGTTACGGCAACTAATATAGATGCTAAGATGAACGAGCTAGTCCGAGTCGGGAAAGAAGGGCTTTTTGGAGAAGTAATTGAAATTGATTATGATAAAACTATTATCCAAGTGTATGAAGATACATCACTCCTAAAGCCCGGCGATGATGTAACTACTACGGGTATGCCACTATCCGTAGATCTAGGTCCTGGATTACTAGGTTCAATATATGATGGGGTCCAAAGGCCACTACCAAAGCTTTCTAGCTTAATGGGGGAATTCATAAAAAGAGGGGCCGAGGCACCTGGAATTGACAGAGAAAAGAAGTGGGAATTCTTCCCATTAAAGAAAAAAGGCGATAAGGTAAATTATGGAGAAGCAATTGGATACGTGAATGAGAATGAACATACAAAGCACCTTATTATGTCACCACCAAATATAACTGGAGAAATTATAGAGATTTTAGAAGAAGGGAAGTATAATGTTGAGGAAATTTTGTGTAAGTTAGATAATGGTGCAGTAATTAAGATGTATCAAAAATGGCCAGTTAAAGTTCCTAGACCTTTCAAGGATAAAATGATGCCTAACGTTCCTTTAGTTACAGGTAAGAGAATCATCGATGTTTTATTTCCTTTGGCTAAAGGAGGGACAGCCGCAATTCCTGGCCCATTTGGTAGTGGTAAGACTGTAACACAACAGCAACTGGCAAAGTGGAGTGATACCAAAGTCGTTGTGTACATTGGATGCGGCGAAAGAGGAAATGAAATGATTGATGTTCTTACAGAATTCCCTAAATTGGTGGATCCAGTTACGGGCGGGCCCTTAATGAATAGAACTGTTCTCATAGCAAATACTTCAAACATGCCGGTGGCCGCAAGAGAAGCTTCGATTTATACAGGAATCACAATAGCAGAATATTATAGGGATATGGGATACGACGTTGCGCTGATGGCAGATTCTACTTCTCGGTGGGCAGAAGCTATGAGGGAAATTTCTTCAAGATTGGAAGAAATGCCAGGTGAAGAGGGATACCCAGCTTATCTTTCCTCTAGATTATCAAGTTTTTATGAGAGGGCGGGGGTAGTTGTTACATTAGGAGGAAAAATAGGTTCGGTAACAGTTATTGGTGCTGTTTCACCACCTGGGGGGGATTTCTCAGAGCCTGTGGTTCAAAATACTCTTAGAATAACTAAAACATTTTGGGCTCTTGACTCAAATCTTTCACAAAAAAGACATTTTCCTTCAATTAATTGGCTTGAATCCTACTCTCTATATTATGACTCACTAAAAGAATGGTTTGAAAGTAAAATATCTGTCGATTGGGATAGAACAAGAGCCGAAGCAATGGAAATATTACAGAAAGAAGCAGAATTACAAGAAATTGTTCAGCTTGTAGGGGCAGATGCACTTCCGCCAGATCAACAATTTTTACTAGAAATAGCTAGGATATTAAGGGAAATCTTCTTACAACAAGATTCTTATCATGAAGTTGATGAGTTTCATTCTTTAAAGAGACAATTTTCACTACTAAATGCAATTATTAGATTTTCTCGTCTAGGAAATAATGCTATAGAGAACGGAATTGAAATTGATAAAATTATAAAACTTGAATCTAAGGCTGAAATATCTAAGGTTAGATATAGAAAAGACTTTGAGAGTAAAATCGGATCAATCAATGAAACTATGTCAAAAGAATTCAAGTCACTTTTAGGAGAGGAGTGATTTCGTGAAAGAATACAAAACTATTACTTCCGTCACTGGCCCTCTAATCTTCTTAGAAAATACAGATGATATAGGGTACGGAGAATATGTCAAAATTACTCTTTCTGATGGAAGTGTCAAAAGAGGGCAAGTTTTGGACACATCAAGGAACAAAGTAGTTGTTCAAGTATTTGAAGGAACAAGAAATATTGACAAGAATGCATATGTCAAATTCTCTGGTGATGTATTAAAAATTCCTGTATCCTATGATATGCTTGGCAGAGTATTTTCTGGTTCGGGGGACCCACTCGACGGCGGTCCAAAAGTAATCCCCGAAGCTAGATTAGATATTAATGGGCTCCCAATAAATCCTTTCAAAAGAGCACCTCCTCACGAATTCATCCAGACTGGTGTTTCTGCTATTGATGGAATGAATTCTCTAATAAGAGGGCAAAAACTTCCAATATTTTCGGGATCGGGATTACCCCACAATCAACTAGCTTTGCAGATAGCAAGACAAGCAACTGTTTTGGATTGCACTGAAAGTTTTGCAGTTATATTTGTTGCAATGGGTATAACTGAAGAAGAAGCAAAATATTTTATCAGTGATTTTGAAAAAACAGGAGCATTGGAAAGAGGGATAGTTTTTTTAAATCTTGCCTCAGACCCATCAATCGAAAGATTAATTGTGCCTAGAATAGCTTTGACTACTGCTGAATTTTTTGCATTTAACTATGATATGCACTTGCTAGTGATTATGACAGACATGACAAATTATTGTGAAGCCTTAAGGGAAATAGGGTCTGCAAGAGAAGAAGTTCCTGGAAGAAGAGGTTACCCCGGGTATATGTATACAGATCTCGCTTCAATTTATGAAAGAGCAGGAAGAATAGAAGGTAAAAATGGTTCAGTTACACAAGTCCCTATCCTAACAATGCCCGGTGATGATATTACACATCCGATTCCTGATTTATCAGGGTATATAACCGAAGGTCAAATTATTGTTTCTAGAGATCTTGAAAGAAAGGGCATATACCCTCCAATTGATGTTTTGCCATCCCTTTCAAGATTGATGAGTAAAGGTATTGGGAAGGATAGAACAAGAGAAGATCATAAATCTGTTTCAGACCAACTTTATGCTGCATATGCCGAAGGCAAAGATCTAAGGGGAATTGTTTCGATTGTTGGCAAGGAATCCCTTTCAAAATCTGACAAACTATTCCTAGACTTTGCAGATGATTTCGAAAAAAATTTTGTTGCTCAAAAACCAACTGAAAATAGGGGAATTCAAACTACATTGGATATTGGTTGGGATATTTTGTCTAAACTTCCTGAAGATAAGTTACTAAGAGTTAGTGATGACTTAATTGAAAAATATATGAGGAGATTTAAAAATGCCCCAAATAAAACCGACTAGGTCTGAATTAATAAAACTTCAAAGAAAGATTAAACTTTCTAAAACTGGCTATAATATACTCAAAAAGAAAAGAGACGGCCTAGTAATGAATCTTTTTGGAATGGTAAAAGATGCAAAAGAAGCGCAAGAAGTTCTAGAGGAAAACTATGAAGTTGCTAATAGATATCTTGGAATGACAATAGCTTTTGAAGGAGAAATTACCGTTGCTTCCTGTGCATTGATCAAGAAAGGCACACCACAGTTTCAATTAGAGAGTAAAAATATAATGGGTGTTCAAGTTCCTAAGATATCTGAGCTATCCTTCATAAAAGGAATAAATGGGAGGGGCTATAGTATTCTTTCAACATCATCGAAGATAGATGAGACTGTAGAGGAATATGAGAAAGTGCTTGAATATGTTGCAAAAGCCGTTGAAGCAGAATCAACTCTTAAAAAAGTTTTAAATGAAATCGAAGTTACAAAAAGAAGGGTAAATGCTTTGGAGTCCAAGATTATACCAAAATTAGAGTCTCAGAAGAAATTCATTGATTTTAGATTAGAAGAATTAGAAAGAGAAAATAAATTTAGACTTAAAATGATTAAAGATAAAAAATCAAAGAGATCTTCCTAATTAGATAAAGTTTTAAAAAAGAAAATAATAAAAACGTTTATGGATAGACTCACCTTAACTAAGTTAATAATAACTATTTCTATATTGCTTCTTGGAATTTATCTTGTCTACCCTATAATTCCCGGCATATTAGGCGGATTAATCTTTTCCTATGCATTCTCACCTGTTTATAATTATATTTATCACAGAATAAAGATGAGGGGCCTATCCGCCGCTCTAACTACTTTGTTTATTTCCGCACCTTTTCTTATTACTCTGATTTATGGATTCTATAAGGCTATCGAACAGCTTGCTTTTGTTACCCAAGCACTTGAAAAAGAAACTCCAACAACCATATTTGATTTTTTAGGTGTAGATGTTGAAGCTAGCCCTTTTTATAGTATAATATCTGAAACATTTCCCCAAATTATAAATATCTCAGATTTTTTTTCTAGTACTATGGGCGATCTCCCAATTATTTTGATGAACGTTGTAGTATTGTTCCTTTCACTCTTCTATTTTTTAAGTGAAAAAGAAAAAGTTGAAGCCTATCTAGGAAGAATAGTTCCCAATCATTACAAGAATGATTTAGCTAACATTCTAGGGCCTACTAAGTTTGTAATTAATGGTTTAATTTATGCTAACGTAATGAGTGCAATGATTATTGCATTTCTAGCTACAATTGGCTTTTTAGTAATAGGCGTGCCTTACTCTTTTCTTTTGGGCCTATTAACGGGACTTGCTGCACTTTTACCTGTCGTTGGGCCATGGACAATATTCTTACCTGTTGGATTTTATTATCTTTTAATTGGAGAAATAATTCAAGGATTAGCAGTGTTAGCATATGGATTCATAGCTCTTTTTGTCCTTTATAATTTCTATATTTTTCCAAAACTTGGAGGGAATAAGGCTCAATTGCATCCGTTTATTGTTTTGGTAGGATTTTTAGGCGGTGCATATATGTTTGGAGCATTGGGGATTCTTTATGGGCCTATCATTTTAGGATTATTAAAAGGTCTTACAGAAGGTATTTTTAAAGAACCTGTAACGAAAAGAAAGTTTTTTAAATTATAACTAAGCTTTCTCTATGTTGATTTATATGGATGATTCAATATTTTCAGAGACTGCAAAGAGAGTAAAAGCATCGGAAATTAGAGAAATTCTAAAGCTTACCCAAAAACCTGGGATAATCTCCCTTGCAGGAGGGCTTCCAAATCCTAAAACATTTCCATTGGAAGAAATAAAAAAAATTGTAAATGATGTATTGGATTCAAACAACAATGGATTACAATACGGACTCACAGAAGGAGATCCTGAATTAAGACAATATTTATCGGAAATGATGTGTAAATATGGAATCACATGTACTCCTGACGATATCTTAATTACTAGTGGATCCCAACAAGGATTAGATCTTGTATCTAAAATATTAATTAATCCCGGAGATATTGTTATAGTTGAAGCTCCAAGTTATCTTGGTGGGCTAAGCGCATTTAGATCTTACTTATGTGATTTTGTCGATGTTGTTTCTGATGATGTAGGTATACGAACTGACTTATTGAGAGAAACTCTTGAAACACTAAAAGAAAATGGAAAGAGAGCTAAAATATTGTATTTAATACCAAATTTCCATAATCCAACAGGCGTGACTACTTCAGAGAAAAGAAGAAAAGAAATCATTAAACTTGCCAATGAATACGATTTAGTTGTAATAGAAGATAATCCATATGGCGAACTTAGATATGAAGGAGAGCACCTCAAAGCAATTAAATCTTATGATACTGAAGGTAGGGTTATTTATTTAGGAACATTCTCTAAAATATTGGCACCAGGATTTAGGATTGCTTGGACAGTTGCTCATGGGGATTTAATGAAAAAAATGGTTATAGCAAAACAGGCAGTAGACTTACACACAAATACTTTTGGCCAGAGAATTGCATGTATTTATTGCAATAACTATCTTGAGAAGCACTTAGTTAAAATATTGGACTTTTACAGAATTAAAAGAAATGTAATCATGTCCGCATTAGAAAAATACATGCCAAAAGAATGCAAATGGACAAAGCCAGAAGGTGGAATGTTCGTTTGGATTGAATTGCCAGAATATGTAGATACAAAAGAAATGTTTTTAGACGCTATTAATTCAAATGTGGCTTACGTTATTGGAAGTGCATTTTACAAAGAGGATACATTGGGAAGAAACAAAATGAGATTAAATTTCTCTTACCCCACAGATGAAGAAATAGATATTGCCGTAAAGACCCTTTCTGAAGTTATTAGGAGATGGCTCTAATGAAAACACTAGTCGCTTTAATATCCACTGGAAAGGGCACATGGGGCCACGTAGGTAGATTAATTTCTGAAGAATGGGACAAGATAATTATTGTAACAAACGATTTTGGTAGAGAAAAGTTCAATCCAACTAAAGACGTAGAATGGATAGTAGTAAATCCATCTATGCCAATTGAGAATATAAAAAATGCAATAAGAGATAGATTCCCCAAAGATATTGGCGACGAAATTTATGTTAATTTAATTTCAGGGTCTGGGAAAGAACATATGGCTTTACTTTCAATTCTAAAAGACATGGGCAAGGATTATAGGTTTATATCCCTGACTATGGAGGGAGTAGGATACTTCTAGAGGGAAATAAATGAAAATAAAAATTCCGTATAAAAAAGAAACTGTTTTGGTAGATATACCAGATAAAAATCTTCTTGGAATTGTTGGGCCAAAGGAAGTTAAAGGCGCAACAAAGGAAAACTTACTAGAAAAAGCCATTAAAAAACCTACAAATAATGTGCCATTGAACGACTTTTTAAATAAACATAAAAGTATACTTTTTTTGATTAATGACGGTCAAAGGCCTACTCCAACTAAGAAAATTTTAGATACAATTTATCCTGTAATGAAACCATATATGGCTAAAATAGAATTTATGATAGCCACAGGATCTCACAGAGTTCCCACAGAAGAAGAGTTCAATAATATTTTTGGGCCTTACTACCAAGAATTTAAAAATAAAATAACTGTTCATGATTCTAGAAAAGATGAATTACTTCAGTATGTTGGGAAAACACAAAGAGGAACAGAACTTTATATTAATAAGAAAGTACTTGATAATGAGGCAATAGTCACAATAGGATCCTCAGAACCACACTATTTTGCAGGTTATACTGGTACTAGAAAATCTTTCTTGCCGGGCGTATCTTCAATAAAAACAATAACTGCAAATCATAAACATGCATTGTCTCCAAACTCTAAGACATTATCTCTAAAAGGCAATCCCGTTCATGACGACATGGAAGATGCCGTTAAAGAGATAATGAAGGTAAAACCTAACGTCTTTGCAATAAATGTTGTCGCAGATGGAGAAGGCAATATATTTGATGCACAAGCAGGGGATATAATAGAAATTCTTTATAATTCCGCTAAAGCAGTAGACAAATTATTTTGTGTACCCGTACCTGGAAAAGCAGACATAATTGTATCAGTAGCACCCTATCCAATGGACGTTAGTTTATATCAATCACAAAAAGCATTAGAAAATACAAAACTTGCTTTGAAAGACGGAGGCATAATAATCCTAGTTTCAAGTTGCAGGGATGGAATAGGGGACAAGACTTTTTATGACCTACTTAAAAATAACGATACACCTGAAGAAGTAATAAAAGCTACCGGAAAAAATTATGTATTGGGCTACCACAAAGCAGCCAAAATTGCAGACCTCGTAAAGTGTGGCGAAATTTGGGCAGTTACTGATCTTGAAGATAAAGTTTTAGAAGAAATTTTTATAGTTCCGCATAATTCACTTCAAGATTCAATAGATAAGGCATTATCTAAAAAAGGTAAAGAGGCCAAAGTTTTAGTATTTCTCGATGGAAGCTCTACAGTTCCTTTAGTCTAAATTTTATTTTTATTTTAGATTTGGGAATAAATAGGTATAAATCTTGGAAAATTCTTTTAATAATAATTTTAATATTTACCATAATTATATGTTCATAAATCTTAAATTATATTATAAAATGAATAAACATATAAAATAAAAAAAATGAGCTTACTAGAATATCATGGACAAGGATAAAAAAATACTCCTGTGGCTTCTAGCTGGCTCAAGAGGCGGGATAAATAGGGCTTTAATATTGAAGTATCTAATTTCCTCTCCTTCAAATGCAAATAGAATATCTATTGCCACAGGTATAGAATACAAGACTGTCCAACATCATTTGAATATATTGGAGAAAAATGGCATTTTATCCACGGTCGGGGATAAATACGGAAAGACATATTTTCCTTCAGAATTACTTGATAAGAATATTAGTCTCTTTAATGAGATTTGTAAGAATATGGGGTTAGATAAAAATGAGTTTAAAAATAAATAAATTTTTAGGTTTATCAGGAATAGGACTTGTTCCAAAAAGATTAGTTCAAGATGCAGCTTGCGAATTTCCTGCATGTAGCATATGGGAGAAAGGATATATGTTTCAAATAAAATATGTAATCTCTTTAGTTAATATTGGATTAATTTTGGCCGTCTTTATTCTTTATGCAAACATTTACAGAAAAACTAAGTCCTCTTTCTCCTTAGGATTAACTATTTTCTCTTTTGCATTTCTTATTAACATTATAACCTCTAGCCCCCTATTACATGCTGCCTGTGGATTCAAATTAAGCGGCCTTGGACCATTTTTAATACTTCCAGACTTATTCACTACTATAGCATTGGCCATACTTGTTTACCTTACAACTAAATAATTATCTGCCTGACCCAAAACCTTTAAATGCTAGTTAAGGAGTTTTATAAAAAACTGATTAAAAAAATATTAAAATTATGGTGATTTTCAATGGATGCGCCAAAACCACTTATTGTACAAGGAGACCGTTCAATGTTTCTTGAAGTAGCAAATCCTTTGTACGAAGATGCGAGAGATGATATTTCAAGATTTTCAGAACTTGAGAAGAGCCCAGAACATATACACACTTATAGGCTTTCTGATCTTTCCTTGTGGAATGCTGCAGCCGCAGGTTTAACGAGTGAGGAAGTTATTAACACACTTTTAAAGTACTCAAGGTACGACATCCCATCTAACGTTATAACTGACATTAAGGATATAATGTCAAGATTTGGAAGACTTTCTTTAAAGAAGATTAATGAGGATTTAGTTCTTTTTTCTCAAGACGATATCCTAATTAAAGAGATTCAAAACAATGAAAGGATTAAAAAATATGTTCTTGAGGATATAGACAGTAACACACTTAGAGTAGATGTCAACAGCAGAGGTTTTTTGAAACAGGATTTAATTAAAATTGGGTGGCCTGCTCTTGATTTGGCCGGTTATGAAGAGGGAGATTATCTAGATATTAATCTTCTAAGTACCACAAAAAATGGAGCAAACTTCAAATTAAGAAAATACCAGGAGGATGCGGTAAATGTGTTCTACAGAGGTGGCGGAGTAGAAGGAGGAAGTGGAACTATAGTATTACCTTGTGGTGCAGGTAAAACTGTAATTGGTATGGGGGTAATGTCTAAAGTTAAGACCAATACCCTAATCACATGTCCAAATGTAATTGCTGTTAGGCAGTGGATTGACGAAATTTTGGATAAAACAGATATCACCCCAGATAAGATAGGCGAATATTCGGGCGAAGTAAAGGAGATAAGGGAGATAACTGTAACAACTTATCAGATATTGACATATAGGAACAAAAAAGATGAAGAATTCACGCATTTTAATATTTTCGATAAGAAAAATTGGGGGCTTATAATTTATGATGAAGTCCATTTACTCCCAGCACCAGTATTCCAAGTTACAGCCCATATTCAATCAAAGAGGAGGCTTGGATTAACTGCAACTTTAGTAAGAGAAGATGGAAGAGAAAAGGATGTTTTCAGCCTTATCGGACCTAAAAAATTTGACATGCCTTGGAAAAATCTTGAGCAACAAGGCTGGATAGCCGAAGCAATATGTTATGAAATTAGAGTACATATGCCAGAAAAATCTAGGATAGTGTATGCCACTTCTGATGATAGAAATAAATATAGGATAGCTGCAGAAAATCCCTTTAAATATGAGATAGTTAAGAGAATACTTGAGCATCACAAAAATGATAGAATCCTTATAATTGGTATGTATATTGAGCAACTTGAGAAAATAGCAGAATTTCTTAAGGCCCCTTTAATAACTGGTAAAATTCCTAATAAAGAAAGGGAGAGAATTTACTCAGATTTTAGAAAAGGTAATATAAATATACTTGTTGTATCTAAAGTAGCTAATTTTGCAATAGATTTACCAGATGCAAACGTTGCAATACAAGTTTCGGGCACTTTTGGCTCTAGACAAGAAGAAGCTCAGAGATTAGGTAGAATACTAAGGCCAAAGAAAGATGGCTCTTCTGCAAAATTTTATTCAATAGTTACAAAAGATACAAGAGATCAAGAATATTCTTCAAACAGACAAATATTCTTAACAGAACAAGGATATAAGTATGTTATAGTTGATGACCATAATATTGAAAGTATATTAAAGTGATAAAAATGATTGAAGGAACAATTGATGCAGGTGCTTGTGGATTTATAAACATAGTGAAGGTAAAAAGAAAAGGACTTGGATTTAAAGTTGAAATAAAAACTAAATGTAAATTAGTTGAAAAATATGCAGAAGATATAGAAACTTTAGACAAAGACGTAGTTTTCAAAAAGATGCCTATAAATCCAGCCTATCAGAAAGCAGACATTTTGCATGCAGTTTGTCCTGTACCATGTGGAGTGTTAAAAGCTTGCGAAGCCGAAGCAGGCTATGCAATAAAGAAGTGTGTAAAAATTGACTTAGAAGAAAAAGAAGAATAAAAATAAAAAATTTATTTAACCAAGGCCTATTTTAAGTCCACCGCCACCCCCACCACCTGATGGCATAAGTGGTGCAAGCCACTGAGCTAGTGATCTTGGAGATCTTGTTTGCATCAACAATTTTCCAGTACCCGTTACATTTGCAATAAGTCCTTCGCCACTTAAGATTGTAGATTTCCAACCTCCAACCTTCTCAATGGTATATGTAATCCCACTAGAGAAAGCTACAAGGTGCCCAGTATCAACTTTGAATGATTCTCCCTTTAGCTCCTTTTCCATTATTGATCCATAATTTGAGATGAATAAATCTCCTACACCATCCGCTTTTAGGAAGAATAATCCCTCTCCAGATACCAAGCCTTTTAACCCCTGGAATTTAGTGTCAATTGTTATTTCGGGGGAGCAGCACATATAGGCTCCTCCCTGCAAAAACCATGTTTCTCCTTTCATTTTAATATGAGTTATATCGCCCGGGTACCCTGGTGCAAAGCTAATCGTACCTGGGCCATTGCTTGTGAATGTATTCAAGAATAAAGATTCACCTCCAAGGACCCCACGTTTTAGAGCTCCACCAAGTCCACCTTTCATCTCAGTTTTTAAACTGACGTTAGGGGACATAGTTACCATTGCTCCGGCTTCTGCAACTATGGATTGCCTACTATTCAAACTTACATTTAAAATACTAAAAACTGGTCTTTCTGTTATTTCAAATTTGTATCCCTGGCCACCGCCAGAAAATCCGGCATTAGCTGGTGCACCGGCACCTAATTTTGCACCACAACCAGTACAGAATTGGCTGCCTTCGGGATTCTGAGAACCACAACTTGCACAAAATACCATTGTTATCACCACACATATGAATTTTTTCATATTTAAATACTTTATTGAAAAATAGTTATAGGATCAGATTATTATTATATTTTACTTTTTACTAAATAACCATAAATCGCATTAATAAAATTATTAATAGAAACCTTACTAGGTTCAAAACATTTAAAAAGATTATATTTATTGATTATTAGAGCAGCCATGATTAAAGTGAAAATTTATGCAGAATATAGGGATATTCTTGGGACAAATGAAATTGATGTACCCCATGATACTCTGACATTCAAGGAAATAGTTGATTATATTTCGCAAAAATATAATAAAGAATTCATAAATGCCGCCATTCAAAATGGAAAAATCAGCGAATACATGCTTGTAATGGTTGGTGACAGAATGCTTACTTCAATAGAGGACACTATTAAAGATGGCGAAATCTTAAAAATACTTGCTACAGCCCACGGTGGATAAAGTAACTTATTTTATCTTATTTTTATAAAAAACGTTATTTTATAGGTTTAGGAATTGTTATATCAGTTAAGATAGCTTTATTCATTATTTAAAGTTATTTTAAGCTTTATTATTTTTCTTTCTGAAACAATTATGCACTAAACTTTAAATATATATTAGATTATCGAAATTTGATAAAGATGAAGGTATGGATTGACATATCAAATACGCCACATGTAAACTTCTTTAAAGGAATTATAAAGAGTTTTGAATCTAAAGGGCATGAAACTTTGGTTACTTCCCGAGATTTTGATGGGCTTTCTTCATTGCTAGATCTACATGGAATAGAACATACTGTAGTAGGGAGACATGGTGGATTTTGTAAGAAGTCAAAGCTAGTTGAAAGTTCAAAGAGAATTCTTGATCTTTCAGAAATAATTAGCAGTGAAGATATTGATTTAGCTTTATATAAGCACTCAGTTGAAGGCGCAAGAGTATCATATGGTCTTGGGATACCCTCAATTTGTGTGATTGACAATGAAACTGCCGTCGCTCAGAATAAACTTATGTTGCCTTTATCATCAAAAGTAATCGCTCCTGACGCTATTCCTATCGAAGAAATAACGAGATATGGAGTTGATGAAAGTCAGGTAATTCGTTTTAATGGATTTTGCGAAATTGCAAATGTTAGTGATTTTAAATACGATGATTCTTTTATATCCCAGTTAGACCTTTCTGAAGACAAATTTACAATTGTCATGAGACCTGAGCCTGTAAAGGCAAATTACTATAATGGTAATAAAGATAAAACCATAATTAGGGCTATTTTAGAAAAAACAAAATCCTTAAAAGATTATCAGTTTGTAGTATTCCCAAGATTTGAAGAGCAGAAAACAGTCTTTAACTATGGTAATGTTATTATTCCAGAAGAGCCTATTGATGCTTTGAGTCTTATGAGTTACTCTGACCTTGTCATAAGTGCTGGAGGAAGTATGAACAGAGAAGCAGTTGCTTTAAATACACCAGCTCTTACTACTTATCCAGAAAAACTCTTGTCCGTTACAAAGAAAATGATAGAACAAGGGCTTAAAATCCATTTATTAGATCCCGAGAAAATAACTAAATTTATAGAAAAGGATAGAAATCTAGATATCTATCACGATAACAACAAAAGAATTCTTTCTAAACTCGAGAATCCGATAGACGTTATCTCAAGAGAAATTAAATCTCTTGGCATCTAAGTATTTGTATTTTTTCTTATATTTCCCCTATAATAGGATGCAAATATACCAATTAATGACAATCCGGTAAATATAGTAAAAGCAATTTTAACTGCTGATAAGAAAGTTGGATAATAATCAGGTGTTATCTCTACTCTCCCAATTATTATTGCAAAGACAACCATAGCAATTGACATACTTATCATTTGACCAATCAATCTCATTGTACCGACCATTGCTGAAGCTATACCATAAAATCTTTTCTCAACACAACTCATTATAGAGTTCATATTAGGGGAAGAAAATAAAGCATATCCAAATCCAACAAGAATACAATTAATTATTATAAATATTAGGCTTGTTTCTTGATTAAGGAATGAGAATATCAATAAGCCCAAAAAGGTAACACTCATACCAATTGTAGCGATTATTCGTGGTTCTATTCTATCTGAGAGTCTACCCGCAAAAGGTGAAAAAATTGCCATAACTAAAGGCTGGGCCAATAAAATTGCTCCTGCTTTTTGAGGCCCAAGATCCTTGGTATATTGTAGATATAAACTTAGTAAAAATGTTATCCCAAATGTGGCGCTGTAGTGAATTAAAGCAGCCAAATTTGAAAAAGTGAATCCCCTATTATTTTTAAATATTCTGACATTTAACATGGGGCTATCAAATTTAACTTCCCAATACACAAATATCAGAATAAATATAATGCCAACTAGAATAAATCCTAATCCTTGAAGTGATGGGAGAAGAGAAAATCCATAGATTGCCATACTGAGGCTCAACGCATAGATTACTGTTCCAACATAATCCATTTTTTCATTTTTAGCTTCTGCCCATTCACCCTTGATAAAGCTTGTAACAAGAGTAGTAACTACTCCCATCAGAATACTAGCAACAAAAATACTTCTCCATCCAAAATTTTGTGTTAATATTCCACCTATAAATGGGCCCATTGAGAGACCTAAGTATACTGCCGCCACTGTAAATCCTATTGCCTTGCCCCTTTCACTTAATGGAAATGCAGATGTAACTATGGCAACACTTGTTCCAAAAATCATACCAACCCCTATACCAGTAAGGACTCTTGAGGCTAGAAGTAAAGGGATTGAATACGAGACTGCCGAAATCAGAGTGGCTATAGTGAAGATAACGATACCATAAGCAAATATTTTCTTTCTACCATATAGATCTGCCAATCTCCCTGTAGGAACTAATGATATCGCAGCAGCTAACAAATAAGATGTTGAGATCCAACTCAATAAAACTGCATCAATATTAAATTCATTACCAATTGCTGGCAATGCTATATTTATTGATGACCCCATAAATGCTGTGATAAAAGAAGCTAAAGATGCAACAATTAAAATAAATTGATTATTGTGATTTTCTTCCATAAAATTCCTCATAAATATAATATGGCTAATGATTAATAATTAAAATTTAAATTTAACTAAATAAAAATGTTTTGTAAATAACAAGAGAAACAAATAATAGGCCACCTAAACAGGTATTAACGTATGGTAAATACCAGTACACTTTATCTATTTTTAGTTGTTTTTTGATGAGTAATAAAAATGGGAAAAGAGGATATAAAAGAACTAGGTAGCTTAATGGATTAAAATTTGAAGAAATAATTACTATTAAAGATAAAGAGCTCCAGAATATAAGACACAATAAAAGAGATGGCCTTTCTTTTATGAAGACGGGTGTAGTTTTTATACCTGCTTCTTTGTCATACTTGATGTCAGGTATAGCAGAAAAAATATGCATAGCGGCTATGTGGAAGAATGCACCCAATAAAAAAATAAAAGGAGGCAGAATTTTACTGATCATATAATAACTAAAAATTCCGGGCATTACGTACAAGTAATTTGAAGAGAAATCTAGAAATGGAATCTGTTTAAATCTTAGAGGTTTTGCACTGTAAAAATAGGATAAGAATAGAAATATCAAAAAGATAATTCTTTCAACATTGTCTTGGAATATCATTAATATTAAGCTTATTAATCCAACAAAATATAGGATTTTGATTAGTCCTCTTCTTTCCTTATCTTCTACCCTGTGTTCTTTTTCTTCTTTTTTTGGATTGTTTTTATCAGTTTCCTTGTCCCAGTAATCGTTAACACCATATATGAAAATATTTGCTAAGAGAAAAAAATAGATCAAATATATGTAATAATTGAATTTAAAAAAATCAAAAATATTGCTAAATCCTAGGGCGTATCCTACAACATAAGTTCCACCAGTATAAATCCAAAATCTGAACCTTGAAATCTTGAAAACTAATTTCAATGTATTTGTCAAATTATCCCTTCCTATTCGGAGAGATAATTAAGTGTAAGTCTAAGGTCTTTTATCTGATCATTTTCCCTTAAGAGAATTGTATTGTATGTTATACTTGATACTATTCTAGAAATAGAAGGCTTAACTTTCTTCTTGTACACTATAAAAGGATCTTTACTTATTGTTTTACCTGTCCAGTTATACATGTCAGAAGCAGTTTTTATTGGTATCAAGTACCTCTTTGGAATGTATGCAAATCCTTCTTCAGCCTTCTGTTGCCAATCAAAGTAAGTGTCTAATTGCTTTTGTATAAATCCTTTAAATTCGTTTGGTCTCGCCTTTGTTTCCTTTAATTCTAAGCTTGGTAATTTAAACTCCTCTAGGTCTTCTTGCGAAAAATATACTCTTCCCAAAACTAAGTCTTCAGAAATATCTCTTATGAAATTGATAAATTGCATTGCCCTTCCAAGATGCCTTGCAGCGGTGAAGGAATACTCATGTAGGTCTAAAATTCTTGCCATAAAAAGTCCAATGACTTCTGATGATCCATAAAGGTATACCATAAGTTCGTCTAGATTCTTGTAAGTTGATTTAGTAATATCCATCTCCATCGATTTTAAGAATGCATCAGCCCACTCAGTTTCAAAATTCTTCCTTCTTGAAACTTCGACAAATGAATCTATGACAACATCTCCAGTAATATCCCCTTTCAATGCTTCGTGGTACTTATCTTTGAATTCATAGAATTCTTGAGTTTGCTGGGGTATAGAGTCAACTAAATCATCAGCTTTTCTCACAAAACTGTATAATTTAAATACGTCTTCCTTTGCCCTCTCTGGGAAGAATATTGTACTGTAAAAGTACGTCTTGCTTCCGCCTTTAAAAATTGAATAAAGTGTTTTATCTACCATAATCCTTCACATTATTTATATCCTTTAATTATCTCCTCTGCCACTATTTGTGATGATATCAATGTCATTGGAACGCCTATTCCTGGATGCGTATAATGGCCTGAGTAATATAGATTTTTTACTTTCTTACTCTTGTGAGAAGGTCTAAACAATGCTGTTTGCATCATTGTGTGAGAAAGGCCTAAAGCGGTGCCTTTATAGGCATTATACCTTTCTTTGAAATCTGTCAAAGCAAATATTCTCTTAACAACAATATGGTCCCTGATATTCTGGCCTATTGTAGCTTCAAGATTATCCATTATTTTATTGTAGAATTGTTCCCTCATTTCTGGAGTATCTTTTAATCCAGGTGCTAGTGGAACTAGGATGAATAGAGTATCTTTTCCTTTTGGAGCTGCAGTTGTATCTGTTTTTGATGGCACATTAACATAGTAAGACGGATTTTCTGGCCAAGCAGCTTTCTTAGGATCAAATAAAGTATCAAAACCTTTTGACCAATCTTTATCTAAGAAAAGGGTATGGTGGGCTAGTTCATCAAATTTTTTATCTACGCCCACATAAGCGACTAATGCAGAAGGCGCCATAACTCTTTTATCCCAGTATTGTCCTGAATAAGCATTATATTCTTTATCAATTAAATCTAGTTCTGCATGAGCATAATCTGCGTTAACAATAACTAGATCTGCATCATAAGAATTTTTGTTAGTAATTACTTTTCTGGCCTTTTTATCTTCAACTTCTATCTTAACTACAGGTTCATCAAAATGAAACTTTGCACCGTATGATATTGCAAGCCTATAAACAGAATCTGCAACTTTTCTCATACCCCCCTCTGGGTACCAAACTCCAAGTGTAAGGTCAATATGGGACATGATGTGGTAGAAAGAAGGTGTATTATGAGGTGAACTACCAAGGAACCCGATTGAGTATTCAACTATTTTCTTTGCTTCATCACTTTCGAAATGCTTACTAACAAATTTATCAAGATTATCAAAAATATTAAGCTTAAGTCCTTGGGACATTAATTTTGGATCCATGAAATCAAAGATGGTACGATAATCCCTGTACATTAGTTCCTTTATTGATACTTCATACATCTTTCCTGCAGATTCTAAGTACTTCTGTAACTTGTTGCCACCGTCTTTTTCAAATGTATCAAAGAGGGCAAAGTTTTTTTCTAGATCTGCAGATATATCGATAACTTTTTCCCCTCCAAAGTATATTCTATAGGACGGATCTAACTTTTTAAGTTCAAAGAAATCTTCAGGTTTCTTACCAAATTCTGCATAAAAATTTTCAAATACATCTGGCATAAGATACCAAGAAGGGCCCATATCAAAATAAAATTTCTTTTCACTGTAAACACTTGCCCTTCCCCCAGGGTGGTCATTCTTTTCTAGAACTGTTACTTCAAACCCATTTTTTGCTAATAAAGCTGCTGCAGAAAGACCACCGAAACCGGTTCCTACTATTACGACTTTCATAATAATCACCAAAAATATACCCTATATTAATAAGTACTCTAAAAAAACTATTATCAACATAATTAAAAGAATATCTATTATTGATTAAAATCTATTATTGCATATCCCTATTTTTTATAATTATTTTTTTTATTTGAGCCAAACTTTAATTTAGTATCTTTGCATTGGTAATTAATTCGAAATTTATTAAAATATATCCTGTATTTTTTCTTTAATAAAAAATAATGGTATAATTTAAATATTCGAATTTGCTAAAAAATATTAAAGAGGTCAGAAAATGGAACTTGCTTTCGAACATGTTCAAGGAAAAAATAAAGGAGATGTAAAATTATACGCACTGAGCACTTGTGTTTGGTGCGGTAAAACAAAAGATCTTTTAACTGAATTGGGGGTTGAATTTAATTTTATCTATGTAGATTTATTGCAGGGAGACACAAAGCAATATGCTATAGACGAAGTAAAAAGATATAACAAAAACTGCTCTTTTCCAACACTTGTGATTAATAATGATAAGACCATTGTAGGATTCAAAGAAGCCGAAATAAGGGGGACTTTATCTTAATGTATGAAGATATGCCTGAAGAAAGGATAAATAAGGTTTATGAAAAACTAAAAAAAGATACAGAAGCCGGCGGGTATAACCTAAATCCAGATATTGACTTTACAAAAAAACTTGTCAGGGGGCTTATAGTAAATGAAGATAGGTATGGGTACCAAGCATGCCCATGCAGGATTTCTAGCGGAGTAAAGCAGGACGATCTTGATATAATATGTCCTTGTGATTACAGGGACCCGGATTTAGATGAATATGGAACTTGTTACTGTGCACTATATGTTTCACAAGAAGTCCTAAATGGTAAAAAAGAATTGGGGTCTATCCCTGAAAGGAGACCCCCTGAAGAAGAAAGAAAGAAGCGAACAGAAACTAAACTAGAGAATATGTCCTCTTTGAAATACCCTGTTTGGCGATGTAAAGTATGCGGATATTTATGTGCTAGAGACGGGCCTCCAGAGATATGTCCTATATGCAAAGCAAAAAAAGATAGGTTTGAAAGATTTTTATAATTTATTCTTTTGATTTTAATAGGTAATATCCTACATACAATACTATTCCATTTAGGACTATAGAGTAAATCATCATTCCAATAACGTAGAGCCTTAGTGTGCCAACAAACCCAATTATACTCTGCTTTACAGTATCGTATTCTATAAGGGATGTTCTTATTTCTGAAAAATCATTTTTAGCAGATTCAAGATTTATTTTTAGCTCTTCTAGATTTTCTAATAAGCCTTCGAATCTAGATATATCTTCATTTATCCCCGATACTAAGTTGCCAAGTCCAAATGAGTTTAATGTGCTAACTAAATATTTCATGTTAGCCAGTCTTTGCATATACTCTTTTGTATCAATATCCTCTAAATACTGATTAAACTTATCCAAATTTCCGTCAAAAGTATCCACATGAGTCTTTATAATGTCTATTTTATCAAAGATAGGAACACTTTTTTCGTATACATTGTTTAGGTTAATCAGAGTCAAAGAAGATATCGAAATAGAAAATATTAATCCAAGTATTGAAATTATAATTAAAATTTTTCCAAAATAATTTTTATCCATTTATACACCTCAATACATCCTTAATATAGGCATTAGTTTTAACGGACACAGGGGAGAAATGAGTGGCAGATGCATCAAATCCTAAATCTTTTAACCTTTTAATCATTTCTTCTGTTTTGGGGATTTTGACCTTATAGACGTGAGAAAGCTCGTGTATATCGTAAAATAGGGGGGCATCAATTTCATTTTCAACTGTTTTCAATAGATCTAGGGGTTTATCACTTAAGAATTCTCTTGATTCGTACTCTTTGACGCAATTTCTAACAAATTCAGTATCTTTAATATCTGACATCCAAAGGGGGTGTGAAAACAAAACTTTCTCACCACAATTTGGACAAACTGGAACGAAGGAATCAGTGACTTCCCTAAACCCGCATTTGCATTTTATTGCAAATCCAAGATTTTCAAGAGTTTTGTTTGTCTTCTCTTTTCCATACTTCACTTCAAAATAAGCCCTGATAAAATGCTCTTTGGTATAGGACAGTATTGGCCTTACAGCTAGATTATATTTTGCCGCGTTTCTAGCAACTTTTCCTATTAATATTCTGACTGCGAGCTCATGTGTGAAACTACAGTTCAAAGGTTTTGAATCATACTTTCTCCTGCAAGAGGATACATGGGCACCTGTCAATGCAGAAGTGTCCGTTGCGGTCAAGAATAGATAAGAATCATTTTTTAGTATCCTAAACGCCCCATCTAAAAATCTTACAGGAGATCCAAAAGGATCAATATCAACAACTTCAAACTTTCCGTAAACATGATTAAAATCTGATTTTGTTATTGGTGCTTCTAGGGAATTTAAATTGAGATTTTTTTCAATAAGTCTTGTAGCAGCAGGATTATGATCATTAAAATAGACTTCTGAGTCTGACTCTAGAATATATCTAATGCCCCTAATACCAGAACCTGAAAGTCCATCAATTACTTTTCCAGATTCTTTTAGTTTGATTGCATTCATAACTGAAACAGAGATATCCCTCGAAAAGGCCATTTTGGGATTATAAAACACTGGTGTCTTTGCTGTGACTTTTTCAAATTTTGGCACCTCTATTCTTGCTTTGCCCTCAGTGAATTCGCATAACTCCATTAATTATAACATATTATAGTTTCATTTATAAACTTTAATCAGTTTCTTGATTTATGAATTTTAATATTGCGCCTTTGAAAATAAGTGAAATATCATCTGGCATGGAGGGGCAAACTGTTTCATTAGAGGGAAAGATTACCGATATCTATAAGACTAGTGGGCCTCTAGTTTTTAGGATATTTGATGGTAGTGAGATAAGGGCAGTTGTATTCAACCCAGTTGAAGATTTCTATTCATTAAATCTCGGGGATTTTGTCAGATTTTATGGAACTTTATCTGTTAGAAGAGAAAACGTTGAGCTTCAGGTCAGTAAATTTGAAAAGCTAAATGAAACAGAATTGAATTCAGTTAAGCAGAGTATTGAAGCTATGTTTCTGGATAAGATTAAGCGGGGCGCCCCAGATTTTCTTGTAAGCTCTGAAGTGTATAAAAAAATGGAACAAGAATTTTTGCTTGCAATGTCTTCTATAAAGAAAGCAGTATTACGGGAAAGAATGATTATCATAAGGCACCACAATGATTGTGATGGCATCACAGCTGGAGTTTCTTTAGAGAAGGCAATTAGCTCATATGCTGACAAGGAAAAAAAGAAGGACTGTAGGATATTTAGAAAACCTTGTGCAGCACCTTACTATGATATTGAAGACGCTTTGAAAGATATTGACCTTTACTTTTCTTTCTCTAAGAAGAAGCCACTTTTGATTATTGCAGACAATGGAAGTACTGATAGTGATTTGCGGGGTATTCTTAGGGCCAAAGTATATGATTTTGAGATTGGAGTCATAGATCATCACCCTCCTACAAAAAATGAGGATGGCGGATACCTTATTGATCAGTACGTTACATTTCACATAAATCCCTACATATATTCAGGTGATTCAAATTTATGCACTGGGATGTTAGCTCATGAATTATCAAGGATGATCGATGCTGAGATAGATAGTTATGCCATTCATCTGCCAGCGCTTGCTGGAATAGGGGACAAATCAAAAGGCAACGAAATGGATCAGTATCTTGAGATTTCTCCTTTTAAGAGAGATGATCTTGAAAAGATCAAATTGGCACTGGATCACGAATCCTACTACCTAAGAAGGTTTAGCATAAGTAGCTATATTGACGACATAATGATGCTTGGGGATAAAGAGAGAGGAAATAAGCTTATTAGTTATGTTTTTGAAGAAATAGAGAAAAAGAGAAGCTCACAGTGGAATTTGATAAAACAGCATCTTGATATCAAAAATCTTGTCGATAATTTTGATCTTATTACAATTGATTTGGAAAAATTCATCTTTAGGGGGGAGTTTCCTTCTCCCGGTAGAACACTCGGGTTTATCCACAATAAATATATCTGGGATAATAAAATCAATGAAGATGAAATAGCTATAATTAGTCTAGGTATAGCTGAAGACTATATTGTATTTCGGGCAACAAATAAGGCAAAAGCAATTGGATTTGATCTTAACGATATAATAAAACAGCTGAAAGATCGATACTTAGAGGAAGTCCAAGGTGGTGGGCATCCTGGCGCAGGCACTATAAGATTTGTTCCGTTTTTGAAAGATGAAGTAAAAAGAACAAGTTTGGAGTATATTGAGAAGATTGCTAAGAAATAGGAATAATTATTTAGTATTAAATAAATCCGAACTTTTAAAAATACAAATGAAAAGCTATTGATAATATGCCTCTAGAACTAAATAATAATGGGAAAAGATTCAAACGAATTGGTATTGTTTGTTGTGAAGTATTTGAAGATGAACTTCTCTTTGTTATAAAACAGCATCCAGAAATAGGCAAGATAATTATTGTAAATACAGAATCTTCAAACTATTTTGAGAATATTATAAGAGCTAATTTTCCTTATGAAAAAATAAAAATAGCTAGGGAACTATTTGCTCCACGATATCTTAAAAGAGAAGAAGAACTAGAAATCATAGTATATATTTTGCCGCTATTTCTCCATTATAGCCCAAAAGAATTAAAAGAAGAAGTCTTGAGCGCCTGCATGGAACTACAGAAACATTCCGACTATCTTTTGGTTTATTACGGATTATGCGGCAATTCATTGACCAATCTAGAGGATATGTTGAGAGATAATCATATTAAATTACCTTTTGGCATTCTAAAGGACGAAAATAAAGAAATAGTTGATGACTGCGTATGTGCTCTTTTAGGAAGTAAAGCAAATTATATAGAGATACTAACCAAAGAACCGGGTACATTTTTTTTAACTCCTGGGTATGCTAATCATTGGGGTCTTTTTAGTACAAAAAAGATTGAGACTATAGGTGAAAATCGCCTGAAGGAAATTGGAGATAAATTAGGAATTGATAATTTCGATGCTGTGGAAATGACAAAATATTTACTAAGAGAAGCAGATTATAAGCAGATTGTTGCATTAGAATACGTTTGTTCTAATTGTACAGAGTATAAAAATAAATGTCAGACAATATCATCCGATATCGATCTAAATCTCTCCTATAGAAAAGGTACTATTAGATTATTACACGATACTCTTGAAAAAGCCATTTCAGAAATTAATGAGAAATAATTATTTCAAGTTGGATTATTAGAAAGAAAGCAAGAGCCGGATGGGATTCGAACCCACGAATACCTACGTAACAGGACCCTCAATACTGTAACCTTATATTGTTTTTTTCTTAATTAAAGATCATGAAGCCATCTGCTAATCTATCCTGCAAAACTTTTCCATGCAAAGATATCGAAAAGGGTGCATACCAAATTCCCAATTTAGATATTGATCTAAACAAAATTAAAATAGTAATGATCTCTGAAGTTCCGCCAATAGACCCCAAAAATTATTTCTATGCCCCCAGAAATCCTTTCTACATGGAAACAACAAAACAAGCTTTTAACGATGCAGGCTATCCTATTAATTCCATAAATGATATCTTAAACTTAGGCGTGTACATAACAACGGCAGTAAAATGTGCAAAGACTGGAACTTCCATTTCGATAGATACAATAAAAGAATGCTCATTTATTCTAGAAGAAGAATTGAAACTTTTCCCAAATGCTATAGCTTACCTTTTACTGGGAGATGTTTCAATTAAATCTTTTAATTACATCTCAAAAAGAAATACTAATAAACTTACAATACCAAAAGGCTCAACTTACAAGTTGAGAAGTCAAAGCTTTTACTATGAGGACAAAAGAGTTTTTCCATCTTACATCATAACTGGGAAAAACTTTTTGATAGAAAAATCAAAAAGAAAAATGATTTCTGAAGACATAAAAAATGCATTCAAAGTTATTGAATAGAATAATAACTAATAATTTTGGATATCAAAACCCAAAGCCTTATATATGATTCTTGGATTGGTTAGGAAAGGTTCATTTAGGAACGACTGAAAACGCTAAAAAAATAACAAAACAGTGTTTCTTGTTCCCTCCTTTGAAAAAGGAGGAATTAATTTGAGCGAATTTAGTCTTGTTATAAAAAATGCAAGAATAAGCGACACTACAATTTCTGACATTGGTATTAATAGAGGTAGAATCGAAAAGATAGGTAAGTTAAAAGGCGGAGACATAAAAATAGATGCAAACAAACATTATGTACTACCTGGATTTGTAAATTCTCACTGTCACCTTGATAAGTCAAATCTTTTAGATAAGATGACAGAAGATCATCTTGGTAAAACACTTGAAGAAAATAGGCTTCTTCTAAAAAAATTGAAAAGTTCTTACTCTATAAGAGATATAGAAAAGAGAGCAACTGACACTATAGAAAAAATGCTCTCAAAAGGGATAACGGCAATAAGGACACAAGTCGATGTGGATCCAACGGCAGGGATTGTCCCAATTAAATCTCTTCTAAAAATAAAAGAAAAGTACAAGGATAGGGCCTATATTCAGATAGCTGCTTTTCCACAAGAAGGTGTTGTTGATGAAACAAAAAGAGACCTTATGGAAAAAGCAATTGAGCTAGGTGCTGATGTAGTGGGAGGGCTTCCTCTTGTGGAGGAGAAGGGAAAAGAAAGAAAGCACCTTGAAATACTTTTTGAAATTGCAAAACAGAATAATAGAAACCTTGATATTCAGGTAGACGAAACAAATGACCCAAGAATGGCTATACTGCCTGAGGTAATAAAAAAGACAAAAGAAGAACATTTTGATGGAAGAGTAACGGTAACACATGCAATAGCACTTTCAAGACTACCAACAGAAAAAGCAAAAGAGATAATTGAACAGATGAAATCTTTAAAGATTAATGTGATAGTCACACCAAGTGCAAACATGATTACAAGATTTGCAGAAGTTAACGATCTTTGGATGAGGCCATCAAACAGCATAACTAGAGTCACAGAGCTTTATGACAATGGAATAAATGTTGCAATAGGGACTGATAATGTTAGAGACATCTTTTATCCATTTGGGAACTGTAGTATGATAAGAGAGCTTCACATGCTAGTATCAGCAACAAGAATGACTACAAGAGCGTACATCGATGGGGCCATTGAAATGGCAACAACAAACGGTGCAAAACTTTTGGGATTAGATTATGGAATTGAAGAAAGAAGACAGGCAGACATAATAATAACAGAAGGGATGTCAAAACTTGATATTCTAAATAGTGATGAAACAATTCCATGTGTTATAAAGAATGGAATTATCCTTTCTCTTAATGAAGATAAATTAGAAAGGAGGAATAATTGATGTCTCAAATTTCCTCAATAGTCAAAGATTCAATAGATATGCATTATCATATTGGCCCAGATGTTTTGCCAAGAAGAGATACTGTAGAAAGCCTTCTAAGAAATGAAAAAGGAAAGATAACTGGGATAGCATTAAAATCTCATGCGTTTCCTACAATATCTGCAATAAATACAATTGAAAAAAATCCAGAGGGTCCGTTTCTAATAGGCTCAATAACTTTGAACTACTTTATGGGAGGATTTAATCCAAGTGCAATATATGCTTCTGCAACAATGTCAAAGGGTGCACCGATCATAGTTTGGTTTCCTA
The DNA here is from genome assembly GCA_964500005.1 of uncultured Thermococci archaeon. Lineage (GTDB taxonomy): Archaea > Methanobacteriota_B > Thermococci > Methanofastidiosales > Methanofastidiosaceae > Methanofastidiosum. The sequence goes on from CAZCMP010000001.1 coordinate 115,876, forward strand.
CAATACATGCGGAAAATCATCTCTTGAATAATCACAGTGAATATGAAATACCTCCTGAATGGGTCAAAGATCCAAAATTTAAACCCAGGTTGAAATCCGAACTTAAAGCAATAAAAGTCACAGACTGGAATTATAGATTATTTGATAAATGTAATAGAGTCCTTAAGGCAATAAAAGAAAATAATGGTATCTTGGCAACAGGACACTTGTCATGGCAGGAAAGCTATGTACTTGCAAGCGAAGCATTAAAAATGGGCATCCCTACCATAATTACTCACCCAATGCAGAAGGATATTAAAATGCCCATAGATGTTCAGAAGGAACTTGCTTCAAAAGGTGCGTACATTGAGCACTGTTACATCATGTGGCTTGATAGGGACCACCCAGAAGACTACCCTCTCAAAACAATAAAGGAAAATATTGAGGAAGTGGGGTATGAGCACTGTATTATATCTTCTGATGCGGGGCAGGTAAGAAATCCCTCATCAAGGGAGTGTCTTGAGACTTATATGAAGATATTACATCAAGAAGGCATATCAGAGCATGCTTTAGCAACGATGGCTGTGACAAACCCAAGAAAAATTTTGGGGGCGGAAATAAATGATTGACATCTCTGCAAATATCTCGGGAATTCATTTCAATAGCTGCATAATGAATGCATCAGGCCCCTTAGATACTACTTTAGAAGAGTTGACAAATATTGCAACTTCCACTGCTGGCGGGATTGTGATGAAGTCATGCACTATTGAAGTGCGTGAGGGAAATCCTGAGCCAAGATATGTTGATATTGAGTGGGGTTCAATAAATTCAATGGGATTACCAAATCTTGGGTACAACTACTACAGTGAAATAACACCTAAATTAAAATCATATGGTAAGCCCTTGATAGCTAGCATAGCAGGAGCAAAAAGCGAGGAGTACAAAACAATAGTTGAGAAATTTAACCCTTCAAATGTTGATATTTTGGAGATTAATTTATCTTGTCCAAATGTTGTTGGGAGACCTCAGATAGGCTATGATTTTGAAATGTCTGAGGAGATAATGGGTATAGTAGGGGATGTTTCTGATAAGCCGTGGGGTGTTAAACTCCCACCATATTTTGATTTTGTTCATTTTGAAGAGATGGCATCTATTCTTAACAGTTCTAAAATATCCTTTATCGTTAGTATAAACTCAATTGGTAATGCCCTTTTCATAGACTGGGAAAATGAAAAAGTAGTAATAAAACCAAAGGGAGGATTTGGTGGTCTTGGAGGAAAATATATCAAACCGACAGCCCTTGCAAACGTCAGAAAGTTTCACGAACTGCTGAATAAAAAAATAAAAATTGTAGGTGTAGGAGGGATATACACTGGTATTGATGCATTTGAATTTATACTATCAGGTGCTACTTTGCTGCAGTTAGGAACCTCTTTTGCCCAGGAAGGACCAAAAATATTTGATAGGGTATCAAGAGAGCTTAAGGTATTAATGGAAAAGAAAGGATACTCTTCTTTAGAAGATTTTAGAGGAAAATTAAAGGTGATAGATTGAAAGAACTCTACGATATAATTTTTTCAACTAAAAGTATCCAGATAGACACATCTAATCCCTTTACTTTTGCATCAGGAATAAAAAGTCCAATATACTGTGATACAAGGAGATTGATTTCCTATCCAAAAGAAAGAAAAATAATCTTGAATGGATTTTTAGAAAAAATAAGTGTCATGGAGATAGAATGTGTAATTGGAGTTGCTACAGGAGGAATTTCTTGGGGGGCTTGGCTTTCAGATAGGCTTGATGTTCCGTTTGGATATGTTAGATCCTATAACAAAGATTATGGAAAAAAACAGAGTATCGAAGGGGATATTGATTTTAGCAAGAATATTCTTGTCGTAGAGGATGTTGTTTCGACAGGTGGCTCTATTGGGAGGGCGATCAATTTATTAATAGATTCTTCTGCTAAATCACTGAATGCTTTTTCTATATTCTCATACCAATTTTCTAAATCTTTAGAAATGTTTAAGAGCTTAAATGTTTCATTTCAAAGTCTTTTGACACTTGAAGGCTTGCTTGAACATTCATCCGATAAGATAGGCCCTAATAAGAGTGAAATTGAACTGTGGAAAAGGAATCCATGGGAGTGGAAAAGACAATGAAAAAAGAGGACATTCGAAAGAGTATATGCTTAGCGCTTGATGTTGATAATTTTGATCTTGCCAAAGAAATAGTTGAAGAGACTCATGAATGTGTTGGGTTATATAAAATTGGAAAGGAATTATTTGTATCCGAGGGAACTTCTTCAATTAAAATTCCACAAAGATTTGATAGAGATATTTTTCTAGATCTTAAATTTCATGATATTCCAAACACCGTTGAAAGTGCTTCAAAGGCTTTAGTGAAACATAACATCAAAATGTTTACACTTCATTCAATGGGCGGGAAGGAGATGATTCAGGCAGCCGTCAGAGGAGTTAATAATGGTGTCACTAAGTATGGGAAAATCAAACCAATTATTCTGGGCGTAACCGTACTGACAAGTCACGATGAAAAATCCCTTAGAGATATTCTTATTGATAAATCTCTTGACAATACCCTAGTCAACTATGCAAAAATAGCCTCAGAAAATGGATGTGATGGATTAATTTGCTCTCCTAACGATATTAAAACTATTAGACCACATATTAGTAAAGACATCATCTATGTAACTCCTGGGGTTAGATTGAGAGATGAAAAAGTTTCTGACCAAAAGAGGGTGTGTACCCCCGAAGAAGCAATTATTAATGGATCATCTGTGATTGTAGTTGGCAGAAGTGTAATAAGATCTAACAATAGAATTGAAATCTTAAAAAAGATATACCACGAAGTTGAAAAAGGATTGGCAAAAAAATAGCAGGTTACTTATAGCAATATAGAGAAATAATTATAAATTAATCTTTGTTTCTTAGTCCATAATTATGTTACGAATAATATGATTATATTTGTTCGTAAGGATAAAGCTTAAAGTATTTCAAAAGGCAAGGACAAATACCCCTAATACATCTGAGGTTTTATATGGAAACACAAAATAATATTAATATACTTGTGGCTGAAAAGGCTTTAGATCTTCTTAAGAAAACATTAGATAGTACACGATTTGAGGGGGTATGGAAAAAGAAAGATGCTCTTCAACTGACCGATTCAATGAAATCAGATTTAATGGCAATAAAATTCTCATATGCTGAAAAAGAAGACATAACTGAAATAACAAAGCCTCTTAAAGAGAAGATATCTGACCTTCAATCTGCACTTGGACAAGGATGGAGTTCTAACTTCCTTTCAAATTCTAAAAAAGAAAACAAAACCTCTACAAAGATGGGAATTGCTAAAATTATTTTTTCAATGAATACTCTATATTTTCTCGATAGAAGAATCAAACAAGAAAATAAATATGGCGTGGACACATTTGTTGGCAAAATTTTATCAGTTTCAAAAGTGTCGGATTCTCTTCTTATTTGCAATGTTGATATTAAAAGGGCCATCACTGTTTTAACAAATGATATGTCGATCAAAGATGGAGATATTGTTGCAGTTTCTATTTTACCCCCAAGAGAATTTTATGGTCAAGTATCTGAGGGGATGTTTTGCGGAATTAATGGAGTTTTAAGAATAAAAGGAGAAATTGGAAGTAAAGCCAAAATATCCCTTGATGGATACAAAGAAACTATGAATATGGTCCAAGAATTCTTAAAACATTGACTATTCTATATTAATTAGGAATTATAGTATAACGTGTTTCTTAGGCAACATTACTATAAATTTGCTTCCTTTTCCATATTCAGATTTTGCCTTTATCATACCGCCATGCTTTGTCACAATATCTAATGATGTTGGGAGCCCAAGGCCAATTCCTTGTTTAAGCTTATCCTCTACCTTTGCCCTATAGAATTTTTGAAAAATGTTCTCAATGTCCTTTTCTTTTATCCCTATACCTTGATCTTCAACTTCAACTTCTAACTTATCCTCTTTCTCATCTATTTTGATTTTTACTTCCGTCTCCTCATATGAAAAATTTAGTGCATTTTCTAAAATATTAATAAAAACTTTAGTGATTTTTTCTTTGTCCCCTTCCATAAAAAAATCTTGGCCAATAGAATTAACAGAAAATTTTATTCTTTTTTTATCTGCCATAATTGTAAAATCTTGTAGTATATTATTAATTAAAACCTTAAGATCAAATTTTTCAATATTAAGTTTTTGACTTTCTTGACCCACCAAGGCAAAGTCTTCTATTTCTTTAACTAAAGAAACTAATCTTTTTACATTTCTCTGGATCGTCATCAACATTCTTTTGTTTTCTGGAGTAATTGTTTCCCAATTAATTAATTCATTACTTAAACTAATAACTGCAAGAGGATTATTTAATTCATGAGCTATTGCGTCAATAAAATGTTTCTTTGCTTTATCTGAGTCTTCTAACTGATTATATGCTTCTTGAAGTTTTTCCGTTTTATTCTGAACTTCAATTTGCAAGGCTTTATTGAAATTATCTCTTATTAAGGAAGTCCTTCTTAATTTATCAGTCATAGAATCCATTTGTCTTGAAAGAACAGCTATTTCATCGTCACCTTCAAAACCTACTTTTACATCAAAATTACCCTTTCCAACTTCACTTGCATGTTTGGATATTTTCTCAATAGGACCAACTATTTTTTTTTTGATATATATGGATAAGGAATAATTAATTGAGAAATTAATTAAGAATATTACTAATAAAGATATAAAAAATCCTCTAACAATTGTATAATCTACGGATAGGCCAATTTGTATTAGAATAATTGTAGCAATAATGGAAACTCCAATTGAAATAATATTAACAAAATATAATATTTTAATACGAAGGGTGTCAAGTTTTTCTTTTATGCTGATATCTGGTTTTAGAAGGCCATATTTTATCACAGCATAAATCAATAATAACATCATCAATGAATTAGTAACTGGGAGTACAAGAAAATTACTCATGAATTCAGGATAATTTCCAAATATTCTAAAGTATGTATTTGTGCTTATGCTTGTTAAAATCGGTATTAAAGCACCAATAAAGGCCGTCATATTTTTTTTCTTTTCAAGTATAGACGATGCATTTTTATAAGCCATTAATAGTAAGATAAGCCCATATAGCAGACATATTACATAATAGCTATAAAAAATACCAAATAAGGGTCCAAAAACTTCAACATATCCTGAATCCATCAGCTTAAAATCTTTTAGTAATAAGTCTGTTAATAAAGAAAATGAAAATATTATACTTGGGAATAGCCAATAATTTTCTTTTGCTATTAGTTTTCTTTTAGATAAATTAGCGCATCCCAATACAAATAAAGTTGGTATCCATATTACAAAAAATATATTTAGCTTGCCCCACAAAAGAGGTTGATCTCTTATTTGTATTAAATAGTTAGTGATTATTACTCCAGAATTTAGAAACGCCAATAAAGCGAATAATATGTTAATTTTATTTTTATAATTTGTTTTAAGAGAGTATAGGCCTAGAAAAATATTAAATAAAAAAGAGAAAATTACTATGTAATTCATAATATCTATTCTTTATTTATTCAATCATCCAGAGATACTGTTTCATTGGAGCATCCATCCAAACAGCAGGAGCTGACAAAGTAACTGTACCTGTTGCTTCACTTTCTTTTATATAACTCTTAATTATTTCATGTTTTATTCTATCCATAGAGTTACCCCCATTTAATATTTTAAAAAATAGTTTATAAGATTAACTTAGTACTATTGCGAATTCCTCAATTAAGTATATCCTTTAACAAACTTTCTCTTTTATTTTTGAATTTATTAATACTTGAAGATATTTTATTTGAAGAATCTGTAAAGAATTCTTTTAAGTAATGTAAATTATAACAATCGATTGAATCAATTGCCATTTTTTGGTACTTTAAAGAAATATTAAGTGTATTTTCTAAGATGTTTGTTTCAATAAAAGCAGCAGCAATATCCATGACATCTATCTTTCCTTTATCTACTAAATTTTCTTCTTCTAGGTATTGTACGGCCTTAACAAGAGGGTATGTCATTTGACTTGAAATGAAATCATCTTTCCAGCCAAGGACATCATTAAATAGTTGCATTGAAGAACCCCAGTAATCCATCATAGCTAAGAAGTCTTTTCTTTTTTTAGAGTTTGATTCTTCAAGGTATAAATAAGACAAGATAGGAACTCTCAAATGTAAAGTCTTTTTCGCCATAAGATTATAATCATAGTTTCTCATTTCATCTGTTAATATACCTTCATATTGATAATGTTTCTTTTCAAAGAGGACTGCATTAGAAAAATTTGTTATTGTATCTTCTAAGTCTTTTAGGAATTTCTGATTTCTTCCAATTAATTTAAAACATATTTCATAACTTTTGAATTCGCATATGTTAGATAAAAGTAGTAAATTTCTATCTATTTTTTCTGGATTATCTAAAATATCATCTATAATCCGCAAATGCATTATCCCATAGACATCAAGGTTAGAAAGCTTTCTAGAAACATCTTCTTTATTCTCAATATCAAATCCTTCTGATAGCCAATAAGGAAAAAGAAGAAATGTATTGAATCCTTTTAGTGAAACCTTGAATTTGTCAAGAAAAGAGATGCCTAGATCTGAGATTGGTTTTTCAAGCCCTCCTATAAATGAGTAGACATCATTTAATACCATACTAATCTCTTTATGAAAGTCATCAAAAAAAATCATAATATCTCCTCAAGCCAATTACTTATATCTTTTATCTCAAATATATTTAGAGTGTTTACTTTTCTATCTTTATAAGGGATTTCATTAATAGACTTTTTGAATTCCTTTCCTTTTCCAAACATGTCTCTTGAATGGTAGATGGCCTTATGAACAATTTTGTTTCTATGAGTGAAAAGAGCTCTTACAGTATCTTCAAATACTTCATTAAATTCAAATTTTTTATCTAGTTTTATATGGGCAATAGAAGACCAGACTTTGGGCTCTGGATAAAAAGCCGAGGGAGGAACATCTCTTAGAATTTCGATTTCTGAGTAAACTTTAGACATTACGGATAATCTAGAATAATCGTCTTCTCCGGGATTTGAAATAAATCTCTTTGCGAATTCTTTTTGGTACAGTAATGTTGCACTTTCAAAGTTCATTCTAAATAATTTGAATGTTATCTGAGAGGATATGGCATAAGGTATACTAGATACTACTGTATCAAAATTCTTATCTTCAAACTTTAGAAAGTCTTCATGTATTATCTCGACATTTTCAAAATTATATTCTTGCTTTAAAATATTAACAAGATTCTTATCCTTTTCAACAGCAACAACTTTGTCACAAACTTTGGATAATTTTTCTGTTAGAAATCCTAATCCGGGCCCAATTTCCAAGACTTTTCCTCTTCCATGGGAAGCCATAAATCTTAATACTTCATCAGAAACAAGAAAATTTTGGGAAAATTTCTTAGAAGGCCTTATTTTATACTTATTCAAAAGAAAAAAAAGTTTATTAGGTATCATTCCATCTCTTTTGGAGGCCTACTTACAAAAATAGAATATCTATCAACTTCTTGCATTTCGTTAATAATCCTATTTATAATCATTTTTTTTGGATCTGGTATAGATGGAACTCTTTCTTTTATATCAGTAAATGATTTAAAAAGGCCCTTTTTTCTTTCATCTAGTATTTCATTCATCAATTTTTTTCCAAGACCAGGTAAAAGCTCAAGTTTGTGATATCTAATTGATATGGGGCCAGAAGTATTAAAAAACTCAACAAATTTTTGTTCATTTTCTGATACTATTTTTTCAACGATAAATTTTAATTCGCCCTTTGCAGTTGTGCTTAGCTCATTATAGCGAAGTCTTTTTTTAACTCGGGCTATCTTATCTCTTTTTCCTTTTCCTATGAAAACTCTTTCATACATTGAAAGATCAGTTGATGGAACTACCTCTAACAAAGAGAAATAATTTTCACCCATTATATGTGCAATAGGTGTCCTCTTATGTGGCGGGAGGTTCTCTCCAGGAAGTCCCTGTGGTAGGTAATCCAGGACTATCCCATACTCCTCAAAAATGCCAGTTCTCATCATCATAAATTTCACTTATTTATTGTATTTTGCCATAATCTCCAATATAGAGCTTATTTCTTCTTCATCTAATATTAGTCTTTCTTTTGAGAATATTAGTTCAATGTCTTTCTTGTCTTCTGGAACAATATCAATAATTTTAATGATATTCTCTTTTTTTAATCTTGGAACTTTTTCCATTAGTTCTGCAGCAGCTTTTTCTATATCTTCAATTTCCATTTTACTGAATTTATTTGTATAATCTAACGAGATACCTTGTTCATATCCTAATTCGATTTTTTCAGCTCTACTGGAAAGTATCTCTTTTACTTTTGTTATTGGAACAATATCCTCAGAGATTATTTCCTTTCCTATCATTAAAGAACCTCTTTTCTTAAAAAACCTGTTTTTTCATATGTTCAGGTCTTGAAATAATAGTTTTTTCCTTATTTCCATCCATTATAGAAAGCAGATAAGCTGAACCTCTCTTTCCAACTACCTTCCCAGTTTTTCCATGAAATCTTGGAAAAGGCATCCCTTTGTGGACTGACGGTTCTAAAATAATGTGTACAGAGTCTCCCACATCAAATTCTTGAAGTATTCTTGATACTGGAACTTTCCCTCGTGTTCTCACATCTTTTGTTAATTTACCTCTTGTTTTAATTCTGAAACCATGAGATTTTCTAGCCATTATTACACCTTCTCTTCAATACCAATTACATTTAGCAATACGCACTTTATATTCTTACCCAATAATTCTGCAATACTGGGATTTGTTCTCTCTTCATCACCTGAGATAAGTTCCTTTATATAAAGTCCACCATCACAGTATATCTCTAGTGACGAGCAATTTTCCTTAGAGGTAAGAACTTTATAAACCTTTCTAATTCTTGTTTTATCAGCTCTTCTGTGTACAACTCTGTTCGGTGTTTCTTGGTATATGTCTCTGTCAATGAAAAATTCTTCTATTTTCTTCTTTTCTTCTTCAGTTAGGCATATATTTATCTCTGCCAAGTAAGTTTTTTTCAGTCGAGTATTTTTTATTTTCTCTACTACTTCTTTTTCGACAAAACAAAGATCTGAAATCCTAACTTTTCCTCCGTTTATTTGATTTACTTCTATTTCTAGTCTTTGAAGATCAATATTTCTGATTTTTGGAGACTTGATCTCTAAAACAAAAGGTCTCCCCTCTCCAAGCATCAATACATCAATATCTTCTCTACCTGCGCCGTGAAAAGATGAATCAACGCCTTTAGTATCCCTTAAAAATGGGGCCGATATTAGTTCCTCAACACTCTCTTCATACATTTTTCCTGTATTGCCACATCTTGAACAGCCGCGACCTTTACACTTTCTACATAACCATCTAGTCTGAGGAATCCCTCTAATTAGTTTATTGTATCGACCATAAATAAATAGTGGGTTAATAACATAATCTACTATTAGTTCGTAAGGTTGTAGAAGTATTGTTACATCCTCTTTTTCTCTTTTGAAGTCTTTCTCTATTATCGTGCCTATCTTTTTGCCCAATTCTCTATTAAGTTCCTGTTTTATACTTTCTTGATACTGAAGACAATATTCTTCTTTCAGGATTTCTTCTTTTTTCATTATTTCTTCAGGTATCTTTGTACCCACATGAAATGTAGAAAATTCAAAATCAGGTGATACATTTTTTACAATATATTCTGTTTTTTCAAAAATATTATTACAAAGAAAGCAAGGCTCTTGTTGACTAATTCTGGATTTTAAACTTGGATCTAAGCAATTTAATAGATTTCTTATTACCTCTCCTCTTCTCTCATTAGTAGATACAGAAATTTTTCCAAATTGTCTTCCTAGGCAATGATTACAAAGAGTATGCTTCTCTAGAATATCCTTAGAGATTTTCAGTATCATGTATATCTTAATCTCTTAAAGTCCCTTGAATGATTTGTCTATTAATCCATAACATATCTGTAACTTCTTTACTATCTCATGCTCCGTTGCAGAATCTTTATGGAATGGAATGCTTTCGAATTTCTGGAGTAGGGCATTATATTTGTTCTGTGCATCCCATATATTTGAAAGAAGGACATCTTTGTCTTTATACATTTTTATAAATTCTGTACATCCTTCTTTTATTTCCACTATATCTCTTTCATACTGTATTTCATAGTCTATTTGTTTTATGAGATTTTGGCATTGTTGAATTCTTTCCTTTAGAAGTTCTTGTGATTTGACATCTAATTCATTTTCGAACTGCTTATAATTAGCGACTATGTCTTTGTATTCTTCTATCATTTCCATAACAAGAGTCTTGTCTGAAGGCTCAACATAAGAGTATCTCGTGATAAAGCCTCCAATTTTATTCACAATCTTATCAATTTTACTCTGAACAATCTCTTTTTCAGCGTCTTTTATTCTATTGCCAAATTCAGACATTAAAGCTTCTATTTCAAGCCTTAGTTGATCATCATATTCTAATAGAAGTCCCTGCTTCTCTTTTACTAAATTCTGATACTCATCCTTAGCTTCAGAAGGATTTCTTAAGACCTGTGCAAAACTATATTTTTCTAATAGACCCTTTACTCTTCTGATAAAGTATTGAAGCTCTTCTTCTTTCACAATTTCTGCATGTTCTATTCTTTTCTTAAGTCTTGCAAGAATTTCATCAATTTCATCTCTTTTGTCTTCAGCTATAATAGACAAGATTTCATTTCTGGTCTTCATTAGGTCTTTGTAAAGATCTCTTACTTCAAAGAGATTTGAATTAATGTAGCCCTGGTCAAATTTAATATCAAAAGTTTGTGCCCTTCTCAAGAGAATGTCAATCTTTTGAAGTTCATCTTCCTGAACTTCTTTTAATCTTGTATTAATCTTTTCTATCTTTTTCTCTATCTCAATTTCTTGTTCTGAATTTGCAAATACTATTATGTCTTCTTTTTCTTTCAGAAGCTTTTGAAAGTCTTCCTTAGCATTTATTAAATTGTTCAGTATATTTTCGTCAGTGAAATCTCCAATTTTCTTATTGAGATATTCAATAAATTCATCAACATATACTTTTTTCCCTTCTTCTATTTCTTTTATCCTGCTATCAAAGACGTTAAGATTAACATTAATAGCCTTTTCTAGTTCATAATCAATTCCTACTGGGAGATTCTTTTGTTCTCTTCTAAGACCATTGTATAAGATAACTGCTTCTTTTATGTTATTGTCTATTTGATCTTTTGGATATTTTTCAAGTGTATTAATTGTTTTCCCAAGGAAATCTTCCAATATTTTGATTTTTGCTTCTTCTGTCTTAGTAACTTTTTCTTGTATTTCAGATAAATTACTCTCAATTACTATCTCAAGATCGGCAGGTAATTTCTTTTTTTCTTCAAGGAGTTTGTGGTAAGTTTGTCTTGCAGATTCTAAGTCTGAATTTATTTTAGAATAGTCAAATTCATCTAAAGCTTTGTAAGAATTCTCTAAAAAGTTTTCAAGTTCTCTTTTCTTTATAGCTTCAACATTTTTTACTCTTAAATAAAGATCATTTAAGTTTTTTTCAATATTTCTGCTTAATTCATTAGAAAATCTGGGGTATAGTCTTTGCATGTCCCGGGATAATGCAACATAAGTTCTTTCTGCTTCAGATAAATTGCCAGAAATGTACTCTTCTGTGTACTTCTCAAGAGCCCTTCCAGTTCTATCATATACAAAAGATAGATTTTCGATTTCTCTTTTTTCAACTTCTTCTATTCTAGACAGTAGAGTATCAATTGAGTTACGTACTTTGTCTTCGACCTTGGAGTCTACTGTTCCCCTCAAAGAATATCTTATCTTGCTATATTTTTCATAAACCTCTCTTGAATCTAGAGGATTATCTAGTATATACTGTTCAGTAAAAATCGGAAGAAGTTTTTCAACTTCGTCAAGAATTGTTAAAAGATCCATTCTCTTCTTATCTTCTATTTCCTTGATTCTTTGGCTTAAAATTTTTAGATTGTTATCAATAAGGGTAGCCCTTCCACCTTTAAGTTGTTTCTTTTTTTCAACTAAATAAGAGTAAATCTGCCGAGTTTCATCAAAGTTTTCTGAAATGTATTGTTCGTTTAAATACTTGTTTTTATCTTCAATCTCCTTTAAGAATAGTTCATAATCTTTTTTTAGGATATTTTCTGTTTTTTCTATCTTGGTCTCAATATTTAACAAATATTTGTTTATCTCATCTTCAATCTCAGGCGATATACTTTTTGGAAGATTTTTATTTTCTACATCAAGAAGAGAGAATATCTCAAGGGCTTCAGTGTAATTGTCAATAATGTAATCTTCAGTAAAGATTTCATCCTTATTTTTAACTTTTCTTAAGAAATTGAGAAGACTAAGTTCCTGTTCTTTTTCTGTTTCATCTATTCTATGTTTGAGCTCTAATAAATTTGAGTCAATCTTTTTCTGAATATCCCAAACAATTACTTTTAGTTCATCAATGTCGTCATATATTTTTTGTTCTTCTACCTCAGTTGTTTCTTTCTTTGTAACTATATCAACATTTTCCCTAATTTGTTGAAGTTTTTCTTCAAAATTTTCAATTTCCCATTGTTTTATAGCTTCAACATTATATGATTTTAATTTATCAAGAAATTCTTTGTACCCATCAAGTAGTCTCGACACTTCTAAAATTCTCTCTTCGTTAGATGTTTCGACTTTAGATATCTTTTCAGCCAATTCCTCTATTTTTTTGTTTTCAAATGGCATAATAATAACACCAAGACCATTTTATTATAGTAATATGTTCTATTTATTCTTACCGTTTTTATATATTTCTGCAAAACTTAGGAGATATTCTTCTTCTGCAAAGTGTAACTCTGCAGGAACAACTAAAGTATGAGGCGGAGGGCCATAAAATTCTTTACTAAATTCGGCCAATTCATTAATATTGCCATATATTATCTTTTGAGTTTCATCTCCAATCCTTGAAATTACAATAATTTCTTCAAGTTTTTTATCTTTATCAATTTCTTTTAAGATGTCCATAGCTTCTTTTGGATTCATAAAAAGACTCTTATCTTTTTTTACATCAAGTAGCAACATTGTGTGAAGATTTCTTTTTTTATTTTCAATTATAACATCGTAAAAACTTCTTGGAAAGAAGTTTTTTTCAGGGTATGGTATACTTGCAGTTTTCCCAAATCTATAAATGTGAAGTCCCGTTTCAGCAATTGCTGAATAGATTGATGAAGCATGAAATACTCTTGTTTGGACTCCTTTTTTGATAGCTCTTAAGAGAATATCTGTATGGGTTGTTGCAACTAGCGGATCTCCAGATACTAGAAGTGCAACATCGTATATTATTGCCGACTCTAAGAATGTAGGACTCTTTTCAATATCTTCTCTAGAAAGTGGGATTAATTTTTTAGTTAGAGCTTTTTCAAGCCATAAAAGATCAAAATCGAAATAATTAGTATAGGTATCTATGTAAATTTCATTGACTTTATTTAATATTTCAAAAGCTTTCAAAGAAATATCTTTCTCAGATAGCCCAAGTCCTATTAGGTATAACATCTGCACTAGGATATTAGTTTAAATATAAAAGATTTTAGATTCTTCCTATAATTATTTTTAAAATAAAAATAAATATTTTTGCAGGAATAATATTTAAGAGAAAAATATAATAAAAAAATAGTTTTTATTAATATCTAAGGTATTTCTGGAATTCCCAGTCTGTTACATACATTGAATAATCTTCCCAAACTTTTTTCTTATGTTCAAGATATTTTGTGGCTATATGTTTGCCCAAAGCATCCTTTATTACCTTGTCTTTTTCAAGCTCTTTTATTGCCTCGCCTAAGTTACTTGGTAAGGTTTCTATTCCTCTTTCCCCCAACTCACTCAATGATAATTCGAATAAGTCATAGTCTACAGGCTCAGGTGGCTCAATTTGGTTTTCAATTCCATCCATACCTGCCTTTAACATAGCTGTAAATGCTAGATACGGGTTACATGTTGGATCTGGTGACCTGAACTCTATTCTCAATGCCCTTTCATTAGTTGGGTCGTAACCAGGCAACCTTACTAAAGTGGTCCTGTTAGCCCATCCCCATGAAATATAGACAGGTGCTTCGTATCCTGGAACTAGTCTTTTATATGAGTTAACAGAAGGTGAACAAATAGCAGTAAGAGCTTTAGCATGTTTTAAAATCCCGCCTATGTACCATCTACCTTTATCAGATAAATTCTTTGTTTTTGGATCATAGAATACATTTCTTCCATTTTTGAATACGCTTTGGTGGCAGTGCATACCGTTTCCAGCTTGTCCATAGAATGGTTTTGGCATATAAGTTACTACAAGACCCTCTTTAGCAGCTATGTTCTTTACTACCTGTTTGTATGTGATTACATCATCAGCCGCTTCAAGAGCACTTTCTTTAAATCTAAAGTCAATTTCATGCTGTCCAGCCCCTACTTCGTGGTGAGTAATCTCACTCTTAACACCCATCATTTGCATATAAAGTCCTGCTTTGTTTCTAATTTCTTCTCCCAAATCAAGAGGTGAAAAATCTGCATATCCCCCGGCGTCATGTGGTACAAGTTTTCCATTTTCTTCCTTTAATAAGTGAAATTCTATCTCTGGCCCAACATAGAATTCCATCTTTTCTTCTGCAAGCTTTTGTATTTCCTTTTTCAAAAGACTTCTTGGATCACCTTCAAAAGGCTTTAATGTTGTTGGATAACACACATCGCAGATAATTCTTGCCTCATCAAGCCATGGGATTATCTTAAAGGTGTTTGGATCTGGCATTAAAACGCTGTCACTATGAGATATGTCTGTAAATCCCTTAATTGAAGAACTATCAAAACCCATACCAGATTCAAAAACAGAGTCCAAAAGGTCTACTGATATTGAAAAGTTCTTTGGTATCCCAAGCATGTCTACAAATTGCAATCTTACGTATTTTATGTTCTTTTCTTTAATTATTTTCTTTACCTGCTCTTTGTCCATTTAATTCCTCCAATAATATTTTTTATAGTTACCCATTTGTCTAGGTATTTGATAAAAAAGAAAAGTATCATCTACTATTTAATACTTACTGTTATAATATGACAAATTTAGGCCTAATAAGGACTATAAAAAAGAAAAAATAGCTTAAAATAATCAATATCTATTAACTAATAAAAAGTAGTTCATCTTTCCAGTCATCTCTAATTCTTCCATTCTTTATGTTTAGCATTGGCATATAGTTATGGAAGAATCTTATCGGATCTGAAAGTCTTATTGTCTGAACATCTTCTATAGAGTCAGGACCATGATTTTTCTTTAATGATGGAACTATTATTTTGTTAAAGTTTTCTACTATATCTTCATCCCTTTCTCCCTCTAGAATCATTACTAGGGCAACTCTTCCATCGACTTCTGCAAGAAATGATTGATAAATATGCTCAGTAAAAACAGTTCTTACATTGTTTTCTTCATTAATCTCACGTATAAACTGGGTGTAAGGCAAGCCAAGTTTAAACTTTATTAAGTATAGGTGCCTTGCATTTATTCTTCCAATACCTGATTTATCAAGATTTACATTAAGATAGTAATGTATAATACCTTCTTCTTCTAATTTTTTCCTTTTTCTGTAAACTGTCCTTACTGGAACTCTAGTTGCTTTGCTTATTTGATTATCACTGCTTCTAGGATTTCTTATTAAAGCTTTGATTATTAATTTCTCTTGATCATCTAGAGTTCTTCCTCTCAGAATACAAACATCTTTTACCATATTAATCCCTCTATTTCATGCCAGAATAATATATTATCCTACCTAATTAGTATATAAAATTAACTATTATGAAATATTATTGCCATAAAAATGAAATATTAGAATAGCTTTAGATTAATATCTAGCAAAATATTTATAAGAGATTTAGGATTTGTAATCATAGTCGTGAGTTTATGAAATCATTAGATCAAGTTGACGTAGAAATTTTTAATGCAATTGAAGATGAAAAAAATCGTCAAAATGAAGGACTTGAACTTATAGCAAGTGAGAATTTTACCAGCAACGCCGTTCTTGAAGCCCAAAGATCTGTTATGACAAACAAATATGCAGAGGGATATCCGGGGAAAAGGTATTATGGTGGATGTAAATTTGTCGACATAGCAGAATCACTTGCAATAGAAAGAGCAAAAAAACTTTTCAAGGCCGACCATGCAAATGTTCAACCTCACTCAGGGACTCAGGCAAATATGGCCGTCTATTTTGCATGTTTGGATGTTGGAGATACAGTTTTAGCAATGGATTTATCCTGTGGAGGACATTTGTCACATGGATCACCTGTTAGTTTTTCTGGCAAATTTTACAATTTTCAGTTTTATGGAGTCAATAAAAATACATATAAGATTGATTTAAACGAAGTAAGGCAAAAAGCCATTGAATTAAAACCCAAACTTATTGTAACAGGGGCAAGCTCTTATCCAAGAGAAATTGATTTCAAAGGATTTAGAGAAATTGCAGACGAAGTAGGCGCTCTTTTAATGGCTGACATCGCACATATTGCAGGGCTTATTGCTTGTGGATTACATAACTCCCCAGTTCCCTATTGTGATTTTGTAACATCTACTACCCATAAGACTCTAAGGGGCCCCAGAGGAGGATTAATACTATGTAAGGAGGAGCATAAGAAGGCAATAGATAAGGCAGTATTCCCATTTGCTCAGGGTGGTCCGATGATGCACACAATTGCAGCAAAAGCAGTATGCTTCAAAGAGGCCATGAGCCAAGATTTCATAAATTATCAAAGACAAATAATAAATAATTGTAAAATTCTATCTGAAGAACTTGTGACCTTAGGCTATGAGCTTATTACAGGAGGAACTGATAATCATTTATTACTAATGGATTTAAGAAAAAATGACGTAACGGGAAAAGAAGCTCAAGAATTACTGGAAAACGCAGGGATTACAGCTAATAGAAATGTTATACCTTATGATCCAAAACCACCAAATGTCACATCAGGCCTTAGGTTAGGAGTTCCTGCGATTACTTCTAGAGGGATGAAGGAACAAGAAATGAGACAGATAGCCGGAATGATTCACAAGGTATTAAACAATAAGAATGACCTTGCATGTGAAAAAGTAAGAGCGGAGGTAAGGGATCTCTGCAAAAAATTCCCAATTAATTTATGACTACAAAAATACTTGATGGTAAGGCCTTAGCACTGAGAATAAATAACGAGCTTTCTAAATTAGTTACCGATTATAAAAAAAAAGGTCTTTGCCCAAAATTAGCAACTGTCTTAGTAGGAAATGATCCTGCTTCTAGAGTTTATGTTAATCTAAAGAAGAAAGACTCAGAGAAGATTGGGATTGATTATGAAGAATTTTATTATGACGACATTTCTGAAGAAGACCTTCTTTTATTAATTGATAAATTGAATAAACGGACAGACATTCACGGTATTCTTGTACAGTTACCCTTGCCAAAACATATTGACAGTAACAAAATATTGGAAAGAATAGATCCATTAAAAGATGTTGATGGATTTACTCCAATTAATGTTGGCAAAATACTTCTAAATATATCTGACCTTTTTCCATGTACTCCCAAGGGAGTAGTTAAAATATTAGATGAATATAATATACCTATAGAAGGTGCAGATATAACAATAATTAATAGAAGTAATATTATTGGAAAACCGTTGGCAGCAATGATGATTAATCGTGGAGGAACAGTTACTGTGGTACATACTAAAACAAAGAATCTGAAAGAAAAGACAAGAAATGCGGATATAGTTATTGTGGGAGTTGGCAAAACAGATTTCTTAACTGAAGATATGATAAAAGAAGGGGCAGTAGTAGTTGATGTTGGCATAACTCGTGATGTTGACGGCGTCAAAGGCGATGTAAAATACGACGAGGTAGGTAAAAAAACATCTTATATAACTCCCGTTCCCGGTGGCGTAGGTCCTATGACCAGAGCAATGCTTCTGGAAAACCTTATAATCTGCTTCTTAAAACAGAATGACTGTGCAAAATGATTTCTTAGAATCACTAAAGAGTATTGGTTCACAACCAGGGCTTGAAAGATTAAATTCAAAACTTGGTCTTGAAAGAATAAGATTTCTTCTTGATAAAAGTGGAATACGCTGGGAAGATATACCTGTTGTCCATATAGCAGGAACTAATGGGAAGGGTTCTGTTGTTAACTTTATTTCTGAAATACTCTATGAATCTAATTATAAAGTTGGAATATATATTTCTCCCCATTTAATTGATATATATGAAAGAATAAAAATTGGGCATAAGAATATATCTTCTAAAGATTTTGATAGAATCCTATTAGAATTAAAGTCATATTGTCAAGAAGCAGAAAAATTAGGAAATATTGGAAATCCAACATTTTTTGAAGTTCTTACAGCTATTTCTATTATATATTTCACCGAGAAAGAAGTCGATGTCATAGTATCTGAAGTTGGACTTGGGGGAAGACTTGACGCAACTAATGTATTAAATGGAAAAGCAGTTGCAATTACAAATATCTCTCTTGATCATCAAGAAATATTGGGAAACAGTAAGGAAGAGATATTAGGTGAAAAAGCAGGGATCATAAAAAAAGGATCTTCAGTTTCTTCTTGTGTTGATTTAGAATTAGCATCACTACTTGAAAAGATTTGTATAGAGAAAGAGGCTTCGCTGAAATTATTTACCAGAGACTTTGATATAACAGAGAAGAGTACAAGTTTTGAGGGTTCAGTTTTTGACTATCGTTCAAGTAACAATCAATTTAATGATATTAAAATAAGGATGATTGGAAAACATCAAATAACAAACGCTGCATGTGCGATCAGTCTTGCAGAATCTTTGTCCTACTTTGGGCTTAATCAAATAACAGAGGAATCAATAAGAAAAGGCCTTGAAAAATCAATATGGCCAGGAAGATTTCAGATATTGAAAAAAAGCCCAATGATTATAGTGGATGTTGCACATAATCCCGCTGGTGCAAAGTCTCTTTCTGAAACGTATAATATTTTGTTTAATGACTCAAATACACTTTTACTTGTTGGAATATCCCAAGACAAAGATATTGATGGAATTCTTAAAGAGTTTTCTAAGATATCAAAAAGAATAGTATTGACAACAATACCCCCAAGATGCTCTAATATTGGTACTCTTGAAAAAAAAGCAAGAAAATATTTCACTGAAATATGTTCATTTGAAGACCCGCTTAAAGCTTATGATTATTGTATGTCAAACCTTAAAAAACGCGATAAGCTACTTATTACGGGGTCCATATACATAGCTGGATATATATTGAAAGGAAGGAAGTTACTTGGCAGTTGAAACTAAAAGATTGGCCTTTGGATCAATGTTAGGATTCTATAAATCATTTTTTCATGGATTCACAATGATTCTTTTTAGTATATACTATACTAAATTAGGGATATCTCTTTTACCATATGCTTTATTATTTATTATAGGCGATGGAGTTTCATTTTTTCTTAAACCGTTAATAGGGGTTTTATCTGATAGAATTGGAGAGAAATATTTATTGTTATTTGCTTTGATTTTATCTTCAATATCTGCTCTCCTAATCTCATTTACAAATAATATTCTTTATTTGGCATTACTTGAAGTTCTCGTTGCAGTTTCTCTTGCTACATTTTTGACTGTAGTCATAATTTTTTCACTTAGACCTATAACTCAAAAACCTGAAAAAAAAGTGAGTATTTTTGGAGGAGTTTCTGGATTAGGATGGGTTTTAGGCCTTTTAATTCCGGGGATATTTGTTGACTTTCTTGGATTAAAGGGTACTTTTTACACATTATTTGTAATTGGAGCTTCAATTTCGTGTCTTTATTTATTTTTTATGAAGGACTTTAAATTTGAATTAAGAGAAAAAAGTTTTCCTTCAATTCAAACATTGAAAAAAGTATTGGATCCATTAGTATACAAGACATTTGACATAGCCGTCTTCTCAGCATTTCTAATATTTTTTGTAAGATTTGCAGTAGGAAAACTTGGTATGTCTGGGTCTATTGTTTCTTTGATAGTTGCTTTTGAGTCACTAGTTTTTGGAGTTTCTGAAATCCTTATAGGACGTTATGTTAAAGTTGAAACTAAAAGATTGTGGATTAAAATCGGTGCATTAATTCATATAACTGGAATTTTAGCTTTAGTTTTTTCTAATAATATTGTTTTGTTCTTTTTATCATCTGGGCTTATCGGATTGGCTGGTGCATTTATCGATGTTTGGTGTTATTCCTTTTTATGTGAAAAAATAGAAGTCACAAAAAGAGGCACAATATTTTCTACATTCTCATTAAGCCAAGATCTTTCAACTATAACTGGCTCAAGTCTACCTGCCCTTGCATCATTTTTGGCGATAAATCCATTTGCGTCAATGATTCTCTTCCCAGCTATAATACTTATTTATTCTATTAAACGTGGTTGATTATTCTTTCATCAGTTATTATTATGTCCATTTTTATGTCATGTTTTTCAACAGGCAATGACTGAAAAATCTGGAAGTCATATGCAAGTCCGATTTTAACACCAGTAGCTTCTGATAAAAATCTATCAAAATATCCCCCTCCCCTCCCAAGCCTTTCACATTCAGTGCTAAAAGCAAGTCCAGGAATAAAGAGTATTTCAATTTTACCAAGATTAGTTATTTCAGTATTTTCATTTGGCTCTAGAATATTGAAATTCCCAACTTTTAGATCTAATAAGCTATTAATTCTCCTTGCTTCAAGAGAATTGTCCTCTTTATTTACTAAAGGAACACAGACCATCTTCCCAATAGTAATTGAGTGGTCAATCAAATTAATTGTATCAACCTCTTTCTCTTTTGAAACGTAAGAAAAAATATTTTGAGATATAAAATATTTCCGAAGGCTATAGATATTGTTCCTTATCTTTTCATCCATGATACACTTTTTAGACGGATCTAGATTTTCCATTTTTCTTTTAATAATTAATCTTAGGTCATATTTAGAAACCATAAACTAAATAACGAAAACTTTTTAAAAAGATTTACAATTGAATTTGAAATTAAGATGATTATAATGGAAAATGATTTCGAGATTGCAAAAAAAGCTGATGTTTGGCCAATAGATAAAATCGCTGAAAAAGCAGGGATTGGGTCTGAGTATCTCGAACCATATGGGAAAAACAAAGCAAAAATAGATTTATCTATTTTAAAAACTATAGAAAAAAATTCAAAGGGCCAATTAATTCTTGTAACAGCAATGAATCCAACTCCTTATGGAGAAGGGAAGACACTAACAACTATTGGATTAGGGCAAGCATTATCTTCTCTTGGAAAGAAAACGATTGTTACCCTAAGAGAGCCCTCAATGGGGCCAGTTTTTGGTGTAAAAGGTGGGGCCACTGGTGGTGGGCATTCACAGATACTCCCAATGGAAGATATTAACTTACATTTTACAGGGGATATTCATGCAGTTCAAGCAGCTCACAATCTCTTGGCAGCTATGATGGACACCCATATTTTGATGGGGAATGAACTTGACATAGATATTAATAATATTGTTTGGCCGAGAGCAATCGATATGAATGATAGAGCTCTAAGAAATATTGTAATCGGACTTGGTGGATCTGGGAACGGGATACCTCGAGAATCAAAATTTATAATTACTGCAGCTTCAGAGATAATGTCAATTGTATGTCTTTCGAAAGATATACTAGACCTAAAAGAAAAACTATCTAAAATTATAGTGGCCTTTGATCGAAAAGGGAATCCAATAACTGCTGGAAAATTAAAAGTTGAAGGTGCATTGGCAGCTATATTAAAAGATGCACTTAAACCAAATCTTGTTCAAACAATTGAGCATACCCCTGCAATTATACATGGTGGACCGTTTGCAAATATATCCATAGGTACAAATTCAATAGTTGCTACTAACATTGCCCTAAAATTGGCCGATTTTGTTATAATTGAATCTGGTTTTGGTGCAGACTTAGGGGCTGAAAAATTTCTTAATATTGTTTCAAGAAAAGGTGGATTTTATCCATCGGCCGTAGTATTAGTAGTTACATGTAAGGCAATAAAATATCATGGAGGATTAAAGGATATTATTACTTATCATGATGAAGAAGCTTTCTTAAAAGGCTTAAAAAATGTTGAAAAACATATTGATAATCTCAGACTTTTTGGAGTTCCAATAGTTGTATCTATTAATAAATTTGATTTTGATCGAGATCAAGAAATAGAAATGATAAAATCACTCTGCTCAAAGAAAGAAGTACCAGTATCATTATCTACAATGTTTTCTGAAGGAGGAAATGGAGGGTTAGAACTTGCAAATATAGTATTGGAATTGTCAAAACAAAAGAATAATTTCAAACCTCTTTATGAACTGTCCGATGACATTGAAAAAAAGGTAGAAGTAATCGCTAAAAAAATCTATGGGGCAAAAAGGGTAATATTTGAAACAAAACCTAAGAAAAAAATTGAATTGTATAAAAAACTTGGATATGGCAATCTTCCTATATGTGTTGCTAAAACTCAATTGTCTCTTTCAGATGATAAAAACCTTATTGGAGTTCCCCCTCCATTTGATCTTGAAGTAACTGATGTTGAACTTGCAAGTGGTGCTGGATATATCGTTATCATTTGTGGGAATATTAATTTAATGCCTGGGCTTTCAAGATTACCTGCCGCTGTAAAGATGGATATTGATGACACAGGTAATATAAAAGGTCTATTTTAGAATATTATTTAATAAGAATTATGGCCCTAATAGGCATTATTAAATTATTTCTTGGCTAAAAATGGCCACTAATTGATAGAAATTAATATATATATTTTCTTTTAAGCTTATATTATGAACAAATTTCCTAAAGAAAAGGATATTTCAGGCTGTTCCATATTTGGCTTAATTAATACCGATGGGGAGAAAGTCAGTGGAAGCGTCATCACAGATGCCATTTCCGTTATGCATGACAGGGCGAATGGATTAGGTGGTGGTTTTTCTGGTTATGGGATCTATCCTGATTATCCTGATGATTATGCATTTCATTTATTCTTTGATTCTGTTAGGGCAAAAGAAGAAACTGAAGAATTAATTAACAAACACTTCTTAATAGAATACGATGAAAAGATTAGAACAGACAATTCGATAAATCTTCCCAATAAACCACTTTTATGGAGATACTTTGTTAAAAATAGAAATATTCTATCCAAAGAATCTGAGAGAGAAGAGACATTCAAAGTTGTAATGGACATTAATAATAACATCGAAGGAGCTTATGTAATTTCAAGTGGAAAAAATATGGGAGTTTTCAAAGGAGT
The DNA here is from genome assembly GCA_964500005.1 of uncultured Thermococci archaeon. GTDB lineage: Archaea > Methanobacteriota_B > Thermococci > Methanofastidiosales > Methanofastidiosaceae > Methanofastidiosum. The sequence goes on from CAZCMP010000001.1 coordinate 139,191, forward strand.
AGGATATCCAGAAGACATCAGTAAATTCTATCGACTTGAAGAATATAGCGGCTACATATGGACTGCACATGGAAGGTTCCCTACCAATACTCCCGGATGGTGGGGAGGGGCACATCCTTTTGGATTACTTGACTGGACTATAGTCCACAATGGCGAAATCTCTTCTTATGATACAAACAGAAGGTATCTGGAGATGTATGGATATAGGTGTAATCTTGTAACAGATACCGAAGTAATTACTTATCTTTTTGATTTTTTAGTTAGAAAAAACAACTTATCTCTTACATTAGCGTCTAAAGTTCTTGCCAGTCCAATGTGGAATGACATTGATAGAATGGAAGAAAAACAGAAAGAGATCCTGAAGGCATTAAGAATGACATATGCAGGCGCATTACTAACAGGGCCCTTTTCAGTTATTTTAGGTTTCGAAAATGGCATAATGGGACTTGGGGATAGATTAAAACTTAGGCCACTTCTTGTAGGAAAAAATGAAAACACAGTATATATGTCAAGTGAAGAATCTGCGATAAGGAGTATTTGTCCTGACTTAGATTCTGTTTACAGGCCAAAAGGTGGGGAACCTGCAATATTCTTGTTGGATGATAAATATGTCTAATATTATTCCAGAATTTATGGTCAATAAAAATGAGGACAGATGTATAAAATGTAAAATCTGTGTCAGACAGTGCTCAGAAGAAGTCTTCAAGTACTTTGACGAGTTTGATCTGATTCGTATTTACAATGATAAGTGTGTTGGGTGTCACCGATGCGAAATGATGTGTCCAACAGATGCTTTGACTATAACTAAAAATACAGCGCTTTACAAAGAAAATTTTCATTGGAGTTCATACACTATCAACAGTATAAAAAAACAGGCCGAAACTGGGGGGATGATTCTTACTGGCAGTGGAAACGATAAGTCTTATGTTTCTTATTGGGATAGAATGTTACTTGACGCATCACAGGTTACAAATCCTCCGATAGATCCTCTAAGGGAGCCAATGGAATTAAGGACATATTTGGGTAAGAAACCCAATAAAATTATCCTTAAGGAAGAAAATGGAGACTTGTCTCTTGAGACTAAGTTATCCCCACAGCTAAAACTTGAAACTCCAATCATGTTCTCCGCAATGTCTTACGGCTCTATTAGTCTTAACGCTTGTGAATCTCTTGCTTCAGCAGCCTCTAATCTCGGTACATTTTATAACACTGGGGAGGGTGGTCTGCACAAAAAACTTTACAAATACGGTAAAAACACTATTGGTCAAATAGCCTCCGGTAGGTTTGGTGTTGATACCGATTATTTAGACACTTGTGCAGCAATTGAAATTAAAATAGGTCAAGGCGCTAAACCAGGGATAGGGGGGCATCTTCCTGGGGAGAAAGTTTCTTTAGAGATATCTGAAACAAGAATGATACCTTCAGGTACTGATGCTATATCTCCCGCACCACATCACGACATATATTCAATTGAGGATTTAAAACAACTAATATCTTTGATTAAAGAGGCCACTAATTATGAAAAGCCTGTTTTTGTAAAAATAGCCGCTGTCCATAATTCTGCTGCAATAGCTTCTGGAATTGTAAGGGCAGGCGCAGATGTAATTGTCATTGATGGATTTCGAGGAGGCACAGGTGCAGCACCTTCAGTTATTCGTGATAACACCGGTATACCAATTGAGATTGCACTTGCAGCTATAGACCAAAGATTAAGGGATGAAAGTATTAGAAATGAAGTTTCAATTGTTGCAGCAGGTGGGATTAGATCGAGTGCAGACGCAGTCAAGGCCATGGCTTTAGGAGCCGATTCTGTTTACATTGCTACAGCAGCCCTAATCGCTATGGGTTGTACATTATGTCAGAAATGCTACAAAGGAAAATGTAACTGGGGTCTTACAACACAAGATCCAGTTTTAACAAGAAGATTAAATCCTTCAATTGGGTCTGAAAAATTGACAAATCTTGTAACAAGTTGGAATCTAGAAATAAAGGAAATTCTTGGAAGCATGGGAATAAATGCTATAGAAGCCCTCAGAGGAAACAGACTCAAATTGAGGGGAGTTGGACTTACAGAACTAGAATCTAAAATATTAGGAATCGAACATGCGGGGCTGTAATCATGAAAAGAAGAATAATTTGTGACGAGGATTTTTGCATTGGCTGCAGATTGTGTGAAGTTTATTGTAATGTCAAGCATTCTAAATCTGGAGACATAATTTTGGCATATAAGTATGAGAAAGAAAAAGAACCCTCAAGAATGACTTTTGAACAAAAGGAAAATATCAGCGGATCAATAGTATGTATGAATTGTAAGGATCCTCTGTGCATTAAAGCATGTTCAATGGGTGCAATAAGAATAGAAGATGGAACTGTTGTAATCGATACTGAAAGATGTGTCGGCTGTTGGATGTGTGTTATGGTATGTCCGTTTGGAGCCATAAAAAGAGGAGAAAAAAAGGCTTTCAAGTGTGATCATTGTCACGACGAGAAAATACCCATATGCGTCCTAAATTGCCCAAATAAAGCACTTACATACGAGGTAGAATAGATGAGATATGTTATTGTTGGCAATGGTGTAGCGGCTGTTGGAGCTATCGAGGGCATTAGAAGTAAGGATAAAGAAGGTGAAATTATCCTAATATCTAAGGAAAACTGCATATCTTATTCGAAACCTCAACTTTACAAAATGTTAAATGAAGAAAGTTTGAATACTATACATTATAGAAATGAAGAGTTCTATAGTAAAAATAAAGTATCCACTATCTTAGGAAATCCTCTAAACTCAGTTGACTTTAAGAAAAAATTGCTATTCTTAGAAAATGACAAAATTAAATATGATAAATTACTTATAGCTTCTGGAGCCAAAGCCAACGTTCCTCAATTAAAAGGTTTTGGGGGAGAGATATACTCTTTTACAAATATTGAAGAAGCATTCAAACTTAAGAAAGCTCTTTCAGATAAAAACAAGATTGTAGTTCTTGGTGGGGGGCTAATTGGAGTTAAGTTATCTGAGTATCTCCATAAGATGGGAAAAGAAGTAATCCTTATTGTAGGTTCTAGTGGTGTACTAAGCTCTCTTGGAGATGAAAAGATTTCTGAAATCCTTAACAAAGAAATTATAGAAAAAGGAATAACTTTGCTTTTGTCAAGAAAAGTAATTAGTGCCAAAAGAGAGCGTTCAAAAATACAACTTAAACTTGAAAAGGAAATACTAACTTGTGATGCAATAGTATCTTGTAAGGGAGTAATGCCCGAAGTAACACCATTTGAAAGAACAGAGCTTACTATCAATCGCGGCATTAGAGTTGATGATCATATGAAGACCAACATAGAGGATGTTTTTGCAGCGGGAGATGTAACTGAAGTTTATAATTATCTTGAAGATAGTTATTGTACTATTCCGATTCTTCCAAATGCATATAGTGGAGGGTATTGTGCAGGAACTAATATGTCCGGAGGCGATAGCAAGATTGATACATTTTATCCTATGAATTCTCTTCAAATATTTGAAATTCAGGTCATCACAATGGGGCAATTAAATCCAATAGATAAAGATGAAGTTCTATCTTTTTTAGATTCTGAAAAGAAAGTTTATAGAAAACTTGTTATTAGGGGTGGAAAATTGATTGGCGCGGCACTTCTTGGTGATATTGACCGTGCGGGGATATTAAATAACATTATCCGAAACAACTTGGACATCTCTCTCATAAAAGAAGAATTACTAAATAATAAAATTAATTTTTATGTTCTCCCTCGCAATATGAGGGAAGTCATAGTAAAATCATACACCGAGGGCGTTAAATGATTCTAAATTGTAAAGATCTAAAATATACGGATATTAACATTTCTATTAGAAAAGCCATAGAAAATAATGAAAAAGAAATAGTAATGAACAATGTTAACGGACAGGCGTACCTATTTGCAGGAGTTAAGAATGGTATAAAAGCAATAATAAATGGAGTTCCTGGAAATGACCTTGGTGGAATGATGGATGGACCAAATATATTCGTCAATTCAAATATCCAAGATTGTGTTGGAAATACAATGAACAATGGGAAGATTGTTGTCCATGGAGATGCAGGTGATATACTAGGGTATGCTATGAGGGGCGGAAAGATATTTGTCAAGGGTAAAGTCGGTTACAGATGCGGTATTCATATGAAGGCCTTTGGAGAGAAGATACCTGTTATTGTAATAGGGGAAGATGCAGGAGATTTCTTAGGGGAGTATATGGCTTCAGGGATAATAGTTGTTTTATGTAAAAACAAATCCAAACTTGACAGTAATTATATTGGGGTAGGAATGCACGGAGGGGCCATTTATGTTAGAGGAAATGTTGATGATTACAACATTGGAAAAGGTGTTGTTATCTCTTCTCTTGATGAATGGGATACACATTTCTTGGCAAAAGTTTTGGAGGAATATTCCTACGACATGAACTCTAAAGATAAGTATGATATAAATTCTTTTATCAAACTATGCCCAATAAACTCAAGACCATTCCAGAAACTCTATAGTTACTAATAACAATAAAATATTTAAACAAGTGATTTTAAATAGTCACGATGAAAAAAATATTTATTATTTTTGGATTGATAATCTTAGTTGCATTAGCACCAATGTGTTCAACACCAGGTTCAAGCCAACAATCAACACAAACATCAACTACAACTCAGCAACAAACTGAAACAACTTCAGAATCAGAAACTTCAGGCACAGGGGAAGTTCTTTCAAATGAAAAAAATACTTTGAATGCTAATTCCTATAGGTACTACAGTATTCCCTTGACAAAAGGGAGCAAAGTGAAATTCTCTTACGAAACTATAGATAACGATAATTTCGACGTATATATTTTAACAAGCACACAACACAATTATCTTAGCGCGTATGGAATTAGTAGCACTAAAAAATATAATCAATACTTGAGATTTTACTCCGGCCCAGAATCAGAATTCGAATACACTTTTCCTAATGACGGCTTATATTACTTCATAATCCACAATACAAACAATTTTCAAGTACAGTACTACTACTCAGCAATTCTATCCTCTGGCGAAAAACTAGGTAAAGGTGAATACCAATATATTATCGCTGAAGGAAGTAATGTCTCTATCAGCAAAGATGGATATAGATCTTATGTAACTTACCTCCAGAAAGGAGAAGTCGTAAATATTTACTATAAAGTCAGGCAGAATGAATACCGTAATCTATATGCTAGAATGTACTTACTTGATAGTAGCGGATACAAGAGTTTTACATTATCTCCAGTAGATTATTCTGGCAAGATATACCTTAATTCAACAAACGAAAGAGAAAGAGACTATGAGCAATTAAAATGGACAGCCCCAGAAAAGGGCTATTATTACTTTGTATTTAGAAATGTTGATTCACCTGAAACACTAAGATTTGACTACAAAATATACAAACAATATTAATTTTTTTATTTTATTATTTTTTTTTTGCAATATTTTTTCATGCATATACTTATAAGATTATTGCAATTACTATAAATCCCGGCGAAATATATGAGTCTGATATCAAGGATTTCTAGTTATCTTGATACGTTAAAGTATAGTGTAAACCCTGAAAATCTTAAAGACAGTGAATACTTCCTAGCTACTTATCTAAGATTAAAAAGAGATTACGAAGAATTAATTTCGCTTAGAAGAAAAATAGAGTTTTTAGGATATCAAAATCCATATTTTGTTATTAAAGGTATCAAGGATGCACAAGATCCCTATTTTAGGAAGAGGGCAATGGAAAAGAAAATCTGTTTTGATAATATTCAACATGCCATTGCAGCGCATAGAGTTGCCATAGGGCATTTGATAGATGCCATGGGCTTTGAAAAAGATGGCATAATTTATGCTGGGCATGAAGCTATTAAGTTTACCGAGGATGGCGGAGAAGGAAAATTTATTCTTAGTCCGGATGGAGTCTATAGATTAGGTATAATGAAGTATCTTTCCTTTTCAGGGGAGTATATGAAAACTCTTTTTTCCCTAAATAAGGAACAGAGAGAAAACTATCGAAAAATAATGGATATGCTTGGTGATAAGTCTAAGAGCAAAGTATCCTCTAAGAAGAGAATTCCACTTGAATATGGAATGATGGGGCTCAAAGATCATTCTCCATTCAAAAAAGAACATTCTCAATATAAACTTGATTTGTATGAGGAAACAATTGATTTAGGAAGACCTCCAATATATGACAAACATATAAGAAAAGTGTTATCAATAGCCTATGCCCCATTTGGCAAAGAGGTAATATGTGAAGACATAGCACTCTTTTATCTTAAAAAAACTTATATAGAAAGAAAGATATACGGGGGGCCTTTCCCAACAATTGATCCAGAACCAAATGAGGCTCTTTTAGGTAAGTTCTATAAAACCGTCTTATTGAAAGAAGAGATGATGAATAAACTTAAGGATATGAACCTAAAGGAGAAGAATAGTTTAGTTGCTGCAATTTCATATTATCTAGTTTCAGAAGATTATGACAAGGCTTTATTATTTTTCTTAATGGACAAAGATGAATTTGAGTCTGCTTTGACGAGGATAGGAAATTATGGGATAATCCCAAAAGAAAGTAAGCAACTTCTCGAAAGAATCATTAAGAGCAGCGAGAAAAAAGATATAACAAAGAAATTTTTACAAGAACTTAAGGAGGCCAAAGGGTGAAAACAATAATCGCAAAGAATAAAAGAGATCTTATAAAAAAATTACGATCAGAACTTTCCAATAACGATGAAAAAATCTATATTAATATGAGGCCTTCAGTTGACATTATGGTTGAGGTCTTAGAGCATGCGCCGAATGTAAAATATATTTTATGTCCCAAAAGCCTCTATACACTAACTTCAATTCGGGTAAAGAAAGCACTGGAGCGGGTCGGGGTACTTTTAGTTCCTTTTGGCGAAGGAGCTGGAAGGCCAAATAAGTATGATGACGAAACTGTAAGTAAACTAAAGAAGATGTACGAGCTAGGAGTTCCAGTAAAAGAGATATCCAAGAGTTTAAAGATTCCTCTTAGGACAGTTTATTACATAGCAAACGAAGAAGGGGAACAGTAGTTTATTCTAGATCTCTTAAGTAGACTATGTTCTCCTTTACATATATGAAGTAAGTCTTATCGTTGATATTTAATATTTTAATTGGGATTTCATCTTTCTCGATTTCATCTTTTTTTAATAAATTGAAGTTATCGTCAAGTTTTAGGGTGTGCTCTTGATTAGTAAGTATGTCCCATAAAACAGCATAGTAATACTCCCCATTTCTTCTGAATTGTTTAATCCAATCACTCCCTCCAGAATAACTTTTTCTAACGAATTTGCTTACATTACCTTCTGGGGAATATCTAAGAAAAACAGTATCAAAAACATACCATCCAGCTTTACCAGAATAACCAGTTGCAACTAACTCTTCTTCGATTAGTTCTAATCCAAGTCCACCATCTTCCCAATTTTCATTATCAAAATAATCAATCCAAAGAATATCAAAATCATTTGAGAGTTTGCAAAAAAACATATCATAATTTTTATTCTTCGCTTCGCCTGTTAGATAAAAGTTGCCATAACTGTCTTCTATAACTTCATATGGCCTTTCGTAAGGTCCAATATCCAATATTTTTTCAGAAATAATTTTTCCATTTCGATCAATCTTTACAATAAAAGTATCTGATTCTCTCTTATAATTGGAATAACCAATAACAGTGATCTCTTGATTATCATTTACAATATAGGATGATATTATATCCATATCAGAATATTTTATCTTAGTTTCCCATCGTTTGCCAAGACTTGACGTAACTTTTATTACAGAGGCATTTCCGTCTTGGTATTTTCCCAAAATATAACTGTTAGAATATTTATCTGTTAGAATTTTATTGACTTTGAAGTTTTCAACTATCTGTTCCCTTAAGAATTCGCCATTTCTTAATTTTATAATAAATGAATTATTACTTCCTTTTATTTCTCCTACAAGGTAAAAACTATCTAAGTTTTTATCGTAAGAGATATCTTTGATAATGTATTGTTCGTTTACTTTATACATAAATAAATTCTCAGAGTATATCGGTAAAAGAGTTGAAGAGAAAAGCATAATAAAAATAAAAAAAGACAAAATGTGTTTCATAGTAACTCTATTGCCTGACCCTTTAAAAAGCATACGTGTTATCTTGCTTTTGTTCCATGTACTTCTCAAATTTATTAGTTCTAATTTATAAAAAGAAAAAGTGCACAGTTTGTCGCTTCGAAGGAGTAGGTCTTTCATAGCCGGATGCTTCGACTTCTCGAAGCGGCTATTGTCTTTCGGTGTCCGATAGAGACATCTTTTCAATGTCATGGACCGGGTAAGTTCGAGCTTGACTCAAACACTTTCCGATAAGACTTAGCCATCCCGGAAATACCCTTGTCCAAGAGCCATGTATGCGGTGGAGTGTGATACTCAAATCCGCCTAAGCGGCCCAGATTCAAGGAATGAAAGACTTTGTTACCAGCGAAGTTTCGACCTGTGCAACATTATATCTTCATCTAATTTTATTTAAATTTTTCTGTTATCAAATATCTAGAAAAAGAAATATTTTTTATAGATTATACTTTTTATTTGAATCGTTCCCTGATACGATAACCGGTGTTGTTAAACGATATATTCTTTGCAAGGATAAGTTCCTTTTCCTTTGTTAATTTTATAATTTCATTAAGATCTCGGTATCTATGTGAGATATGACTTAGGATAATTATAGTATTTTCTAGTTCTTCTTTTAAGTCAAGAACATCTTCAACATGAACATGCATCCTTTGTTCTGCAATCTCTATCTCATCTTCAAAAAAATATCTACACTCTGTGATTAATACTCTCGGTGCCAAAGAAATTATCTTTTGTCTATTCTTGTAATTCGATCCTTCCCAATCACCTGTAATAAATATACTTGTTTCAGGATTTTTAATATAATAACCAAAGTTAGGCACAGTATGTTTTAAATTAATAGGGGCCACAGTAGTTCCATTAAATCTAAGATTTTCATCTTCCTTTATTGGGACAAGTTTTCTTCTACCTTTGGAATGGAAGTTAATCATCTTAGAATGTATATCAAAAACATTTTCAGTTTCCCCATATTCTTTTCGATCATCATATGGTGCATAGATTTTTATTGGATTTTCAGAAAGACTTAGAAAATCTGCCCCTCCTGCCATGCATGATCTTACATGGTCAAAGTGAAAATGTGTTAAAAGGTATATCTTGCTCTCATTTTTTGCACCACAAGAACTATCTATCCTGAATTCAATTTTATCAAGTTTAATTACGATAGAGGGGTGGTAGGGCGCATGTAACCTTACTGATCCTAAAAACTTTGAACTCATCTTAAACCATCTATGATAACTCTACCGGTATCTTTGAGAACCTAATTCGTTGGTCCTCATTTTTCAACCAGATAATAGGCTCTCCTTCTTTGCTATCTATGTAAAAAGTATACTTATCGTCCTTTATTTCGGCTGTTGTTATCTCAAGGCCTTCATAAGCTTCCAAAGTTTTCCTGACTTCTTCACTTATACTTTTTTCTACATAGCAATCAAGAAAAGAAATTTCATAAAAGACAGGATTAATCCTTTCCATGTATTCTTTAACTTCCCTGTTGTTATTAAGATATCTTGTTAGGACTCTAACTTTTGTACTGTTCTTGATAAATGGCCTTATTCTCTTCATTAATTAAAATCATTGATTAAATTTATAAACCTTATTATTTATTTCAAAAGAAAATTTTACAGAAATCTTTTTAAGTATTTTTTAAATATGTAGGCTATTATTAAGTGATTGAAAATGGAAGAAGACGATTTATTGGGTCATCGGTCGAAAGATAGGGGTACCTTGGTCCATAAATTGGCATTTGAAAGGAGAGTGCATGTAATTGAAAAAGAAAAATATTTCTCTATTCAAGAGTTCTTCAGAGAAACTTTTAGCATCTCTCCCGAAATTGAATATTCATGATTTTTCTACCATAATTAAACAGAGTATGTTTGCCCTAATTATATGCGCATTTGCAGATATATTTGCAGGTATTTACTTAACAAAAATGGTCAATTTTTTGATTTTATTGCCAGGAATATTGACAATGCTTCCAGCTACGATTGATATGAGGGGAAATATTTATGCGTCTATGGGCTCAAGGCTTTCAACAGGATTACATACTGGTGAAATAACGCCAAGTCTTAGAGATTCAAAACTAATTAAAGAAAATGTTTATTCTTCTCTTATTCAGACGGTAATAATGGCCACAGTAATAGCATTTTTTGCAATGGTTGGGGGATTAATTATTGGTATTCAAACAATAGGTTTTGTACATCTTTTTTTTATTTCACTATTTGCGTCCCTTGTCGCTGCAATAGGTCTTATTTTAACTACCATTTTAGTGGCCATATTCTCTTTTAAGAGAGGCCTTGATCCAGACAATGTTTCTTCTCCTTTGATAGCTTCCATAGGGGATATCTTGAATGTATTATCTCTTTTTGCCATTGGCATATTATCATTTTCCACAAGCAAAGGATTTATGTTAATATCTAGCATTCTAGTAACTGCAATAATTATTTTATTGGCTCTTTATAACATAAGACATAGCTATTATGCAAAAAGGATCTTAAAAGAATCAATGGCATTTCTAGCGATATGCGCCCTTTTGAGCACTCTTGCAGGATCCCTTCTTGACAAGAATTTAGAGTTAATAGGAATTTTTCCTTTATTGCTTGTTTTGGCGCCTCTCTTCAATGCAGAGAATGGAAATATTGGAAGTATTCTTTCAGCTAGAATTTCTACAAGCTTTCATTTGGGGCAATCAGAAATTACTTTCTTACCAAAATTAAGGATCTTAAAAGAATTTTCTTATTCATTATTTATTACTATTATCCTATTTCCATTAATTGCCATAATTGCTTTTCTTATGTCGGCTATACTTGGTATAACTCAGATGGGATTAATTGCCCTATTTGAAATATCAATATTGGTGGCCATTATTTCCTCCTTTGTGGGGATGTTGACTTCATACTACCTAACTTATTTTTCAATTAGAACAAATATTGATCCAGACAATGTAGTGATACCGATACTTACAAGTGTTATGGACATTGCAAGTGTAACAATATTGATTCTAGTTGCATCAACAGTTCTTTTTTAATTAGAAGATATTTTTAATACCTAGAATTATGAACTTAACTCCCCAAGAAAGAGTCACTAGACCAAGTATAGTTGTGGCAACTTGAGTTGCAGTATCCCCCAATATTTTTTTCACCTTATTTGACATAAGGAATAATAATACAGTTATTAAAAGAACAATGCCAACTGCGATGCCTGTAAGAAATTTTCCATAATCGTTACTAGCTATAATAATTGTAAAGATTGTGGCGGGGCCTGTAATTAGAGGGGTTGCAATAATAGACGCCAAAGCTCTGGCAGAGTTCTCTTTTTTGTCATGAGTATTTATTAAAGGTTCCCCTAGAACCATTTTTATTCCAAGGATTGTTAATATGATTCCCCCTGCAATCCTAAATTCGTCGAGCGTTGTGCTAAATAGTTCTAATAAACGTTGGCCCAAGATAAGGACAATAAAACATAACAATACAGCAATTAGTATGGCCAAAATCCCCGTTTTTTGTCTTTCTTTAGGGGCCATTTTGGAAGAAGTTCCATAAAAAACAAGAAAACTAGCAAGAGGGTCAATAACAACAAAAAAAAGAATTATAAGCTGTACCAAAGTTCCAAACATGTACTTCCCCCTTGATATGTGATTATCAAATCAGTATAAATTCATTTCTGTTAATTAATGAAAAATTATTTAAAATAGATATGTATGCCCGGTTTTCTTGGAAGTGACTTTTTTCTATCATTTCCTGGGTCTTCTTTAGGGTCTATGTTAATTTCTGTTTTGAACTCTTCTTTAAGAAATTGTCTTGCTTCATTAAGGACTTCTTTTTCATTGAATCTTTCTGGGAAGTATCTATTCTTAAAGCACCTTTGAATTATGAGATTTACATCTTTCCCATTCTTTCTGAAACTTTCATTTGACATAGCCGATTTAATAGCTTCACCCATATTATCCTTATTTTTTATGACTTCAATAAGATCCCATTTCCAATCTTCAGAAGTGAATATTTCAACTTTTTCTAAAGGCTTCTGCTCTCCTCTTGATAAAACACTGATTATCTCTCTTATATCATTAACAACTTCTTCAATGTAATATTCACTCTCTTCTGAAATTTTATCAATCATTTCTTCCTTATACTCTGGCCAATTTGCATTTGAAATAAAAGGTTCAAATCCAAGTTTTTCCCATATTTCTTCACAGATGTGAGGGGTAAAAGGTGCCAATAAAAGAGTCTGAGTTTTTATGAATTCAGAAATAACTTCTTTATTTGGAGAATTAAGACATCTCTTTAGGTACCACTTAAGGTCTCTTTGAAGATCAAAGAATCCTTTTGAAAGGGCAGTTCTGAAATTAGTATCGTTCATTGCTTCAGTTGTTTCTTTTATAGCTTTGTCTAAAATAGATAAAAACCATCTGTCTATATATAATTTTTCAGTTCTACCTTTTCCGTAGTTTTCTATACAGAAATCATGCCAATTTTTCAATTTGTCCGTTATAGTTCTCGCAAACTCACTGTCCCAGTTGGGGTCATCAAGACCTTCTCCACCATTCATTAAGGTAATCCTTGCCGCATCAGCACCATACATCTTCACAATTTGTTTGATTGTATAGAAGTTACCCTTTGATTTACTCATTTTTTCTCCATCAACCAGTACCCATCCGTTTACTCCAAATCCTTTAGGCCAGAGTTCTTCAGGGAATATTGCAGCATGATTAAAAATACAGAATGAAAGATGATTTTGGATTAGATCTTTTCCACTGTTTCTAAATTCAAAAGGATACCAATAATCAAACTCTTTTTTCATTTTAGATATTAGTTTCCTTGATAATTCACTTTTAGCCACAACTTCTTCTATGTTGCCTCTATTCAAATAAATAAAATCAAAGAAATAATCATCAAGTTTTTGCGGGTCAATTTTATATGAAGGGTCTTCAAAGAATTTGGCTAGGACATAATATGCCATGTATATGGTAGAGTCGGAAAGGGATTCAATTACCCATTTTTCATCCCAAGGAAGTTTTGTTCCAAGACCAAACTCTCTAGTGCATGCCCAATCTTTTAACCAATCAAGAACATACTCAAACTGTTTTCTTGCTTTCTCTGGATAAATTGTCATCTGAGCAAGACACTTCTTTGCTAAATCCTTCCACTCTGGGCTGCCATAAGCTAAGAACCACTGGTCAGATACAATTTTAACAACCCCTTGAGTAAGACATCTACATACTACCTTTCCAGGTAGCTCATAGAACAATGAAGCAACTCCGCTATTAATAAAATCAGTAACAATAAATTTTTTCACATCTGAAACTTTAATTCCCTTATATTTTCCAGTTTTTTCATTAAGTATGCCTTGGTGGAACTCTTTCTTGTAGATAATATTTGTCGCTTCTTCAAGCTTGTCTACATCTTCTTGGGATGTAATTCCCATCTTTTCAGAAATCTCTATTGCAGGATTTATCCCAAAATCTTCCACAACTATTAATGGAATGGGCTTTATATTCTTGACAATGGCGTCAGGAACCCCATACTTTGAAGGATTAGACTGGATGTCTTTTAATGCAATGTAATCATAAGGGGCGTGTGAAGGAACAGACATTACGACTCCGGTACCTATATCCGGAGATACGAATGTGGCAGGTAGAATAGGTACATTCTCCCCAGTCAAGAGGTTTTGACAGGATTTACCGATCATTTGTTTAGGATCCAATTCTCTAATAATCTTAATTTTGTGTTTTTGATTTAGTAACTTTTCAGCTGCAACTGGAGAAATGATCCATAATTCGTTGTCAACTTCTACTTCTAAGTATTTGACACTCGGATTCATCCACATATTGGTGACACCAAAAACAGTTTCGACTCTGTATGTAGCAGCAGGAAGAATTTTGTCGTCAAACTTAAATTTAATTAGTATTATCTCTTCAGGTGTAATTCCTTCTCCTTCGAGTCTTGCATGGTCTCCTATAGGATTGTTGCATTTTGGACACCAGGTTACGGGATGCTCACCTTTAACTACGAAGTTTTTTTCTCTTAATTTGTTAAATTGCCACCTGATGAATTTATCATAAAAGGGATTAAGTGAAGTTGTAATGAAACTTCTTCTCCAATCCACACATAATCCTAGAAGCTTTAGATCTTTAATTGATTCTTCAGGGAAATATTTGACCCAAAACTCTGGTTCAGAAAATTTTGGGATTAATTCTTTTGGAACTTCCATCTTTTCCAAAATTTCAATTTGTAATTTTTCGCCATCTTTTACTCTCTCAGCAGCAGCAACTATTGGAGTGCCAGTTGCATGAAATCCAAAAGGAAAGATTGTGTTGTATCCACACATTCTCTTGTATCTCGCAAAAACCTCAGCTCTCATAAGAGAAAATGAGTGTCCCAAGTGCATGAATCCATTAACATAAGGATAAGGAAAATTTACAAAAAATTTTTTCATACCATTGGGGTCAGAATAAAAAATTTTGGCTTCTTCCCATCTTCTCTGCCACTTATATTCTATTTCCAAGAGAATCATCTGCCTATATTTAAAACACGTTTTTTAAGCTATATTTAAAGGTTTTTATTGGGCATATGTTTAATTAGCATAATTTTTTTTAGAATCTAAATCGTTAATTAACGATTGACGAAACATTTATAAACTATAAATAAACCTTTTACTCAAATTCCTAAAGGTGTAAAAAATGAGTAAAGCTCTAAGACCATTTTGGGGTGTTGTCTATTTTATAGGATTGGTATATTACATTCTTACTTCTGCAAGAGATGTTTTTATTCAATGTGTTTCAGGTAAAATTGATCCACAAGTAATGGAAATTGACACAGTTCTTAAAAGGCCTGTATCAATGGCTATTCTTGCTAACAGTATCACTTTGACGCCTGGAACATTGACAATCGATATCTTTCCAGAAAAACAAAAACTATTAGTTGCTGTGATATCTCCTAGAAGTCAAAAAGAGGTTATTCCGTTTGAAGGCTGGATAAAAAAGATGGTGGAGGATTAAATGAACAAAAATAATATTTTATTGATACTAATCTTAGCTGTAATATTAGTTGTAGGCCATTATCTCCAACTTGAAGACTATTATGTTTATATTATGCTTATTGGACTTGGCGTTGCCATAATTTCTGGTCTTAGAGTCACTACTTTTAGGGGAGTGTCTAATTCTTTAGCAGGTGCGAGTGCCGCAGAAATAGGCGTTGCCACGGGTTTTATGATTGTAGGCAGAATGTATGGAATACCTTATTTTTCTGATATAGCAATATATTTACTTTTACTTGGGCCAGTAGGAACATTGATTATCGCAAGATTCTTTAGAGGAGGGATTGCAGAATGAACATCTATTCTTATATGGAAATCCTACTTCCTTATTTCTTTTTAATAGCAGGGATAGGCCTTATAGGGGTCGCATTAGGCCTTTTTAGATTTGGGCAGAGGAAAAATATTGTGTATGCCAGACTTCATATATTAGGAATAATGGATGTTGTATGTATACTTGTGATTATTTTCCTTGGTAATCCAGTTGCAATATTAGCAGCTTTAGCTCATTTCTTCCTAATGCCTTTTGCAGTGCATTCAATATCTTGGGCTGATTTTATGGAGGCTGATGATGATGTTTGATTATATATTATTATTTGCAGTGGCTTTGTCCGCATTAATGGCAATAATACAAGAAAATCTTTACAAGAGTATAATTATTTTAACTTTTGAAAGTTTTTCTTTAGCAGCAATTTTCCACTTCTTACTTGCAACAGACGTAGCTGCTGTTCAAGCAATTTTAGGGGCGGCACTGTTACCTGGATTGTTTATAGTGGCATTATATAAGACAACAAAGGGGAGGGATGAATAAATGGACCCCTTTCAAGTAGGATCTTTCGTAACTGCAGGCATACTTGTTGTAACAGGATTATGGGCATTGCTAATGATGGACAATATCCTAAAGAAAATAATTGGTGCAAACTTAATTGGAGACGGAGTAAATCTAGTCTTAATCAGCATTGGTTATAGGCCTGGAGGGTTTATACCTGAGGTAATGCATCATTTCCATGCTACAGCAACGCCTTCAGATTATTCTTATTTGCTAGAATTTGGAGAATTTGCAAGCAATGCTTCATACTCTTTACCATTTGCATTGGTTCTTACTAACATTGTAATTGGCGCCTCTACTTTATCCGTAATGTTGGCACTAGCAGTAGTTCTGTATCATAAATATCACACTCTAAGTGTTCAAAAGATGTTCGAGGGGGATGAATAAATGTTAAACAACAGTACTTTAATTCCACTAATGGTTGTACTTCCTTTGATAATGGCAATTTTGGTAAACTTTCTTCATCAAAAGGATAAGTCTGTTAAGTTTATCTCAATTGTATCCTTGATTGTCTTTGTTATAGTTCCAGTTGTAACTCTTTATGGAGTACATTTGTTCAGTGGCCATCTTAGAACAGGAAGTTTTCCTGAAATCTCTAAGATGTTAATACCTGAAGTGTATATGGGGATAGTATATTCCTATGGAACTCTACAGAAAATACTAATGTTGGTCTTGACCATAATTACTGGTTTCTCTGTTCTAACAGTTATTAACAAAAAAATGATTTCTGGGGTATATGTAGCCATGATATTCATTAGTTTAGCTTCAACTAGCGCAATAATGTTGGCCGACGATATATTCAACTTCTTTGTTTTCACTGAAATCTTAGTAGTTGCACAAGCGGCACTTGTAATAGCTGTTCAAGAAACTAAATCTTTCAAAGCAGCTTTCAAATATATGATATTTGGAACAATCTCTGGCGCTTCTATTCTATTAGGAATAGCGCTTCTATTAGGGTCTTATGGTCTTTTAAATATCACAGATCTTTCAAATGCCATAGCAGCAGGCGGGCAGTTGAATTCTATTGGACTATCTGCTGTAGCCTTGTTAACACTAGGTTGGTTATATGAATCTGGGCTTTTCCCTTTCCACATAATAAAATCTAATATGTACGAAAATGCAAAACCAGAAATATCTGCATTATTACAAGTTCAATCAAAGTTTGTCCTTGTTGCAATGGCAATAATCTTATTTAGAGTTTTTTCTGGATATGCACTTCTAAAATCAGTAATGCTAGGATTTGCAATATTTACTGTTGTAATTGGCTCAGTAATGGCATTACAACAGGTTGAACTTAGAAAACTCTTATCCTATGTTGCAGTATCCCAAGCCGGTCTAGTAGCCGTAGGTTTAGGTCTAGGAACATCATTTGGTATAGCAGCCGGTATTTTCCATGCAGTTAACGATGTTTTAAGCATGGCAATATTATTCTTCGTTGCAAGCTTTATTTACGATAAATTCAAAACAACAAATCTTGATCAACTTAGGGAAGGATTGCACATTGCTCCTTTAGTTGGATTTGTAATGCTGTTGGCTACGTTAGCAATATCTGGGGTACCACCCTTCAACTCTTATCAAAGTGAGTGGAGATTAATTCAAGCTGCAACTCAAGCAGGACTGCCAGAGCTCGGAATACTTGTCATATTATTGAGCGTAGCAACATTTGTTGCTATTATAAAAGCGTTTTATATGATATTTATGAGGCCGGGCCCAAAAGTCGAAGTAAATACTGAGGTTAGAGGTACCATGCTTAAGGCTATTATCGTGATATTGATTATAGCTTGTCTTGGGATTGGATTATTCCCAAACATGGTCTACGATCCAATATACAATTTTGTTCTTTCATTGGGGGTGTGATAATTGTTAGAGAAAGTTTACGAAATATTTCATGAAAAGATGAAAGATAAAGGACAGGGAATGGGTATCGGAAGTGCCCTTACTTCAGAGTTTCTAATGATATCGTTCCTCGTAATAGGGACAATACTCGTATTGAGAACTGCCAATTCCACCATATTAGCCTTCGGTGCAGTAATAATTCTTGCCGTAATATTATTTACAGTACCTACTGTTTTCAAAGTGGAGAAAGAAAACAATGATTCGATAAACTTATCTTCATTTTACGTAGCTCTAACACTTGCACTTCTATTTATTGTATTTTTAGGAGGTATTTAGGTGAAAACAAGTGACTACCAACAAGGAAGAAACATAATTGCAGGTGTATCTTTATTTATAGCTTCATTTGTTATATTAAGAACTCTGTATCAGTTTAGTGGGTATCTGGTTCCTGGCATGAGCCATCTTTACAATTTATATAGTGGTAACATTGCACCAAATGTTATTACAGTAATCCTTTTTGATTTCAGAGGCTACGATACATTGGGAGAAACTTTTATTCTGATCACCGCTGTAATAACAACAACAATAGTGTTCGGATGGGGATCTCTTAAAGGTTACAAGAAAAAAGAAACTCCAGAAATTACAGAACGATCTACAGTTCTTCAAAGATTTATGGCATTTCCACTGGCAATATTTCTAGTAGGATTTGGAGTTACAATTGTTCTTGGGGGGCACATTTCCCCCGGAGGAGGTTTCCCCGGAGGGGCCGTAATTGCTACAGGATACTTCCTAAGCGTTGTTATTTATGGACTTAAGAAAACACCTCTTAGATTTACCCACAGATATCTGGTTAACCTATCCACTATCGGTGCATTGATATTTTTACTCACAGGAGTAGTCGGACTTGTTTTTACAACATATTATTACGGAACAGGTTATTATCTTTACAATACTGGTGTGGATCCATATGACATAATACATGTCGGAGCTTTTGGATGGGATAACTTCCTTGATTATCCAGACCCCACACACCCTGGTGTGATACCTTATCTAAATATTGGAGTAGGATTTAACGTGTTGGCAGGTCTATCGCTTATAGCCATGTTCTTAATGGAGGCGAAGAGAGATGAGTAGTGAAGTTGTAGCTCTTGGATTAGCAAATCAGTGGGGGCCCATACTGTTTGGACTTATTTACGGAATTATCATTGGCTACAAAGTTAGCTCTGAAGAAATAAACAAAGCTAAATATCCTGTAATATTGGTAGTTTCGATATTGATTGCAGCCGCATTAGGTACGTACCCCGATTATCAATGGACATTATTTGGTTATGTAATAAGATTCTCAGAAGCATTCTTTTCAACAGTTATTGGAGTCTTTATTTCAATGCTTATAAGGAGGCAGTAAGATGTACATCACTAATGATAAATGTAATCTAAGTAAGGACTGTGTGAGTGCATGTCCTACAAAAAGCATCAGAATTATTAACGACAAGGCTTTCAGTTGTGTTACATGTGGTAAATGCATGGAAGTATGTCCCGTAAGTGCCATATTCAAGAACAGATATGGGGGGTATATTGTAGATAAAGAAAAATGCATTGGGTGTGCAATCTGTGAAAAAAATTGTCCTGTGAGCGTCATAAAGATGGTGAAATACAAGGACAAGAAAGTTCCACAAGGTATATGTGCAATGTGCAATGTATGCAGAGATGTCTGCCCCATGGGTGCAAGAGTAAATGTTGAAGGAAAGCTTAGATTCAATCTTGAGTCAATGACTATTGAAGGGGTGAAGAAATAATGCCAAAGCAAAAAGATAGAGACGGAGGACCAATTCAAACAAAGGGGAAAGCTAAGCTCTTGAGTATAGCCATCGACGAAAAGAGATGCGACAAAGGGGGAAGATGTACTTATTACTGCCCTGCAAACGCAATAAAATATGAAGCGACACCAGGAGTATGTACTCATTGCGATGTTTGTATGGACGTATGTCCAGTAGGCGCAATAAAAAATTCTTTTATAGATTATGATAAATGTGTTTCTTGTTATACTTGTGTTAGAAAATGTATTAATAATGCAATTATAATTGAAAATCATCGCCCAAAGATAATTAAAGGCGAATCAAAAAGAAAACTCTACTATTGTAATCAATGCGGTTTGTGTGTTGAAGCTTGTCCCACAGACGCTTTGAAGTGGGAAGGCGGAAGAATCAGATTCGATACTGTAAAATGTATTAACTGTAACCTTTGTATTAAAGCATGTCCCACAAAAATAAAGAAAGAAGAAAGAGAGAAGATGTTTACAGGGCACTGTATTGTTTGTGGGATCTGTACAACCGTTTGTAAAAAAGATGCAATTAAACTAAATTACAGAGAATGGCAAGGAGAACATGAAGGATGTATTCAATGTGGCATATGTAAAGAAGTTTGTCCAACTAAATGCATTGAAGTTGACTTGAATGGATTTAGAGTTAATCTTGAGAAGTGTGTAATGTGTGAAACTTGTGGTGCATATTGCCCCGTCCAATGTCTTCCACGAAAGACAAGGAACCACAAAGAAATTAAGGGCGGACTACTAACATATAATAATGATCTATGCATAATGTGTGAGCAGTGTGTTAAGATTTGTCCAGCTAGCGCAATATCTGTTAAATCAAAAAAACTTATTTTTGACATGAATAAATGTATAAGATGCGGTGCTTGCGATAATATTTGTCCTGCCTATGCAATTAATGTACAGACAGATTTTGAAGACAGAACTATTAACGGGAGGTCTAAATAATGAGAAGCATTTTTTTAATATTTCTTAAGGGTATGTATGTCAACATACTTAGAATTCTTTTTGCCGCTGATAGAGTAACAAGTAAGGAAATAAAAAATTCAATACTTCAAGGCAAGGTAAAATACCCTCAAGCCGTTAATGAAGAATCTTGTATAGGCTGTGGAGGATGCGCCAATATATGCCCAGTTGAAGCAATAGAAATGGTACCTTTAGAAAAACCAGTTCAAATAGTCAAAGGCTATATAAAAACACAAACCCCTAAATATGACCCTCTAAAATGTCTTTACTGCTTTTGGTGCCATGATAACTGTCCAATCTATGCCTTCTATGGAAAGCCTGGAGCTATTCATCCACGAGAAGTTGGAGAATTCAAAGCTGATCCCTCAAAGCTCTTAAAAGAACCAATAAAACTTAACGAGGGGCAATTAAAGGAGATAATTGAGTTAATGGCAAAAGATGCCTCAAAGTATTTTGAAGAGGTGTAAAAATGTTTAAAAAAATATCTAGAAAAAATGCAATTCATGTCATGTTATTTTATACAGGCGGATGTAACGGATGCGATATAGAAGTTGCAAATGTTGCATGGTCACCAAGATATGACCTTGAGCAGTATAAAGTCATATTAACTTGGAATCCGAGGGAAGCAGATGTACTTGCTGTAACTGGCCCTGTTTTGAGAAGAACTATAGAACCTTTAAAGAAAATTTATGAGGCAATTCCTGAACCTAAAATAGTTGCCGCTGTTGGCTCATGTGGAGTTAGATGCGGTATATTCAAGGACTTTGGCGGTGAACTTGGAGATAGCGACGAAGTAGTTTGTAGAGTTGACGAGGTAATTCCAGTCGATGCTTATATTCCGGGTTGTCCAGCAAGACCTGAGGATATAATTGCAGGCATTGCCGCAGGTATACCTTTACTATTGGAGAGGTGATAAGAGTGGGGGAAAAAGATAGAAAAGAACGAGCAGAAGTTGAGGTTCCAGTAGGACTATTGCATCCTGCGATGCTTGAACCGTATAGGGCTAGATTTTTCGTTGAAGACGAAGTCATCGTTGATTGTGAACTTACTCTTGATCCATATCATAAGGGAATTGAAAGAATTATGGAGGGTATGCCAGTTCATAAAGGCCTTATAATTACAGAAAGAATTTGTGGGATTTGCTCCCATATTCATCTTTGGAATAGTACGAGAGCTGTTGAACGAGGACTTAAGATTAAAGTTCCTGAAAGAGCGGATTATATAAGGGTAATCATGGAAGAACTTGAAAGGCTTCATAGTCACTTGATTTACTTGGCACACGCAATGGAAGTATTGGGCCATGAAACAATGTGTATGAGGGCTTTTATCTTAAGAGAAGACGTAATGGATCTTTTATACATAATCTCAGGAAACAGAGTCCATTATGCAGTTCCGATAATTGGGGGAGTAAGACCAAGGTGCGACATAGACGAATATAGAATGTCTGAATTAAAGACTAGGCTATCAAAACTAGATGTAAAAATAGGAGATTATGCAAATAGAGTTATTAATGATTCAATGATAATTTCGAGGGTAAAGGGTAGCGGTGTACTTACAAAAGAAGAAGCCATAAAATATGCAACCCCCGGGCCAACTGGCAGAGCAAGTGGTTTGGACGTGGATCTAAGAAAGAAAATGAAGGAATACAAGAACTTTGATTTTAACGTTATTGTGCTAGATGATGGAGATAACAAAGATAGAGTCGTCGCAAGAGCTCTCGAATGTATAGAATCTGTTAAAATTATTAAACAAGCACTTGAAACACTACCTTCAGGCCCAATATCAAACAGGAATTTCGAATTAAAGGAAATGAAGATTTCAACTTCTTATAACGAAGCGCCAAGAGGGGAAATTTATGATTCTCTTTCACTTGATGAAACTGGAAGAATTAGAAACTATCAAGATAGAACTCCAACTTTGACTGCATTAGCATCAATGGAGATTGCGTGTATAGGGGATCAATTAACTGATGGCATGTTAACAATGGCAAGCTGCGATCCGTGCTTGGCTTGCACTAATAGAGCAATTGTAGTCGAAAAAGGAAAGGAGAAGATTATCACGGAAGAAGATGTAAAGAGATTAATTAGGAGGGGACTACGATGATTGAATTTATACTTGCGACCATACTTATTCCTTTAGCTGCATTGATAACTGGATTCCTCATTCCTGGCATTGAGAGAAAAGTTCAAGCTAGGATACAACAAAGAGTAGGACCGCCTATACTTACACCAGGGTTTTGGGCAATCCTTAAGTTCATCTACAAAGAAAAGATTAAACCAAATTCACCAATGCCAAGACTATTCCACAGTTTACCCATAATAGGAATATTTGTAATGTTTTTTGCTGTCTTATTCACAACGCCACAATGGAAAACTGTAAATGCTCTAGGGACCGTAGTTGCGGTAGTTGGACTACTTAAAGTCATTGAGTTCTTGTTTATGGCAATTGGTAGCTTTTCAAGATCTATCTTGTCCGTTTCAATGCCGTATGCTGACCAGATTAAAGGTGCAGTAATGAAAGGGGAATACAGAAGATTCTTTGAACAACAGAGCGTACTTAGAGCATTTAAAATGATTACCGTAGGATCTTTTCCACTTTATCTTGCAATGTTCGTACCCGTCATATTAGTCAAATCAATTAATTTCTCTGATATAGTCCAATTCCAGGGATTTGATAGTTCCCTTATTTACCCAGGCGGAATAATTGATTTAATGTACCTTGAAAAAATTTTGAGTCTAAAGCCAATTTTGTTCACATTCCCTGGGATGTTAGCAGGATTCGTTTACTTCATTGGTTACATTATGTTACTAAATGAATATCCATTCAGCATTGAAAAAGCTAAATCAGATGTTATTGAGGGCCCCTCATTGGAATACGCTGCATGGTCTAGAGGAGCATACTATTTAATGAGAGAATCAATATTATTTGTTCTTTCTAGTGTATTCATAACATTGTTCATAGGACTTCCGCCAACACTCAACTTACCATTGCTTTTAGTTCATTGTCTATTGTGCTTGATAATGCCAATAATATTCTCGATTGTTTCGGCATTTTCACCCATATTTACTTTCAAACAAGTTTACCCTGTTTCAATGGGATTCACTGCGCTTGGCTTCCTTGCTATGGTAGTTTCTATACTAACGGTGGTGTAAAAAATGGCTAAATTTATACTTTTTCCTAAAGATGTCCAGAATATGGGAGGATATATTGTAGAAAACGTTGCAAAACTTGGCTACAGAGACATAATAGTTGGAAATCCAACAGACGAACCAATTAAAATTGAGATTCCAGTATACAATGAAGACGTTGTCAAAAGCTATGAAGAACTTGGTGTAATTGTCTACAGAATGAAGCCTGAGGAATCTCTAATTGCTGCGCTTGATAAAGTAAAAGCTATTGTAAAAACAGACAATCTAAAAGACATGAATTACGATATACCAAGAAAGAAGAAAACTAATAAAAAATAAATATTTTATTATTTTTTATTATATCTCTCTTAGATTTTCATTAAGCTTTTCTATCTTTTTCTTAATTCTTTCAATCAATTGATTTGCCACATCGATTATCATCATTATATATTCTTCGTTAGGGTAGACTTTACCATTTTTAAATACAGGGATATCCATCTTCTCTGTTGATCTTATTTCAACAATAATTTTTTCACTAAATGAAAAAATTGAAGAATATTTAAATCCAGACTCTTTAGAAATATTGATTAATCTCTTAGCAGATTCAAGATCCTTACAAACAACGTGTATTATAGAAGAATTGACTATTAAGAAAAGCATTTTATTCCCTTTATATCTATTTATGATATTCCAGATTTCCTTATAGTCCACTTTTTCATGACTCTTAAAAATAAAATTAGATTCTTTCTTATCTCCAATCTCTTCAATTTCAATAAGTATTATCCTTCCAGCACAACTTGAAGTAGTATAATAATTTTCTTTGGAGTTTAGAATGTTTAAAGTATCTATTATTCTAAGATCTACCTCTCCTTTTTGGATGACTTTCTTTAAATCTTCAAGATATCTAAATTTTTCTTTCATACTATCTATACATAATTCTATCTACGCTTTTCTTAAGTTTCTTAGTAATAATAATGGCAATTATTCCACCAACGATAAACTGTAAAATATTGAATGGAACTTCAATAAGTGCAACTGGAGGGGGAACTAAAAAAACTAATATTTCCACTAAATAATACCCCAGTACCATTATGCCACCTCCGGCCAATATGCCGAATATTTTATTTATTGTTTTCTGGTCATTAGAAGATATTTTACCTACAACAAATCCTTCAATACCTTTTATAACAAATGTAAAAGGTGCAAAAGCAGCATAAGGCGATGTAACATCTGCAAGAGCAGGCCCAATAGCACCGACTAGACCTCCTACAAAAGGCCCAAAGAATATTGCTGCAATGTATATTATAGCTTCGCCAAAGTTAAGGTATCCGCCTGTTTGTAAGATTGGTATTTGAATAAATCTAGTTGCAACAAACGCAAGTGCAGAGAATACAGCAACTATTCCAATATTTTTAGGATCTTTTATTTTTGCCAAGATCATCACATCCAATAAGATAGTCCAATAAAGCTTCAAGCATACCCAAAAGAGTATGATTATCAGCTTCTATTGTAGGATTTATTCCATTTTTTAGTAGCGCATTACTAGTTTCTGGTCCAATTGAGACAATAATTTTTGCATTTAATCCCATTTTTTTAAATGCATCAGCATTAGAAGAGCTTGAAATCATTGCAATATCGAAATTCTTTTTGTCAGGGATATCATTTCTCATTTTTACTTTGTACACATCAACTCTTTTTACATCATGAAACTCTTTCAATCTATCTTCTAAATACCCGGGAGCTTCTTGAGATCTCAAAGTTAGTATCTTTTTTCTTTCCTTTAATTCTGATATCATAAATTTTGCAAGTTCTTTTGAGTTATATTTCTCAGGTCTTCTTGGATATATCCCAAGTTTAATTAGTTTTTCTTCTGTTTTTGGCCCTATTGTGTAATATTCTTTGTCTTTTGGTAAATCAATTCCTTCAAGTCTATCCACGCCAGTAGCACTTGTAAGTACAATCACATCATAATCTGACAACTTGGGAACTTCAAAGTCAATACTAATAATATCAATAAGGGAGTAGGCATATACCTTAGCACCAATTTTTTTCATAATTTCTAGTTCTTCCCCATTTTCTCTAGAAATAAATATTTCTTTGTTTCTAATCAAAGATAATTTTTTTTCAAAGAAGTCAAGTTTATCTCTAAGCAAAACATTTTTTCCTACAAATATTACAGATGGCGGTTCTGCCGGAGTATTTCCTAAACTACTTAAATCACAGATTGTCGTTTCTTGCAATAATGTTGTACCGTTTTTAATTATAGCCACAGGCGTATTTGGCTCAAATCCTGATTTAATCAGATTTTGAGCAATAATATCTCTATTTTTGATGCCCATTACAATTACTAGAGTATCGGGTAGTTTATTCCAATTTATGCTGAATGATTTATTTTCGGCCTCATGTCCAGTTAAAAATGCAAATGCAGAGTTTGAGTCTCTAAATGATAAGGGGATGCCAGAATACATAGGGCATGAAACAGTCGATGAAATACCTGGGATAACTTCAAATGGAATACCCCTTTCATAAAGGTACAAAGCTTCTTCTGCGCCTCTACCAAAAATATAAGGATCGCCACCTTTAAGTCGGACTACTACATCGTGTTTTCTTCCATAATCGTAAAGTTCTCTGTTTATATCCTCTTGAAATTGGCTAGAACCTTCTGATTTTTTTCCAACATAAATTTTAACACACTCTTTCTTTGAATATGAAAGTAAGTCCTTACTTACAAGTTTATCATATAAGATTACATCTGCTTTTTTTATTAATTCAAGCGCTTTAATTGTTATTAATTTTGGATCTCCTGGACCCGCACCCACTATATACACAACCAAAAGATCACTCTCGAATATTAACTCTTTTAGCAAGCTCTTTTGCTATCTTTATATAATCTTCTTTCTTTCCCTCTATTTCTCCCCTAACAGATTTTGTGCCTTCAAGATTCCCTACAAATGCTTTTAGTTCTATTTCGTCTTTCTTTATAAAAGAAAGTGCACCAACAGGAAGATTACAGCCTCCACCTACATCGATCATGAATTGTCTTTCACACATTGTTTCAATTCTAGTTTTTTCATCATCGATATTCTTCAATATTTTTGGTATATTAGAGTCTTCTTTTCTACATACAATAGCCAATGCACCTTGACCTGGAGCAGGGATAATAATTTCAGGGCTTATTCGGGTAAAATTATACCTCTCAATTTGATTTATTTCTCCATATAATCTTCTGAATCCTGATTCTGCAACAATTATTGCATCATATTGGCCTTCTTTTAGTTTTCTTATTCTTGTGTCCAAATTTCCTCTTATGTCCTTTAATTCTAGATCTGGACGGATTCTGGATATTTCGGACTTTCTTCTTAATGAGGATGTACCTACAGAAGCTTCTTCTGGCAAATCTTCTATAGATTTTTCAAGGCTTATTATTGCATCATAAGGAGGCCTTCTCTTAGTTATTGCAGAAATTTCAAGTTCTGGCAAAATATCAGTTGGATAATCCTTTAGAGAATGAATTGCAAAATCAATTTGATTGTTGATAAGAGCATCATCTATCTCTTTGATGAATAGTCCTTTGCCCCCTATTTTGTGCAATGGAACGTCAAGAACTTGGTCCCCCTTAGTTTTTATAATCTTTTTTTCAATTTCTAGCCCTGTTTTTTTACACAGATCATCAATAGCTTCATCAGTTTGAGTCAAAGCTAATTTGGATCCTCTTGTACCGCAAATAAGTTTCATTTTATCTCATCTTTTAATTGCTTTTAGTGCAGAGTTCATAATTTCTAAGGTTTTATCAACTACCTCTTCATCGTGGTATATAGATAAGAAGTTACATTCAAATTGAGAAGGTGGTAAAAATACTCCTCTTTTCAATAATTCTTTATGGAATTTCCTAAACATTTCAGTATCTGATTTCTTTACATCTTCATAATTTTTAACTTTATCAACGCCGAAATATAAACAGAACATTCCTGGGGCCCCGTAGAGTACAGTTTTCATTTTTGAAGTCATATCCCAAATCCCATCCATAATTCTTTCAGTCGTTTCTTTTATTTTAAGATGGGTTTCCTTTCTTTCTAGGATATCTAGCGTTTTCAAACCTGCCGCTATGGATACTGGATTACCATTAAATGTACCAGCATTATACACATGCCCTTCTGGGGATACTTCATTCATTATCTTCTTTTTTCCACCAAAAGCTGCCAGTGGGAATCCTCCCCCTATTATTTTCCCCATTGTAATAATGTCTCCATTTATTTTGAAATATTCTTGAGCCCCACCAAGGCTGACCCTAAAACCAGTGATAACTTCATCCATAATCAATAATGTACCGTTCTGTTTTGCAACTCTTTTTACTTCTTTTAGGTATCCTTTTTCCGGCATAATGCAACCAGCATTTGCTATTATAGGCTCTATTATTATGCCCGCAACATCTCCCTTCTCAATTACTGAAGATAATGATTCAATATTATTAAATTGCACAGAGACAGTATTCTTAACAGAAGCTTCTGGGATACCTTTTGATCCAGGAATAGCAGTAGTCATTACTCCTGAACCTGCCTTTACTAAGACTACATCATGAGCTCCATGGAACCCCCCGTCAAATTTTACTATTTTTTGTCTTTCAGTTATGCCTCTTGCAAGTCTTATCGCACTCATAGTTGCTTCAGTTCCTGTACTTACACATCTTACTTTTTCTATATTGGGAACAATTTGGGCCAATCTTTTGGCAAACAGAATCTCATTTTCCGTAGGTGTGCCATATGCAGTCCCTTTTTCTAGCTGGTTTTTTACAGCATCAATAATTTCTGGATTCTTATGGCCTAACATCATTGGACCATAACATAGGCAGTAATCTATGTAACTGTTACCTTCGACATCTAATAACATCGCTCCTTTTGCTCTTTCAGTAAAAAAAGGATAAGGTTTCATGGCCCTAACAGGACTATTAACTCCACCAGAAAGATATTTTTTAGATTCTTCAAAGAGATCTTTGTTAGTTCTCATGACTACCTTCTAAAATAGAAACTTATAACTATTTCGAATCTTTGTCTATTCTTTTTAGAAGAAGTATAGCATCTTCTTTCTTTATATCGACTCTATTCTCTTGAATAAATAATGAAAATTTAGAAAGAGATTTATTCAAACTTTTTTCCGAATTCTCAATTATCTTTTCCCAACGTCTTTCTGGAAAATATAACGTTTTGGCCGATTTGAAAATTATATCAGATTCTTCCTTAGTTATAATCTTTTCATTGGTAGCTTTTTTTATTGTTTCTCTAATATTTACAAGGGGTTCTGATATAGGGATAAATTCTTCACTATCAAAAGATAATGCAACTTCATCATCTGAATTTAGGATACCGTCTCTATACCAATGATAAATTTTTCCAACCCCAATCATCCCATATCTATCAAGTTCCGATGCCCTCAGAGCACCCATACTAGATGCCCCATATACTTTTACTTGAGTTTTTAGGACTTCCATTAGTTCTCTAGGAGAAACAGCGCTTTCTCTAAAGAAAACACCATCAATAATACCAATTATATCAATGCCTTCAGAAACAATCTTTGGGGCGTCCCCTCTTTTAATTGGAGGAGAATAGATAACTTCCCTATTATTATTCGACGACAATAGATTTTTTGCTTCATCTATGGGAAGACTTGGGCCCAAATAAATAATAATTCTTATCAACTTCTCTCATCCGCCCTCTAGAACCTATTCTTGAGTTATCAACACCGTACTGTTCAAGTTGTGGAACAAGAACTCTTACAACAGGTATTCCAATTTCACTCCTTGTTAGATCCACAATAATTGCCCGATTAATCCCATTTTTAGCTAGAGTATTTAATACAGTATTGATATCCTCCAATATGTCGTCTGAGGCTTTAACTGTAAAGTCAGAAGTCTTTGTCTTTACTTCGAATTTGTTTAAGTAATACCAATTTAATCTTCTAATCCGATCATAACCTATTCGTCTCTTCATTTCTGCTTTTTGTGTATCTTCCCTCGCACCGTGAATTTGAGTCAATCTTGATTGTGCAGCTTCAGTTATTGCACGATATAGTGCTACTTTTGGATCTATGTGTGTACCCATACCCATTACCATAAGAGTTGGGTCTTTTAGTTTCAAATCGTCAATTGCAGCAAGAATTGTTGGAACTTTAATATCTGAAGTAATATCTTTAAAAACAATTTCAATTTCATTTTCTTTAAATCTATTGAGAAAATACTCGAGTAAAGGGTCACTTATTTCAATTATAAGATCCTTAGGGAATGTTCTTTTCATTTCAACAAGGGACCATGCGTCTCTTTCAATAACTTCACATAATCCATGAAATATAGCCTCTTCTAAAGTATTTCCAGAAGCCAATCCGTTTGTATTTGTTCTGAAGAGGGGATAATCTCTTTTTAGAGGATAAGGGTGGAATACAGAATTTGCAGGAACATAAATCTCTTCTTTTCTGATAAGGTCATACCCTTTAACCCAACCTATTCTTATATATTCATTGTACATCTCTTGAGCGGGCAGCGCTAGTTCATAAGGTGATAAGTAATTTACTTTTCCATCTAATTCTGCTTGTGAGGAATCTATGATCATCTTTTCATCGACTTCAGAAGAGTATCTTTCAATACCCTCCATTATCGCAGAAACTTCTGCTTCTGTTTTGGATACTCCTTTCCCATTATAGACCGATACTGAGCCCTGTGATGCATTAGGTCTTACAGCAGAGAAAACTGGAATCCCAAGTCTATCTAGATCAGTTATATCTGCAACTCTTGTAATCCCACATATATCGAGTTTTTCTTTAACTATTTTTAGGGTATCTTCTGGAGGGATAGCTCTGTGAGTATCCTTCATATATAATTTTTTACAGCTTTTAAGTTCCATTTTATCTCCCAAATATAGAACTATCCATAAAGATATCAATCATATAATCGAATTTTATAATATTGCACCATCCTGACTTTTCAAAAATACTCATGAAACAAACACCAATTACTTTTTTATTATTTCCTATTTTTTCTAAAAATTTTTCAACTGAAGGAATTTCAGGACCACCTGGCATAGCAAGCCCGCCCATTATTACTACTAGATCAGGATTGTACGGATCCCCCCCTTTAACAAAATCACAATCTACATTTGACAGGATTACTTTATAGGGGTCATCTAAATTTATTGCCGGAACATAAATAATCTCTTTATCCATCGATCTAATCACATAAGTTAGAAGTTCAACAAAAGGTGTGCATGTGAATTTATTTCCAGTAAATACTATTCTCTTAATTTCTTTTTCTTTATTAATGTCTTCTACAATCTGCTTAAAACTTCTTAAAAAACCCGTTATTCCTTTAGATTCAGTTTCTATCTTCTTCAAAATAATCAACCTCTTCTTCAAAATAATTGAAAAGTATCTCTTCAATTTTCCCCTTTAAAGCATCAATATTTTCTTCTTCTTGGGCAGAAATTCTTATGCCCCCTATACCCTCTTTAAATCCCCACTCTTTTAAATCTGCTTTATTTAATACTTTAATAAAGGGAATCCCTATAAAACTATCAGATATTT
This sequence comes from uncultured Thermococci archaeon, assembly GCA_964500005.1. Classification (GTDB taxonomy): domain Archaea; phylum Methanobacteriota_B; class Thermococci; order Methanofastidiosales; family Methanofastidiosaceae; genus Methanofastidiosum. Next base: position 170,514 of record CAZCMP010000001.1, read on the forward strand.
CTTTGTACAAAGTGATTTGTTTTTCTATGCTGTAACCACAAGATTCAGTAGGATCAAAAACAAATACTATTAATTTTGCAAGATACTTCAATGCAGATATAGCTTGCAATTCAATTGGATTTCTAAAACTAAGCTCTCTATCTAGCAATCCGGGAGTGTCAACAACTTGTATCTTTCTTTTATTATAATTAAAATATGATACATTTATCCCCTTTGTTGTAAATGGATATGAATTAATTTCAGGTTCAGAATTTGTAAGTGCCTTTAGAAGTGACGATTTTCCAACATTTGGGAATCCTGCAATGACAACCGTATATAAGTCAGGATTTATCGAGGGGAGATTCTTTAATCTATCCCTTGCATCATTTAAAAATTTTAGATTCCTTTCAATCTGCTTTAATATAGAGATGTACCTCCCATAGCACTCTTTTCTTAAATATGATGCATCTTGAGCGGTCTTTGATCTCCTAATATTTTTGATATATTCTATTTTAATAGAATTAATTGTGTTAACTGCAAATGAAACTGCACCTAGATTGTGCCTCAATTTGTCTATTCCGATAATAATATCAATTAATTCCCTCGTAAAAGGTGGCAATCTATCAAATGAAGGATATCTGTCTACAACTTTGAAAAGAGACTCTGATAGATTTTCTCCTGCAACAGTTACTCGAATAGATTCTTTTTCTTTTACCATTTCATTTAGATTTTTCTTACTAGACATGGCCTTTTTCTTAGCATTCTTGAATGCCTTATCTACTATCTCATCTATTTCTATACGGGGTATTTGTTTAAACATATGTAAAATCCTTTGATACTTAGGAAGTTATGGTTCCTTTTTAGAATCTATAGTATATACCTTTAAAAATCTCCTCTTAAGCTCACTTGAACTATAAGGCAATCTTTTATCAAGCCTCATTATTTTAGTATTAAGACCACTTTTATTAATTCTTTCTTCAATCCACGAAGAATATTGATCAGGCCCAAGAAAAATTATATCTGGGCTTTCATTTAAAACCGGCTTAAAGAAATCTTTTTGGTCTCCAAGTATTACTTTTTCAACCATCTTAAGGCTTTCAAGAATCAATTTGCGTTCATCCTCGTTAAAAATTGGGGCGCGCCCTTTGAACTTCTTAATAGTTTCATCCCTTGCCACTACAATTGTCACATTTCCTAATTTTGATGCTTCATTTAAAAAATATATATGGCCCGGATGAATAACATCAAAATTTCCTGCTATAAGAACCTTCAAAGGAACACCTTTATTTTATTAAAAAGGTTATTTTATAAATATTGTGGAAAAGGTTTCTTTAATGCTCATTGCAGTGAGGAACAAGAAGAAAAAAGATGAAGTTGAGATACTAGAAGTTGTTAATGGAAAGATTATCTCAAAATATATACTTGTTCTAGTCCAAGACGGAGAAAGATTTGTCCCTAGAAAATTTAGAAAGATTGAAGATGATAAAGAAACTATTTTGATGCCAAAAGAATCACTTAAACTATTAAGAAGCGATACCATATATATTTCTAAAGATCACTTTATCGAAGAGATTTTGAATTTATTTATTAACATGATAAACTCTTATGGTGCTAAGTTTGACTTTATTTCTTTATGCAAGTTCTGCCTGATTGATAATAGAATCAATACCAAAGGAACCCCATATACATATCGCTCTGAACCAATATGTGAAATATGCGCAAAATCTGAAATTGTAAAAGATTTGAACTATAAAGGTATTAAAGATACAAAACTTGCCGAAAAATTACTCAAAAGGTATGCCGATGTCGATAGAGTGCTGATGGTTTTTGACCCAAAGTTTGATCCGACAAAAGATTCTTCTATTACTATGTATGATAGAATTGACGCTTCTCTACTAGACATCAATATTTACAAGATATCTGATCTTAACATACCTAATGAATTTAAAGAAAGGTTTGTTTCACGAGGAATCAACGAACTCACGCCAGTCCAGTCTATTGCAATAGATGGGGGACTACTCAAAGGCAATAATTTTCTCGTAATGAGTGAAACAGCTTCAGGCAAGACACTGATTGGGGAGATATCGTTTTTTTCAAGATATAATAAGGGGGATAAACTACTTTACTTGTCCCCACTAGTTTCCCTTTCTCTGCAGAAGTATGAAGATTTCAGAGAAAACTACCCAAGTAACAGCGTATCTTTAAGGGTTGGACTATCAAGAATTGCTGAAAATCCCAAAGACATAAACAGATCTCTAGATTCAGACATAATAATAGGAACATATGAAGGCATTGATCAGATTTTTAGATCTGGCGTTACTATTAATGGTATTTCTACTGTTGTCATAGATGAAATTCATATGCTTCAAGATAAAGAAAGAGGCCCACTTTTAGATAGCTTAATATCAAGACTTTATGTTCTTTATCCAAAAGCCCAATTTATTGGACTCTCTGCAACTGTTGGGAATCCAAAAGAACTTTCTGATATATTAAAAATGGAATTAGTCAGCTATGACAAGAGGCCAGTACCTTTAGAAAGACATGTTATTTTCTGTACTGGGCATGGTGGAAAACTTCATACAATCTCTAAATTAATAAGAAAAGAAAATTCAGAAATCTCATCTAAATGCCATAGAGGCCAAGTAATTGTTTTTTCTAATTCAAGAAAAAATTGTCATTCACTTGCTGAACATTTTAAGACAAGAGGAATAAATGCAGCAGCTTATCATTCTGGCCTTCCATTTAAGGATAGAAGAGAAATAGAAAATAAATTTTGGAAAGGAAAGCTTGATGCAGTAGTCACTACAGCAGCTCTTGCAGCAGGTGTCGACTTTCCAGCATCAGCAGTAACTTTTGAAACACTTTCAATGGGCATTGAACCACTTAAAATATTTGAATTTCAACAGATGATAGGGAGGGCGGGCAGACCGTCTTTTCATGACAAAGGCAAAGCTTACCTTTTGATAGATCCACAAGAAAAGTATGGTGATGTTTCAGAAGAAGAACATTGTTTTTACCTTTTAGATAATAAATCTGAAAAGGTAGACATTCATTATGAAAGTGATACTTCATTAGAGAGAACATTATCCATTGTATCAACATTTTCAAATTTATCTGTTAACGAAATCAAAAATAATTTTCAAATGGGATTCGCCCCACCTTTCGATAATGAATTTATTGATATTTTAAGAAAAGAGGGATTGATTGAAATTAAACTAGATAAAGTAAATATTACTAAATTTGGTAGAATTGTTTCTTCGAACTTTCTTAAGATATCCCATGCACTTTTCATGAAAAAATTCAATGGAGAAGATGTTAGAGAAATTATTTTCCAAACTTTAACTTTTCCAAATACGTATCTCACTAGCAAACTTCAAGCTATTCTAAAAATTGATTCATCATCCCTTTTTTCTGGGTCAACTCTAGAAAAAATCTACTTTCATAATAGAAAGGAAGCTTTATCGAAACACGGTGAAGAAGTTCTAATAAATTTACTAAGTGAATTTTTTTTGTGTGATTGCAAAGATGCTCCATATTGTAATTGTCCAAAAATTGAAATTGGAAAAAGATTATTGGATTTAAGAAAAGCTAAATTATCTCCAAATAGGATTAGTGAAGAGTTTAGGAAAGAATATGGATTAAAGATTTTTTCTGCAGATTTAATTAATTGGCTGGATTCTGCAATAAGAACTCTTGAAACATCAGAGAAGATATTTGCTCTGTTTGGAAAGGAAAAACAACAAAAAGCTTCAACAAAAGAGATACAGAATATTGTAGGAAGGTAGCCATTATACTAAGAACTAAAAATGATAACTTATCACTTATTTAATTAGCATAGATATACTCTATTTTTTAAAAAATTATTGTAAATTTAGCTTCAAAATATATTGAACCATATCGTTATATTTAAAAATATAAAAACTATACTTCTTACGCTGAAGAGGTGATATTATGGAAAAACAGAAAAAAATCTTAAGCGCAGCCATAATAATTATAATACTAGCGATAGCCGTATATCTGGCCTTCTTTAGAAATGAAGAAAAGATATATACTAAAGATTCATATGGCACTATTAACGTAAAAAAAGGAGACACGTTTAAAATTGAGCTAATCTCTAATCCTACTACAGGATACCAGTGGAATGCAGATTTTGATGATACTTTAATCGAGTTAGTCAATAAAACATACAAAGCAGACGAACCCCAACTTATGGGTAGTGGCGGGAAAGAGATTTATGAATTTAAATTAATTGGGTCTAATGCAGACACTACTATCAGCTTCACATATGCTAGGCCATGGGAAAGCGTTCCTCCAATAGACGAGATATCTTTTCCAATTAAAATAAAATAATGTTTATTTTTTCATTCTTATTTTAATTTCTTTTATTTAATTAATAGCCCATTCTTTTAGATATTGTTTGAACTTATCTTAAAAAATTAGAAAAGCTTATAAATAAATTGTTCATTTCTTTTATGAGGGATTCAATGAGGGAGAATTTATTCAAACTTATTTATGTTCTTTTGGAGAACTCTCTCTCTAAATTTTATTGCAATTATTATTATGGCTATTGAATTCCCTCGTGGAAATTTATCCCTTACTTAGGGAATTTTAACGGGGTGTTTTTTTGGAGTTCAAATCCAGAGAGGAGTTAATAGAATATCAGAATAAAAAACTAAGATCTTGCGTAGAGTACGCTTCAAAAAACTCTCGATTTTTTAAGGATACTTTAAAAAGATACAATTTGAAAGCTGACGACATAAAAAACGTGAATGATCTTCAGAAGCTTCCATTTACTACAAAAAATGATCTTAGAGACAACTATCCTTTTGGGCTGATGGCAGTACCAATAGAAGAAGTAGTAAGATTTCATGCTTCTTCTGGAACTACAGGAAAATCTACAGTTGTTTACTATACAAAAAATGACCTTGATACTTGGTCCAATTTAATGGCGAGAGTTTTGGCAACTACAGGTCTAACGAAAAAAGATTCTATGCAGATTATTTACAACTATGGCTTTTTTACAGGTGGATTTGGTTTTCACTACGGTGCTGAAAGACTTGGGATTTCTGTAATCCCAACAGGATCTGGTAATACCAAGAAACAGATAGAAATAATGCGTGATTTTGGTACAACATCCTTTACAAGCACCCCCTCCTATGCTATATACCTAGGGGAAGCAATTGAAGAAATGGGAATAGACCCTAAGAAAGATCTTAATTTAAAGATTGGTGTTTTTGGCGCAGAACCGTGGGGGGAAGGCATGAGACAAAGAATTGAAGAATTATTCAATATAAATGCCTATGATAACTACGGAATTTCTGAACTTTGTGGGCCCGGTGTGGCCGTGGAATGCAAAGAGAAAGATGGGCTTCATGTTTGGGAGGATCATTTCATAATGGAAGTTATTGATCCAAAAACAGGAGAACTTCTTGGAGAAGGAGAAAGAGGGGAATTAGTATTCACTCCACTATGGAAAGAAGCAATGCCACTCTTTAGATACCGAACCAAAGATATATCGCAAATATATGAAGACAAATGTAACTGCGGCCTTCCTTTTAGAAAAATTGAGAGACTTCATGGAAGAAGCGATGACATGCTTATCATAAGAGGGGTCAATGTTTTCCCAAGCCAGATTGAGGAGGTAATATTGAAAAATCCGGCCTTTAAGGGCCATTATGCCATAATTGTTGAAAGAAAAGGGCCTTTAGATCACTTAACAATTGAGATAGAGGTCACAAAAAATCTTTTCACAGGGAACCTGAAAGATTTGATTCAACTTAAAGATAAAGTTGAAGATGATCTAAAAAGTGTTCTTCTAGTAAAAGCAGACGTTAAACTCGTTGAAGAAGGTACTATACCAAGGTCTCAAGGTAAGGCACAACGAGTGATAGATAAAAGAAATTTAGGGGGATAGGAGGAATTAAATGATATTTGGTCTACCAGAAATAACATTTTATGTTGTTCTAATAGTTCCAATAGTAATAGCCCTTTTACTTTTGTTTTGGGGATTTAAATACAAACCAGAGGAGGAAAAATAATGGCGTCAATACTTCTGACATCTCTAGTTGTAATATACTTTTTAGGGATGCTTGGAATAGGTGCATGGGCATCTAAAAAAGTTAAAACTAGTGAAGATTACATAGTTGCTGGAAGAAGTCTTGGATTTTGGTTTTTTGTTATATTGATTGTTGCTTCTACAACAAGCGGCATGACAATATTGGGTGTTGCCGGACTAGGATATACTGCAGGATGGCCCAGTATATGGGAACAGATATTTGTCCCATTGACCACTGCAGTTTGTATATTGTTCTACGGAACAAAATTACACAAAATCTCTGAAAAGATGGGCTATATGACTGTTCAAGATTACTTTTCACACAGATTTTACAGCCCAAAACTAATGAGGGCACTTTCGGGACTTGCAGTAGTTGTTACAAGTAGTATTTACCTTGTTGGCCAGTACACCGCAATAAGTATAGTTCTTGTATGGCTTTTTGGCATAACTCATACCGAAGCTCTTCTAATCGCGGGTATAATAGTTCTAATGTATGTAACTTTAGGTGGATTATATGCCGTTGCATGGACAAACATGATTCAAGGAGCATTCATGATAGCCGGAGTTCTTATAGTAGCACCTTTAGCTATAAAGGCCGCTGGAGGATTAACACATATAAATACAGTATTGGCATCTATAGATCCAAATATGGTAAATCTTGCTTACCCACAAATGCACCCTCCATATGCAGGATACGCATTTATGACTCCATTGTATTTAGTATCGTTCTTTTTCTTACTTGCAATGGGTCTTGGATCAGCACCGCATATTGTCAACAATGTACTTGCAGCCAAAAAGGACAAATACTTTAAATTCGCTCCATTTGTTGCGTTTGGCATATACGTTGTAATTATGTACTTAGTAAAAATTGTTGGATTTGGAGCTAAGGCAATGGTGGCGGATGGAGTATTGACAGTGCCTTATGCCGACTACTCTTTTGTAGCAACAGTTAGCAATGCACTGCCTCAATTTATATGGCCTTTATTTGCTGTAATGGTTTTATCCGCGGTCATGTCAACTACCGATAGGCTTATGCTTACAATAGGAACTTCAGTTGGATGGGATATCTACAAGAATTTACTAAATCCAAAAGCTAGTGACAAAAAAATCACCACTGTAAGTAGGGTAGTAGTGATAGTTGCCGCAGCATTGACACTCTATCTTGCAGTAAAACCACCTCAACTTTTAGCTCTATTAATCTGGATGGGTATAGGAGTAATGCTTTCGACATTTGTAATGCCTCTCCTTGCAGGACTTTACTGGAAGAGGGCTACAAGAGAAGGTGCGATAGCGTCTATGGCTGTAGGATTTTCAACAGCAGTTATATTTGGATTCGTCCACCAGTTTATAATGAAGCTACCAATGCACTTTAGCATGTACAGCTTTGTCTTAGCTGTAATAACAATGGTCGTTGTAAGTCTTGTTACAAAGAATCCATCAGAAAAAGTTCTCAAAGAAACATTGACTGGGCCATTTATCCAGACAAAGAAAAGGTGAAACACTTGAAGATACTATCAGTATTTATTGAAAATAAGCCAAAAAGACTTTCAAAGATAATTGAAGAGTTGTCAAGAGAGGGAATTTACATATCGGGCCTTGCTATTGCCGATGCAGGTGATTTTGGGATAGTAAGACTTATCATAAACGATGCAAAAAAAGGAGCTTCAATACTGTCAAAACATGAAATGATAGCAAATATACAAGATGTTGTAGGCGTAAATGTAAATAATAGTACTATTTCAGAGATTGCAAAAATTCTTGGCGAAAACAATGTAAATATAGAAGATGCACTCGGCTTTGGTTTTATCGACAATGAAAAGATACTGGTATTAAAAGTGGACAAAATTGAAATAGCAAATAAGATCCTATCTAAAGAAGGATTTAAAATTTATTAATTTTATTTTTTTTTAAAAGTAATAGTTCGAGATAGGATCTTCTTTCACTTTCAAGAAACAGTAAATCGAATAGATCTTCTATTTTTTTAATGTCTTGAAGTTTTTCTGATTTTAACTCTACTTCAATATATTCTCCTAGATCTTCAACATCGTCAATTGAAATTATAAAATCTTTATATGAGTATACTTTCCTTCTTTTTCTTAAATTAGCAAACTTAATGTACCCAAGTTTTTGGAGTATTTGTTCTATTTCCCCGGCAACAAAAGCTTCAAACTCTTCTCTTGATTTAGATACCCTATCAATTTTTGGACCTTTATAGGTTAAAATAGTTTTATTATCTGAATATCTCACCCTCAAAGCTTCATCTGTTTCTTTAAAATTTTTTATTGGAGAATTATAATATACATCATCTTCTAATTTTTCTTCAAGAAATTCAGACAATTTTAAAACCTGATCTATTCTCCCCCTTGTATATTTGTCTATCTTACCTTTCATCTCGAGTTCAAGCATAAGTTATTTTAATATAACTATATTTTATATATTTGTTGATTGGATGAAGTTAAGTGAAGTAGCTAGGCAGTATGGTTATAGTTTTGACAACCTTAAGCGTTATAATGAAATGTTTGAGGAGAGTCTCCCCGCTTTTTTAGAAGCTAATAAAACTGAGAATAAAGATTCGATTAGAGTAAACACTATTAAGATATCTAGAAAAGAGTTATATGAAAGGCTTATAGAAAAAGGATTTATATTAAAAGACATCGATGATTTTGGGTTTGTTATAGAGGAGTCAAAATTTTCTATTTCTTCTACCCAAGAAAATCTTCTTGGATATTTTTACATACAAGGGATTGCAGAAATGATTGTTTCCCCTATTCTTTCACCGAACAAGACTGAGTTTGTAGTTGATATGTGTGCAGCCCCCGGTGGTAAAACAACTCATCTCTCAGCCATTATGGGAAATGAGGGCTCAATATACGCATTTGATGTGAGTAAAAGAAGACTTTCTGCATTAAAGAACAATATTTCTAGATTGGGATGTTTTAATATAGCCGTCTTTAACCTAAGCGGGGAAGAAATAACAAAATTAAATGAAAAACCTGATAAAATTCTTCTTGATGCACCTTGCACGGGCAGTGGAATAATGAGAAAAGATAGTTTAAGAAAGTCTCTAAAGACTACTCATGACATAATATTCTTAAGTGAAATCCAAAAAAAACTTCTAAAAGCTGCCATTGAAAGTTTAAAAAATGATGGTACTCTTTTATATACCACGTGCAGCCTAGAACCAGAAGAAAATGAGTTTGTAATTCAATGGGCACTAGATAATTTTGACATTAAACTAGAGAATATCGATACAAATATTAATGGAACCCCCCTTGAAAAAGGATTTACAGAGATATTAGGAAGGAAACTATCTGATGAAATCTTGTTATGTAAAAGATCACTCCCGCATATCCATAATACAAATGGTCTTTTTATGGCAAAAATAACTAAATCTTAAATGAAGTGAAAAATAGAACCTAAAATTCCGCCTGCAATAGTGGCCGTAACATTTGTATGATTGTTTCCAAAAAAGCTATACCAAGTTTCGAGTGTTGCACCTACTATACTATCAATGTTTGCTCCTGAAAAACCCGCAATACCCGTTATGAATACAATACTTATCTCTCCTAACCCAGCAAGATATGCTAGGATCCCTATCAAAAAAGCAACAAGAAGTTCAGCAAATTCTCCTAAAAGTGTTATTCCACCATCAGATCCGGTATCAACGACTTTTAGATTAGTTATTAATCTTGGCTTATAATGGGATAGTCTTCCTAATTCTCCCCCTGCAGTATCTGCAGCTGCAGTTGCCAAGGAACCAAGAAAACCAAACAAGAATATGTTTCCATCTAAATTAAAATAGTTTGGCCCAACATAGTATAAAACTGCAAAAATAGATGCAACAATTCCATTGCCTAATACGTTGATATAACTTCTAGTACCTTTGTTCTTTTCAGCTACACCCTTTCTACTCTTTTCACCATACTTGAATTTAGTAGTAATAGAAGCAATTATAAAAAAAAATGCTAGAATGAAAAAAAATCTGAATCCTCCAAAAATAATAATCGGAATTCCGACAAAAACGCCAGCAACAAAGCCTGAAAGATCAACTGCCTTGAATTTAAAAGAAAGAGCTCCAAAAATAATACAAAAACAAGTTGCAATAATTATATATTGTAAGTCAATCATCTAGGCACCGAATAAATCGTTTACTTTTAAGAAACTTATAAAACTATCTTCATAGTCCTAACCGTAAATTTTTTAAGTATTATATAAATGGATTGATAAACGCTCCGGTGGTGTAGTCCGGCCAATCATTCGGCCCTCTCGAGGCCGTGACCCGGGTTCAAATCCCGGCCGGAGCACTATTTTTACAAAAACCTTCATTTTCTATTAGAAATAGAAAATATATTTCGGGTCCAAAACTATAAGATTTATAAACTTGTAGAAATAATATAAATTATGGATGATTTTGATCAAATTCCTAAAAGAAGACCTAAAACTACTGGATGGGGGAGATTTCTTCCTTTAATAGTAATTGGATACATACTATTTACTTCTTTCTTTGGCTCAATAAGGCTTCCTTCAACATCTTCTTCAGATCCTGTATATTCAATTTTCTCAAATTCAAGTATTTTCATTGGCGGAATCATTGTCGCAGTTATCTTGATAATATCTTATATGACCTATTCTAAAAAATAACAAATTATTTAAACGCATAATTCTTACTAGTATTAATGTTTAAACGCATCTTTTTGATTGTTGATGCGGGAATAGAAGTTAGAATAGTTTCAATGTATGCGATTTTGATTTCAAAATGCTCAAATGCATCTTTCTTCTTAGTACCATACACAGATAGCAAAGAAGTTTCTGAGAATATTGATTTTATTGATAGATTGTCAAAGGAAGAAAGTGTAGACACAAAATTATTAGAGATTAAGGACGATTTGCTCTACGAATTAAACAAAATTGTTAGAGATAAAGATCTTGATTTAATTATCACTCCTCTAAAAAGGCAGGAAAATGGTCTATTCTTTATAGGTAGCTTCTCCCAGAGGCTAATGAAATACGCTTTGTCTTCTGTCATAGGTATTAGAATAGTCAAGGCTAGACCACTAAAACAACATAAAAAATTATTAGTCCCAGTTTCTAACAAAGATTATCATGCCAAAGAAAGAATGTTTTTGATTGAATCCATTTCAAAATCATTAAATCTTAAGGTCTCAGTATTAAGGTGTATCAAAAATCCTAAAGGAAAACTAGACAAAGTAGAAATGCAAAATGCTTACAATGAAACCCAAAAGTATTACTCTTCATTCATTAATCAACTCAAAGAGAATGGAATCGATACAAATCTTTTAGTTAGAGAATGTGAGAAAGCAACAGACGGTATATTAGACGAAACAATGGCTTCAAACTTCGATCTTCTTTTTGTCAAATCTAAAGCCCAGAATGTCCTAAAAGAGTTTCTTATGGGAAACGAAGTTGAGGATTTACTTAGGCGAACCCCATCCAATGTATTATTTTGGAGGTCAAGGGAGCAGTGAGAAGATGGGTCAAATAAAGGATATTCATGAGCTTTCAGTAGATGAAGCCATCACCAATCTTCAATCTTCAAAAGAGGGACTCTCAAAAGAAGAAGTTGAAAAAAGACTTTCATCATTTGGTCCAAACGAGATTCAGGAGAAAAGAGTAACCCCCCTGTATGTTAAACTTCTGAAACAATTTTTGAATTTCTTTGCTATTTTACTATGGGTTGCCGCAGGGCTTTCATTTTTAGGCGAATATTTGGCCCCAGGAGAAGGGAACATTAATCTTGGAATTGCATTAGTCGCTGTAATTTTTATCAACGCATTTTTTACTTTTTATCAAGAGTTTAAGGCAGAAAGGGCAGCAGAGGCACTTAAAAAACTATTGGCTCCTTTAGCTGTGGTATTAAGAAACAATAAAGAAGAAGAAATTCCTTCAAATCAAGTTGTAGTTGGAGATATTATTATTTTATCTGAAGGAGATAAAGTACCTGCAGATGCAAGGTTAACCGAACAGTATGAACTTAAGGTCAATAATGCGCCTTTAACAGGTGAATCAATATCTCTAAAAAGGAGCATAGACTCATTTAAAGGGGATATACTTGGAGCAAACAACGTTGTTTTTTCGGGGACTACTGTAGTTTCAGGATCTGGGAAAGCTATTGTTTTTGCCATAGGGATGGGAACAGAATTTGGCAAGATAGCCGGACTTACACAAGAGATAAAAGAGGATCCAACTCCTTTACAAAAAGAATTATCATATTTTATAAAATACATATCCATAATTGCAATTTTTCTTGGGATAACCTTCTTCTTAATAGGATGGTATTTAGGTAATACCTTCACTGCAAACTTTATTTTTGGTATAGGGATAATTGTCGCGAATGTTCCGGAAGGTCTACTCCCCGCAGTTACTTTAACCTTATCCATTGCTGCTCAGAAAATGGCAAAGAAAAATGCTTTGATAAAAAGTCTAAATTCTGTTGAAACTCTTGGTTCCACTACAGTCATATGTACCGATAAAACTGGAACTCTTACCCAAAATGAAATGACTGTCAAGAAAATATTTGTAAATGACAAAGAGATTGATGTTTCTGGCGTTGGATACAAACCTGAGGGAAAACTCCAGATAGATGGAAAGGATATAAGTCAAAAGGAAATTGATCCAATAATTCCATTTCTTAAGACTTCCTTCTTTTGTAACGATTCAAAATTGACTATGGACGAAGGCAAGTACTCGATAATCGGGGACCCTACTGAAGGAGCGCTTTTAGTTTTAGCTAAAAAGATTTTAGATACTGATAAGACATGCCAATCAGAAAAAAGAATTTTTGAGATACCTTTTACCTCTGAAAGGAAAATGATGAGTACAATATACAAAGAGGAGAAAATTACTGCCTATGTTAAAGGATCTCCCGAATCAATTATTTCACTTTCAAATAAAATATTAATAGATGGGAAGGAAATCCAATTAACTTCTAAGGATAAACAGAATCTTCTAGACAAAGCTGAGAATTTTCAAAAGAAGGCCTTGAGAACATTAGCCCTTGCATATAGAATTGTAGACGAAAAAGAAAAATATGTCGCTGAAGACGTAGAAAAAGAATTGGTGTTTTTAGGTTTAGTTGGAATGATAGACCCACCAAGGCCTGGGGTCAAGGAGGCTGTAAAGAAATGTAAGGGTGCCGGAATTAAAGTAATAATGATTACCGGGGATAACAAACTTACAGCCGAAGCCATTGGCAGAGATGTAGGAATAATTGAAAGTGATGCACCTTTTGTAGTAGAAGGAACAGATGTCACAGGAATGAAAATAGAAGAATTGAAAGAGCTATTGAATAAAGAAGAACTTATTTTTGCAAGATCTTCTCCAAAAAATAAACTTGATATAGTCATGGCATTAAAACAGATGGGAGAAGTAGTTGCCGTCACAGGGGATGGTGTAAATGATGCGCCTGCCTTGAAAGAGGCAGACATTGGCATATCAATGGGAACAGGAACTGACGTTGCAAAAGAAGCCGCAGATGTTATACTGATAGATGACAATTTTAAGAGTATAGTAGAAGCAGTTCTTGAAGGCAGGGCTGTTTATGACAACATCAGAAAGTTTATTTCTTATATCTTAGTAAGCAATGTACCTGAGATAGTACCATTCATAGTATATGTATTGTTTAGAGTTCCACTTCCTTTAACAGTTATTCAAATTTTGGCCATAGATTTAGGGACTGATATGCTTCCTGCAATTGCACTTGGAACAGAGCCTGCTGAGATAGATGTCATGGAAAGGCCACCTCGTTCTAGGAAAGATAGACTTCTAACAGTTCCTTTAATCCTTAAATCATACGGACTTATAGGGCCAATTGAAGCCGCAGCAGGATTGTATGGATTCTGGTGGGTGTTAAAACAGGGAGGGTGGTCGCTAGGAACACAGTTAGCATTTAATGATCCACTTTATCTTAAAGCTACAACGATTTGTCTCATCGCTATAATAGTGTGTCAAATAGTCAATGTTATGGGTTGCAGAAGTCTTAGAAATTCTGTATTTAAAATAGGCCTTTTTAAAAATAAATACATATTTCTAGGGATAGCAACTGAGATACTCTTGATTTTAGCTTTTACAAATGTCCCAATATTCAAGACTTTTCTTGGAACAGCTTCAATAGAGCCGCACTTAATTCTATTGATTATACCCTTCGCATTATTGATATTTGTAGTGGATGAATTAAGAAAATATTTAATGCCCAAGTTAAATCTTAAAGATATCTAATTGTTACAGGATTTGTTGGTAATCATTATAAGTACTATAAAATAAAGTAAGACGAAATAAAAACGAAGCTTGATTTTTAAGGCAGATATCCTATAATTAGGCTTTATTTTAGAAATTCTGTTCTAATAATTAAAATATGGTAAAATGGCCTATCAATTAGAATTGGTAATAAAAAGAAGTGCGGTCAGCGGGATTCGAACCCGCGTCTTGAGCTTGGAAGGCTCAGGTGCTAACCACTACACTATGACCGCTTCTTTTTCTATCGAATTAGTTGTATATTTAAAACTTTCTCTTGAAACAACCCAAATACTTAAAAATTGATTTTATTAAAAATATTTATGGAGTACATGTATACGATTAATTTTAAGTTTAGTTCTTTTGCTATTTTGTCATGTACAATTAACCATCATTATTAATTCTGCCCTTAGTAGGCGGAGGCATTTTATGTTCAATGTAGTTATTCGTAGATGTAAAAACTATAAAACCTTTTTCTTAGAGAAAAAGGTAAAAGGGAATGTAATATAGGAGTTTCAGATTTAATGAAAATAAGATGAATATACTTTCAATTGAAAAGTTGGTGAATTAATTGATTGAGATTTATGAAGGTGGAGAATTCTTACTTGAGAAAAATAATCAAAGAAAAGTGCTTTTAGATGATGATGGGTACGTCAAATCAATTCTTTTAGAAGTTCAAAAGAAAGGCGATGAGGCACTCAAAGATTACACAAAGAAGTTTGATGGAGTTGAAATAGACGATTTTCTAGTCACACAGGATGAAATAGCCGAAGCATACGATAATGTGGATACTCAAATTATAGAAGCTTTAGAAATGTCTGCTGAGAATATAGAAGACTTTCACAGAAGAGAGCTTCCAAGATCCTTCTTATTTGAAAAGAAGGGCATTACAAGCGGGCAGATGATACTACCTTTGGATAGTGTTGGGGTCTATGTTCCCGGAGGACGGGCGGCATATCCTTCTACAGTTTTGATGGCTTCAATTCCACCAAAGATTTGTGGAGTCCCACGAATTGTAGTTGCGACACCCCCTGGTAAAGATGGGAGATGTAATCATGCTGTGCTAGTCGCATCAGATATTGCAGGTGTTGATGAAATTTACAAAGTTGGAGGGGCACAGGCAATAGCAGCTTTGTCATACGGAACAGAAACAATTAAATCTGTTTCTAAAATAGTTGGTCCAGGAAATAGATTTGTTGCAATAGCAAAAAAACTTGTAGAAACACCTACAGAGTTTCCTGCAGGGCCAAGTGAAGTAATGATAATAGCTGAAGAAAATTCTAATCCAAGATTTATTGCATTAGACATGCTTGCTCAGTCTGAGCACGACCCACTTGCTTCATCATATTTATTGACTACCTCAAGAACTCTTGCCAATAAAGTTCAAAAAGAAATAGAGGGTGAACTTAAATTACTTCCAAGAAAGGAGATACTTGAAGAGTCTCTAAAAAGAGGAGGAATATTTATTGTATCTTCTATCGATGAGGCGATAGATCTTTCAAATAACTTTGCTCCCGAGCACCTTGAACTTATGTTAGAAGAACCATTTTTAATCCTTACAAAAATTAAAAACGCGGGATCAGTCTTCTTAGGAGAATATTCGCCTGAAGCAGTAGGCGATTATGTTTCTGGAACAAATCACGTACTTCCCACATCAGGATTTGCAAAATATTACTCCAGTCTTTCAGTAGACGACTTCCTAAAGAAATTCACATTCCAATACGTGACAAAGGAAGGTCTAAAGAATTATAAGTCAACAGTTTCAACACTTGCTAGATCTGAAGGGCTATTTGCTCACGAAAAAGCAGTAAACGTGAGGTTTGAAGATGAAAAGTAAATTTGACAGGGATCTCCTAGAAGGTCTTGAACCCTACTCCTCAGAAGTTTCAGTATTAGAGGGCAATCTAACTAGATTACATGCAAATGAATTGCCATGGAAAAATGAAGATGTTGTTAGGTCTCTGAATGAAAGCCTCCTTTCAATGCCTTTAAACAGATACCCAGAAGTATCAAATTCTAATATCAGAAAAACAATTGCAGATTATATTGGATTTAAGAAAGAGAATGTACTTGTTGGAAATGGTAGTGACGAAATTATAGATACAATCGGTAAAGCATTCATATCGCCCCTTGATAAAGTTTTGATACCTTCGCCTACTTTTTCCCTTTATTCATCAATAACTAGGGTATATTCAGGAATTCCTATAATAATCCCTATTAATAATGACTACACCCTTCCCGTTGAAAAAGTAATTTCTGAAGCGAAAAACGCCAAGATTTCAATTATCTGCAGTCCAAATAATCCTACTGGAATAGCATACTCTGACGATGAGATTAAGTCAATATTGGACACAGGGATCCTTGTAGTTCTTGATGAAGCATATTCTGAGTTTTCCAACCACTCAGGATTGAGTCTGTTAAATGATTATGACAATCTGATTGTTATGAAGACATTTTCAAAAGCATTTGGGCTTGCGGGATTTAGAACTGGATATTGTGTGGCATCAGAAACATTGATTGAATCAATGAGCAAAGTTATTCTTCCATATAACATAAATTTAATATCTATGAAAGTAATGGAACTTGCAATCCAACACGAAGATTTTATGAAAGATGCTGTTAAAAAAATAAAGGAAAACAGAAAATATCTATATGGCGCAATGGGTGAGATGGAAGGAATAAAACCCATTAATTCAAGTGCAAATTTTATATTATTCGAGGCTAAAAATCCAAGATTAATATACGAAGAGCTATTGAAAAGAAATACCATGATAAGATATTTTGAAGGAAAAAATTATCTTAGAGTATCGGTAGGAACTTATGAAGAATGTGTAAAATTTATCTCTAATTTGAGGGAGATACTAAATGTCTGTTAAGATTGGTATAATTGATTATGGTATGGGAAATCTAAAGAGTGTTTACAAAGCCTTTAGGTTTCTAAAAACAGATCCTGTTTTTATAGATAAAGAAGAAGACTTTGACTGCGATGGTTTAATTCTTCCAGGTGTTGGGGCATTTGAGGACGGAATGAAGAATCTAGAGCCATTTATTAAAACATTAAGGAAGGAAGTCGAAACAAAACCCATGTTAGGAATATGTTTGGGCATGCAAATGCTCTTTTCAGATAGCGAGGAAAATGGTTTCTTCAAAGGGTTGGATCTAATACCTGGATCTGTAAGAAAACTACCAGAGGGCCTAAAAGTTCCACACATGGGTTGGAATAGCATTGAGTTCCTAGACGATGATCCTCTTTTAATAGGAATAAAAAATGAATCTTACTTTTACTTCGTACACTCATATGCACCTTTCTGCGGTCCTGACTATACTCTAGGACAAACAGAGTATGGAATAATGTTCCCTTCAATTGTTGCAAAGGACTTTATTTATGGTACCCAATTTCACCCTGAGAAGAGTGGAGAATCAGGATTAAAGCTCCTGAAAAATTACATAAACATTGTGGAGAGCACAATATGAAAGTCTTGCCTGCAGTAGATATCCTAAACAGAAAATGTGTTCAACTTGTAGGAGGAGATCCCGATACTAAGGTATTTGAGGATGCAGATCCATTAACAATTGCTAAGAAGTGGGCAGAATATACTGACTATTTACATTTAATTGACCTAGACGCTGCAATTTATAATAATGATATTAACAGGGACATACTAAAAAAAATCCTTTCAGAAGTCAAAGTGCCTACAGAAGTTGGTGGCGGAATAAGAAACATAGAAATATTTAGTGAATTGATAGATGCAGGTGCAGATAAACTCATAATGGGCACTTCAGCAGTAAAAAATATTGAACTTCTAAAAAACATAAAAAAACAATTTGGAAATAAAAGAATAGTGATAGCCTTAGATGTTAAAGGAGAAGAGGTATCTATTTCAGGCTGGACTAAAGGTTCTGGACTATCAATATTTGACGCAACAAAAAATTTGGAAGAATATGCATCTTCATATCTCATCACAAGCATTGGTTTAGAGGGAAGAATGAAAGGGCCAGATATAGAGTTATATAAAAAGCTTTTATCAATAACTGATGTAGAAATAATTGCATCAGGCGGAATTTCATCAATTGACAACTTAATAGAACTTGATAAAATAGGGATTAACAAAGCTGTAGTTGGCACAGCAATTTATACTAATAAGATTGACTTAAAAGAAGTAAGAAAAGTTTTTGGGTGATTTGTTTTGAGACAAGCGAATATAGAGAGAAAAACAAAGGAAACTGATATTAAGATTAAATTGAATATTGATGGCCAGGGAAAATATAAAATCTCAACATCAAAGAAATTTTTTGATCATATGCTTGAAACGTTTTCTAGGTATAGCCTTTTTGATTTAGAGATAAAGGCCGAAGGCGATTTAACTCATCATTTAGTTGAAGACATAGGTATCGCTATGGGAATGGCATTTTCAGAGGCCATAGGAGATAAAAAAGGCATAAATAGAGTGGGCTTTGCCACAGTACCTATGGACGATAGCCTAGTTATGACTTCACTCGATATTGGAGGGAGACACTATACAAAATTTGATCTAAATTTCAAGTTTGATAAGATTGAAGAAGTCTCACCAGATCTATTCTTGCATTTTCTCGATTCCTTTGCTCAGAAAGTTCCATTGAACCTTTTCATAAAGGAATTTTATGGGGATGATGACCACCACAAGATGGAAGCGGTATTCAAATCATTTGGTAAAGCGCTTTTTATGGCGACTTCATTAAATGAGAGAATTGGTTTACTCTCAACTAAGGGGGTAATTTGATGCACGCAAAAAGAATTATCCCATGTCTTGATGTCGACCATGGGAGAGTTGTAAAAGGTATAAAATTTGTGGATATCAGGGATGCAGGCGATCCAGTCGAAATGGCACAACTTTACGATGAGAAAGGTGCCGATGAATTGGTCTTCTTAGATATTACCGCTTCATCTGATAAAAGGAATATAATGGTTGATGTAGTTGAAAGAACAGGCGATGTTGTTTTCATTCCATTTACAGTAGGGGGCGGATTAAGAACTATTGAGGATATAAAGGCGATACTACGTGCAGGTGCAGATAAAGTAAGTCTAAACACCTCTGCCGTTCAGAATCCCGATTTAATAAAAGAATCATCAAGAATATTTGGAAGCCAATGCATAGTACTTGCAATAGACGCCAAAAGAAAGGATAGTGGTTGGGAAGTATATACACATGGAGGAAGGACACCAACAGGGATAGATGCAGTTGAATGGGCAAAGAAGGCAGAAAATCTTGGGTGCGGAGAGATATTACTCACGAGTATGGACTCAGACGGAACAAAAGATGGCTACGATATACCACTGACAAACTCTATATCAGAAGCTGTGACTATACCCGTTATAGCATCAGGCGGTGCAGGAAATGCAGAACATATATACGAAGCCTTAACTAAAGGCAAGGCTGACGCAGCACTTGCAGCTTCAATATTTCACTATGAAGAACATTCAATTAGAAAGGTAAAAGAATACCTTAGATCAAAAAACGTTTCGGTAAGATTATGAGTGAGTTTAACCTAAAATGGGACGAAAAAGGCCTTATACCTGCTATTGTTCAGGAGTATAATACAAAAGAAGTGCTTATGACTGCCTACATGAACGAGGCATCACTAAAGAAAACAATAGAAACAGGGAGGACCTGTTTTTGGTCCAGAAGTAGGCAAAAATTCTGGTTTAAAGGGGAATCCTCTGGCAACATTCAGAAAGTCAAAGAGATTAGGTATGACTGTGATGCAGATTCTATTCTGATTTTAGTTGAACAGGTTGGAGCAGCTTGTCATGAAGGATATCCAACATGTTATTTTAGAAAAATTGATGGAAAGATAATTGGTGAAAAATCTTTTGAGGGCGGCCTTTACGTTTTGGACGAACTTTACAAATTAATTGAAAAAAGAAAGAAGGAACTTCCAAGTGATTCATACACTACGAAATTACTTACCGATAAGAATCTACTAGTCAAAAAAATTGAAGAAGAGTCAAGTGAAGTAATTCTATCCTACTCTGAAGATAAAAATAGAACAGTTGAAGAAGCTGCTGATTTAATATACCATTTATTTGTTTTACTAGTTGAAAGGGATATAAAACTTGAATCTTTATTAGAAGAATTGAAGAAGAGAAGGAAGTGAATAAAATGGATTTAGGAAAAAGATATGATTTTCACACACATACACTCTTTTCTGATGGAGAACTTATTCCATCAGAGCTTGTAAGGCGTGCAAGAGCATTAGGCCACAAAGTAATCGCTTTAACAGATCATGCCGACGCTTCAAATGTGGAATTTATTGTCCCTAATTTAGCAAGAGTTTCCGAGGAACTGAATCAGTATTGGGATATACAGGTACTACCAGGAGTAGAGATTACTCATGTTCCTCCTGAAACAATTAAAAAATTAGCCATCAAAGCAAAAAAACTTGGGGCAAAAATAGTAGTTGTTCATGGAGAAACACCAGTTGAACCGGTAATGCCAGGGACAAATAGAAGTGCAATTGAAAGTGGTGAAGTCGACATCCTTGCACATCCAGGCATAATTGAAGAAAAAGATGCAAAACTTGCAAATAAATCAGATATCTTTCTTGAGATAACTGCTAGAGGTGGCCATAACATTGGAAACGGGAGGATTGCATCTTTAGGCGAAAATTTCATTTTGAATACAGATACCCACTCACCTAGTAATTTGATTACTCAAGACTTTGCATACAGAGTAGCTCTTGGTGCCGGACTTAAAGAAGAAGACGCAGTTAAGGTAATCAAGGAAAACCCCAAAATATTACTTGAAAAGATTATGTAATTAATTTAAGTTTTTATTTTTTCTTTATCTTTTAAGAATTATTGAATTTTTTCTGATTAGCTAATACTACAAAACTTTTATAAGTAATATTTTAAATTTTAAAAATATGGATATAGGGCAGTTTATTAAAAATGTTGTAGACGCAATACTGGCATTTAGCGAGTTCATAGCAGAACAAATTTCTGCTCTAACAAATGGATTTCTTCCCGAAGCTGCAGTTAATGAAATAGGGATACTTATCCTTTTAGTTGTATTAAGAATAGGTTTCGACTATGCAAAAAAGCTATTAGAAATTCTAATTGTCATATTTATTGTTTACATAGTAATACAACTTCTGCCTTCTATTATTAATTCGATAGGGTAGCGTTTAGAAAAATGCAGCGTAGGGTTTTTATTGAAACTTATGGTTGTACCCAGAATAAGGGTGACAGCGAGATACTAAAATATCTATTAAAAGATTTTCTTGTTGAATCAATAGATGATGCAGATACAGTAGTAATCAATACTTGTGGCGTCAAAGGACAAACGGAGAAAAAAATTATTTTAAGAATATCTTCTTTAATTGAGAATAAAAGGGTGATAGTATCCGGATGTCTCCCAAAAATTAATTTTAAATCAATAGACGAAAGGGTTTCTGGTATTATTGGAACTAATGATTTAGACCATATAGTTGAAGTATTATTATCTGAAGAGAAGAAGATTTTTATTTCTGAAGATAACAGAAGACTTGGATCAAAGACTTCTTATAAAAAGGTTAGGGATGACTCAACATCTGCAATTGTTCAGATATCGGAAGGATGTGCAGGCAGGTGTAGTTTTTGCTGTACAAAATTTGCAAGAGGCAATGTTCATAGTTTTCCTATTGAAGAAATAGTGAAAGAAGTAAAACAAGCACTTTCAGAAGGATATAACGAGATTCTTTTTACTTCACAAGATACGGCAGCATATGGGCTAGATACAGGAGAGGCACTTACGTCTCTTCTTGAAAAAACATTTAGTATAAATGAGAAATTTATGTTAAGGCTGGGAATGGCAAACCCCAACCACATAAAGAACTTTCAAAAGGAATTAGTTGAGTTATATAAAGATCCTCATATGTATAAATTCTTACACATTCCTGTCCAGTCTGGGGATGATCAAGTTCTTTCAGATATGAATAGAGGGCACACAATCAAAGAGTTTTTAGACACAGTTTCTCTTTTTAGAAAAAATATTGATGATTTATATTTATGTACTGACGTTATTGTAGGATTTCCTACAGAAGACGAGGATTCATTTGAAAATACCTACAAACTTATAGAAAAGATAAGGCCAGACAAGATTAATCTAACTCGTTTTTCACCTAGACCAGGGACAACTTCATCAAAGATGAAGCAGATACCAACTTGGATTGTAAAAGAAAGATCAAGAAGATTAAATCTTCTTAGGAAAAATATTTCTTCTGAGATAAATAAATCCTATATCGGAAGAAGGTTTGAAGCGCTTATAACTGAGAAAAATAAGGATGGAACATTTACTGGAAGGATATATAATAATAAACCTGTCATTTTAGAAAAAGCAATAGTAGGACAGTTTATTGATGTAAATATAGAAGATGCAACTTCAACTTATCTAATTGGAAGAGGGTGATTTATTGGATTTAAGAGAAATTCAGAAAAAAGATAAATTATTTTGTGAAGAGCGTGGATGGGATAAATTTTCTCCATCGTTAGTCTTAATTCATCTCTATGAGGAATTGTCTGAAGTTGGGGAGTACATACTATACAAAGATGGTTACAAAAAAGCTGGGATGGGCAACGATAAAAATGAAGATTATGATAATCTTAAGCGTGAATTTGGACAAATATTATCTCTGTTGATGCAGCTTGCAAACTCTTTCGATGTTGATCTTGAATCAGCATTTTTATCTGAATTTGAAATCATGAAAAAGAGATTTGGGAAAGAAGAATGGAAAAAATATATGGATAATGTTGTTTAGGGGGGTTTTTAAGCCCCCCTGGAGGGAAAATGGAGGAAAAAGATGAGCAACACCATTAATCAATCTTTAATAATGGTGCTCATAATTATATAATATTATTGTCTCATTACTATATAAAGCTTTCGGTAGTATTGTTTAACAATACTATAATATTGATTATCATGAATCTTTTATTCTCTTTGGGTTCGGCCGTAAAAATTGGACTGAAAAAAGGAACGCCTTTGGTAGATCAAAGAACTTGCTATTTGATGATGGAGGGGAAATGTAGTGCAGGATGTCTTTTCTGTATAAGATCAAAACAAGAATCTAAACTTTCTAGACTACCGTGGTATTCTTTTGATTTAGAGAAAGTTATCCCTCAAATTGAATCAAGTTTTGAACGAATTTGCATTCAAAGCGTTAATCGTAATAATCTTGTCTTTGAGATAAAAGAACTGGTTTCAAAGTTTTCTAAAAAAATTCCTATTTCAGTATCTCTATCATTAAAAGATTACGGGGAGATTGAAAATCTCTACGGCCATGTAGATAAAATCGGTATAGGACTAGACTGTGCAAGGAAAGATATCTTCAAACAAATGAAGCCTTACTATAGCTGGGACAAAACTTGGAAAGGCCTAAGAGCATCTTCAGAAATATTCGGAAAATTTAATGTCATATGCCATTTGATTGCTGGGCTCGGTGAGACGGAAGAAGATATGGTGAGCATATTCCAAAGACTTTATAATATTGGCATTTATCCTTCTTTATTTGCTTTCACCCCTATTAAAGGAACAGATTATGAAAAATTGAATCCTCCAGATATTTCGAGTTACAGAAGGCTTCAATTGGCCCATTACTTAGTTACTTCAGACATCAAACAATTAGAAGATTTTTCTTTTGAACAAGGAAAAATAATTTTTGGAAAGGAAGACTATTCTAATCTAAGAGATAGTATTTTTATTACGAGGGGATGTCCATCATGCGATAGGCCCTTTTACAATGAATCTCCCAAAGGAGCAATATACAATTATCCAGATATTAAAATGGTTTCATTGTCCGAGGTAAAGGAAGAACTCTTAAACCATAAGATTTATTAAATATTTAATATAAAGGAATTCGTGATATTATGAAGGATACATTTAATCTTGAAGTTAAAATACCTGAATTCGTAAAACTTTTGGGAGAGGAAGGAAAAAATCAGATTTTAGAAGATGTAAAGAAAAAAATTGAGAAGGATGTATCTAACATTGTTATTAAAGCTGCAAGAGAATTAATGGCCGAAAAATTGGGACTTGATTCCAGAGAAAGTCCTTTTGGACCCGTTCAAACAAAAAAACATCCTGAGCCAATTGAAGAAGAAGAATCAAAATCAGACTTAAGCTGCCCAAACTGCCAAAAACCCCTTGAGCCTGGCGTCAAATTTTGTAGATTCTGTGGACAAAAACTAGGTTAATCTTCATTTATTACTATAGCTTTTTTTATCTTTTCATAATCTACTTTTGTTTCAATACATCCATCTTTTTCAAGATTAATGCCGCGGCCGGGGATTTTAAGATACTCCAATACTAAACTTGCTTCTCTTAATTCAATATGACACCCCACTCCAATAATGGCTTTAGGACGAGTAATTTTTATTATCTTCTTTACAAATGACCCACCAGGTATAATAAATACCTTAATATTTTTATTATCACAAAATTTTATCAGATCGCCTATCCCGCATCTTCCACAATTTTTGCATTGAAATCCTTTCATCGAATCAAGGATTGCTGGGCAGTCCCTTTTTCTGAGACATTGAGGAAGAAGAAGTATTCTATCTTCAAATGGAATCTTAGAAAGTCCTTTGAAATTGATAAAATTCCTCATATCATTAGAAATCATGTCTATATATCCCTTTTTCAAGCCCATCTTTTCAGTCAATATCTTTAATGGATGATAAAGAAAATCAAGGACAAATAGTATAAATCCTGGGAACAATACTTTTTTTGTTTTAGCCGAATACGAGACTAACAATATGGCAATTACAAGTATGAATACTATTATCAAGAAAAATACTGTCAGAATTAGTCCAAGTATTTCAAATAGTTCTGCCATTATTTTACCTCAAATAATTTCTCTTTAACAATCTCCATATCTACATCAGTTTCTATACATCCAGTTCTTTCTAGAAGCACCCCGTATTCAGGTATTTTTTTACTAGAAAGTATTCTCATCATCTCGTTTAACTCAGCATGACATGCCACCAGTAAAACAGAGGATTTAGGATGTTTCTTCAAAACTCTTTTGACAAAAGATCCCCCGGGGGCAATGAACACTTTAATAGAATTATTGTCACACATTTCTTTAAAATTTCCTATTTTACATTTTCCACATTTGATGCATTTAACACCAATTTCTGGACTAACTTGTGCCTTGCATTCTATAGATCTTAAACAGTATGGGAAAACAACTATTCTCTCTTTAATTTTTGAAGATATAAATTCCTCATTTGAAATTTTATTTCGAATATCAATTTCTACCCTATCTACTACACTTTCATCAAGCTTTAAACTAAAAAAGAATCTTTTGAGAGGGTAGTACATTGTATCTAAAAGAAATAAGGTAAATCTAGGGAATATTATCTTTTCTTTTTTAATAATCCTATAAACTAAAATTGTGGCAATTAAAAGAAGTATTCCAAAAATAAAAATTATTATTATAAATAAAACGCCTAGTAAAGAAAAAAAACTGTGAAGGTCATTCATTGTAAGAAAATAAAAAATTATATTTAAAAGTATAATTGTATTACACTTTCTTAAAAATCTCAGGTTTTAGAAGGTATAATAAGAGAATGACAAGACCAATGCCTAAAATAGCCAGTGCTCCAAGTATTAATATTATAGAATTTTTGCTTTTTGTTATGGAGTCTATAGCATTTATCTTTGAATCAATGAGGGCCACTTTTTCTTGGTCTCCAAGCTCTATATATATTTCCTTTGATTTGGCGTAATTTTCTCTAGCTTTTTTGTAGTCCCTTGAAATATAACTTTCTTCAGCTAAGTCGTAGTATTGCACCGCTTCTTCTAGTCTAACATCATCGCCTATCGAAATAAGCATTGATTTGAAGGCGTTAGCATCTTTATCTGTTGGAGAAATATCAAGGGCCATATTTATAGCTTCAATGGCTTCTTGGTAGTTCCCAAGGCTATATTCGGATTTTGCAATTCCATACCAAGCTTCAAATAATTGGTCATTTAGGTCATTAGCAATTTTATATGTTGATAGGGCTTCATCATATTTTCCAAGAGAAAGCAATATATCTCCCTTTAGTATTATGGCTTCTATCCTTTCTTCATATCCTGGATTCCTATCGAGAGTATTGTTTATTTCAGTCAATGCATCGTTATAACGCTTCTTTTTTAATAGTGATTTTGCTTTGATAAAATACGGTTCGAATTTTGACGAGTCAAGAGATATGGCCTTATCACTTGCAATTATAGCGTCGTCATAGTTATTATCTCTTAAGTAATCTTCAGCAGCTAAAACTAATTCATAGTAGGTCAAATCCTTTTCTTCTGGGGGCAAAACTCCTTCGTTTCCAGAAAGATAGTCAAAAATATTTGATATAAGTCTTAAGTGGTCATACTTAGTTATCATATGATCTTCCAGAAAAGTTGAGGAGCCCATAGCAATAACCTTGCCGTTTAAAACATTGGATCTTGCTGCAACAATTATATCGGTCCCCAAAATTGGATTCAATGGGTCTTTAGGAGGATTCCCAGATTTATCTGGATCACTTAAATATGGCCTGCTAAGACTTTGAGGCGAACCTCTCATTAATGATTTTGCGGTCTGGGATATTGTAAGAGAGCAAGGTAACTTCATAGCAACTTTGAATATGTCTTTTGTAACAGGATCTTCCACAAAATTGACAATAATCACATTTGTGGCATCATTATCGTAGAAGTTCATCGTATCAGTAACTAGGTCGTCATTAAACGTAATGCCCATATTTATAGTTAGTTGATTTAATACTTCTCTTGTTTTTTTAATGTCGAGAGAGCTACCCCCTCTGCCTACTAGCATAAGACTGCCGCCATCTTTTACAAATTTTTCAATGGCAGATATCTCTTGCTGGGTAAAATTTGATTTGGGAACTATAATAACTAGTATATCATAATCTTTAAGAATATTTTCGGTAATTGGGGCTTTATTTTCGGCTAAGGTGAAGTCCTTATTTTTAAGTTGGCTAATAAGCATATTATAGCCAGATATAAAGTTTATTGGTTCGTCATGAGCTACGTCAATCAGAACTCTTTTCTTTGCTTCTGCGTTAATGCTTAGAGGAAGGCTAAACATTAGTAACGCAATTATACCTAGAACAAATAACTTTTTCATGGTACCCACCACCTTGAAAGGCATAACTTAACCACATTTAAAAGTATATTGTTCATTTATGCGATATTGGTAATATCTCAGTTTTAATGAAACGTATAGAAAGCTTTAAATACCAACCAGAATTATTCTGGAATGGTACGGCGGCCACAGCGGGAGTGATACACCTGGACTCATCCCGAACCCAGAAGTTAAGCCTCTCTGCGTCGTGATTTGTACTGCCAGTGGTGGGAATATCACAACGTCGCCGGCCTTTATATTCTTGGCTATTTGTATACTAGCCGACTGATGAAAAACTATATGTTTTGAGGAATGAGGTGTTTTAATGGCAGTTTATGTTAAATTTAAAGTCCCAGAAGAGTTAGCAAACAAATCTTACGAATCTCTTGAGATGGTAAGGGACACAGGAAAATTAAAGAAAGGTGCAAATGAAACAACAAAAGCTGTTGAAAGAGGTATTGCAAAATTAGTTTATCTTGCAGAGGATATCACCCCTGAAGAAATTATTGCGCATATACCCTTACTCTGTGATGAGAAAGAAATACCCTATATTTATGTACCAAGAAAGGATGAACTTGGAGCAGCAATAGGTATAGACGTATCAACAGCAGCTGTTGCGGTAATAAAAGAGGGCAAGGCTAAGGACCTTATTGACGATATCATTGTCAAAGTAAAAGAACTAAGAAAGTGATTCAATGGCCGAGATTGATAAAGGAATACCGGCAGAAGTTTTGGAGATTGTCGTTCGTACTGGCGTAACTGGAGATATTTTCCAAGTAAGGGTCAAAGTACTTGACGGAATGGACAAGGACAGAGTTATCACACGAAATCTAAGAGGCCCGGTAAAAGTTGGGGACATTGTTGTTCTAAAGGAAACTGAAAGAGAAGCAAAGGAGATAAAGACGCCAAGGTGAGACCATGCCAAGAAAAGTTAACTGTTCTTTTTGTGGGGATCCGATTGCTCCCGGAACAGGCCTTATTTTCGTGAGAAAAGATGGAGTTATTTACAACTTTTGTACTCGTAAGTGTGAAAAGAATATGATTGGCTTAACTAGAAAGCCTAGAAAAATCAAATGGACTGAAGAGTACAGAAAAGAAAAGGCCCTTAGAACTAAAAAATAATTTTATTATATATTTTTTTAATTGGTGTTTAAAATGAGTGAAAGAACTTTAATTATTTTAAAACCAGATACTGTAATGAGATCAAATATTGGAAATGTTTTATCCAGAATTGAAGCAAAAGGATTAAAAATATCTGCCTTAAAGATGGAATGGATTTCAAAAGAAAAAGCAGGAATACACTACGCAGAGCACATTGGCAAACCATTTTATGACAGTCTTATTGGATATATTACTTCTTGCCCAGTTATTTTAGGAGTAATTGAAGGAGAAGACGCTATAACGGTAATAAGAACATTATGCGGTGCAACTGACCCACACAAAGCAGCCCCTGGTAGCATCAGAGGAGACTTTGGATACAAAAAGGGAAATGATATATTCAATGTAATTCATGCATCAGATTCCCCTGAAAGCGCAAAGAGAGAAATCTCAATATTCTTCAAAGACCAAGAAGTTTTTACTTATAATAATAAATAGTTGTTTAAATGATAAGACAGCCAATTATCTCAGTCCTGGGTCATGTAGACCATGGAAAGACTTCTCTATTAGATTATATTAGAGGTACGGCTGTTGCTTCAAGAGAGGCCGGGGGGATAACCCAACATATTGGTGCTACAGAGGTACCAATTGAAACTGTAAAAACTATTTGTGGGAAAGACTTTGACAAATGGGGGATTAAACTTTCAGGTTTATTGTTTATTGATACCCCTGGTCACAAAGCCTTTACTAATCTTAGATCAAGAGGGGGCTCGCTTTCAGATTTGTCTGTTTTAATTGTCGACATAAACGAAGGGCTTCAACCTCAAACTTTAGAAAGTATAAGCATTCTGAAGAATTACAAGACGCCATTTGTTATGGCTTTAAATAAAATTGATAGAATTAATGGATTTAAAATTAGTCCAAAATCTTCTTTTAATAGCGCAATATCTTTGCAAAACGAGACTGTTAAATCAATGCTTGACCAGAAAATATGGGATTTTCAAGCAAATATGTACGAACAGGGGTTTGACTGTGATATATACAATAAAATCTCAGACTACACTAAAAAAATTGCAATGGTACCAATATCAGCAAAAACAGGCATGGGAGTTTCAGATCTTCTTTTACTTATTGCAGGACTTTCTCAGAAATTTTTGAAAAACAAACTAGAAATCGATGAAAATGATCCAGGGAAGGCAACAATACTAGAGGTAAAGGAAGAAAAAGGATTAGGCATGACCTTAGATGTTATTATATACGATGGCGTGATTAAGAGGAGAGATAACATTGTTTTTGGTGGAAAAGACGGGATTTATACCACAAATGTCAGAGCTTTACTAAAACCCAAACCACTTGACGAGATAAGAGATCCAAGGAAGAAGTTTGATTCAGTTGAATCTCAGTATGCAGCTGCAGGGATAAAAATATCTGCCCCAGATTTAGAAAAAGCGTTAGCCGGCTCCCCTCTTTATGTCGCCACAGACATTGAAACAACAAAAAAGGAAATTTCTAAAGAGATTAAATCCATCAAAATCGAAAACAACAGTTCTGGCGTTATTATAAAAACTGATACACTTGGAAGCCTTGAAGCTATAGTCATGGAATTAAAAGAGTTGGGCATCAGTATAAGAAGGGCAGATATAGGAGATGTCACAAAACAGGATATGATTGAAGCAAAATCAGTCAAGACGGAGGATAAGGTTTCTGCTGTTGTTTTTGCTTTTAATTCGAAAATCTTACCAGATGCAAGAGAAGTTGCGGCCAAAGAAGAGATTAAAATATTTGAAAGTGACATCATCTACAAATTAGTTGAAGATTATGAAATTTGGAAGAAAGAACTTCTCGAAAAACAAAAGAAACAAAAGTTTGAGGGAATTACAAGACCCGGAAAAATAGAACTTATGCATCATCATGTCTTTAGAGTTACAAAACCAGCAATCGTTGGGGTTAGAGTTCTACGTGGACGAATAAAAACTGATATTTCTTTGATAAAGGATGATGGGAAAACAATTGGAACAGTTAAGACTTTGAAGGATAAGAACGACTTCCTAAAGGAAGCTATACAAGGAAAAGAGATTGCATGTGCTATTGATGGGCCAACAGTTGGAAGACAGATAAAAGAAGGGGATATACTCTATGTTAATATCCCGCTTCCAGATTATAAAAAATTAAAGTTTGAGATATATAATGATTTAACACAGGACGAAAAGGAAGTACTAGAAGAATTTATTGTTATAAAGAGAAAGGAGGATTCCTTATGGGGGATTTAATCTATTTACCAAAAGATTTAAATATGATTCTAATTTATAGAAACTTGTCAACTTCTTATTATTTGACTAATTATTTTGAGGTGATTTAGTGGAAGATATTAAAAAAGGTACTACTACAGTAGCTATTGTTTGTAAGGACGCTGTAGTATTAGCAACAGATAGAAGAGCTTCAATGGGTTATTTAGTAGCTCATAAAAATGTAAAAAAAGTATACAAGATTGATGATTATATTGGGGCCACAGTAGCAGGTAGTGTTGGGGATATCCAAAATTTGATTGGGTCTCTTAGGGCTGAAGTAAATCTTTACAAAATGAAAAATGGTGCAAAGATGTCTACTAAGTCACTTGCCACACTAACTTCACACATACTACACGGTCAGAGATACTACCCATTGATTGCATGGCTTGTTGTAGCAGGATTTGATGAAAAACCTGTTGCCTTTTCAATAGATCCTATTGGGGGAGTAAATGAAGATAAGGCCATTTCAACTGGCTCAGGATCTCTTGTGGCATATGGTGTGTTGGAATCCATGTACAGAGAAAACATGGGATGGGAAGAAGGAGCATCTGTGGCAATAAAAGCAATAAAGGCCGCAATAGAAAGAGACCTTGCCACGGGAAATGGTATTACAATGGCCGTTATTGATAAAGACGGCTACAGAGAACTTTCTGATGAAGAAATTGTAGGCATAATGAATCAGAATTAATTCTCTATTTTTATTTTTATTATTGTTTATCTATAATTCTAAAGAAAATTAGGTGAGTTTTTGTCTTCAGAGGAGATACTTAAAGAAATTAAGAACGTTGTAACTGAAAATATACCTCCTGGCGCAGTCATTACTAATATTGACTTTGAAGGTCCAGAGGTCGTTATATACACCAGAAATCCTGGAATGCTAGTTGATGATGGTGAAATAGTAAAAGAGCTAGCGAAGAATTTGAGGAAAAGAATTATTGTAAAACCAGATTCTGCGGTTCTTACCACAGAAGAAGACGCCGTAAATAAAATTAAGAATATTGTTCCAGACGAGGCAGAGATAACAGATATTACCTTTGATCCATCAGCATCAGAAGTAATCATAGAAGCTAAAAAGCCAGGTCTTGTAATCGGTAAATCTGGACAGACTTTACGAGATATAACAAGAGTTGTAAGATGGGCCCCTATTGTGAGAAGAACTCCTCCTCTGCAGTCAGACACGATAAAGGCTGTTAGAAGCACACTTCAAAAAGAAGCCGACGAAAGAAAAGCCATCTTGAAGAATATAGGCCACAGGATTTATAGGTCTCAAGATGTAAGATCTGAGTGGATTAGGATAACATTCCTTGGAGGGTTTAGGGAAGTAGGGAGATCATGTATTTTACTTCAGACTCCAGAATCTAAAGTTTTATTGGATTGTGGTGTCAACGTTGCAACAAACGATCCAAAACATGCTTATCCACATCTTGACTCGCCTGAATTCAAATACATTCTTAATGCAAAAGAGCTTGATGCAATTATAGTAAGTCACGCTCACCTCGATCATTGCGGTTTTGTCCCATATCTTTACAAATATGGTTACGAAGGTCCAGTATATTGCACTCCCCCTACAAGGGAGCTCATGACAATGTTGCAACTTGACTACATAGATATAGCCTCTAAGGAAAATAATCCTATACCCTATTCTAGGAAGGATGTTAAGAGTGTCATTCATCATACTATCCCCGTTGATTACAAAGAGGTAAGAGATATATCCCCTGATATTAGGCTCACATTCCATAATTCTGGCCATATATTGGGTTCTGCCATGACGCACTTGCATGTAGGAAATGGCCTACACAATATTGTGTATACTGGTGACTTTAACTTTGACACATCAAGACTTTTAGAAAAGGCAAGTTTCAAGTTTCCTCGCCTTGAATCATTGATAATTGAGGCAACATATGGAGGATCTCACGACATGCAGATGCCAAGAGGAGAAGCAGAAAAAAATCTTTTGAAAATAATCTATGAAACAACTTCTCAAGGCGGCAAAGTTTTAATACCAGTTCTTTCAGTTGGGAGATCCCAGGAAATCATGCTAGTTCTTGAGGAACTTATGGAAGGCGGAGCCTTAGAAAAAATGCCAGTATACCTTGATGGAATGATATGGGAAGCAACTGCTATCCACACAGCATATCCCGAGTATCTCTCAAAAGAAATAAGAGAAATGATATTCCACCAAGGGAAAAATCCATTCTTATCAGAAACTTTTGAGAATGTAAGCACTAGCGATAAAAGAAAAAGTATACTTGAAGGCCCTCCATGCATTATACTTGCAACCAGCGGTATGCTTGTAGGCGGACCATCAGTTGAATACTTTAAGGCATTAGCAGATGATGTTAGGAACTCAATAGTCTTTGTAAGCTACCAGGGCGAAGGATCACTTGGAAGAAAGGTACAGAAAGGTATGACAGAGCTTCCAATTATGGGTTCAAACGGCAAGAACGAATTGATTAATATTAGAATGAAGGTCTACACAGTTGATGGATTTTCCGGTCACTCAGATAGAAATGAGTTGATGGAATTTATTAAGAGATTAAATCCAAGACCTGAAAAAATTATAACTGGTCACGGAGATCCTGCAAAATGTACAGACTTTGCAAGCACAATTTACAGGAAGTTTAGAATAGAAACTAAAGCACCTTCAAATCTTGAAACAATAAGATTGAGCTAGTGTATTAGATGGAGTTTTATTACGCGGTATATCAAAAGGGCCATGAATTGATTGTTGCAGCCTGTGATGAAGATACTCTTGGAAAAATCTTTTCTTGTTCTGAAAAGGGAATAGAAATAGATGTAAAAAAAGCGTTTTATGCGAAAAATAAAGGGCAAATAGAAGAAATATTGCCTCATTTAAGGGAAGCTACTATACTTAATCTTGTTGGAAAAGAAATAATAAAGATGGCTCTTGAAGAAGGATTAATTACTAATGAATGTGTTTTGGTAATAGGCGACACCCTGCACGCTCAGAGAGCTAAAATGTGAGTTTATTTTTATAAAAAGTAATTTAAACAACTTTTTTTTCTTTATATTATGGAAAGATGCTTTGTTTGTGGTAAGGAGGATACACTTACAGAGGACAGATGTAAAGAGTGCTACATAAGAGAATGTTTTCAATTTTCTGTCCCTGCAAAGATAAAAGTGCCTTACTGCAAGAGTTGTAATTCTTACTACACAAATAGATGGAAAATTCTAGATGATAAAATTTCCTTTATTACTGAGATACTAAAGACCAACACATCCTCAAATAGAGATTTAGATTTTGTTGAGGAATTCTCTAAAAAAAATAAAAAATTCCAGGCGAAAGTTGATTTCACTGAAGAAGGAAATAATTCAAAGATAAAACTTTCTATAAGGCCTTTTCAAGATGATCCTTCTTTTGATATGGAAGCGTCAACCGAAATATTGCTTTCGGGGGGGCAGTGTCAGAGATGCTCAAGATTTTATGGAGGATATTACGAAGCCATACTCCAGATAAGAACTGATGAGAAAAGAATAGAACTAGAAAGGGCAAATGAGATAATGGAAATTGTAGATGATATTTCAGATAGACTGATTTCTAAAGACAGAATGGCCTTTATCGCTAGAGTCGAAGAGCTCAAAGAAGGAATTGATATCTACATGGGTTCCTTATCCGCAGCAAGAAAAATAGCTAACGGACTAGTAAAGAGGTTCAATGGCTCAGTAGGAGAATCACATAAATTAATGGGCCTTGACAGAGATTCAGGTAAGAAAATATACAGAACTACAGTAACTGTTAGATTAAAAAATATGACACAAAGATATGCTTACTATAGAAATCACCTATACCTACTTGACATCGCAGGCGATAATTTCAAACTTACATCCGCAGAAGAGGGGAGTATTTTAAGTATCAAAGCAAAGGAATTTGAGAAAGAAGTCAAAAAAGGATCGATAAATATCATCGATAAAGATTTACTTGAAGTTATTGATGTTTCAGTAACAGAAGTCACACCTGAAAGGTATCAGATTATGAAACTTTCTGGAAATTATGAAGCATTTTATCTTTTAAAAGACGAAGTTTATTTAGGAAGAGAATTAAAAGTTGGGGATAATCTAAAAGGGATTATTACGGATAATAAGATAATTATTATAGAACAAGAAAGTATTATTTAAAACAATTAAAGAATAAAAAGTTTTAACTTGGTCGTTATTCTTTTAAGCAAACTTTATACCTCATGCACGGCGATTTTAATGGTAAAAGATAAAGTTGTTTTGGCTTATTCTGGTGGTCTTGATACTAGTGTCATCTTGACTTGGTTGATAGATGAAGGATATGATG
The DNA here is from genome assembly GCA_964500005.1 of uncultured Thermococci archaeon. Classification (GTDB taxonomy): domain Archaea; phylum Methanobacteriota_B; class Thermococci; order Methanofastidiosales; family Methanofastidiosaceae; genus Methanofastidiosum. The sequence goes on from CAZCMP010000001.1 coordinate 205,615, forward strand.
TGATATGTTTCATTGCAGATGTAGGGCAGGATGAAGATCTAAAGGCTGCTAAAGAAAAAGCAATAAAATGCGGAGCAACGAAAGTCTATGTTGAAGACTTAAGGTCTGAATTTGTTACAGACTTCATCTTCCAAGCACTAAAAGGAAATGCTATGTATGAAAACAGATACCTATTAGGTACATCACTTGCAAGACCTTTAATTGCTAAAAAACAGATTGAGATTGCTCAAAAAGAAAAAGCGAAGTACGTTGCACACGGAGCTACGGGAAAAGGGAATGATCAGGTTAGATTTGAGCTAACATATTACGCCCTAAATCCTTCTATCCATGTAATAGCTCCTTGGAAAATGCCAAAGTATTTACAACAGTTCCAGGGAAGGAGCGACTTGATAAAGTATGCCGAAACAAAAGGTATACCAATAAAGGCTTCTGTTTCAAAACCTTATAGTGAAGATGGTAATTTAATGCATCTTAGTCATGAAGCGGGAATACTTGAAGATACTATGCTTACCCCAACAGAAGATATGTTTGAGATAACAAAATCTCCTATGGACGCTCCAAATAAACAGACGGTAATAGAGATAGACTTCAAAAATGGACTTCCAATAAAGGTCACAAATAAAAACGACGGAACTGTAAAAACTAAACCTTTAGATATGTTCTTATATCTAAATGAACTCGCAAAAGAAAACGGTATCGGCAGGATAGATATAGTTGAAAATAGGTTTGTTGGTATAAAGAGTAGGGGCGTATACGAAACACCTGGAGCAACAATACTGTGGGTAGCTCACAGAGATATAGAAGGAATAGCTATGGACAGGGAAGTTATGCATATAAAACATATGCTTGAACCAAAGTTTGCAGAGCTAATATATAATGGATTTTGGTACTCGCCTGAAATGGACTTTTTGATGGCCGCATTTAACAAGAGCCAAGAGTTTATTGATGGAAAAGTTGTAATTGGACTATACAAGGGCAACGTAATGATGCTCGGAAGAGAATCCCCAACATCACTATACAACAAAGAACTGTCAAGTATGGACGTCGAGGGTGGCTTTGATCAGACTGATTCTAAGGGATTCATAAGAATAAACGCCATTAGGCTAAAAGCACACAAAGTTATCCTTAATAAGAAAACACTTGGATTAAAATAAATATTTTTATTTTTTATAATTTCATTCCCTCTTCTATTGCCATAAGCCAGTTCATGAAAGTATTGAAAGAACCTCGCAATGCTGGAATGTCTTCAGATTCTATTTTGATTCTTATCATGTTCCCATCAGTTTTAATTTCAGACTTAGCCTTGTAAAAAGGGGAGCTGTCCTCTTCAATCCTTAGGAGCTTTTCAATATCCTTTGCTTTTTCATGAATATAGATAATTTCAATATTGGCATCCTTCATAAAGGAATACAATCTAAAATCCTTAAAAGGTTTTTTTCAACAATAACAATATCTGCATGCTTTTTTACTTCTTCATCTTTTGGATCAAAAGCTATCGATGTTCCGGACATATTAAACATTGGAATGTCATATTTTGAATCACCTATTGAAAGAATCTCATTTTTACAAATACTATATTTTCTTATAATCTCATTCATTATTGAATCTTTTCTTAATAGGTCCACTCTCCAGACATCTTCTCCTGTTAGGTATCCTTTTTCATCATACTGAAAGCCGTTAGCCCAAATTTCATTTATCCCCAATAATTTACCTACATTTTGAGCCAATAAATCAATGCCTGCAGAAATAATAAAAAGTTTAAAATCATTTTCTTTCAAGACTTTTATACATTCTTTAGCCCCATCAACAAAAACATAATTCTTAAGGGCATATTCAACATCACTTTTATGTGGAAATTTCCCGTTTCTTTTCCACAAAGAAACATCTTCTCTTATCCATTGGCCATAATCTATTTCCTTGGAGAAATATCTCTTCATATTCTCTTTTCTTTTTTCCTCGTTTGCTCCGAAGTATTCATGTAGCCTTTCCCAAGAGGAATGGGATTCTATGATTACTCCGTCTAAATCAAAGACTATGGCACTAATCATAAATAAGTAAAATAATCATTATATTTAAAACTTTAGAAAATCTTTTAATCACCCGTAATATTATTTAATCGTGAAGCTGATTGTTTACCACTTTGGGCAAGACGATCCTAAGAAATGTACTGCCCAAAGATTACTAAAGTTTGGAGAAGTTAAATTTGTAAAAAATGTAAGGGGGTTACCTGATAATTCTATTTTGCTTAACCCATTTTCAAAAGAAGTACTTTCCCCTTTAGATACTAAATATTCAAAAAATGGTATTTCAGCACTTGACTGTTCTTGGGTAGAAGCAGAAAGAAGTTTTGAAATAGTAAAATCTAGAGTAAAGGGAAGAATCCTCCCCTTTTTAGTTCCTTCTAACCCCGTTAACTATGGCAAACCTGGAAAGTTATCTACGGCGGAAGCCTTTTCAGGCGCTTTGTATATACTGGGTAAGAAAGAATATGCGAGAAAGATACTCTCAAGCTTTAACTGGGGAGATGAATTTTTCAAAATAAACCTTGAGTTGCTAGAAGGATACTCAAAATGTGAAGACGGAGAGCAAGTTTTAGACTTCCAAGAGAAATATTTAAAAGGGATTAAGAACAGAAAAGGTTCTATAGAGGAGATGTAATGAAGAACGAGTTAGCAGAAAAGAGACTTTTTCATGTAAAGATTTGCATGAAATGTAACGCGAGAAACCCATGGAAAGCTGAAAGCTGCAGAAAATGCGGATATTCAGGATTAAGAGGAAAAGCAAAAGAATCAAGAGTATAAAATAGGAATTAAATCTTTTATTCCATCAACTTTTTTATCCCCTATTTTTATTCCTATAAATTGGCATCCAGCACCTTTAGCTGCAGCCATATCTGATTTTGTATCGCCTACAAACAACATTTTTGTAACTGGGACTTTTAGTATTTCCGAGGCTTTTAGGAGCATATCTGGATGGGGCTTTGGCTTTTCAACATCATCAAGACACATTACAACTTCAAAGTACTTGTAAAGATTAAAATAATTAAAAGTTTTGTCAAGATTTATCCTAGGGGTATTTGTTGCAACCCCAAGCCTAAATTCTTTTAGTGCATCTAGAGTTTCATAGACCTTTTCATGGAGTTTCATCAAATGTACGTTATTTCTCTGATTTCTCAACGCAGCTTCAACAGCGTCCTTTCCAAGTCCATACCTCTTTAGGTCCTCTTCCACTGAAGGCCCCCAAAATATTCTTTTATAAGTTTGCCTATCAACTGGATCCTTACCAAATTCAACTAGAGTTTGATTAAAGGAAGTAAACCAACTTTCGAATGAATCGAGTAAAACACCATCTACATCAAAAACTATAGCTTCTATTCCCATAAGAGTAAGGCTTAGAATGTTTATTTAAGTTTTCTTATAGTAAAATATATAAGAAATGAAATACTATTAATTATTTGGAGTATGTTTTTATAATAACAGAAGGAGAAAAAAATGAAGTATATAATATCAAGGATTAGTAAGAATAGTTTCAATCCTGAAGACCCTCCCTGTGAAAATGCACAATTTGACAATATTAATAAATTTTGGGTTAAAGAGTTTATTGACTTGAAAGATTTAATGAGATTTTTCAGCAAATATGGAGATTTAGTAATAAAAGAAAACGAAAAGACCCAGATGGCCGAGATAGTAATATATGATGATTGGCAAGATATAATGACTAAATTGAAAAGATAATCATTTCTTTTCAAGTATTTTTATCAGATGCCAACCAAATTGAGTTTTAACTGGGCCCACAACAGAACCAACATTTCCTTCAAAAGCAGCATTCTCAAATTCCTTAACCATTTTCTGTCTTGAGAAAAATCCTAGGTCACCACCCTTTTTACCGGAAGGGCATTCTGAATACTTTTTTGCTAGATCGGAAAATTTGTCCCCTCTTTTTACTTTTTCAAGTATTTCCTTAGCTAAAACTTCTGATTTGACTAATATATGTGCAGCATGAACTTCTTTTACCATGAAATTGAGTTCAATGTACAATATAAAAGAGTTACTGAATTTTATAATTATAAGATAAAATTCTTAGATTTATCTTTCTGCAAGATATACGCCAAGTATAACTAGAGCACCACCAATAACTGTAAAGACAGTGACTACTTCTCCTAGTAGAAACCATGCCATTATTGCAGTTACAACAGGAACAAAGTATAGAAACATTGCAACATTTGAGGCCTTTTCACATTTCATGGATCTATTCCAACATATATATGCAAACACCGAGCATAAAAGTGATAAATATAAAATTGAACCTATACCCAATTCCGTAACATTTTCAATAAAAGAGAATTTAGATTCAAATAAGGCCATTGGGAATAAAAATATTGTTCCGAAGAGAAATGAAAAGGAGGTCATAGATAGAGGAGTCCTCTGTTCCATTGTTTTTTTTCCTGCAACAGAATATGCGGCCCAAAATATACCTGTTAATACTATTAAAATATCCCCAATATTAATTCTTTGGAATCCGGATAAGGATCCATTAATTACAATTACCACAGCCCCAATAAAAGAAACAAAAATACCAAAAGCAGTTTTTTTACTAAGCGATTCTCCTAGAAAAAGAAGTGCAAATATTGCAATGAATGGAACATTAAAATTTATAAGAATTGAAGAATTTATAGCCGATGTAAATTTTAATGCATAAACCTGAATTGCCTGAACTAAAGTAACTCCTAGAAGCCCAAGAACTGAAAAAGTAAGAATTTCATCTTTATTTATTTTTAAACTGCTTTTTCCTTCAAGATAATATGTAATTGCAACGATTACAGGGCACGCTACTAAAAATCTAAAAAAAGCAAGGGAGTAGGGGGGAATTTCTGTCAGTCCCCACTTTATTGCAATCCATGATCCAGACCAAATAAGGACTAAAACTAGTAGTTCTAAGAACGTCTTTATTTTCATTGGGCATCTTTTTCCTTTTAATTAGAAAGCTCGGAAAGATGTTTTATTCTTTTAAGCATATTCGGATGTGTACTCATTAGTTCCATTATGCTAGCCGATGTACCTACTCTAACCCCGCCTTGTCTTACAGATGCAAGCTCATTTCTGTCAATAGTTCCACTCATATCTCTGTCAACTTCAGTGAGCTCATTAAAGTCGCCTCTGGCTTTAGTTGGATCATTTACGAAGAAAGCTTTTATACCCTCTAATCTTTGTACTTCTGATTTTGGTGTCTTTGCAGTACCATATGTAAGTTTATAAAGTGCTGATGCTAAATTATGAGGTTCATTTCCTATTTCAGTACTACCTTTGTCTGCGTAGTATTCTCTTATTCTTGACCCATACATGACTAATAGATTAGTAATGAAATATACAACTAAAGCGACTATGCCTATCATGGCAGTTCCGCCTGAGTTCCTATTGTTACTTGTAGTTACTCGACCACCGTACAAAGAAGACATATACATGTAATATGCTATCATTGGAACTGCACTTAAAAGGGTAATAATTGCCATATCACTATGCTTCACATGGGAAATTTCGTGTCCTACTACAGCTTTTAGTTCATCTTCTGAAAGTAAGTTCATAATTCCATCTGTTACACATACTCTTGCATCTCCCTTAGATTTTCCAAAAGCAAATGCGTTCGGCATCGTTGTAGGACAAGTCCCAACTTTGGGCATTTTCTTTAGGCCAGCCAATCTAGCCTGTTCTTCAACCATCCTGTAAAGTTTTGGATTGTCCCCCTCAGAGATATATCTTACCTTCATAGATGACTCGACCATCTTTGGACCAATCATGTATTGTACAAAGAGCATCCCTAATGCCAGAATAACTGAGTAATTAATAAAGCTCTGGCCTGAATACCCGGCTAAGGTTCCCACAAAAAGTAAAAATCCGTACATTATAACAAATAATAATCCAATTAACATATACATTCTAGCTTGTAACCACATAATTCCACCTATCATTAGTTAAATGTAGTATATTTAAACATTTCTTATTTTTTCCCTTTAGAAAAGGTGATTATGATGCAATTAGTTGATAGAATTGATAATAAATTAGTAGACATTTTAATAAAAATTGGTGCGACTGGCGGGATTCGAACCCGCGCTTGAAGCTTGGGAAGCTCCAGTCCTAACCACTAGACTACAGTCGCTGCTATCAAAATATCTAAACAAAATTTATAAATTTATCTTTTCATAGATTCTTCCTATAATGAATCCAATGGCAGAACATGTTTCAAGAGAAATACCTTCTCCAGTTATATCAAGGTGATACGTTGTCATCTTTCTTATCTCCATCGGAAGCCCTCTTCTCCCAAGCCCAATAAAAAATATTGAATCATCACCTTTTCTGATATTTTCGGTAATTACTTTCAAATCACATTGTTTTTCTGGCTTTGAAGTAGTGGATATAAAAACACCTTTAAGTTTTTTAGGATCATTTACAGAGTTAAGTTTTCCGTGATTGATGAGATCTTCAATATACTTCCCACCTTCCCCTATCGTTGTGTTTTCTTTTACTTCATTCAAAAGAAATTCTTTGTAATCTTCTTTGAAAGGAAAATCAAAAAGGCAAAGGTCAAATCCTGTATAATGGCATAAAGGAGCAGCTCTTGCAATGTTCCTTGAGTGTATATCATGCCATTTTAGCTTGTCATACGTGTTTACAAGGCAGATTGTTACTTTTCCTTTATGGTTTCTTTGTTGATTCACCCCTAACAACTCCTGTTGCAATTATATGGGATACCCTTAAGGGCTCTGGAATATTGGAGTGCATCGATGAAATTCTAATTAACTCTCTTGCATCCTCCTCATCAATACCCTTAAACTGAAAATAAATATCTGATTTCTCCTGGACTACTCCTTGGTATATTTGTCCAGCCTTTTTTATTATTTCAATCCTTTTTTCTCTATCTTTGAGGTTTGTCAATGCCATTTCTATAGATGTAAGATCAGGCATTTTTCTCATAACAACCACAACAGGTAATCCTGTAGCATGACTTAGTTTTTCTATATCTATAAGATTGAATCCGGCTAGTGTGATTCCTTTTAACATAATTGCCCTTAAGTCCTTGTAACGGGCTTTAAGTATCATACTAGTAATCTTTTCTGTTGCGTCAAGGCCATCTCTTTCAACATAAGTACTTACAACTCCGTCAATCCAAAACCCGCCTCGAAGTAAAGCACCTACGACTAGAACTTCTCGGTCGTCCCTAGTAAAATTTGAATCATCTATTCCTAGTATCCTTATCTCCTTTTTTATTTTCATTATTTCAGAATAGAATTATGTCTTAATATGTTTAAGCCTTAGAAATAAAAATCAATAAAATAAGAAAATGCTTCTGCTATCGCTTTTCTCTCTTCATCAGGGTCATTCAAATCTTTACCACTAAGTTTTTCTGAAAGAATTCTCACAGCGTTTTCAATATCAAATACCTTATCAATGTAACCTTTACCAATTAAAGCTTCAACAAAATCCCCTCTCATTTTTTTGTCACTCCTTCTCGGGGATTTTATCTTTGATTTTGCCAATGCATCTGAGAGGGCAATATTTGATACTTTTTTACCCGTATACCTACCTTGAACTCTTGATTTGGCAACAGAATACAGAAAGTTAACAACAGCATCACCAAAAGCAGAGAGGTTTGAATCTTCTGAGATTTCTTCCATAAAAAAACTGATATTATCCTATTTATAAATCTTCACAGAATAATAAAACTTATAATAACTGAATCCTAAAATATTATAGGAATGTGATTTTTCATGTTTGATGATTCTACAATGAGTAATTTGAAGGAAAAGACTGAATGCTGGAAGAATGAAAAATATAAAAAAACGATATCAAAGTTCCCAGAGAGAAAGAAGGAATTTTATACTTCATCAAATATAATTGTAGACGCACAATACACTCCAATTGACATTGCCAATATGGATTATTGCAATGACATGGGAAATGCAGGCGAATATCCTTTCACTAGAGGGGTACAGCCAAACATGTTTAGGGGAAAACTTTGGACAATGAGGCAATACGCAGGGTTTGGATCTGCCGAAGAAACTAACAAGAGATACAAGTATCTCCTATCAGAAGGCCAGACCGGACTTTCAGTAGCATTTGATTTGCCAACTCAGATAGGTTACGACTCAGATCATCAAATGAGTTTTGGAGAAGTTGGAAAAGTTGGAGTTGCTATTGATTCACTTGAGGACATGGAAACTCTTTTTGATGGGATTCCCCTTGACAAAGTGTCTACTTCTATGACTATAAACTCAACTGCAGCTATACTTCTTGCCATGTATATGGCTGTTGGTGAAAAACAGGGAGTGTCACCTGAAAAATTAAGAGGGACTATTCAAAATGACATCTTAAAAGAATATGTAGCAAGAGGAACGTACATCTTTCCACCAAAAGAATCAATGAGAATAATAACGGATATATTTGAATACTGTACTAAAAATCTACCAGAATGGAACACCATTAGTATTAGCGGATACCATATCAGGGAAGCTGGTGCAACAGCAGTTCAAGAAGTTGCCTTTACACTAGCAGATGGAATAGCTTACGTTGAGGCTGCAATTAAGACAGGATTACAGGTAGACGATTTTGGAAAAAGACTTTCTTTCTTTTTTAATTCACATAACAACTTCATCGAAGAAATAGCTAAATTTAGGGCCGCAAGAAGAATATGGGCCAGACTAATGAAGGAAAGGTTTGGTGCCAAAGACCCTAAGGCTATGATGCTTAGATTTCACAGCCAGACAGGGGGTAGCACTCTTACAGCACAACAGCCTGAAAATAATATTATTCGAGTAACTATGCAGGCATTGGCCGCCGTCCTTGGAGGAACCCAATCGCTTCACACAAATTCAATGGACGAAGCACTTGCTCTACCTTCAGAAAAAGCAGTTACAGTAGCTCTTAGGACTCAACAGGTAATTGCGTATGAAAGTGGCGTTGCTGATACAGTTGACCCATTTGCAGGCTCATATTATGTTGAATACTTAACAAATAAGATTGAAGAAGAAGTAAAAAAGTACTTTGATAAGATCGACTCTCTAGGGGGTATGGTAAAATCCATTGAAGGAGGGTATATCCAAAAGGAAATTCAAGACAGCGCCTACAAATATCAGAAGGCCATTGAGAAAAGGGATGCAATAGTAGTTGGTCTTAATAAATTCACAATGGAAGAAAAACTTCCAGAAGAGCTTCTAAAAGTTAACCCTGAAGTAGAGAAACTTCAAATTGAAAAGTTGAAGAAACTTAAATCCAAGAGGGACAATGCTAAAGTCAAAGAGATTTTGAAAAAAATTGAAGACACTGCAAGAACTGACAAAAATCTCATGCCTCCAATATTGGAAGCCGTGAAGTCTTATGCAACACTTGGAGAAATCAGCGATAGTTTGAGAAAAGTTTTTGGGGAATACAAATCTTCTGTTATTTTATAATTTTTTTTTATAATTCATATATGAAAACATAAAAGATTCCCAAGGATAATCCTTTTTTACTTTTTTGTCATGATAGAGATTTAAGACAAATGCCATTGCTATGGGGACTACTGGGATCACAGATACTCCAGAGCCTATAAAAAGTCCAGTATTTTTTTTGATTTGCTTTCCTTGAAGTATGTTTTTCATAGATCTTTTCATTATATAGTATCCCGTATTCCAGCTCCATAGCATAGTTTGCTTCATTGATGTAACATGTCCTTGGGGAATTGTTTTTTTCTTTTTTACAGCCTTATAGAACTCTTCAGTAGTGTTACCTTCAAAGAGCGTGTAAGAATTGCCAACCATCCTTTCTGTGTGTGCGTCGCTTCCTGCAATTGGAGCACTTTTAATCTTTTTATTTTCCTCTGAAGCTTTTCTATTAAGAATGCCGTCTCTGTGAAAAGCATTGAAGACTTCAATACCGTCAATATTTAATTTATGTATTAGGTCCTTAAAACAGGGGCATATGACGCTGTATGGGTGAGGTGCAATAGCAAGACCTCCTTGATCTTTTACTAACTGTATGGATTCCTCTGCGGATAAACCGGGCGGGATAGTTTCATTCAAAAAAAGTCCAAGAAGTTCGCCATCGGATGTTGATATTTCTTCTCCCACGATTATTCTAGAAGGAGCAAGTTTTTCTGTTTCAATTCCGCCTCTGATGGTATCGTGGTCAGTTATTGCCAAAAAATCTATTCCTCTCTTATCAGCATATTTTAGTATCTTTTCAGGTCTAGAAATGCAGTCTGGTATAACAGAGATTCTCTTTGAATTTCCAGAATATTTTGTGTGGATATGTGTATCAACTTTGCACATATCCAATAAGGAATCAGAATAACTCATTAGTGAGAAAGTAAAAAAATAACTTATAAACCTAATGCCCGTAATAAAAATATTCTGGATTTTGTTAACTTAATGCCTATTTATATTTCAGTAACGGAAAAGCCCTTTAGATGATTTATAAATCTTGTCAGGAAATTTTTCGACTAGTTTCCAGACACATCCGTTGATAGTTTTCGGATGGTAAGTAGGATCTGATTCCTTAATCTTTAAAAGTAGTTCTGACCAGCGCAGACCTTCTGGATGCTTCTCAAGTAATTCAAAGGCTTTTGCGTATATACGTTCAGTGACTTTGGGCGATTGCATACTTGGGATTGATTCTTCTACCATACTAAATATATTTATTATAATAATTTATATTTATATTTTTCCCAGTACAAATAAAAATATTCCCAAGATAAGTTATTGAATCGATTCCCGAAAGTTTTAAATACTCATTTTAGTTAAATTTTTACGATGGGAAAGATTAGGTCTTCCGAATCGGTATCAAGAAAATTATATTATTATTTTAGCTTTAGGTATTGATACCTTTCACTGGCCGAATCCTTAGTTTCTCTTTCCAATCGCCTTTTAAGGAGGTTATTTTTATGGAGAGCTCTTTAGAGACTCTTAGAGAAGAAATTAATAGGATCGATGAGAATATTATAGGTCTGCTTTCCAAAAGAATGGAAATAGCAAAGAATATAGCCGCCCTAAAAAAAGAAAAGGGCATCCCGATAGAGGATAAAGAAAGAGAGAGGACGCTTTTATTGAAACTAAAGATAGAGGCTAGAAAAAATAACCTTAGTGAAGATTTAGTTTCTTATGTTTTTGGAGCAATCATTTCCCATTCAAAACTTATACAAAGTAAACTCTTGGAGGAACAAGAATGATTGTTATAATGAAAGCAAAGGCCGAAGAGGAGGACGTAAATAGAGTTATAGATACAATAGAATCCCTTGGCCTTAGAACCCAATTGAATTTGGGTGCAGAAAGGGTAGTAGTCGCCGTAATAGGGGACATAAGTAAGATTGGCGAAGAAAACTTCTTTAGAATAAGGGCAATGAAAGGCGTAGAAAACACCGTATTTGTTTCAAAGCCTTACAAATTAGTCTCAAAAGATTTCAAAAAGGAACAGACTATAATAGATGTAGATGGAGTAAAGATAGGTGGAAAGAAGATTGTTGTTTTTGCAGGGCCCTGCTCAGTTGAGAACAGAGAACAGATAATGGAAGTTGCTGAAAAGATAAAGAAGGCCGGGGCGAGTATGATAAGAGGGGGGGCATTCAAACCCCGTACATCCCCCAAAGATTTTCAGGGACTTGGAGAAGAGGGTCTAAAACTACTTTACGAAGCTAAGGAGGAAACTGGGCTACCAATTGTAACAGAGATTATGGATGCAAGGGATGTAGGTCTTTTATCTCAATATGCGGATGTTCTTCAGGTCGGAACTCGAAATATGCAAAATTATACATTACTAAAAGAGCTAGGAAAATGTGACAAACCTGTCCTTCTTAAGAGGGGGATGTGGGCAACAATGGCAGAATTTCTAGGGGCTGCAGAGTACATAATGAACGGCGGCAATGAGAATGTAATACTATGCGAAAGGGGTATCAGAACATTCTCTGATTACTCGAGAAATACCCTTGATCTTAGCATAATACCTGCCATAAAAGACGAGAGCCATTTACCTATAGTATCAGACCCAAGTCATGGTACGGGCAGGAGAAGTCTAGTTTTGCCTATGAGTAAAGCATCGGTGGCTTGCGGAGCAGACGGATTATTAATTGAAACGCATCCTGATCCAGACAGGGCAATAAGCGATGCAGACCAAACTATCTCTTTAAGTTCATTTTCAAAACTTATGGAAGATATAAAACAGATAGCAAAAGCAGTTGGGAGGGAGTTGTAAATGATAATAATAATGAAGATGGGTGCAGATGAAAGCCAAGTACAAGAAACGATCAAGAGAATAAAAGATCTTGGATTTAATACTCACCTATCTAAAGGAGAAAATAGAACTATAATAGGTGTAATCGGAGATGTTTCTTCGATAGATGAAAGTGATGTTGAAAGATTAAGGGCTACCCCTTACATAGCTGAAGTTGTAAGGGTATCGAAATCTTACAAACTAGTTTCAAGAGACTTTAATCAGGAAAACACCATTATAGAAGTAGACGGAATTGAAATAGGCGGTAAAAAGATCGTTGTAATGGCAGGACCATGCACAGTTGAAAGTAAAGATCAGATTATTAACATTGCAAAAGAGGTAAAAAGTTCGGGCGCCACTATTTTAAGGGGGGGAGCATTCAAACCCCGTACAGCACCCAAAGATTTCCAAGGTCTTGGAGAAGAAGGATTAAAGTTCCTATCAAAAGCGAAGGAAGAAACAGGGCTTCCAATTTGTACCGAGGTTATGGATACAAGGGACGTAAAACTTGTAGCTAAATATGCAGACATACTTCAAGTCGGAACTAGAAACATGCAAAATTATGCTTTGCTAAAAGAGCTAGGAAAATGTGATAAACCTGTCCTTCTTAAGAGAGGTATGTGGGCGACTTTGAAAGAATTCTTATCTGCTGCAGAGTACATACTTGCAGGGGGAAATGATCAAGTCATGTTATGTGAAAGAGGGATAAGAACATTTTCGGATTTCACAAGAAATACACTTGATTTAAGCATAGTCCCTGTTTTGAAGACTGAGAGCCATTTGCCCGTCATAGTTGATCCAAGTCATGGCACAGGTAGAAGAGATATTGTAAAACCAATGGCCCTTGCTGCAATTGCATGTGGTGCGGATGGCGTGACAGTTGAGGCGCACACTGATCCACAAAAGGCGATAAGCGATGCAGATCAGACAATAAGTACCGCAGACCTTCATGGATTAATGGGAGAAATAAAATATATATCTAGGATGTTTGGACGGGAAATATAGAATGAGTAATTCAGAAAAAGAAATAATCAAAGTATTCACCGGAAAAAGCCATTATGATATAAATATTGGAAGGAATATATCCCAAAAAGCATTCGAAGAAATATTGGAAAACTACAATGATTTTAAAATTGCCATAATCACCGACTCAAACGTAGAAAGGGTTTATAGCGATTTTTTACAAAAACTTGAGAAAAATGACAGAGTTTTTACATTGTCTTTCAAAGCTGGAGAAGAATCAAAAAATAGAAAAACAAAGGAAATTCTAGAAGACAATCTTTTCGAACTTGGATTTGGAAGAGATACTTTGATTATAGCGTTAGGTGGCGGGGTAACTGGGGATCTTGCAGGTTTTATAGCTGCAACTTACATGAGAGGGGTACCTTTCATACAGATACCCACAACACTTCTTTCCCAGGTGGACAGTAGTATAGGTGGTAAAGTTGGAATAGACCACCCTACTGGTAAGAATCTCTTGGGAGCATTTTACCCCCCAAGTAAAGTCTACATAGATATAGATTTTTTGAAGACTCTACCAAATGAGGAAATAATCAATGGGATAGCTGAAATAATAAAGGCTGCAATAATACAAGACGGCCAACTTTTCAACTATTTAGAATCTAAAATTGAAAGAGTAATCAATCTAGAAAAAGGATATATAGAAAAGGCAATTATTTCATCACTTAAAGTTAAGGCTAGAGTTGTAGAAAAAGACGAGAAAGAAGCTGGCCTTAGGAAGATATTAAATTTTGGCCACACAATTGGACATTCGATTGAAATTCTTTCAAATTTTGATATTCCTCACGGAAGAGCAGTTGGCATAGGGATGGCAGTAGAAACTTTAATCTCTGAAAAAATTGGAATTTTAAAATTGGAAGAAAAAGAGAGAATATTAGCACTCCTAAAAAAATCAAAACTACTTGATAAATCCTTCAAATTATCGGCAGATGAAATAATAAGAAAAACTGCTTTAGATAAAAAATCTAGGAAAGGAGTTGTTGAATACTCCTTGATAGAAGGGATAGGAGAAGCTGTTTATGGAATCAATGTTGAAGATAAGATAGTAAAAAAATCATTATCGGAGATTGGATTTTTGTGATTACAGCTTCTATCATCCCTTCCTCTCAAAAAGAGGCAATAAGTCTTTTGGAAAAGGCACTGTCCAAGGGAGACTTAGCAGAAATAAGAGTGGATTTGATATCAGATTTGAATATTTCAGAAATTGGCAATAAATTCGATAAGAAAAGGATAATAGTAACAAACAGAAAAAAAGAGGAGGGAGGATTATTTCAAGGAAGTGAGTCCGAGAGGATTATTCCATTGATTGAAGCAATAAAAAATGGATTTGGATTTGTAGATATAGAATTTTCCTCGATAGATTCTTTTAACATACTCATTAGAAAAAAAAGAGAGTTAAATTCAGAAACAAAAATAATTGCATCTTATCATAATTTTAGGAATATTCCTTCAAATATAAATGAAATATTATTAAAAATAAAAGATAAATCTCCAGATCTAGTTAAGATAGTAACTTACTCCAATGATATTTCTGATAACTTGATAATTAAAGATCTTTTATCCTCTAAACTAAACACTGATAAAAAAATAATATCTTTTTTAATGGGCGAGCGAGGGGAGATAAGTAGAATCCTTTGTAAATCGTGGGGGAGTTTTACTTCTTATGCACCATTAAAAGGGGTGGACAATACCGCTCCCGGGCAGATACCAATAGATGTACTAAAAGACATATACAGAGTTGACGCCATTAATGAAGATTTTGATATTTATGGGCTTATAGGAAATCCCGTTAAGGAAAGTATAGGTTACTATGTTCATAACAAATTATTTTCTCATTATAATATAAATGCAGTTTACCTGAACTTTTTAGTCGACGACATAAAAAAGTTCATGAATGCTTATAAAAATCAGTTCAGTGGGTTATGCATTACAATGCCTTTCAAGGAGAAGGTTGCCCCTTACTTAGATAATATAGATGAGATGACCCTAAAAATTGGTGCAATAAATACAATAAAGAAAACTGGGGAGGGTCTTTTTGGTACAAACACCGATTGGATAGGGGCAGTATATTCTATTGAGAAAATGGATCAAATAAAAGATAAAAGAGTATTAATTCTTGGGGCAGGAGGCGCTGGGAAAGCAATAGCTTTTGGCATAGCAGAGAGAAAAGGCCTAATAATTATTTCTAATAGAGATCCTAAGAAGGCACTAGAACTTTCGGAGAAACTTGGGGCTGAAAAAGCCTTGTGGGAAGACAGGAATAATGTTGATTTTGATATTTTAGTCAATGCCACAAAAATTGGAATGTATCCTGAAGAGACTAACTGTCCAGTGGACGATTCATTTTTTGATAGAGACTTATCGGGAATAACGGTTTTTGATGCCGTTTACAGTCCTATTGATACTACTTTACTAAAGAGGTCAAAGAAACAAGGGGCAAAAGTTGCAAATGGATTGGATATGTACATCGGACAAGCAATGGCACAATTTGAACTCTGGACAGGAGTAAAACCTTCTTATGAAGAAATGGAGATATTATCAAGAGAGGCTTTAAAATTGAGAGGCGAACAAAATGGAAACTAAAGAGATAAATCCATTAGATTTCGAGGTTGATAGTAGACTAAAAGCGCCACCATCTAAAAGTTACACCCATAGATCTCTTTTTATCGCCGCTCTTTCAGAAGGAAAATCAAAGATTATAGGCCCTCTATTTTCAGATGATATTAACTATACCATTGATGCACTAAAGAAACTCGGAATAAAAATAAGGGAAGAGTCAAATAAAGACGGAATTATTTTGAATGTAGAGGGACGTGGTGGGGTATTGAAAGAACCTCTGGACCCACTCTACATCGGTAATTCTGGCACAACACTTAGATTTCTCATGGCAGCAGCTTCTCTTGTAAATGGAGAAGTTACAATCGATGGTGATGAAGAAGTAAGAAAACGTCCTGTTAAAGGTCTTGAAGATTCTCTAAAAAGACTTGGAGTAACAATTGAGTCAAATAAAGGGTGCCCCCCCGTTAGAATATCCTCTAATGGAGTTATTGGTGGGGAGACTTCACTTGAGCCAAGCCAAAGCAGTCAGTATCTTAGCGCTTTGCTTTTGACTTCGCCCTATTCAAAACCTTATATGAAAATTAAGATCACTGGCGAAATTCCATCAAGCCCCTATGTGGATATGACAATAGATGTTATGAATAAGTTTGGTGTTTCAGTTCAAAGAAAAGATTATTCCGAGTTTTTAATTAATCCTTCAGTGTATATGGGTCAAAAATATATCGTTGAAGGAGATTTTTCGAATTGCTCTTATTTTATGGCGATTGCAGCCATAAGTAAAGGAAGAATAAGTATAGAGAATCTTAATAAAGATTCAAAACAAGCTGATAAGGTGTTTGTAAATATTCTTGAAAACATGGGATGTAAGATAGAGTGGGATAATAACTCATTGGTAGTAAGGGGTGGAGAACTCAAAGGGATTGAAATCGACATGAGAAAATCGCCCGATATCGTCCCAACCTTAGCAATTGTTTCGGCCTTTGCAAAAGGCCCAACTAAAATAAAAAACATAGAAACGCTAAGGTATAAAGAAACGGATAGGCTAAATGCAATTGCCAATGAGATCAAAAAGATTGGATGCAAGGTAGAAGAAGGCAATGACTACATAATTATAAGTCCAGGAAAACTATCTGGCGCCGAAATTGAAACGTATAAAGACCACCGTATGGCGATGTCTTTTGCAGTTGCCGGGCTCTTCATCAATGGAATAAAGATTCGCGATCCAGGATGTGTTTCAAAATCATATCCAAACTTTTGGAACGACTTTTCAAAAATATGTGGGGGCATTAATTGAATATAATCCTCTTTGGGTTACGATGTGTTGGTAAAACTACGGTCGGCATCAGCTTATCTGATATAACTGATAGGGTATTTTTTGATACTGATCGATTAATAGAAAAAAGAGAATCCAAAAATATTCAAGAGATTATTAATGAAAATGGATGGGATTATTTTAGATTGAAAGAAAAAGAAGTCATTAAAGATGTGTCAAAAGAGAATAATGCTGTTATTGCCTTGGGAGGAGGCGCACTAATGAATAAGGAGAATGTCGATACTCTAAAAAATTCCCTCTTTATTTTGTTAAAGGCAGATATTTCTACAATGAGAAGCAGAATGGAAAAAGACGCCCCAAGACCTTCTCTTACAAAAACTAATTCGGCAGATGAGATAGGCATTGTGATGGCAGAAAGAATGTCTATTTATGAAGAAATAGCAGATATAATTATAGATACAGACAATCTTAGTATATATGAAGTCTGTGATAAAATATTATTAGAACTTGAGAAAAGGGGTATGATATAATGGGGGGAAATACTTACGGAAAGTTTTTTAGGATTACAACTTGGGGCGAGTCCCATGGCAGGGCGTTAGGAGTAGTTATTGATGGATGCCCTCCTGGTATTAAAATAAATGAAGATGAAATCAATAAAGAGCTTAATTTAAGAAAACCAAGAAATGATGAACTTTCTACTTCAAGGAAAGAAGCGGATAGGTGTGAAATTATGTCAGGAGTGTTTGAAGGAAAAACAACTGGCACCCCTATTTCTATAATAGTTTTTAATAAAGATGTTGACTCATCTTCATATGAAAAAATTAAAGGAA
>CAZCMP010000002.1:0-194826 GCA_964500005.1 uncultured Thermococci archaeon
TTCAACTTCTACTCCACGGTATTGCTTCAAACATTCCATATGGGGGAATATTCAAGTTATCATTCTATCCTGTTAAACTTGGGTATATCACTATGGCCTTATCTTTACCTGGGGTGGCATTCCTAATACTAAGGAAAAAGGAGGAGGACTTAA
Source organism: uncultured Thermococci archaeon (assembly GCA_964500005.1). Lineage (GTDB taxonomy): Archaea > Methanobacteriota_B > Thermococci > Methanofastidiosales > Methanofastidiosaceae > Methanofastidiosum. The sequence continues at coordinate 154 of CAZCMP010000002.1, forward strand.
TGCTAATTTCTTGGGGAGTTATAGCTTTTTTACTCTCAAGGAATTATATTCCGGGCTTTGACCTTCTTCCATTCAGATTTATAGAATTTCTTGCTTATCCAATAGCATTTTATTCTTCTTTTGCTTTATTTGAATTCTTTAAAGATAAAAGAAAAGAGGCTGTAATTGCATCAATTGTTGGGGTTATGATTATCTCCTCTTTTCCTGCTGCAGAATATGTTTCAAAGGTCAAACCCATGATAGGGGAAGAGGAATACTCTGCCTTTTCTTATCTAGATGGAAATTCATTGTTGGATAGTTTCACAGTTGCTTCTTCATGGTTCACTTCCCCGATTATTGGAAAAGTTTCAGGAAAAAAAACTGTAGAGGGAGGATATTCTTCAGGTAGTTGGGATTACATTAAGAGAAGTGAAGACATAAAAAATCTTTATTTTGGGAATTATTCAGTAATCGATATTTATAACATAAAATATGCCTATCTTGGACCGAGAGAAATTACAGAGTTTAAAAATAGTGAAAACTATTTAAATGCTTCCTCAATTGATAAGTTATACAGTACGGGCGAAACCTCTATGTATATATTCTGGGGTGGTCATTATAAATAAGATCTTAGCATATTTTACCTTTATTATGATTATAATTTCAATTCTTTTCGCAGGATGTAATAATGAATCATTGAATTTAGAAGAATACGAAGCAAAACTATCAATAGATGAATTTGAGAAGGCAAAAGGTATTGTTGGAGAGACTTACATAAATCAGAAAGTTAGCGAAGGAAAAATTAAGAGGGTGGAAGATACCTATTATGTTGATCTTGCTTTTAAAGGATCAAAAAGATACTTTGATTTCAATATGCTCATTATTGATCCCTTGACAGATAGAGACCTTGTGTCTGATTTAAAAACTCCTGAAAACCTTGATTTTTGTAAAAATTATCTAAATTATAGGGGATTCCCAGAAGGCCAAAAAATAGAAATATTAAACAATCTTATATCAAAAGATAGTTTCACAAAAACTGCCATAAACGAAATAATTCTCAATGTAATTACTACACAAGCCCAATCAAAAGAGAGGCAAGAACTTTACGATAATTACTTGGAAAAACTCCCTCCAAAAGTTTCAGATTTCATGAAAATTAAATTCTCACAGCCTTCAACTGATGCAATAGGCCTAGCAGATTTATTCCTAAGAATATTCGAAAATAATAAATTCTTAATTGATATTCTTGCAGAATCTGATTTTGATTATGAAATCAATACTTCTAGCATAACATTGATTATGCAAAGTCCTTTTGAAAAATCCTTCTTTATTGACGAAGGAAAAGATGCAATTCTAGATAAGTGGGATAGGTATATTTCTGGTACTTTAAGTGAAGAGTACTGGAATATAGACAAACAAGGTGGATTTGAAGTAAAAAAAATATACGGATATAATGCAGAAGTATGGAAAAATTTCTCTAATTTTGAGAAGGAATATAGGAATACTGGAATTTACCCCATAACTACTGATTTCTACAAGGAGTGTATTCTTTACGATTATCAAAAAAATGGAGAATATGGAATAATTATAGGTGTTATTATAGGCCCATATGTTTATAGACACTATGGTGCAGACAAATATTATCCTTTCGAAGTAGTAATAGATTTCTATGGGAGCAACACTAATGTTTCTGATATCAACTTCATTTATGATCAATTTGGGATTAGAAACAAAGGATGGATATACGTAGATGGTGACTTACCTGCAAGCGAAGCTACTGATGCAAAAATTGAGGAAAAAGGAAAAATATTAGATGAAGTAGTAAGAGTTTTAATTGATCAAAAAATCCTTGTTCCTACAGTTCCAGAGGATAGACCTAATGCACCTGCAATAGAAATAAATTAATGGATGTAGTCTTCCAATTCGGGATAATTTACTCCAGTTAAAACAATTACAACTTTGAGAATATCTAGAGAATTATCTGTTAGTGAAACACCCCATATTATTTCCGCGTTTTTATGAATTCTTTCTTCTATGTGACCCGTCACATTTGTGGATTCTTTTAAAGCCAAATCTTTGTTTCCAATAATATTGATGAGTGCACCTTTAACATTGTCTAATTCTAAATCAAATTTTGACTTTAACGCCCGCTCATAAGAGTTTGTAGTCTTTTTATCCCCCTTACCTTCGCCCACACCTATATAGCAGGCCCCACCTTTATTAATAACCGTCCTAAAATCTGCAAAGTCAATATTAACAAGGCTTGGAAGTGCAAGAGAACTGTATAGTCCCTCGATCTTTTCCCAAAAGGGGGAGTATCCTCGTGAGAATATTGTTCTCTGCTCATCTTCTCTTATAATAAAAGAATTTGAATATTTTCTCAATTCTAAAATCTTCTCTTTTGAATTTTCTTTACCAGTGTTCAATATATCGTCTGCCCTTATTACGGGGATTGGTATCGCTTTGCTATCCTTTGCTAACTTAAGTAAGATTTTTGTTAGCTTAATATTTGTATCTGATAAATCAGTTAAAACAAAAACTATATTTGCAATGCTAAAAAAACAACTGAATTCTTCTTCAACTTTAGAAGTAACTATAGATAGATCTTGAAGATTTTCAGAAAAATCTATTTTATTCTTTAGTTTAGCATTGACAAAAAATTTTTTTTCTATTTTTAAGAATTTTAACCTTTCCTTTTCATATCCAATTGCTAGAGTTTTCAGATCTAGATTTTGAGGTTTACTCTCTAATATTTTAAAACTCTCATTCCCTATTCCTATTACCATCATCTTAAGTTTCTGAGAATCGCTGCCCTTCTTAGACTGTTCCATTAACGTTTTTTTAAGAAATTTTTTTATAAGGGTTATTGTTTGTAAATACATGGAAGAATTGTATTTTATCACAGGAAACAAAGGTAAATTCAAAGAAGCTAAAGAAAAACTAAAATTTCTAGATATTGAACTGATTCAAGCAAATATAGGATATCCCGAAATCCAAGCTTCGAACCTTAATGAAATAGCCTTATTTGGGATTAATTTCTGCAGCGAAAGGCTTAAAAGTCCTTTCTTTTTAGAAGACTCGGGACTGTTCATAGAAGAATTAAACAGCTTTCCTGGACCGTACTCAAGGTATGTTCAAGAGACCATCGGAAACGAAGGTATCTTAAAACTTCTATTAAATATACACAATAGGAGTGCTTACTTCAAATCTACTGTGGGATTATACAAAGATGGCCCGCATATTTTTGAAGGTATTTCAAGAGGTACAATATCAAACGAGATACGAGGCCATGAAGGATTTGGATATGATCCTATATTCATTCCTAAAGAAAACTCAAAGACGTTTGGGGAAATGACCACTAAAGAGAAAAACAAATTCTCCCATAGGGGTATAGCTCTTGAAAATATGGCCAAATACCTTGAAAATGGAGTTGAATAAATGGCAAGAATGCATTCAAGGAGAAGAGGAATATCTGGTTCAAAAAAACCAGCAAGAACATCGATGCCGCATTGGGTTGACAAAAGGCCAGAAGAGGTTGTTGATTTAGTAGTAACTATGTCAAAAGAAGGTCATGGGCCTAGCATGATAGGTATTGTATTAAGAGACCAATATGGGGTCCCTGATGTAAGACTTATCGCTGGAAAGAGTATTAATGAAATACTAAAGGAGAACAATCTCCAAAGTGAATACCCCGAAGACCTTTTCAATCTTATTGCTAGAGCTGTCAACTTAAGGAAGCATCTTGAGCTTAATCCAAAGGATCTCCACTCAACTAGAGGATTAAATCTTATTGAGGCTAAGATTAGAAGGCTTGGAAAATACTACGCTGGAAAGGGTAGGATTGCAAAAGATTGGAGATATCAACCAGAAAAGGCTCAGCTTATTGTAAGATAAAATATTTTTATTCTTTTTTATTAATTTCATTTAAACTATAAGGATAAGGGTTTATTTAATTATTTTTTATTCAGAAATTTTTAAAAAGTTCATTTCAAAGTATTGTTGTATGGGTAAATATACTAAATCCTTAGCATTTCCAATTTTAGCAGTGATCTTATTGGGAACTATTCCATGGATATGTTCAGGTAGTTCTGAAGAATATTACATGCTTACCCTAATTAATAAAGAAAGGCAAGCTAATGGACTTAACCCTCTATCTATGAATTCTGCTCTCTCTTCTGCTTCAAGACTTCACAGCCAAGATATGATTAACAGGGGATTCTTTAATCATATAAATCCTGATGGATTAACCCCATCTGATAGGGCTAAAAACGCAGGTTATAATTTCATTATCTTAGCAGAAAATATATGTGGAAATCCATCCATAGATGCGGGCCATTTGTCTCTTATGGGAAGCCCTTCCCATAGGTCCAATATACTAAATCCGTCCTATAAAGAAGTTGGCATAGGGATAGTTGATGGTGGCCCTTATGGAAAAATGATAACTCAAATGTTTGGTACACAGCCTGAAAATAACATCACTACTGCTACACAGCCCGAAGAAGACCAAGGAAAACCAGATATAACTATAAAGAAAGTAGATTTTTCTGGACAAGTTGAGCCTTTAAAACCAGTATTATTAGCAATTACTTTGACAAACTCTGGAAAGAAAAATGCTAGTAATTTTGTATTTGCTGTCTTTAATGGGCCACCTGAAAAAGGAAATCAATTAGGAAAAATAAATATTGCTTCTCTTTATGTTGGGCAAAGTATAACGGCCAATTTAAACTGGACAATTCCAACAGAAGGGAGTTATACGCTATATTTCATTGCCGACTACAACAATAATATTGATGAAGAAAATGAAAATAATAATACATCTACATATTCCATATCTTTAAATTCTACGAATCCGGAAAATACTTCAGAAGAAAAGTCAGTTAATACAATCAATTCTACTTCAAACAATAAACCTGATCTATATGTTTCAAAAAATGATCTTTCGTCTAATCAGATAGTTTATGAAGGTACATCCTCTTTGTTTTCTTTTAGAATAAGAAATATTGGAAAATCTGCTGGATTTCAAGTGCCAATTAAAGTATATGTCAACGGAAATCTTCAATCATCTTCAATGATAAATCAACTTCTGCCATCATCTTATACCGATCTAGTCTTATATCTAACATTTACAGGTTCGGACCAGAATTCTGTAGAGATTAATGTTGATCCTGACAATGTTATTGATGAAATTTCGGAATCTAATAACTCCTTAAATTTCAACGTAAAAGTAGTGTCAAGAGAAAATAATTCTTTTATGGGCCAAAATAATCCTCAAAAATCTGAAGACATTGATTTACTCATATATCCTTACTACATTACAATTGAAGAACAAGAAGATGAATTTCTTTCAATTAGTGCCAAAATTAAAAATAAAAGTAGTGTTGTAGTAAATGATTTTTCAGTTACATTTTATGAAAAGGATAATAATTCTTCAAATAACATATTTCTAAAGAAAATTTTTATTTCCTTAGGCCCTGAGGAGATAGTTGAAGAGAAAATCGAATTTATTCCAAGTAAGGAAAATGTAGAGATCATTGTAGTTATCGATGAGGAAAATAAAATTAAAGATGTCGATAAAAACAACAATACTGCAACAAAAATATTCAGTAATATTATTGGTGGATCAAAGAGTGTTGTAATAAACGAAGATAAAATCCTTAATACAACGCCTAAAGAAGCGAATATATCCAAGTTACTCAAAGTTACAATGAAGTTAAAGGATATTAATGCTTCAAATGCATATTTATACTACAAACACAATGATGTAAATGATTCTTTTTATATTCTAAAGATGACTAACGATGGAAATTATAGCTATTCTGTAGATGTGGACCCTTTAGAAAGTAACAAATTATACTATTATTTCGAAGTTGATACAGGCGTTGAAATACTTAAATCGCCTTCAGATACCTCAGAAAAGTTATATACTATTGATATAATCTACGAAACAAATGTTCAAGGAAAAAAAAATCCATCTTTTTTAGATAATATCAGAAAAATATTTGGATTAAAATAAAATTAATCTTTAATGAATATTGGGCTAATACCCAATTTAATATTATAAAATATTAAATAAATAATATAGTTTAGGATTACATTGGTTTTTTGATTTTTAGTGATTCTAGCTTGCAAGCATCATAGGCTTTTTGTGCGGCCCCTATTCCATACTTCGTTGCAATCTCTGCCAAATCTGATTCTATGGCTTTTTTAGATTCGGCTGTGTCTCCTCTTTCGCCTCTTATCGAATCCAACAAATCTAAATATGTTTTATCTCTTCCCAAAGTTTCAACTCCATAATATGCATTTCATTGCATAATTATATACTAATTTATATTTTTTAATATATAAAATTTTGGCATTTAAGAATAAATAAAAACAGTTTGATCGTATTTAGAATAATTATTTTGTTTTATAATTTATCTTGATTAATTAAATCAATTTTAGAAGAGAATATTTACCACATTTTTTTTATAAAAAAGTGCGGGGGATGGGATTCGAACCCACGAATACCTACGTAACAGGACCCTCAATCCTGCGCCTTTGGCCATGCTCGGCAACCCCCGCGCTTCAAATGTTCTCAACAAGATTTTTTAAATCTTCCAATTTTGTGGACAGAATGCCCAAGGCCTTTGAAACTAAATCATTAACATTTAAATTCTCATATGATTCAACAAAGAATATAAAAGCATTATTTTCATAAGATATTTTGATTACACCTTGTTCACAGGCTTCTTCACATGCCCTGCACATAGTACATTCATAAATATCTTTTACTTTAATTTGGCCCTTTTCTTTGTAAAGGATGTCCTTAGGACATTTAGGAACGCATTCTTCACATACATCACATTTATCTAAATTAAAATCAATTTTAGGCACATATTTATACCCAGCGTTTGCTATTTGCCATTTGGCATGATCTTCTGCCGTTCCAATCCTAGCTACTGCATCAAATTTTAATTCCTGGCCCTCTCCAAGTTTAGTAATTGGAATATCGCCATGAATCGGATGAATATCTGGATCCCCAGATACTAAATCTTTTGAGTACACTGTACACGGACCAATTTTTTCAAGATAGAGTGTGACCGAACATTTTTCACAACCTTCTTCACATCCACATTCTTCAGGAGGCATGTAAATTTCAGATGCATTAGTTAATGGAATTAAACCCACTCTATGTGCGATTATTTCATCAAAAACAGGAGAATTATTTTTATAAAATTTAAGGTAGTCTACAGCCATTGAAGGCATCTCTGAAATAAACATACGCCTCAGAGCATTGACTAGAGGTACTGAAACTCCTCTAATTAAAAATTTTAATTCTCTATCGTCTTTTTTGAAAATCTCGATTTCCATTATACTCTTCTACCTCTCTTGCCCCCTTTGGCCCTTGTACCGTCATGAGGTATAGGTGTAACGTCTTCAATCTTTCCTATTCTTAATCCTGCTCTTGTAAGTGCCCTTATAGTAGCCTGAGCCCCTCTTCCAGGAGTCTTTGCTTTATTTCCACCTGGAGCTCTAACTTTTATATGAACTGCTACTACGCCTTTCTCTATTGCCTCTTCTGCAGCTTTTGCGGCTGCCTTCATTGCTGCATATGGAGATGACTCATCCTTGCCTGTTTTTACTATCATTCCACCAGTAACCCTACTTATAGTTTCAGCACCAGTAAGGTCTGTGATATGGATAAGAGTATTGTTATAGGAAGCGTATATGTGAGCTACTCCCCATCTTCCTCCTTCTTTTGGCATTAACTACCCTCCTCAACTACAGTTTTTTTAGGAACTTCTGGATGGCTTGGATCATTTAATGATGATCTAGCAGAATATCCAATTGAATTTTCAATAGCTTTAGGAACTAAATAGCTTGGAATTGATACTTTGGCCCCATTTAATAAGATGTGTTTATGGACTATAAACTGTCTTGCTTGTTTAGGTGTTTTAGCTAGGCCTTTCCTTAATACTATTGATTGTAATCTTCTATCAAGAATATCTTCTAAAGACAATGTCAATACATCCTCTAATGTTGATTCATCCTTCAATATTCCATACTTTTGAAGCATATTTATAAGATCTTTAGTCTGCATGGTTGAGGATTCGTCGTGCCTAGCAAGTAATTCTCTTGCTTGTCTTCTTACATTTCTAAGAAAACTCAAAGCTTTCCATATCTCCTTCTTATTAGCAAGCCCATATTTTTTCATCAATACATTTTCAGAGTCAATTCTATCTTTTTGCCATGGATGAGATGGTTTATCATATTTACGTCTAGTTTTTCTTGGGTCTCCCAATCAAATCACCTTGCAGCCTTTTTTCTCTGAACACCCAAAGATGTTCCTTTTCTAAATGAGGATTTTGTTCTTTGGCCCCTTACAGGAAGTCCAAGTTGATGCCTAATACCTTTATAACTCTTCATCTTTTTCATCCTGTTTAGGTCTTCCCTCAATGACATTAATAATTTTGGCCCGACTACGTGTATATTTTCTCCTGTTTCGTAGTCTTTTCTTCTATTCACAAACCATACTGGAATGCCATATTTTACAGGATCCTCAATAATTGTCTCAATTAACTTTAGTTTTTCTGGAGGTATATTTCCTACTTTAGTTTTAGAGGATATACCTGCCACTTGGGCTACAGCCCTGGCCATAACTGGTCCGACACCTCTTATTTTCAATATTCCGACTTCAAAGATGTCGTTTCCCATTATGTTTGTACCTAGTACACGAACAATACCTTTTACTTCTTCATCCATATAATCACCATAGCGCCGGGGATGGGATTTGAACCCATGCACTCCAATGGAGAACGGGCTTTCCAGGCCCGCGCCGTCCCAAGCTCAGCAACCCCGGCTATGAAGCAAATATAACATAATATCCATATTTCTTCTTTATATTCACCTTTTCAAAGCTTTTTTCTAGTCTCTCTTTTATAATATTTACTCCTTTTCGTATTACAAGTTGTAGATTTCCACCTTCATATAAATGTTTTGGTGCTTCATCTATCATAAGCCCAACTAAATCCATTCCCGAGGAGACAGGAGGATTTGTTAATATAATATTAAACTTATCAAGCTCCTCATAAAGGTTTCCTCGACTTACCGATGCGTTTTTGATATTATTGAGCTTTATATTTCTTTTTGTTAGATACACAGCCCTTTTATTTATGTCCCTCATATGAACTTCTGAGGCATATGAAGATGCAACTATCCCTATTACTCCATATCCACATCCCATATCAAGTACTTTTTGACTTCTATTTAGTTCCATTAACTCACATAATGCTATAGTGCCTTTGTCCACTTTCTTTGAAGAGAATACACCCGGGGCTATATCAAATTGATACATTTTTCCCAGAATAATCTCCGAAATTCTTCCTAATTTCATTGGTGCAATGACATCTTCAGAGTAGTAGTGAGACATTAGTTCCACGTCCGTGGATAGATACCTGTTTCCATTAAAACCGATAAAGGTTTTGCAACGATGCCAGTATCTTTTTTAATTATTTGTTCTGAAGCCATACCTACTTCTGAAATTGAAACTGCTTCATTTTTAAGTGTCATTATAGCTACTGTTTCCCCTTTAGATATTCCATTTTGAAGTTTAGATATACCAGGAACAGTCAGTAAAGACCCTTGACATAAAGCTTCAACTGCAGTATCCTTAACCCATATTTTCTTTAACGGATCAAGAACAATTTCATACGGGACAATTAACTTCTTTAATATATCTTCATTATTCTCTTCAATAGAGAAAACTTTTGCATCAAGAACGTCCTGAAGAAGTATTGAAGATTCTTCCCCAAATACCCCTGTTTTCGTTCGTCTAAGCTCTTCCATACTTGCACCACATCCTAATGAAAGGCCAATATCATAGCACAGCTTTCTTATGTAAGTTCCTGCATCACAGCCTACTTTCATAAGAACATTCCTGTTTTCTATTTCAATAGGATTTATGTAATGTATTTTTCTAGTTCTAACCCGTCTCTTAACAGCGCTTTTTACAGGTGGTTTTTGGTATAAAACGCCCTCATACTCTTTTAATATCCTCATTAGATCAGTTTTAGGAATATCTTTCTGGAGATGTAGGGTGCAAATATATTCTTTATGGGACAGCATTAAAAGCTTAACAAGTTTTGTTGCTTTTCCAAGTGTTACAGGCAATACTCCTGAAACATTAGGATCAAGAGTTCCTGAATGACCCGCTTTTGATATTCCGAGTATTTTCTTTACCCAAGAAGTAACTTCATGGGATGTAGGGCCTCTAGGTTTATCTATATTGATAATACCCTTTTGCAAAAGTTCGCTTAAATTTCGTTCTTCAGGTTTTTTCCCATATCTAGAACTTGTCTTATCCTTTGATTTGTATAATATGTCTCCTTCGGACAATTTCAACTATACCCCTCTACCTTGGCCTTTAGTATGGCCTCCTTAAGGGTATCGTCAGATGCTCCTTTCTCTAGATTAATTTTTACATCCCAAGGCTCAAGATGCTTTATATTGCATCTTCTCCTCTTGACGCCTGTTAATTCCTTTGGTCCTGAAACAACAACAAAGTTTTTGTTTACAATTTCTACGATAACGCAGTTTTTATCTGCCTCTCTACCCAAAAGTTTTGTACAAACTCTTCCTACTTCCATTGCCATTATGTCACCTCCAATTTATACCCGGTCGCCCTTTGGTACCGGTGATATATTATTTATGGCCGTTATTATGATCTGGCTCACTCCCTCAGCACTTAATCTAAGTGAGTTAATCACAAGATCATACGAAGCCAGATTAGATATATCAACATTATAAATCTTTTCATATCTATTTATTTCACTTTTTTCTCTTAATTCAGTGTCTTTAAAGACTACTTCATAATTTAGATTCTCCCTTTGAGAGATTCTTCTTACTCTTTCCTCAAAGGGCGCAGTAATCCAAACACTTAAGTCGGGATTAATCATAAATCTTGCCATTCTACCTTCTAGAATTATATTATCTTTAGCACCTAATTCTTTTTGTCTTGTGTCTACTTCAATGTCAATAGAGTAATCTTTCTCAGCTAATTTAGAAAAATCACCTAGCGACATGCCCTTCTCTTTGGCAAGACCCCTAAAAATATCCCCCGTGTAGATGTGGCTATATCCGAGCTGATTTGAAATTAATTTAGCTACAGTTGTTTTGCCACTACCTGGAGGGCCTCCAATGGTCACACGCATTAGAGTTGTCCTCTTACGTCCTTTTTAATTAGATCTCTTGTGCATCCAGGACAGAGAACGCCTCCAAACTTTCTTTCAGGTCTCTTTTTAGTTTTTGGTAACCTTTTCATTTCATAAGATCTCAAACCTCTTGGTACTCCACCAAGAATTGCTCCACACTCGGCACAATGAGGTGTACCGGTTCTCTTCTCTCTGTAATGTGTTACTACTTTTCCAGAGGGTGTTCTCACTTTTTTTCTTTTTAAAGATCTTGATCTATACATTGGTCTCGGCATAATATCTCACCTCTAAGCCATTCCCATTATTTTTCTTATTATATTGGATACTACTGAACTTGAAAATATATACCATCCAAGCCACCCTAGCCAGTCCCCAGTTTGTAGTTCAGCAGGGCTACTTCTATGAAACAGTTGTACAAGAATTGTGTCAAGAGGTAGCTTTACCACTACTGGATCAACTATATCTGCAGCAGGAGACTGTCTAAGCCATGAAAAGAAGATAAATATAGGTATCATAGTGATGTATAAAGGCTTAAATGACATTGACATTAGTTTCTTTTGCATTTCGTCTATTCTTCCTTTCTTTTTTTGAAGCTTTTTGATTCTATTTTTATCGTTTGCTTTCTGTGCAGCAAGCATTTCTTTTTGGTAAGCATTAGTTTCTTCTCTCATTGATTTGAGTTCCTTTTGGTCTACAAGAAGGTACTGAACTAATGTAAGGGTAGTTCCAATTATTACGGCTACCACTAAGATGGCATACATTGACCCGTATTCAAATAGCCAACCAAATGCCACGTCCAGTCCCCGGTATATGGGATTTAATATAGCGTCAAATATACTCATTTGTTTCCACCTAACCTAAAAATTGTCTTAATCCTGGCATCATTTCGCCCATTTGCTCCTTTGCTAGTTCCTCGTACATCCTATAGACAATACCTACTGTTAAAAGTATTCCTGTACCGGTACCAAGAGCTCCTGTGAAATCAGCAAATGCTGCAAGAAGTCCTACAAATATTCCTCCCATCAAGGTAATTGGTGGAATATATCGGTCAAGAACTTTTTCTAAAATTCTGATGTCTCTCCTAAATCCAGGTATTTGCATTCCTGAGCCCTGTAGTTTTTTGGCAACGTCTTTTGGACCCATTCCTGTTAAATCTATCCATAGAACTGCAAACATTGCACAGAGTGCTATAAATATCGCCAAATATATTACCGCCCTTAATGGCTCATTAATTAATATTTCAATGCTTTGAGGCGGTGTAAGATAATATATTAGTCCACTCTTTGCACCACCAAATTCATTAAATGTTCCGAGCAAATTTATTCCTCTACTAGTTAAGACCCTAGCAAATAACTGAACATTTGCAAATAATGCTGCTGCTAGAATTACGGGTATATTTGAAGCATATAGAAATTTAATTGGATATCTTCCCCTTGCCCCTCTGAATTTACCATAAGATAGAGGTATTTCTAATCTCATTCCTTCAGCATATACCACAATTACAAATACAAGTATAGTAAAGAATACTTGAGTTATGTCAGGGAGCAAACCTCCTCTGACCCACACTGGTTGTCCATCAATAAATGATTTTATAAAAGCAGGTATTGCCCCAATAAACTCATCAGGATTAATTGGAGACTTGGCAAAACTGAATGCTTCCCATAATATTCTTTGAGAAACATTTGCTGCAATAAATAGGGAAATACCAGAACCGAATCCCCACTTTGTAACAACTTCATCCATCATTAATACTAAGAGCCCGCCTATGGCAAGCTGAAGAATCATAAAACCTATCAAAAATGAACTATCTGGCCTACCGAATGCACCGCCCAATATCCATATTGCAGCTTCAAAGAAACATAGAAAAATTGCTAGAATCTTCTGAGTGCCTTGAAAAGCTGCCTTTCCTTTAGGAGACGATAAATCAAATTTTATAATATCAGAACCTGCAAGTAACTGCATTATAATTCCTGCAGTTACAACTGGGCCTATACCTAATGTTAGAATTGAACCATTTTCTCCAGCCATAATGGCTCTTAGACCTGCAAAATAATCTATTTGATCGCCGGTGATGCCATAGACAGGTAATTCAGCAAGTACAAAGTAAATAACTAACATTAACGCGCTCCAAATGAGCCTTCTCTTTAGATTAATACGTTTTTTCGGTAGTGTTACCTCTGGTAAAAATCTAAATATAGTTTGCTGAAATCCTTCAATGGCTGAACTCATTAATTGTCACCTGCAATTACTGCTTCTCCCCCAGCCGATAAGATTTTTTCTTCGGCTTTTTTAGAGAATTCTTTTGCTGTGATAACATAAACTCCTGTTACGATACCTTTTCCGCATACTTTTTTTATGCCTAACTTCGAAACGTCTACGTATATTTTACCGTCCTTCGTTTCAGCTACTTTCTTATCAATGAAAGTGTCAATCTTTTCTTCAATTGCCCCAACATTGATAAATGATGGATCTTTTCTTAAGTACGAATCTCTAGAAAATCCATATGATCCAATGTGGTCTGGCATTGTAATAATTGTTCTTGTCCACTTTGTTTTCTTTTTCTTACCGCTTCCGGCAAGACCTCTACCACCTCTATGGCCTGACCCTCTTCTTTTCTTAGAGCAGCCACCACCACATGTTCTAAATCCTCTCATTTTTGTACTTTTCTTTTTTACTCTGATCATCTTAAAACACCTAAATCATTTTTTGAATAAGGCCATTTATTTCAATATCTCTTGAGCCTAAAGTACCACCCAAGGTATATGGCTTCTTTGTTGCTTCATATCCTTTATGTGGGGGGTGGAGTCTGAATACTTTTTTTAAGTTAAGGTCGGAAAGTTCATTTTTAAATTCTAGAAAATCTTTACAAAATGATTCAAGATCTTTTCCAGTCTTTTCCTTAACGTATTCCTCAGTTAATCGAACATCACCTTCTAACCTTCCCCATTTAATTATAAGTTTAGATAAAGTATTGGAGTCTATTGGGCCATATGTAACATAATCTTTTACTTTTTGTAACATCCCCATAAAAGATTCTCTGTCATCTATTATAACACAGTGATTTGCCTTAGTTAAACTAAGCATCTTTAGGGTATCTTGTACATCTTTTCTTACATCCACCCTTCCTCTTACTCTTACAACAGCTAATCTGTTCATAATCTCACCCTAATTACTATTTCCTGTAACAATCCCTATGGCCTTAATATCTCTCTCTTGTGCACTCATTGTGTTAGTTTGGTAAAGTGCGTCCATAACTGCATTTGCAAAGTTAACTGTTGTCTGTGTCTGACCATCTGTTTTTGACCATGCATCTTTTATTCCTGCAAGAGATAAGATCTTCTTACCAACTCCACCTACTGCAAGACCCAAACCATTTGGAGCAGGTATCAAAGTTACTGTAACACTACTTGCTTTTCCAGTTACCCTAAACGGAACTGTATGTGAAGCACCACATTTACATTCCCAACTACCGCATCCCCTCTTAACTTGGATAACATTAAGTTTTGCATTATTGATTGCTTTTCTAATTGCGGGACCAACTTCTTTTGCTTTGGCCTTCCCAATTCCGACATAACCATTTCTGTTACCTATAACGACCATTACTGAAAATCTAACTTTTCTACCAGAATCAGTCATTCTCTGAACCATATTAATGTTCAAGACTTCCTGATTGTTCTGATCTGTGACTTCTGGAAGTAAGACATCTATTATCTCGGGCTCCATTATCCTAAGTCCCTTATTTAATATCTGGGAAATATCTGTAATTTCCCCATTTGCGACCATTCTACCAAGTTTTGTCTTGGGAATCCATCTGTTTCCGATAGACTTTTTTTCTTCCTCAAGTCGTTTTTTCTCAGCAATTGATAATTTCTTTATGACTTCTTCTTCAGAGACAGTGTCCTTAATAATGTCATCTTCAATTATTTCTTCATCCAGGGCAGTTTCTTCCAATGTTTCTTCAAGAGGAGCTTCTTCGACTATCTCTGTTGGCTCTTCAATAACGTCTTTAGCATCAAGATTTTCTAATGACTCTTCCTTAACTTCCTCAACAGGTTCTTCAATGATTTCTTTTTTCTTTTTTGGCATTATATACACCTCATAGCTTATCTATTTTAGATTTAATCTCTTCAAACATCCCTGGCATTTTTGAAGGATCAGCCTTATTTTTTAAATAACTTGAAAATATCTTTTCTTTAAAAGATCCGTCAAGACCTTCATAATATGAGGAGATGTCCCCACCTTTCAATCTCTCTTCGGAAGGGAAAATACTTTCATCAACATTAACATTACATCCGGCATCGATAAATCCTTTCAATGCTGCATAATTTCTTCCACCCTTTATAGACCTTTGAAGCCCTATATCTAGTATGAACTCATCTGCAATTTTTTTAGCTCTTTTTCCACAAAGGTATCCAGTAAGGTATGCTGATGGAGTATTGCCACAGTGGAAGTTCCAACCCATATCCCTTAATTCATTTGAAAATGCTGTTGTAAGCGTTTTGTCTCCTTCAAATGTAGAGTTTACAATTTGCACCATTATATTATTCAATGATTTTCTTATTACGACCCTATTCTTTCCAGACTTAACTAAGGCTAGTCTTCTCTTATAGTTTGTCTTACCATCCCTTCTTCTCTTAAAAGGTACCCTTGATCTTGGTCCTGTTGACATAGTTTCACCTCTTTCTCTTTTCAGACATAAGGCCGTGTTCTTTTATGTAAGTATTCATGTAAGAAACACTTCTAAAAGCTCCACCTTTAGCCATCCTATAAAGTTTTCTATAGGATACTTTGTCAAGGCTCTTGGATTCTCGTAAGTCGGTCAAAGTCCTTCTTAAGGGTCTGATTGTATTAATCCATCTTTTCTTCTTAGGGTATCTTGCAGTGGCTTTTCCTTTTCTAGATCCAAACCCGCTCATTCTCCCCTTCTTTCTTTTAACATGTCTTTCTCTTGCTCTATGCCTTGATATTCCCGCTTCTTGTCTCTTTTTTATTTTGCCGTTATCGATTAATTTTCTAACGTCTTCTCTCGTAATTGCCATAGAAATTTCTGATGCGCTGTTACCATCAATCCAGACTCTACCTTCACCACATTTTAATAACTGTGCTGCTAATCTTTTCTGAACTCTTAGATCCATATGATCACTCCTCCACCGATATGCCGGCATCTTCTGCCTTTTTCACTATATCAGACCTTAATTCACTATCAAGGCTATATGGAACTATCAGTTTCTGAATATGATTCTTAATAGGTTCAATAGCATCAAATTCTTCAATTGAATTTACTTTTACATATGCCAAGGAGGGATTTGCTATCTTAAGATTGGATTCAACAGCCTTTTTGACTATTTCAATCTTCTTCTTGTTTCCAACTGTTGCATTAATTCTGATTATGACATTTTCTAGTCCTTCTATTTGTGCTGGATTTGCAATCATTATCTCTCTTAGGCCTGATGCATGTGTGCCTCTAACTTCTTTTGGCCCTCTGTATCCGACTGAAACTAGAGGTTGCTTTCCACTTCTTTTCATCCTCATTTTGTTATCTTTACCTCTAGGTTTTCTCCATTTAGGATCGTTCTTAAAGGATTTATGCTTCCATGTTTCGCTTCTTAGAAATTTTGGCCTCTTACTATTAAGTTTTTTTCTCACTCTTAATAATCGTGAACTCATTTTCTCTCACCTATATTGGAACTCCGTCCCTTTCAAATAAATAAATACCATCTTGGAATACTCTTGGATCTCTCTTCCTTACTCTTGTGGCAAGTTCTATGTTGGCTGCAGTCTGGCCAACTTCTTCTAAGTTAATACCGTTAATAGTAACAAATTCGCCTGAAACTTTTACGGCTACATTACCAAAAATATTTACCCTTCTTGGGCTCTTTTCTCCAAGGAAATTTGAAATAACAAGTTGCTTGCCATCTAATTTAACGTTCATCGGGAAATGTGCGTATATAATTTTCATTTTATACTCAAATCCTTCTGAAACACCTTTTATCATATTTTTTAGATGTGAACTGATAGTACCTATCATTGCTTTTTCTTTTTTATATGCGTGGAGCATTGACACTCTGACAATTTTATTGTCTTCAATCTTTTCCATTTTAAGGTTCTTTAAATGAAAATCTCTCTCTAATTTACCTTTTGGCCCTTCTACACTTACTCTTGCCCCATCTATTGAAACTTTTACAGATTCTGGGATATCAATCAACCATTCGACATGCTGCACCATAAACATCACCTAATAAACATAAGCTAAAAGAATGCCTCCAATATTTTGCTCTTTGGCCTTCTTGTGGGACATTACACCATTTGGGGTCGACATTATTAATATTCCAAATTCCTTTGCTGGAAGATATCTCATTTCCCATTCTTCAAGTTCATGATTCTTTGCTGGAGTTCTTGGTTTAATGACTCCGCACTTGTTTATAGCCCCCATTAATTCCACTTTAAAAAGGCCGTTTTTACCATCATCTATAAATTCAAATGCTCCTATGTATCCCCACTTCTGCATAATTCTTAGGACGTTTCCCATGAGTTTTGATGCAGGGATAACACAATCGGGCTTTCTCGCATTTTCATAATTATAAATATTTGAAAGTGCATCGGCCAAAGGATCTATTCTCATCTTTAATCACCTAATGATATTTTTTGAAGCCAATTTTTTTGGCCACTTCTCTAAAGCAACGCCTGCAGACCATTAGATTATATCTACGAATAACTGCACGGTGTGTGCCACATCGTCTGCATGTTCTTGAGCCTACTCCAAACTTTTTATTCATATAATGTTCACCCCAAACTCCTGTTTAGCGAACAGTATCCCTTCTTCTTTGGTCAACTGATGCTTTCTGGGTATGTGGCTCTTTTTAACTCTTCTCTCTTTTACTCTAAATCCTCTCTTTTGTAGATTTACACAAACGTCCATTCCAAAGATTCCAACATCAGGATCGTATTGAACATCAGGAAGGTCAATGTGCTCTTTTATACCAAAAGAGAAATTACCATGATTATCAAAACTTCTTTCCTTTAGGTTAAACTCCACAGCTTCTAGTGTTCTCATAAGAAACTTACTTGCCTTTTCTCTTCTAAGGGTGACAGAAACTGCAATTGGCTCACTTTTCCTAATTGCAAAGTCTTTATTAGTTTGTCTGGCATTATTTCTGATAGGTGCCTGACCGGTAAGGAATTCAAGAAGGGCTCTCGCTTTCTCTAGTTTTTCTCCTGACTCCCCTACACCAATATTTACTGTTACTTTTGAGAGGTATGGTTTTCTCATAGGATTTTCCCAAGTTTTTAATATCTCTTCCATTTTTACCCGCCTCACTCAAGTTTAATTATAGGAGAATCTTTTCCAACGACAAGTACATAATCCTTCAAGGTTTGGAACTTGTCGTTTCCTGATTCTAATAAAACTGCATCTTTGTATATTCCAAATTCAGTTATCTTTGAAATTTTACCTATCTTTGAAACGTTTTTACCTTTAATGACCAGTCCAATGTAACCCTCTTTAAATTCAAGTGAATCTACAATCTTCATCTCTGGAACTTTCATTACTAAAGTTGAAGATGTTGAATAATCCTCGCTAGACAATACATTTGTTCCATCGTGAAGGTTTAATTGAAGTTTATTTCCTTTAATCATTGTCTTATTAATTAATTTAAAGAGCTTAGTATTCTTTTCAGATTCGTCTATCTTGAGAAGGTTTACTGACCCCTTTTTATCAAATAATACTCGGAAGTATTCTTTTGTTTTAGGAATTTCTATGACATCCATAATACCTACAGGAAAGCTAGAATCTTTTATTGGTCTTCCATTTACAAGGACATCCCCATTGTTTAGGATGAAAGTTACTTCTTTCCTATTTGTTGCATGCCTAAGATAATCTCTAAGTAATATCGTGATTGGAATAGATACCTCTTTAGAATGAGGGCCTGGAATAGGTTTTACGGTCCATTCTTTGACTTTTCTCTCAATTCTCCAGTTCTTTGGAGCAAATAATCTTTTTAATGATCTTCTCTGTCCTTTTCTCCCCACTTTACCACCTTACTCTCCCTTTCTCTCAATAGCTTTTTCTCTCATTTCATCCTTTTTATTGATATCAATTATTTCTAAATTTGAAGGATGTATAGGATACTCAATTCTTGTTCCATCAGCCTTTTCTACAATTGCGCCATCAACGTATACCTTGATTGCTTTAAGGTCAATCTTTGTGATTTCTCCTTCGTGATCTTTAAAATCTCCTCTCATTACCCTAACTTTGTCGCCTTTTCTTAGTGGTAGTGATCTCGCATTTACTTTATTTCTAAGGCTTGTGGATATGTGAGAAGACATTAAATTATGTTTTTTATGAAGTGGCGCATTGAAGTGCCTTTTTCTCTGTTTTGATGGTTTTTCTGAGTATTTTTTCATCATTCTTATCTCCTCTATACTATGATACTTGAAACGTTAGCAATTCTAACCCATTTTTCAACTGCTTCTTTTGCAACTGGGCCCCTTACTTCAGAGCCTTTTGGAACGCCGTCTTCACCAGTAATAACGGCTGCATTATCTTCAAATTTAATTCTAGTACCGTCTATTCTCTTGTATTCTTTTCTCTGTCTTACTATTACTGCAGGTAATACCTTCTTTTTGACATCAGGCCTGCCTTTCTTAACGGAAACCATTACCATGTCTCCAACACCAGCTTTAGGGTATCTCCTAGAGGTACCTTTGTAATTTATTACAGAAACAATTTCAAGTTCTTTTGCTCCTGTATTGTCGGCACAAACAAGCTTTGTTTTAGTTGTGTGGAATCTGCCTGGTCTTACAGTTGATCTCCCACGAGTTGCACCCGCACCCTTTGCCATCAGATCACCTCAACTACAACAAATTTTTTAGTTTTGCTTAATGGCCTACATTCCATTATTTTCACATTATCTCCTGTTTTAGCATTTATACAGTCGGGAATATGGGCTGAAATTTTTGTACTCCTCTTTTCAAATCTTTCATATTTGTCAAGTTTCGTCATATACTCTTTTTTAACTACCACAGTTTTATTCATTTTATCGCTTACTATTTTCCCTTCTATTAATTTGCCTCTGACAGGTAAAGTTCCGTGAAATGGACATTTTTCATCATTACAACTTTTTTTAGGTTCTTTTACATCGATGCCTATCATCACATCACATCCTCTTTATTCTTTCTTCTTCCTTTCCTATGAGTAAATTACCATCAATTTTTTTTTCATTAATCATCAGGGTTATGTTTTTTTTTAGTAGGATTTTAACTCCATTTTCCGTCCTTAATTTTATGCTATTTTTTGTATCGTCAATCACTATTCCTCTAAGCCCAACTTCGTATCTATTTGAACTTTGGATTACTTCGACTTGCTTACCCAAGAGTATTATGTGATTCATGAAACTACTATCATATCCTTACTAAATCCAAGATCAATTAATATTTTTTTAACCTTGTTCTTATGATCTCCTTGAAGTTCAATCTTTCCATCTTTTGACGTTCCACCGCAAGCACATTTTGTTTTTAGAGTCGTACATAAATCTTTAATATCTATATTTGAGGAATCAATTCCCTCAACGACCGTCATTAGTTTCCCAAATCTTCTTTTTTCGGTGAAAATGCGTATTTGTTGTTCTTCCCTAGCGATCTCTTCACATACGCAAAGATCTTTGGGAAGCCCACAAACTGCACAGATCTCACTCATTTTGTTTCTCCTTTTCAGCCTTTATTGTTTTTAATCTTGCTATAGTCCTTCTAAGCTCCCTTATTCTTCCGGGATTTTCAGGAGCGCTTCCTGTAGCAAGTAAAGATCTTTCCTTTGATAACTCACTTTTGAGTTCATCTATATTGTTCTCAATTTCATCAACTGAAAGATCCCTTATATCATCTACTCTATATATTGCCATTATTATACACCTATGACTTAAACTTAATTTCATCAGGCAATGATATGTCCTGAGGCATTATTTTTATTACGACTCCGATTATACCCAATTTCTTCTTTGCAGGCGAATATCCAACTCTAACATGCTCTATTGCTGGATCTCCACATTTTTTAAGATAGCCTTCGGCAAACCTCATTGAACGTGCCCTTTCTCCGCTAAGTTTTCCAGATATCTTAATCTCTGCGCCCTTTGCCCCAGACCTCATTATCCTTCTAAGGTAATTGTAAGCTGCTCTTCTATAATGTTCTCCCCTTTCAATAGAACTTGCAAGTTGAAATGCCATTACATCCGCATTAAGATCAGGATTTTCAATTTGCTGTACCTCTATCTGAGGATTTTCAAGATTAAAAGGAGGTCTTTCAAGTTGATCTGTTAGATCTTTAATGGCCCTTCCTCTTTTTCCTATAACAATTCCTGGCTTCTGCACAAAAACCGTAACTCTAGTACCAAGAGGATTTCTTTTTATATCCATCCCAGCATAACCGGCTCTCTTTAATGCATCTCCTAGGAACTCATCAATCGTTAAATTGGAAACACTCTCTTCTATAAACTTTCTCTCAATGGCCATTATCTCTCCTCCACAATTATCTCAACATTTGTAAGCTCTTTATTAAATGGTGAAGCTCTTCCAAAAGCCCTTGGCATAAATCCGGGGATTACCCTGCCCCTATAAGCAGATGCATGAATTATTCTAAGTCTAGCAGTGTTTAATCCTTTATATTCTGCATTTGACTCTGCTTCTTTAAGGAGTTTTAATAAACTCTTTGATGCCTTTACAGGATATCTCCCAGCAAACCAGTTTGAAAGTCCTTTTTTGTGACCAACTTTTTTGAAGTGCCTTTTGAAGGGTATTGGGGTTTCCAGTTTCATAGTACTTTCCAATAATTCTTTTGCCCTTTCAATCTTCATGCCTTTAATTGTATTACATATCTCTCTACTATGTTTTGGGGATATGTCCATATTCTTTCCGTAAACTTTTGCAGTTTTTGTTTCATCAATATTAGTTCTTGAATAAGGCATAAGATCACCTCAATGGCACATACTGGGAAGACTTTGTAGATCCGACTCCCGGTGCACCATGTGAAACTCTTTTTCTTGAAGGTGCAAACTCTCCTAAATAGTGTCCAACCATTTCAGGAGTTATTTCAACGGGAACAAATTCTTTCCCGTTATATATTCCTATTGTCACTCCAAGCATTTCTGGGAGTATTACCATGTCTCGGCAGTGTGTTTTTACAGTGTATGCTTTTCCAGCTTCCATTTCTTTTTTTGATTCTCGTATATTTTTTAGTAATTTTTTCTGTCTTATGGGAAGTCCTCTCTTAAGAGATCTTCTCTGTCTTGATGGCAAGAGTTCAATTAACTTGTCCATAGACATTTTTCCCATTTGATCAACAGAATACCCCATGAAACTGAATTCTTTTTTAGCCAAGTTTAACGCCTCCTACCAGTTCTTCTTGCTGCTATGTGCCCAATTTTTCTACCTGGAGGTGCATTCCTTGAAGAAGTTGTACCTTTACCTGCATGCTTATGATTACCACCGCCAAATGGATGGTCATTGTGATTCATTGCAACACCTCTAACTTTTGGGTATATGGTTGATTTACTCCTAAGCTTGTGAAATTTCTTTCCTGCTTTAACTAAAGGTTTTTCTTTTCTTCCTCCTCCTGCGACTACTCCAATTGTACACCTACATTCTGGATTCAAAGTCTTCATTACTCCTGAAGGAAACTGTATAACCGTCTTCTGACTATCGTGAGCAATTAATGTAGCGTAAGTACCTGAGGATCTGACAAATTTGCCTCCATCTCCAGGCCTTGACTCTATATTATAAATATAGGTTCCTTCTGGAACATTTCTCAAAGGAAGGGTGTTCCCAACTTCAACTTCTGCTAGGGTACCTGTTGCAATATTGCTACCTACCCTAATTCCCTCTGGCACTAGGAACAATCTTTCTTCATTATTACTGAAAAGAATTGTTGCTACGGGCGAAGTTCTAGCAGGATCATTGAACAGTCCTCTAACAACACCACGGGTTACTCCATCCCTCTCCACCTTGTCATATACTCTGTGTTTTACTTTTCCATTGTATCTGTGAGAGGGCGCCTTATAGGTATGTGTTCCTCTTCCTCTTCTCTGTGAAATAATTCTTTTACCCAATCATATCACCTTAAAATACACCTATTTTTGTTGCGACTTCATCAGCAGGGTACTCTTCCTTTAATTTAACATATGCCTTCTTCTTTCCAGTAGGTAAAACAGTTGTACTTACTTTTTCTACCTCAACTTCATAAAGTTCTTCAACGGCATTGTATATATCCTGCTTGTTGCTACTCATAGTAACTATAAATGTTAATATATTGTCTCTTTCCATAGTGGCTACAGTCTTTTCTGTAATAAGTGGATGGACAATCACATCGTGTGGGTTTTTCACTTGAACACCTCGCTAGTAGAAAGATATTTTATTGCATCTTCAGTCCATATTGTGAGTCTTCCGGCATGTGTACCTGGAGCAAGATGTTCAGCACTTAGTTTATCGACCATTACAATGTCCACTCCGGGATGATTTCTCGCAGCTTTCATTATGCCTGCGTCCTTCCCAATAACTATTAATGGGCCTATCTTGTCCTTGTATTTCCTTCCCCTCATCTTACCTCTTCCGGCCCTTATCGTTTTAGATTTTGATCTAATTATATCGTCCCAAACTCCAAGACTCTTGAATATCTCTCTAGTATCCTTTGTCTTTTTTACTGTTTGAATCTTATTTTCAACAATTATTGGAAATTCAATTTTATCTGAAAATCTATGGCCCCTTGACATCACCATCTCCTTGTTAGCAGTAATAGATATGGCAGATTTTATTGCCACAGTTCTTTCTTTATTATTTATCTTTTCACTAATTACCTTCCAAGGTTTTGGGGGATGCGCAACAAATCCTCCTACTACATGGGGGGCAAAAGCAGCCCTTCTTGGTCCAGATTTCATTCTAGGTACCCTAGAGATTCCAAGATTCTTTCTTCTCGGGTGTGCTGAAGTCATTCTTCCAGCAATTGGACTTACTCCCCATGGTTGAATTCTATGAGTAATAGATGCCAATACTGCCCTCTTTATTAAATCTGGCCTGTATTCATAAGAAAATACTGAAGGAAGGTCTATTGCTTTCATCTTCTCTCCAGTTATTGAATATACATTTGATTTCATTTTTTATGCCTCCCCTAAAGAAGCTTTGTATATGTAAGTAATATCTGGTACTCCTCCAGTTCTTCTTATTGGTACCCTTACAGATTTTCTAAGCCTTAAAATTCTCTTTGTGGGCCCTCCTACACTACCTTTTACCATAGCATAGTCGGATGTTAACAATCCATAATTCTTAAATCCTTCTTTTGGAGTAACGTTGAGATCTTTTGGATTTGAGATCCTAAATATTCTTTTGTTAAGTTCTGTTCTCGTGTGGAATCCCATCTGACCTGCAAATGGCACAGTCCACATAACTTTTGGAGGATGCCAGGGACCAATTGAACCGACGTGCCTTCTTGCATCGTTGGATTTCCTAGTCTGTACTTTTACTCCCCACCTTTTCACTACACCTTGGAATCCCTTTCCTTTTGTAACTGAGATAACATCAACGAATTCTCCTTCGTTCAAAACATCTTTAACCTTTAATTCTTTTCCAAAAACACCCTTAAGATATTCCAACTTGGCTTTTACATCTGCTCCGCCAATTCCACTTTCCATAACTTCAGGCTTCTTTTTCAAATTAATGATCTTTGGTTGTGTGCACACAATAGCCCTTAAATCATCTACCTTCCCACTTTCTATGAGTGACTGAATTTTGGAAAGATCTTTTTCAGGTTTTTTTGAAACAGTTTTTGATCGTGAAAGTTCTTTAGGGCCATCTGCCCAAGACTCAGTGACAGTCTTCAATCCATATGGCGTATTCTTATATGCCCTAACACCACAAACATAAACTGGTGGGGTTTCTACCAATGTAACAGGTACCACCATTTCTTTTCCTTTTGTAAGTGTATACTTCCTATCATCTATTCTTAAAATGTGGGACATCCCTACTTTATAGCCGGGAAAGTCTAAGATCTTAACATCATCCACTTCTGGCCAACTATTCAAAGTTGGCACTATCTTTGAAGCCCTCTTTCTGGGGCTGTATCCCAAGGAACCTCTACGGGGTCTTTTATTTCGTCCACTACCGCCCATTTTTAAGCCTCCGGCTTTAAATAAAGAGTATTAGGCCTAATAGCCCAAATCTCCAAATTTGTTATTGTACTATTATTAGTCAAGAATTGAGGAATAAAGTCGCTTTCACTTTATCCCCGTCTGTAATTCGTAACTTCTTTTTTACGAAATTTCTGCTGTATTGGCAGTATTATATGGGATTTATAAATGTTATGGTGTCTTAATTTCCTCACTATTTATTATCCTCTGCCAATATGATCCAAACGACATTGCTAAGACTTACAACGAGTTCCTTACCCGAGGAACCGCCGATATCCGTTACATCATTAAGACAAAGTACATCTTCATCGAAATCTACTAGCTTTCCTTTAAAGATGCTACCGTCGATAGATATCACTAATTTCTTTCCATTGTAGTATTCCAGCTTTTTTAGTAGCAATTTCGACAATGCACCACCGGAATTGAGTTTTAAGAAAATAAGTATTTAAGTGTTTTTATTCAAGATTAAATTTTTTTTTATTTTAAATCCTAAAAGAAAATAAAGGAATAGCCATTCTTAGAATCTCTTATTATATGTCCTTTTTTGTGCATCCAGTCTAACAAATCTTGCATATCATATTCATCTCTAAATAACTCAGTTGATTTAACTTCTTGAAATATTTCAAAGGCAGTTAGATTTGGATTGTTAATTAAAGTGGCTTGGATAACATTGTATCGATCATTAGATTCATAGTCCTTAATTGAATCTATCTCTTTTTTAATTGACGGTTCGCTTATCAAGTTTTCAAAGTTATCAAGGATATTTCTCCTGGAATCTTTTAGATATTTATTTGAAATCACATTTTCTTCGTCTGCTCTTGCAAATGACTGTGCCAATCTTTTGACATTATAACTAGTCTTATTAATCATTGAGCGGACTATTAATTCTCTTGTTTTTTCTTGTTTGAACTTATCGGCTAAAATTATATCATAATCTTTGGATAACAATTCCATTATTTCCTGGTATTCCTTATCATAATTTTTTCCTTCTCTAGGATTATTTTGATGTGCATAGACAACTTGAATCCATAAATTCTCATCAATTGAGTTAAGCAGAGGTCTGATATACATATCCTCATCAGTCAATAACTTGTCTATGTCAGATAAGGTAATTTCTGTCTCTGTAAAATTCCTAAATGTTTCCAATATCTTCTGCCTTTTGGTTCCTTCATTGATTTTTACTGAAGAGAAAAGCGAATATTCTCCTTCAAAGTTATTTCTTTCAATTAGAGACTGACGCAATTTTATGTAATCATCAGAATAAACTTTAGAAAGTATATCATTGCCTACTTTAGGTCTTTCGGAAAGTTTATATTGGATACTGTTAGAATCGAAAAATATTCCATTAATCGCTCTTTTAGGTGGATCCATTTTTCGATATTCTGGTGGGACCATTAGTTGAATTATTTTCATTAATTCAATTGCAAGTTTAGAATTCCATGAGAGAGAAGATAAAGATATTCCACCTACTTTACCATCATAAGGCGCACTTAAAATGGGTGCCTGAAACGATCTTGATATTTCTTTGCCCAAAGGCAAGTTTTCTGTGAATAAGTTTTCAATAATTCTTTTCTCGAATGGAACATCAAGATATATAGAATCAGAAGGAAGTTCTTCCCATTCTTCTATAAGTATGGCAGATTCACTATTATTCAATTTCTCATTGTAAATATATGTTTTCTTTGATCTTGTAATGTTAATTAAGCTGTAATTATCAGGCATATTATTTTTTGATGATATCAATCCAATACTAACTGCTATGGGCGTATTGTAGAGAGTCGAGAGGCCCATAGCAAAACAGTTAGTTTGAGATTCTATAGCTATGTTCCAAGAAGAATCCATTTTTAATGGAACTACATAAAAAGATATTTCTTGTAAAGGACTTCCTTTTTCAGATCTATTGAATTCCTTATACCACTCTTCTACCTTAATTATCCTTTTCTTTTCATATTCTAAAAATTCAATATTTAGATATTGTCTATTCCAAGGGAATTCAGAATATGTGGGATATTTCTTCCAAAGATAATAATCATTGAGTCTTAAAGATTCATGATTTGCCATCTTATCCTTAAATTAAATTAAGAGACATATATATAAAACTAACATAATCTGTTTAGTAAAATTACAATATTTATTTAAGATTGTAATCCAATTTAAGACTGGTAGGAGAAAATGACTATTTTTGAGTATAAAAGACAAGGAGGAAAACTAATTGGGATTTCTTTTAAATATAATAATCACTCATTCACAGAGACTAAAATCTATGGTGATTTCTTTGTATTCCCTGAAGAAAGAATTGATACCCTAGAAAAATTGATTAATGGTAAAGACGTATCTGAAGTATTAGTTCTTATTGAAAATTTTTTTTCTTCTGATATTAAGACCTATGGCATTACAAAAGAAGACTTACAAGAAATGTTCAAGAGGGCAATTAATGAAAAGTAAAAATATATGTTATCCTTCAAAAGTTACTTTTCCGAGTATCTCAATTACAGGAAACGATTGCTATTTTTGTTGCGCTCATTGTAACCATAAATATTTGAGATCTATGATGCATATCAATCAAGAAGACTTATACGATAAGGCAATTGAACTAAAAAATAAAGGGGCTAAAGGAATTCTAGTTAGTGGTGGGTTAGATAAAAGTGGGAGAGTCCCTATTGACTATTTAATCTTAAAGAAAATTAAACAAGATACTAATCTTATAATTAACCTACATTCTGGATTTATAACAAGAAAAGATGCAAAAGAAATAAAGAAAAGCCAAATTGATTCAGTATCCATTGATTTTGTTGGAAGTAATGATACAATAAAAAACATATTAAAAATACCATTCAAAGTTACGGATTATGAAAACACGCTAAGTTTCTTAATTGAAGAGGGAGTTAATGTTATTCCCCATATATGTGTAGGTCTTGATCGAGGAAGAATATTGGGAGAATATGATGCAATCAACATAATAAAGAAATATCCAATAGAATCTCTTACTCTGCTAGTTCTTATTAAAAGTGAACTTCAAAAAATATATGACTTTAACTATGACCTTGAATCAATCAAAGATTTTTTTATTTATGTGAGGAAATCCTTTCCTAGTGCAAAACTATCATTGGGTTGCATGAGACCTAGAATAAAAGAACTTGATGAAACAGCTCTTTTATTTGACAATATTGTAAATCCGACAAAAAATATGATTAGACTTATAAGAAACGAGAATAATATAATTGTAAAAGAAATATGTTGTTCTTTGTGTTAGTGGTCATATGGAAGCCATTCCGACAATGAAAGATAATAATGAAATAAAAAAAATTTTAAGATGTGCTTTTGATTTGACTGACTTAGAAGTCAACATTATTTTGATGCTCCCAATTGAGGGGATGAGGGTTAAAGAAATTCAAAGTATTCTAAAAAAAGATAGAACAACTATCCAAAAATCTTTGAAAATTTTAGTTGATAAAGGTCTGATTTTTAGAGAATCTAAATGTTGTGTTAAAGGTAAAAGAGGAAGATACTTTGTTTACAAATCCTTAGAACGTGAGGAAATCAAAATTAAAGTTTTAGAAAGTATTGATAAGTGGTACGAAGGTCTTAAAGAATCTGTTAAATATCTTTAATTATTATATGAAAAAAATATCACACCAAACATTTTTAAGTAACTATTTTCCTTTTAAATTTAGGTGAATTAAATGGGAAAAAATACTATTGAATTAACTGATGGAAACTTCGACCAAGAAGTGCTTAAGTGTACTAAGCCGGTCGTTGTTGACTTTACGGCAAGTTGGTGTGGTCCATGCCAAATGATTGCTCCCGTTATAGAAGAAATCGCAGGGGAACATCCAGAGTGGAAAATAGGCAAGTTGGATGTCGACAAAAGTATGTCAGTAGCTCAGAGATACGGAATTAGAAGCGTACCAACAATTGCTGTTTTTAGAGAAGGTAAAGTATTCGACACCATAATTGGTTTTGTTCCTAAAGAAGAGCTCGTTAGAAGAATACAGAGAAATATTTAATTTTTTTAATAAAGTTCTATTTTTTTAATTTAAAAAATAATTAAAGTATTTTCCATCTTACAGTTGTAAATACCGGGCCTCTAATGTCTATTTTTCCTTTTCCTCTTAGGTATTGGTGTATGTACGTTGGAAGTGAAATGTTAATATCTGAAATACTTCTTACAATAGGGGCCCTTTCTTCATACTCGCCCTGCTCTTTTGTTATTTCAATTCTTGAAACAACTTTTCTAAAGAAAGCTTCAAGATAAGATATTTTAGTATCTGCTCCATTCTTTATGATCTTTACAGAATTTTCATCTTGTGAGTCTGGAAGGATACCGACCATGCATTTTTCAAAGACATATATTTGATTAAACCCTGCGGGGCCAATTAATTTTGTATTTTCTTCTGGCTCAACGACCATTACTTCTAGCTTTCTACCTAAGAAATCTCCTTTATATGAAACAAATTCACATGGAGATGGTACGTCTTTATTCTTTCTAGATGTTTCAAGTAATAGATTAAGTAACTTCTCGCCTTCCGAAGTTTTTATATCCTCAACAAATTCTATAGATTTTGCAATGTCTTGATCAGAAAAATCAACTTTGTAGAATTGTGGGTATATTAATTCACGAATATCGGTTACCCCGCTCCTAATCATAGATATTCTTTCCGCTCCTTGGCCAATGTTTAAGACATCATAAGGAATTTTATATTTGTTTAAAACTTCCTTTGAATAAAGGCCAAAGTCCGCTATCTCAATCCAATCGCCTAGTTTAATAAAAGCTTCATGTTCAGTCCCAGCTTCATAGTAACTTGCACTTCTTTTTTTGACTTTGAATTTTACTTTGTCAAAGCCAAGCCTTTCTGTGAAATTTGTAACGATTTCTTTTCCTAATTCAGGAGTAATTTCTTTGTCCATGACAACACATGATGCAGAGAAATGGCTTCGAAGGTGAGTTTGATCTTCTCTCTGTTCACGTCTGAAACATCTGTCAATTGAAAATAATTTTAATGGTAACTCACTTCTACCTGCAAGTGCCTGAAGTGTAATAAACCACCCTGAAGTCATATGTGACCTTAAAGTTAGATTTGTAGGAACAGGGATTAACTCTTTGAATTCTTTGAAAAGATCTAAAACTTTTTCAGCCGCTTCAAACTCAATTCCAAGTCCTTTTGATATTGCTTCAACGAAATCGTCACCTTCTATTGTTCCCCTCTTGTAGTCCTGAAGAGTTCTTTCAAGATTTCTACTTCGTCTTTCATCCAATTCTACAAACTGGGAGATCTTATCTTTAACTTCTTTAGAAAGACCAACATTTGGTCTTGGAAGCCCAGCAAGATAATAAACCCTATCTAAAATAGCAGGGGTTTCTGAACCCCACTGTTTGTACATATCACCATCTGATATGAATAAAGGATTGAAAACTTCATCGAATCCAAGATCAAGATATATCTTCCTAAGCATAGAAATTGTTTCTTCTAAAATGTGTGGTTTACCCATAAACTAGCCCCTCACCAGGATCAACTTCTTTCTTTGCCGAAACTGCAGGTATTGACACAGGAGATGGTACATTAATATCTTTGGAAACTCCTACTGCTTCAACAAAACATCTATATAGTATTGAATTGTGGATAAAAAGAAATTTGTCTGTGTCAAGTCTCTTTTTTTCTTTCCATTCATTAATCAGTCCTTCTTTTTCAAGGCCATCATAGATATAAACACCTTCAATTTTTATTGAGCAAACATTGGGGGTATAATTACAGCAAAAAACAAATTCTACGAAGACATTGTTATTATTGCTAGGATAGACATCTGTTAGAGTCAAATTGCTTGAAATACTAACAGAGGGAGACCCTTCGTCAACTCTGATAAATCTTTTAGCTTCAATTCCAGTTAAAATTACTCCCCCCATAATATCAACCAGATTTACGGGATATTATATATAAGATTAACTTATATGTTAATCTCTTGACAATAAGACCACTCTTGATTCAGATGCAGAATCAATTGCCTTATAGCCTGACAATTCCTCTAGTTCCTTACAAAAGCCCAATATGTCTTCAAAGGTAGGCATATCCCCTATTTCAAGTCTTTTTCTGGAATATCCGACGAACATGTATGCTTTTGCTTCAATGAAATCAGGATTGGCCTTTTCTATAAGTTTAGAATAGTTTTCAATATCGGCCATATTAAAATTCTTCACAAGTGTGAGCCTTAAAATTTTTCTTTTTGTTTTAATGCTTGGCATAACATCTAATGACTCGTTTATTTTTTCCCAACCATTTTTTATCTGAGGATTGCATACGTGTTGATATGTATCTTTATTAGGCGCCGGTAGAGTGATATAAAGATTATCTGGATAAACGTCCATTGAAGAAAGAACTTCAGGGGTAGTTCCATTTGTAACTAAAAATGTTGAGAAGTTTCTTTTTCTGAACGCATCGATTAATCCAGATAAATATGGGTAAAGCGTGGGTTCACCAGCTAGAGAAATTGCAACGTTTGTAGGATTTTCTGCTTCCTTCAATTTATTAATATCGACTTTTTCAAGAAATCCGTGGTATCCTGAAAGAAGCTCTCTTTGTGCTTCTATACATCCTTCAGTTATAGTTTCAGGATCATTGTATTTTGAAGGAGTATCTTCATTATATTCAACTGGTCTCCAACAGAATAAACATTTGTGTGTACACCATGCAACAGAGGGAGTCATCTGAAGGCATCTATGGCTTTCTATTCCATAGAACTTTTGTTTGTAACATACTCTACCTTCAGTTAAACTTTTCTTTGTCCAGTGACAGATTTTTACTGCGCTATGTCCCCCAACAATCCTGTATTTCTGCCTCTTCAGTATACTCCAAACTTTCTCCATTGCCTTGACCTCCAAGGTCCTGAACAAAGAACTCTACACATTTCTTTAATCCTTCTTCCATGTTATTTTTACCATTGGCACCGGCTGCACCTTTATGGCCCCCGCCTTCACCGCCAATTATTGGAGCTACTTGAGACATTATCTTAGCAAGATTAATTCCTCTATCAATAGCTGCCTTTTTGGCTCTGCCACTTATTCTGACTTCACTCCCATTATCGGCCCCGACGAATGCAACATCAGCACCCGTGGATAAAATAGCTTTTGCAGCGAGGGCCTCGCAGCTAGAAACGTTTGAAGT
Source organism: uncultured Thermococci archaeon (assembly GCA_964500005.1). GTDB lineage: Archaea > Methanobacteriota_B > Thermococci > Methanofastidiosales > Methanofastidiosaceae > Methanofastidiosum. Next base: position 32,644 of record CAZCMP010000002.1, read on the forward strand.
TGCAACAATGAAATCAGAAACACTATAAAGTTTCATTCTTTGATGCGCCTTAAGAATGGCTATCTTTTTGGAAATGTCATCTTCGACCCTCAAAAGTTCATCGACATCGGATATATGGTATCCTCTCTTGAAAATATGTATTAAAGTTTTTAAGGTATTTACATCAGAAAATCTCAAGTGCCCTGTATCTGTTACTATTCCAGTAAGTATCCCTCTTATTATCCTATCACAATTTATATTTTCTTTATCAAGGAGACCTTCTTCCCTCATTTTAAGCATGATGTCAAATATGATCTCCGCCGTTGAAGTCCTATCTTTGTTGATAAAGTATGTATATTTAGTCCCCTTGAATTTACTTGTTTCAAATGTTTCGTGGTGGTCAATTGATATTATAACTTCTGCTTTTTCGATCATTGTTTCAAAAATACCAAGTTGGACTGGGGTAGAAGTGTCAAGAATAATCAGATTTTTGTGGTCTGTAGGTGCTGTGACGATAAACTCTCCAAGACTAGAAAGTAAGTTCTTTGATAAATTGTTTAAGGTTTCAGTTCCTATCATTATATTTTTACCTTGGGATTTTAATAATTCCTTTAGGGCTATTGCACTTCCTATGGCATCCGGGTCTGCATTTTGATGAAGAAGTATTATGTATTGGTCTTGTCTCAATAAAATTTCCATTAATCTAGTATACTCTACATTACTTAACATTTATTCATTCTCAATAAATTTATCAAAGCTTTAGCTTGAAGTTGGTTGCCCACCTAAAGCCTTCTGAAGATTTTTCTGCATCTCTTCAAGCTTCTTCTTCACTCTATCTTCTTGTTTCTCGATAGTAGTAATCCGGATACTAATGGACTCCTTCTTTTTGTTAAGGTCTTCCAACATATCTGCCTTTTCTGATTTAACTAGAATGCTACCAATACTTTTGTAAACAACTGGATTTTCAGTCTTTGAGAGTTCAGCCAATGCCGCCTCTGTTTCATTTATCTCCAATTTCAAAGATTGTAATTGGCTTACTATAATTTGGTACTGACTCTGCAACTGTTGAAATTGCATTAGTTCCTGTTGTATATTTTCCGGAATATTCTGCAAAAAACATCACCTCAATATTATCTATAATCCACTCTAAAAAACAACAATTATAAACCTTTGGGTAGCATAAGTTTAAATAATCTTAAGAGAAGGAAAGATTTATGAGGGCTCTATATATAGGTAGATTCCAACCTTTTCACTTGGGACATCTACATGTAGTAAAACTTATCTTGAATTCATCTAAAGAAGTAATTATAGCCATTGGAAGCTCACAAGTTTCTCACACAATCCAAAATCCTTTTACTGCCGGCGAAAGATTTCTAATGATTAAGAAAACTTTAGAAACTGAGGGTGTCGATCTTAGGCGTGTTCATATCCTCCCTGTGCCTGACATTTACAGGAATGCGTTGTGGGTAAAGCATGTCGAAACTATAACTCCGCCATTTGATGTAGTCTATGCAAATGAGCCTGTGACCGTAAGGTTGTTCAAAGAATCATCTTATAATGTTAAGGGACCAGAATTCTATAAAAGAACAATTTATTCTGGAGAAGAAATAAGAAATAGAATTCTAAATAAAGGAGATTGGGAGAGTCTAGTGCCTAAGGCAACGGCTGAAGTCATAAAGGATATTGATGGGGTGGCAAGACTTTTTGAGATAATAAAATCTGACAAAAAAGAAACTTCCTATCAAGAGATGGCAAATTCAATCTAGCCGATAATTTTAAATAAGGTCTTAGGGTAAATTAGAAGGTTCATTATATGGAACATAAAAGTATATTTACAGCCAGAGAAATATCTGAGATGGCAATTGCTATTGCTCTTTCTACCGTACTTAGTTTCATAAAAGTTTTCCAGATGCCTCAGGGTGGCTCTATTACTGCGGGAAGCATGATCCCAATAATATATCTAGCATTGAGAAATAGGCCTAAAGTTGCTTTAACTGGTGCAATTCTATATGGATTAGTCCAATTCATGGTCGAGCCATTTTTTGTTCATCCTGCACAGTTCCTTTTTGATTATCCTTTGGCATTTGGTGCGCTTGGTATTGCCACTTTCTTGAAAAAATATCCCTTCATTGGGGCAAGTATTGGGGTATCCTTAAGATTCTTATGTCATTTCATTTCAGGTTTCATCTTTTTTGGTATGTATGCACCTGAGGGTATTAATCCAGTATATTATTCAGCAATCTATAACGGCTCTTATTTAATACCAGAACTTGTTGTAACGGCGATATTTATTTATATACTATCTAAAAAGAAGTTAATAGATGCCTTCAAATAATAAAACTTTAATTATATTAAGTGAATCCGAGCCATCCGATATAAAAGATAACTTTGATTTAGTATTGGCTTCTGATGGAGGGTATATAACTGCCAAGAAAATGGGCTTTAATATAGATGTTCTTCTAGGCGACTTTGATTCAATAACAGATGAAGACCTTAAAGAAGCAAAATCAAAAGGAATTAGTATAATTTCTTTTCCTATTGAAAAAGATAAGACAGATGGAGAGCTTGCAGTTGACTATGCAATTTCAATGGGTTCCAAGGAAATTATAATCTTAGGTAGTTTCAAAGAAGAGCTTGATCATGCATTGGGAAATCTATTCTTGCTCTTCAAGATTGATAAAATGAGGGTTAAGTCAAAACTTCTCACCCGACAATATGAGATTGAAATAATAAATTCTGAAAAGGAATACATAGATAGAGTAGGTAAAGGGTTCTCTCTTATTCCAGTTTCTGAAACTGTTGAAGATCTAAATATTAAAGGTAGCAAGTATAATCTCAAAAATGTTAAAGTTGAAATGGGTCAAACTCTTACATTAAGGAATATAATAACTGAAAAAAATGCAAAGGTATATTTTAAGAAAGGTAAAGTTTTATCTATCCTAAAAAGATAATATAATACTAATGTGGTGATCCTATAACTGAACTTTCGGAAAAGGAGATTCAAAGATATAAACGGCAGTTGATCTTAAAGGATTTTGGAGAAGTATCACAAAAGATTCTAAAAGAGTCTACAGTATCAATATTTGGATGTGGGGGTCTTGGATGCCCAACTGCCGCATATCTTGCTGCAAGTGGTATTGGAAAAATAAATTTAATTGATTTTCAAAAACCTGATCTTTCAAATCTTAATAGGCAGATAATGCATTTTGAAAAGGATCTAGGGAAGAAGGATAAATCTCTTTCACTTAAGGAAAAACTAGAACAGTTAAACAGTTCAATTAAAATAGAACCTTTTTCTTTGGAAGTTGAAGAGAAAAATATTGATATGTTTAGAAACAGTGATGTCTTAGTTGACTGCCTGGACAATTTTCACACAAGGTATCTTTTGAATGAATTTTCTTTAAAGAAAAAAATACCCCTTGTACACGCTGCAGTAGAATCTTACTATGGACAGATAACAACCATTATCCCTGGAAAAACGCCTTGCTTAAGATGTCTATTTCCCAATATGCCAAAAAAAGAAGGGATTTTCCCAATCATTGGGCCAAACTGCGGGATTCTTGGATCACTTGAGGCAATGGAAGTAATTAAAGTATTGACAGGTATCGGAGAAACTTTATCTGGAAAACTACTTATTGTTGATCTAAAATTCATGGAATTTGAAACTATAAATTTTAAGAGAAATGAAAATTGCTCTGTTTGCTCAAGTTATTTCTAGAATAATCTGATATCTTTACTATGATTTATTGGAAAACCTAGATTGGAAAATATTTATAAATTGGAAATTAAGGGTTAAACAGATGCACTCAAAAAATCCGAAAAAATTACTTATACTACTAGGAACTATCGCTTTCTTGGTACAGGGGGATAACTATGCAGCGGCACCATTAATTGTCAGTATCGCAAAAGACCTAAATCTTTCCATTTCCTCGGCAGCATTGTCTATTTCAGCCTACATGATACCTTTTGGAATTTTTACATTAGTTTTTGGCCCTTTAGCAGATAGATTTGGAAAAGCAAAAATACTAAATATAGCCGCTTTTTGCACTGCTATTTTTAGCGTATTATGTGCTTTTTCATTCGATTTGATATCACTATCAATACTCCGAGGGATTAATGGAGCTTTTGCTGCTGCTGTACTTCCTGTTGCAGTGTCTCTTGTAGGTGATAGCTTCGAAGATTCGAAAAGACAGAATGCTTTGGGTGCTGTAATTGGAATGATGTTCTTTGGAGGGGCAGTGTCGCCAGGGATAGGTGGACTAGTTTCATATTATGGTTCATGGAGAATATTATATTTTATATATGGAATTGCAGAATTTATTGTCGCTTTGATAATGATAAAAAGCTTAGAACGAAATCCAGGGGTAATTAGTAGTCTAAACTTTTTAGAAGTATATAAAAAATCTTTTAGTAATAAGAATTTAATAAAAGTTGTAAGTATACTATTTTTCTTAGGATTTTCAGTTTTTGGAAGTTTCATGTTTTCTGGTAAATTTATTCAAGATACATTAAATTATAATATACTCATAGTAGGTGCTTTATTATCCTTATTTGGACTGGCTACGGCCATTGGAGGGAGAAAAGCAGGAACTTTAAGGCAAAGATTTGGTAACAATCTTCTCATCTATGCAGGTATAATTGGAGTAATTTCATGGGGTAGCATAGTTCTATGGAAAAATCCACTTCTTGTTTCTTTGTCTTTGATTGGATTCGGATTTGCATTTATTCTACTACAATCTACAATAATTCAAACTGCCCAACAATTGATGCCTAATCAGAGAGGTACTGTGATGTCACTTGCTTCTTTCAATATGTTCATAGGTGGCGGTATAGGGACGTTGATAAATGGCAGAATCCTAAGCTCATTTGGATTTGTTCCTATATTCATTATAGCTTCGACGATAATCTTTGTAGTAGGATTAGTAATAAATTCCTATCTAAGAAATAAATAACATGCTTTAAGAATAGTCTTTATTTTATATTTGAAAACTAGGCCCTTCGAAAACTCCCAATATTTCTATAATTTATGTATCTTTGACAAAACCTACTTCAATATAATACTGGGTGCTAACTCCAATCATATAAGTTCCACCTTCTTCTACTGTAAATTCATTTCCTTGCACTACTTGGAAGTCTTTCCAAGCTGAACCTGAATACTCAACTGTTTCGTCTTCCCTTCTCTCAAATGGATCTTCAAACTTAGTATAATATACTGTTGGCGGATCAGAACATAATGAAGTTCTACAAGTTACAATTGCCCTAATAACCTGGTCATTTCTTAAAGAATAGACATTTGCGATTATTCCGATTTCAGATATTCTATATCTAGCTTCTGGGACGATTTTATAAAAGAATTTTGGGCCACATCCACATTCTTTAGAACATTTTTCCTTTATTGTTTCTGGAGCACATATCCCATTTACGCATTTGTAGGTCCAGAGTTCTTCTCCTCTGCATTGGTCCTTGCATTTAATCATTTGACATAGGTCAACTACACAACCACACTTTTCAGAACATGGCTCAGTTCTTACAAAATCAACACATTCACCATCTACACATTTCTGTGCCCAAAGATCTTCCCCTTTGCATATATCAGGACATTCTATATTTTCACAGAGATCAGTTTTTACAACTGTGGGAGGTGTTTCATTAGATTTGGAACATCCTGATAATAAAATAATTAATCCTATTAAGATAATTGTGCCAAAAAGAATTTCCTTCCTTTTATGCATGTAAAGCTCAATTTAATATTTAGATATAAACGTTAAGGTTATAGAATTGACTCATCCTTATATAGTTAAAATCAAAAAATCTTCTATGCAAAATTCCTCTAAAAGGTTCTGGGAGATTGATGTGATAAGAGGAATAGCTATAATAATGATGGTTGTATACCATTTTAGTTTTGACCTTTATTTTCTTTCTGGGCTTCCAATTAAAATGAACTCCCTTACTTGGATTCTTTTTCAAAGAACTACCGCGTCTCTATTCCTACTTTTAGTTGGCTTATCTTTAACAATTAGTTATTCAAGAGCGAAAATAAAATATTCAAAAAAAGAGCTTCTTATAAAAAATCTGAGAAGAGGAATTAAGATATTTTTATGGGGATTGATAATAACAATTTTTACCTTAGTTTTTCTTGGAAACGGAGTTATCATTTTTGGGATACTTCATCTAATTGGGGTATCCATAATAATCTCCTACCCACTATTAGAATATAAATACAAAAATCTTTTATTGGGATTATTAATCATATTAATAGGATTATACCTAAGTATTTTTACATTTGACACATACTACCTCTTGTGGTTAGGATTTGAGCCAAAGACTTTTTTTTCCTTTGACTATTTTCCAATACTGCCATGGTACGGAGTTGTTCTAATAGGGATATCCCTGGGCAATATTTTATACCCTAACTCAAAAAGAATCTTTAACATTCCCGATTTCTCTAACAATTTGTTTTCTAAGATATTATCTTTCTTAGGAAAACATTCATTAAAAATATATCTAATTCATCAACCCGCGATAATATTCTTATTATATGCTTTTGGATTAAATAATTTATCAATAATCGGCATATAATCAGAGGTATCCTTTCCTTGAAAGTATTTTTTTTATTACCTTAATATCGATGCTATTGCCATGAGAAGGATATAATATATGAACCTTGTTCTCGACTAATTTTTTCCAGCTTTTATAGACTTCATATATATCCTCTCCAAATACAGGCTCGCCAGCACCTATTCTAAGTGGAAGTCCATTCATTGCAAGATCCCCTACAAATGCATCTCCTGAATCTAAGACGACAGATATGGATCCTTTTGAATGCCCAGGTGTATGAATAATTTTCCCATCTATGCCGTAAATGCTAAGGTCATAGTCAGAATCAATTATTATATCTGGTTCTAGAGGGTTAAATCTAGTATCTATTGATGATATCTTACTCAAAAGAAATTTACCCCAAATATTAAGAGGTTTAGTGCTCATTTTTCCTGTAACGCCTGACTTTAAAAGTGGTATATCCTTCTTGTGCACAAGTACCTTGGCACCAGTTATTTTTTTTAATTCAGATACATTTCCTATGTGATCATAATGCGCATGTGTCAAAATAATAAGTCGAATACTTTTTGGAGATATCCCATTATTACTGAGAAAATCTAGAATTATTTTTGTCTTACCTTTGTATCCTGTATCAATAAGAATATTACTACGACTAGATTTCAAAAGATAACAATTTGTTACTCCAACTTTGATAATATTAAAATAATTTTCCACAATTTTCAATATATTGGAAAGTCTTATAAGTTTTATAGTATATCCTGATTATAGGTGTTTGTATGGAAGAAGAATTAAACAACGATGAAACAATCGAGGACGCTCAAAAATTTCCTTTACCTATGGGTACGATTGTCAGACTTATGAGAGGACATCTAGATAGCGACAAGATGATTTCAAGGAAAGTCAAGGAAGAAATGAACCTATTTTTAGGCAAGATGATTGAGGAACTATCTACAAAATTAAATGATAGCCCTTACGTTACTGTAGATGAAGTAATGTTCAGGGAAGCTGTAAGGCCTTATGAAAGCATGAAGGCAGTTGAGCTAGAAAAAAAGAGAATAATAAAAACTCTTGAGAAAATAAAGGCCGACTGTGATGTTTTGATAGAGGAAGTAAATAGAAGCTTCAAATTATAGAGTTATGTATTTTTATTAAATAATATTATTAAAAAATAAATATTAAATTTTTGTTATTATCTAAAAATCATGTTATTAAAAAGAAAAATCCTAGCCATTAGCGGTAGCCCAAGAAAGAACGGAAATACTGACTATCTTATAGATTGTTTTGTAAAACCTGCTAAGAATAGAAAAATTGATCTCAAAGTTCTATACTTGAGGGACTTAGATATACATGCATGCACGGGATGCGAAAAGTGTAGAAAAGATAAAACATGTAAAAATTTTTCTGATGATATGGTAGGTATATACCCCCTAATTTATGAGTCTGTGGGCATCATAATTGGCTCTCCCACCCATAACTATAATATCCCTGCATTGATGAAATCATTCATAGACAGACTTTACTGCTTTTATGACTTTACCGATGACAGACCAAGACAGTATTCAAGCAGATTAGCCAATCAAGGTAGGCAGGCAATTATATTCGGAGTTGGTGAGCAGGAAACTATGGAAGAATTTGGTTTTACTCTTGAAGCACTTGAAATGCCTCTAAAAGCTCTGGGTTATACTACAATGTTTAAACTACCGGTACTTGGTATTTTTGATAAGGGTGCTGTTAAAGATAAAAAAGATATAGTATTAAAGGCAGAAAAAGCAGGACTAGAAATGGTTAAATACATTGAAAATCTTGTTATCCCTACTAGTAATGAGTAATTAAATTCTACATAAAAATACAATGATTTAGAGAAATAGGATTAGTTAAATTATAAAGTTATTTCTAAAAAGTCTTCTGCAACTATTGCATTCTCACAATATTTTTTTGATTCTTCTTTTACTTCTTTTGTTTCATATCTTTGACTTATGTGTGTCAAAACAAGCTTTTTTGCAGAAAGAAGTTCTGCAACTTCACAAGCCTCCTTAACAGTTGAGTGATAAGTTTCTTTTTTATCTTCTTCAGATATAAAGGTCGAATCATGTATCAGGACGTCGCATTTATAGGCCTCTTCTGGAAATACAACTATTTTCTCTGTATCCCCTGTATAGACTATTTTCTTACCTTTTCGTTTCTTTCCAGTAACTTCGTCCAGTAATATTTCCTTCCCATTGATATCAATCTTACCATTTTTTTCAAGCAAAGAGAACATTTCACCCTTTATCCCGAGCTCTTCACATAGTTTCTTGTTAAATTTACCCCTTGAATCATTTGTGCTAAAAATATATCCTACTGCAGGCACTCCATGTGAAACGGGAAATGGCTTTATCCAGTAACCATCAAACTCTATCTTTTGATCAAATACCTCCACGACATTAATATCAAAATCTGCCGAAAAGTAAGGTATTGAAAATAGTTGTTTCATGTATTCAATAGTATCTTTTGGAACAAATATTTCAAGTAGTTGCGTTCTTCCATTTAGCTTCATAGATTGAATTAGTCCTACAAGCCCTATTATATGATCTGCATGAAGATGTGTAATAAAGATTTTAGATATCTTCATAGGGGAAACTTTTTTTATCATCTGCCTCTGTGCTCCCTCGCCACAGTCAAAAAGCATGAATTCTCCATTATTGTACTGTAGAGCTATTGAGGAAGGATTTCTATCAGAAGTTGGCTTCGATGCTGAAGTTCCAAGAAATATAAGCTTCATCATATTAAGAAAATAAAAGAAGTTTAAATTATTTATTATAGAATATCCATCTGAAGTTCTCCAATATCGGATGAATTTGTCAACAAAACAAGATACCACTCGCCAGTTTCTGGAACTGTATATACTTGGGAATAATCTGTACCGGGTTCAGAAGGTAATTCAATTCCACCCATGTTCAAATCATAAGCAAAATAGCTAGAATTTTTAAACCTATTAAAACTGTTCTTATCCATAAAATAAATAGACACATTGCCTTTGGGAACAATATAGCTAAATCTGATATTTTGCCCCTTAGAGACATCAAAATAAATGTAATCATATTTTTTATAAGAATTTACTGTTAGTTTGACATTTCTCTCATAGCCAATATTTTCAGAAGTAGAAGGCATTATTAGCTCATTAGATAAAAGATTTTTATTTAATTTATAATCATTAACATTTAGGCCTAACATAGAATTACATTCTTTTATTCTTTCATTTGCGGTATAAGCAAGATAGTAATTTTCCGCTTTTATTGCCTGATTATGAGAATATATGAAAAAATCCTTTGCCTTTATAAATTCCTCTGCCCTCATAAAACTTGCACCACTATTGTAAAAATCCTGTGCAACTTTATTCATCTGTTGATTAGTAAGAGATTCAACAACAAAAATATTAGAAAATGTGATGATAATAGTCAATAAAAAAGCCAAGTATATCTTTTTCATGGAAAAATTAAGAGTTTGATATTATTTAAACTTATCTTTAATTTGTTCATTGATTAGAATGCATCCTGTCCAGACAATCTTATCTGAATAAAATCTATTATCAAGTCCAAAATTTTCAAGAAGTTTCTGTACATCTATCCCAAGCGATTCAAGGGACGGTCTTGCCTTGTGTGGATGTTTGCAAGGCCTATTTGATATTGCTTTGCACTCAATGCAAAACGAACAACTTCCTCCGACTAATCCCCAAGAATCAATGCCTTTTTTATTGAAAAAATTTTCTAATTCTAATATCTTTTTGTGGAAGTCAGTTTTAGAACTCTTGACTCTCCTGTCTAGTTTTACATCAACTTCTTCTGTGTATCTTATTAGTATAGCTTTGTTATAGAGCTTTAATCTAGATTTAATATCTTCAATTGTCCCTATAAGTGGAGGGCACATATAGTGTTTTCCATAGTTTCCACATATGTTTTCGTAGCAATATCTCCTAATCCTTTCTTCAGGAAACAATAAAGATGGATCAAATTCAATGAACTCATGAATATTCATCTTTTCAAATAATGGCCTTAACTCTTCGATATAGCTCTTCACGATACAAATTCTAAAGTAAATCTTTTAAGATTAAAGGTTTTTTTCGAGCTATGATCTCCTTTACAGTTAAGGGCCATCCAAAAATTACTGCTGAACACAAAAGCACTTTGGAGTTTACAAAGGACGACCATATTTCTGGTAATGGTGATTGTATATTGGGATTATCTTCAGATCATCAAATCACAGAACTTAATAAACTGAAAGGGAGATTAATTTTTATAATGAAATTGGGGGGAATTGAAGACTCATTTGAAGCTACCGCCCCAAAAAATCATGAAATTACTGATGAGAAGGAACTTGTCATAAGAACATCTTCATTTATTTCAAGTAGAACTTATGCAATCGCTTCAAGCAAAGCTTCAATCGACATTGATAGAAGATTAATTGAAGGCCTAAAAGAAGGCAGAGAAATGAAAATCTTTGTTTACGAGAAGGCAAAATCTATACAATAGATGTCAGTATTTGGAGAATAACTCTTTACTGTTCTTTCAAAAAGAAACTCTATCTTTTTATTGTGTTTTTCTGATTCATAAAGTATTCTTTTCTTAACTTGATTGATATTTCCTGAAACTGCATAGAAGTGTACTTTTGATTTTTTATAAGTTGAAAAGACGTCAGTTAAAAATTCAAATGAGGAATGGGGTAAATTCATAATTATTGTATCTGGATTTTCAATCTTCTTTATTTCTATCCTTGAATCACCATTTATTGGAGTTATGTTGTAAGTCTTATTCAGTGCGATATTCTTCTTAAGATAGTATATTGCAGATTCATTTATGTCTATGGCATATATCTTCTTAGGTTCTGATTTTTTAGATATCATAAGAGAAAATGGGCCCACCCCACAAAACATGTCAAGGACTATCTCATCTTTCTTGATTAGTGAAGCAATTCTTTTTCTTTCCTCTGAAAGTCTTGGGGAGAAGTATACTTTAGAAACATCAAGTAATATCCTTACGCCAAATTCCTGATAAACTGTTTCAGTTTTATGCTCCCCTGCTATGAGCTCTAAATTTGGAATCCTATATTCTCCTTCTATACTATCCTTCCTAAAAACAGCTTTAATGAAGGGGTTTAGATCTATTAGCGCTTCTCCAATTATATTCTGATATGAAACAAGCTCATCGTTTAACTGAATCAAAGCTATATCGCCGATTGTGTCAAATGATCGGAGTTTTAAAAGAGAAGATTGTGGTATTTTTTTTTCTAGTATTTCTCTTAACGAGCTTTTTCTCTTTTCAAGTGGCAAAAAATCATAATCAATAATGGCGTAGCCTTTTACCTCTTCTTTAAGAGGGAGCATAATATAGTCGCCATCGTAGGCAATTTTAAAATTAATATCCAAGACTCCCATTTCTAAAAGAGTTTTTCTATGTTTTTCCCCTTCTGATCTAGAGACTCTTGCACCTATCATAAAATCTAACGATTAGACTATCTCTGTTCCTTTATGTTTTCCCTCTATTACAGCCTTAATATTCTTTAGCTCTTCCTTGCCACAAACTATAGTCTTTATCTTCGATCGTTTCAATATTTTTGCCGCCAATGGATCAATAACCGTATTAACTCCTGCCTCTGCCCTAGTTCCTTCAACTATCTCAAGAAGTTGTTCGTGATTTATTTTGCTAAGTTTCTTTGCATCCTGAAACTTTCTTGGGTCTTTATCATATACTCCATCCACATTTGTGAATCTCAAGAATAAATCTGCACTTACAAACTCTGCAAGCATTGATGAAACAGCATCTGTTGTATGGCCCGGATGCGTTCCTCCAAGAACTGGAATCTTACCTAAGTACAAAGTTAATAGTGCATGCTTAAAGTCATTTGAAACTTCAACAGGAGCTTTTTCTCCAAGGGCACCCATGAAAAGAGACGCATTTAATTTGGCAACTTCCATGCCAATAAAATCAAGGAATGTGTCATCCTTTCCTATAGACTTTAGAGCGCCTATATACTCTCTTGCAATTGTTCCGCCTCCAACAACAATCAGAAATTCATGATTCTTAGATAGTGAAACAATTTGTTTTGAAACATTTTTCACAAGTTCAACATCAATTTTTTCCGGGAAAACTACAGACCCGCCAATCTTTACAATGACTCTCATAATCTAAACCTCAATTGTTACTCTAACAACCTCTCCATCTTTTTTATTTAAGAACTCTTTAAGATTCTTAGGAGATATAACTTCAACAACATTTGGTGGATGATGTGTCCTTAAAGGTATAATTACCGCCCCCTCTACTTTTCCATCAATCAATGCTTTGTAACATCTAACATGCCCAAATGATCTTCCTTCATCAGTACCAGATTTTAAAATAAAAGAAGGGTATCTATCGAGAAATTTTCTAAGTAAGATATCTGTTTCATCTGTAAGTTTAATATTCAAAGTCCCCGGATATGGGCTAAACCCAAGACCGTCCTCAAACTGTTTTTTATAAAAGGGCCTTGATACATAATACTTTCCTTCCCCAATACCAGAAATTATTGTCCCATCAATAGTAAGTTCATCATTCTTTTTATTGAATAATTCACACATTTCTAAGAAAAATGCCTTTAGATAATTTTTCCCGTATTCTGTGATCGTAATTGTTTGGCCCCCCTTTACTAGCTCTCTTTCTATAAAACTAAAAGTCTCCAGTTCTTTTAACCACCTTGAAGCTGTTTGTTGGGATACTCCAAGTTCTTTACCAAGGTCTTTTGAAGAAATATAAACAGACCCTTTTACCTTACCCTTTTTAGCCAATGTTAAAAGAGGTAAAAGGTGGCTGTCTTTCATATATTAGAGATTCTTTTAACAAATTTAAAAGGTTATTGGGATTTTAAGCGATAGTTGCAACTGAATTTATCAGCTCATTCACTCCATATCCCGTCTTTGCAGAGCCGGCTATTACTTGGAATCCATTAAACTTTTTTCTTATTGATTCAGTGTTCCCAATATCGCTCTTGTTCAAAAATATCAAGCATGGGATTCCTTTCTGTTTTAATTCCTGTAAAAGATTAATGTCAAATTCAGAAATATTCATTGTAGTGTCCAAGACCATTACTCCTATATTTGCCCCTTTAGATAAGATGTCCCTCATGAAATCAAATCTCTCTTGCCCAGGTGTTCCATAAAAATGAATCTTTCTTCCAGCAACTATTGCCCTGCCATAATCCATAGAAACTGTGGTCTCATTCTTATCTATGTTAATTGCATCATGTTCTATAGCTTTAATTAGGGTACTCTTGCCGGCATTTTCCTTTCCAAAGACAACGACCTTAACATCTTTCATAATATCCCCTTAAATTAATTATTACTATTGATAATCAATATAGTTATCTAATAATATATAAATCTATTGGTAATATTGAATGAAAGTGTGAATCAATCCGATAATTATTTAATTGAGTAGTCTATAATTATAAGTATGGAAATAACAGATAAGATAGTTCTATTAGCAGGTGCAAGCGGGGGAATTGGTAAACCCCTCTTAGAACACCTAAATAGGAATGTTAAGGTTCTAATAGGAAGTGGCAGGAAAAATCTCCAAGACTTCACTAGATTAAAAGAGGATGAAAAATTCAACTATATGCCCATGGATCTAAGTTCAGAAGAAAATATCAAATTTCTTTTTAGTTACATAGTTGATGAGTATGGAAGAATTGACACAATGATCAACGCGATAGGCGGAAGCCTTTACTCTAAGCCGATTGAAGAGTTTACCATTGAGGAGTATAATAAAGTCATGGATACAAATCTCAAAACAGCTTTCATACTTACACAAGAATCAATAAGGTATATGAAAAAAAATGGAGAATCTGGGGGCAATATCTTACATTTCGTTTCTTCTGCTTCAAAGGAAATCTCTCACAACAAAGCCCCCTATGGGATCGCAAAAGCTGGACTTGAAGCGCTAATAAAATATTCTGCATATGAAGGTGCAAAATATAACATCAAAGTTAACGGGATATCGCCTACTTATGTTTTTACGGGAAGACACGAAAAGGAACTAGAGGTTGAGGCAAGAAGAACGAACAAAAGTGTGGGAGAACTAGAAGAAAAAATGATGACTGGTCAACTTCTAAAGAAAAAGTTATACCCCAAGGATCTCTTTCCGTTGGTAAATTTATTGATTAATACAGAAGTTATTACTGGAGAGATTTACAATTGCACCCTTGGTAGGTAATCCATACAAAAATAATTTACAAAAAATTTAATTTATATTATTCGAAAATTTTGCTTTCTTCAAAGTCTTTAGAGTTAATAGATGTATGGTAACTCCAATACCAACTGCAAATAGAAATATTCTCAAATGCAAACTGGGAAAAATAAATATTGAAACGCCAAGTGTAGTCCACAAAAATATCAAACTAACAATCTTTGCTTTCATTTCAACTGCTCTATTATTCATATAATTATCTATAAATGATCCAAAAATCCTATGATTTATAACCCAGTTATATAATCTATTTGAGCTACGAAGGTAACAAAAAGAAGTCAATATTAAAAATGGTGTAGTGGGTAGAATCGGGACAAATATCCCAACAACCCCTAAAGCAAGAGATGTCGAACCTGTAAAGATTAATGCATACCTTTTAACTGAGCTTGTTATCATAATTCTTTTCCATTATTTAATAAATTGAAGGGGAAAGATTACCCCTTCAGACATATATTTATTTTACTTCTTCAAGAGAAATTCCTAGAGCATCTGCCACGCCCTTGCCATATGCAGGATCAGCTTTGAGACAATTTCCAATGTGCCTGATTTTGATAAATTTTGGAGCGTCTCCCATTGCACGAGCTGTGTTTCCAAATAGTGCCTTTTGTTGTTCAGGTGTCATCAATCTGAACAGTTTACCTGGCTGAGTATAGTAATCATCGTCATCTTCTCTGAAATTCCAGTTGTCTGCTGGGCCAGTTATTGGAAGCGGTGGATCCTTGAAATTTGGTTGCTCTACCCATTCTCCATAGCTATTGGGCTCGTAACCGATTGTACTGCCTGCATTATTGTTTACCCTCATTTGCCCATCCCTGTGGTAACTGTTTACTGGGCATCTAGGTGCATTTACCGGTATCTGGTGATGATTTACGCCAAGTCTGTATCTTTGTGCGTCTCCATAAGAGAAAAGCCTTCCTTGAAGCATTTTATCTGGAGAGAACCCTATCCCTGGAACAACATTTGCGGGATTAAATGCAGCTTGTTCAACTTCTGCAAAGTAGTTGTAAGGATTCTTGTTTAGTTCAAAGTATCCAACTTCTATTAATGGGAAGTCTTTCTTATACCAAACTTTTGTTAAATCGAAAGGATTGTATGGCATATTATTTGCCTGCTCTTCGGTCATTACTTGGATAAACATCTTCCATTTGGGGAAATCCCCACGCTCGATACTCTCATAAAGGTCACGTTGGTTACTTTCACGATCCTTACCAACAATTGCTTCGGCTTCTGCATCTGTCAAGTTCTTAATACCTTGTTGGCATACAAGATGAAATTTAACCCATACTCTTTCATTCTTAGCGTTAATCATGCTAAAAGTATGGCTGCCAAAACCATGCATATTTCTGTAAGATGCGGGTATTCCTCTATCGCTCATAGTAATTGTGACTTGGTGCAATGCTTCAGGGAGTGATGTCCAAAAGTCCCAGTTATTCTTTGCACTCCTCATGTTAGTGCGCGGATCACGTTTTACTACGTGATTTAAATCTGGGAATTTTAGCGGATCTCTAAGGAAGAATACGGGAGTATTATTCCCAACAAGGTCCCAATTACCCTCTTCAGTGTAAAACTTCATGGCAAATCCACGTATGTCTCGCTCTGCATCTGCAGCGCCCCGCTCACCTGCTACTGTTGAAAAACGAACAAACATCTCAGTTTTCTTTCCAATTTCTGAGAATATTTTTGCTTTGGTATATTTTGTTATATCATGGGTCACGGTAAAAGTTCCATATGCTCCAGAACCTTTTGCATGCATCCTTCTTTCAGGTATTACCTCTCTATCAAAATGGGCAAGTTTTTCAAGATACCACACATCTTGAAGTAAAATAGGCCCTCTTTTGCCGGCTGTCATAGAGTTCTGATTATCTGGTACGGGCGCACCAGCAACTGTTGTCAATTTTTTCTTTTCTTTTTCCTCTATTTTAAAACCCCCTTATTAACTATTTATAGAAATACTACCCATTTGGTAATTCTAAGTTAAAATATGTTTTGGTAATAATTTAAAGATAAAAAAAGAGATGTCAGATAATTATAAATCCTATTTAATAATTAATATTATTTAATAAAATCAATTTTCTCTTTTTTATCATTTAAGAAAATATTGGTCTCGTATGGCTTTGTTTGCACGATTATATCCCCATTTTTAATAACAAGATACCTTCTAGCAACGAGCCTTATTGCATCGATTGCTGTTGGAGCATCAAATACAACTAGGTCTGCAGGATTACCTACCTTAATCCCGTAATCTTTTGCGCCAAATGCTTTGGCGGGATTTGTCGTAATCATCTCAATTAATCTCATCATTTCAAGGTATCCAGACATCTGTCCATAATGAACAAAGACAAATGCTGCCTGTAATGGGTCGGCCAATCCAAGAGGATACCAAGGATCCATTATTGAATCATCAGCTATGCACACATTAATCCCCATTGCATCCATCTCCTTTACCCTAGTATGCCCCCTTCTTTTTGGATAAGTATCAAATCGGGCCTGAAGAACAGAATTATCAAGAGGATTTGTAACCATATTCAGTTCTGCCCTCTTAATCCATCCTAGAAGTTTGAATGCGTACGCATTATTATAGGAGTGCATCGCAGTTGTGTGACTTGCAGTGACCTTTCCTTGATAATTTTTCTTAATAGTTTCTGCTGCTAAAACTTCAACAAATCTTGAATGATCGTCGTCAGTTTCATCTATGTGAAGGTCAACCATTTTTCCAAGTTCTTTTCCTAGGGAAACAGCAAAAATAACATCTTTAACTCCATCTTCTCTAGTCCATTCATAATGTGGGATACCACCAACTACATCTGCCCCTTTTTCCATGGCTTTCCTCATAAGCTCCTCCCCATCAGGATAGGAAAATATTCCTTCTTGAGGAAAGGCCACTAACTGCAAATCTATGTATTCTTTGAATTCTTTCTTTAGATCTAAAATAGCTTTGAAGGCATTTAAGGAAGGATCGCAAACGTCTACATGAGTCCTTACCCTTGTAACCCCATTTGCAATCTCCCATTTCAATGCTTTTCTTACTCTGGTCTTTACATCTTCTTTAGTTAGACTCTTTTTTCTTTCAGACCATATTTCAATTCCTTCTAGAAGAGAGCCTCCAAGATTAAATCTTGGCTCGCCTACAGTAAGGGCTGCATCCATATGTACATGTATTTCAACTAGTGGTGGAGAAACAAATCTCCCTTCAAGGTCAATTTCTTTATCGCCTTTTGAAGAAATACTTTTTTTTATTTCAGAAAACTTGCCGTTATTTATCCCGATATCAACTAGATAATTGTTATCACCTAATCTGGCATTCCTCAAGATAAGTTCCATGTTTTCACCTGTACATTATTATTTCTTTTTCAATTAATATAAATTTAATCTTAAGGGTTTAAATTAAATAAAAGAAATAGATATAAAAGAAAACAAAAAATATATATTAGATGAAAAAAATAACTCTAGATAGAATATGGAATGTTCTAACTCCAATACAGTTGCTAGTACTGGGGTATATTTCAATAACAATAATAGGATCATTATTACTTATGTTGCCCATAGCCTCTTCCTCAGGCACGCCTCAAAGTTATATTGACGCTCTTTTCACTTCAACTTCGGCTTCAACTACAACTGGGCTCATAGTTGAAGATACTGGAACATACTATTCACTTTTTGGTCAAGGAGTAATACTGTTATTATTCCAGATTGGTGCACTTGGGTATATGATAGGAGTTACATTGATGGTCTTGGGTCTTGGAGGAAAAATATCTATCACAGATAGAATGCTTTTAAGAGAGTCTGTTAAGAGACCTACAACAGTTGATATGATATGGTTTGTAAAAATAATAACAGTAATCACATTCTCTATAGAAGCCTTAGGCGCCTTATTTCTTGCTATCTACTGGACAAAAGATTTTGGTTTTAATGATGGATTGTATTTGGGTATTTTCCATTCAGTTTCTGCTTTCTGTACTGCAGGATTTTCTTTATTCAAAGATGGATTTATTGGATACCAAAACAACATTTTAATCAATGTCGTCCTTAGTGTTCTATGTATACTTGGAGCAATAGGATTTTTTGTAATTTATGACGTTCTAAGATTTATCAAATCATCTTATAAAAAAGAACAGAAAAAACTGTCAGTCTATACAAAATTTAGCTTTTTACTCACAATAGCTTTGATATTTATTGGATTTGTTATTATTTTTCTATCAGAGGGTAGCTCAGATAATTCAGTTGTAACATCGCTATTTCAGTCAATATCATCCTCAAGCACTACAGGCTTTAACAGTGTTGATATATCTCTTATGGGATTGCCAAGCCTTTTTATTATGATGATTCTGATGTTTGTAGGTGCATCTTCTGGAGGAACTGGAGGGGGTATAAAATCAAGCACTTTTGGCGTATTAATTTTATTTACATATTACCTTTTGAAAGGTAAAACTGACGTAAACATATTCAAGAGAATAATTGCTACTGAAAAAATAGAGAAAGCTTTTGGAATATTCATAACTTCTTTGATTTTTATAGTGGTCGCCCTCTTTATATTACTCCTTAGTGAAGAATTTACGTTTATTCAGATTCTTTTTGAGATTATTTCAGCCCTGGGCACTGTTGGTCTTTCTCTTGGTATAACTCCGTATCTTAGTTCAGTTGGAAAGATAGTAATAATATCCCTTATGTTAGTAGGGAGGATAGGGCCACTAGCAATAGGATTTTCATTATTAGGTAAACAGAAGGAAATATCTTTTAAATACCCAAAGGCAGATATCTTTGTTGGGTAAAAGAAGCGTGATTTGATGAAACAGTTTGTGGTTATAGGTCTTGGAAATTTTGGTATAAATGTTGCAACTGCACTTAATAAACTAGGAAATCAAGTATTAGTTATAGATGAGTCAGAAAGAAAGGTTGAGCAGATTAAAGATTTGGTAACGCAGGCAATTGTTGCAGATGCAACTGACAAGAAAGTATTATCAGAGTTTATAGATAAATCTGTAGATGCCGCAATAGTGTGCATGAGGGACAACATCGAAGCAAGTGTTATGATAACTTTATACTTGAAGGATCTGGGCGTTGAGAAGATAATTGCAAAGGCGATAAATGAGGACCATGGCCGTATCTTGGGTTTAGTTGGAGCTTCGAAGGTAATTTACCCAGAGAAAGATGTTGCTCTTGAACTTGCTGAAACCCTTACAACTCCAAACCTTATTAACTGGCTCCCTGTTGAGCCGGATTACAAAATCATTGAGTTAAAGGCTCCTAAAGAATATATAGGCAAGACACTTGCAGAGCTAAAGTTAGATGATAACTTTGGGATCCAGGTAATAGCAGTAAAGGAAGGGCCAAAGGGACCTTTCCATTTAATACCTGGTGGAAGTTTTACAATAACTGAAAATAGTTCTCTTGCCATCATAGGTAAAAATGAAGATATTACAAAATTAAAATCAAATAATAAATCATAACAAATACCTTTTTATTTAACAATCAACAATACTATTTATGGATGATGAAGATAGAATTATCCTTGCTGGACTTGGATTATTCGGAGCTGTGGCGTATATAGCAATCAAAGAGTTACAAGAAAGAAATACATTAGACGGTGATGACGATAAAACAGAAATGCCTATCCAGGCAGAAGGCTTCAAAAAGAATAAAGAAAAATCAAAGAAGCCCAAAATATACAAGGAACTTTTAAAATTAACTTTGGGCAACAAATAAATAGGAACTCTTTTAAGACATTTACTTTATACCTCTCCAATGGATAAAAAGCAAATTGGAGTCTTGGCAATTGTCGGTGCAAGTGTTATGTGGGCTATTGAGCCCATATTTGCAAAACTTGCATATGCTAATTCAACTGTTGTCCAGACTTCAGCTTTCAGAGCCATATTTGTCACAGTTGTTGCTTTGATCTATGCCCTCTCAACAAACGGGAGAAATATTAAAATAACGAGGAAAGAATTCTCAGTAATTTTCTATATAGCAGTTGTTGGTACTCTTGTTGCAGATTTATTATTTTATATCGCCCTTACAAGAATCCCTGTGCTAAATGCTGTTTTAATTGGCCACCTACAACCAATTTTTATTATATTGATTGGCTATTTTATTTTGAAGGACGAAAAGCATTCAAAATATGACTATGCAGGAATATTCATAATGATAATTGGGGCACTTCTTGTTACAACACAAACTTTACAGAATCTTCTTGTTTTAAAGATAGGGACTGTTGGGGATCTATTGGTAGTAGGTGCAACTGTTTCTTGGGCCACGACAGGAATTGTTGCAAGGAAGTATCTAAAAACTATGAACTGTGGAATAATTACTTTTTACAGATTTCTAATTGCGGCCATATTCTTTTCAATATACTTACTATTTAGATCTGAGCTCCAATTTGGAAGTATAAATCAGATAATAATTGGTATTATAGTTGGTATTGGTTACATACTTTACTATGAAGGTCTCAAAAGAGTAAAGGCTGCCCAAGCAGGTGCTTTGGAGCTATCAACACCTTTCTTTGCTGCACTCTTAGGCTTTCTTGTCCTTGGAGAGCTTGTAACTTCAATGCAGATAGCAGGAATAATTATTCTTTGCATAGGGGTTTATCTGCTCTCAAAAAAAGAATAACTGTAAAATATTTAAGTTAGAGAGATTAACGATAATAAAAGAATATACGAAGAATTATAAGAATAATAAATTAAAGTAGCTTGTTTTCCTTCAATATCCTTATTACTTCATCATAGATTTCATTCAATTCCTTCTCAGTCTTTGCACCTGTAATAATATACTTCCCATTTTTGTATATTGTCACATGCTTCCTCTCGCCATGAATCATTATCTTAACAAGAAGTGCTGGGTAGGTCTCTGGGTTATATTCGGCATGAACGAAATCAATAATCCCGTAAGCCTTTACTATATCTACATCGTTTGGAAATCTTCCAGTTGCAACAATATTTGTTATTATAGGTCTTGTCCCGAAGGGTACATCTTTCTTCATCAAAATCATCCTTTATCTGTTATATTAGTAGTATTGTTAGGACTAGTATATAAGCTTTTATTTTTATCTTCTTTAAAATATAGTTTTTATTCTTTGGATTGATAAAATCATATGCGAAATCAGATATTTTTAAAAAGTAGTTTAGATATATAGCATGTAATAATTAATCGTTAAGGTGCAAATTTGGAAAGAAACAATCTAATTGACCAAGACATTGATTATAAGACCCTTATTCATGCATTATTCGATAATCTGCCTCAAGTTTTTTGGCTTGCGTCTGTAAAAGAAACAAACAAGATAGAGTACTTAAGCCCTGCTTTTGAGGGTATTACTGGGATAAAAAGAGAGGACATCTACAGGAATTACCTTCTATGGTTTGACCTTATCCATGAAGAAGATAAAAAAGTCATGGTGGATAAATCAGAAAAGTTTGGGAAAGGAAAAGAAGAATATAAAGAAACCTATAGGATAGTCAGAAAGGATGGAACTATCCGCTGGATACAAGAAAAAGGATTTTGGATAAGAAACGGAAAAGGTGAAATAGAAAAACTTGCCGGAATTTCTGAGGATATTACAGAAAAAAGAAATGCAGAAGAAACTCTAAAAGAAAGCCAAGCTAAACTAGAAAGCATATTCAAAGCTACACCGGTTGGTATTGGAGTTGTTTTAAATAGGGTATTTGTCATTGTAAATGATTATCTATGTAAAATGATAGGGTACTCAAAGGAAGAACTCGTAGGAAATAGTTCAAGGATGATTTACCCAACTGAAGAAGAGTATGAGTACGTTGGAAGAGAAAAATATGATTTAATTGAGAAGTATGGCGTTGGATCAGTCGAAACTAAATTTAAGAAAAAAGATGGGGCTATCATTAATGTTCTTCTCTCCTCTTCAAGTATTGATAGAAACAATCCTCACAAAGGCACAATATTCACAGTTTTGGACATTACAGATAGAAAAAAATATGAAGCCCAGATAAATAATCTCAATGACAATCTAAAACTTCTAAACAAAATATTAAGGCACGATATTGCAAATGACCTCACTATAATTAGTATTGCACTTGAGATGATAAATACTGAAAACAAAGATATGAAGGATAAAGCGTTTACCGCAATTCAGAGGAGCACTGAACTTATAGAAAAGATTAGGGCACTTGAATCTACTATAAGCGCAAGAACTGATCTAAAACCAATAAGGACAGCAGATATTGCTCATTCTATGAAAAGGATTTATTCAAATGTGAAAATTAATGTGAATGGTGACTGCGACGTGATTGCAGATGAGGCTTTGGCTTCTGTAATTGATAATATTATCAGTAACGCAATTACCCACGGAAAGACCAATAGAATCGATGTAGAGATATGTTCACGAAATAATTCTTGCGAAATCAAAATTGTTGACTATGGAAAGGGTATTCCCAATGATATAAAAGAACGGATATTTGATGAATCCTTTAGTCATGGCCCAGAGAGAGGCACGGGTATTGGACTTTTCATTGCTAAAAAGACGATAGAAAGATATGAGGGAGAGATAACAGTTACAGACACCTTACCAAATGGCGCTACTTTTGTTATAACGCTCAGAAAGGCAGAATAGCTCTTTTAATTAATCAAGAAATAAAAAAATAAATTTATTTTTTATTCTGTTTAATTGACTCTCTCGCCGAGTGAAAAGCGTCATAGAGCATCTCCTTAAACTCGTTTCCCACATCATCCCAGGATCTCTCTTCTTTAGTTTTAGGGGTTGATGTTTTTTTCTTCGGGCGATCCCAAGAGATATTTGTAAATATTGAAATATAGCCTCCTAAAAGAACAAGTAGAAAAATAATTGGGTAGAGTAGTGGAAATACGTTTGATATCGCATCGAATGTATCTATTTCAGAAAGTTTGCCAACTAAGCCAAATATCTTAAATAAGAAGTTTAGAAGAAAGATGCTTCCTATTGCGTTGAATATTGGCGCAGGCAAGTTTGACGGAAATCTTAATGCTCCAAATACCTCGCCTATAGTAAAAATTATTGAGAATACCAAGATAAGCCATATGTTGTTATTTAGTAGCCTCACAACTTCATTTAGTATATTATTGTCAAAATAATCTAAGGATGCATTTAGAATTCCTAGGATTATAAGAAATACTAAAAATGATACCAGATCATAGAGTACAATTCTCATTGGCGACTGCTTTTTTTCTGGATTTTCTTCTGGCATATAATCACCAAGAAGTAAGTAATAATTTTAGTTATAAGATTTTTGTAATTTTTATTGCGAAAACCACAAAGTATAAATATATATTTTTACTATAGTTAAGCGGGAGGTAAAAATGAGGAAAATATATCTATTAGGATTCATTGCTGCAGCTATACTGTTGTTTTCTACCATGACGACAATCTCTGCGGATATAGATGGGATATTTGAAGTTTGGATGAGTCAAGAAGGTAAAATGACATTAGTTTCTATTTACAATGAAGATTGTACAGAGTGTTATGGAAAAGATTACCAAGATAGGGTTTGCCAATTAGCCGAAGGTGGATGCACTTATTGCGGTATGTGTTATTCGGGTAGTTTTAGTGGAGGAGGTACAGAACCACTATTAGGCTCATACGAAGAAAACAAATTTGTAAAATCAGTATTGACAATGAGCGGGTATGGAGATGAAGAAACTTTCATCTGGTGGATTGATCTTATTGGATACAGAAGCTCCCCAGAAGGCATAGAATATACTGAGGATGGCGGAACTACATGGAACAGCTGGGATGGTAGCGGAACTTTAGAGTTGCCAACTGAGTTAGAAAATCTAGATATGGAAGGAGTATTCCAACATGAAGACTGGGTAAACAGTGGTTATTGGACTGGCCCTTGGTACAAAAGACGTTGGGTTAACACTTCACACTGGGAAGAAACTGGAGAAGTAAACCATGGAGCTACAAGCTACAACATAAATCCAGAAGGGACACAGGCCACATGGGTCTTTGATGACTATAGGAACTGGTGGATTCTTGAACTAACTCATGCACAGATAACTGTAGACGGCGAGGAAGTCTGGGAGAAAAAGACAATCGTGTATGAAGTCCCAGATGCAGGTGGACTCCCAACTCTAGAGCCAAAGAATTATGGAGTCCCTGTATTAGGTACTAAATACGGAGCACACTCAAATGACGAGATCCCTGAAGAACTCTTAAAGTATACAAAAGAAATAAATGGACAACTTTACACATACAGCGATTCAAAATTAGATATATGGCTTTTTGAAAACATATACAAGCCAAATCATGCTAAAAGTTTTGTTGAAGATTAAAATTTAATTTTTTTCTTTTTTAAATTTAGCTTTTGAGAACCAATTCTTTCTAAAAGCAATACTTATTAATAAGTAAATAGAAAAATTAAGTTATGAATGATGTTCCAAAAGCAGGGTTAGCCTTAATGTCTGGGGCAATAATCTTTCTTTTTGGCATTATGTTTGCAGAGTTTACTTTTGAAGATTACAGCGTTCCACAAAACATGATCAGCGATCTTGGTGCAAATCGAGATTTGTCTGCAGCAATATTCAATTCCACAATAATAATATTTGGTGTATCGGCCCTTTATGCTGCCAATATATTTAGAAGAGCTTTAAAAGATCATATTTTCTCATTACTAATTTTTCTTGCAGGAACAGGGGCAATAATTGTAGGGGTCTTTAATGTAGACAGTGTTTTGATAGTTCATTATTTTGGTGCATTAATGTCCTTTATTTTAGGGGCTACGGCAATTATTTACTCGGCTAAGAGTATATATAAACCACCGTTATCCTATCTTTGGACGATACTTGGTATTTTGAGCCTATTAAGTATAGTATTACTTTTTACCTGTTGGCCATCAAATAATAATTGTTTTAGATTAGGACTTGGAGCTGTTGAGAGGTTAATAGTATATCCAATAATAATTTGGGCTATTGCTACTGGCTCTTATCTTGTAGCAACTAAGTAATGGTATCCTTTCTTTTAATTTCCTTTTCTCACAATTAGTAATACTTATAAAAAGATTGTCATCAAAAAATTAACTAAAATTGGAATATTTTAAAATAATAAAGGCGAAATCAATGAAATCTAACTTTATCAAAGGATTTTCTGCTACCATACCTGTTGCAATTTCTGTGTGCGCTTATGGGCTTGTTTTGGGGGTTCTTGCTTATTCAAAAGGTGTGACCTTTTTCGAATTATTAATTATGGATGTAGTAATATTTGCAGGCTCCGCACAGCTACTTATGGTAGAGCTCTGGAAAGATCCACTTCCAACAACAGAAATGCTCTTTGCGGTTTTTGCTATTAATTTAAGATATCTCCTAATTGGCGCCTCCCTTACTCCGCTGTTTAAGAAGAGTTCGATATTTGAGAAAGCAGCGTTGATGCATCTTGTCGCAGATGAAAATTGGGCCGTTACAATGGCAAGATTAAAAAAGGAAAAAATAACCCCTTACTTCCTTTTTGGTGGCGGGGTATGTCTTGTCATCTTCTGGTTAATTAGTACTTTAACAGGCCACACTTTTGGCTTTATGATATCAGACCCTTATTCTGTGGGCCTTGATTTTGTCATAATAATAATATTTACTGCGTTAGTTGCAAGTTTCTACGAAGGCAAGGACAGTATTTTCCCATGGTTTGTTGCTGCAGTGTTTTCCTATCTGTCCTTTTTGTTTGTACCTGGAAAGTGGTATATAGTAATAGGCGGCCTAACTGGGGCATTAGTTTACGCAATTGAAAAGCATTTCAGGAATGATAAAATTGAATCAGTTTGACATGTTAGCAGTATTACTGATAATTCTTTCAGGGATTATCACCTACTCCTTAAGATTTGGGGGGTTGATGATAGGTGATATACTCTCCAAACACAGATTTGTCGAGAATTTGATAAAGGCTTTACCTGGTACATTGCTCCTTTCTTTTATTATCCCAAGTATCATATCAGAAGGGCCTCCAGGGGCAATAAGTGCCCTCGTTACTGGAATTATTGCAAAAAAAACAAACAATGTACTCATTGCATTGTTATTTGGGATGGCTATAATAATTTTATTTAGAAATTTATTATAAAAATAATGTTGACTATTAATTTTTTCCTCTTCCAATTAAGTTCAAAAAAGCTTGAAATGGGGTCTCTTTTGGAAAGATTCTAACTGTCATTTGGCTATCACAATGCTCAAATACTATAGTGCCTGAACTCTTCGCCCTATACAAAGAATAATTTCCATTGACCGCAACAAGTTCAACTACACCTGTAGAAATATCCTCATTAATTTTCACGTTTGTAGGGCAAATAAAAAAATTATCCCCGACTTTTAAAGTATCCTTCTCAAGGAGTATAGAAATACATTCATCACTTTCGTCACTTAGGACTGACGTTACCCCCAAAAATGAGAATACTATCAATAAACCTATACTTATAGATATCAGCTTCTTCATAATAAGACGCCTTTGATAGAATAAAGGTGTCCCCACTAAATATAAATCTTTCTGAGACATTTATAAATGAATTAATTTATATGCCAAGATAAAAATGGGCTTTAGAATAAAATAGAAAAAGTAAAATAGTTGAATAGCGAGATATAATAAGAGTAATATGCAAAAGAAAGAAAAATTAAAAAGTTTAGTAGAACAAGGAAAAGAAATATTGAAAATAAAAGAAGGGGCCTATGTAAACAAAGGTGCTTTTGCTGCATGGAGGTCAAATGTCTACAATTTTCTTAACGATGAATTTTCAATCGAAGAAGCCCTTGCATTTACAAATATTTGTGAAAACAACCACCATAAAAATGTAAAGAGTGGGATATATTTCTTAGAACATCTAGATTCAGATTAAAATTAATATTTATTGAGATTTAGCTCTATTTCTGGATCAATAGGATCAGTAAATCCCAATTTTCTATAGGTATTAATTCCATCCTTTGTTGCATGAAGGTTTAAGATGTCTATGTTCAGTTTTTTTGCTTCTTCAATTAATATTTTAATTAACCTGGTACTAATCCCATTTTTTCTAGCCTTTTGGAGGGTATACATATTAGTGATGTATCCATACTGGCCATGCAAGCAATCGTATCTGGGAGGTACCCTCCATAATACTAGCCCGCTTGTTGCAATGATCTCTCCATCGTATTCAACAAGCCATGAGAGCATTTTATTTGCCCCTATATATTCTTTAAAGAAACTCTCTAACTCATTCTTTAGGGTATCAAGATTATTCTTATCTTCATCAGGATTCAGCTCGTCTAAAAGCATTAACTTGAATTTCACAAGCTCAGGTATATCTCTTAAAGTTGCCCTCCGAAAGACTAGATTATCTTTATTTATTAGCATCTTCTCATTCTATAAACCGCTACTGGTAAGTTTGTAGTTAAATCTATACCCGTTTTCTTTTGCTTTGGATTCAAATCTTTTCCTTACTGAGCCAAAGTCAAATTTATACTCGTATTTCTTTCCAAATAGTTTTGACATCTCTTCTATATTTCCTTCTCTTGCGCCAGACATTGTGTTGTAAGACTCCTTCTTAAATCCAAAGCCAGGGCTCATACCGCTGTCAATGCTACCAGAGGACATCCCTGCCCCCGATTCTTTTAATGTTTCGGTAAATCGGACCTCTTTATTTTGTTCATCGACCCTATATTTTGCCAAATAAACTAATTTTTGTTTGGAAAGAAATGCCTTTCTTTCAGCAATTGTTACTTCAAATTCATATATCCCCTTCTTTTCACTGATTTTGGCTGGTATTCCAACAACAATGCTTTTGAGCTCATCGCTAATTGACATACATTACCTCCAATATTTCTTTAATGTAATTATAGTGGCACATATCCTTTTTTATTTCTTTTGGAGTGCCCTTGATTTTTAAGACTCAATTAGATTTATATTAATTGAAAATAAATTGAATAATAAATATATAATTTAACAGAGGGTTAATATGGGCCCATTTCATGAAAATATGAAGGAATATCGAATACAGATGGAGAAAGGAGTAATTAAAGACGCTTATAGGGAATTGATGGTATATATCATGAATTTGAGAACGCATTTTAAAAACAAATATCCAGATTATTTTGTAGGCGGCCTTTATGAGGGATACATGGACATGACATATTTTTCTTTCTCTCCGCAGTCATTAAAAGATAAAAAACTGAGAATTGCGATAGTGTTTATTCATGATTTAGTTAGATTTGAAGTTTGGTTGGCAGGGTACAATAAACAGATTCAAACAAAATTTTGGGAATTGATTAAAGAATCTAGTTGGGATAAGTACCGCATCGTTCCAACTACAAAAAACGCTGATTCTATTATTGAGTATGTTTTAGTTGAAAATCCAAATTTTAATGATCTATATACCTTAACAGAGCAGATAGAGAAAGGAACATTAAAGTTTGTTAAAGATATTGAAAACTTCTTATCTAAACATTGAAATGAAAAAAAGAGTTTGAAAAGAAAAAAATAAATTTATTCTTTGTCTTTGTTTGCTTTTAATATTTTTAAGATCTGAGACATTGGAAGGACTCTTGAATGAGGATATCGTGGGGAGCCTGAGTACTGGAATATTATTACAGTTCCGTCACCAGGATTTTGGCTTAACATATATGTTAGGCCATCTGTTTGATTACTTCCTTCTATACCAATATAAGGTGGATAAGAGTATGTAGTCTTGTACAAGAAAATTATGTTATTCGACCTTTCATGGAGTTGTAACTGGACCGTATACTTTTCATGCTCACAGTTGCAACAATAGGGAACTGGGGAATACTCTACAACGAAAACCTTTATTCCATTCCTTGTTAGAGTCTTATAGTAAACGCCCCGTCTGGACAACATAGAAATAGGTCTCCTCCAAAAAGCGATATTGGATCAACATAAGTGCCGGAGGATGGGAAAGTAGCACTTTGGTACCAACTGTTAGGAGATGCAAAGTTTATCCAGCCATTTGTCATTATGTTAACCTTGTTGTAATTGTTACCATAATAATCAAAGTCAAATCCAAGTGGTATGCCAGATTTATATCCATCATCACATCCAAAATAGCCACCACTCCAAGAGGTGATTTTAGTTCCAGTATCTTTTATTTCAATCCAAGGGTAATGATATTTAAGTGAAGGATCGTCATTTGAATCTATAAATGTGTAGCCGAAGTTGTCCGGACCTCCAGTTTTTCCGAAAACAGATGCCACCCCAAACGCGCTCCCAACAAATAACAAGCTTAGCAAAATAGCAAATATTTTCTTCATAGTTAACACCATTATAGTTAATAAATTGGAGTTCTGAGAATATATAAACATTCGCCTAACTCGGTTAAGGCAATTGCCCATTTAAGGGCAGATCCAATTAAATAAAATGCCAAAGTTTAATTGGCCCTAAAATAAGAAAATTAACGCTCCATTTCAAAAAAGCGCCGAGGGGGAGATTTGAACTCCCGCATCCCGAAGGGAAACCGGATCTCAAGTCCGGCGCACTAATCCTAGCTATGCGACCTCGGCTTAAAGTTTCATCAAGTAAGTTAGTTTATAAAATTTGTGGGCATCAAATCTCAATTTGATAAAGAATTTCAAATTCTTTTTTACCAGTTAATTCATCTTCGTATTTGAGTTCCCCAACCTGCGAAATATTGTAAGAATGCTCTTTTGAGTACTTAAAGAAAGCATTATAGCTGGGCTCATTTTCTGGGGCTATGGAAACTTGTATCTTACTACAATCTAAATTCTTAGACGCCTTAAAAAAATGATCGAGTAAAAGAGAAGCATAGTTATTGCCACGATAATTCTTGGCAACGCCAACCTGCCATAGGTAAACAACTTCTTTGTCTAGAGAACTTTTAACTCCAGAAACAAATCCAATTACTTTCTCCTCTTCTAACATTAGAAAACATAGATTAGAAAAATAATTAAATAATGTCCAGTAAGTTACTGTGGTGTGTAAATCTAAAGGTTTACACTGGTCCACAAATAATCTAACTCTGCTAACATCATCTACAGTGCAGTTTCTTATTATCATGCTTTCTCCATAAATAATAAAAATTAAAAAATACCTATATTTGAAAGCCCGAATCCTAAAAGTGCCAGAAGAATAGCACTAATTATTATAAAAACTATTACAGTCAATATTAGGGCTAAAAAGGCCTTTGTCCAAGATGTACTATACAGCGCCTTAACTACCCATAATGTGACAACAAAGCTAATAATCAGGTCAAGGAAAGCTAAAGGTCCAAGAATTGCACCTAATACTGCGCTAAGAACTATAAGGACAACCACACTAATAATCGCCTTCTTAAATGATGCATTTTCAATTCCCGCTAATTTAGTCCCAAGCCAAAGTACTATTGGGCCTATAAACAATAATACAAGGAACAATATTATTCCTACAATTCCTAATGCTATTATATCTATCATTTCTACCACTTTAAATAGAAAGGTGATATTCAATATTTAAATTTAATTATATCTAAAAGAGATATTGTGGATATAAATTGATAATTCTATAAGAAGTCTATCAAAGAATAGATAATTGTATTTTTTAAATACAATAAAAGATTAGGACAATAATTCAATTTCTATGTTAACTCTTTCTGGAACCTTGACCCTCATTATCTGTCTCATTGTTCTTTCATCAGCGTCTATTTCAATGAGCCTTTTGTGTATCCTCATTTCCCATCGTTCCCAAGTTGCCTTACCGTCACCAGAAGTTGATTTCCTTACTGGTACCTTTAATTTTTTTGTTGGTAATGGTATTGGTCCGGCAATGTCTACACCTGTACGCTCCGCTATCTTCTTAACTTGCGAACAAACTTCGTCAAGTTTCTGAGTTTCCATTGCAGTCAATCTAATTCTAGCTTTTTGCAACTATATCGCCTCATTTTAATAAAAATAAAATAAATTAAATTTTAAGCCTTAATGATGGACTGAACCATTCCAGCAGCAACTGTTGCTCCCATATCCCTTACAGCAAACCTGCCTAACTGAGGTAGTATTTTTATTTCCTCAATAACCATAGGTTTTGTTGGCTTTATCTGGACAATGGCAGCACTACCGCTCTTTAGGAAATCAGGGTTTTCAGTCTTTACGTTACCAGTCTTTGGATCAAGTTCTGCGAGTAGTTTTTCAAATGTACATGCTATCTGTGCTGTGTGGCAGTGGAATACTGGTGTGTATCCGGCAGTAATTGCTGTTGGGTGCCTCAAGACTACAATCTGTGCTTTGAATGAGTCATTCATTGTTACTACTGTGGGTGGGCTGTTTGGATGCCCTAGAACATCTCCTCTCTTAATATCGTTCTTTCCAACGCCTCTAACGTTGAATCCTACGTTGTCACCTGGTACTGCCTGGTCCAATGTTTCATGGTGCATTTCTATTGTCTTTACTTCACCAGCAATTTGTTTTCCAAATACTGTTGATGCAGGCTCAAACATTACTGTGTCTCCCTTCTTCATTATTCCAGTTTCTACTCTTCCGACAGGGACAGTTCCTACACCAGTGATTGTGTA
Organism: uncultured Thermococci archaeon; assembly: GCA_964500005.1. GTDB lineage: Archaea > Methanobacteriota_B > Thermococci > Methanofastidiosales > Methanofastidiosaceae > Methanofastidiosum. The sequence continues at coordinate 64,892 of CAZCMP010000002.1, forward strand.
AACGTCCTGGATTGGAAGTCTAAGTGGCTTGTCTGTTGGTTTAGCGGGTTCTTTGAAAGAGTCTACAGTCTCCAATAATGATGGTCCTGTGTACCATGGGGTCTTGTCAGATTTACCTGCTATGTTGTCTCCGTTAAATGCTGAAGCGGGGATGAACTTTACTTCGTCAGTCTTAAATCCAACTGTCCTTACAAGCTTCTCTACTTCTGCCTTAACTGCGTTAAACTTATCCTCGGCATAGTTTACTGTATCCATCTTATTTATCAATACAGCCAATTGTTGAATACCAAGCGTTCTTGACAAGAAAACGTGTTCCTGTGTCTGTGGCATTATACCATCGTTTACTGCGACTACTAGAACTGCAGCATCTGCCTGAGATGCTCCGGTAATCATGTTCTTAACGAAGTCCCTGTGACCTGGACAGTCCACAATTGTAATGTATTTTGAATCTGTTTCAAACTTCTTGTGAGAAAGATCAATTGTAACTCCTCTTTCTCTCTCTTCTTTTAAGTTATCCATTACCCAAGCAAACTTAAACGTCTTACCTTTTTCTCCCATTTCTTCGAACTTCTTAATAAGGTCTGCTCTGATATCACCGTGCATAACAAGTAATTGACCTACAGCGGTAGATTTACCGTGATCGACATGGCCGATAAAGGCTACATTCAAGTGTGGTTTTTGAGTTGCCATAATTATTTCCTCCTTTTTTTAATATATTTTTATTATATCTGGTATAATCCTCTAAATTAAATCCATTTTTAAGCTTTTTCCATTTTACATGTTTAAGTAATCTTCAGGTCTTGGAGGTTGCGGTTTTAGACCTTTCCTCTTTCTGATGGACTCAACTGTCTGCATCTGAAGTTCAGTTGGAAGCTTCTGGTAACCTGCATATTCAGTTGACCATAATGCTCTTCCTTCAGTTGCACCTCTTATGTCTCCAGCAAACCCAAACATCTGGGCAACTGGTGCAATAGATACGACTGTTGTAGTGTCTCCTTCCTGCGCAATGTCAACTATCTGTCCTCTTCTAGACTGCATTTCCCTTGTTACTGCTCCCATGTAATCTTGTGGCGTTGTAATCGTAACTTTCTGTATAGGCTCGTATATTACTGGTCTTGCGTAAAGCATTGCTGCAAATAGACCCTCTCTTACGGCGGGTATAACCTGTGCTGGACCTCTATGAATTGAATCTTCGTGAAGCTTACAGTCTACAAGACTTATTTTAAGTTTCATTACTGGCTCCCTTGAATATGGGCCTCCATCGATTACTTCATGTATTGATTGGATAACAAGTTCGATTACTTCGTTAATGTAAACAATTCCTTTTGTCATGTTAAAGAATATGTTTCCATTGTAAACATCTGCAATACCCTTTACTTCTTCGGTGCTCATTCCAAGTTCTCTTAATTGTGGGCCTAAATCCTTACCTTTAACTCTACCTTCTGGGATTATTCCTTCTTTTATTGCATTGTAAATATTGTCTTCTAAAGGCTCAACTTGCATGTAGAATCTGTTATGTTTGTTTGGTGATTTACCTTCTATGGCCTCAGATTTACCATCAATTGACTCTCTGTAGATAACAATCGGTTGGGAAAGTTTAATATCAATTCCCCTGTCATGAGTAATCCTGTAGCCTACGACTTCCAAGTGAAGTTCTCCCATACCTGAGAGTAAATATTCTCCACTGTCTTCGTTGATCTTTGCTACTAGCGTTGGGTCTTCCTTTGAAACCTGTCTTAAGACTTCAACTAATTTTGCTAAATCTTTGGTGTTCTTTGGTTCTACTGCAACTGTAACTACAGGTTCTGAGTAGTGCTTTATTGCTTCAAAGGGTGTTATTGGCTCATCACCGGTACATATTGTTTCACCGGCTATTGCTTCTTTTAACCCTGTTACCGCAACGATATTACCGCATGGAACTACTTCCAAGTTTTCCCTGTCTGCACCCATGAATATTCCAACTTGCTGGACCCTTCTCTTATTCTTTGTAGCTACTATCCATACCTCTTGACCAGTTTTTAGAGTTCCTGAAAATAATCTACCTACACAGATTTCTCCTGCATGCGGATCTTGCACAATCTTTGTAACAACCATTCCAAGATGTCCGTTTGGATTGCACTCCAACATATCCTTACCCACAGCACTTTCAAGGTCCCCCTTCCAGATCTGAGGGATCCTATACTTCTGTGCAACTAAGGGATTTGGAAGATGTGTAACCATCATATCAAGAAGGATTTCATGTAAAGGAGATTTTTTAGAAAGCTCCTTTTGTGTGTCATTCATACAGTGCTCAATTATGTCTTTGAATGTTATCCCGCTCTTTTTCATATAAGGGACATTTATGGCCCAATTGTAGTAGGCTGAACCAAATGATACGCTGCCCTCTGTAACACTTACCTGCCAGCTATCCTTAAACTCTGGGGGTGCTGCATTTTTAATTAGTTTGTTTACTTCATTGATAATTTTGACAAATCTATTCTGTAACTCTTCAGGTGAGAGTTGAAGTTCTCTTATTAATCTGTCAACTTTGTTTATGAAAAGTGTTGGTTTTACTTTTTCTTTTAAGGCTTGTCTTACGACAGTCTCAGTCTGAGGCATCTTACCTTCTACAGCACAGACAACTATGATACATCCATCTATTGCTCTCATTGCCCTTGTAACGTCTCCTCCAAAGTCAACGTGTCCTGGGGTATCAATTAAGTTAACAAGATAATCTTGACCTTTGTTTTTGTGTACCATTGATATGTTGGATGCGTTAATTGTAATTCCCCTTGCCTGCTCCTGCTCATCAAAATCCAAGACAAGCTGTTTTCCGGCGAGATCCTCTGACATTAGACCTGCGCCAGAAAGAAGGTTATCACTCAATGTGGTTTTACCGTGGTCAATGTGTGCCGCTATTCCAGTATTTCTTATGTGCACTGGATCTTTCATTAATTCCTTAACTTTTTTTGCCATCTCTTCTTTTCTGCCCATAATGAATCACCACAGTCAAATTATCTGGCTGACTTTGCAATCCTCTCTATTTCTTCCTTCTTGTTAACAGAAAAGCTTGCCATTTCTCCCTTTGAAGCAAGAATAATTTCTTCAGCCAATGTTTCGTGGAACTTCTTCTTGGTCTTAAAGGTCTTAAGGCTTGCACCAAGCGCTATATTCCTAAGCGCCATGTCAAGTCTTCTCTGTGACCCTGTATCTACGGAAAGATGGTACTTAATTCCTCCGTAAGAAAGTGTTGTTACCTCTTCTCTTGGCCCTGCATATTCAAGTGCTTTAATCAGTACTTCCAAAGGATTCTGTTTCGTTTTTTTGTTAATATCTTCAAAAGCAAGTTTTAATGTTTTGTAGGTGGCCTGTTTCTTACCTGTATACCCCCCGTGTCTTCTCAAGAATCTTCCACCCGTCTTTCTTCCTGCAGAGCCAGACCTCATCATCTTATTTCCTAGTCTTTCAACGATATTGATTTTGTTTTTCCAAAACCTTCTCTTTTGGTGTCTTCCTGCAGTATGAGGAACTACGACAGGGGTAAGATTAACATAACTTTTTATTCCCAAATCTTCAACGGCAATATCCGTATCCCACTTGCCGAATACTTTAAGATTATCGGGAACATAAAATCTTTCTTTTACATCCATAATATCTACCTTACCGGTTTCTCTTTCCTTCCTTTAACCATCTCATTTAATGAAACTCTATTTACCTTAACTACTTTAAATCTGACTCCAGGGATATCTCCCATTGATCCACCCTGTCTGCCCCCAATTCCTTCAATTACGACCTCATCGTGCTCGTCAATGAAGTTTATGGCTCCATCCCCTGGACAAAATGCTGTTATCTGCCTACCGTTTTTAATAAGCTGAACTCTAATGCATTTTCTAAGGGCAGAGTTAGGCTGTTTAGCTTCAATAGGGACCTTCTCAAGTACAATCCCTCTAGCCTGTGGGCTACCCTCTAAAGGATCAGATTTAATCTTAAGGTTTAGCTCTTGAACCTTGTAAGCTTTATCTTTCCATCTAAACTTTTTTCTAATTCCTTCAATTTTTCTCGCAGCGTTTCTCCCTTGTGGTTTGCTCATATTTACAACCTCTACATGATCATTATATCGTCAAGATTATGATGTCTCTTTAATAGGTTTTTGATTCGGTCTATATTTTTTCCTTCTTTTCCTATTACAAGACCCTTATCTTTCTTATTAATATCAAGAACGGCTATCTTCTTGCCATCTTTTCTCTCAGAAACATGAATACTTTTAACTTTAACAGGCCAGATAATATTCTTAATAAACTTAATAGGATCTTCTGAATACTCGATTATATCAATTGGTTTATTCAGAGTTTCTTTTACTCTCTGAGCATTTGCACCATTCTTACCAATGGCAAGGCCCATATCGCCTTCTTTAACAACATAGACAATTTTATTTTTATTGTCTTCAAAAATACAATCCTTAACAGTTGCACCAGTCATGCTTTCAAAAAGTCCAATGTACTTTATTTCGTCCGTTGAAATCTTAATTCCCATAAACCTTACCTCCAGAAAGTATGTTGGACTCTCCGGGAGACATGACTGCTATTACTGAAACAAGGAATGGTTTACCACAAACTGTACCAAGCTCCAGTGATGTACCACCAAACTCTAAAATGGGTATGCTTGATATCTTGGAATAATATAAAATATCCTCTTTTATTTTTTTAGGACAGTTTTGAGTATAGATAATCATCTTAGCGTTACCCGTCTTAAGAGAATTAATGGATTTGTTAGTTCCAAGTATTACCTTTCCGGTATCTACTGTTCTTTTTATTTCTCTATTTACGTCCATTGAATAACCTCCTACTTTTTCATTATAAGTTTAATATTTCCTGTACCCATGGGTATCGGTTGCCCTATTATAACGTTCTCAGTTACTCCTGATAAGGAGTCAATTTCTCCAAACTTTGCAGCTTTCATAAGATGGTTGGTAGTAACTTCAAAGGAAGCCCTAGCAAGTATACTGGACTTCTCCCCACTAATTCCATGCCTTCCTATCTGCTTTATCTCCCCCTCCATGGTCATTAAATCAGCAAGTAACATTATGTGTCTAATATCTACCTCTAGACCCTGCTCTTCCAAGGTCTTTCTGATTTCATCAACAATAGCCCTTCTAGCAGCTTCAATCCCAAGTACTCTTTGTATTTCGTTAATATCGTTTGATATTGATCTGGAAATGTCTATTCCAGGAATTTTAAATGCTTCGCCTAGATTTGAACCCTCTGTGTATATCACATATTCATCTGATTCTTTTTTGATTAGGGCTCTTTTAACATTCTTTATCCCTTTAAGCTGGTGACCTTTCACTCTGTTAAAAAATTTTCTAAGTTCCATAAGAGAAACGTCACCGGCCTTTAAAGTTAAAAAGTTATCTTCGTCTTCGATGCTCTCAACTTTCTTCAATTTATAAAGTTTTTCTTTAATATCTTCAACTGTAAGTCCCTGTTTTTCCATCTTGTAAGTATCAAGCTCAACTACAATTGACATGTTGATGACATCGATTTTCATGCTCTTAGAAATGCTCTCAATTGTTGTACCTTCAATTTCCTTAACTATGCCTTCTGCTTTTTCTCTGCTTTCTCTTAGATCTTCATCAAGATAGATTCTCATTACAGGAGTATTTGGATCTTTTCTTGCATCGACAATTTCAATGATCCTAGGAAGTCCCAATGTAACATTGATATCTGCTACACCAGCATAGTGGAAGGTGTTTAAGGTCATCTGTGTTCCCGGCTCTCCAAGACTTTGGGCAGCTACAGTTCCAACTGCTTCTCCGGGATCAACGAGAGATTTCTCATAAGCTTTGATACATTCTTCTATTATAGAATTTACTTCTTTTTTAGAAAATTTATATTTTTCATTGGCTGTGTAAAGTTTGTCTTTCAACTTGTTTAAAATGTATCCGGTTAGTTTATCACCATGTGCTTCAAGTTGAGAATCAATATAAGATAAATCTGCCATTAAATCACCTCATGACTTCCTCGTCGCTAATGTTTTATGAACTATCCAGTCTATATCTACGGCTTCTCCGTATGAGCTCCTTGATGGATCAACACCATCTTCACCGTATTCAAACTGAATAATATTATTACTGTTATCTCTTACACTTCTATCCTTCTCAACCTTTAAATCCTGCAAAGCGTTGATTAATCTTCTCTGCATGTAACCTGACTGTGCAGTTCTAACTGCAGTATCGACAAGACCCTCTCTTCCCCCCATTGAATGGAAGAAAAACTCTGTGGGTGAAAGTCCTTTTCTATAACTTGAACTGACAAATCCTCTTGCTTTTGCAGAACGGTCACCACGCTTAAAGTGTGGCAAGCTTCTTTCTTGATACCCTCTATGAAGTCTCTTTCCTCTCACTGTCATCTGCCCTAAACATGCGGCCATCTGAGTTAAATCTAACATGTTTCCTTTTGCACCGGTCTTTGCCATTATTACTGCATGCCTCTTCATTCCAAGGTACTGCTCTGCTGCCCCACCAGCATTATCTCTTGCCTTTGCAAGTTCTGCCATAATTCTGTTTTCCAGAGTATCTTCCAAAGTTTGACCTGGCTGCTTTTCTAGTTCTCCCCTGTTGTAAGCATCAATATTTTCCATGACCTTAGTGTGGGCATTTTCTAATATTTCATCAATTCTTTCAAGGCCTTCTTCTGGTATGTCAACATCGTCTATACCTGTTGTAAGCCCTACTTTCATTATGACTGAGATGATAAGTTTTGTTACAGAATCCAAGAATTCTCTTCCTTCATCAGAGCCATAATCTTTCACTATCTTATCCAAGAGCTTGCAACTTGATCTAGCCTTAAATGCCGCTCCATCGATTACTCCCTTTAGAAGCTTTCCTTCTTTAATCACGACATAATTATCATATTTGCAGTTGGCAAATTCGCATTTTTCACATTTTCTGCATGTCTTTGATTTGAACTCGACACTCAAATCCTTTGGAAGTAGAACTTCAAAAAGTTCTTTGCCTGTCCATAGCTTCGACCTATCATTGAAAGCCTCAACACCTACTTTCTTCTTAAGGATATCTGATTCGTAAAAGCTCTCTTCAACCTCTTCAGTTGAAAATTCTGAGCCATCTTTTGTCATAAGGTATGCGCCTGAAATATAATCTTGCATTCCTCCAATAACAGGCTCTCCGAACCTTGGTGAAATAATATTCTCCTGAACCTTCATTATTATGCCAGCTTCACTTCTTGCCTCTTCCGTCTGTGGAAGGTGCAAATTCATTTCATCCCCATCAAAGTCTGCGTTATAGGGCGGACAAACACAAAGATTTAGTCTAAAAGTTTTATATGGCATGACTCTTACTTCATGAGCCATTATAGAAAGTCTATGGAGAGAAGGTTGCCTGTTGAACAAAACAATGTCCCCATCTTTTAGCTGCCTTTCAACTGTAAACCCAACTTCTAGTTCTTCAGCGACATCATCTTTTGTAGTCTCAGTTATCTTTTTTCTTCTTCCATCGTTTCTAATTATATAATTTGCACCTGGATGTTTGTTTGGCCCGTTTCTGACAATCTTTCGCATTTCTTCCAAATTATAAGCGGTGACTTTTTCAGGGACCGTTAATTCTGATGCAACGAAATCGGGGACTCCAACTTCGTTTATACTAATAAAAGGATCTGGTGAAACTACAGTTCTTGCAGAAAAGTCGACCCTCTTACCTGAAAGATTTGATCTGAACCTGCCTTCTTTTCCAGATAATCTCTGGGATATAGTTTTCAATATTCTGCCTGATCTGTGTCTTGCAGGAGGGACTCCTGAAGTACTATTATTAAAGTAAGTTGTCACATGATACTGTAAAAGCTCCCATAAATCTTCAACAATTAGCTGTGGCGCTCCAGCGTCTATATTTTCTCTCAATCTCTGATTAATTCTAATTATATCCACAAGCTTGTGTGTTAAATCATCTTCACTTCTTACACTTGATTCAAGGGTGATAGAAGGTCTAACTGTGACTGGAGGAACTGGCAATACTGTTAGAACCATCCATTCAGGTTTTGAAACGTCTTTGTTTACGCCAATCAAATCATAATCTTCAAGAGGTATTTTCTCTAGACGTTCTCTAACGTCAATAGGTGTTAATTTGTTTCTTTCTTCTCCCCACTCTTCATAAAATGTATATGGTTTTTCAAACTTTATCGTTCTCTTATCACTGCCGCACCAAGGACATGTACTTTTTGCTGCCTTGTCCATTGCTTCTTTTACAACAATTTCTCTACTTTTCAGCCTGTCAGTTGCTTTCAAGAGTTGCTCAAGGTAATGTTCTCTTTGTGACAAGTCAAGTTTGAGCTTTCCACAATCTCTGCATACGGATTTCAAAATCTTGTGCACATCTTTGGCATGACCCACATGGATTACGGGTCTTGCAAGTTCTATGTGCCCAAAGTGTCCAGGGCAATCCCCAAATTTCTGACCACATGTCTTACATTTTAATCCAGGATCAATTACGCCCAGCCTTTGATCCATTAGACCTTTTTCTATAGGGTAACCATCATCATCATATGTATCTGCAGTAATTACTCTTAATACCGACATCTTTCTGACATCTTCAGGGGACAATATTCCAAATTGAATTGTGTCTATTACTTTTGGTACTTTGAACATAATGATCACGCCCTATCCCTAAGTTTTAATTTTGGATCTAAACACATCGATTTTAACTCCTCAAGCAAGAGCTTGAAAGCATAAGACATCTCTACGGGATAAATATCAGTTTCTTCTTCACATATTGGGCAGTACTCTCTATTTCTGAGTTTATCATAAACTGCCAAGGATCCGCATTTTCCACAAATGAGAATATCGGCTTTATCTGAAGCTTCAAGTAACCTTTCTTTCAATAGTAAACTTGTTCCGTGACCAACTAAACAGTCTCTCTCCATCTCACCAAATCTAAGACCTCCTTCTCTGGCTTTGCCTTCAGTTGGCTGTCTTGTGAGCATTTGTCTTGGACCACGGGATCTTGCATGGATCTTATCTGCAACCATATGGTGTAACTTCTGGTAGTAACAAACTCCAACAAATATATCTGCTTCAATTACTTCTCCAGTTATTCCGTTGTACAATCTTTCTCTTCCAGTGTTCTTGAATCCAAAGTCTTGAAGTATTTGCCTTATATCTACTTCTTTTTCCCCAGAGAACAATGTTGCATCAACTGTCTTTGCTTTTAGTGAGCCTGCTTTGCCTCCAATCATTTCCAATATCTGGCCTACTGTTTTTCTTGAAGGTATAGCATGTGGATTAATTATAAGGTCAGGTGTTATTCCGTACTCGTTAAACGGCATGTCTTTCTGCGGGCATAAAAGTCCCAAAACTCCCTTTTGACCGTGCCTTGATGCAAACTTGTCACCAAGCTCAGGTATTCTTTCATCTCTGGCTTTTATTTTAACAAGTTTATTTCCGTCCTCAGTTTCACTCAACAATACTAAGTCGATTATTCCTTTTTCTGAAGGCCTAACACCAATCGAAGTTTCTCTTCTACCTTCAATGGCAGTTCCAAACTCATCAAGTTCCTCTAAGAATCTTGGCGGGCTAGTCCTTCCGATTAATACGTCCCCACCTTTTACTCTAGACTCTGGTCTTATGAATCCATCAATGTCAAGATTTTCATAAGCGTCTGGTCCTCTGTACCCACTTACTGATTCTTCAGGGACCTCAAACTTATCCTGTTGACCTCCGGGGTATCTTCTCTCATCTGAGTCATAGGTTCTAAAGAATGTAGTTCTTCCAAGGCCTCTATCCACAGAGCTCTTGTTAATAATAAGTGCGTCTTCAATATTGTATCCTAAATAAGAAAGAACAGCGACTACAAAGTTTTGCCCTGCAGGTCTGTTATTAAATCCGACTGCGTCCATAACTTTAGTTTTTACAATTGGCATCTGAGGATAGTACATCAAATGCCCTCTTGTTTCAACTTTTAGTTTGAAATTAGATTGTGAGAATCCAAGACTCTGTTTTCCCATACCAGCTCCATATGAGTTTCTTGGCGCAGCATTATGCTCTGCAAACGGAACAATCGATGCACAAACTCCAAGAATTGATGGAGAATAAATTTCTAGATGTGTATGTTCTGGGGTTAAATCTTCCTCAGAAAGGGCAATGAGGGTATTTTCTTCTTCTTCTGCGTCTAAATACTCAATAACACCCTCGACCACAAGATCTGACCATCCTTTTGACCTTCTTTCAATAGCCTTTACGTGTTCTGAAGTCAAAAGCGGCTTACCTTCTTCTACGATAATAAGGGGCCTTCTAACTCTTCCAGGGTCACAGTTGATATGAATCTCATTTGTCATCTCGTAGTAAACAATGTTTGCTTCGTTATCAATCTTACCTTTTCTTCTATCTTTTCTTACAGTTTGAGTAAATGAGTTTCCATCTTTTACAAACCCAATTAAATTACCGTTTAGATAAACATAAGTCATTACTTTAAGCCCTGCCACATCTGTAATCTGCTCTAGTCCTAAAGAAAATAAATAGTTCTGGATGTCAAGTTCGTTTGAACCTATTGAAATATAGGACATCAAAGCCATGTTTTTTACAAGACCACAATTTGGACCTTCGGGCGTTTCGCTTGGACATATCCTTCCCCAGTGTGTTGGGTGAAGATCCCTGGCTTCAAAGTGAGGCTGTGTTCTTGAAAGCGGTGAAAGAACTCTTCTTAAATGAGAGAATCTTGACATGAAGTTTGTATCGTCCATAAGCTGACTGATACCCATTCTGCCTCCAGGCCATGTTCCAGTTGCCATGGCGTACCTTATTCTTTCTGTCAAAACGTCAGCCCTGACTGACTTCTTTACGAAGTCACCCTCATTTCCTTCTTCAAACCTGCCCCTAGCATAAGTTCTTTCGAGCTGATATTTTATATCCCTTGTAAGTTGAACAAATGATAATCTGAATAAATTTTCTAAAAGATCACCGGCTAACTTTAATCTCTTGTTTGCATAATGGTCCTTGTCATCTGACTCTCTCTTACCAAGTGAAAGTTCAATTACCCTATTTGCCATTATACCAAGGTAGTAAGCCTTTCTCAACCTGTCTGTTTCTTCAGTACCTATATGGGGTAAAAGATATTTGTCAAGGGCCATCTCTGCTCTTTTTAACCTGTATTCTTTCTGCTGCCCCATTGCTAGTCTCTTACCAAGATAATCCAACGCGAGTTCCTTATCTGTAATGTCCATTGACTCTTCTAAGTTATCCAAAAGTTCTTTCTGGATATCCTTTTCAGAAGATACTGCGTTGACTATGTCAATATCCTTCTCAAGACCTAGTGACTTCATTAAAGTTACAAATGGCATCTTTCCAGGAAGTGATGGGAAGGAAACTCTAAGGAGTCCATCTTTCTTTCTCTCAACTGTTACCAATGCCCTAAATCCACTTCTCGTTGAGAATACTTTTGCAATGGCAACTTGCAATCTTTCGTCAATTTCAACTAATATCCTATTTGGCGCCAAATCTTCAATAGCAACTACTACTCTTTCTGCACCATTAATTATGAAATATCCACCTGGGTCTCTTGGATCTTCCCCTTTAGTAATTAATTCTTCCCTTCCTAATCCGTGAAGACTACAAGCATTTGATTTTAACATTATAGGAAGCTTACCAATCTCTACCTCTACAGGCTCTCTTTCCTTTTCTTCTATAACAGGTATGAATTCAAGATAAAGGGGAACAACATAGGAAAGACTTCTAAGCCTTGCTTCTTGGGGGAAAAAATCTCTCTTGGAACCATCTGCTTCCTTATATACGGGCTCACCGGCCCTTATCTTACCAAATTTAACATAAAAACCTTCAATGTCAGTTTCAATCTTAGCCTGTTCATCTATTACGTCCTGAAGTCTTTTTCCAACAAAATCATTAAAAGAATCAAGATGCTGCCTTACAAAACCTTTTTCATTAAAAAATGATTCAATAACTACCCATCTATCCAACTAATATCACCTCTATTCCTCCGCGGGTTCATCTTCAACTATTTCATCAACTAACTCTTCTTCCAATCCTTGTTTTGTGTCCTCGCCAATGACATATCTATAGAAAACACTCTTACCTGCGGGAGACTGGGATCTTATAATTTTTATTATGTCTCCAGATTTTGCCCCAATAATCTTTACAACAGGATCTGTTTCTAAAATCAGGGGAAGCTTATCATATGTAATATTAAATTTCTGTAGAAGCTCATTGGATTCTTCTTCTGTAAGAATAGTATGCTCAGGAACAAATTCATTATCCAATATATTAATTTTCTTTTTCGTCATTATAACCTCTCCTTGGATATGGCGGGCTCGAGGGGATTTGAACCCCCGACTCCCGGCTTAAAAGGCCGGTGCTCTAGCCAGACTGAGCTACGAGCCCGTGTAAAAGGAGTTTTTTTCACAAAAAGCCTCTTCAGGGTGCAGATTTCAGTTTTTGGAATTGAAAATGGAGTGCTATTTAAGCTTTTCGGTGACTTCCTGAAGACGCTTACAAGAATTTTATCACCTTATTTTCATATTGATGGCCAACAGCCTTATTATTATTTATGATTATTATGGCGCCCGAGTCGGGATTTGAACCCGAGTCACAAGAGTGACAGTCTTGGATGATGGGCCGGGCTACACCACTCGGGCATAATAATGCAAATTCCTCAATATAAAATGCATATTTAAGCCTTTCCTTTCTCATTCACAGAAACTCTTTTAAGAGATTTCTAATTAAGTTTGTAAAGGTGATTTAGTGAATCCAAAGGTAATGACTCAAAGTAAAAATATTTCAAAAGAAAAAGATGCTAGGGGTTTCTCTTTAGGAGAATTACGAGAAGCAAATATTCCTGTTAATCGCGCAAAGTCTCTTGGTATAATTTTGGATTTTAGAAGGCGCACGGTTCGTGAGGGTAATGTAGCTCTTCTAAAAGGTATGCTTAATAAAAATGTAGAAGCCAAAAAGCAGAGAAAGGCCGATTCTAAAAAACAGACTAAAGAAGTTAAAGAAAAGAAGGCTGAGAAACCCAAGAAGAAAGCAGCGCCAAAGAAAGAAGAAGTTAAGGCTGAAGTAAAGACTGAGAAAGCAAAGAAGACAACTACAAAGAAAGCGGCTCCAAAGAAGAAAGCATCTGAAGCAAAGAAAACTGAAGCTCCTAAGGAAGTAAAGACTGAGAAAGCAAAGAAGACAACTTCTAAAAAGACCACAACTAAAAAGGCAAAGAAAGAGTAATTTCTATTTTAATCAAACAAAAGATTTGATAGAGGTTCGTAATCCGACCCTCTATATTATTTTTAATCGTATTCTCTCCATGTATAATTACACTTTGTACATCTATAAAATTTAGTCGCAGGTTCATCCCCGCTTCTTGTCTGGAGCATCCACCAGTAAGCTTCTCTATTGTGACATTTTTTACATTCTTCCTTAACTTTAGGCATCATGATATTGCTATCTTCAATGACAACAACTTCGTCCCCAGATTGATTTTTTTCAGAATGCTCAAATCGACTTTTTTCATCTATATCTTTTTCATACCCACATCTGCAAGCATACAAACACTTACCATCTTTCTTGTTAACACGCAAAAGAGTGCCACATTTAGGACAGAACTCCATTAGATCTTCACCAAAAAGAAGGGCTAAATCTCGTTTATAAGATTATCTAATTAACATACTTTTTGTTCTTTTACCAGATTAATTAAAATAAAAGAAGCTAAGGATAACGATAGAGAAAAATAAAGGGGGTAATTCATGCCTAACGTTTTCCATAATACCCCCGCTATAAAAGAAGCGGGAAATGCGATAAGCCCAGTAATAAGTTGAAAAGACCCCAAAGAAGTAGCCCTATAGTCAAGTGGGCAGATCTCAGAAGCCAATGTTTTTTGAGAAACTTCAATGGCTGCCTTGTATACTCCATAAATACAAAATATTATTACGATACCTAAAAAATTTCTTGTGATGATGAAACTAAAACATACAAGTGCAAAAGACAGATAAGAAATCATCAACACTTTTTTCCTTCCAATTTTATCTGCCATCCTTCCAAAAGGATAAGAAAATACAGTGCTTGATATTGTATAAATTAAATAGAATATAGGAACTGTATATATTGAAAATCCTATGTCTTTAGCATATAATAAAAAGAAAGAATAGCTAAATGCCCCTAATGCAAATATTCCATTAATGAATACAAACAATCGAAAGTTTTTATCAAAGAGATTTATTGAAAACTTCCTTTTCTTAGTTTCAAATTTTTTCTCTTTAATAAAAATATATATTATCAAAACAGAGAAGAATGAAGGGATTGCGGCCAAGAGGATAAGGTTCCTAAATCCAAGGTATTTTAGTAATAATATCGACAAGGTAATCCCAACAATTGCACCAAAGTTATCCATTGCTCTTAAAAATCCAAAGTTGGAACCCCTATTATCCTTTGTAGATAGCTCTGCAACCATTGCATCCCTTGGGGCCCCTCTTATTTTACCGGCTCTGTCCAAGGCCTTAAATGGAACAAGATATGCCCAAGTTGGGGAGATTGCATACCCAAATCTCGCAATTGCTGATGATAAGTACCCAGTCCAGACAAATATTTTCCTTCTTCTAAATTTGTCAGATAGGAATCCAGAGAATGCACTTGAAATTGATACTAAAGCTTCTCCGATGCCATCTATGATTCCTAAAACTAATACATCAGCACCCAAGAAAACTGTAACAAACAAAGGCCATATTGGGTATATCATATCAGAACCCATATCGTTAAAGAAAGATGCTAAAGAGAAAACATGTAAATCTCTTTTTTTATCTTTTTTATTTTCCATTTAGTTTCTCCTATTGAAATCAAAGTTTTACTATATTCATTTTAAGTTGTTTTAAATTTATTTCTTAAGAATGAATACCTCGTCTGTTAAAAGAATATTTAGAATTAGACAAAGTACTTTTTCTATTTAAGATATTAAATTTAAAAATAAGAAAAGAAAAAAATAAATTTTTATTTTATGGTATAATAAGGTCTCTTTCTCCGGCAGGGACGAACTCCCTCATGGCACCTCTTCCGAACTCCTTTGTAATGTTTGCGAAGTCGAAAGGTAGTGACCTGTCGGCAAATGCGACCTTTATATGTGGAGATACTGCCCATGCATCGAACCTTGCTGCGTGTGCGGCAGCAACGATACCTGCATATGCACTCTGGTGTCCTACGTTCATTGCGTAGCTTGGGTAGTTACCTCCCCTAAGCTCGAATGGTAAACCTTCATCAGACCTGTATGAGAAGGTGTTTGCGGCACCAATCTGATCCTGAAGGTCGAATCCGTAGAATCCGAATCTTCCCATCTGCTCTTTGTGTACATTACCTGCTAGGTACCATGCTGAAAGACCAGCTTGAGCATTACCTGTCGCCATTGCAACAGTTGTACCTGCTGCTGCAGATATACATGTAGCTCTCTGGGATCCACCGAAGTGTGTTTCCATAACTGCTGGGTAAAGTTCATACTGCTCTAAACAGTACAAAGCAACATCTGTTCCCATCTCATTTATGAGGTTTACACTTGGTTTCTGTTTTGCAAGATCTCCGTACTTGTCCTTTACGTGTTCCATTCCCCAGTATACAAAGTCTTCAAGGATGTTATCGGTGTATGCTGCTGTTGCATACTGTGTGAATCCGACACCACCAGACATGTATGATCCGAGGTATATCTGGTCGTAAATTAAAGCGGCGAGTGCAATTGTTTCAAGTGAATGTCTTGCTGGGTCATCTGGGTACTTAGCCAAGGACTGTGCACAGTCTGCTACGACTCCGTACATAAGTCCACCGGGCTCATTTGGACCTCTTGCTCTTCTTGCTGGCATCATGTCAGACATCTGAATGACTGAACCGTGCTTTGCAGCGTATGCGAAATCTCCAGTTGCGGCTTCTCCGGCACATAGGTTGTATGCACCGATAAATGCCATACCGATCTGCATTGCACTCCATCTGGAAACTGTTCCTCCATCACAAATTCTTCCAACTACTGTTGGAATTCTAACTACCTGCCACATTGATTTTCCAACGGCCTTCTTTAATGCGGCTGCTTGGTCTGCAGGGAATTCTTTGTTTATGTCGATAACAAATCTTGAGTCAATTTCATCAATTAACTCGTCATTTCCAGAGTATACTTTAACGTATGAGTCCTTTACTAATCTTGGGTCAGTTTCAACCATGTGTTCCTGAATGACGGCTGCACCAGGCATTGCGTGGTTTACTACTTCAAGATAGTGATTAATTGTTTCTGGAGTAACCTCTTTTCCAAGTCTCTTTTCCAAAATGTTGTGTGGTGAGTCAAGACCTACAAGAATTGTTCTCCTCATATCGTCCCATGCCTGCTGCATAGCGGCATTGTTTACGAAGTGGAGATCATCCATGTTAGCTATAATGTCTGTGTGTGAAAGCTGGTATGGCATCAATACTCTCTGACCTTGTGGCATACCTACGGTTGGGTTGTATCCCGGTATTCCTCTTTCCTTAGCAATCTGTTGACCTGCGTCGTGGAATTCTACTTTTCTCTTGTTCTGCTTGTACCCTCCATAAACGTAGTACTTTGTCTGCTTTTGGTCTGGAGCTTCCTCGAATTTCTTTTTCATTGCCTGCATAAAGTTATGTTTTTCATCTTTATATACCATTCATATCCCCTCCTTAAAACTTGGCCTCCTTAAATGGCTCGAATCCTGCAAAGGATCTCTCCCAGTGAACATTCTGTACCATCTGAAGAACTTCGGCGTCTTGTTTTATTGTGACACCATCTGCCCTGTAAATTGTTGTTCTTTTCATCAATTCAGCTTCGGATAGTGGCTTACCAACAGATATAGGAGCGGGTATTTCTTCTCCAACCATATTCTTTACATACTTAACTTCGCCTGTGCTCTTGTCAAATACATATCTTTGCATAGCATCAAACATAATGCCGTTTTCATCAAGTCTTAGGGCATGTCCGTGGACTGTTCTTCCTCTAATACCTGTTCTAGCGGCATCAAATGTTTCAGATTCTATAAGCTCCTTAGCTATTGCTTCAACATCTCTTTCTCTTGCTTCTACTACGTGTCTTCCAGAGAGTGTTCCACTGTCCATTCCTCTGTACCTGTATGAGTACATCCATGACCTCTGGTAAGGAGATATTGGGGCAAAGTAAACGGAGTCAGTAAACTGAACATACCTAATTCTGTCTCCTGCTTTTGCACCAGGTGTTGGTTCTACAAGTTCTCTTATAGGGCATTCTGGTTCTCCCATTTCCTCTAATGGCGGGTGAACGCTCTTGTAGTCCTCTCCAGGCTGTCTGTGGCCAAGAACTCTTACAACATCCTCATCGGATACTGATCTTAACTTTTGGAGTTTGTATTCAGGATCCATATATTTTTTTCTGTTTATTGATGGATCTGATTTTCCAGGGAAAAATTGTGCTTTATATTTCATATTCATTCCTCCTAATTTAGACCCTTTATGTAGTCAGAAACGCCTTTCTTATATTTTGTAAATCGACCTAATTCAATGTTATATCCAAAAGGTAGGTGTTCGTCACAAATATCTTTTATAACTCTCTGGACATCTTCATTATTGTCCTCTACTTCAATCCATATCCATCCAACCATATAATTCTCATTTTCATTTGAATTTATGGAAGGTCCGTGGACTGAAACGTTTGTGACAAAGTCAAACCTAGTGAGTTCATCAGTGATCTTGTCTGCAGTTTCTTTTGATATCAATTTGAAAGGAAATATCTGTATCTCGGGCCTAATTTTCAATTTTACTCCTCCTAAATACCTCCCTTAATCTTGGCAGCGGCTTGATTTACATACTTCATTGGTTCTGCAAATTCAGGTACTGTTGAGAACACTTCTTTGATTAATCCAGATGTTGCCTCTGGTGAGAACATCTGAGTTCCTGCATCTAATGCCATTGCGGCAGCGATACATGGAATTACAAATCCTTTTGAGTGTCTTGTAACGATGTGGTTTCCGTTGAATATACCTGGTCCTCCTCCACCATAAATGGAGTGGGAGAAGAATGACATACCAACAGTTGTACCCTGGGCTCTTCCGAAGTCTACACCAGGTAAACCTGTTTCATGCTCAACTAAGTCGTTAAAGTATAAAACTGTTGAAGGTATTCCTTGACCGGCTCTCATTGCACCACAGTTTACCATAACTGACGCAAGCATTCCAGATGCCGCGTATGCGTTCCATAATGCAATATCTTTTGTCTTGTAAACTTTGTAGCCAGAAGGTAACGTCTTGTCTACTGCTATAACTTTATCTTCAATTGCTTTTCCAACTAAGGTTTCAACAACTGATCCTATTGTTCCGTTCTTTCCATTTTCTTTAACTAATTCGTAGGTTATATTGTTTGCATTCATTCCCTGGTATGCAAGTCCCAAGAGATGCATTCTCTCAAATGGGCCTATTGCATCTCCCATTTCAAACATTGCAGTTTGTTCAAGGATTGATGCAAGTGCGGCTGAGTTCATTGCATTCTTCTTTGTTGTGGCAACTATGTGGTTAACCATAATGTTTCTTAGAGAGTATCCAAGACCTTCGTTTTTCTGTGGAACTTCAAGCATAGCTTGAATCTTTGCTCCCTTAAGATCAAGTGTCTGTGGGTAGGCCCCCCATATTGCGGCCTTTACAACGTTTGCATCAAATATGCTAACATCGAAAACATCTATAATTGCTTGTGTTACGGCTGCTGCTGTTGCAGTCATACCAACACTATATTCAGCAAAAATTCTGTTTGTGGGTATCTGAACAAGCATTCTCTCATTGTTTCCTAAAAGCGTTACTAAAGTATCGTCTTTTGCATCAACTTTAAGAATTTCTTCTACTCTTTGTTTGATCTCTGGTGCTTTCCCAACAACATCTAATTTCATTTCTCTACCAAGAATTATTTGGCCTTTTCCGCCTAATGCTCCTGTGGCAAGTGCTGATTGGGCGCCTTTGAGATCGACAGCAACTGTTCTGACAACTTTGGATACTATACTCTTTATAGCCTCATTTTTTAGAGGACTAAGAGCTTCCAAGGGGACTCCACTCTCAACGAGTTTACCCCTGTCAGAATACAAATCTATTTTGTCGCTATATTTTGGCATATAGTATTCCTCCTTTTTTTTGATATCCAAAAACAGGATATCATGTCCAAGATTCCTAAAGTCCATTAAACGGACTTCAGAAATACCTAATACAAATAATATTTAAGTGTTTCTATTTAGAATATTTATTTAATACGTCAAATTTTAAAAATGGCCCAAAGTTAGTTTAATAATAAATTATATTAATAATAGTATATTTAATTATAAAATTATAAATATAATATATTGATAAATATTAAAGGAATACGATAAATAAATAAAAATATTGGTATATTTAATTTTGAGAAGAACTTTCTGCCGAAAGATTTCTTATGAAAACTAAATATCTTCCAAGATCTGATAAATTTCATCAAGATTTATTTGATAATCCTCTATTTTACCTTCGTCACAAAGTTTAGATATGTCTGGGTCGATAGGTATGCTGCCTATTAAAGGAAGCTCCAACTTAGACCTTCCCCCATCTCCGAATACATCTATTTTTTTGCCACATTTAGGGCATGACGCATAGGCCATATTCTCGACTACGCCCAATACCTTAACATTTAATTCCTCTGCCATTGAAACTGCTTTTTTTACTATTGTTGCGGCCAATACCTGTGGCGAACTTACAACTACAAATCCATCCAATTTTATATTTTGCATTAAAGTGAGTTGAACATCGCTAGTTCCAGGAGGAAGATCAAACAACAAGTAATCAATATCTTCCCATACTACGTCTGCTAGAAATTGAGAAACTACGCCACTTATCCTAAGCCCCCTCCAAATAACTGCTTCTCCATTATTCGGTAAGAAAAGACTCATTGACATAATCTTGATTCCACTTTTAGAAAGTACTGGTAGTATCCCAGAACTTCCCCCAATTGGTCTTTCATCTATGCCAAACATCATTGGTATACTTGGTCCAGTTATATCAAGATCTAATACCCCTACAGTTTTTCCCTGTTTTGCAAGATAGGATGCAATTAGGGAAGTTACGACGGATTTTCCTACTCCGCCTTTACCACTTCCAATAGCAATTTTCTTCCCAATCTTTGACATTCTTTCATCAATGTTCATTTTTTGAATTCTTAATTGCTCTTTGAGATTTGATTCCATTTTTATCCCCTGAATAACTAAAGTCTACCTATACAGAACGATCCTTTTCAATGCATATGATCTCTGCATGCTTCATCGTTTGACATTTTGTGAAGTTTTCCTTGAATAAAGTAATTTAAGGCTTCTTTTGCAGATCCTTGTATAGCTATATAAATTTCAACATTTTCAGACCTCAATCTTTCTAAAGCTCGTGGTCCGGCCCCAAGACATATTAAAGCTTGAATTTTTTTTTCTAAAAGTATGTCAGAAGGGGTTAAAGCCCCTCCAAAATGTTCTCCGCTATTTTTAATTATTTCAGTAGAGCTAATCAAATTATCTCTAAGATCTACTACAGTAAATGTTGGAGCTTTGCCAAAATGGGGAAATATTTCATCTTCTAGGCCTCCAACAAATCCAGTTGGTATTGCTACTTTCGTAATATCGCCTCCAAGTAATTATTTAATTTTTATCTTCTCTTAACATAGATTGATTTGACCTACAAAGTCCTCTTCTGCCACCATATCCACCACCATTAACTCTGTGGACATTTGAACTGTTACATTTTGGACACTTCAAGTTAATTCCCATTTGTCCATTTCCGTGGGGCAAGTCCCATTGATGGCCACAATCATAGCATTTAAACTTCCTATTTTCCATAATGAATCTCCTTAATTAATAAGGCATTTTCAATATGAATATTTATTCATATTTTATAAATCTAACTGTTATTGAATTATAGGATTAAAATTGCAACTAATCCTGAACCTACAATGAAAAATATTGGATCAACTTTAGTTTTAACAAGTAAAATAAATATTGATAATATCATTATTATAGCTTTTACGTCAAAATTTATCAAAAATTGGATTCCCAAGGAGTAGAGTGTTATAAATACAAGAACTGAAGTTCCAAGAGCTAAAGATTTAATCAAAGATTCTCTTTTTAATTTAATCGATTTTTTTAAAATTAGATATAAGATGATTATTATTATAGGTGGCAAGATCAAGAAAAATGTAGTTAATAATGCGCCAGCTAGCCCATAATACTTATACCCAATATATGTGGCCATATTTACTGCTATTGGACCTGGCGTTATTTGTGCTGCAGTTAAAACCTCTTTGAATTCGAGAAAGGTCAAATAATTTTGACTTATGAGGATATCCTTTATCAGTCCAACAACAGCCCATCCTCCCCCAAAGGCCATTGCTCCTATGTATAAGAATATAAAAAGAATATTTATCAATTAACTGCCCCCTTCTCATAAAAGTAATTTATCATAATTAAAAATAGAAAAATAAAAAATGTCAAGTTTCTATTTATGATTAAAGCAGTTATTCCAAAGAAAAAAAGAATAATATTAATTTTATTAAACTTAAAATTTTTTAGTATTTTATATAATACATAAGAAGTCAAACCAACAGTTGCAATATAACATCCATCTAAAAATTTTTTTAGGTAAATACTGCCAGAATAATTTTGTATTATGCTTGCGACTACAAGTATAGCAAAAAATGGGGGAATCATTACCCCAAACGATGCAAAAAATGCGCCCCAAAATCCTCTTAATTTCATTCCCAATAATACAGACAGATTGAATGCAATAGAGCCTGGCATAGACTGTGCAACTGAAAGAATATTAAAGAACTCCTTTTCAGTAATGAGTTTTTTATTAAGGAGATTTCTTTCAATTGCAGGCACCATAGCGTATCCACCCCCAATTGTAAATACTGATATTTTAATGAAAATATAAAAGATGGACAGTAATTCTCTGTTTTTTGAAATGAATGCTCTCATCTAATCAAACTCTTATAGTTCTAAAGTCTATATAAATATATTATTAAAAAATATTTATGAATTTATATTCTTAAACCAAAAACTTAAATATGGTTAGATACTTTAACATCACATAAACAACAGTTGGGGATTAACTTGAGCGAATATCTTTTAGAAGTTGAAAACATATCTATTATTTTTGATGATAAGAAGATTCTTGACAATGTATCCTTCAAAGTTAAAGAAGGAGAGTCTTTAGGATTACTGGGAAAAAGCGGTAGCGGTAAATCTGTTCTTATAAATATATTGAGAGGAACAAAAGAATATAGGCCAACAGAGGGTAAAATCTTCTATAATATCTCTTATTGCCCTAAATGTATGAAAGTTGACTTTCCAAGCAAAAAAGGCACAAAGTGCACTAAATGTAATGAAGAAATGGTTCTCAAAAAAGTTGATTTCTGGGAAGAAAAAGCTCTATTTAATCCTATAAGAAAAAGAACTGCAATTATGTTGCAACGTACCTTTTCACTTTATGGAGAAAAAACAGTAATGGAAAATATGCAGGATGCTTTTACTGAAACTGAAATGCCAAGAAATATGGTTATGCCCAAGATCATAGAACTTCTGCAGAAAGTGAATATGGTCCAAAGAATGACGCATATTGCAAGAGATCTTTCTGGTGGAGAGAAACAAAGGATAGTTCTAGCAAGACAGCTTGCCATAAATCCAATGTTGCTTTTGGCTGATGAACCAACCGGTACTTTGGATCCTTTGACTGCCAACACAGTTCACAATGTACTTCTGGATTCAGTAAAACAAGGGATGTCTTTAATAATTACATCTCATTGGCCTGAAGCGATTGAGTTACTTGCCCAAAAAGCAGTTTGGCTTGAGAGTGGAAAAGTAATACAATCTGGTGACTCCAAAGAAGTGGTTAAGTCTTTTATGCAAAAATTAATGCCTGAGGAAAAAATAAGATTCCCAGGTATCGGAAGCGGCATAATTGAACTTTGGGATGTAAAAAAATACTACTACTCTATATCCCGTGGTGTTGTAAAGGCCGTAGATGGAGTTACTTTTACTGTTAATGAGAAAGAGATTTTTGGAATTGTTGGGAAGAGTGGAACAGGTAAGACTACAGTTTCAAGAATGATTTCGGGAATCACTCCTTTTACTGAAGGTGAGCTTAACGTAAGAATTGGTGATGAATGGATAGATATGAAAGAACCCGGATTCTTAGGAAAAGGAAAAGCGATGCTATACATGGGGGTTCTTCACCAAGAATACACTTTGTATCCTGACAAGAATGTACTTCAAAATTTAACAGATTCCATAGGTATTAAACTTCCGAAAGAATTAGGGAAGATGAAGGTTATTTCTGTTCTTGAGGGTGTAGGTTTTGACGATCCAAAAGAACTTGAAGAGATACTAATTAAAATGCCTGATGCTTTATCTGTTGGAGAAAAGCACAGAGTTGCTTTAGCTCAAGTATTAATTAAAGAGCCAAGAATAGTTATTCTAGATGAGCCTACAGGCACCATGGATCCATTCACAAGGAAAATCGTTGCCAAGTCTATTAGAAGGGCTAGGGAAGTTATAGGTGAAACTTTTATAATTGTCACCCATGATTCAGATTTCGTAGTAGATGTTTGTGATAGGGCATGTTACATGAAAGATGGTAAAGTAGTGTTTATTGGAGACCCTGAAGAGATAAAAGAAAGGATGATTGCTACTAAAGAATCTGAAGAAGAATAATTTTATTTTTTAATATTACTTTTTTCTAATAGTATGTTCACTGAATAGACTAATCAAAATGGATCATCTTCTTGAGAGAACATGAAGATGCCTTGTAAGGCTTTTATGGACTCTAAAACTATAGATATTTTCAATGTGAAATCCCATCTCATCAAATGGGTATAGTCTATCCATCCCGATTACACATCTTTTTTTGAATGACTCTAATATAGAAATGAAACAATCCCGATACATCTTCTCTTTATCTTTATCTATTTTAGTTGAACGCCCATAAGGTGCGTCAGTGACAACAGATTCAAATTCTCTTCCAAAGACATCATATATTTTTCTTGCATCTCCAATCCTAACATCAAAGTTCTTTATTCCATAATTTGAAAGATTAATTTTTGTACCCGTTACACTTCTTTCTTCTATGTCAAGGCCATAAGTATCAAGACCAATTAATCCTGCTTCAATTAAAATCCCCCCTGTTCCAGCAAAAGGATCTAGTATTTCCTTTTGTGCCTGAGAGATATTAATCATCGCTCTTGCGATACGAGGATCTATTGAAGTTGGAGAAAAAAAAGGCCTTAATTGAGGTTTTCTTTTATTAAAGTCCTTTTTATTTCTTTCAAATATTTTTTTCCCGATATATACTCTATCTTTAAACACAATTCCTATAATTTCGTCTTTGGGATTTGTTAGATCTGCTTTTATTTTATGTTCAAAATAATTTGATATTGACTTTGCAATAGTCCGTTCCAAATTTCCATATTCTTTATCATCTTTATTCTTAACTCTAACCTTAAAAGTTCTTTCAATTCTGAGATATGAATCCCATTGAATTTCAGATAATATTTTATCTATCTTTTCATCAACAACAAAATCAGAAATAATATCCAATATGAAATGGGTCAAACCTAACCGAGATAGGAAATTTATATTGGTATTCCCAAATTTAATGATCAACAATTGTCCTTCGCTATAAGTTATTTCATATTTTATGCCATAAGCATTTAACAAGGAAATAACTTCCTCTTTAGAAAATAGAGTATGGCCTCCAGATAAGAAAAATAAAATTTTCATCTATATCTCCATTGGGGCAAGATATAGAGTGAATCGGCCTTCTTCTGCCGTGGGGAACTCAAGTTTCAAGGGAAGTTTTGTTCCGCCTAGAGATATTTTGACATAATCGGATATTGAATATGAGTTTAGGAAACTTAGAATATAATTTAGATTATATTTTGAACGCTGGATAGTTTTTGATTCAAATTTTTTAATAGATTTTGATTCAGACGGTATTTCGGCTAATGCCTTAGATGTATAATCTTCAGATAAAATAGAAATATTATTTTTATGAACTGATAAAAGAATTGTACCTCCAATTATTGCCATGTCTTTTATAATGTCCTTAAAGGTTTTGCTATCAATTTCAATAAATGTAGAATATCTTGGATTTAATTTTGGAATATTAAAATTGCTAGTTGAAAGTAAAGTAAATTCAAAATTTCTTTTAAAATCACTTTCTAAAATTAGTTCGACTTTTCCGGCTTTGGAATTGACATCAATTATTAATGATTCACTAGGATAGGCCCTTTTGAATATCTTGGCAAAAGAATCAACATTAACTCCAATAGATTCTTCAACATCTATTTCATACTTATCGAAAGCTTTAGCAGGCATTAAAAATTCTACTTTTGAGATTAATGATGGATCTGTTCCTTCCAAATATACCCCATTATTGTCTATTGTAACTAGGCATTCTCCTGTGAGTTCAGATATCGATTCAAGGACTTGTTTAATGGTAGTAATATTCTGTAATACGAAATGTGACATTAAAACACGTATAATTTTATGAAAATCGTTATAAAAGATTTTCGTATAATTTAATCAGATGCTAATTAAATTAATTCTTCTTCTTACCTTTTATTACTTCTTTTGGATCCGGTACTATTGTTGAATTGCTGGAAAAAAAGCGTTTATTATTTTCCTTTTTCCCTTTAATGACCTCTTTTACATCGGGTACTGGAGTGTAAACGTCATTATTTGTAGATGGTCTTTTTTCAAGTAATTCTTTAATTGAAGAAGGTATCTCTGGCGAAGTATTATTAAACTTAAAAGTATTTGTCCAAGAGCCGCCTTTTTTAATAGATCCGTTGCCTTCGTCATTAAATGGATTTTCTGGTTCACCGTTATTCTTCTTTTGTTTGTACTCTTTATATGCACTCTCAACTGAAGGTGGGAGGCCTAAATCAATATCCTTAGGAACTACTCTTCCTTTTATTTCTTTCAATTGCTCTTCTTCAATGTCAACACGTTTCTTATTCTCAAGCTCATCGATTTGATTTAAGATTTTAATTTTATATTCATCAAGTTCTTTTCTATTCATTAATTCTACACTCTGTTTATTTTCCAATCCTATAATCTTTTCTTGTATTACAATATTTTCTTTCCTTTTTTCAATTTCATCTAGGGTCTTAGAAATCTCAGACCTTAAAGATTCGATTTCAAAAGAATCAAGAGAAGCCATTTTATCTTCATTTTCTAAAGTTGATTTTAATTCTTCTAATTCTTTTCTAATTTCCTCTGGATTCATAAAATCCACCTTAGGAGGCCTTATATTAATCACTTCTTCTATCGGTGTAACAGGTGACGATAATTTTATCTCGGTTTGTACATTATCCTTTTTATATTCCTCTTTTAATGGAGGTAAATTATCTTCTATAATCGGTAATGAATCTAATTCTTTCTTTAATTGATCTTTCTTAATATTTTTATCTTCCTTTGGAGAGGATAAATGAGAAAGGGAAAAGGGCTTTTTTTCTAGAGGTATTCCATTCTTTTTCTTTGAGAAAAATTGGAACTTACTGTTTTGTTTTTGCTTTATTGCAGGAGGTGCAACTCTTTTACCTAGAAGTTCTTGATCAATCTGATCTTTAGTTAAGAAGTTGTTGTCTTCTTTACGTGCTACAAATTCGCTGAATTTATTTTCAACTTCAAGGCTTGGAGATGCAGACGCGGGTATTCTTTCGATAGAAGGTACTTTTTCATTTTTAGAGAATTGTTCAGGAATACTCTCTTTTTTATTTAATTCTTTAGTTACTGATTTATCTTGGCTTTCAAATGAAGCTGTTGGAATTTTCTTTTCAGATCTAATTCCTTTTTGTTCTTTTTTAGAAAACAATTTGAATCCTTTTTTGGACTTAACTTCCTTTTTACTATCCTTTTGACTGGGTGGTGATTTCCCGCCTTTAGGAGGAGAAAGTTTATTGGAAGAACGCCCTCTTGATCCAAGGGATTTATAGACTGAGTATCCAACAACTGACAAAAGTAGAAGGATGACTCCAACAATAATGTAAGGTGCATATGGCGAGGACTTAATATTTTCTATTGTTTGAGTAACAGATTGAGGGATGCTTGGTAAATTAGACTGAGGAGCTGCTTTTGCAGTAACACTAATTGTTGTTCTTTCAATGTCAAATGTTTTTGATTCTTGGTAAATATTTGTCCAGTAGAACTTAGAGTCTTCTAAAATAAAAGCTCCTGATTTTGTAGCTTTTATCTGTATTTCTTTTGATAATTCACTGCCACCTTTAATTTCTTCAATAATAATTTCTTTATCGCCTGAAATTATTTCAAATCCTTGAGGAAGTACTTCAACTAATTTAACATCGTAAATATCATCTCTTCCCCAGTTTTTAATATTATAAGTTATCTTTAATGTTTCTCCTTCTTCAATTTCATTGGTCGAGATAGTTCTTGAAATTGAAGGGCCCCATACTGTGACAATTGTTGGAGACAAAGATTTAGTTCCTTTAACGCCCCACTCATCTTCATATGTTGACAAAGTCTGGCCAATTTGGTATTCACCGCCCTGAGAGGGAACTAAGGTATACCTTAAAGTAACTCGCTCTTCAGGCTTTAATTGCCCGCCCCAATAGTTAATTCCTGTTGTCACCTGAAGACTAGAGGGAACTTTATCTTCAATTCTTACATTTTTAGCATCACCATCTCCTGTGTTAGTGATTATTGTAACTACAGGAATGATGTGTCCAATTCTAATAATATCAGATTCGTAATCAGATTCTTGTCTACTTAATTGTATATTTGGAGTTCTTCCACCCACAGTAATATTTGTTGATGTTTCAGATTTGGCTTTCTTTCCGGCAATATCCTCAAATTCTGAAGAGGTGTTTATAGTGAATATTTTATCTTTGTTTTCTTGAAGAACCCTAACTGTAAACTTAGTTGTCTTTGAATCTCCTTGTTTTAGTGTATCTACAAATCCGCCCAATTCACCATCGACAAGCTCTATTTCCCCCGAAACAGTGTTAATATAACTTATTTTCTTAGCAAGTCCATCACCTGTGTTAGTCAAAGTTAAGACTACATCGACATATTTATAATCTGCAAAAGAATATTCTTCATTGAAGTATTGAATATTGGTAAATGTTACTTTTGGCTCCCCATTTACTCTTACAGAAGTACCTGATGCAATGTGCTCAAAACTATGGCCTTCAAGATCATAGTATAATAGTTTTGTATCTCCTATTTTATATTCGCCAGGATAAGAAGCGGTAATAATATACTTATACATTTTTTCCTGTTCCGGTTTTAGTTCAGGGATTGTATATTCTATCCTTTTTGTTTTAGGATCATCAATCAATCTAAATCCTTCAGGAACGAAATCAAGAATTTGAACATCTTTTGCAATTTTATTTCCAGTATTTCTTACAACTAATACTACTATAACAGAATCTCCTCTAGATATGGTGACTCTATCTAATTTCTTAATTATCTCAAGTCTTGGAAATTCTTTACTAACGGTGACGGGTTCAATTTTTGAAGTTGTTTTGTATTTTTTACCGGCTTCGTCTTCAAAGAGTAATTGGGTTTTGAATTCAAATTCTCCCATCTCAAGAGCTTTAACTTTATAGATTAATGTAAACGTTTCATTCTTTAACATTTTATCGATATTTGTTGTTGCACTGCCATCGATTAATTCAAATCCATCAGGGATATAATCAATTAAATTTACTTTTGTGGCGGTAATGTCGCCTATATTTTTTATTCTGACTTCAATGTCGGTAGTTTCTCCAACAAATAATTTTTCTTTTACAATATTTCGTGTAATTTGAAATTCTGGTTGTTTTGGAACTATTGTGACTAAAGTTTTATCAGTTTTCGAATAATCTTGGATTACCTCTTCTTCTTTTTCATTGAAATACCCCATTTGGTATGACAAGTCAATTTGTATTGGGGCTACTTTTAAGTAATCAGTTTGTGGCGCTTTGAATTTGAAAACAATAAGTCTTTTTTCTCCAGGCTCCATAGATTTTATTTCAAGACATGCTTCTTTATCAGATCCACAATAGCAGTTATTTCCAGTTAAAAAAGTAAAATCTTTTGCGGTAATGTGAATTTTAACATTTTTTGCAGGTATATCACCAGTATTTTCAATCTCAGTTACGTACCAAAAATTAGTATCTGATTGAGGCTTTTCAATCAAATTTTCACTTTCAAACTCAAAATCTTCTGGCCTCATTATTGAATGGATTATTGGAGTCCAAAGAACTGTACTTCCACTCATTCGATAAATTGAAAGTTGTCTAATATTCTTACAAGTGCTATCTTTTCCTATAGTAACAATATCTCCTTCATATAATTGTTCAAGGTATTGAAATGAACCGTTGACTTCTTTAAAATCATATACATATTGGATATTTTTATTTGGAGCGGATACATTAAAAGAATAAGTTTTATTATCAAACTCAACTGACCCCGAGCTTGCATTAATATCAACATCACCCAAGAGTACAGTTCTAATTCCTTCCTTACTACCCCTTAAGAAAGTCCTATCTTTATCATCTATCTCTCCAATATATAGAGAGGTTGAATTTATGGAAATTTCAGGTTCCTTTCTTTTAGTTACGGTTATGTTTAGTTTGTATCTATCAAAATAATTGGCATTTTCGTGATCATTGATTTCATTTATCTTTATCTTAATAATTTCATCTATGTATAAAGTATCCCCTGGCACTACAACTTGCTGAATTACCATAGTTCCTTTTCTGTATATTTCCAAAATACCCCTTTCTGGTGGCATTAAAGGATGTCTTCTTTGGAGGTCTCTTAGAAGTATTGTGTAATCCCCTACAACTGTGAGATCGCCAATTTCAATCCAACCCATGAATACTGCATCTGGATCATAGTAAGGCCCCGGCAATAGAACAAAATCTTGAGGAGGGAGGACTAAAGGTGGTGACGGAACTGTTACTCTTATTTTTTTTGCAAGCCATCCGATACCAGATGCTTCAATATCATATACACCTTCAACATTTGAAAGGGTATAATTACCGTCCCCAGAAGTTACAGAACTTGCCAATACATTCTCCGTTCCAGGGTAGTAGGCTCTTACTATTGCACCTTCAATGGGGGTTACTCCGTCTGGTTGGAAAACTGTTCCTACCACACTACCATCTGTGCTAGAAAGCGTGAAGTTATAATCTGGAGAGCATGAAGTTGTGCAAGTACTGGCCAATATAGAAAAAGGATATTCAGATTTAAAACCTGGTGCATAAGCCCTAACTCTATACATTCCATGCTCTAGAGGGTATATGTAATAGGTACCATTAACATCAGTTATTGCCGTGCCTTTTATTGTTGGGCATGCATTGGCATCATTAATGCTATAAGCATCGACTATAGCATTGCTAATACCTTGAGGAGTTGCATTATTATCCGTTACTCTCCCGGATATTACACCTTGGGCCAAGATTGGAGTTGCGAAGATGCTGATAATAAATATCAACAATATAAATATATTTAGTAAATATAAATAATTGGATTTTTCCATGTTGCCACCTAGTTGTGAATATCCAATATCAATTATGATTTAATAACTATATAAAGCTTTTGGTAATATTGATTAACAATACTTATTTTTAATATTTAGAATTAGTAAGTAATTAATGTAAATAAGAATTATTTATAAATTATAATTTAATTAAATAATATTTAATTATTTAGAAAGGTTCTTAATTCTAGCAAGACGGGCCCTTAGAATCTCAAGTTCCTCTCTTGATAATCTACCACCACGTAATCTATCAAGTTCTTCCTTTTGTAAGTAGACTCTAACGCCTAGGATAACATTGATAATTATGCTTATTATGGCGATAATAAAAATTATAATCCAACTACTAATCATTGTATCTACTAATGCCATATTTTCATCTCCCAAATAGTCCTCCCATTAATTTATTAATAGATTTGGTAGAAGGTTCAAATTCATTCTTCTTTCCCGCTATTTTTTTAGCAATTTCTTTAATAGCTAATGAGGCCGGAGATTTTGAATCCAATAATACAAAGGGCTTGCCCAAAGTTGTTGATTTCTTTACTATAGGATCCTCTGGTATGTTGCCAATTATTCTAAGCTCTAGTATTGCTTCTATTTCAGGTCCTGAAACTTCAGTTGGGTCTCCCCTAACTCTGTTCACTATAACCCCAATTATTCTTGTTCCTAGTTTTTCTGCTACTAATTTTATCTTCAATGCATCTGATAAAGAAGTAATCTCAGGATTTACAACTAAAAGCATATTTTGTGAAGCCGCGATAGAAGTAACAGCATCCACTTCAAGACCTGGTGGCCCATCAATTATTAACAAATCTACTTTGTCCACAAATAATTTGAATATTTCATTTATTTTATCAGGATCAGATTTTTTTAGTCTTCTTAAAGATAAACCTGCGGGAACTACTTTTACCCCACCTGGACCATCATAGACTATATCTTGAGGCATAGCCTTGCCTTCCAAGACATCCTGTATAGTCTTAGGCAATCCTTCCATTCCAAATATCAGCTCAAGATTTGCCATAGTTATATCTGCATCGAAAATTAAAACATCGAGCCCTACCTCAGAAAGTGCTATGCCTAAATTAGCAGCTATCGTTGTTTTTCCGACTCCACCTTTACCGGAGGATATGACTAGCGATTCTCCCAATAAAATTCCTCCATTGTTTATAAATTAAAAAGTAAGTTAATATATAAAATTATCCCTGATTATTATGAAATCTGCAAAATGATGAGGAAAAACTTAAAACAAATGCTAATATCGAGAAATCAATGATAAAAGATATTATAATTAAAAAATATGGAGAAAGTAATTATGACAAGTTAATATTTTTTATCAAAGGGGCAATATTGTCCATATTTTTTTATATTATTAGTGATTATACTCCAATTAGAATTTTTACAGCACAAGCTGTTAAAGAAGGAATAACTTTTTTTGGAATACAAAAGCCTCTTATCATATCTGATAAATTTGTGGCTGTCGGAAGCTATGAAATATCCAAGAGATGTATCGGACTAGCTTCTGGTGCAATATTTACTTCCCTATTTATATTGTCTTCATTTACACTTGTTAAAAAGATTTTGTATCTTTTAATATTTCTTATAGCCTTATTAATCTTAAACATATTAAGATTAATTATAACAATATATCTTTTCGAACAAGGCTACAGCTGGCTTATTGCACATGATATATTGGCATATGCACTTGGAATAGGATTTTCATTCCTTATCTTAATAAAAATAAACTCATACATTCCATTATTCAAATAAGATTCTTTGGTAAACTTCCAATGTGGCAATTGCAGATTTTTCCCAAGAAAAAAGTTTAGATTTTTCTAGAACTTTATTGGAAAGTTCAGTTCTAAATTTTTGATTAAGTATTATTTTCTCTACTAGATCCACCAATTGATTTTTTTCTTTAACAGTTAAGGTTAGATTATCCAACAAATAACTAGAGCCCGGACTTACTAAGGATACAACAGGTATACCACATGCCATAGCCTCTAGAATTGAGAGCCCAAATCCCTCTGTTTTTGAAGTTGAAACAACTGCTTTGAATTTTTTTAAGTATTTTTCTGCGTCAATTATTTCCCCCAAAAAAATAATGTTAAGTCCTTGAGAAATATCCTCAAGTTCTTTTCGAAGATAACCTTCCCCTATCATATATGCGGGCTCAACGATTCCTTTTTTTCTGAGTTCTCTTATTAATTCAATAAAGTCTCTTGGATTTTTTTCATTGACTAATGCCCCTATGAATCCTATGCCATTTTTTTCAGATTTTTCGGGAGAGAATATCGAATGATCAACACCATTGGGGATTGAAATAACTTCTCTCTCTAAAAAATCAGTTAGTTTTTTCTGCAGATTTGGAGAAACAGCAACTATGACTTGGTATTTAGACAATACGAATTTGACCAATCTACCTATGCTTCCTTTTTGTAGATAGACATTCACATCACTTCCATGGACTGTTAAAATCCTTTTTTTGCCTGAGAGAATAGACAAAAAATAACCGAGCAATCCAGGAGTTGTAGCAAAATGAGAATGTATTAAATCAATTTTATTCTTTCTAATGATAATAATTCCCTTAAAAATTCCAAAAAAGATGAAGAAAAATCCTCTAAATTTTTTAGGTAATTTTGTAGAATATACTTTTTCTTCAGTTGCGTTTGAATATGTTAAAACAAAGACATCTTGGCCAAGTTTATTTAATTCCTTTTTAAGTTGATATATGTGGGTCGAAATACCTCCAATTTTTGGAGGATATTCGCCAATCATTAGTATATTCATGAAAAAACTTATATTTTCAAGGTTTTTAAGTTATTGTGTGGGCGGAATATTGGCTTCCCTTCGGGGAGGAAGCTCCATCCACCTGATCAGGATGTGGCATCGAAAGATGCTTGGAGAAATCCAAGGTAAAGGAACAGAAAAAAACGGCCTTTGTCTAATGAAGATGATGTAGACGGAATCTGGCAACAAATTTCAAAACTACTGAGAAGACTTAGGGCACGGTGGAATACCTTCCCACATGGTGCAAGACCAAACTAAAACCGATGAAACCTGGTCCGAGGTTTGTGGTAGGTCGCTTAGTTCAATGCCAATATTACAAAAGATGGGCTATAATCCGCTCACTTTAACTTTTTATAGCATTTATTATATCAAATAGTTTCTCTTTATTTCTTTCTATAATAGTTCCTGTTACAAATATATCTGCTCCAGCCAAAGCAAGTTTCTTTGCAGAGTCTGGGGCCCTTATCCCGCCACCTACTATTAGAGGTATATCAATTACTTTTTTTACAAGCCCCACCATTTCGGGAGTAACAGTTTCTAAAGCTCCCGATCCGGCTTCAAGATAGACAAGTCTCATGCCTAGGTATTGTGCAGCTAAAGAATAAGCCGCTGCAATCTGTGGTTTTTTTCTAGGTATCAGGTCAGCTTCGCCCATCCAGCCGACTGTTTCTCCTGGTTCGATAACTAAGTATCCTGTGGGTATTGGTTCTATCCCTGTCTTTTTTACTAAAAAACTTCCTAGGGCCTGAGATTTTGTAATAAAATAAGGATTTCTTGAATTCATATAAGACATGAATAGAATTGCATCTGCCTTAGGAGATACTTGAGCAACGCCACCGGGGAAAATAATTACGGGCAGTTTAGTATTGGCTTTAATTGATTCTATCAGAACATCTAGGTAATTACCAAGTGTATGCGTAGATCCCCCTATTAGTATAGCATCGCTTCCAGCTTCCTCAGAAATCAAAGCGGCACTCTTTGCTTCTTCGATAGAGAAACTATCAGGATCAACTAAAGAAAAATGAAGCTTCTCCTTCTGTAGTTTATCCAAAAGGTATTTTTCTACTTTACCGGTCATTTTAAGCACTCTCTTACATTCCAAGTTTTACTGAATCTTCCTTCTTAGCTCTTACAATGACGATGTCCCCAATAGCCGAAACATCTTTGAATGGAACTGCGATATTATCTATGCCTTTCTCTTGCCCAACTGCTAGTCCAAAAACAACTCCTTCTTTTACTTCTAGAATGATATCATTAACTATACCTATGTACTCGCCCTTTGTATTATACAATTCAAGCCCGAATAATTTAGAAATCCTCATGATTATCCCTTTTATAGTTTTTATCACTAGAGTTTATATATTTTTCTAGATATTTAATATTATTTATCTAGAATGGGTAGAATTATAAATAAAAAAGTAATATAAAAAAATTAATAATAAATTAATTACTTATTTACATTAATAGTGCCATTACGGCTTTCTGTGCATGATTTCTGTTTTCTGCTTGATCTAATACAACAGAATGGGGTCCATCAACGACTTCATCAGTTATTTCTTCTCCCCTATGTGCGGGTAAACAGTGCATAACGATGCAGTCATCCTGAGCTTGTGAAACTAATTTTTCATTTACCTGGTAAGGCTTGAAGATTTTAACCCTGTCATCATGCTCTTTGTCTTTTCCCATGCTTGCCCATACATCGGTATAGATTACATCGGCACCCTTAACGCCTTTTGGATCATTTGTTATCTCAAGTTTAAGGCCATCTTCTAATGCCATTTTTTCTATCTGTTTATCTGGTTCATAACCCTTTGGACATACAACAGTCATTTCCATTCCTACTTTTGCGGATCCAAACATTAGAGAATGGCAAACATTATTTCCATCGCCTACAAATGCCAATTTGAGTCCTTTGAATTCCTGTTTCTTTTCAAGAATTGTTTCTAAATCTGCTAAACACTGACATGGGTGCAAAAGGTCGGATAATCCATTTATTACTGGAACAGTTGAATGCTTGCATAGCTCTACTATATTATCATGTGAGAATACCCTTGCCATTATGCCATCACAGTATCTGGCAAGAACTGCTCC
Source organism: uncultured Thermococci archaeon (assembly GCA_964500005.1). Classification (GTDB taxonomy): domain Archaea; phylum Methanobacteriota_B; class Thermococci; order Methanofastidiosales; family Methanofastidiosaceae; genus Methanofastidiosum. Next base: position 100,294 of record CAZCMP010000002.1, read on the forward strand.
GGTATCCCCTACCGTTTCTCCCCTCCCCAATTGAAGATCCGTGGAAGATAGATACAAAGCATGTCCCCCCAATTGTTTCATTCCTACTTCAAATGACACCCTTGTCCTAGTTGATGGTTTTTGGAATATCATTGCTAGTGTTTTACCATAAAGTAATTCATGTCGCTCTCCAGTTTTCTGTTTTATTTTTAAAGTCTCGGCCGTTTTCAAAATTTGCCATATTTCCTCTTTTGTAAGATCGTGTAAAGAAGCAAGATGCTTACCTTTCATGTTAACTACCATTAAATATCACCGAATCAAGAAAATGTAAATGCTTTTTAAATCTGATGACCTTGGTGTAACAAATTTAATACTCATTGTTTTAAATGAAACATTATTCGAGAGTTCTAAGATATGCCCCTCTGTCAATAATATTATTGAGCATTTTTCCATCAAATTTTCCAATGCCAATTACTTCATTTCTTGTATTGGATACTAATATATAACCTTTTTTGGGTGGATTTATTATATTCTTAATAAAAACATCACGCCCATATAAAAATAAAGAAGATCCTTTCTCATTTAATTTTATTTTTTTTGAACACATATCCATTATAAGATGGCTTTCTAAACCTAATAAAAAGTTACCTTTATGGAATTTTCCAACTTGTGTTCCTATAGATACTAAGTTCTCAACTATTTTCTCGTCTAAGGCTCTTTGATAAATTATTTTATTTGCAAGGAATACTTCATCTTTTACAGTTAACAATATATTACTTTCAGGTAATCGAAAAATGCCCCCATAATTCGCTATAGTTTTCTTTACAACTTCTAGTTTTTTTCCGTCTATAACTTTCATTAAATTACCTACAAGTTTAGGGTATATGCCATTTCAATTTTAATTTTTTGGCATAACTCTAATATTTTTTCAATATCAAAAGGCTCTCCTTCTTCTCCAATTCCAGGACAAGCTACATCTACATATATGTATACCTTTTCACCATTTTTCAAAATATGAGGCGTGTCTGACTCAGATAAAGGATTATAAAAAACGCCCAATGGAAAAAGTCTACAAATGAGGGGTTTGTATTCATGTATAGTGCAACTTCTATCGTCTAAGAAGACACATCCATTGTCCCAAATTCTTTTCTCAATTACAAATTTTTTTCTAGAAGTATCATACAAAGCGAATTCCTTTTCAGTATTCTTCTCTATTCTTTCAATATCAAATAAAGTAAGTGGAACCCCTCGGACTCTGCAACATTCTCCGCATTGTTTACATTTATATTTTTGTCCAGTATATAGAACTAATACTTCTTTCATCATATCCCCTTGATTTCCTATGGAGATTATTACAATTATATATAGTTTTAATTTTTAAGTTAAGTGATTTAAGAACTAATTAATTTTATTACTGCGTCTCTGGTCTTTTCTCTATCCGCCCCTGCCACGATAATAACATCACGCCCATACAATCCATGTGGGATGTACTCTATTTCTCCTTGTGAAGTATACCAGTCAACTTTCGATTGCCCTCTCTGAACTAATCCGGCTACCAGTCTGTTTGCAACTGGTCCACCTATAAGTATAAGATTGTTGTTCTTAGCGACACTTTCAAGCAATGCTTCATCATTTGTTATCAATTTTTGAGGATCCCATATATTGACTCTAAATAATCCTTTAGACGGGTCCTCGTAATAAGCTTCAGCCTGTATTTTTGAGATTATTAATCCTCCAGAAATTGAATCCATCGATGCCGCGTTTTTTCCTACCACTATTATTGAATGTGGTTCACCGTTTGTAGTGTCTACAAAGAAAGATCTTGGAACAAGGTCAGATGATGCTGGAAAAATAAAAAAAGTTTGAATTAATAATATTAATAACAGTATTATACTTAATCTAGTCTTCATATACTTTAGTTCTTTGATTAATATTTATATCTTACTATTTTTAATCAATATTCTGAAAAGAATTTCCTAGTAATAGTTCTTCAATTCTTCATATGATTCATTTATTTCTTTTAAAATACTCTCTTTTACTATCTTTTCTTTTTCGTCTTGAGTTGTATCTGGATGGTAATACTTTGATAGTTCCTTCCACCTATGTTTAATTTCCTCTGCTGTTGTATCTGTATCCAGTCTTAATACTTTTAAACAAGAAATCAAAGATAGAGAGTCATCATCAGGTAAATAAGGTATTTCTAAAGGGTATACCGTTCCAGTTTCATAAACTACATTCCCTCGGTAGTTACAAAATGTTTTAATCTCAAATAAACCTTCATTTTTTGGCTTAATTAATAGCGTATATGATTTATACTCCATAGGTTTGAGGAAGTCTATTTTATCTTCAATTTTTTGGATATTCAAATCCCTGTTTTTTTCTATTAAAACAGATATGTCAAAAGCATCCATATCTCCATTATTAATTAAATATACCTGGATTTCAGATTCTTTTTTTCTCTCCAATGGATCAAGAATATAAAAAATATACCTAATGCTAGGCCTACCTATATCTTCCTCGATTTTAACTTGCAGTATGTTGAGGCTCTCACTTAAACTATTAGCTCTAACTAGAAGCTCTTTAATATATACGTTAGAGGAGGATATTGATCTTTTTCCATAATTTTCTAAAAAAGTTGAATAATCTTCATCAATTGACAAAATATCTTGGTAAAGTCCTTCGAATATACCCTTGTAAAAATTATAGTTTTTACCCAAACCTTTTTTTGTTAGTAAAGTTTGACCTGTTTTTTCATAATTTGATAAACATTCTACTAATAGTTCTTTTAGTGTTTTTATTTTACCTTCTATCTTTCTTCTTTCAGAATATAAATTATTGGCATTTTGTAAATATCTTAGAGATTCTCTTTCCATTCCTAACATCTTTAAAGCATAGGCAATATTCTCTAGAGAAGGTATGCTTTCAGAATTCTCATTCAGACAAACGTTCAATAAGTTTATAGAGTCTTCAATCTGTTTCTTCCCGTTTTCAAGAATAAGTTGGGCTCTAGTATATGTATAATCAAAATCTCCCCATTCTTTTAGAATTAGAATAGCTTCTTCTATCCTACCAATTTTTTGAAGTGCAATAGCTAGATTAATAATTGCATTCTTATTATTTTTTTCTTCTTTTAGAACTTTTTTAAAACATGTTACGGCATCAGAGTAATTACCTATTTTGGATAATGATATGCCTTTATTATAAAGAGTTCTGACATCTTCTTGTTTCTTAAGTACCATATCGTAATATTTTAAGGCTTCTTCAGATTTTCCTAGTTTGTCTAATGAGATGCCAATATTAGTTATAACATCAATATCTTGAGGGTCAATAGATCTTGCTTTCTCAAAACAATCTAAAGCGTCTTCATGTTTACCCATCCTATCGAGAATTATTCCTTTTGAATTCCAGTAAGATCCGGATTCAAGTAAATTTGACACATTTCTAGGGAAAAATATACATTTAAAAGAGTTTTTATATATTACTAATTATGTACCAGCAAAGAGATGGATACCACCGAATGGCAAAAAAAGAAGGTTATAAGTCTAGAGCATCTTTTAAACTAATTCAACTTAACAAAAAATTTAATTTAATTAAGAAAGGATATACTGTTTTGGATCTTGGTGCGGCCCCTGGTGGATGGATTCAAGTAGCATCCACATTAGTAGGGGATACAGGTCTAGTAGTTGGAGTTGACTTAAGATTAGTCAAAGAAAAATTTCCAAATTCATTTTTTATTCAAGGGGACATATTCGATGACGAAACAATTAAAAAAATCATGGAAATCGATGAAGATTTTAACACTATTATCTCAGATCTTGCCCCAAACACATCAGGCATTAGATCTATCGATCATCAAAAGTCAATAAATCTTTGTTATAGGGTCTTAGAATTGTCAACATCTTTATTAAAATATAAGGGGAATCTTCTAATAAAAATATTCCAAGGCGAAAATACAAAAGAATTAGTGGATACTATAAAAAATGAGTTTCATTACGTTAAGATATCAAAACCTGAGTCTTCAAGATCGGCAAGTAAAGAAACATATGTTATAGGTAAAGGTTTTAAAAAGAGAAAATTAAAAATAGAAGATACAGAATTAACCGAAGAGAGCACCTAAACCTTCAAGTGCTGATTCATCTGTTTCTTCTTTCTTTTCTTCCTTCTTTGATTCTGCAGAAGGCTTTTGTTCTGAAGCGCCTGCTGCTGGTGCAGCTGCAGGTGCATGAGCAACTGGCATTGATGCAGAGCTTATAGCTTCCTCAATATCTACACCTTCTAATGAAGATACAAGAGCTTTAATTCTGGCCTCATCGACTGCCACTCCAGCAGCCTTTAAAACATTGTTTAAATTTGCTTCAGTTATTTCCTTCTTAGCCTCATGAAGGATCATCGCAGCATATACATATTCCATAATCACACCTCCATATATTAACCAAATAGGGCCCCTAGACCTTCTAATCCAGCGTCCCCATCTTTATCTTTATTATCTTTAGTTTCTTCAACTTTATGTTCGGCTACTTTTTTTTCAGCAGGAGCTGCTGATTGAGATACATTGATTTTATTTTTAAGTTCATCGTCCAATGCATCTGCTTTTAATATCCTAGATAGACTTAGAGCTTGAGCAACACTCTTTGACATTATCGGGCCTATTGTTTCGGGAGAAACTATGTTTGCACCAATTGCCAAAGATTTTGATTTAAGAGTTGCTTGTTGAATGAACATTTTTACATTTTGCTTTGTAAATATTCTTCTTTCAAAAGATAGCGCCAATGCATTTGAAAATGCCTTTATTATGTTGCTTCTTGTTTGAACATCGTCTATGCTAAGAACATCTTTCTTAAATAATAATCCGCCTTCGTAAGCAGCTGCCAAATTGGCCCCTACTTCCATAGGTTCAATCTTAAGTTGGGAAAGAATCTCGCTAGCTTTTTTAGATATTGTTTCTCCACTTTTTACAAATACTGTTTCTCTTTCAATAGATATTGAACCTTTGTCAATCTTAGCTGGAACTCCAAGAGTTTGAAGTTCACTTACAAGTGGGCCCGGTGGTAATCCGGTACTTCCTTGAGGGATTATTATATCAGCTTTTGCGACATCACCTGGTTTTGCCGGTGCAGGCGCTTTTGATTTTTGTAAAAGTCTATAAATCCTGAAAGGATTCTCATTAGAAAAGATGAATGCGGCTCCAGCGTTAATATGATCTATAAGTTGTTCTTTTTCAGTTTTTTCAAGAGCTATCTTCATTAGCTTATTCTTAGACATTCTAAAAGTAACTTTGCCTCTCAATTCTTCCCTTATATTCTGTAACTGCTTTGCAGGTATGTTTTGAAGGTCAACTATCCCTACGACAGGAGATGATTTAATCATGTCTCTAAGGGAGTTTACTTCTTCTGATTTCCATTCAGCTACATCTCCTTTTACTGCTACTCTTCCCTTCATTTAAAATCCTCCAGTTTTACCGAGGGCCCCATGGAAGTCTTAATATAAATTGACTTTATGTTGTCAAATCCTTTCTCAAGTTTCTTTTCAAAAAACTTAATAATTTCAGAAATGTTTTCAGCCAACATCTCATCTTCCATTTTTTCAGACCCAATAAAAGTATGAATCACAGACTGATTGGTACTTTTTATTTTAACTGTTTTTTTCAATTTATTTAATATAGGTTCGAGCGAAGCAGTTGGAGGCAAAGGTGATGGTGTTTTTCCTCTTGGCGCAAAGATTGGACCTAATGATTTTCCAACTAGAGTCATAAAATCTGTTTGCGCTATGAAAAAATCGTGGGTATTTGCAACTTTTTTTGCAAGTTTTTTGTCCTTTGCGAATTTTTCTATGTCTTCTTGATCAAATACGGACAAGTTTTCCTTTTTGGCTCTTAATGCCATATCTCCTGAAGCAAAGACGCCTATTTTAACATCTTTACCCCTTCCATTGGGTAAAACAAAGTCTTCTTTGATACGATTTTGTGGTTTTTTCATATCTAGCCCTTGGAGATTTATACTCATTTCCAATGACTGTGTGAAGTTTCTCGGCTTTGAATTTTCCTTCGCCTTCTTCACTGCTCGTAATACGGCTTCTTTCAATACGATTCCTCCTTATTTAATTATGTTATCATATTTTCCTTCTTTTATCTCATTTTGCACTACTCTTGGATCTTTTCCTTCGCAGGTTACACCCATTGAAATACACGTTCCAAGAATCTCTTTAACTACGCCTGCAATACTAGGAGATAGTGAAGAAGGTTCCTTCATCTTGGCAATTTTAACAAGTGCCTCTATACTGATGTCACCAACTTTACTTGAAGATGGGGTGGAAGATCCCTTTTCTAATTTAAGATCTTTAAGAACTAATGCGGATACTGGAGGAACGCCGACTTCAACTCTAAAGTTCTTTTTTTCGTCAACAAATATTTTCACAGGTACTTTCATTCCTTGAAAATCCTTTGTTTTCTCGTTAATTTCGGCGACAACCTTTCCGACATTAATACCAAGTGGACCTAAAGCAGGGCCTAAAGGTGGGCCTGCAGTAGCCTTTCCTCCATCAACAAGTGAGGTAACAGATCTCTCTTTTCCCATTATATCACCACTAACTCTTTTTCTCTATAATCCTGACATAATCTCCTTTGACAGTAACTGGTATCGGAACCATTGCTTCAAGAAGTTCAACTGTAAGTTCTTCTTTTCCTTTATCTACCCTTATTATCTTAGCTTTTTCGCCCTTAAATGGACCTGCTATTAACTCCACAATGTCTCCTTTAGCAAGACCAGTTACCGATGGCTTAGCCTCTAAGAAATGTGTAATTTCATCAAAGGCAATTTTACCCTCAAGGATCCCTCTTACATTTCGAAGGCCTTGAATGGCTTCCTCTACAGCCCCTTTATCAATCGCCTCAATGAATACATACCCTTTTAAAGTTTCTGGTGCTAAAACTGCATAAACTTTAAGGTTGTTAGTTTTAACTTTCCCCTCTATCATCTTTGCTACATTCTGTTCTTGATTAACAGCTACCTTTAAGGCAAAGATTGGATTCTCGTCATCATCCATTACATTCTCTCCCGCGACAACAACAAAAAACAAAGGTACTCAAAGATTTAAAAAGTTTAGCCTTGTAAAAAGGAATTAAGCTCCAAAACTCTGTACTATAACTGAAAAGAATTTAAGTACGTAACCAATTACTCCAATCAAAACTATTCCAAGTGCAGTAACTTTTGATGTAAGCAAATATTCCTTCCTTCCAGGCTTTTTGGCAAGCTTAAGTACTCTTGTGTACTCGGAAACCCGACTTCTTGCTCGTTCTTTAGTCTTTAAATTAACCTCTGCCATGAAGGTAATTATTAAGAATCCTTTTTAAATGTATTCTATTCCAAGATCTATTCCTCTAACAGGGGTTTCGCTTTCAATGAGCATCTCAGTTTCTTTTCTTCCGAATATGTATGGTGATTTGACTCCTGATAGAACTACCATTACTCTAAGTCCATTTTTGATCTCTTCGTTTATCATTGCACCCCAAATAACTTGGGCATCTGGCTCAAGCTCATTTGTTACATGCTCTACAATCTTTTCTGCTTCTTCTAATTTCATATTAGAGCTTCCGGTTATGTTAATCAATGCTCCTTTGGCACCTGTTACATCTACATCGATTAGAGGGCTACTCAAAGCTTCAGTTATAGCTTCTTTTGCTCTATTTTCAGTGTCGGATTCTCCCATACCTATCATTGCCACGTCTCCTTCCCTCATTACAGATCTAACATCTGCGAAGTCAACGTTTACTAATCCGGGCTTTGTAATTAATTCAGCTATCCCCCCAACAGCCCTTATAAGAATATCATCAGAAACTTTAAAAGCTGCATTTATGGGTAAACCTGGAGCTATATCCAGTAATTTATCATTCGGTATTACTATTACGGTATCGGTAACTTTTCTTAATCTTTCTAGTCCTTTTTCCGCATTTCTTTGTCTTCTTAAACCTTCAACAGTAAAAGGTAAAGTGACTACAGCAACAGTAAGCGCCCCAAGTTTTTTAGCAATTTCTGCTATTACTGGTGCAGAACCAGTTCCAGTACCTCCGCCTAAACCACATGTAACGAAAACCATATCGCTTCCTTCAAGGACGTCTTTAATTGTTCTTTCATCTTCTCTAGCAGATTCTTCACCCATTTTAGGGTCGTTGCCTGCTCCAAGTCCTCTTGTAACCTCTTTTCCAATCAAAATCTTTTTATCCGCTCTAGTGTCCAACAAGTCTTGGGCATCAGTATTAACTGCTACTGCTTCTACTCCAACTACCCCAATTTCCATTAATCTGTCAATTGCATTGGAGCCAGCTCCTCCTGTTCCTATTACTTTAATCTTAGCTCTTGATTCCCTGAGTACTCTTTCAAGTTCCTCATCTACAGAAGTATAGCGATGATCTTTAACTATTTCTTTCTCTGTTACCGCCCTCTCAATAGCATCTTCAATAACAGACCTCATTTAAATCCCCCTTATTATTAATGTAGTTACTTATTATTGGTAACATAAAACTCCTAGTTGTAATCTATATATGTTAATAGTATATAAAGCTTTTGCTTAATAATGATAGTTATAATGCTACTCTTTAGTGGTAATCCTTATTCTTTTACAATATCACTTGTTTTGACAAATGATATACCTCTATTTGTGAGTTTGTCTTTTAAAGTTGACCGTTCCTTAATGCCCTTCAAGTCTAAAAGAACCATATCTAGATGCCCACTTTTATTTATTAATTCAGAAAGTATTGAATCTGCAACAGGAGTATTATATTTTGCTATTACGTGGCCTATTGCAATATCAGTATTCAACATTATTTCGGTAAATTTGGGGCAATAATGGCCACCGCCTATCCCTGCAGCGATCCTAAAAGATTTTTTACTATCGTTATATGAAAGAGATTTATAAATTGCTGAAGCGATTACTTCTCCGGCTTCTATTATACTCCAATGAGTTTCATCACTTCCTATTTCAATAAAAGTTGTAGGAAGTCCTGTTAGAGGGCCATGGTGTGTGGCTTCGAGAGAAACTTCAAATGACGTTTCAAGTTCTTTTGATAAATTCATAATTTCATTTAATACTATTTTTTGAAATATTGGATTGGATGGCGAAACTTGGCCATCTTTGCCTCCGTAATCTGCTTTTCCAAAATTTCCAGGTGTATGGCATGTCAATGTTGGTATTTTTGTAACTGATTTGTGTCTTGTTGCAAAAAAAATGGAATCAATAGTTCCAAGATAGTAATCCTTAATTTCTTCTCGGATAATGATTTCTGGAAAGTCGGTATAAATAGTTTCATTCTTAATTTTTACGAGTAATGTGTCTTTTTTTTTATCGTAATGATAATGATTTTCAAGTTTTTCAAAAGGATAGTTTTGAAGTAATTTTTCTCGAATATTTTCCCCAGCTTTATCTAATTCTGAGCTTATTATTAATTTCATCTATAAACCCCAAAGATTAAAAATAACCACACTTATAATGTTTATAAATTTAATGAGGATATAAATGGATCCTGAGCTAAAAAGAAAATTATTCCACGAGATCGGATTGCTAATTCCTATAGTCTATATTTTTTTTGATAAGAAGGATGATGCAATATTTGTAATGTCAATCGTAGTTTTAATTTTCATATTTATGGAATTTTTGAGATTAAGGTACAATTTTGGAAATGATTTTATACCAAAAGTTGTGGGAAAAACAGTTAGAGACTATGAAAAAGTTGAGCTATCTGCTGCAACATATTTTATCATTTCCTCATTTTTTACAGTCCTCCTTTTTGAAAAATACATTGCTATCGCTGCTATAAGCTACAATTCCATAGGGGATCTTTTTTCGGCCGTAATTGGGAAGAAGTATGGAAAAAGAAAATATATGGGTGGAAAGAAATCTTTAGAAGGAAGTCTTGCATGTTTTATGTCTTGTCTTATTATTGGACTTTTGATATTTAATCCAATGGTAGCTATAGCGGGCGCAATTGCTGCTACGTTTGCTGAGGGGTACCTCATCAAAGTAAATGATAATTTAACGATACCAATACTATCTGGGATAGTTCTTACCCTTGTATCTTTTCTTTGAAAAAGTCAAATATTGTCGATATATCGATTTCAAATGCAGAAACTGGCATTTCAAGTTTGAAATTATATAAAACTTCAGGATTTAATTCTCCCATTTTTCCGATATATTTTCCATTAATCTCTATAGAACAAGACCTTCCTGCAATGAAAAAAGGATAATCTTCTTCTTTTACGGAATATTCAAGCCCTAATGAGGATATTAGACCATTAAATACTCCTTTTATTTCGGAGAAATTTGCCTTTGGGTGACATATTGCACATGAGAGATATTGTCTTTCTATTAAATTTTGGTCCGGTACAACTATTCCAACTTCAAATATATTCTGGGGATATTCATAGTGTGAATTAGAAACTAATGTTTTGATTAAAAGAGGCAATAAACTACTTCTTATTGTATCAAATTCTGTATTTACTGCATTTCTAGTCTTTACAAGTTTTCTTGTATTGTCAAGCATTTTAGTAATTAAAACATCTTCATTTGAAAGAATGTAATTTTTAACTTCAAAGAAATTAAATCCTATCATTAAATCTTCTATTTTTCTTACGAAAATCTCGATAGGGTTTTCTTCTCCAATGGTTGCTATTTTTGGTATTTCCGGGATGAAATTTTCAAATCCATATGAGATTGAGATGTCCTCAACTAAATCTATGGGGTGTAGAATATCTGCCCTATAGGCAGGGATTTCTACAACAATTTTACCCTTAGATTTTGATGAGACCCCATATCTCATTTTTCTTAATAGATCTGCTGTTTCATTTTCAGATAAATTAAGTCCAAGAATTTTATTTGAATATGAAGTTTCTAGTTCCATTTTTTTCCTATTTAAATCAGGGTAGATTAAATCTTTTCCTTCGTCATTTAATTTAATAGAATATATTTCTGCGCCCCTAATGAAAAGCCCCATCAGTATTATATTCAAAGCGTATTCAATGCTTTCTCTATGTGTTCCAGTGATGTCTATGAAAAGATTATTTGTTTTTTCAGTGACTTTTGTATGGTCTCCATTAATTATTGGTGGCATTGATAAAATTTGGCCAGCCTTATCTATCCAAACGGGACATTCCTTAAATTCTGACAAGAGATGTGCATAAGCTATTCCCTTAGGATGAATTTTTAGTATTTCATCTATAGTAAGATTTTTATCAAATTCTAGAGGGATAAATGAGAAATTTCTGGGCATCGTTGTGTATTTAATGGGGAATTTAATAGCATCTAAATCGTGCACCCCTATTGCAACTTTTTTTCTATTTCTCCCATGAGTAATATGAAGTTTTTCTTGGATTTGCATTAATGATCTAATAGTATTATCATCAAAATTTATACCTTTGACAATCGCACCGACTGCAAAAGGTCTTACAGATTTGACTTTTGGATCAACTACCCCCTCATAATTTGATTTATGAACTTTAAAGTCGACTGGGCCTTCCTCTATACCCATAAAGCCCTTCAATGCAGTAGTAAATCCTTCAATAGATAGCATATCCGGCCTATCTGGAAAAACTTCAACAACTATCTCCGGATTTACTGTTTCCAAGTCAGTACCAATCATGGATATTCTGTCACTCAACGTTTTGTCATCGACAGTCTTTCCTAGTAAGGATATGAATTCACTCTTATCAAAATTAACAGTTGGCATCTTAATCATCCTTTAATCCAAATGGGTAATTTTCTCATCATTTCAAGGTCATTCGTATACTTCTGTCTGATATCAGTTAAATTGTAATATTCCATGATAAGTCGTCCAAATCCAGGCCCCCATGCAAGCACAGGAATATCTTTGCCCAAAAAAGGAACAACTACTTCAGGTCTAAAAATCCCCGCACCTAAAAGTTCTACCCATTCACCTTTATTTTTATTATATACATCTACCTCGATACTTGGTTCTGTGTAAGGGAAATATGCAGGTCTAAACCTTATTTTAGAATGGCCCATTTTATTTAAGAAACGTTTAAGGTATCCAAGAAGATGTTTAAAGTTAGCATCTTCATCTACTACTATCCCGTCCGTCTGATAAAATTCAAAAAGATGTTTCCAGTCAAGCTTTTCATTTCTAAATACTTTACCAACTGAAAAGAATTTTGCAGGCAAATCTTCAGATTTTAGATTGCTGAGGGTTCTTACAGATAAGGAAGTGGTGTGAGTTCTTAGAACATATTCTTCACTTGTTTTCTTATCCCAATTGTAGCCCCAGCCTTTTGAGTTTATGTCGCCTCCATGCTCATGCATAGCACAAATTTTTTCCGATAATCTTGATTCAATTTGCCCAAATCTGGGAAATTCAACGAAAAATGTATCTTGCATATCCCTAGCGGGATGATCCTGAGGTTGAAACAGCGCATCAAAAACCCAGAAAGATGTATCGATCATTGGGCCTGACATTTCTTTAAATCCCATCTCGAGCCATATTTTTCGGATATACTCTATTGCCTGATTTACAAAATGTTTTCTAGATGGGTACAATACTTTAACCTCTGAGGACACATCAAATCTCTTCAAACTGATATTTCTCCAGTTTTGATTTTTTATCATTTCAGGTGTTAATTCTGAGATTTCTTCTGTTATTTCTAGTCCTTTAGATACTTCTTCTTTTCCTAATTCAGTGAGATACACTTTTCTTACCGTATCTAATTTCTTTTCAACAAGTTTCCTTTTTACCAGAATATTTAACAAATTATCGTTAACTTTCTTTTTTTTAGAGATATCCTCTAGAGCTATTTCTTCAGGAGAGTTTTCATTCAAAGCTTTTATTCCTTTGTCTGTCAAAGAAAAAGACAGAGAATTATCAATTTTCTGGATAGATATCCATCCATTTCTTCTTGCTATCCCTATTGCAATATTTCTTTCTTCTTCAGAAAGTTCAATTTTATTTAAAGGAAGATTATCTAGGATTGCTTTGATAAATATTTTTTCTATTAGTCCTTTGGAGATACTTGTTTTGCCTTCATTTGTGAGTATGAAATTACTAACTCCTTTTTCATCAACTAGTACTAGATTCTTACTTGATAAATAAAGAAGTGTTCTCATTACTGCTACTTCAGGTAATTTAGATATCTTTGATATTTCCTCGGGATTAGATTCTCCATTTAAATCATTAAGTACTCCCAGAATTATCTTTTCTTGCTTTGAAAGCATTAAATTCACTTCTTAATCTTCTTAAATTCAATAACACACGGCCCGCCATTTTTAAACTGTGGTTTATATTCCCACTTCTTTGATTCGCCGGGTTTTGAATGTTCTATTGCTCCAAGCATAGAAATAGCCCTAAGACACGCTAATTTTTCGATTTTATCGTCATTAACTAACATGTTGCAATGCTCATTGTAAGGACATTTAAACACTGTATAAATGAAATTTTCGCTATCGCCCTCAATTTTATGATCTTTAATATTCATGAAACCAGTTTTAGAAACTTCTTCCAAATACATCTTAGCAGCGTCAAATCCTTCAAGATCATATTTAAAATCTGCTCCAAGCTCTTTCCACTTATCAATAAAAGGTTTTAGAGAAATAATAATCCATTGCCTATAAAATGCTTCAGGTTTACCAAAAAAACTATTTGCTGTTTTTTCTATACCATAAACCCATGCGTTCATAACAGTCATTACAGCATCTATTTTTCTCTTCTCATCTCCACATGTGTCAGACAATTAAAATCACCTACTAATCTGCATAATGGACGAATAATTGTTTATAAATCTTTTCTAATAAATAATTCTATAAATATTAAATAATTAAAGAAAAAATACTTAAATGGGAGGTATCAGCATTTAATATTTGTCAATGGAGAATTTTTTATGTTGAGTTACGATTATATAGTTTTCTTAAACAATTTATTTGTATTAGTCTATTTGTATGGTGGAAATTGAGGTATGATATTATTGCACTTTTAGTCTTCCTAACATTGCCTTTGAAAGGAATAGTGCCTATATCAAGTGCGTTTTATAGATTTAGTAATCCTGTGGTAGTCACTATTAATAAATAATAGCAAAGTTTTAAAATAAAAAACTAAAATGAATATATAGTTGATTTTTATGATCGGAAGGAATACACATATGGTCCAATGTAGAATGGGCGGCGGTATGGGTCTTGGAGGAGGACTTGCACAAAGGGGTACTTTTGCAGATGCGGGTAGGGACATTATAGCAGTGGCAATGAGCCCCGGAAGAAGGCATATTACTAAGCCTATATGCGAGATAACTTATGCGATGAGAGAAGCGGGGATTAAAACAAGTGTTATGGTATTAAATGCGGGCAATGGTGTTCCTCCCGAAGCTCCTGCATCAGGAGTGAGCGTTCTATTTGGTATCGAAGAAAAAGAAATTGAAATATTAAATGAATTTAAGCTTGCAATAATACATCTCGGAAATATTAGAACACATGTTGTCTACAAAGCCAAATTTATTCTAGACCTTGCTCCAGTTGATGCAATAATTGCATGCCAAGCACCTGTTGTTTTTGAAGATTTTGAGAAAATAGGAGTAAAGACTATTAATAACGATAAAGGAACTACAAAAGGAAGAGTAGTCGATATAGTTAATGGTATAATAAGAGGCCAAAGTTGCCCTCAAGAAAAACTTGACGAAATTATTTCAAAAGTAAAAAGAAACGTTCATCATGATAGCAATAGTATTCGATAAATCTGGAACACTTATTGATACCAAAAGAGTATCAAAAGATTTGGAAAAAAATGATTTTATTTATCACAAATCATGTCTAGAGCTAATTGAAGATAATCCAGATCTTTTTCTAGTGACAATATCAACTGATCCAAGATGTACATTTTTACAAGAAGACCCTAAAAAAGATCTCAAACGTTCAATTAAAGAACTAAATATAGGATTTGAAGTGGTCTATAAAGGTGCTAACGCAACTGTAGACAAAAACAAAATACTTGAGTGGGCAGAAAAAATAACTATTGGAGAAGTTAATGAAACTCTAAAAAAACTAAAAAAAGAATTTGATATTTGTACATTAGTTGGATGTGGAATTGTTGCAAATTCTAAAAAAGAAAAAATAATCTATTTAGTAGCCTCTTCTGGGAAAATAAAAGAAGGTGTTTTTGAATTATTTGATTTCTTACAATCAGAAGGAATGGACATTTATCTTGCAACAGGGGATAATCCTTGTTCAGTATACCCTCTCGCAAAAAGACTTGGCATAATGGATAATTTTGTTTTCCCGCAAGTAGACCCAGACGGAAAGAGAAAAATTATATCAAATCTAAAAAAGACCTATGAGCAAGTGATAATGGTGGGTGATGATATTAATGATAAAGGCGCTTTTGAAGAGGCCGATTTAAGTTTTTTAATATTGGAAAGCGACGCAAAGAGAAAAAATGAGTTAAAAACAATAGTGGATTATACAATAAGCGAACCCTTAGAGATAAGGGGTATACTAAAGAGATTCAAGATTTAGAAGTACATATCGAGAGTTTTTTGTTTTAGAGTATTCTCAAGAGAAAATTCTATTCGTTCTATACCTTTTTCTACTCTAAGTTCAGAAAACTCATATTTGTCACATAGAATCTTTAATATTTTGTCTTTATCTGGTTTTTGAAAAGAAATATTATAATTATCAGAAACTTCTGGATTTAAAAATAGATTTAAAATTTGATCGAACTCCCCATATTCGCCAAATTTACCATCTTTTACTATCTCAATAGCTTTTTTTGGACCAATTCCTTTTATACCTCCAGGATTATAATCAGTCCCAATAAGTATGGCAGCTTCAATCAACTGCCTCCTTGAAATCTTGAGCGAATTTAAAACAATATCATTATCTATAATTTCAGGCACAACATCAACAAACAAGTCCTTGCCAGGAACTTTTCTTTTACCCGATATTGTTAGATTTCTTACTAATGAGGGGGTTCCAAATAGAATTGAGTCATAATCCTGTGATGCAGATAAATCGGCATCGCCCTTTAGCACGACATGTGCAGCTTGGGCTTCACCTTCTGAAGGCGCTTCGATATAAGGAATCCCCATTGAATTCAAAAGTTCTTTAGAACTAGTTATCATATCGACTTTCAGAGAAGAAGTCATTTGAGAATATTTTTTTGCTTCTTTTAGATCTCCTCTCGACTTAGCATCGATATATTTTTCCTTCGCTTCTTCTTTAATTTCTTTTCTTTTTTCAATTGTTTGAAATTTCAATTCAGGTGGTTTGCCATCGAAAACATAAATCGGTCTAATCCCTTGTTCAATAAAATTAACAGTCCGATAAAAAAGACCCGATAAATGAGATGTTACTTCCCCTCCTGAATTTTTTAATGGTGTTCCATCTCTTTGTCTTATTATAGATAAAAATTGGTAAAGTGCGTTATATGCATCAATAGCAACGCTCTTACCTTTTAAATCAGAAATATCGATTTTCTGTTTGGGAACTATTTCTCCCAGATTTACACCCATAAGGCTAATCCCTTACAACAGTTATTGGAATTACTCCCTTCTTCATTTCTTCTTGTGCAATTCTAATAGGGTCAAGGGTAGAAGTTTTAATTAATATAGGTGCACCTAAGGATATCTGAAGGGCTCTAGCCCCAATAATTCTAACTTTTTCATATTTTGTGTGATTCAACGACTCCACCATTGATGAATGAATGTAAAGGGATTATAAATTTTATTGTTATAAATAAAATTGGAGCATTTTTCTCAAAAGAAAAGATTATTTACCTACCGTATTCTCCCCTTTTTTTATCTTATCTATGGTATCGTTAAATAGTTTAATGAACTTTTCTCTATCCTCGGCATTATAGGTTTGCATTATACTAATATGTATGGTAAGAATTTTTTCTAACACTTTAATATGTTCGTCGGCAGTTTTTATTGATTCGATTAAGTCTCTTGTTTTTCTAAGAAGAACATGCTGTGCGTATGAGAGCTTTGTTGCGACAAAGTATACCTTTGCCATACCTATCCTTCTATAATCAACTAATCCTATTGCCCTCATTATCTCAAGATATTTTACAGCGGTGGCTCTAGACATGTTAAGATTATCGGCAATCTCTGAAGGAGTAGCGCCTATTTTTACACCTTTAAGATATTCTATAATGGCCTCTTCGGCATTTTCTTCCATTGATGCTCACCACCAATATCTCTAACGTTAATATATATAAATGTTACTACTATCAGTATCCAAAAAAACTTATTTATTTTAAAGCAATAATCAAATTATTCCTGTTCATTGAGTTTTAATTATTATAATAATGATAAATATAAATTAAATTTGAGATTGATTAATTATAAACTATCATTAATTATTTTATTTAATAACTACGTATTAAATAATAGTTGGTTTACTATTAACTTGATTTAAAGTTAAACCATATTGGTTATGGATATTAATATTCATGATTAAAATAATATTTCAAAATATTATTACTCGATGAGTAGAAACATTTATATACTATTGAATTACAATAATAATAAACAGTGATAAGAATGGAAAAAAAAATCAAATCTATTATTTCAATTATTATAATGATTCCAATAATAATCTTAGACATCTTAATTAGGGGCGAAAAATCTAATTCATCTAAACTATTACACTAATCCTTTATTTTCAAGGTTACTCTTTGAATACTATTGCCTAAAGGACATTCGATTTTTTCTTTAATTGCAATGATGTGAAATTTATCACCAATTTTTATCCCGTCAGGAATACAAAAATCTTTGTATTGGCATTTTTCACTACAAGAAAATGAGAATATTCCAGTTGCTCCTTCAATTGCAAACTTTTTAGGGATGGCGGCTTCAATTTGAGATTCTTTTACTTCGACTATTTTAACTCCTGAATCATGGATTTTACATGGATGCTCAATATTCCGTACAGAACATACAGTGTATATCCTTCCAGGCTTCAAGTTTTGAACGCATGTTTTAAAGAATCTACATTCCTTACATTCATTATCCCCCTTCCCTGCCACAAAAGAAAATCCAGGTTTTGCAAGATTTTTTGGAAGGAGGGTAAGTATCAATCTATTACCCCCGTAACTTTCGCAAGTTTAGTGGCCGCCCGTTCTGTAAGCCCACTCTCCCCAAGTATGGTGTACCTATCTCTAATCTTATGCGCCATTGTTAATGCTTTTATGATCTCTTTATCGGTGACGCCAAGCTCTTCAGCAGTTGTAGGAGCTTTTAGCTTTTCAAGGGCTTCCTTTATTGTTTTGTATTTGTCTTCTCTGTGAAGGTACATAGTCATTATAGATCCAATACCACACTGCTCACCGTGCATTGCAGGTTTTTCTGCAATCATGTCAAGTGCATGTGCAAATGCATGTTCTGCTCCTGAAGCAGGCCTAGAAGATCCTGCAATGCTCATAGCAACTCCTGAGGATATAAGTCCTTTCAAAACTTTTCTTGCAGATTCTTCTAATCCCTCTTTTATAACATCAGCATTATCAATAGTTACCTTTGCACTCATAGAAGACAAAGATGCTGCATGCTCACTATAATATTCCCCTTTCAATTTATGAGCTAGTTGCCAATCTAAAACAGCCGTGTAATTGGATATTAAATCAGCACATCCTGAAGCTATGAATCTATAGGGGGCCTGAGAAACTATCTTAGTGTCCGCTATTATGCCTATGGGTGGCTGCGCTTCAATTGACAGTTTTTTTTCACCGTCTCGAATTGATGCCCTAGAAGAAGCTATTCCATCGTGAGATGCAACTGTAGGATAGCTGATAAATGGAATAGAAATATTGAATGATGCTAGTTTTCCGACATCTATGACAGAACCTCCTCCAATTGAGATGAGTATGTCATATTTTCCTTTTTTCAAAAAATCTGAAACTGAATTTACTTCAGCCATTGATGCAATTTTTACTTCATGGTGCTCACAGTTTAAATCGTCAGATACCTTTTTACCTACAATCCCTCTTGTGACTGGATCGTCAAGAACAACAGGATTTTTGTATCCTAACTTCTCAACAGTTGTTTTAACTGAAGCCCACAGATCTGAGCCCATTACAACTATTCTTGAAAGATTGATAATATGGACAGGATTTTCCATAAGAATAACTATTTAATACTATTAATAAATCTTTTGAATCTAAAAAAGAGAGGGTAACAAAGTATTTCTAAAGCCTGGTCCAAAGCCTAGTATAAAGATCAATACTTTTATAGATAAATAAAAGTTGTTCATCATAGATTCTGTAATCTTAAATTTATATTTAAAAAATCTGAGTTCCTTTTCCTTAAAGTTTTCTTTTTCTTCCTTATATAAGGTATCAAGTAAATATATTACAATAAGTATCAATATTAATTTTAAAGGTATCATAATTAAAGCAGTTCCCGTAAGATTTATCAAAAAAAGGGGCAATAAGTGTTCTTCGCCAAAGCCATAATAATCAATAGCAATAAAAGTTGCACATCCATCAAGCAAATGCCCAAATAAGATAGAGATGTTCTCAAATTGCTTTAAGGGTTTGTAAAATAAAGGAGATAAGAAATAAACTGCCAAAGTTATCCCAAGAGCCATAGAAATAGGAACTATGGCCCTCAAAGGATGATTGAAAAAAGGAATTAACTTAATTAAAAAATAAATCATTCCAATAAATCCAACTGCAAAAGTAAGTTTCCAATATGACAAAATATTCTTGTTTTCAAGTTGGAATCCAATTAATATCGAAATGAATGCAAGAACAAATGTAATTACATATACGCCAGGCGTAATATTCCAAAGTTTTGACCTTTCATAAAAACCAACATCAGCCAATACTCTTATTGCTATGGCCATTATCATATAGGGAGAGATTGCAATTATAAAGTTCTTATCTATTTTTATTTTATTGAAAAGAAATTTCAATGCAAGGGCCAATAAAACTAAAAGAATTCCGATATAGATGACATAGTCTTGAGGCTGGTATACTCCCATAAAACGACACTAAGTAACTAATTAAAAAGCTTTATGGTTTTTGCCTTAGTACGTCAACCATCTTCTGATATATTTCTTTTTCTTTGCCTTCAGTTGTTTTTGAAAGTCTTTCAACAATTAATTCAGGAGTGCTTTTTCCAGCTCTGTAGAAGATAGGTTGTCTATCAACAATCAATTCTAATGATTCGTCCAATCCTTTTGCCTCTATACCATCCACTCTCATGTCTTCTGGTAACTTGCCTTCTATTGATTTAATGGATGAAAGAATATCTTCGCCAAGATGCGTAACTATTACACACAAAGTATTTGAACTTCTCAAAAAATTCAAGAACGTTCCAATTATTCTTGCAGCTGAGCCAGGTTCAGTAATGGCTTCTAATTCATCGATTAATAGTAATCTCTTTTTTTCTTGGATTGCAAGTGGTACAAGTCGTTTTAGGCTAGTTTCAAATGCCCCTCTTGACTCCCCCCTATGTTTTGATAAGAATCCTATCTCTTCAAAAATAGAAGTATGGGCATCTTCAGCTGGGACTAAGAATCCCATTTGAAAAAGAATTTGGAATGTAAGTACCATTTTCAATAGAGTGGTTTTACCTCCTGAGTTGGCACCTGTTAGCACAATAACATTTTCATTTCCTGAGATGCTATCCCCGGTACTACCGATTTTATAATCAATAGGAATTGGATTTTGGATTAACACGTTTTTACCTTTTCTAAAGCTTAATCCTTTATCCGATATATTTGGCATTGAGAGATTTTTTTCAACGGCGAATCTCCCCATTGCAACAAAAAAATCAATATCATAGCATTCTTCTACCCTCTGATTTAAAAAATCCCAGAGTTCTGCTATATCCATCATCTCTTTTTTAATTTCAAATTCTCGCTTAGATATTTCTTTCCTAATATTATCTTTAATTTCAAATAACTCATTTCTATTTGCTTCTATTGGGAAAGAAACTTCTTCAGAAAATAGCTCTGAAAAATCTACTCCAATTTTTTGATTCAGCCCATCTACTGATTCTTTCAGTATACTTTTATACGCTTCTTGAAGTTGTTTGGGTATATAACTCTGAAAAGCTTTCAAGGGATCAGAATTTTTTATGTCTGAAAGCATCGATAATATATCCTTACCCGCTATACCCACATCCTGAGTTTCAATAATCTTAGAAAATCTTTCATTGATATCTTTCTCTATTATTTTTACCATTTCGTCAAGGTTTAATCCTTGTTGTAGCTTGTTAAGTCTTTCATCTGGAAAATTTCCTTTAGAAAAGGAGTCAACTCTATCAAAGATTTTTTCAAGTTTTTGAACATAATCAAATAATTTAGCACCATCATCTTTGGCAATCCCTCTACTATTTTTGATATCGAAAAGGACTTTGTAGATGCCAAGTATTAGTTTTATTTTTTTAGCATTTTCAATAAAACCCTCAATATAGAGCTCAGGGACAATGTTTCTAATTGAAAAATCATTTATATTAATTGAAAAGTCAGATATTTCAGAAAGAGTATCGTAGAGTGCTGAATCTTTACCAAACAAATAGAATATTAAAGGGTAGTCCTCTCTAATCCCTCTTGTCTCATGAGGGGAAGAAATATATATTGAATCATAATATTCTGATTTTATTTTAGTTAAAACTTCCTCGTCATCAGTTACTACTACCCTATCCCTAAATTTTTTGAGGTGAGGTATCTTCAAATCAGATATGCCCTCTAAATAACCTAAGAGAGTACTAATTTCCTCTTGGGTTAATTCTTCTACAAACATTTTTGCTTTGTAACAATAGTTTAATCTCTTTAAAATTAAATCCTTATCCTTCAAAGGCATGTAAAGATTAAACCTATTCCTTGATCTCTCAGTTTTAGGATAATTTATAAGGATAGAAATTATTTCTTCATAAATTTCCCAAGCGTCGCCGAAAAGTATATCCTCATATTTCTTACCAGTTAATTTTTCAAATGTTTCTTTTTGAATTTGCAATATCTTTTTTTTACCAAATCCCGGGATCTTTAACAATTTTTCAAGTTCTAGCTTTTCTATTATGTTTTTTAATTCACCTTCGCTATAATATTCCAATGCCTTTTCAAAACCTTTTTCTCCGAGGATTTGGCCAATATCCATTAACGTCTGTACCCCCTTGCAAATTCGCCGTTAACTCCTAGGACTCCCTCATTAAACTTGAATAAGTCGCTAGTTGAATTTGGTAGATTGTCTGCTTTTTCTTGATCAGTTATTATTGCTCCGTGTGAAACTAATTTTTTATCGCCGATTTTTACACCTACAACTATTGCACCGTGACCTATAAAGCATTCCTTTCCTATCTCTGAGCCGTGAATTACGGCTCTAAATCCCACAAATGAGTTGTCTCCAATTTTAGTGGGTCCGTGAATAACTGCACCGTGTGCTATTGAAGTTTTTTTACCGATTTCAACTGAGGTGTGTTCTAAAGCGTGAACAATCACTCCGTCCTGTAAATTGCTCTCGTCTCCAATGATTAATGGGGTACCTTCATCTGCCCTCAAAGATACAAAAGGTGCTACATAAACCCCTTTTCCTATTCTAACATCCCCAATTACTGAAGACATTTCATCACAAAAACTTTCTTTATCGATATTTGGATATCTACACTCCTTATTAAAGGAACAAGATGGATTTTCTTTTATTGGCATAGTCTCACCTTAAAGATTTTTCATATTTAAATGATATATAACATGCTCCTTCTCTGGAAACCATACACGGACCTTTTGGAGTTCTAGGCGTACATATATTTCCAAATAATGGGCATTCACTAGGAATTTTTTCTGCTCTTAAAACTTCTGGGCAACTACAACCTTTTTCTTCAGGGATGTCTTCTATCCCTATATTAAATTCTTTATAAGCATCCTTGTCGGAAAACTCCTTTCTTAACGAGAGCCCTGAACCAGGAATAATAGGAAATCCTCTCCATTTAATATCACAAGGCTCAAATACCTTTTTCATGAATTCTTTCGCTTTAGTATTGCCTTCTGCCCTTACACCTCGGATGTATTCATTTTCAACTTCTGCTCTTTTCTCTTTAATCTGTTTCAATAAAAGGTAAATCCCCATAAGAATATCATTAGGCTCAAATCCACATATAACTTGTGGAACTTTAAATTTTTTAGAGATAGACTCATACGGTTTTGTTCCAATTATTGTGGATACATGCCCCGGATCTATAAATCCCGAGATGTTTACTTTTCCGCTACTAAGCAATAAATCCATAGCGGGGGGGATAACTCTATGCGCAGATAAAACGTAAAAATTATCTGGAGAATTAAGAACAGAAACTGCAGTTGTCGGGCATGTTGTTTCAAATCCAATTGCAAAATGGACTATTTTTTTATAGGGATTTGATAGAGCAAGATTAATTGAATCGTTAATACTGTATACCAATCTAACATCAAGCCCCGAAGCTTTTGCATCTGACAGTGAATGCTTTGAAGGAACTCTTATCATATCCCCATAAGTAGTTAATATCGCACCCTTTTCGGCTATTTTGACGGCGGCCTCTATCTCGCCTTGTGTAGTGACACAAACAGGGCATCCTGGCCCAGAAATAACTTGAACGTTTTTCGGTAATAATGCTCGAATGCCATAATGAGTAATCACATGCTCATGAGTTCCGCATACATGGCATAACTTTACTTCGCCTAAATTTTTCGAAGTTTCAGATATTTTTTTTATTATTACATCTGAAGCGCTTCTATCTTTATATAAATCCACTAATAATCCTCCTCAGATTTAAGGAGTTCTTTCCAGATGTCCAATGATTCTAAAGCATCCTTTTCGTCCATTTTCTCAATGGCAAAACCAGTGTGTACAATGACATAATCGCCAATTTTGACATCTACAAGATCCAATCTTACCTCTCTTTTAACACCATTGAAATCTACGATGCCAATAGTATTGTTTATTTCTATCACTTTACCGGGAACTGCAAGGCACATAATTAATACCTAATTATATTGGTTAAAAAGTCTTTCTTTAGTATGAATTAAGTTTATTTATTATTGTCTTAAAATACATTATAAAGATTCTAATATTGATTTACTATTCTAAAAAATTTATATTAACAAATCTTTATTTAATATTAATTATTATATAAAAACTAATATTCTTTAAACTATTTTAGCATATGATTATATTTCAAAACGTATAAAGTTATATATATTCATTATCTAATAACTATAGCAACATACAAAAATGTTGAGTTGGTGAAATATATGGAAGAAGGTAAAGAACAAATTATTATGCCTTTGATAGGAGACGACGCTCCTAGATTTAAGGCAAAGACAACTATGGGGGAGATAAACTTCCCAGAAGATTATAAGGATAAGTGGGTAATATTATTCAGCCATCCTGCAGATTTTACACCAGTATGTACAACTGAATTTATGACATTTGCGTCGATGCAAAATGATTTCAAAAAATTAAATTGTGAGTTAATAGGATTATCTATAGACAGTATTTATGCTCACATAGCTTGGTTAAGAACAATCAAAGAAAAAATTGAATACAAAGGCATGAAAAATATAGAGGTAACTTTTCCCGTTATAGAAGATTTACGTATGGATGTTGCTAAAAAATTTGGAATGGTCCAGCCTAATGCATCTACCACACAAGCGGTAAGGGCAGTATTCATAATGGATCCCAAAGCAAAAATTAGGGCAATTCTTTACTACCCTTTATCAAATGGAAGAAATATGGATGAAATCAAAAGATTACTTACTGCAATGCAAAAATCTGACAAAGAACAAATTGCTACTCCGGCCAATTGGCAACCTGGAGACGACGTTATAATTCCACCACCAGGATCATGCGGAACTGCAAAAGAAAGAGTAGAGAAAAAGGAAGAAGGCAAATATTGTCTTGACTGGTTTATGTGCTTTAGAAAGGCAAAATAAACTAGACAAAATAATTTATTTTTTTTATTATTTTGAATAAAGCTATATTATACATAAGCAAAAGCAATTACATAGTTATGCCCATAATACTCAGAACATTTTGTGTATAAGATTGTCAATTTGTAATTCTTATTATCCCATTTTTATAAGGATTTTGGATAAGGCAGATATTAATTTTTTTATTTGTAATGATTAATAATACTAATTTATTATTCATCTTTTTTTAATTGACAATAATATTATAAATGTGGGAATGAAAAACTAACTATGGCAAAATGGTACGAAGAATTATTTGATAATTATTCAAAGACATATGAAAATGAGGTATTTACTAAAGGTACAATAGGTGAAATTGATTTCATTGAAAAGGAAATTAATTACAACAAATCAATCAAGATCTTGGATATTGGATGTGGTACAGGGAGACATTCAATTGAACTTGCAAAAAGAGGATATGATATAACTGGAATTGATTTGTCTGAATGCATGTTAGAAATGGCAATGAAAAAAGCTAAGGAAGCCAATTTCAAAGTTAAATTTATTAAAGCAGATGCAAGAAAATTAAAATTTAAAAAAGAGTTTGATCTTGCACTTATAATCTGTGAAGGTGGGTTTGCATTGATGGAAACAGATGAAATGAACTTTATGATTCTTAAAAGTGCTAGAAAATCTCTAAAAGAAGGTGGAAAATTAATACTCACTACATTAAATGGACTTTTTCCATTATTCCATTCAGTTAAAGATTTTATTAACTCTAACTCTACTAAGGATATAAGTCACGAAAACACTTTTGATTTAATGACTTTTAGAGATAAATCTACACTCGAGGTTAACGATGACGATGGCAATACTAAAAAAATCAAATGTGATGAAAGATATTATGTTCCTTCGGAGATAACATGGTTATTAAAATCTCTAGGATTTGTAAAAGTGGATATATATGGTTGTAAATTAGGCGCATTTAGTAGAAATGACAAATTAACAACTGAGGATTATGAAATGTTAGTAATCGCAGAATAATATATACAAATAAATATTAGATAAATTTAAAAATAGGTTAATTAAATCTTTTATGGGGGAAGGTATTATTTCAGCCATATCGCCAGTATGCTTTTTATTACCTTCTCCTTCAAAATCTTTAAATAGAAATTATTACTTTTTCTTTTATGAATATTTGCGTTATAACAGATATACACGGAAAAAAAAGTTCTTTAAAGAAATTATTTGATTCTGTTGCTATCAAAGAATTTGATCTCTTACTTTGTTGTGGCGACATTACTTCTTTTGGAGGAAAAAACGAAGCAAAAGAATTATTAGAAATAATACCAAAAATACCATTCTATACTGTTTTTGGAAACTGTGATAAAGATGAGGTAAAAGACTATATATCTTCAGAAGGCATTTCACTTCATGAAAACGAATTTAAAATAGGGGAGTATTCAATAGGTGGATTTGGGGGCTCAAACAAATCTCCTTTTGACACTCCTTCCGAGTATGAAGAATCTGAAATAATGGCTGGCCTCTCTAAACTTTCTTATCTAAACATGATTCTTGTAACCCATGTCCCCCCTTATGGAACTAAATTGGATAAAATTGGAGATAATAAATTCATAGGAAGCACATCAGTTAGGGCAATTATCGAGAAAATGCAGCCTTTAGTTGCCATTTCTGGACATGTTCATGAATCTAGAGCAATTGATATGATAGGTAAAACTAGTTTATTAAATCCTGGTCCATTGAAAGATGGTTATTATGGCGTAATAGAAATAAAGAAAAATGAAGTTAAAGTCAAATTAAAGCAAATATATTGAATATATTTAAATATAGATAAAATAAATTAATTGCATGATTTCCGAGATTTTGATAGCCGCAGTCGTTTTAATAGCTATTCTATTTGTAATCTATTTCTTTTACGCTCCAAAGAAAGAAGGTATCCCAAAAGAACCAGTTAGAAATTCAATCCCAAGAGAAGATGTTTCTTCATCACCTTATTATACTGAAGGGGAAGTAATAGTGGATGATGAGCTATATGGGATGAAACTTATATGGGATGCTTATCAGGAAAGAGTTGAAAATTTTATAAAATTTCTTCAAAATTCAAAAAAAGTCCGGGATCCAAAAGTGATTAGTACTTTCCAAGAAATAGAGGGCGATTATGTCAAAATGAAGATAAGACTTAAACCATTTTTGAGGGACCATATGATAAAAAGTATGGATGAAAGAATTCTTTATGCAAAAGGATTGATGAACAAAAAATTTCAATATTAGTGAAAATTATCTCAACAATAAACTTTAATATTAATCTATTCTATAATTTTTGATGTTTGGAATTCCTCTAATAATAATTATTTCTTCAATAATACTAGGGATCTATTTTCCCTCTTATGGAAAAGAAATGTCCCCAATTATTCCACTACTACAAAGCATCCTAATATTATTGTCCACACTCAAAGTAGATTTCAGGGTTTATAAGAAATATATTAAAATTTTAAAGCCTTTATTGTTAGGATTTTTCACATGCTACTTATTTATACCCGTGCTGTTTTTTATAGTTGGATTATTTTTATTCAGAATGAATTTAATAAATATTTCTTTATTTATTGGGATAATTATAACTGGAGTAGTGCCTCTGGCCGCAGGATCCACTCTAGTCTGGTCCAAGGAATTGGGAGGAAAAGTTGAAATTACATTACTCCTTATAGTTACAACAATATTGGCTTCTCCTTTAATAACTCCGTCCTACATCTACCTATTCTTAAAAGATCAAATAAATGTCAATGCTCAAAGGATGTTTTTGGAGATGGCGTTGATAATATTTATCCCTGTTTTAATATCCATTATTATTAAAAAAAAGATAAGAAAAAGTTTGCATTCAAATTTTTCTTTTTTTGTTATGGGGGTTATTATCTACATTGCGATATCTAAAAGTGTAGAGAGGTTCGACTTGGTAAAAGGCTATTTATTTATTTCAATATTCTTATCTCTAATTTTTATTATTATTACTCTGTTATTTTTATCAATTTTCTCCAATACTTTAAAATTAAAAAGAGAAGAAAAGGAATCAATCTTTATACCTTCTTTTTTCAAGAATATCAGTCTTGCAATAATTGTTGTTTCATTCTTCGAACCTGAAGTTGTATTCTTCCCAGTAGTCTATTATATTGTTGAGCAACTTGTTTCTCCACTCTACTATGAGACAAAAAAACAAAAGATAAAGGAATAATTATTTATAATAAAAACAAATATATTAAGGAGATACGAATGAGTAAAAAGAATAAAACTTGGAAAGAGAAATTGGAGGGTAGTAAAGATTTGCCAAAAGTTGAGATAATAACAGATAAGATGTCTAAAAGATGGGGGGAGGGTACAGTTGTAATCCCCGCTCCAATAGAAGTAAATGATATCATGAAAACTGTTCCTGAAGGGAAATTAATCACAATTGATCAGATTAGAAAAAGACTTGCAGAAAAACATAATGCTTCTATAGGGTGCCCCTTGACAACAGGTATTTTTGCATGGGTGAGTGCACATGCTGCAAATGAGGCTGCTTTAGAGGGTGAAAGAAACATTACTCCTTATTGGAGAACCCTAAAAACAGGGGGCGTAGTTAATGAAAAGTATCCTGGGGGCATTAATTATCAGAAACAACTTTTGGAAAGAGAAGGTCACAAAGTAATACAAAAAGGAAAAAAATTCATTGTCCAAGATTATGAAAAAATGTTGATATAACTGATATAACAATAAATTCTATTTAAAATCAACTTTCAATCTTTTGCTTTAATAGTAAAAAGCTTTTTAAAAATATAAAATCATTATAGTCTAGAGGGATTTTTTGATAGAGATAAGATTTCACGGTAGAGGCGGACAGGGTGCGGTAGTTGCATCAAATTTACTAGCTGATGCAGCTTTTAGAGAAGGAAAATACGTTCAGGCTTTTCCATACTTTGGCGTAGAAAGAAGAGGTGCCCCTGTTGCATCCTTTACAAGAATAGACAAAAATCCTATTAAAATAAAAAGCCAGGTTTATACACCAAACTATATTATCGTCCTTGATCCAACGTTGATGGATGTAACTGACGTAACTTCTGGTCTAGATAAAGACGGAGTAGTTCTAATAAATTCAGATAAAGATCCAAAATACTACAATCTTTCTTTTAAGACTGCAACTGTTGATGCTACTTCTATTGCAATTGAAAATAAATTAGGCTCAAAAATGTCCCCAATTGTAAATACTTCTATCCTTGGTGCTTTTGCTAAGATATCTGGAGAAGTAATGCTTGAATCTATAATTTTAGCAATAAAAGAAAATGCTCCTTCTAAAAAAGAAGAGAACATTAAAGCCGCAAAAGAGGCTTATGATAAAACAATAATGTAATGATCATATGAAAAAGTTAGAAAAATTATTATCAATAAAAGATTTGCCAGAGGCTCCTGTTTCAAATGTTCCTTCCTTTAATCAGAAGACTGGAACATGGAGAGTTTTCAGACCAAAGGTAGATAAAGAAAAGTGTATTAAGTGTAGTATTTGCTGGAGATGTTGTCCTGACATCTCAATTGATGTAGATGAAGAAGGTTTTCCGGTTATTAATTATAATTACTGTAAGGGTTGTGGTATATGCGCCCACGAATGCCCTAAAACTGCCATTAGAATGGAAAGGGAGGGAAAGTAATGGTAAAGAAGATAATGACTGGCAACATAGCTGCTGCTTGGGGGGCAAGACTTTCTAGGGCAGAAGTAATTGCTGCCTATCCTATAACACCACAGACCATTATCGTTGAAAAACTTGCGCAATTTGTTTCAGATGGAGATCTAAAAGCGGAATATCTTCATGTAGAATCAGAGCATTCTGCCATGGCCGCATGTATTGCAGCATCTCAAATGGGGGCTAGAGCTTTTACGGCAACATCCTCCCAAGGTCTTTTATTGATGCATGAACTTCTTCATTGGGCTTCCGGAGCAAGAACTCCAATAGTAATGGCAAATGTCAATAGAGCTTTGGCACCTCCTTGGAGTGTATGGGTTGAACATACTGATATGATGTCCCAAAGAGATACGGGATGGATCCAATTCTATGCTGAAAGTAATCAAGAGGTTCTTGATACCATATTAATCTGCTATAAATTATGTGAAGATAAAGAAATACAACTGCCAGCTATGGTAGGTTTAGATGCCTTTTATTTATCTCATACTTCAGAAATCGTTGATATCCCTGATCAGGAATTAGTTGATAAATTCTTACCAAAATATGAATCTCAGTATCCAATAGATATTGAAAATCCTCTAAGCGTGGGCTCTCTTTCAATGCCCCATCAATGGTACCCTGAATTTAGATACAAAATATATGAAGCAATGGAAAGAGTAATGCCCAAATTAAATCAGATTGAAAAAGAATTTTATAAAGAATTTGGAAGGGAATATAATGGGCCTCTAGAATTATATAATACCAAAGATGCAGAAGTAATAATAATTGTTTCAGGTGCAGCTGCTGGAACTGTTAAAGAAACTGTAGATATACTAAGGAAAAGGGGCGTTAATGTAGGGGCCATAAGACTAAGAATGTTTAGACCATTTCCCAAAGAAGAATTAGTTAAAGTTTTATCAAATGTTTCATTTGTTGGAGTTATTGATAGATCTTTCTCATTTGGTCACGAAGGTGCAATATTCTCAGAAGTTAAAGCATCTTTGTATGGGGCAAAAATTTCTCCTCCAATGAAAAATTATATTGTTGGAATTGGAGGGCGAGACATTACAACAGATACAATTAAAAAAATATTTGAAAATTGTTTTAATTGTTTAAAAAATAATAAAATTGATTCCCATGTAGAATGGGTTGATATTAAGGTGTAATTATGAAAAGAGCAGGTATCCCAACTGAAGAATTTATTTATTCTGGCCATACTGCATGTCCTGGATGTGGGGCCATGCTAGTTTCCAGATATCTTCT
Organism: uncultured Thermococci archaeon; assembly: GCA_964500005.1. Classification (GTDB taxonomy): domain Archaea; phylum Methanobacteriota_B; class Thermococci; order Methanofastidiosales; family Methanofastidiosaceae; genus Methanofastidiosum. Next base: position 131,100 of record CAZCMP010000002.1, read on the forward strand.
AAAAGGATTGGGAAAGAATACAATAATGAATATACCTGCCTGTTGTTTTGCAGCTATACCTGGAACATTTCCAGAAACATGTTTAGGTATACCATTATTGTACAATGCTTTTGAAACAACTGCGGCAACAGCTTCTGGAATTGAAGCTGCCTTGAAAATTAAAGGAAAAAAAGAAAAAATTAATGTGGTGGGCTTTGCAGGTGATGGGGGTACTGCTGATATAGGAATTCAAGCTCTATCTGGTGCCATAGAAAGGGGCCATGAAATTATCTATGTCTGTTATGATAACGAAGCTTACATGAATACTGGAATACAGACTTCCAGTCTCACTCCAATGGGGGCTACAACTACTACCAATCCTGTTGGTAAAAAAGGTGGTTGGAGAACTAGAAACAAAAAAAACATGATGGATATAGTAGCTGCACATGATATCCCCTATGCTGCTACAGTTAATCCTTCATATCCGATGGACTTTATCAAGAAAATAGAAAAGGCAAAAGAGATCAAGGGACCTTCTTATATTCATGCTTATTCCGTGTGCCCAACGGGATGGAGATATCCGCCAGAACTTGGCTTGGAAATAGGAAGGCTTGCAACAGAAACTGGAATATTCCCATTATATGAATTTGAAAATGGAAAATATAAAATTAGTTATAAGAAAAAGACAAAAGAAGTTCTTGAATACTACAAATTACAGGGAAGGTTCAGACACTTGTCAGAAGATTTCATAAAAGAAGTACAAGCAAACATAGATAAAGAATGGGAAAAACTGCTTCTAAAAGAAGAGTGTAGTAATAAGTAATCTTAATATTCATCTAACTAATAAGTGATTTATATGGCCAAAAATACATCGTCTAAACTTATAATTAGAAATGCAATAATGAAAGATGTCAAGGAAATTCATGAACTATCAATTAAAACATACGCAGAGATGCCCCCGTATTCTCTAGATATTATAAGGGCGCAGATTAATAATTTTCCAGAAGGGCACTTCATTGCAGTTTATGATGGAAAAATTGTGGGTTATTGTTCTACAATAAGGGTTTCTGAAAAGTTGGCTTTGGGCCACCACAGCTGGAAAGAAGCAACTGGGGGGGGATATGGATCTACTCACGACCCTAATGGAACATATCTATATGGTATCGATATTTTTGTAGATGGCGATTATCGTGGACTTAAAATTGGTGAGCGATTCTATAGAGAACGGAAAAAGTTATGTAAATATTATAGACTAAAAGGGATTGTTTTCGCTGGCAGAATGCCTTTGCTTTCTAAACGTATTAAAAAAGTTGGAACTGTTGAAAATTACATTGAACAAGTTAAAAGTAAGAAGATTAGAGATCCAGTCATTTCTTTCCAAATTAGAAATGGATTTGAAATCATAGGAATACTTAAAGGATATTTGCCCATCGATAGAGAATCTCTAGGCTATGCGGCACACATGATATGGAAAAATCCAGAATATGCGGATTCACCTGTTTCATCGGTAATTTCACCTTCCAGGATACCTCAAAGTGTGAGAGTTGCAACAGTACAGTATCTTCAAAGAAGAATCAATTCATTGGATGAATTTAATCAAATATTTAGATATTTTGTTGACGTAGCATCTGACTATCATTGTGACTTTGTGCTTTTTCCTGAATTATTCACTATGCAACTTTTATCAATTGAAAATGAACCGTTGTCCCCTCATGAATCAATTGAACGTTTAACTAATTATACGGATACGTTGAAGGCCTTTTTTAGTGAAATGGCAATTAAATATAATGTCAACATCATAGCAGGGTCACATCCGGTAAAGATGGGGGAGGAAGTAAAAAATATTTCATTTATTTGCCTAAGGGATGGTTCAATCTATGAACAAATGAAAATACATGCTACCCCAAACGAAAAATATTGGTGGAACATAAGCGGTGGTGAAAAATTAAGTGTAATTGAAACTGATTGTGGAAATATTGGGGTACTAATTTGCTATGATATTCAATTCCCGGAGTTGGCAAGGCATTTGGTAGATCAAGGCGCCAATATACTTTTTGTCCCATATATGACTGAAGAAAGACAAGGATATAATAGGATAAGGTACTGTGCTCAAGCGAGAGCTATAGAAAATCAATGCTATGTAGTTATGTCTGGAAACGTTGGCAATTTGCCCAGAGTCCACAACATGGACATAAACTATGCACAAAGCTGTATTATAACCCCATGTGATTTTCCATTTGCAAGAGATGGAATAGCCTCTGATACCACTCCAAATGTAGAAACAATCGCAATATCCGATATAAGCCTTCAAAATCTATTTGAATCTAGAAATGCTGGAACTGTACAAAACTTAAAGGATAGGAGACATGACCTATATAGCGTTACATGGAATAAAAAAGATTAGTTAGGATAATACCAATTATATTTTAAAAAGTAGAAGCTCAAGTATTAATGAACTTTACTTGGATATCAAATAAAAATCAATGCAATTAAAAAAATTCCTCTTTTATAATAGATATTGGACAAACTTCCAGTAGAAATAAAGGGGTAGTAGACATTAGAGTATTGTCTGAAAAAGGATATTGGACGTTTGAGCAATTAATATTTATTATAGGATTATTTATATTTAATTTATAATATATAAAGAATAACCAGAATTAGTTTATAATTATTAAATAATCTAGAATCTATAAAATTATAGAAAAATTATGAATATTTAAAAAAAAGGAAAAAGCAAAATATATATAAAAACTAAATTATTAGATAATTTGGTGGTAAATATTTGTAGCGTTGGTGGAAGTTTTGATGTAGATATGGCTGAAGGGCCAGAAGGTTATGTTTGTACAGAATGTGGTACACAATTTAAAGGGATTGGAAAAGATCCAAAGTGCCCAAAATGCTCATCAGACAAGGTTATTAAAATTGGATAAGGATTCATTTGTTAGTTTAAATGATGATGAGATATTATTTATATCTCACAATTATTACTTTTTAGCAGTAGTAAAAACTCTAGGTAAATCCTTTTTATTGGAGACAGATAAAGAAGAGATAGTTCTTGGAACAGAAAAAGAAGATATACTTGCAGTTTCTTCTTTAGTAAATGGTTCTAAAATGAAAAACATAATGATTTCATCACTATACTCCCTAAGAGAACTTTCTTTTCCACTTATAATCTTAAATAAGGGCCATCCTGCTTCCAATAGGCTTAAATTAGTCTATGGATGTGGGGATAAAATAATTCTTGATTCTTGTATAGAAGCGGGGACACATCCAAATCAACGCCTTCTTTGCTCGACAGAATATTTAACAGGACTATGTGTATTGGCGGAGAGAGGAGGGGTAGAGATAATTGATCCTTTAAAGAGAAAAATTATAATTGAAAAGGTGCCTTTTGAGTTAAAATTATAAAATCACTTGTCTTATTGAGAAATATGAAGATTCTTTATTTTGGAGATTTAAAGAATATTACTTCTAAAAGAGAAGAGAATATTGAAGAAGATTTAATTAAAATTGGTGATTTAAAGAATCTGCTCTCAAAAAAGTATCCTCTTCTAAAGGAATCTTTTTTAAAGGACGAAATAAGGATTATAATAAATGGAAAGGACTATTCTTTTACAGGCGGAGATGAAACTTTAATTTCCAAAGGATTTGAAATAGCTCTTTTTTCTCCTGTGGGGGGCGGATAAATGTTTGAAATAAAGGCAAAAGATGGGCTAGGAAGGATAGGAGTACTATCAATAGGTAAAAAGAAAGTTGAAACCCCAACACTGATGCCTGTTATAAATCCTAACAAGATAGTAATTGCCCCAAAGGATATGCCAAATTATGGGGTAGAGATGATTATTACAAATTCATATATTATTTATAGAACTCAAAAACTCAAAGATACCGCTCTTGAAAAAGGCGTCCATAAAATGCTTAACTTTGATGGAGTCATTGAAACTGATTCCGGCTCTTTTCAGATGGCAGCTTATGGAGATATAGAAATAGAAAATAAGGAAATAATTCAATTCCAGAAGGATATTGGGGTTGATATTGGAACTTTTCTTGATATACCAACACATCCAGATGAATCCCATAAGAAAGCATTTTCAGATCTAGGAATAACTCTAGAGAGGGCAAGAGAAGCAATTGGATTTGATCTAGATTTAAATGGTACGATACAAGGCGGGACTCATTTAGATTTAAGAAAAAAATCGGCAGAAGAAATGAGTAACTTATCTTTTACTGTAAATCCAATTGGCGGTGTTGTTCCATTAATGATGGAGTATAGGTTTAGTGAATTGGTAGACATCATTCTTACTGTAAAAGGAAGTCTTTCTCCTTCAAGACCTGTACATCTTTTTGGCGCAGGCCATCCAATGTTGTTGTCTTTGTCTGTTCTCTTAGGTTGTGATCTTTTTGATTCTGCTGCTTATGTTCTATATGCACAGGATTCAAGGTATCTCACATCTTATGGTACAAAAAAATTAAATGAAATGAAATATTTGCCATGTAACTGTCCAGTTTGCAGAAAGTATACTGCACAAGAATTAATTAATCAGAATGATCAAAAAAGAGTTGAGCTTCTTTCTAGTCATAACTTATATGCTACTTTTGAAGAGATTAAAATAATCAAAGAAGCTATTCATGAAGGGACATTATTTGAATTAGTTGAAAGTCGAATTAGGGGCCATCCACGTTTACTGCTTGCATACAGGAGAATTAAGGATTATTACGATATTCTAGAAGAATATGATCCTTTTACAAAAAGATCGTCAATATTTTATACTGGCGAAGAGTCTAACTTAAGACCAATAGTAAAAAGAACTAAGGAACGGATAAAAGATATTAAATCTAAGAAATATGACGAACATCTGTTCTTTGGTAAATTCCCAAAAGAACTTGAGTTTACATACCCTTTTGGTCAATGTGAAATGGAAGAGGAAAGAAGGGACAAAGGAGATCCCGAGCTAAAAGATGAAGATATAGTAAAAGTAATTGCAAACTACCAATTTGGACCTAATGTAGGTGAAAAACTGTTTCACGATGTAGTTGTTAAAAGATCCAAAACTGGAATGATACGCTATGTCTTTGATAAGAAAGGAAATATGCTTGCAACTTTAAGGGCTAGAGACGGCCTATTTACTCCAAATGTTGAAGGATTAAAAAGATTAAAGGAAATAATACCATTCCCTAAGTACAGAATAGTTGTTAATGACGAAGCTGCACCTTTCATAAAAGATGGAGCAAATGTATTCTCAAAGTTTGTTTTAACAATTGACACTAATCTTAGGGCCTATGAAGAAATTCTTATTGTAGATTCAAATAATAATCTTTTAGGTACCGGAACTTTGATGCTTTCACCAAAAGAAGTTAAGGCATTCGAAAGAGGTATGGCCGTTAGGACAAGATGGGGGATAGAAAAAAATACTACCCAAGAATCCCAGATAGAAGATTAGATCCGATAATGAACCTAAATGAAAGGTAACCTATTGCTGTCAAGATAATACTATGTTTAATTCCTGAAAACAGAGAGTTTGTTGTCATCTTTCCTATCATAAGCCCGGCTAATGCACCGTGAATGATTAACATGTTTTGGAATGTCGTCTTAAATGCTTCTTTACTGATACTTTCTTTAGCTGTTGGAAGAGTAATATCTGAAAATACTTCTACAAATTGAGTCTGTAGTAGGAAAACTACTGAAACAAAAACAAGATAAGAAATGTAAATAATCCCTGTATACTGACCTAACTTTGAGGCTTGTTCCTTTGCAAGCCCCCTCATCATTCTTGCACTTTCTGCTGCAGATTCTAAAATCTTTATTATATTTCCTCCTGCGTGGTGGGCTATTACAATAAGGGATACTGTTCCTTGAACATTTTCACTCTTCACCTTGTCTGCAAATGATGTTAGTACCTCATCAAATGGGACCCCCCAAGAGATCTTAGATGCCATGACCTTAATTTCATCTGTAAGTCTCCCATAGTCATCTTCTTGCGCCATCTTTATGGCTTGTGGAAGGGTCATCCCTGCAGCCTGAGAGTCTGCAAGCGCTCTTAAGAATTCGGGGAATTGATCCTCAATTTCGGTGATCCAAGCTTGTTCTCTCATCTTAATAAAAAGATAAGGTCCTACTGCTACGGCAATACCTGCTATAGCTAGCTCACTTAAATTTAAAACGAAAAAGCCAATTAGGCCCAATATTATCCCAGAGGCCACACTTCCAATCATGACGTACATGTTGTAATTTCTTTTTCTCAAATTTTCACCCACATTACCTCTTTGGAGCTACCTGGTCAACTGCTATTATGAACAAAGCGTAACCAATTGGTAATCCAAAATAAACTACAAGATTATTAATTAAATTGACTTGGGACATTGGAGTCCCCATTATACCCATAATTGTGGTCATGATGATAATAAATACTGGACCCACAACTAAAGCTGTGACATAGGCTTCTGCTATTAAACCAATAGTTTCTATTGCTGCTTCAGTTTTCATTCTTTCTGCTTCCATTAATCTGTTTCCTTCAAGATACAAATACTCTTTGAGATTTCCACCAGTCCTTATTGTAGCTATCATCTTCCACATAAGCTCACTAAATATGGGGGATGGAGATCTGTTTGCTGCCCTCTGAAGCGCTTGAACTAAATCAAGTCCAAAATTTTCAATGTCATTTAAAATCTTCTCTGATTCTCTTGAAACTTCTCCATATCTCCTAAATTCTACAAGAGACCAAAAAATAACTGCCGGGGGAACACCGGTTCCAGCTATAGTTGCCATTGTGTTTACTGCACTTGTAAGAGACAGATTAATTTTTCTAGACCTTTCCCCAGATTTAAAAGAAGGATAAGCCCAAAATATAATGAAACTCATAACTGCAAATAAGATTGAAAAGATTAGAATCAAAACTATATTAAAAGTAGTATCAACAGGCCTACCTGGAGATACTATTGAATTTATCAATTCCCCTAAGAAAAGAGGGACAATCAATATTAGAACTAAAAAAGAAACAATACCTACAATTACTGAAGTAAGAATCATAGAACTGACATATGCACCCAAGTTTAGAGGGATGTCCCCCTTCCTCAAAGGGGCATGGAGCTCCTCAAAGAATTTAAGCCTATTATCTACTAGAAAACCTAATCTTTTGTGGGCCATCTTCCCATAATTCATGAAGAAGCCCTTTTTTTCATATTTTTCTATTTCTTGGATTTTAAGGTCTGTTTCTTTTTTTCTACCTAACATAAGTTCAACTTTGTATCTTTTTCAATATAGCCTCAGGATCCCTAGTATATTCTTTAATTACATTTCCCACGTCTCTATAATTAACTATGTTGTTTTCAGCCATCCAGCCTAATACAAGAGATCTCCTGTTTATTTCTTCCCATACCTCTTCTTGAGTCATGCCCCTGGATACGGATATTCTCTTCACTATGCTACTCTCTTTTGTATCATAAACAAATTCATCGGGCCCAGGATCCCATCTGAAAACTGTTTGATAAATAGGCTCTCCTTTTTTTAGATCCATACCAGTTATTTCAATTACTTCTTTTACTCTCCTGATTGCTTTTCCTTCTATTTTTGCATGGGTTAATAAGAAACAAATGTTTAATGATTGAAGAAGTGCTGGAGAGAGGTTAATGGGCCTAGTTGTAAGTCTATTAATTAGAGCCTCCATTGAATCGGCATGTATTGTTCCCATACCTGGGTGACCTGTTGCCATACCAGTAAACATGACGTTTGCTTCGGCCCCTCTAATTTCACCAACTACTAGATAGTCTGGCCTCTGTCTTAATGCAGCTCTTAATAGGTCAAACATGTCAACTTCCCCCTGTTTCTTCCCCTCAGTATTAGTAGCTGATCCAAATCCAGATCTAGTAACTGCTGGCAACCAATGCTCTTGCGGAAGATTCAATTCTTGGGTATCTTCAATTGTTACTATCTTTGCTTCAGGAGGTAAAAATATGGCAAGTGCATTAAGCATAGAAGTCTTACCAGTGGCAGTTCCACCAAAAACAAGCGTTGAGGCGGTGTAGGAGTGCTCAAGTGCCAACCACATATATGCAAATATTCTTGGTGGACAAGACTTGTAGTTTATCAATTGTATTGGGGTCATTGGATCAGTTTTAAATCTTCTGATGGTAAAAGTGGGACCATGTTGTGTTACTTCTCTGCCAAATGTAGCTTGGACTCTAGAGTTATTTGGTAATCTTCCATCAAGTAGAGGTTCTGCTACTGAAATGTGTCTGTTACATCTCTGCGCCATCTTAATTATTATACTGTTAGCATCATCATCCGAGCTAAAGAGTATATTTGTAGGAAGGGAACCATATTTTGCATGATAGACATAAATTGGTATTCCAGTTCCATCACAACTTATATCTTCTATTAGGGCATCGTGGAAAAAGGGTTCTATTGGTCCAAGCCCAATATAATTTCTTCTTAAATAATACATTATCTTTTCAAAAGCGTCTGGCTCTAAGCGTAAGTTTAATTCATCGATAATTTCTAAAGTTTTGTTTTCTAGGTAATCAACTAATTCACTCTTTTCTTGGAGGCTTTTAAAATCTACTTCAAGTTCTTCTTGAATAATTCCTTGGATTGTACTGAGTCTAGTTTTTTCTAGTTCTGAAAGTTCAGGTTCTTCGATTAGATATGTTAATTTAGATAATTTTTCGTCCCATTTTATTCTTGCATAAGCATATGGATCTATTAATGGGTATCTTTCATTAAATCCTGTATAATCTTGTGTCCTCCATTTTTGAGGGATAATAAGTATATCTTGATCCTTCATTATTACTCTCTTTTCTTCTTCTAATGAAGGAAGCCTCCCCCCTTGTATTGTAACAGGGCCAGATATAACAAAAGTTGTAGTTCCAGCTGCAGGTGCAACTTCTTTTGGAACTTGATCTATAGAATCAATCTTTATTTTTTCAGAAGTACCCTCTTTTTGTTTTTTTGATTCCCCTAAGGATACGCCTTCTTTCTTTAAAAAGTCAACTTCACTCTTTTTTTTGAGCTTCTCATAATTTGATTTAGGTTCATTATCTAGTAAAACATCTGATTCTTTTAATTTTTTTATTAACTTGAGAGCCCCTCTTTTTTTCATATTCTATTCCTCTAATATTTTTTTTTCTATTAATGTATATAAATAATTATCGGTATTGTAACATTATATTTAATTATTGATATACTTTAAAGTTATAATATTGGCTAGTTTCTTTTTTTATGCCGTCTATTTCAAATGAGTAAGTGAATAAGACCAAGTAATCGCCAGGTCTCCTTACATAATACTGATTTGTTGAAATAATGGTTGTAAACTCCTCTATGTTTACTCTTCCTGATCTTTCCAATATCGGTGCATATTGGTAATATGGAACTCTTCTTAATAATACTCTATTTACTTCGTCAGGAGAACTTAATTGAGCATTTCCATCATCATGGAATGGTATGATAGATACTATTTCAAATCCTACACCGCCAGAGTAGAATATTTGCCCAGGATACAATTTATTACTCCCATCAATAGTGATATACTCTTCTCCTAGGTCAATTATTCCATTTTTATTTCCATCATACGTTATTCTAATATATTTGCTAAAAGAATTAACTTCAAACTCGCATAAAATGTTTCCAAGCCAACACTTCTGGCCATTAGCAGGATAATAAACATCATATTCATAGAAAAATTGATTATCGATTAATGGAAAACTTACAATTATACCTTCTGGAGTAATAAAAGTAGAATTTGTTTCATAAGTATTAGTTGGTGTTTTAGAGTCTATAATCAATTTCTGGTTAATAGTATCAAAATTGTATTCCCAAGTATTTATTACTTCATATTCATTGTTCCAACCATAAAATAATCTAGTATACCCTACAGGGAATCTTTTTTTCTCTGATTCCATATCAAAATACCTGAAGATAACATGCCATTTTTCATCATATCCTAGATAGTTTGTACCATCAAAAATAACAAGATAATTGCCCAGTATTACGGGATCACCAATCTTGAGAACGATATCATTTCCTAATGGCGGGTCTATTGTAACTAGTGTAGCATTGACATATCCTAATGAATTCTTTTTAGGATATACCCTATATAGGCTACCACCAACTCTAAATTCTCCGTAATCGAATTTATATGCTTCAGTTTGAATTAAGTTCTCATCTTTATCTATTCTAACGTCAAGCATTCCATTATTTCTTCTTAGAAAACTTACAGTAGGGGGTGTTATGTCACTTACTATGTATTCCTCTCCGCCTAATTGAAATTTGAAACCTTCTTCTATTGGATATGCAGAATTACAAATTAGATTTCCCAAAATATCTCTTTCACACCTTTGAATATCAATCAAATTTTCTTCATTTCCCTCATATATGCCTATAATTTTATCATTTGTACTGTCAATTTTAACTTTGTATCTTGAATTCTCTGAGTAAAATACTCCATCTTCTCCGATTAATACAACTTTTATAATTTCCCATACGTTTAGTTTGCTTCCCAAGCCTTTTGAATTATTAAAATCTTTATCAGAAATGGGCCCCTCTAAGTCATTATGAATCATTGTAGTAAATACTACTTTATCCCCATTATAAATTAAGGAGTCTTTTAATCCATTTTGTTTTTGGACGTTTAAACTTAATAGTCCATAACGCAAACCAGGATCTTCAATTGGATCAAACCATTGTCTTCTTTTTTCAGTTTCTTGCAGGGAGATTTGTATATTCATTATTACATATCTAACGTAATCATCTTTCTGTCCATTAATTAGATAATTTATCTCATTAATCTTAATTAAATAGGTTCCCAATAGAAATACATCATTTTCATAAAAGATAGATTTTCCATCCAATGTAACTAACTTATCTCCAGAATCTCTTATTTGAACGTAGTTCATACTACCGTCATTTCCTATAAAAAAAGAATAGTTGTCGATAAAAGATGCCCTGTTTTCTATGCTATTCATTCCCCCATAAGCGATTCTGCTTTCTCCAATAGTATATGCCCTCTCTCTATAAATTATTCTTGAGCCAGAAGAATAATTGGCTTCTCTAAACAAGACTTCATTTTGTTCGTTTTTTATGACATAAGGGTTTGAAGAGCTAGGCTCTCCACCGTTCAAAGGCTCAACAATAAAATTACCTATGTCTGATTGCATTTGGTATATTTTTGGATTATCCTGCGTTTTCGTTATTCCAATCAATATTTTTCTATTAAAATTTCCTACTTCAAAAATAGATGGGCCCGTAAATAGTATATTATCATCAAAATCAATATTACTTGACTTAACTACTTCATTTCCAACATCAAGTTGGGATAAGTAATAATTAAGTTCTTTTTCTTCTATTTCATAATGGGCAGAATAAATACTAGAAAATGCTCTATGAGGAGTAGTTAAATCTCCTGTAGCATAAATATTTTCTAAAGAATTTCTAGAAGTTTGTCTTATTGAGCTTTCAATATAACTTGCAATGTAAGGTATATCTGAGAATGGGACGTCCTCTAAAGTTTGAGATATTTGCCTCGATGACATCAAGGAATACTGTATCACAAAAAGTGAGAACACTACTAAAACTGCTGCAAAGATGAAAAATTGGGATTTATTGTTCATAACTTTTTCCTCCCCATTGCCAAAGAAACATAATACGCTTTTGTTCCTGTGGTATCTGATATCGAAACTATTCTCTTTGAAGATACGGAAGTTTCATAGTAACCTGGGCTTTCTATATTAATTATATTATTCCTAAATGGTATAATATTAATCACTAAATGACCATTTATTCCATCAAAAGAAATCAAACTAATTCTTCCTTTATATCCAAGTCCTTTTTGTCCTTGTAAGAAAAATACCCAAGTATCCTCAGTTAAATCTTCTAAATATGTTGCATAGATTAAAGGCTCGCTTATTTTTCTTTCAACTTTTAATTTATCTAGATTTCCATTTTCACTTAATTCGAATCTGAAATATTGGTCAAAAATAGGAACAATCTTAGTACTTTCATCAAAGTTTATTGAGATTGTTTCATCTATAAGGGCTAAAGAGATAGAATTGCCATCCTTTGAAATGTTTGAAATTTGATATGTAAAGTAGTAAGTAACTCCTTCCACACTAGTTTTAAATTCAATTGTGTCCCCTAACCTAAAAGGAGTTGAGCTAGAAAGTTTAGTTGATGAAGAGGTAAAATCAATTCCTTCCATATTAAAATAAACAGTATCATAACCAGATACTTCATCAATTATATCTACAATCAAAATAGCATATACAGTAATTGGATTTCCATTTGGTAAAACAAAAATATATTCTCCTGGCCAACCTTCTTCTGATTGATGGTATTTCCATACCATGGAACTATTTTGGACGGTATCTCCTACAACGTACCCATTCGATAGATTTTGTCCATCTTTAACTCCTTCACCAAAAGTTTCTATAAATATTTCATTTTCAAGAGAATAGATGTCAAATTTATAAGCGTAACCTGGGGGTATAAGAGAATCTAATTTAATCTTAATATTTTCATCTGAAGGATTATTAATAAATTGACTTATTAAATTATTATTACTATCTTGGCCTTTCTCGATTACGACTAAGATATCTTCGGCCGTATTTTTAGCATTCAATACTTCCCAAGAAGGATTAACAGAATAGGTTGCACCAGGCGAAGTTAAAATAAAGGAAATCCCAATTATCATAATGACAGCGGCGATTATTGCTTCAAATGTTCTCATTACTCCTTTGTTGTTTAAGAACATAACTTCTTTCCCCCCCACATGATAAGGACAATTCTTTTTTCTGTTAAATTACCAAATTCTTCTACTAAAGCCACTCTAGAAATAACTAACACTATATCTGAATAACTTCTTCTTGCACCAATTATTTTGTCTGCGGAGTCAATATTCAAAATTTCGGCGCCTTGTCCTGATTTATAAATGTCCGTGACAATATATTTTTTAGATTCTAAACTAAAGTTTTGGTCTTTAATGAATCCAGACCTATTAATTCCACCAGCTATTCCATAAAAACCCCTATCAACTTCATCTTGAAAATCTCTATTTTGATTTACATCAATAAAAAGCCGATCATATTCTCCATCCTTATTTTCGTCTGCAATCAAAAATTCATATGGTTTGTCTGAGATATACACCTTATCTGTATTGAAAAATAGTTTATCTGCAACAGAATATCCGTCTGGCAAAGAATAATTAAAATCGTCAAGGTCTGACTGGTTTATAATAGCAATTGTGGGCACCAGTATGTATGTGGATGAAATCATTATCTGTAAATCATAAATTGAAGATTTAGCGTTATAATCAATTAATCCTAATTTATTTAGTAATACAATATAGCTATTCTCAGAATTATTCAGAGGGCATACTGGATACATGTATGTATCCTCCCTTGATGCAAAATCTACTAGTTTATCATAAGATACAATATGATCTCTAGAAACTATACCATAAGTAGGGTCTGATATGATTTTTTCAATTGAAGAGAAGGCAGTAAGGTGAACATCTACATATTCACTAGTTTCAATTACGGGATTAATTGAATTGGCGGCTACATAAACTACATATAGAAAAGCGATAGTAAAAATACCCAATGCTATGATGTTATCTATTATATCTTGCCCTTTTCTTTGGCGCTTAAACTTAATTAAAATTTCAATCATAATTACCCCACAGATGGGTTTGGAGTCAAATATGCTCCATAGCTAGTGATAACTACATATTTATTTTTTGAAGTACTTGAGATTGTTCCATAAATATTTATTCCCCTAGTCTCTCTTAGGTACTCAATTTGTGGATTATTTGGGTCATATATTCTCAATTTATTGCCTAATCCTTCAATTATATAATCTCTACTGCCTATTTTATTAGGAATATCCAAACTTATCCATATGCCTTCTTCGATCTGAATATTTTTTGTGGGCGCAGAAGTATATGCCATTATATTATTAAAAAGTTTGATGATTCCTCTGTCATAAAAAGTTAGTAAATATTTATTGTTTAGTATGTCTCCATATATAGACTCTAAAGCAAAAGTATGTTCAACTCTCCTTCCTTCATAAGTGTCAATATCAAGCTGAATAAGTTCTTTTGTATAGAGGGCTCTTTCATCATTAATATCATTATTTTTATTTGTATCTATTTTAATCCAAGAATCAGTGAAATATGAGCTGAAAATATTCTGGTATGATGGCGATCCAAGTCTAAAGTCGGATAAGAAAACAAATTGATCGTTATAAGGATCTGTATCTCCTTTGAAATCTATAGCTTCGACTTCAGACATCTTGTACGTGCTTGGATTTAGATTAGTTAGTGTGTTTGCAGTTCCATGTAAATCATGTCTATTAAAACTCCACCTAGTATAATTACTGGCTGCATCGAGAGAAATTAATCTTCCGTCAAAAGTCATAAAAACTATTTCTGATTTCCCATCGTTATCTATATCATCAACTACTACTGCAGAGCGTATTGGACTTTGAGGATTTGTTGTATATTGCCAATTGTTAACAATGGCATTTTGGCTTGCCTGATCAGTATCCCTATATGAATGACAATATAAAATGCCGTTTTCATTTCCTAGTAAGATATCGGAAAAAAACGAGTCATTGTCTCTGCTATAAGTAGTATAATTATTTATTTCTACTATTACTGGAGTTGCGTAAGAGTGATTGATTCTATCAATTCCTTGCCAGCCCCCATTAATCGCCTCATCTTGGACTATATGCGTTCCATCTAAATGTGCCACTTTAATGTTTGAGCCTACGGGAACAAATACTTGAGGGCCTCTGTGTGATTGACCGTTAGGTGAATGTATAACGGGGCTCCCCCCAATGGTCTCATTAGACCTAGAATTTATTCTAGCACCGTTTGCATTTGTAAATTGATTTCTATAAATTATAGATCCATTACTTCCGTCAAGCATTACCGTAAATATTCTATTATTATTATCAGTTCCAGTATGGACATTTGATATTATTATGTCATCATAATCATTTTTATAATTTGTTTGTGCGATAGCCGGAGATGAGCATATATAAGATAAAGGATTTTGAGATGTTGTTATACGATTTGGAAAGCCTAAACTTCTAGTCCATAATGGAATTAAAGAATAGTTTCCTCCTACGTCTCTAGTTCCTCTATATGCCCTAACATTTCCATCAATTGCACCCCATACAATGTCTAGTTCGCCATCACCTTTTATGCCCATATTTCCATTGCCGTTAAAATGCCCTACTGCCGGTGAAGAGGTCGGAATCATGAACTCTACAACGTTAGAGACCACTCTCCCAAAGAAACGGGGATCATAAGTTTGTGATGTTGATTGTTTTAATAATAAAGAGTTATTTATTCCACTATACACATATAGTGTGTTGGTAATAGTTGGATTACTTGTAAATACTTTAGTAGTAGTAACATAGCTTAGATTTTCAATTCTTGTATCTACTAGAATAATATCTTCATATCCGTCTTTGTTAATATCTGCTAAAATTGGAGAAGACATTAACGCTCCATCTATTGGTAAACTTCCTAATAAGTCGCCATTCATACCATCTAAAATAGAAACTGCTGATGGTAAAGTATTAACTGTCATTATTTTATTATTGTAATTGAAAACTGACCGTATATTCGCTCCGCCAATAATCACTTCCAACGAATTGTCATGATTTATATCTCCAATTGCTGGAGATCCAGAAATGCCTGCATAATTATAATAGATATCTCCATCCCTAGTGGGGTTATTTAAAGTAAAAAGTGATTTTTTCCAGATTATACTTGGTAAGGAGCTATCGCCCCTTATTACTGTTACATTTCCATCCCTTAGTCCAACAACAATATCAATTACGCCGTTACCGTCAACATCGGCACTAGAAGGAGATGAAACATTCATGAAAATAGGATAACTATCTCTGTTAATAATATAGCTATTATCAAACTTAGTTTCTTTGAAAGCATATTGATTGTCTAATTGAATCGACCATTTTTGACTATGAGAATCATCTCTAGTCCTATAACTCGGTATTATCGCTTTTTTTCCATTTTCTTCTATATCAAAATAGATATAATAATATCTAGTTTGGCCAGGATAAGTTTGAGAATAGGTTATGCCTTGAGTTTCTTCAGTAGCCCCCATAACAAAATAAACGTGAAATGGTGGGTATTCTTGCCAGAACAACAAATCAGGAGCAGGAGATCTTCTTTCATAGAGCCTAAAAATAACATTCTGATACCATGTTAAAGTTCCATCATCAGGAACATCCATTTTTAACCTTATTTTATTCTGACCTTTATAAAAATATTTTTGAGGCAATACAACACTATACCCATCAGGGCCATCGTTTGGCCCGCCATCATATGGGTCCCAATAACCAGGCATATTTGTTGGATTGGAAGCAGGAGGCAAATGCACTAGCAATTCCTTAACTGGAATATCGTTAATAGTAATATTAAAATCGGTGTTAATTCCTGGGGATGGTTCATCTTTATGTTGAGCTCCTGTTGGTATTTCCATTTCGAGCCTTATGTCCTTAGGATCATTTAATTCAAAAAAAATTGTGTGCTCGTGAAACTCTTTTGGAACTGCTCTATAGCCTGCCTCTTCAAGATTGGGCCTAAATGGGTAACTTTGACTTGGTATTTCCACAAGGTTATTACAGTCCCCGCCTATCAGTTCAACTACTCGGATAGAATCAAAATCAATAGTGGTAGTTTCAAGATTAAGGAATCCTTGATTGGCTAATTTATTAATTTCATCTGTTGGGTCAATTATTACTTTAATTGGCTCATTTATGTGGGTAATACTGCCTGAATTTACTGCTACAATTTTTCTAAAATGCCAATCTTCTCCACTGCCTAGACTAGTTGGATCCCACCAAGGGCAGACCGTTGTATTACAGTCTATTAAAGCTTTAACGTCTATTGGGATTGTAGTAGCAATTATTTTACCTGCACCCCAATTTGATATAATTAATGAAGGATTACTATTATCTTTATTCCCAAATGGTGTTTCTCGAATTAGAATATCGGCGTTTGGACCATCAAAATATGGTTCTAAAATGGTCGCTTCAGCAGAATAATAACTACCTGCGATCTCATAAGGTAAAAGATTTGATGTTATATTATGTTGTTTTGATACGCCAATTGTATCATAGTTTCCTTTATCAAAAATTACACTTATTGGTAAAAAATCATATTTTGTTTTTTGATCATTATATTGGGATAAAAGAATTATTGAGCCTCCATCTTTAACATAGTCGCTTAAAACTTGTTTATTTTTGAAATCACTTAATGAGTCTAACATAGTGGAATTAGACGGTATAAGGATATTTGTACAATATCCTATATATCTATCATCAATTCCATATGAATCTGAATTTAGTATATAGTAATTAAAAGGATATACGGAATATGTGTTATTTCTACTATCAAAGTATTGGCTCCAATCTTTTTTAGGGTATTCAAGTAAAAAACAACTCTTTGCTAGAGATTCTGGAGGATGGCCTGCATCACCTATTACTGCTGATTTAAAAGTTGGGGTTAAGTAGACTATATAATCTTGAGTATTTTCTGCTGGCTGTTTATCCATCTTGAAGAATTGAAAATCTCCAATAATATTCTTATCTCTAAGTGTTGAATTAGTAGGGTTAGAGTATATGTTGTATGCTCCATCAATATAAAATCTACTATTGGCGGCGACATTATGTTTTTCGGCGCCTTCTGGGCTTAAAATTAAATCGCCATTTTGATTTTTAGGGTATACCCTAATATAATTCCAATCAGTATCATGCTCTACTTTGAATAATTCATTTTCACCAACAAAATAAGTATTGTCGTTCAAATTAATTTGTTTTAAAGGAATTACTATATTTGTTTCAACTAGTGTCCTTTCAATCCATGCTATCTCGTTGTAAGCAACGACATTTTCTATATAAGAGGCAATATTCTCAAAACTTTTTTTGTCTATTTCGTCAGAAAAGCTTTTAGAAAAAGTTTGGGAAGTCCTCCAAAAGAATACCATTGCTAGAAGAAGTATTGCTATGAGCATTATGGCCATTACTACGTGCATCTGAGATTTTTTGTTTTTAATAAAATTATTATATCGCATTTCATGATTATTTTCCATGTGAACATCTCAATCCAATAGTAGTTCATGACCACATGCCCAGATTATGATATTGCTCTCAAGATTTCTAGCCAAATCCCCATATACTTCATCTTGGTGGAAATTCTGTCCGTTTGGATTAGTATTATTCTTATATCTGTCCAAATCCATTGTGGTAACTACAACACTTCCCTCAAGATTATTAAAAGAATTTCTTCTTTCCTTAATTAGAAGAACTGGGCCTCCATTTGCTTGTGGTGCTAAAACTGCACCCCCCACAAGTTTTCTTGCAAGGCCGGGAGGAAGTGTTTCCGTGGGTGGGTCTCCCCTCTCCTGGTATATTTTTTGGAAAGTTTTTAAGTTAACCATAACGTTGTTTCCAGCCCAACCTGTGTCTATTAAATCAAAATATCCATGTGCACACATAGTAAATTCGTTTGGTAGTTTATTCATTATTGGATTTTCTAGGGACAATTTTTCTAAATTAAACATACGCCCAGATAAATCTAGATCCATGTTAACTGTCATCCAATCAGGAGGTAAGAAGGGAGGTCCCCCTCCACGCCCTGGAGGCCAAGTTTGACCCGTTGATGCATCTGGATCAAATTTGAATACAGATGGAATCTTACCATGATCCCATTCGATCTTATTTCCATCTTCATCGATGTAAAGAATTCCAGACCATTGCTCTGAGACTACAGTGTTTCCTTGTTTATATTTTGTCCACCCATAATAAGCTATAGGAACATTTCTATGGACATCATTTGTCTGGCCGTAAATTTTATAGTTCAGCCCAACTGGTTCATTTGATACTCTGCCAATTGAGAGATCACTTCCATAAAATGTCGGTAGCCAAGAATATTTTCCGTAATAATAGTTGTTTGCACCTAATGTATATTTATATTTTGAAGTTATTAAATAAGTATCTGCCCAAGAGTCCCAATCCCGATCATTTACTACGGTTACTATTACCGGATTATTAAGATCACCAGCATAGTCTGGAACTGTAAATGTAATTCTCTTATCACCTAGAGGATTATTGACTTTAAATCCATATGTAAATAGATTTCCGTCTGTACACCCACCTGCAGAATATGTTACTGCAATGTCTGCTGGGCCTCCGGGAAGAGAATCTGCAGTTCTTACAAGCTTTGCAACGCCGCCAACTCCGTCAGGTACATATCTAATTTTTCCCAATTTTCCTATTGTAATATTTATTTCTTTGATTGCATCATAAGAATTTAGATTGTTTGAACACTGAATTGCATCAAAGCTAAGGTAAACTAGTTCTCCTTCAGAAGCCCTATTGCTAGATAAAGATAAGTTTTGTATTACTGGTGACTGTGAAGTAGTGATATAGTACCATGTCCTAGAAGATTTATTCCCAATTTTATCCGACGCTTCAACTGAAACATTAATCTTATTCGTATTCTCCCATGGCCATGATGGTTTGTAAATTACTTCATATCCATTCGCTACTTGTGTTATATAGAGGCTATCCGTTACTTCCATATTTATAACACTTGAATTAGAGTAAGATTGACCTAAGATAAACATCCTGATTGAATTTCTATCCACCCCGGCGTTTACATCTGTTATAGTAACTCTTATAGGGGCGGTAGGTAGTGCTGTTGCGTTATTAGCAGGTATTTCCCCTGTAAAAGTAGGGCCATAATTCTTAACGCGTATTATTTTATCATAAACTGGTGAAGACCCTACATTTCCTGCAAGATCGGTCATTGTTATCTGAACATCGTAAAGTCCATTTGGAACATTTGGTATATCTAATACACCAATTATTGTATGTGTACCGCCAGCACTAACATTGTTCATATTAGGTGTATTGATGACAGTTGTAGTTTGTCCCACTAATGTTGAACTATCATCATACAGCTTAATTGTGTAGGAAGCGGGATATAGTTCAGTATATGTAAAAGTTATGTACGCTTTATCTCCGGTCTTTGCATTTTGTGGAGTGCCAGGTATAGGGTCACTAATAGTAATGGTATTTGGAGGCACTGTATCGTATACTACCCATTTAGTTGTTATAGCATCATATGGAGAAGTATCACCATCAGCTTTAATCCTTATTATGTTAACTCCAGCGCTTAAATTTACTCCAAAATTAATATTGGGGCCTGAATTAGAACCTATTGGAGAAGCATTAATGTCAAGTGTAACATTTCCATTTGTTGAAGTTGTTCCAGATATATTAATCGGAGAGCTATTTGTAAAAGTCAAAAATGCCTGAGGTTGAGTTATAGTCACAGTTGGTCCTTGAGAGTTAATATTGAAACTCCAAGGATATACTAAGAAATTACCCAAATCATCCTCAACATATACAGATGCTACATGAGTTCCTTCAAATTGATTTATTCCTGGGGCGTATGAAACAGAACTACTTCCAGAACCTCCTGTAACCCCAGTAAATACTCCATCTAAATAAAGTCTAGACCATTGTATCCCCGCCCCAACATCATTATAATCGATACTAATCTGGGGGGGATTATCACTTATTGTTCCTTGAGGAGAAGGATTTGAAGTTAGAGGTGAAGATGTATCTTTTAATATTGTTATGGTCTGAGTTAATGAATTTTGAGCTCTGTCATATGTAAGTATGGAATAATCAACATTTCCTTCAGAAAGCGGTAAATAATGATAATATGTATGTATGTCGCCCCATAGTGGATTACCTTGATGCTGTAAATTTAGAGTTCCATAAGTCGATCTTTGAATCCCACTCAATCCATCTTGAACTGAAGAATTTATTCGTGTATATGGGCTAGTTGTTACCAAGAATAAGCTAGAATTTATAGGAGACATGGGAGGGGCTAGAGAATCTTTTCTAATTTCTATCTCAAACTGTAAAGGATCGTAAGGACTAACAGGATTGAGAAAAGTTGAGCGTTCTAAATAATTTGCAGAATCATCAGTTGCTTTTACGGAAACTTGGTAAATCCCATCAATAAATGTATCGCCTATGGTCCACTGCCCGGTGTATGTGCCATCGCTAGCCAATCTATCTTTGCCCAAACCATTATCATAAATTATTGTTCCTCCTTGAATAACTCCGCTCTGTAAAACGTTAATGCCTACGTAGTTAACATTGCTTGCATCTTTTACATATGCATAAAATACTGCTTTCCCTCCTGAATCATTAATCCAAATTACGGGATGAGGAAATTCAGAAGGGTTCTGGCCGTCTTGCCCATCTGGAACAATGTTAACGTTTTGTATTCTTGGTGGATCAACGTCATTAAATAAAGAGGGATAAGGTAAGTACAATGGATTGTTTAAATCATCAGGATCAATATTATCAAATTCAGAGAACTGCCCAAAAACTATAAGGCTACGGGCATAATCAACACCTTTGAATTTGAATCTCCCTAATGAAACAAAATTAGAAAGTGAAGTCCTATGTATATCCTTATTTAATTTTTCCAAAACTTTATTATCATTTGTAGCCCCGGAAGCAACTATTACCAAAGAAAAATCTTCATAATTCAGTACATTTGGATTTCCTCCAATTCCGGCAAGATCTTTAAACATTAGGTAATCTCCATAATCTGTAGGGGATTTAGTAAAAGATGGATCTAAAAGCCACTCTAATGGGTATATTCTAAGGCCTTGCGGAGGATCGCTTCCGGGATAATTAAACCAATTGCCACCACCTGTTCCTATTCCTTCGCCGCTAGAAGAATCTGTTCCGCCGTAAACAACAAAATAATTGGATTGGTATGTGCCTCCAACTGTATTATCAAATGCATCCATTACATCAAACAAAAGATTATCATAATCACTATCATTGACATTAATTCCCTCTCCAAGGGTATCGTCTAACAAAACAATTGCAATAGGCACATTCTCAATAATATCTTGTTTTGTTAATTTATACAAAGGTATATTAAAAAATCCGGGGCACTCACAAATTATAGGAGAGGTGTCACAAACACCGCCTTCATTAAAGAATGCTTCTGCTGAGTTCCAAAAATCATTGTCGCATTTTCCTGTACTACTATTCATGTTTACTTTCCATGTGCCAAGATTTTTATTAAAATCCTTATGGTATATATCAGTTTTAGCATAAATAGTTGATGAGCCATCATTTTCTTTCATTGCGTAAGAAGGTAAGGAAACCTGGACATATAATTCCAGATCTAAAACACCATCTGATTTTGGGATTTTTACCGCATACCTTCCTTGGGAGTTAGTTTTTGTTACTGCAACAATTTCAGATTTTTTGTTAATGAAGGTAATCTCTGCCCCTGCAAGAGGTGCGTCATCAATTGCATCGAATATTTTATCATTTTGTGGGGAGTTGTCCATTGAAGGCTGGTTCTCATCTTTAAGCCCATCATTATTGCCTCCTTCAGTATTATCATAAACGTACCCCTGTAATGTCCAACTATCTCCTGTAATTGGAATATCGGGTGATAACCCCAAAAGGACGTCATTTGACCCCTTGTTTTGGATATAAATTCTATATTTGCCCGCACTCAAAAGCTGAAATCCAGATAAAATTTCTATTTCCCCGCCATACTGAAGCTTAATATTAACTGCACTTCCACTAAAATAGGTATCCATACCCATCTGTTGGGATACAGATTGTACATTTGGTGCGTCCATTAAGAACCAAATTATGTCTTGATTCTGATCCGCACTAATAGTACCCTTATCAAAATTAATATCAATGTAACGTTGTGCGCCTTCCCCTTCAAACCTAACTTCTCTAATCTTTTTATCAAGTTCTAAAAAAGCACTCTGCATTGAATTAATTCTTGAAACGTCTCTTGACCTTTCAATCTGGGGTGCTGCAAATTGGTATGCAGCAAAAACAGCCGCAACTGTAATTGCGAGAATTAGCATTACTGTAATTACTTCTACTTGGGCCTTTTTTGATACTTGCCCTCTTTTTCTTATTATCCTAAAACTCATAGGATTACCTTGAGTATATAATAAAAAATAATAAAGATTATTTAATGTTTATCCTATGTTTTGCGAATACCTCAAAGATTAGATCACTATCTTCTTTCTCGAAAACTCTGTTCCCATAACTATGGCAAGGGCTGAAGAGAATATAAGTATCAATGAAAGCGCTAGGTCGAGGAATACCCCAGGATCAGGTAAAGAAATCCCTAAAGGTCCTTTGAACACAAGGAATAGTATGCCTGAAATAATCCACAATGCACCGATAACATAGAGCACAGCGTTATCGCTTCCCTTAGAACCAGATTGTGTTCTTGCCTTCATTGCAAAGAGTATTGGCGGTATACCTGTAATCATCATTACTATGTAGAAAACAACTCCCATAAATCCAGTTCTCAGAACGTTAAATATTGAAGATATTGGATTGTTTGCAGTAAATATCCCCATACCATTGAACAAAAAGAATATCGCAAATATGAGCCATATGAATCCTAAGAGATAAAGTGTTATTGGTGCAAAGATAGAACCAGAAGCTTTTGTTTTTGTTTCGCCTTTGAGATCTTTCATAAGCTCTTTGGTATCGATTCCAAGCTCTTCTGCCTCTCGTAAAATCTCATCCAATGACGGCTCCTCGTTAATTAATTCAGTCCCCATCCCAGAATCTATTCTCTTTTTTGAGAAAATTGTTTCAATCCTTTCTTCTGGAAGAACTTGATTTACTTTTTTTAGGAATTCACTTTCAGAAAAATCTTCAAGTGCATCGTCTATTACCTTTTCATGTTTTTCCGTAATTGAAGGTTCTGCTTTCTCTTCAGAAATTTGTTTTTTAATGTCTTCAGCTATTTTTCTTTCGAATTTCTCTTCAAGTTCGTACTGTGACTTTCTTGGTAATTCTTGTTTCGTTGCAAAACTCTGCCCCATTGTCTTAAAAGTTTTCTCCATCTCCTGAAGTTTTTCTGTGTTCATTTTGATTGATTCAGCTACACGTTCCATAGTTGTGGCAACGTTTGATAGAGATTCCATCAATTTGTCCTCTTCGTTTTCTGCGTCTTCAGAACTCATGCTTGATTCTAATAGGTTAATCAGTTTCTCTAGTCTTCCAACAAGGGGATCTTCATAAGCCCCGCCCTCTTCGACTGCGGCAGCGCTTAATATTTCTTTTATCTCATCGAGCTTCGTGACGATTTCCTTTGATTCTAGTGGAACACCGCTGTATCCCATTCGAGGCATGATCTGCATGAAAGTATCAAGCTGTTGCTTTAGCTTTACATACTCCATCTTGAGGTCATCATAATCATTGCCAACCATTCTATCATCTCATTAATGCTAATGTATGTTATAACTTATAAATTTAACTATTTAAAGTTTTTCTATAAAAAAATGTAAAATTATAAATATTGCTTACCGATTTTCAGTATTAAGTAGTAGTTACCTTTTTATTGGATTTCTAGTTAATAATTTTGAATGAAGGAAAACATACACCAAATCCTTGAAAAAGGTGAGAGAAGAAACATAGAGTTTAAGTCGGCTTTATGTGAAGAACACCTGCTAAAGGATAGAAGAGAACGATTATCCTCTCAGATGAAGTACAGATTAAAAACTGGAGGGGGAAAGGCTTACTATATAATAGGTGTATCAGACGATGGTGACGTAGTTTGCCAATCAAATGAAGAGTTTGAAAAAACGATTGATGTGATAAAACAACTTGCAGAAGGGATTGGTGCTAAAATAGTTGATGTAGAAAGATACAATGAAAATGGGTTTTTTGGAAGAATTAGAATTGAAGAAGTAAATTCTGAAAAAGGTGTTAAGGAACACATCACCATCGGGACTATAGGGCATGTAGACCATGGAAAATCAACACTTATAGGAACTCTACTTACGGGAACGGAAGATGATGGTGTTGGTAAAACTAGAATATTCCTAGATTTTCTTCCCCACGAAATTGAGAGGGGATTAACAGCTGAGATTACTCATGCCGTGTTCGGATTTAAAGATGATCAAAGAATATACCTTAAAAATCCACTTAACAAAAAAGAAGTTGCCGATTTGATTGATAGGTCGACAAAGATTGTTTCTTTCGTTGATTGCCCCGGCCATGCGCCTTGGCTTAGAACTACAGTAAGGGGGATACTTGGTCAGAGGGTTGATTATGTTCTTTTGATAGTTGCTGCAGACGACGGGGTGACCCCCATAACAAAGGAGCACCTTGGAATAGCACTTGCAATGGATATTCCTCTGATTATCGTTGTAACAAAAATAGACAAAGTTTCCTACGAAGATACAAAACAAGTTATATCTGAAGTTTCAACCCTTTTGAGAAGAGTAGGAAAAGTTCCCCTCAATGTCAAGGACAAAGAAACAGCACAGAATATCTCAAAGAAGGTGTCTGAAAGGTTCTTAATTCCAATAATAAAGGCTTCCTCAATAACACTAGAAGGTCTTGATATTCTAAATGAGCTTTTTTTGCAATTGCCTGAAAAAACAAGCGAAGAACTCTACAAAAAATCATTTTTAATGTATATAGATAAAGTCTACAAAGTTAGGGGAGCTGGAACAGTTGTAACTGGCCGAGTTAAACAGGGTATTGTAAAAAAGGGGCAAGAGCTACTTTTAGGTCCAATAAATGATGTGTATGAGACTGTTTCTTGCCAGTCAATTAAACAACACCATCTAATTCAGACTAAAGGTGAAGTTGGTGACATTCTTGGTATAGCAATAAAGGGTGTAGATGCAGACCTTATAAGAAGAGGGATGGTAATAAAAGATGAAAATGGTGAAAGAAAATCTGTAAGGGAATTCCTAGCAGAAGTCTTCATATTAAATCATCCAACAAGAATAAAGGAAGGTTATGAGCCAATAATACATCTTGAAACAGTGTCAGAAACTGTCACTTTTGAAAAGATCTATACACAAGAGTACTTGTCTACAGGAGATCGGGCTTTGGTAAAAATGAAATTTAAATATAATAGCTATTATCTAAGCGAAGGGGACAAGTTCATTTTCAGGGAAGCTAAATCAAAAGGAATAGGTGGAATAAAAAAAATATTATGATTCAACTTCTATGAATGTTTTAATTATTACCTCTGTTGAAATCGAGTTTCCAATGAAACATCTTTCATTTGCAAGTTTTATAGCTTCTTCTGCCCTCGGAACGTCCTCCTTTGTGGCAACTGTTACATATACATTTATTAGGATTTTACTAAAGATAAATCCATTAGGCGATCTTTCTAAAAATCCTTTTGCATCGCTTTTAAAGCTCTTAAAGTTACAGTTTACAAGTTTTGACCTTGAAAGAAATGTTGTAAAGATACAGACATTTTCCGCAGCAACATAGAGATCTTCTGGCGTTATAATCCCTTCATGTCCTTTAAACTCAGGAGGTGTAGCAACTTCAATTGTTGGCTTTCCTTCCCATGTCAAATCTCCAATCTTTTCCTTTTTCCAAGTGACAGTGTTTTCATATGTAAAAAAATCTTCTGGCATTAAATCACCAATTATTTTTGATATTTATTCATTATAAAAGTTGTGGTTTAAGAAAAGATGGAAAAAAATTTTATAAAAAAATTAACCGACTAGTCTTCTAACGTCAGTTACCTCTACCTGGGTAACATTCTCAATATTTGAGAGATTGTTTTCAAGTTCATCAGTTCCGCCAGCTTGATCCTTCCCTAGTAACATGACCTTCAAAGATACAAGCCCAAAAGCGACCGGTATTTCTTCAATTTTATGAAGCTTCATGTTAGAAGGTACTGCAGACTCAATTGCTTTTTTCATTACACCAATATCAACATCAGGGGAATCTGGCATAATCATTGCAGTTATACTTAAATTAAAATCAGCCATTAAAACACCACCTTTATGGTCCAACAAATTCTCCACATTTGCACTGATACTTATTTACAAGTACCCTACATCTTTCGCATCTTATTATAATCTCATCACAAGAAGGGCAGGGAAATTGAACGGCCTGCTCATTTGAGTTAATCTCTCTCTTACATGATGTACATTTCATGATAATCCTCCTAACGGGTATCCTTGATGGGTTTATCTAGCTTTATTTTATATGTCTTTCCTTTCTTTTCTCTGAATATAATTCCTTTTGATTCAAGATCCATTACTAGTCTTGTAATCTTTGGTCTAGAGAAATTTGTGGCTTGAGGTAGCTTATCTTGTCTATCTTCTCCATTCTTAAGGGCCTGGACAAGTTTTCTTTCATCTTCTGTTAAAACAAACACAGGTACAGAATTATCTTTCTTAAATCTAAAAATTAATAAAAATGCAATGGCTCCTATGACTAGTCCAGAAAACAAAGAAATTGCATCAATTTTAAGATTAAGGCCTTCTTCTTCAAGATTTTTTATATCCGATATATTGATATCTTTACCAAGTCTTTCTACAACTATACCCCTTGAAGAAAGGTCTTTTACAACATTCTCAGATATCATCGGCCCTACAACATAGACTTTTTTAGCATTTATCTTCTCTAATGCCTCTTGGGTAGAAGATGGAAGCTCTGCCTCATTTGTTATGAGGATTGGTATGCCTCTCTTCATTGCAAACTTTGAGGCTATAAGGTAGGACTCCTCAATATTTCCGTTAATTATCACAGACTCTCTAGAGGATTTCCACAAATCTATGGCAACACGTGCAGCTGTGCCTGCTCTATCCCAATCCCATATTCTTGTTACCTCATATCCAATGCTAGATATATCGGCCTCAATACTTTCTGAAATGGCATCGGTTGTTCCTCCTATAAGAAGGACCTTTCTTGCACCTTCGTCATAAAACCCCATCAGCTCCTTTTTTGATGATCCTGAAAGAGTCTTTGGGTCTGTCAACAGAATAGGTATCTTCTCCTTTTGGGAATATGCTTGGGCAACTGTATAGTCAATTAAAATATCGCCTCTAACGACTATTGCATCATAATTAGAAGTCTCTGCAAAGCTAGGGCCAAGTATAGACAAAAACAATAAGAAAAAAACTATAATTGCTCCCCATTTATCCATAAAAAATAACTGGTATTCCCGCTTAAAAGATTTCTGTTAATCTTTCCATATAAGAATCCCATCTTCTATTTCAAAGTCAGCCTTTCCAGTATTGTAGAGATAGTGAAGAAATGCTTTAGTTGTTATTGTGACATAAATATATTTTGTGAAGTCGTATTTTATGGAAAGCTTTTCTGCTATTTCCTTTTTCAATTGCTCTTCACTTTTTCCTTCTTTGATTAGACCCAAAATCATTTTTTCTAAAGAGTCAAGCTTTTTTCTATTCTCAGCTAATGCTATTTTGAAATTCTTAATTCCTCTAATTGGAAGTCCATGTGCGGGCAAACAATACTCTACTTCATATTTAGAAAGAGTATCTAGGTCTCTAAATTGGGACTCAATATCTGTATAAAATGGCATTTTAAAAATGCTCAATGAAGGAACTGAATAAAGGCAGTCACCGGAAAATAATACTCCTTTGCACAGTATCCCTATGCCAAGGGGGGAGTGTCCTGAAAGTGGCATAATCTCCATATCTTCACCATCTATTGTTACATTGCCTTTATCAATTATTCCATCTACTTTGATTCCTTTGAATTCTAGTGGTGTGTCAGCTACCTTTAAAGGGGACGTTGATGAAAAATAAGAATAAAATTCGAGATAGGGATTTTCAATAAATGCTTTTTCGATTGAAGAAGAATAGACCTTCAATTTGGGGAATGCTTCTTTTATTTTAACAATGCCATAAAAATGATCCCAATGCCCATGTGTTATTATTACAGAACTGGGGCGCAGATTTTCCTCTTCCAATAATTTGAGAATTTCATGCCCATCTTCTTTTGATCCACCTGCATCTATTAGGATGCAAGAGTTATCGTGTCGTATAACACCAATATTTGTATCAAGAGAGATATAATTTATGTTGTCCTTTATATTAAGGAATACCATAAAAATCAACTAACATGGCTCTATTGTCTGTGGTGGCTTGTGACTTATGAAGTATGCAACTGAAACTACTTCGGGAATCTCATTTGTTATTCTTGTTGATATACTCTCAAGTAAATCCCAGGGGAGCTTCTTAAAGTTGGCCGTCATTGCGTCCTGAGATTCTACAATCCTAAGGCCAACTATCCTACCAAACTTTCTTTGATCGCCCACGACACCGACTACCTTATCTTCTAAAGTAACTGCAAATGCCTGCCATATATTTTCAATTGAGGCTTTTTCAAGTTCCTCTTCAACTATTGCTGAAGCTTCCCTACATATCTTAATATTCTCCTCTGTTACAGGCCCTGTTATTCTAACAGCAAGCCCAGGTCCTGGAAATGGGTATTGATCTATTATTTTATCTGGAAGCCCTAGCTTTCTTCCAACTTCTCTGACTTCATCCTTATACAAATCCCTTAAAGGCTCAATAATCTCCTTGAAAGAAATCGACTCTGGTAGTCCTCCAACGTTGTGATGAGATTTTATTGTATCGGCATGCTGGGATCTGCCACTTTCAATTACATCTGGGTATATAGTTCCTTGAACAAGAAACTCTGCCCCTATCTTTTTTGCCTCTTCCTCGAATATTCTGATAAACTCCTCGCCGATTACCATTCTTTTTTTCTCCGGGTCTAAAACAGAATCTAACTTTTCAAAAAATCTTTGCTTCGCATCAATCTTCT
Organism: uncultured Thermococci archaeon; assembly: GCA_964500005.1. Lineage (GTDB taxonomy): Archaea > Methanobacteriota_B > Thermococci > Methanofastidiosales > Methanofastidiosaceae > Methanofastidiosum. The sequence continues at coordinate 160,756 of CAZCMP010000002.1, forward strand.
TGAAGTTTATATCATGTCCTAAAAAAGCCTTTGAAACTAGCTCTGCCTCACCTTTTCTCAATAATCCGTGGTCGACAAAAACTGCAAATAATCTATTTCCAATAGCTTTTTCAGTTATTGCAGCTGCAACAGAGGAGTCTACACCTCCACTCAGAGCAATTACTGCCTTTCCATTTCCTATCTTATGTTTAATCTTTTTTATATTCTCATCAATAAAATCAGATAAATCCCATGTACCCTGACAATTACAAACGTTGTAGACAAAATTAGAAAGTATTTTCTTACCATTTTTAGTGTGAACTACTTCAGGATGCCACTGAAGGCCATATATTTTTTTAGAATTATCTCTAAATGCCGCTATTGGAGAGGTATCAGTTTTAGAGGTCACAACAAAACTTGGAGGCATATTGAAAACTTGGTCCCCATGACTCATCCATACTGTTTCTTTTTTCTCTAAATCTTTGAATATGCCCTCCGATTCAAGTATATCAACAGTTGCTATACCATATTCCTTTCTTTTCTCCCCTTTAACATTTCCGCCCATCTTAAATGCAATAAGTTGGTGTCCATAACAAATTCCTAAAATAGGGATGCCTTTTTTAATAATATAATTGAATACATCATCACCTAGAAGAGGTGCATCTTTTTCATAAACGCTCCTTGGGCCCCCAGACAGTATTATGCCTTTTGGGGATATTTTTTCAATCTCGGAAACTTTAATCTCTGGAAAAACTATCTCAGAATATACCTTAAGTTCTCTAACTCTTCTTGCTATTAGGTGGGCATATTGACTTCCAAAATCAACAACAAGTATAACCTCTTCCTCTATACTCATAATGAAAAATCTAAACAATAAGATATAAAATTAACTAATAAGAATTAGAAGATACGAAATATACTAAATCTTTTTAAGAGGATATAATTCCCTAAAAATCGTGGAAATAATAACTGTTTTGGGTCTTTTAGCCGGAGCGCTTACAACGATATCATTTGTACCCCAGGTAATGAAAACATGGAAGTTTAAAGAAACTAAAGATATCTCTCTTTTAATGTACATAATATTTTTCACAGGGATATTACTATGGTTTTCTTATGGAATCATAATAAAAAATACGCCCATTATCATTGCAAATGGAGCATCTTTGGTATTGGTATTTATCGTATTGACTCTTAAAATTCGCTACGATTGATATCTTGATTAATTTGTATTTACTTTTTGCCAAGATCTTCTGCAACTTCAAAACATTTTTTAGCTTCTAAATGCTGGCCCAATTTATCAAGTGCTATAGCTTTTTGGTGCCACGCATTCTTAAAATTTGGATTTATACCAATAGATTTTTCATAGCATTTAATCGCATCTTTATAAAACGCCTCTGATAAAACAGGGGATAGTTGGCAATTGACGCAATATGTTACGCCCTCTGAATTTTTACCCTGACTTAGGAGGACATTTCCTTTGCCGTACCATGCCAATGCATTTTTTTTATCTAATTTTATTGCTTTTTCATAGCATTCAAATGCATCCGGATATTTTTGTTGGTTAAGGAACTTATCCCCCTCTCGAATTAAGTCAAATATTTTTTTTAGGTCATACCCACATTTTCCACATCTACCAATATTGAGATCCACTGTATTAGAACATTTTGGGCATTTGTTTTCCATATTAATCTGATACATTTACTCCATTTCTTCCTTTAATAATTCCAATCTATTGAGCATTTCTAATAGAAGCCCACTTTCAATTACATCTGCAAAGAATCCTTCGTTATATTTGTCATGTCTAACAATCATTGTGAAAAGTCTTCTCAAAGTAACGAGATCTGCATCTTCCAATAGCTCAAAGTAATGGGACAAATTTTCAAATTCTTTATCAGAATCAAGCCAGTTAAAGTTTGTAACAAACCCCTGTTCGTGCAACTCCCGATAAAACTCTGTAAATTTTGCTGAATATTTGACATAGATATATTCAACTATATTTCCAGCATCTCTTTTAGGGGGAATTATCTCAAAAAAGTTCTGAGATTTATCCTCAAAATAGGGCAGATAGTTTAAGATTACTTCAATATTTTTATTTGTCAGAGGGACAGATTCAGATACAATAGGCATACCATCACCTTTAGTTACAATAGAATTTGGTATATTTAAAAATATGCAATTTAATTCTAAAATTCATTTTTATTTACATTTATTGCAAATGCCAAAGAAATTCGTATTTGTAGACTCAATTTTAAATTCTTTCATGTTTTTGATTAATTCTAAAGAAAATTCAGTTAGTTCTTTTGATTCGAAGTCTATTATAGAGCCACAGCTTTTACATATAATATGGTGATGCGGAGTTATATTCGGCTCAAATCTTGAAACACCTTTGATATTGACTTCTTGAATTAAACCTTTATTAGAAAGAAACTTAAGATTTTGGTAGACTGTAGCCTTACTTATCCTTGTTAGTTTCTTTTTTACACCTTCATAAACATCTTCTACAGTAGGATGTGACAAATTGCCTTGAAGAAAATTTAGGATTTCGACTCGTTGATTAGTATATTTTATACTCTCAGCTCCTTCATAATTATATATAGTATCAACTGATATTTAATATTAATTATAACTAAATAAAGAATAAATGAAGGTATTATGTAGATTTAAAAATGAATAAATCAGATTACGAATAATCTAAATAGAAAAATATAATGGGATACAAAACGGCATTATTGGATGTCAAAAATAAATAGATATGAGAATCCATTTTTGTAGCTATTATCCAATGAAATGAAATTCTAATAGGGGTGACTATTTTCATTTAAGAATAATGGTATCCAATAACTTTATATAGTATAATTGATTTATAGGTGATGGTAGTTATCAAATAATGGAGTGTGAATTCATGGCAGAAAAAAAGAAAGTAGAAAAGAAGGTAGGAAAGAAACCACAAGCAAAAGGTAAAAAGCCAGCTGCTAAGAAAAAATAAAGACTCAAATCCTTCTACCTAAATAATTTTTTTTTTCTTAAAAGTTTTTAGAACACTTATTAAAAACAAAGCCCCGAGGGGGATTTGAACCCCCGACTTGCTGATTACAAGTCAGCCGCTCTAGCCAGGCTGAGCCACCGAGGCACAATTCTTAAAGAACTATAACAATTTATAAATTTAATCCTCCCAAGGTTCCTTCTCGAATAATCCCAATCCATAAGTTTCCTTCAATACTAAAATAGCTGCTTGTGGAGCTATCAAACCTTTTTCAGTTATTATCAAATCAATGAACTCGGGTGGAGTAACATCAAATGCAGGATTATTTACTTTAAGCCCTTTAAGTTTTTTATAATCCTCTTTTGAAATGACTTCAAAGATGTCCCTCTCTTCAATTTCTATTAATTCGCCGGAGTAAGTATGGGGATTGAATTTGTAAGTTTCTGCTGCAACGATTACCTTTACCCTTGCTTCGTTTGCAATTGCGGCAAGTGTGGCTGTACCCACCTTGTTGACAACTGCCCCGTTTGCAGTTACCGCATCTGCCCCAATTATAACATGATCTGCCTCTCTTATAAATATCCTAGCGGCGGAATCTACAATTAAAGTAACATCTATCCCTTCGTCCAAAAGCTCCTTTGCCGTGAGGAGTCCCTGGAGTCTTGGTCTTGTTTCATCTGCATAAACTTTAATCTTTTTTCCATCCTTGTGTGCCTTCTTAATAATTCCAAGTGCCATGGAGCTATTACAATGGGTAAAGATTACATCCCCATCTCTTATGCGCTTTGCCCCTATTTCGGCTATCCTCTCAAGCGCGAGCTTTGAATTCTCACAAAAATCGTCGGAGGCCTTTGAAACAATTTGTTTTAGGGATGCAACACTATCCCCTTTTGTATATCCCTTCCCAAGCTCAACTAATACATACCTAAGCGCATTTTCAAGTGAAACTGCAGTTGGTCTTGTAGCAAGAAGAAATCTGGATGTTTTCTTAATATCTTTTAAAAAATCTTTAGGATCATTTCCTTTATAGCTTTCAGCCTCTATCTTTAGGGCTTCTGCAACAGTTCTTCCTATTTTTGCGGCTCCTCTTATCTTCATTCCTTTTATGTCATTTGCTATATCAATAACTTTTTTATCCATCCAATCGGCTCCTATATAACTTTTCAATGTCTTCTTTTTTAACTTTTAAGATGGCGCCATAATTTTGGATGCAAAAACTTGCGGCCGCATTTGCATACCTTAATGAACTTCTGATATCAGAAGTCCTAATATAATTACTGATGAAAGCTGCAGAAAAAGTATCCCCCGCACCCGTGGGGTCAATGACCTTAGATGTAAATGCCTTTTCATGAATATAGGTTTTACCAAAATAATAAGCTCCGTTTTTATCTGCTTTTACTATGACATTTTTGGCCCTTCTCTTTTTTAGATACTTTCCCCCTTCCTCGATGTCATTTGATCCTATCAAAGCAGAAAGCTCATGTCTATTGATAAAAAGGAAATCTACATTCTTTATAATTTTTAAAATTTCTTCAGAGTGGGAGTAACAGAGCTGCTCTCCTGGATCAAAACTCACAATATTACTATTCTCTTTTGCTATATTTATTGCATGTTCAGCGATTTCAATTTTTGTTGGTGAAATATGGACAAACCTATACTCCTTGAATACCTGGTAGTTTATCATATTTTTTTCAAATTTATCATTGGCGCCTTTATAGAAGAGAAACATCCTGTCATTTCCTTTGTTAATGATAAACATCCTACCTGAAGGTGAATTTTGAAGAACAAGGTTTGAATAATCAACATTATAATTTTTCAAGGTCCCTATTATGGCATCGCTATCAGTTCCTACGGCTGCCAAAATCCCAGAATTTAGCCCAAGTATAGAACTATTGACGGAAACGTTGAAAGCTGACCCGCCATATCTGATTTCAAGGCCTTCTATTTTTGACTCGCCATTGGGTACTGGAAAAGACTCAACTCCCATAATCGTATCTATATTGACATTTCCAATACACAATAAGTCTTTCAGCTTAGCCACCCTCCCTAAATTCAATTGATGTAAAGTTTATAAAGATTGTTAGGAACTCATTTATAATGATTGAGATAAAAGAGCTTCATTTCAAATACCATTCCCAAACTGAAGAAGTTCTGAAAGGGGTAAATCTTGATATAAAAAAGGGGGAGTTTGTCTCAATCATAGGGCCATCTGGTTGCGGTAAATCAACGCTATGCCTTACCCTAAACGGAATTATACCAAAGACAATAAGCGGGGATTTTTCCGGAGATGTCATTATTGATGGCATTAACACAAAGGATCGGGAGGTCAGCGAATTTTCAAAGAAAATTGGCATGATACTCCAAAATCCGGAATCTCAGCTTTTTGCAATGACTGTTGAAGAGGAGTTAGCCTTCGGCCCAGAAAATCTTGCCATTTCAAGAGAAGAAATTGAAGAGAGGATATCTTGGGCACTTTCCATAGTCAATATGGAGGATAAACTAAATGAATTCCCTGGAAACCTTTCTGGGGGGCAAAAACAAAGGGTGGCAATAGCTGCTTCCCTAACAATGAAGCCTGATATACTTGTCTTGGATGAGCCTACAAGTCAGCTTGACCCAGTTGGAAAAAGAGAAGTATTTTCTGTTTTAAAAGAACTCCATGAAAAAGAGAAAATGACAATCGTACTAGTTGAGCATAGGACTGAACCTATTGCAGAGTTATCTGATAGAGTAGTTGTAATGGATAATGGATCAATAGTCTTGGAAGGTACTCCAAGACATGTATTTGAAAAGGTTCCTATGTTAAGAGATCTCGGGATAATGGTTCCTGACATCAGTTACCTTACCTACCTTCTAAAAGAGGGGGGATATGTAAAAGACATAGCGCTAACAGTTGAAGAAGGGAGGAGGCTCTTCATATGAAAGCAATTGAAGTAAAAGATATTCATTTTAGTTATCCTGAATCCGAAGAAATACTAAAAGGTGTAACACTGTCTGTAAAGAAAGGTGAATTTCTTTCTCTAGTTGGTCAGAACGGCAGTGGTAAAACGACTTTGGCAAAACATTTCAATGGACTATTGAGGCCAAATAAGGGTAAAGTCTTTATCTTAGAAGAGGATACTGCCAAATTTTCAATAGCAGAGCTTTCAAGAAAGGTAGGGCATCTTTTTCAAAATCCGGAAAATCAAATCTTTGAAGAAACTGTTTTTGCTGAAATAGCTTTTGGCCCAAGGAATCTCAATATCCCAGAAGAGGAAATACAAGATAGAGTTGATAAAGTCTTAAAGACAACTAGGCTTTCAAAATATAGGGATTCTCATCCTTTATCCCTTTCTGGTGGAGAAAAACAGAGATTAGCCTTGGCATCTGTTGCGGTAATGGAGCCCCAAATTCTTGTTTTGGATGAACCCACTACGGGCCTTGATCTGTTATCGATTAATGGAATTTTGGAGATAGTAAAAGAGCTACACAAGAAAAATGTAACAGTTGTATTGATAACTCACGATATGGGGCTTGTTTCAGAGTTATCCGAAAGGGTAGTTGTTATGGGCGAAGGCAAAATTATTGGTGACGGAACGCCAAATGAGATATTTGCAGACGATGATCTGTTAAATAGAGCAAGTCTTGAACCTCCTCAGATAATGAAGTTTTCAAAAATACTTGGATTAAAGCCTGAAGTTAAAGTGGATAATCTGTACAATAGGATTATTGAGACGCTCTAAAATAAAAGTTCTTATGCCCTAGTATTCAATTTTTCTTATTATTTCTTCCCCTAAATAGTCCTCAATATCTTTTTTAAGTTTATTAAAATCTGATTTCAAAATAGTTTCTCCTTTAAAAAAATGAAATCTTATTCTGTCGCCCGATACATCATCCCCCTCTACCTCAAAAAGAACTGAGCCTCTATAGAAATGCTCTCCCTTGATAACCCCATCTTTATCGCCGTCAACAATTCCAATCAAGGGCAACCCAAACCTCTTCAAAATATACCCAGAAATTCTTGTTGTGTCGTCCCCAACAGTTACGGCGCCACATAAATTTGATAGATTTTTGTATATTGAATATGCGTCATGATTTATTAATAGGATATTCTCACCCTGAATCTTCCTAAGTACAGGCGCATCTCGTGTCTCAAATCCATCGGTGCTATCAACTTTCAAGGAGAGGATATCTAAGTTTCTTATTTTATCCAATCCATGACTTTTTGTTTCCGCCCCTTGGATTCGTTCTATCTGATTATCTTTGACATATATCCTGACGTCCTTATCAATAATCTTACCCACTACAAGCCCGTTAAACAATAAAAGCTCACCGGGGTTACATCCCCTTATAGTCCTTATAAGAAAGCTATCCTCTTCCTTTACATCTATTCCCTTACCAGTTGCCTCTTCATTAAATCCAAGAGAAATCAAATAATCTTTGATATCGGAAAATCCTCTTTTTACATCAAAGAGAGACTTTGTTTTGATGTCAACGCCCAAGATTTCTCCCTCGAAAGTTGTCCTTTCCCCTATAGCGCCAAGAAAAGTTCTTGCAGTTTCAATTGATCTAGCTTTCAACACAATCAAGATTGAATTAAATCCTTTAAGTTCTGATATGGCAACTGAAGGTCTTTTAAAAATAAGTTCAACGCCCTCAACACCGCTATCAAAAAGAGATGTTATTCCCATGGTCCCAACAATATATGACTTTACACTATACCTACTATTTAGTTTACTTAGAATATCTTTACTTTGCTCATCGTAAAATATATCGATCCCGTGAAATAATAGGGCTAACATGGGGTGTTCATCAAAATTTTTATTTCTTCTACAAGTTTTTTTGCCTTTTCCATAACCTTTGATTCTGCAATAATTCTAACAATCGGTTCCGTATTTGAGGGCCTTATATGTATCCAAGAATCGTCAAGATCAAACTTTAATCCATCAATATCTGAGTATGGATAACATTTGAAAAATTCTTTTAAGTAAGGTAGATTTTTTTCAAATGCCCCTCGTGATATATTTATTTTGTCTTTTATCATATAATATTTCGGAATTTCCGACACTATTGAAGATAAGGGCCTCTTAGATTTCAATAGCCCCAAGAGAACTAATGAGATGGCGGAAAGAGAATCTCTTGCATATTGCACCTTTGGAAAGATCACTCCTCCGTTTCCTTCTCCGCCAATTATTGCATTGACCCTGATCATTTCCTCTACAACATTTATCTCTCCAACCTTCGCCCTTAGAACTTCTCCTCCAAAAGACGAGACTATATCGTCAAGTGCCCTCGTAGTTGATAGATTTGTGACAACAGTTTTAGTATCTGGATTCATATGTTCGATGAAAAATTTTGATGCAAGAACTAAAGTATTTTCTTCTCCAATATAATTTCCTTTTTCGTCAAGTATGGCCACTCTATCTGCATCACCATCAAGGGCAAATCCGATATCGATATTCCCCCTATTCTTGATAAAATCTGAAAAATATGTAAGATTTTCTTTTAAGGGTTCAGGATTTCTAGGAAAAGAAGCTTTAACATCACAGTTCAATTTAACTACCTTAAATCCAAGCTTCTCAATGAAGTTTGGAATAAAATCAGATCCAGCGGCATTACATGCGTCAACTGCAACTGTTAGATTGTCTTTACCTTGACAATCAAAATCAATCGCTTGAAGAACAGAGTTAATGTGAAGATCTTTTGAACTTGGGTCTTCGATTAATTTTCCTAGTTTATCACATGGTTTGTAATCAAAATTATTTTCTTCTAGATTTTTTTTAATTGAATTAATCTTTTTTTCATTGAAGAAGATCCCGTTGCTCTCGATGAACTTTAATCCGTTCCATTTCTCAGGATTATGGCTTGCAGTTATCGATATGCCACCGGAAGCATTTTTTATTTTTGTAATAAATTGTACTGTAGGCGTAGGGGCAATTCCTATATCAAGAATATCAAATCCCCGAGATTTAAGTGATGAAACAACTGCATCTTTTACCATATCTGCAGAAATTCTTGAATCATTTCCGATTACTACTGTTCCCAAAGGTATCTCTTTTGCAAAAGATAAAACGTATTTAGATATTATTTCTGGGGATAGGTTCTCTCCAACAATTCCTCTAAGCCCAGAAACTCCAAATATAATGTTCATTGATTCACCCTATAGAGAATTTATTGCAGGATACATTGCATTCTTTCCTTTCATTTTTTGTATGTTCAAATATATTTTTCATCAGTTCTTCATACTCTTTGGTCAAATGAACTCCCCTTCTTTCTGCCGCCCTAGAATATGTAGTTATGGCAGAATCAAGAAACAGTTCGGAAGGTTCTGAGCCAAGAGATTTTGCCCACATACAAAAGCTTGGAACATCTTCAGATATTGTGCCATGGATATGCGCTGCAAATCCTATCTTTTTCCCCGTGTATATCATCGTTCCTATAGAAGATTTCGAATTGTCTCCAGCCACGCAACCGAAAAACTGCTCGCCTGAATCAATTGTCTTTCCACCTAACTTGTATTTTATTTTCCCGTAGGTATCTTTTAAATCGCTATTAGATGTACCTGCCCCAAAATTTACCCATTCTCCGAGGTAGGAGTGGCCGATAAATCCATAGTGTTGTTTGTTTGAATACCCATGAAATATAGAATCCTCTATCTCTCCTCCAATTTTACAAACATCACCTATGGAGCAGTCTTGGATTCTGCCACTTTTGATGAGGCATTTTTCTCCGATATATGTTGGCCCGGCAATCCTGGAAAATGATCTAATATCGGTATTGGGACCTATATAGATTGGCCCCTTTCTGGTATCAAAAACAATGTATTTCTCAAATTCAACGTTCTTGTCTATATATACAAGTTTTTTATCTCCAATGATGTCTACGTCGGTTGAGGTAATACTTTCTCCCCTGCAATAATTGAAAAATTCCCTCTCAATCTCTTTTTTATTTTCTTTTATAATATCCCAGGGGTATCTCACAAGAGTGATATTAGAAATTTTGAACTCTTTTAACTTCATGTTTCTTATTTTCTCAATATCTTTGTACCCCGAAATATTTATTGAATCAAGTGATTTTTCTTTAAGATAAATAAATGCGATTTCATTATTAAAATAATAAATGCCTTCTTCGCGGATATCCGGCCTTTCCTTTAAGATAACCCTACCGTTAATGAAAAGTATGCCCCCTTTGAGTGGTCTTTCAAGGATGCGACCATTTTTTGAAAATAAAGGTTTTAGGTAGTCCCTCATCAAAAAATATGTAGTTGAATTGGGAAAATGAAATTGAGTTTTTTCTCTTAGAGTTTTAAATCCGCATCTCAACTCAAAAAGAGGTCTTGAATAGGTAAGGGGTAAAAAGTTCTCATAAAGACTGTCTTCAAATATACATATGTTTTCCAATGAATCCCCTAATATTTTTTCATAGATATACATTTAAAAGTTGTGATTAAAATAAGAAAATCAATAAAAATATACTTCAGAAGATAGATTTGATGAAAGACCTAGAATTATTTCTTAAAACAGTCCTTAAAAAAAAACTGGTCATAATAGGGGTGGGTAGTGAGCTTCGTGGCGATGATGGAGTCGGGCCATATCTATCGGAAAAACTTTCACAATTTAATGGTGAAAATTTTCTGAGTATAAATGGCGATTTAGTCCCAGAGAACTTTACCCAGGATCTACGAATGTTCAGGCCTGAGGAAGTAATTTTAATAGATGCAGCCTTTATGGAAAAATCTCCTGGCGAAATAGATATTATAAAAGTAAACGAATTATCGGGCGTGTCATTTTCATCTCATTCAATGCCACTATCGGTACTTGGAAGATACCTATCAAATGAAATTGGGGCCAGTGTACATATTCTTGGGATACAGGCAGCGAATGTTGAGTTTGGAAACGATATTTCCCCAAAGGTTAAAGATGCTGCAGATAAAATATTTGAAATCATTAAAATAGTGGTAGATTAGTCCCCATTTAATTTTTCTAAAAGTTTTGTTATTTCTGTGTCACTAAGTTCTTTAATTCTATATTTTTTCAAAAGCTGATCGCGATTATGAATTAGTTGTGATTCTTCTTTTTTTAAGTCTTTTAAAACAATGCATTCAGGATGGGATACCTTGATCATATCGATGCCATCCAAATTTAACCTAACAACAGAAACTCCGCACCTTTGAGATTCAAAAGGATCTTGAAGCCCGCATTCGTTGCCATATAAAAATTCATCAGTGTTTTGTAATTTAAGAGACCCACCTAAGATTTCTCCTTCAGAAAGAATGATCTTTATCTCTTCCTCATACTCGCCCTTATCAGCTAATATCCTTAGATAACCAGTAAAGCCGTCAAATTCTTTTATAGTTTCTTTGACAAATTCTTCAAGAGAATTTTTCTTCAGATTATATTTAACAGAAGTCTTTACTATGTGCCCTTTTGGGAGCTTCATAAAAACAACTAATATTTTTTAGTCTTTAAATCTTTCGAAGGATACAATGCATGGCTCGTTCTCATTGAATTCAAAGTTATACTTGTATTTTAGAGACTCTCCCTCCAAATTGTAATCTAGAGAGCCAAGTAAGGTTATAGCTCGAAGGCACGCAATTTCTTTTTTTTCTAAGGTCAATTTCTTGCAATGAGATTTGTAAGGGCATTGAATGGCCTTGAAGGTAAAATTTTTATCATCGCCTCCAAATTCAAAATCATCAGGATTAAAAAACTGAGCTGTTACAAGTGCATCAATGAACATCTTGACAGTTTCATAAGGGCTTAATCCTTTTTTAAACTCCATGCCCAGTTCGCCCCATGCCTCAATGAATGGATGAATAGCCATTGTCCCCCATTTCCTGTAAAATAACTTGGGCCTATCGAAAAAAACATTGGCTGTTGACTCAACGCCATAAAGCCATGCGTTCATAATAACTTGCGTAAATTTTAACTTCCTATCTACTGACATATGCTCTACCTCACTAAAAATTAATTTCGGTTAATATTTATTATATGTTTCTTTTATTTAAGTTTTTCTAGAATTAATCATTAAATTTAAATTTGTTTTAGATATCAATTTTCTGGAGAGTAAAAAAATGCATATAACAAAAAACGAAGATATTAAGATGCTTTCATCACTTGGCGAATGGGAGCTAATTGATCTTTTGCTTTTCAACATAAAAAATCTTTGGAGGGTTGATGGTCTGTACTTTTTAGGTATAGAAGAGAAATTTGGAACAGATCAAGCCATTGAAATAGATTCCAGGTGCTGGGAGTACATAGCAAAGATTGAATCTAATTATTTGAAGGATATGTTTTCACTTGAACCAAACTTAGAAGGTCTTGCAAAAGCATTGAGATTAACAAGCTGGGCACTTAATCATCCCTCAAAAGAGATAGAAATTAAGGATAACGAGCTCATATTTAGAATAACAGATTGTCACACTCAAAAAACAAGAGCAGAAAAAGGACTTACAATATTTTCATGCAAAAATGTAAGATTAAATTACCTAAAAATATTTGCCGAAAATTTTTCTCCTAATATTAACGTATGTTGTAGTATATGCCCTCCCGATGAACATCCGGAGAATATTTGGTGTGAATGGCGTTTTACAATGAAATAACAATAGAAAAGGTTAAAAATAAGGTTGTCCTAAAATTTGAAAGTGAGATTATGGCTACGTGGAAAAATACCTCAAATGACATAGTCAAATGCCCCAAGTGCGGCTTTGTCTTTTCAAAGCAATACTCAAGAGTAGTATCGTGCAAAACATGCCCTATGGCGACATCTGGGTGCGTTTTGATAAAGTGTCCCAGATGCCAAGAGGAATTCTAAAGATTAAATACTGATAATATTCCCTGTAGTTATATTAATACCGAAAAATATATAAAGAATGGCATAAAAGAAAATTTGGGAGGAGAGAATATATTCCGATTATGATTACCCTCCTTTATGTCCAAAAGATTCCATAGGATTTGCCCTTTGGGCTCTCTCCTCCTAAAAATGAGGTAGATACATTGCAGTATTGGGATAAACAGATAGAAACAATGAAAAGAGATGAACTGGAAGCATTCCAGCTCAAACATCTTAAACATATGGTAAATCATGCTTACAACAATAGTGAATACTATAGAAATAGTTTTAGGGAAGCTGGATTATCCCCTGAAGATGTTAAGAGCCTCTCGGATCTTAGCAAACTTCCAACTATTCAAAAGGACAATATCAGGAAGGATCAAGAAGCCTGTCCCCCTCTAGGAAAAATGACTGCGGTGCCTGAAGACGAGGTAGTATACATATCAGTTTCAAGCGGGTCAACGGGAATGCCAACTGCATCGCCTTTTACATTTCAAGATTTTGAAGATTTTATGGATTTTGAAGCAAGACTATTCTATTCATCAGGTATGAGAAAAAACGATAGGTACTGTCATGCTTTGAATATGTCGCTTTTTGTTGGTGGACCATGTGTATTGGGCGCTCAAAAGATTGGGGCCTTGTGTATCCATGCAGGAACAATCCCTTCAGAAAGATTACTTAGAATAATGATGCAATTCCAGCCAACGATTACTTGGACAACGCCATCTTATGCATGGTATCTTGGCGAAACTGCAGAAAAACAAGGCATTGATGTAGCTCATGATACCTCAATAAACAAAATCTTTGTTGCAGGAGAGCCTGGGGGCTCTATTGACGCAACAAAAAAGAGAATTGAGCAGCTTTGGGACGCCGATGTGTATGATTACTATGGATTGTCAGATATATTTGGTGCTTGTGCCGGAGAATGCGAGGAAAAAGCGGGGCTCCACTTTGCTGAAGACCACATGATAGTTGAAGTCTTAGACCTAAAGACTGGAGAGCCTGTAGGTGAAAATGAAGAAGGTGAAATGGTACTCACAACAATTAAAAAAATGGCAAGACCTATGATAAGATTTAGAACTGGCGACCTTGTTTCATATGAGATTGATAAATGCGCATGTGGAAGAACACACAAAAGGTTGATGGGGATATGTGGAAGAACAGATGACATGCTCATCATTAAAGGAGTAAATGTATTACCTTCAAGTGTGGAGCCAGTGGTAAGGAACAACAAAAAACTTTCTGGGGAATACAGGCTTGTAGTAGATAGAGTAAATCACCTTGATGTCCTGACTATCGAAGTTGAAAGTGTATGCGATTACAAAGGAGAGCCAAAATTATTAGAAAGTGAAGTTCAGCGTGATCTTAGGGCAGTCTTGGGTATAACACCTAAGGTAATATTATACCAAGATGGCACATTACCAAGAGAAACGCACAAAGCCAAAAGGATTAAAGACAACAGAAAAAACGTCTGGAAATAAAATTTTATTTTATATAAAATTAAAAAATATTTTAGAATATATCTATTGCCCTAGAGAGAACGTTGCTTCCCCTATATTCAGGAAGTATCATGGGTGATTTTCTACTCTCCGGAACGCCTGCTTTTTTCAGCTGTTCAGAATATTTTGTAATGTGCGAAAGTGTTAGATTTCCAACAGATGCTTTCTTTGCATATCTTGCTGCAGAAATTCCTGCCCTTCTCCCAAAGACGGAGTAGTCCAGAAGAGAGTTTCCCATTAGCCTGTTCTTTCCATGAACTCCCCCAGTGACCTCTCCTCCAGCAAATAGCCCTTTTAATTCTGTTGCACCACTTGCGTCTATCACTATCCCTCCATTTTGGTAGTGCAATGTAGGGAATACGAGTATTGGATCTTCAACCATGTTTATGCCAAACCTCTTAAACATCCTGTACATAGCAGATAGCTCCCTCTCTGTAACGCCTTCTCCTTTCAACATATTAATCATAGGCGAATCAAGCCATACTCCCTGCATTCCAGTCGGAGTTTCAACACCACCTGCTGCCCCATAACACTCTTTTATGAACGCTGCGCTTTCAACATCCCTTGGCTCAAGGGGGTGTACAAACATTTCCCCCTCTCTGTTCAAAGGCTGTGCTCCGAGACCTCTGACTTTTTCAGTTATTAATAGACCAACTATTTGTTCCGGGAAAGCGGCCCCTGTTGGGTGATACTGCACAGAATCCATATCCCTAAGTCTCGCTCCGCACCTGTAAGCCATTGCAAGCCCATCTGCTGTTGCCCCATAATGATTTGTTGTTGGAAATCCTTGAATATGAAGCCTGCCAAATCCGCCTGTTGCCATAACAGTTGCTTTAGCCCTAACGACGTAATATTGGGAGGTCTCGATATTGAAAAGAATGGCTCCAGCTACTTGGCCTTTATCGTCCATCAAAAGTTCTATTGCAGGTGAAAACTCAACTGCAGGGATTGATAAGTTTATGAATTCATCCCTAATAACCCTGAGTAGCTCCATTCCAGTATAGTCTTTAGCAGAGTGCATCCTTTTTCTTGATGTGCCACCACCATGGATGGTAATCATTGTTCCGTCCTTTTGCTTGTCAAACATGACCCCTTTTTCTTCAAACCATTTTATCAAAGCAGGACCATCAGTAACTAGCGCGTCTACTAGTTCTGGATTATTTGCAAAATGGCCTCCTCCTATGACATCAAGATAGTGGATTTCAGGAGAATCGTTGGATTTGTCTGCCGCTTGTATCCCTCCTTGTGCCATAATCGAGTTTGAATCGCCGTGCCTTAACTTAGTTGTCATGAGTATATCGTCTGGATCTATGCCCTCATACGTGGCCCAGATGCCTGCCATTGTTCCTGCCCCGCCTCCTCCAATAATGAGAAGGTCAACATCATAGTCGATGTTAGAAAGATCAATATCTTTTTCAGATATACGGGGATATGCTTCAATTAAATCGGCAACTTCAAATGGAACTATCTCTCCCTTTGAGGAACCAACTGAAAGAGTTCTCTTTACCTCGGGTTTGTAGTCTGGATGGTACTTGTTTAGAACATCGTCCCTCTCTTCCATTGACATCTGTTTATACTGTGCTTTGAGTCTTTTCTCCCTGGTCTTTTCAACCTTCTCAATAGATTCCCTCATAGATTCTGGATAACCTTTAATAAGCTTCATAAAAACACCTACTCAATCGACCTCTTCTTGTAAAGCTCCTTTATTTCATCCGGCTTCATAGATTTTAACTTTGAAATCTCTTCCTTTGTAATTCCGCTATTAACTTTGGCTACTGCTTCTTCTGTGTGGGCTGCTTTTGGAGCAACAAACTTTCCATTAAGCCTTCTTGCAAGTTGCCCAACATGATACTGGGTAATTTCAGCTGGGCATCTAAAAGCACAAAGCCCGCACTGAACACAATCAAATGATAGGGTGGCTGCCTTTTCTATATCCCCCCTTAGTGAAGCCTGGACATAATCCATTACCTTTAGCTCCTGTGGACAGACTTTTGTGCAGCTGTTGCAACTGATACACCTCGCTATTTCAGGATACTCTTTTAGAAGTGCGTTGTGGGCAATATTGAGTTTTTCCATATCATACTTTTTCTTATTAGCAGGAGTAAACGGAAGGTGGACAAGATACATGCCGTCCTCAACGGTGGTCTGGCATGCCAATGCTGATTTTAGCTTATAATCATTCTTTAATCTGTAAATGGTAGCGCAAGCACCACAAAAGCCAGCTCTGCAACCTGCCCCTCTTGTATACCTGTAGCCTGCATACTCCATGGACTTCATCAGGGTTAAGCCTGATGGAACTTTATACTCCTTACCCATAATAAATACACTTACCAACGGGATCTGATTTTTTTCAGCCAACTATAACCCCCCTCTTTCTTCAAATTTATTTTTAATAAACATATAATCCTCCAAATATTTTTCATTGTTCTCTGAAAGAGAAATTCTCAATAATTCTGATAAATAAATAACAGGAGTTTTGTGATTTATTTTTCCTTTTTCAAACAAACTCTTCTGTGCAGTTGTGAGATTGTATTGACAAAGTGGGCATGGGGTGACGATTACATCAGCCCCCTTGCTTTGAGAAATACTGACAATCCTCTGAACGCAATCTGAGACCGCTTCTTTGTTTGTTATAATCTGATGTGCCCCACAGCACTCAACTGTCATTGGATTCTCAATAACTTCTGCCCCAAGAGCAGAAAGTATGTCGCCCATAATGTGCGGGGCGTCTTGATCATCTAGTGCGATTGTTTTTGGCCTAAGCAGCATACATCCATAATATGGGTCAACCTTTAGGTTTTTTAGAGGTGTTTTTACCTTTTCCTTAATTTTTTCAGGGCCTATATCATTATACAATACTTCTAGAAAATGCATGACCTCTATATTTCCTAAATAGTCTTCTTCTGTATCCATGAAAAGGTTGACGTTATAGAGCTTGTCCGGATTGTTTTTATACAGCAAATTAACCTGTTTTAAAACGTTGTAGCACATTGAGCAAAGGGTCACAAGCTTATTAGTCTTAAGCTCCCTTCCCATTTCTTGTGCTCTTATCAGAGTCCTTGTGGCGGACAGATGGTCAGCCATAACATCTGACGTTAAGTTATATACAACGCCACAACATGTCCAGCTAGGAAGCTCCTTTAGTTCAAATCCCAAAAGTTTTGCGACTTCAAATGCCGCCTCTTCATCCTTCTTCCCAGTAGTCTTTAGTGTACAACCTGGGTAATAAGGATACTCCATCACCATACCCCCTTCTTAATTGCGGCAACTATTGCCATCTGGGGTATCTCTTCAATCATCTTTTCTATGAATTCTTTGGAGTAGATATTTATGAAATCTTGATTATTTCTAAGCATGACGTTTCTCAAAGCTTCCATTATCTTTGCTATGTCAACGCTTCTTGGGCATCTGGCAGAGCAGGTAAAACATGCTGCACATACCCAGAAGGTATTTTGGTCTAAGACTTCAAGATCGCCTATTTGGACAAACCGTATTACTTTGTTTGGGGCCATGTCCATACTGTCAACAACTGGGCAAGTTGCTGAGCATTTTCCGCACTGATAGCACTGGAATATATTCTGTCCCGATATCTCTTCAACAGCTTTTCTTAATTCCAATCCTTTCTCAGAAACGGTAAAGACCACTATATGCCCCTCCCAATCCTCTTGACAATCTCCATTTTCTTATTATACACCGATATCTCAATAGGTGATGTTCCAGGAAGGCAGTGTGTGGCACATGCAAAGCATGGGTCATAAGCTCTAAAGGCCATCTCTACCTTGTTTAATATACCATCATTGACTTTTCCGTTTCTAATCATGCCCTTTGCTGCGTCCCTTACAGACATGCATATGGCACCAGCATTGTTTGTGGTGGCGACTATCATATTTGCTTTCTCAATCGTTGCATCCTCTGTTAGCTTGTAATGGTGGAATAATGTTCCCCTTGCAGCCTCTACTACCCCAACTCCTTCCGTTGGGAGGCCAACTTTGTTCCTAAGATCCTGCTTTAGAACATCCTTATCCCTAACAAGCTCCAAGGCCCTTTCAGAAACATATAGCAGCTCTATCAGCCTCGCCCAGTGGAAGGCGAGTGTTGAGTTCACAGGTTTTCCGAGTGTTTCAATCAACTCCTTGTATGATTCATTTGCGAGAGGTGTTGAGAATCCATCAATAACATTAATCCTACCCAATGGCCCAACGCGGTAGACCCCACTTTCAACACCACCTACAAGCCCTTTCCATCCAATATCTTTTAGATATGGGAACTTCATATAGGTCCAAGGCTCTACATGCTCCTCTATATAGTTGGCATAATCTTTTGCTTCAAAGCAAGCATACTCCTCATCTAGCGGACTCTTTACCCTTACCATTCCATCATAGAAGTTAAGATTGTTATTTTTATCTACAAGCCCCATATTGTAAGTTTCAAGTGTATACGCATCACTTTTTATAAGGTCAAGATATCCCTTATTCTTTAGAACTGTATCTTTAAAGAAGTTTAATGAAAATTCAGAAAATTTAACGCAAGACTCGGCCATTTGCTCAATATCATTTCTTTCCTCTTCGTTCAGCCCTTTTGATATCCCACCGGGAAGCCCGCATACAGGATGTGTCGGTTTGCCGCCGAGGATCTTTGTTATCTTCTGACCATATGCCCTGTGCTTTATGACCTCTTTTCCTATCTCAACCCCAACTTTTCCTATAACGCCTATGATGTTTCTATCACCTTTTGGAGCATCTGGCCCCACAACAAAGTCGGGCCCTCCAAGGAAGTAGAAGTGAAGTATATGGTCATATATAACGTAACCACAGTACATTAACTCTCTTAGTTTTTTTGCAGTTTCTGTTGGCTCGGTATCAAAGGCAGCGTCCAAAGCTTTAGTTGAGGCAAAATGGTGGGCCACGGGACATACCCCACATATCCTTGAAGTAATCTGTGGCATATCTTCTGCCAATCTTCCTTCACTAAACTTCTCAAATCCTCTAAGCTCCGGTATCTGAAGATAAGCATTTTCAACGTTACCTTTATCGTTTAGAAATATCTCTATTTTGCCGTGTCCTTCAAGTCTAGTTATCGGGTCAATTGTAATTCTTTTCATTTTATCACCTTTCTCTTAATAAAGGATGAAGCAAGTGAATATCTGTAAAATGTCCCAACTGGATCCTTAATTTTAGAAACAAGTTCCTCTACCTTTTTCTCGTCTAACTCTAACTCATTTTCAACTGCAAGTACTGAAGCTAGTGCTGATATCATCTTTGCACCTTGATCAGTTACCTCAGGGGTCTTGCCAAAGCAACCGGTACAAGGCATATTTCCTTTGATGCACTGATGGCCACAACCCGACCTTGTTGCAGGCCCCATGCATATTATGCCCTGATCAAGGAAACACTTTTCTGGGTCAGCTTCCTTCTCATAGACCCTGTAAATTGTTTCTATCATTTTGTCCTTCTTTTTCCTTGGGCAGTCATCACACAAAGCCTTTACAGGTGCTAAAACTGCACCTTTTGGCGGTAGATCGCCAGTCAAGAATTTAGTAAAGGCATCCTCCACAATATTTGGAGTTGGGGGGCACCCAGGTATATAATAATCAACATCAACAACCTGATCAAGGGTCTTTACCGTATCGTAAAACTCAGGTATGTGAATCTCCCCTTCCTTGACTTTAAAAGAAGGTGTGGGCAAAATATTGTCTTTATTTACTGTTGTTTCAGTTTCCTGGTACGCCCTATCAAATATCAGGTTTTTGTTAAATAGGTTAGCCAGCGCAGGTATGCACCCTTCATGTGCGCAGGAGCCAAATGCAACAAGGAGCTTAGATTTTTGCCTAAGTAACTTTGCAAGCTCTTCGTTTTCACTAGTTCTTATAGCCCCATTAAAAAAGCAGACATCAATAGACTTGTCCTTCATTTTTTTGAGATCTTCGTACTTGGTGTCCATGGCAACAGGCCACATCAGAATATTTGCTTTTTCAATTACATCTAGTATTTTTTCATTAATATCTAAAACAGCAATCTCGCAGCCACCACATGAAGCGGCCCAGTAAAATGCTATGTTGGCTTTACTCATTTTGATTCCTCCATTTTAAGTGGAGATGGTCCTATCTCCTTAAGTTTGATAACCATATCATTGACAACATTCCTAAATTTGTTTCCTTCACTTGCCGAGATCCACTCTAATCTTAACCTTTCTTCTTCTAATCCCATATCTTTTAACATCATTTTAAGAAGTTTTACTCGTCTAAGTGTTTTGTAGTTACCTTGGGCGTAATGGCAGTCCCCGGGATGACACCCCCCAACAAGGACCCCATCTGCACCTTTGGCAAAGGCATCTAGAATAAATGATGGGTCGACCCTTCCTGAACACATTACTCTTATTGGGACGGCATTTGGTGAGAATTTTAATCTTGAAACACCTGCAAGGTCTGCCCCTGCATAAGTGCACCATTTGCATAAAAAGGCTATAATTTTCGGTTCAAACTCATTCATAAAATCTACTCCAGTATGACCTCAATCATCTTAAACATATTCTTAGATTCATCATTTCTCATTGTGGCAGCGCCACTTGGGCAAGCCGAAGCACATGTACCGCAACCCTGGCATAGCGCTTCATTTAATTTTGACCTCTTTATTTCCTTGCCATCTTTATTTGTAATCTCTGCCTCCAATGCTCCGTAAGGGCAAAGGGCGATACAGACCCCGCAACCGCTGCAAACATCCTCATCTATCTGACAAATCAAAGGCTCTTTGTGAAGGAAATCTGATGAAAACATCGAAAGGACTTTTGATGCTGCTGCTCCTGCCTGGGAAACTGATTCAGGTATGTCCTTTGGCCCTTGTGCTGCTCCAGCAAAGAATATGCCTGATGTCATGCTTTCAACTGGCCTTAACTTTGGATGCGCCTCCTTTAAGAATCCGTTTTCATCTAAGGATATTTTCAGTTTTTGTTTGATGTCAGCTATCCCTGATGAAGGCTCTATTGCCATAGCCAAGACCGCAAGATCAGCTTTCACTTCGACCTTTTTGCCAGTGAGGGTATCAACGCCCCAGACAATGACCTTATCGCCGTCTTCAAAGATTTTTGAAACTTTCCCCCTTGTGTAAAGGGCATGGTCCTCTTCTGTTGTCCTGTAATAAAACTCCTCATAGTCCTTTCCGGCAGTTCTAACATCAATATAGAAGACATACGCATTCCCATCGTGAACCTTGTGCTTGAACAGCATCGCATGTTTTGCTGTGTACATGCAACATATCTTTGAGCAGTAAGGCTTGTGCTCCTCTATATCCCTTGATCCTGCGCACTGGACGAATACAACATCCTTAACAGGCTTGCCGTCAGATGGCCTTACAATCTCCCCGCCTGTGGGGCCTGAAGCGGATAAAAGCCTCTCAAACTTGAGTCCGCTTATAACATTCGGATACCGTCCTCCCCCATAGTCTGAAAGATTTTGAACAGGATATTCTTGGTAGCCTGTTGCAACAACAATTGCGCCTGCATCAACTTCAATTATTTCCTCCTTCATATCAAAATCAATTGCCCCTAGCTTACATGTCTTTTCACAGATTTTGCATATCCCCTTAGTATAGTAAATGCAGTTTTCTCTGTCAATTACCGGTTTGTTCGGAACAGCCTGCGGGAATGGTGTGTATATGGCCTTTCTTTTAGAAAGACCCTCTTGAAACTCCGAAGGAACTTTTACAGGACACTTTTCGTAGCAGTCACCGCAACCTGTGCAAAGGTTCCAATTGACAGATGTAGGCTTTTTCTTTATCTTAACTTTGAAGTTTCCAACATATCCTGTAACGCCCTCAAGTTCTGAGTATGTCAAGAGCTCAATGTTTGGATGATTAGAAGCCTCCACCATCTTGGGAGTTAGAATGCATTGGGAGCAGTCAAGTGTTGGAAAAGTCTCTGATAGCTTCGCCATCTTTCCCCCAATCGAAGAATCCCTTTCGACAAGGTAGGTCTTGTAACCGCCATTTGCAATGTCAAGTGCAGCCTGTATTCCTGTGACACCGCCACCAATGACAACGGCCTTCTTTGTGATTGGAACTTCTATATCTGTAAGGGAATTATCATTTTTTACCTTTTCAACGATGCTTTTAGTGATCTTGATTGCCTTTTCTGTAGCCCTATCCTTGTCTTCATGAACCCAGCTGCAGTGCTCCCTTATATTAGAAATCTCACACTGGTATGGGTTTAGCCCTGCATTTTTTGAGTTGACGCGAAAAGTTTTTTCATGTAATGTGGGAGAGCATGCGGCAACGACAACACGGTCAAGTTTTTCCTTTTTGATTGTCTCCCTCATGAGCTTTTGACCGGGATCGGAGCACATGTAGATATAGGTGCCCGCGTATGCGACACCTTCCATTTTGGATACCTCTTGGGCAACTTTCTCAACATCAACTGTTCCGGCAATGTTGGAGCCACAGTGACAAACAAAAACACCTACCCTAGGGGAAGAAGAGTTAGCATCCATTAAAAGTCATCTCTCTAATTTTGTAATATTAGTATAATATTTCTAAATTTAAACGTTTTGGTTATAGGGAATAGATTATGCCAAATATTAACCAATAAATAAAGTTATTTTCGGATAAAATTGACAATAAGTTTAATTTTCCCGTATATAAAAGATATAAAAATTTATTTTTAAGAGTTGCCAATTTTTTTAAGCTCCCCGTTATGGAAAGCATATACGGTATTGATAAAAGAAGGTATTTCAGGATCATGTGTTATCATGATCAAAGTTTTATTTTTGCAAAAATCCCCTACATTCTCCAAGAGTAAATTTTTAGTGTCCAAATCCAAGTGGGAAGTTGGCTCATCCAATATCAAAATTTCTGGATCCTCCAAAAAAACTCTAGCTAGGGCAATACGTTGTTTTTGACCACCAGATAATTTAGAGCCTCTGTCCCCAATTATATACTCATAAGACATCCCTTTTTTATTCACAAAGTCATTGCAGCACGCCAGTTTGCACGCATTGTTCAATTTATCCTTCTTTGTGTCTTTTTGGCCCCAAGTAATGTTTTCTTCAATTGTTCCGTAAAATAGGTACGGGTCTTGCCCCATCCAACTTAAGATTTTATGCCAACTTTCTTTTTTGATTTTTTGTATAGGTATGGTGTCTATAGTCAATTTGCCTGATTTAGGGTATATTAACCCCAAGATTAAATCAATTAGGGTGCTCTTGCCAACACCTGTTGGCCCAAAAATAGCAATTTTATCCCCTTTGTTTATAGTCAAATTAACGTTTTTTAGAACGCTCTTATCTGAATAGCTAAAATTGACATTTTTGAATTCAATTTTGTCATTGAAACTATTGATTTCTGTATCGCCGTCTTTTTCAAGATTCTTAGAGCCTTCGTTAATCAATGCATCAACTGCATTCATCGAAGGGATCTCAAATTTGATTCTGTAATACTCAGTTTGAATTGATTTAAGATCACCGCTTAGCTTTAAGAAAACATATATCATTATTCCAATGACAGATATCGGTACATAAAAATAAGTCATAGTTATGTAAATTATTATTAAGATCGGAACAAAGTTAGCAGGTTCGTGCAGATAAGTAACATAATTCATTTTGTCATTCATTTCATACCTTATCTTTGACAAATACTCTGTTTTTTCATAAAGGAGTTTTCTAACAAAATTTTCTTTAGACATTGACTTGATGTTCTTAAGGCCATCAAGAGAGGCCAGAGTTTCTTTCATGAAGAGATTTCTTTGGCTCAGGATAGTTGACCCGCTGTATCTGGCATTTTTTACTAGCCTACCCAGTACCAGAGTAACTCCGCCTATAACTAGAAAGATCAGTATTGTAATCTTAAAGGACAATAAAAATAAAAGAATAATATAAACTAACAAGAGAAATATCAAAGGAAGTAAATTTAGTGTCCTAAGGTATACATCCCTATCCTTTTCTATTTCATTTGTAAGGATGTTTGTTATGTAACTTCTCATAGACCCGTTAATGAAAACCCAATCGGAATACAGGATTATATCGCATATCTTTTTCCTTCTGCTTATTTCATACCACAGCTTCTCCTTGTTTATCAATGAAGCCAAGAGGATATTTATCAACGCTTTTGAAATAAAAATTAACGCGATCCCAATAAAAAGAGAAAGTACCGTATATTCTACATTTATAAGAGAATAGATTCTTTTTATATAGGATATAATCTGAATATTAACCTCTGTAGACTGATTTAATATTTGCTCTAGAGCTGGCACCAATAAACTAATTGACAGCATCTCAAAAAAACTTACAACTATGGACAATAGAATTATTATTATCGATTGTTTTTTTCTTTTCTTGAATAAGCTTCTGATGACAGACCTTACCGAATATTTTTCAGAAATTGTGATATCTTGATTTAATACCATTCAATCAGCTAAACAGCAAACTAATTATATATGCCAATTTTTATGTTTTAATTTAAATGTTTTGGTTGTGGGCATGTAAGGCGCCGAATAATAATTATTAAATAAAGATATTTTCGGATAAAATTGACAATAAGTTTAATTACTCCGGATAAAATGTTTAACGTTTTATCTGTTAAATGAAAATATGTAAGATATTTTCACATTATTTGATTTTTTAAGGTATTAAGTTTGTGATTTTTATACAAATGCCCAAAATATTATAGATATTTGTATAAACAATATCTTTTTAAAGTGAAAAAACAATACATATACGGAACTCTCTTTTTCGGGGGATTATATGATAGATGAAACCCTAGTAAAAAATACGGTAATTGAACTTCTAAGGGACTCATCAACGAAGCTTCCTTTAGATGTCAAAAATGCCTTGAACAAGGCGTATGAAATCGAGGAAGGGCCGGCAAAGGCCCAGTTAGAGGCCATATTAAAGAATATAAAAATGGCTGAGGAGTCTTCAACGCCACTTTGCCAGGATACTGGCGTCCACATATTTTTTGTTAAATTAGGGGACATTGGAAACCCTAAACTTGAGAAAAGATTGCCAAGCATTATCATAGAAGGGGTGAGGGAGGCCACAAAGAAAGTCCCCTTAAGACCCAATGCCGTTCATCCCATCACAAGAAAAAACCCCGGCGACAATGTAGGGGCTTATATGCCTTATATTAATTTCACGCCGATTGATACAGACTATATAGAGATAACTGCAATGCCCAAGGGGGCTGGGAGTGAAAACATGTCAAAAGTTGCGATGCTAAATCCCTCTGATGGTCTAAAGGGGATAAAGAAATTTGCACTCGACACGGTAGTTAGCGCAGGATCTAAACCTTGCCCGCCAACAATAATCGGGCTTGGCATCGGGGGGAGCGCTGACATCTCTATAAAGCTTGCAAAGATGGCATTGCTTAGGCCGATAGACCAGAGGCACCCAGACCCTGCTATAGCTGCTTTAGAAAAAGAGCTTTTTGATGCTTTTAATGCCCTTGGTATTGGAGTGATGGGTCTTGGAGGAAAGACAACTGTAATTGGTGTCAATGCAGAGCTTGGCTACTGCCACACAGCATCACTTCCCGTTGCAATAAATGTCCAGTGCTGGGCAGGAAGAAGGGCAACTGCAAGAATCTATAAAGATGGGAGGGTAGAGCATCTGACCTACAAAAGGTGATGATATGGACAAAATACTAAATTTACCGCTTGATGAAAAAACTGTTAGGGATCTAAAGGTTGGAGAGACAGTTTATCTTAACGGGATTTTTTTTACTGCCCGAGATGAGGCCCACATGCATGCGCTAGAGTATGCCAAGGAGGGGAAGAAGATTCCCTATGACTTCAAAGGTGCGGCAATCTACCACTGCGGGCCCATAATGGCAAAGGAAGGAGATAAATGGAGGGCTGTTGCAGCCGGCCCAACAACATCTACAAGGATGAACTCCTTGGAGCCGGAGTTTATCGAGAAGTTTAAGGTTTCGGCAATAATTGGAAAGGGAGGGATGTCCAAACCCACTGTTGATGCGATGCAAAAGTTTGGTTGTGTCTACCTTGCCATAACAGGCGGGGCTGCAGTCCTTGCAGCCAAGGGGATCAAGGAAGTCCTTGGTGTAGAGTGGTATGAGCTTGGGATGCCCGAAGCTTTGTGGGTCTTAGTTGGAGATAAGTTCGGCCCCTTAACTGTTGCAATTGATGCACACGGCAACAGCCTCTATGCTGATGTGGAAAAGGAAGTAGAGAAAAACATACCGAAGGCAAAGGAGATATTAAAGATTTAAGGTGATTATATGGAGAAGTTATCAAAGGAAGATTTGATTAAAAAGGCATCAAAACCTGCAGAAGATGCCATGAAGCTTCACCCTTTTTACAAGGGAAAGATTGAGATCGCCTCAAAAGTTTGCATAAGGGATTTTTCTGATTTTGCTATATGGTACACGCCCGGAGTTGCGGAGCCATGCAAAGCCATAAACAAAAACAAAGAAGCTGTTTTTGATCACACAAACAAGGGAAACGCGGTCGCTGTAGTTTCTGATGGGACAAGGGTTTTGGGCCTTGGAAATATTGGGCCAGAGGCCGCAATGCCGGTGATGGAGGGAAAGGCCCTACTTTTTAAGTATCTTGGAGGTGTTGACGCCTACCCGATATGCCTTGATACAAGGGATCCAGACAAGATTATCGAAACATGCAAACTGATTAAGCCCACATTCGGCGGGATAAATCTAGAGGACATTGAAAAGCCCAAGTGCTTCTTTGTTTTGGACAGACTAAGGGCTGACAAAGAAATGGACATACCCGTCTGGCATGACGACCAGCAGGGCACAGCAACAGTTGAAGTTGCGGGCGCCATAAACGCATTGAAGGTCGTTGGAAAGAAATTAAATGAGGCGAACATAGTCCTTGTGGGAACTGGGGCTGCAAACATTGCAACTTCAAGGGTCTTAGTTGCTGCTGGTGCAAATAAGAAGAATATTATGGCAGTTGACTCTAAAGGGATATTGAACGCACAGAGGAAAGACCTTGAGATGGACAGACACAACAACCCCTTCAAATGGGACCTATGTGTCAATTCAAACAAGGAGCAGAGAAGTGGCGGGATAAAGGAAGCGCTAAAAGGTGCGGACATCTGCATAGCAGCGTCAAAGCCCGGTCCAGACACAATTAAGAGAGAGGAAGTAGCAGGGATGGCAACTGATGCAATCCTATTTGCTTCTGCCAATCCAATGCCAGAGATATGGCCATGGGAAGCGAAGGATGGAGGGGCAAGGATTGTGGGGACTGGGAGAAGTGACTTCCCCAATCAGATCAATAACTCAATAGTATTCCCAGGAATATTCAGAGGTGCATTGGATGTTAGGGCAAAGACCATAACTGATGAGATGTGTGTTGCTGCTGCTTTTGAGATTGCAAAGACTGCTGAGGACAAGGGGCTTTCTGATGAGTACATCGTTCCAAAGATGAGCGAGTGGGAGGTATTCCCAAGGGAAGCTGTTGCTGTTGGAATGAAGGCGATTGAGCAGGGCATTGCAAGGGTGAAATACAATAAAAACGAGCTCTACGAGATTGCTGAAAAGACAATCAAAAAAGCAAGGGACGAAACACACATGATGATGAAGCACGGCATAATAGAGATGCCACCTGAATAAAAAAAAATTTTATTTTTTAATTATTTTTAATAAATTATTTTTTAGAGAAAAACTCTATAGCCTCTTCCAACTCTTTGTGCGACTTGGCGTACTCCTTGATGTCAATCCCTTTTTGGTAGGCCTCACATGCCTGGACTAGTGCCTTTGCACCAGCTGTTGTCCCTCTTGGGTGTGCGTGGCAGCCTGCACCCATTGTTGTGATAAAGTCGATATTTCCCATCACGTCAATAAATGGCTTTAGTAAAGTTGGATTTAATCCTCCTGAAACAATAGGGCAGCATTTTTTCATCCCCCTCCAGCTGTCGTCTTCTAAGATAACGTGGCGCGCTGTGTCAGCTTGAGCAAGGGCTATCGCATCCTTGTCCCCCTCAAAAATCTTTGACCATTCCTGCTCAAAGTAGTGCCCCGCTGATTTAAAGTGCAAGATGTTCTGTGCGGCAACGACGTCCTCTTCCGGGCTTCCTTGCATCTTTCCAACACCTGCAGTCCCTGTGTGAATCCCAGATGCACCGGCTAGTCTAGCAAACTTGGAAAGGACCAATACCGAAAACCCTAGTGGATTTTCTACCCTTGTGTATGCGCCGTGGGCTGCCCTGTGGAAGTGTATGAAAACATCGGGATATTTCCTTCTCAAAGTCTGTACAGCCATCCACCCCGCTGTAATCCCGTCGATTAGGAAGGCATAACTTCCAGGTTCAAACCCAGCGTTTCTTATGAGTTCACACCTTTCAATCATTGTGTCAAAATCCGCCGCAGAAACATTGAATGAATGGACTTTTTTCTCGCCTGTTTCCTTGACAGCTTTGTCCATCGCAGCTTTGACATTCTTCACCATCTTCTCATATGGGCAGAAATCCTGATTCGCCTGTGGCTCATCATTTTTGACAAAGTCCCCGCCGCCTACCCAAAAGTCATAAGCTGCTTCAGCATACTCTGCCGAAGTTAGCCCCATCTTAGGTTTAATGATGGTCCCTAGAATTGGTCTGTCGTATACATCAAGATACTTCCTCATATCATCGAGCGTGTAGCTTGGGCCGTCATACTGCTCAAGCATTGCCGGTGGAAACCAGACATCGAGCAACTTTAACGCGCTTACCTCCTTCATCCCGAGGACATTTCCGACAAGATATGTCAGTATATTCTGAACGTTACCGCCCCTATCAAAAAGCCTCCAAGGGTATGCAAGCCAGACAAGGTTCTTCTGCTGGTCGATTTTATAGACAAGAGCGTTCATCTCTTGTGAGAAGGGTGTTTCAGTCTTCACGTTGAAGTTTGTACCTGTCGAAGACTCCGCCGCAACTTCTGCTGCGGCCTGCAAAATATTTAGCTTCCCCCCGGACACCAAATGAAAAATGGCAAGGAGGTACTCCCCATTTCTTGGATTAGGGATATCAAAATTAACGTACCCGCTCTGGTGTATGTTGAGCGTCTTAATCAATTGTTTTTCGTTTATCGCTATCATAATAGCTAACTGTTTTTATTTATTTATATAATTTCCTTATTATTTACTGAATTTATGCGCAAAAGTACTATTCTAAGAATATTATCTTTGACAAGAATACCGTTATAGCTACACCTAAGACTGCTGGTGCCACCATGCCCGCCATTATTGCGATAAATGTCCAGAAAATATTGCCTAAAAATGCTGTTAGGAGCAGGTTATTGTTCGGCTTTTCAGTCTTTAATGTCTTTAATATTATAGTCATCCCGATAAATCCAGAAAGGAGCCAGCCAAAAAAGTTACTTATTGGCACGTTGTAGTATGTACCTTGTGGCGACCAGATCCAGAAGTTTAGGGCGACAGCGCTTGGATCGAGCACTAGGTCAAAAATCGTTATTATCACACTTCCTGCCACCACTTTTTTTAAGATGGAAGTTTGATTTTTTAGTAGCCTCTCTGTTAGGGTCCAGGAGGCGATTACAAGCGGGACCCACCCAAAGCTTACTGTCCAGGGGACCACGCCAATCTTGGGACCTAGGTTTGTTGTATATGAAAACAATCCGTAGGGAAGGCCTGTTAGAACACCTATTGATTCTATAATCATTGAAAAAATGGACAAAATCAGGATTGCTGTTATTGCTTTTGTGGGATTAGTTTTTCTTATGAGATAGAAATATGTCGGGATTGAAAGAGAGACCATGAAAAAAATTGAGATGGCAAAATATTCCTGTTTGAATTCTACAAGGGATATAAATATCGCAGCTATTGCAATCGATATAGACATGACGGCTATTATTATCTTTCTCATAACTTGGACCTTTTTTAGAGAGTTTTTATTTATTAAAAGTTAAGAGTAGCTTGTTCCTGAATCTTGTTATCTCGTTTTCATTTAATGAATCAATAAATCCAATAATCTCTGAATTAAAAGATTCGGCAACTTTAATCATTTTTTCTAGCTCCTCTTTAGTAACATGAAAATCTACGTAATACTGATTGTCAATCCTTTCTCTTTTTGCTTTTTCTAATTCTCTTGTGTCTATCCCAAAGATGCCTTTTAGAAGGATTATGCTAGCTGTATGATTCTCACATTTTAATCCAATTCTATAGAAAAGAGCCAAAACTGAATGGTACATAGAATAATAAGTCAACGCGATTGAATCATTTAGATTTCCTGTGCCGGCTAAAATTTTTGAGGACGCCAAAGACTCTTCAGACCTTTTGAGATAAGCATTTTTAAGATTCTCACTTGGCTCGATTATCTGAATCTTTTTCTCATCGATTAGCCTAGATAAAAAATCTGTTTTTTTCATAAAATTGTTCAATTCCTTTTAGGATTATATGATTAACCTCTATCTCTTTTATTAATAAGTTTTCTCTATCGTATCTACCTATTTTAACGCTTAATCTCGAATCTATTGTCTCAATTTCTTTTTTTAAATCGAGGTTTTCTGATTCTATATAAAGGTCTATGTCGCTTGATTTGTTGGGAATGCCTTTTGCGTATGATCCGAATATTATTGCCATTGGGATATTTTCTTTTTCTATTATCTTTTTGATTACCCCTTTTAGTTTAGGGTATTTTTCCAAAAACAAAATAAGGCTATAGCTTTCAGACATTACGACAAAACTTCTTGCCTCTAAACTTTTCTTAATATAATAAACATAATTCTTTCCTTCTACCCTATAGTCAACTATGTTTTTTTTGTATAGCTCGTCAAGCCTTCTTTTAACTGAAGTCTGGTTTGTTTTTAGTTTTCTTGCTATTTCTCGGATATGATTCTCTCCTTTTATAAGTGCGAGGATTATTTCATAATCGTTACAATTTTGTAACATATGTAATATTTATGTTACAATTATATTTAAATGTTTGTGTTGATCTAATCTAAAATAAGCATTTTAGAATAGAATAAATAGAGATTGATTCTATAGGCAGTTCAGCTTATGACCAATAAGTTTAAATAATATTGTATAACTAATTATACATATGTATAATTTATTAAACAATTCTCTTGGTATAACAGAAAATGGTTTGAGAATTCTTTCTTTATTCACTATTAGTTATAAAAAAGATTTTTATATTAGGGAGATAAACAGAGCGCTTAACATAAGTCCAAGAACTTCACAATTGATACTTGATGACTTGGAAACTAAAGGTATTTTGGAATCAATAACTCGTGGAAAAATAAAAACATACGCCTTGAGAAAAAATCAGACAAGCGAATACTACCTTACGTTGGCTGAGGCGTACAAAACAACACTATTCATGGAAAATAATCCCCTAATAAAAGAAGTTATAGAAAGAATTCTTCCGCTTATATCTGGGATTGGTATTATATTTGGGAGCTATGCAAAAGGAGAGCAAAGAGGGGGCTCTGACCTTGATGTCTTTTTAGTAGGAGATGCAGACAATAAAAAAATAAGGGATATTTCAAAAACATATGGGATTGATATTAATTTGATTACTTACCCTTTAGAGAAATACAAATCGGCTATAGATAAAGATATATTCCTGAAGGAGGTAATAGAGAATCATATAGCGATTTCAAACATTGACGGATTTGTATCCTCGGTGATGAAAAATGGGTAGAATAATTTAATTAATAACTTTTATAACGAAATAATTTGAAGATAAAACACCGATGAGAGTTCATAGCAATACTTAAAAACATGCAATTGTAATAATATTTATGGAAATAATTGTCCATGCACGAATAAAAGATGGAATTATTTATCCTCTTGAGAAGATTAACATTGAGGATAAGGAAGTTTTGGTTAAAATAGACGATAAAATATCTGATAGGTCTGCTTTTAGCGTAAGTTTTGACGTTTCTGATGAAGTATTCCAAGAGATATTAGAAGATGAGGATATATCTTGAGTGTAAATATTAATCTATTAAATGAAGATGCTTTCATAGATACCAACATATTTCTTTACACGATAAAATCAAATAATAAATTTAGTAGATATTGTGGAGATTATATTTCAAGGGTAAAATACGGTGAATTTCTAGGGTATGTATCTCCATTAGTTATAAGTGAATTATTCTATAAATTGATAATGATTGAGATATCAGAAACAAAGAAATTAGACATATCTAAATCAAAAAATTATTTAAAAGAAAATCCAGCTATAATTTCTAAACTCAAAAAATCTAGTAAGGTCATTGAAGAATTATATATTTATGAAGGAATCAAAATCCTACAACTTGGTGAAGAGATATCCAAACTATCACTAGAATTGTCGAAAGAATACGAACTTTTACCAAACGATGCGATCCACGCTGCTACTTGCAAATATTATGACATTAAGAATATAGCGACAAATGACAGTGACTTTGAAAGGGTGGATTTTTTAAAAGTTTGGAAGCCTTGAATATAAAATTATTAGAAAAAAGCCTATCTCCCAGAAAGCCCTGAGATAATCTGCTCTGCAGTTACTTTAATGTACTGTTTCATAGTCGCGTTGTGGTCAATCATGTTTTGATTTATCGCAGTAACTGTAGGTGTTGAAAGGAGCATAAATGATAGAAGTAGCACCACTAATCCCATATACATGAATACAACATTAATTAAGAGACGCCTATATTTTCTAGTAAGCCTTCTTTCTCAGCTTTATATAAAGAACAGTTATTTCTTTATTTTGAAAATTCACAAAATAAAATATCCGATAATTGCTAATCCTAACACGATAAGTATGCCCACATCCTTTTAATTTTGATATATCATATTTTTTAGGATAATAAGTAACTTCTAGATTATCTATCAACTCTACAATTTTTATTTGTACATTTTTTTAATTTTTCCTAACTGATTTTCTGCTCTTGGTAAGACTTTAACTGTGAACATTAGTATCCAAGACCTTTTTTTACATCGGTCCAATTTTTTGCTTTTCCGAGCTTCATTTCTTTGTACGACTCATTTAGTTCTTCAATTTCATCTTGCTTCGGCTCTTCTTCTTTTACTAAAGCATATTTAATTTCATCAAGTTCTTCCTTTATTAGAACTATCTCATTGTATATTTTTTCTAATAATTCTGGACCATCAGTAGTTGTCATATACTTCCCCTAAATTATAGATTCTTTCATACTATTTAATTATAACTATTTTTATAATACTAATTCAACTGCAGAAAAGCTTTCGTTTAAGATTTCTGGAAGTTTTTTTTATAATTAGTTAATTTTTTATATGGTATTGAAGTATATATCAATTGATGAAAACAAAGGCAGATGTAATCAAAGTATTAAAACAAGAACTGCCATACTTAAAACAAAGATACGGCGTTTCTGATGTAGGGCTCTTTGGCTCTTATTCTAGAAATGAGCAGACCGAACATAGCGATATTGACTTGCTTGTTGACTTTGAGAGACCTATAGACTTTTTTAAACTTTTTGACATGGAAGACTACCTAAAAGAGAAGTTTGGTATCGATGTTGAGATAGTAACAAGACCTGCTTTAAAGGATAGAATAAAAAATAGAATCCTAAAGGAAGTATCTTATGTCTCTTAGAAAAATTAGTTATCTTTAAATATGTGTTAGGTGAATAGATATTAATGAAAAAATCAAATATAAGTAGCAATAAAATATCGGAATTGATGGCTGATAAAGAAATTAGGATAAGTGGTGAGACGATAGTCGCTTTTTCTCATAAAAAAGAACGGAAATCATTCTTCAAAAAACAAGTTGACGTTGATGAAAAAAAATGGGATCAGCTTGTAGAAGAAGAGGATTACGAATGGCTCTAAATAAAATTAATAACTTTTATAACGAACTAATTTATATTGATT
>CAZCMP010000003.1:0-45000 GCA_964500005.1 uncultured Thermococci archaeon
TTAAAAATCCTACCAGAACAAAGAATACTAATAGCATAACGCTTATGTCTATTCTTGAAGTCAGAAAGAGATTAATAACGTACATTTCGATTCCAGTAAAGCATCCGAGGGCAAATACAATAAATGATCTAAGTATAACAGACTCCTTCATCTCAGATTTTTTGGGAACCTGATTTATGGTTTCTTCTATTAGCTCCAAAAGCTCTATCCTTAAATTTTCGTCTGAAACTTTGTAACTCATGGAAATCTTAACTATTGGCTAGAGAATTGCTTATAAGTCTTTTGTCATAAGTAGAATTTATCTCAATTTCTTGATTTCAATACTTCAAGCTCTTTTTCAAGTTGAGTAAGTTCTTTTTGAGTAAAGGCGTCTTTATTTAATGGAACTATGAGACGTGAGTTTTGAACAAGAACAAAATCTTTTAGTGCTTGTATGAATTTCAAGACATTTTCATAGTTGTTCTGGGCAACTAGGTATTCTAACCCTTCAAGTATTACTATAGAATCCGTTCCTTTGCTGATAAAGTCTGTTATGAGGTTCATGAGGCTATTGAGATATATGGGAGAAATAGTATTTGGGCCTTCTATTTTAGATAGCCAAATGAAAGGTGTCTTTTCAAGGCCGTATGCCTTTTTTATAGGCTCAGGAGGGGATCTTGTTATAGCAAGCCCCGGTATATTGTGCGTGACTAGGTCCTTGAATATTTCAAAACTTTTTTTATACTTAGTTTCATAAATAATGAATGATTTTCCTTGGGGAATATCGTACTTGCTGGGGAAGGGGGCCTCTTTTTCACCATTTGTCATGATATTGTATCTAAACCTCAAAAGAAATGGGGCTACTTCGCTAGATATCAGCTTAATTAGATTTTCATCCTCTCGTTCAAGAACTATTTCAATCTTCTCAACATAA
The DNA here is from genome assembly GCA_964500005.1 of uncultured Thermococci archaeon. Lineage (GTDB taxonomy): Archaea > Methanobacteriota_B > Thermococci > Methanofastidiosales > Methanofastidiosaceae > Methanofastidiosum. The sequence continues at coordinate 914 of CAZCMP010000003.1, forward strand.
ACTGCCCCAATGGTATCCTTTTCAAAAAGTATGGGGGAGAAAAAAGTATTTTTTGAAGTTTGAGTGATATTTTTCTGGGAGAAATCATTGTATATCTCAATCAATTTTTTTGATTCTTTTGAATCAAATCCTTTTTTATTTAAAACTTTAGGTACACCTTCGCTGCCCACAGAATAGAATACAACTTTGTCAAACCCCACTATATCATGAATCGTGTCAACGACTAACTTTGCCCCTTTGTCAAGTGAGTCTACTTCCCTTAGTCTCTCTGATAAAGTTATAACAGAAATTAACTCTTTGTTTCTTCTTACATACCTCTCTTTGAGCTCGTTATTGTAATGCTTAATAAGATTAGTAAGGTTCCACCTGTCATAAGCCTTGAAAACGATATGCCTTATGTCATTTAGACTAACAGGTTTTTTCAAGTAATCGTAGACGCCATATTTAATGGCCTCCATTGAAGAGTGAAGGGACGCATGCCCAGTTAAAATAATTACCATGGTCTCTGAATTTATTTCTTTGATGTGCTTTAATGTTTCTTCTCCTGACATTTCCCTCATCTTAAGATCAAGAAGGACTAGGTCTATCTTGTTTTTTTGGAATTTTTTGATTGCCTCTTCGCCACTGTCTACATCAAATACTTTATAGCCTTCTGTTTCCAAAATCATCCTAATACTTTCTCTTATGTTCACTTCATCATCGACTATTAGGATATTGAACTCGTCCTTATCCATCTGTTAAATCACCTGAAAGGATATTTGAGTCAAACATTGTATCTACTAATATACTACTTAATAGTATATTACTCTTTAGATTATTGTATTATTTTATCCTTATCTAAAAATTAGACTTAATAAACTCCTTTTATACATTTCCTTAATAGTTGCGAAATTCATTAAATTTTGAAAAGAAAGCTTATTAAAGTGGCCTATTTTAAACTCAAAAGGAGAGATACAATTGCCCCACATAGAAACGCTTCTTGAGATTGATCTAGGTACTGAAAAAGTGGTAGTAAAAAAAGTTGAAAAAAAAATAGCTAAAAAATATATTGGCGGTAGAGGTATTGGGGTGAAATTACTATTTGATATGCTTTCTCCAAATACAGACCCCCTTTCACGTGAAAATGTATTACTATTTGCAACAGGTCCAATAACTGGAACTGTTGTTCCACTTTCAGGCAGACATGTAGTTGTTTCCAAATCCCCACTTACTGGCACCGTCTTTGATTCAAGTGCGGGAGGGTTTTTTGGAAGGGAACTTAGAATGGCCGGGTATGATGTTGTCATAATTAAAGGGGCTTCCGAAAAACCTGTTTATATTGAAATTGATGATGGTCATGTTGATATAAAAGACGCATCAAATATTTGGGGCAAAAATGTTAAAGAATCCACATCACTTCTTTCAAAGGAAAAATTTAAGGTATCGTGTATAGGTACTTCTGGTGAGAAACTAATACCTATTTCTTCTATTATGAGCGAGTATACCCATGCATGTGGAAGGGGAGGCCTTGGAGCCGTCATGGGATCAAAAAAATTAAAAGCTCTTGTTGTGAGGGGTAAAAAAGACATTCAAATATCTGACAGCGAAAAAATGAAGAAGTATATAGCCGAATCTATGAGGCTTCTGAATGCATCACCTGTCGCTTCAAAAGGATTGGCTTATTACGGTACGCCTTCACTTGTAAACCTCATCAATACTATGAGGATAATGCCCACTGACAATTTTAGGAAAGTCCATTTCGAAAATGCTTACAAAGTTTCAGGAGAATATATAGCTGAGAATTATAATATTAAAAAGAAAACTTGTTACAACTGTTTTATAGCCTGCAAACGTGAGGATAAGGAGAGGAATATCGAAATACCCGAATATGAGACTATAGCAATGTTTGGGCCAAACTCAATGAATGATGATATAGAAAAGATCATACAGGCAAATTATATTTGTAATGATTATGGCGTTGATACAATATCTGCTGGAAACGCTGTAAGTTGCTATATAGAGATAGAAGATGAAAAAAATATTGAAAAACCTCTAAAAGAGATTGTTGAGGGGGGGCCTTTGAGCCAAGGAGCTTTTAGGTATTCAAAGGGGAAGGGCAAGGAAGATTCTTCGATGTCTGTGAAAGGATTGGAGATACCAGGCTACGATCCAAGGGGTGTTTTGGGCCTTGCTTTGAGTTACGCAACATCAAATAGAGGTGCATGCCATCTAAGGGCTTACATGGTAGGGCCAGAAATTCTGGGCAAGCCAAAACTTATTGATAGGCTATCATTTTCCGGTAAAAGTGGTCTTATACAGATATTCCAAAATATCTCTGCAACTATCCACTCACTTATAATGTGTCAATTTTCATCTTTTGCACTTTCAGAAGAGGAATACTCAAATTTACTTTCTGCAGCTGTTGGTGAATTATATACATCAGAAGAATTTATTAAAACTGGGGAGAGAATATATAATCTTGAAAGATTGTTCAATCTTAGGGAGAGTATGTCATATGCTGAGGATACTCTACCTGAAAGGTTCTTTAAAGAGGACGGTATACCCAAAGAGGAATTCAATTCAGTCCTTGAGGAGTATTATACATATAGGGGTTGGGTCAAAGGAGTCCCAACTATGGAAAGACTTCAATTACTTGACTTAAAGAAAGAGGCGAAATTTTTATGTGGAGAGAAATAGGTAAGTTTGGTAAAAAACTTGTTGAAGGGGGATATTTAAGCTCACATTTTGGTAATATAAGCGTTAGAGTTGGGGATAGTATCACTATTACAAGAAGCGGTTGTATGCTTGATGACATTACAGAAGCATCTGTTGTAACTGTTGACCTTCATAAGCCTTCCTCGCTTGACTTAATAGCTTCAAGTGAAACTATCGTTCATAGGGAAATATACAAGAGGACATCAGCTTTAGCAATCATACATGCTCATTGCCCTTTTGCAGTGATAGAGTCTATTTTACATGAAAATTCAATTGAACCCTATGACTCTGAAGGAAAATTCTTTTTCCACGAGATACCGATCGTGACAGGGCATATCGGTACAAAAGAATTAGCAGAAAACGCTGCAAAGTCACTTGAGGTACATAAAGGGTGCATTGTTAAGGCTCATGGAACATTTGCCGTTGGTAAGATTTTAGAAGAAGCATACGTACATACGACGATGATGGAGCACAGTGCAAAGATAAAGTATTTCTGTGATTTGAGCAAAAATAAATAATAAAATTATTTTACAATAAGAACTGGGGCCTTGCTATTTGTAACTACGGCAGAAGCTACTTTTCCAAGGGCAGATTTCTTAGCTTTAGAAAATCCGTATTGACCCATTATTATTAACTCATATTTTCCTTCTTCTGCCTCTGCCAAGATCTCATTGGAGGGGGTTCCAGATCTAGCTTTAGTTTTTGGTTCAAATCCAAACTTCATTAAAAGTTTGTAAGCGTTTTCAAGTATTTTGAAGCTAGCGTCAACCGGTTTAAGATTTTTTAAGTCTTCCATTGTTTCAACATTTTTAAGTTCAACTTCTTTTAGCTTTCTTACCTCTTCGTTAAACTTTCTCTCATAGAACTTGAATTCTTCATGAACTTTTGGCATAACGTATAAAACAACTACCTCATGTTCCTGGGACTTACAGAATAGTTGTGCCCCGTAAGCAAGAGCGCTGTCAGAATAAAAGGAGCCATCGGTACACATCAATATTTTCATATTATCACCTAATTGGCATATAAGGTATCAAGAATACCAATATAATATTTGCTATTAGTGTTGATATTCCTCCCACTACAAGCCCAATCCCTAACCACTTCATAAACCTCATGCTATATTTCTTTCTCTTTTCTAATATACCTAGAGCAACTATATTTGCGGTGCTCCCAATCATTGTGATGTTACCACCGTAACATCCGCCAAATAGAAGAGCCCACCATAACGGAAAGGTATTAATTCCTAGGTTATTAAAACTTTCTACTACGGGGATTAGTGCAGCAACTAAGACTACGTTGTCTAAAAGGCTTGAGCCTATTGAAGATATCCAAAGCATAATTGTAGTAAGTATTGGAAGGCTACCTGCAATTCCTGCAACGGCTTGCGCAAGAATGTCTGTTGTGCCGGTGAATTTTAATGTGCCCGCTTTTGCAAAGAGCATCATGAAGAAGATAAGAGTCCACCAATCTACATCTTTTTCTATATATTCTCTTGCTTTTGTTCTTTTCCATAACATGACCATGCTTGCACCTATTAAGGACGCCGCTAAAAGTAGGGTATTGTGTGGAAGAGAAAATACAGACTCAAGTCTTTTGTGCATAGCTATTAGAACAATTGTAGATACGAATATTGCAACGCCAATCTTAAACTCTTTTTTGTCAGGTACAAACTCCCATTCATCTTGGAAGGCTAGTTTTTCTGTTGTCCTCATTTTTAATCTTATTTTTGATTTGAAAAGTGCTACGTCTTTTCTGTACCAGAAAAGAACTACTAAAATAGTAGCAGCTAAAGATACCATAGCTACAGGGAAGGCCCATACAATGAAATCTTCAAACGAGAGTTTTCCCCTCATTGCGATCAATATGCCTATGGGGTTCCCCAAGACTGTTCCAGAGCTACCAATATTTGTGGCAAGAACGCATGAGATGACATAAGGAACTGGATTAACATCAAAATAATCTGTTATTTCTAATAAGACCGCTGTTACAAAAATAATTGAAGTGACTTCATCGATAGCCATAGCAAGAACTGCGGAAAGCAAACAAAAAACAATCAAAAGAAGATGTGCTTCAAAGTTAGTTAGTTTAACAATTTTAATCATCAACCATCTGAAAAATCCAACATCTTTCAACATTCCGACAAGGGTCATCATGCCCACAAGAAAAAGTATTACTTCAAGCGATGCAAATTCAATAAGGTGCTCTATATCCAACGTCCGCGTTAACAGTAAAGTAGATACCCCAAGGAATGCTATTGCTACTCTAAAGCTCCAAAACAAAAGAGTACCTATTACTGTTGCTGCCAATATTGAAGTTGCTATAACTTGATTTTGTGTAAACCCTATATTTTTAAGCAAAACTGCAATACCAATAGTAAATCCAATAAGTATTATCGCATCTCTTCTAAAGTTTGAATTCCCACTACCTTCATATTCTTCGGCCATATTGTGACACCACTAAGATAGGGCATTTTATCTCGATTAGAATTTAAACTTATCTGAAGTTTTATTTAAATATATTTATAAGTTAATAGTCAGAATAATATATGTGATCTGATGAGAGAAGAGATCCTTATCAAGCACTTGAAAAATCTTATCTTTGAAAACGAAAAAATAGAAGATGCGTTTATAATGAACATAGAGGGTCTTTTAGTAACAGTTCTCAGAAATGAAGAGGAGTATCAGAAAATTGCTGCGGTGATGGCGGGTATAATTGATTTTGCGAGAAGGATGGAAAACAAAGATCCAGAAGCATTATCATTTACTATAACAGATAAAAGCATAATAGCAGTTCCTCTTTCAGAAAAATTTTATGTAGTTGTGTTGGCGGAGAAGTATCTTAATTCTTTTAGTGTAATAAGACTGATTGAGAAGAATAGACAAAATATACTTGGTATGATTGAAAAAACAGACTTTAACGACCTGTTTTCGTTTAGGCCTGTTGAAGTTCAAGGCCTGGACATTTAATATAATTTATATTAAAATATATTGAATTTGTACTGTTGCAAGTATTTTTATTGACTTAAAATGCACTATATCTAACCATAAATGTTTATTTGATACTTAAGCAGATCTCTATATATCTATTTTTAAGACAAAATATATTAAAATATATCCTTATTAGGCCTAAATTGACCATAATAATGGCAATACTAATAAATACTGGAATTTATGTCATTATTTTATCATTATGCTTTACATATGTTTAGCATGAAAAAAATATATTGGAGGATTAACTAATAAGGTGATTAGAATGTCGATGGAAATAAATCTTTTAGATACTATGTGGGTGATAATTGCCAGCTTTCTGGTATTTATAATGCATCTTGGATTCACTACAATTGAAGCAGGGTTAACAAGATCAAAAAATACTATAAGTATTATCACAAAAAACATATTTACTGTTGCCATGGGTAGCATAGTGTTCATGGTGATAGGATTTACACTGGCTTTCTCTGGCGGGGGAAAGATCATCGGTGATTTAGGTTATTTTATGATAAACGGGTTAAACTCTGACCCATGGCCAGGGCTTATGATTCCGGCAATAGCTTTCTTCCTATTCCAAGCTATGTTTGCTGCAACATCCGCCACTATTGTAAGCGGTGCAGTTGCTGAGAGAATAAAGTTCAGCGCATATATTGTTGTTTCAATTGTTCTTGTGGGCCTCATATACCCAATAATAGCCCACTGGATATGGGGAGGGGGATGGCTTTCTTCTCTAGGATTCCACGATTTTGCGGGTTCAACTGTAGTTCATAGTGTAGGGGGTTGGACCGCTCTTGCAACAGTGATTATCTTGGGACCAAGGTTTGGAAAGTTTGATAGTAAAGGAAACCCACAAGCCATAGCAGGACACAACATAGGGCTTGCTGCAATTGGATGTATGCTACTCTGGTTTGGATGGTTTGGATTTAATCCTGGGAGTGAGCTTGCGTTGACATCAAGAGTTCCATTAATTGCTTTGACAACAAACGTAGCTGCGGCTGGTGGGGGAATTGCGGCTTTAGCAGTTACAAGATTTAAAGGGGGAAAACCAGATATCGGTATGTTCTTAAACGGTATATTGGCGGGACTTGTAGCAATAACTGCCCCTTGCGCTGTTGTTAGTCCCCAATGGGCACTTGTAATTGGATTAATTGCGGGTGTACTTGTTGTATATGCTGTGGAGTTTATTGAATCAAAATTGAAAATTGACGATCCTGTAGGTGCTATTTCAGTCCACGGAGTATGTGGATTATTTGGTACAATTAGTGTTGGATTGTTTTCAAGTACAAACGGATTAATAACTACTGGCTCTGCATCTCAACTAATAGTTCAATTAATCGGCTCAGGTGCCACATTTGCGCTGGTGTTTGTTTCAGCACTTATAATCGCAAAAGTTGTAGATATGACAATAGGCCTAAGGGTCCCAGCAGAGGTAGAAATAAAAGGATTGGACATTACAGAGTTTGGCGGAGACCCATACCCCGACTTTGTTAAAATGTGAGGTGCTAAAAAATGAAAAAAATTGAAGCGATAATCAGACCAGAAAAAATTCAAGATGTTAAAACTGCTCTGGATAAACTTGGATGTGTCGGAATGACTATAACAGAGGTAAAAGGCAGGGGAAAGCAGGGCGGGGTTACTCAACAGTGGAGAGGAAGGCAGTACCATATTGATCTTCTACCAAAAGTAAAAATAGAACTAGTAGTTAAAACAAAATACGTGGACAAAGTAGTCAAAACAATAATTGAAAGTGCTAGAACGGGAAACACTGGAGATGGTAAGATATTCGTAAGCCCTGTAGAGCGGGTATACCGTGTAAGAACTGGAGATGTTGATGAGGAGGCTATATAATATTATTTTTATTTTTTAAATAAGATTAATCGTAATCTTTAAATTGAGATTTAAATTTTAAGTTTCATGAGAAATGTAAAATGGCAACTTAAATGGGCTATAATTTTAATCTTTTTATCAGCGTTCGTATATCTTTTCCATTATTTTATTTTTAGGGATGTCCACCACATTTTCTTATATCTAATCGGGGACATTGCATTTGTATTCATTGAAGTATTGATGGTTACTCTTGTAATACACGAACTTTTGACTATCCGGGACAAGAAAGAAAAGATAGAAAAGATGAATATGGTTGTTGGTGCATTTTTTACAGAAATGGGGGGAACTCTTCTAGATCGTCTAAACGATTTTGATAAGAACTTTGACGAAGTAAAAAACAATTTTATTGATATCGACACTTGGTCAAAGAAAGATTTTCCAGAAAAACTAGAAATGGCTAAAAAGATTCACTATGAACTAGATATGAGAAAAGGTGATTTAGAAAAACTTAAACAATTTTTATCAGAAAAAAGAGAGTTTACGTTGAGGCTCCTTGAAAATCCAAATCTTTTAGAACATGATTCCTTTGCAGAACTCTTATGGGCAGTGACTCACCTCACAGAAGAACTATCTTTGAGAAAAGATCTCAAAAAATGTACAAATACAGACCTAGGCCATTTGCAGGGCGATATGAAAAGGGCATATATAATTTTAATTTATGAGTGGATTGAATACATGGAGCATCTCAAAAATAAGTATCCTTATCTCTTCTCTCTTGCTGTGAGAATGAATCCATTTAACCCTGAGGCTTCTATAGAGGTAAAAGAATAAAAAAATAAATTATTTTTTATCTTTGTTGATTATCATAGAGATGCAGTTTTGTGGACAGACCATCTTGCATAGGGCACAGCCTATACATTTTTCATAGTCAACATCGTTTAACTTGGGATTTTTCATTGCTTCTGTTGCCCCGTCTCTGCATGCTGTGACACATCTTCTGCAATCTATGCACCTTTCGGTATCGACATCAGAGTACACTTCGTCGACATAATCAAGTTTTTCCAGATCTGTAATCTTTGGTAAAGTAATCCCTTTCAAATCTGCAAGAGAATCATAGCCGTGCTCTTTCATAAAAGTTAGTATATTTTCGTTCCAGCTTTTAACAATATCAAATCCATACCACATTGCAGCAGATGCAAGTTGTACTGTCCCGGCACCCATCATCATGAACTCAATTACATTTTCCCATGTTTCAATTCCACCTATGCCTGAAATCGGAATCCCTTGTCTTGCTATTTCTCCAACCATTCTAAGCGCTATCGGCCTTACAGCTGGCCCAGAATAACCTCCAAATCCTCCCTTACCCCAAACATCAGGCAAAGGGTTCCCAGTGTTTATATCAACCCCAGATAAGATCAATACTGTATTAATTGCAGAGACTCCTTTAGCTCCACCTTTTATAGCTTCCTTAGCAATTGATGCTATATCGGTGACGTTTGGAGTTAGTTTAGTCATGATTGGAACACTAACAGCTTCTGCTGCTGCCTTTGAAACTTCTCCAGTCAGAGGGCAGTCCTGCCCTATGAATGCACCCATTGCACTATCCGACATATGTGGGCATGAAACGTTTAATTCTATAATATCTGCACCTTGGGCCTCAACGTCTCTTGCTAGTTTTGCCCATTCGTCCAATTCCGTACTTGCCATTATACTTGCAATTATCGGAGTTCCGTGGGTTTTCTTTAGAGCTCTTAGCACCTTAAACTCTTTTTTCCACTCGTCAAAGACGTGGGTAGAAATATGCTCAATATTTTGCATTCCAAATAATCTGTTTTTACTTTTTACTGCTTGAAATCTCGGTTTTGGATCATGGAATTGCCTGTATGCTATAGTTTTTGTAACTCCGCCTCCAAATCCGGCCTCAACGGCCCTTTTGATATGGTCTGCGTCCAAAGTGGGCGGGGCCGAAGAGAGAAGAATCGGACTCTTAAATTCAACACCTAAAAATTCAACACTTAAATCTACCATTAGATCACCTTCCAAACTTTAATCCATATACTTGTGGGATAATAGAATATTTAGAACCTGCAGCCCTTTTTAGGAATGAAGGATCGTTTGTAATAAACGGGTATGCCCTCCACTTTGAATCAGCCCTAGCAACTACAGCTTTTGAGAATATATCATTCTTAAGGCCGTATGTTATTAAGGCCGTTATCACTCCGCCATCTTGGCTATGAGATGATGGGTTTTTGGCTCTTGCTGCAACTATCTCGGGTTCTTCACTGTCCTTCAATAATATACTTTTGAAGGAATGGGTTCTTGGACATGACATATAGCAACAACCGCAGTTTGGTAGACAACTACTAATACCGTAGGGTCTGCCATCCTCTAGTATTTCTATATTGTAACAAGGACATGCTAACGCACATGTGCCGCATGCAACGCAAAGCCCCGGTTGCAGAATTTCTTTTTCTAAATCCATAAATTTTTTCTTATGGCTTTTCTCAATAAAGCCTTCTAAATTTTCATCTTTCTCTAAATCTACAAAAGGAAGTTTGAATCCCTTATCTTGAGCAAGCTTAATTGATTTTTTGGCTTGTTTGTTATTTAGGTCTATGACCTTGTTTATTTCTTCCATTTGGACGTTGGTAGAAACTTCAATGAGATCTTGGTCGATTAATTTTTTGAATAAGTCCTTTGCTTCTTTTGTTCTTAAGATTACTGTTGACCATCCTGCCTGCGTTCCTACACTCCCCACAGAAATATCTGCAAAGTCTCCAGTAAAGTCAGAGCATTGCCTGCAGTTCCCCCTGGCATACTTAGATATGTCTTTTATTTTTCTAGACCTTACTTCTTTGTCAGTGTACGCATAGAAAACACCGCTAGAAATATTCATTTTATTAACTTCTTCTAGAGGTAGACCCATATCTTTTTCAACATAACTAGGTATTGACTTTGGAGAAAAGTTTTCCTTGCAAAATACAGCTATGGTGAAAATTCTATTTGGCCAATGTGGATAGTCTGCATCTCTGTCTTTATAGAACTCTTTTAGCTCTTTTGTCAATGCCAATATCTTCTTTACACCATTTATCTCACATGGATTTCCGACTATTACAACTTGAGCCATAGGATCTTTAAGCGTCTGAGAGAAACTAGCCTCCTTGATAATAGCCTCACTCGTTTATATCCCCCCCATTATTAAATTTTTTAAAAACAAAATAGATAAAAACATGATATCTTTATGATTTAATTATTTATATAGTTTTCGTCATATATTCGTTTAAATAAATAAATAATAATATATATTCGGATAACCTTTTAATTAGCGAATAATATCCGCTTTTCTCTTAAGAGCCCGTTTTTTCCTCAAATAATACATAAATGGGTTATTAATTCTTCTGGCTGTAACTGTTTTATTTTTGACAAATGCTAAAAGTTGTTTTTTTACTTCTTCTTCTGGTAATCCTGTCTTTTGGATTATTTCGTTTATAGTTCTCATTCTGTCCTTTAAAACAAGTAATATTTTTTCACCGGGTGTGTTTCCTTTGATGTTCTCAAGTATTTCTTTTTTTGTTATTTCATAAAAATACTTTTTACAAAAACTATCAGGTTCACAGAGTGTTGCTGCATTTTCTTTTACCTTTGCACAGCCTGGGGGTATATACCATTTACTTCGACCAAAGTTATCCAAGGTGGGATAAGCCAGACCAAACCCAAGATGGTAGTAGATGTTTAGTTCCTCTTGCGGTTGATCCTCTAATAGAGGGGGATTACATTTGTTTGCAGCCGATAAAATTAAAGGGATTACTTCATTGATTAGGATATTAATTTGAGTTTCATTGAGGGAAGGTTTTTCGTCTTTTGAGAAGATCTTAGTTGAAGGCAATAATCTAGAATACGATAAAAAAGACGATAAAAATAAGGTTATGGCATAATTTCTATCGCCAGCACCTACCCCTGATAAGGCCTTGATTACGCAGGGGGGATAGACTTCTGGGTTTAACTCTTCTGATTGAACTTCAATTTCAGATAAGGACCCAGATATTTTTGATATCTCTCTGAATATTTCATCATAGATTGGAAGTTTTAGATTCTTCGTCTTTTCAGAGATGCTTTTGATATAACCCAAAATCTTTTGCTCCATTTTTTTCATGAAAGCATTAAGAAGTTTACTGTTGTTTACTAAGATATACCCCTTAAGAATATAGCTATCAGTATACTGGACTAAAGTTTCCGCGTCTGTCCATTTAATAAAGTAGTATTCCGGGAAGAATCTCGGATCACGGGATTCTCCAGATATTTTGAAAAAACCAAGCTTTTCTAAATCTTTTAAGATATCATCAGTAATTTTAAGGTCTATTTCTTTAATAATAGAAAAAGGCTCTTCAATGTTTATTCCTCTGCTCTTTTTTGCCCTATACTCAAGGATCCTATTAATATCCGGCAAACGAAAGGGTATGACATCAATTATTTCTTTTACTGTTTTTATTATCTCTTCTTTATTTTGTCTGTTATCTTTCTCAACAATCAATGCATCTGCTAACCTTAACTTATATATTTTTGAACATGTAGATGCAAAAAGCCTTGCCTCGCTTGAAAACGGTCTTTTTGATAATGCTTGACAGAATAGATAAAAAGAAACAATATCAGTTGCTTCGCCGGGACCAACAGGAAAAAGATATTTATTTTCTTTTGTATTCTCAACATCAGTTTTAATTTTGTTAATCCCAAAGTCTAAAAGATCTTGGGATACCTCGTCAAAACTAATGCTTAGATACTCTTTTGCCTCCTCTCGGAAAGGGTTTAAAAGAAGAGGGTTCATAAACATAAACTCTATTGTGATTTAAAATAGTTTTCTATAGTAAATTATAGATTTCAATTGAAGGCGCTATTTCATAGATTTTGTCTAAATTTCCTTCCGTACATCTAATCAACAGTTCGTCTAGTTTTCCTATGTCTTCTTGGTTTCTATTACCTATTAGTATTAAAGGTTTTTTAATCTGATTTGAGGCTTTTTTGATTAACTCTCGGTATTCCTCTCTTGATCCTCCCTTAAAAAATACCACAAGTTCATACTTATCAATAAACTCTATGACTTGAGGGAGAAGTTTCTTTACTCCTTTTAAATCAAGGATTTGCTCGTAATCTTTTATTATTGAATCTGGATAAATAAGGCCGTATTTTGCACTTAAAACTGCAAAGTCAGCACCGTCCCTCCTATTATACACAGCCTTTATTCTAGAAGATTTGTAAAGGTCAATTGCTGGCATCTTCCCTTTGTTTTTTTTAGCTCCGCAGGCAGTTGCAATAAGCACCTTCATCAGAATTCAACTTTGTTTATTTGATTTAAGACATTAGACCTAATATTTGAAACATCCTCAAAATCAATTAGTACCTTTCCCTTTTTCATTAAATTTATTTGGACGGGTTTCATTTTTTCTCCACATATACATTTTTCACTATTTTTGCCATAGATAACCTTCCCCGCCATACATTTTGGACATCTAAGAACTGTTTTTTTGCCACTTAACTTTCCTCTTTTAGTGAAAGGTTTGCCTTCTATATCAACTATATCGAGCGCAAAATCAATTGTTTTGGCATTTGAAACTGAAGTTCCCACACCAAAAGCATCTGCATCTTTAAGCGATTTAAAAGATTCTTCGTCAAGCCCCCCAGAAAGAAATATTTTTACATCTTTGTAGCCTCTAATGTCAAGTTCCCATCTAACTTCCTGGATTATCTTTGACATGTTTCCCCTTCTTGAGCCTGGTGTATCAAGTCTTACACCATTAAGGTTTTTAACACTCTCTGCCGCAATCAATGCTTCTCTTTTTTCATCACAAAAAGTATCTGCAAGCATTATCCTTGGGACATCTTTATCAATTATCTTATCAAAGAGAATAAAAGCCTCTTTTGAATCTCCAATAATTAAAGCAAGGGAATGTGGCATTGTTCCTGAAGCTTTTTTACCTGTAATTTTTTCTGCCCCTACACAAGAAAATCCGTCCAATCCTCCAAGATAAGCGGCCCTATCAATCATGGGGGCTATTGCAGGATGCATCCTTCTAACACCAAAACTAAATATTGGTTTTTCCCCGACCAGTTTTTTAAGTCTAGCAGATTTAGTTGAAATACCTGAGGATTGACAGAGAAATCCCAATAATGCGGTTTCAAGATCGCAAAACTCCCTATAGTTACCTTCTATTGTAAGAACAGGTTCTTGTTGGTAGAAAAGTGAACCTTCTTTAAGGCCAATAACATCTATATTGTATCCTTCAAGCAATGAAAGAACTTCATATAACCCTGAAAGGATCCCCCACCTATAGTTATTAGGTAGGCTAGATGCTGTTACTTCAACTACTACGTTTTTATTTATGTTCTCCTCTTCAAGAATCTTTTTTGTATTAATAAAGTAAAAATCAGTAGTTTTCCCTGATTTAATATCCTCTTCAGACGCTGTAAAAAACATTATATCCCTTCAAATGTTATATCAAACTTGGTGTAATCAAATTTAAATCTTTCTTCTTCAAATTTTCTCTCTCTGCCATAGCGCAAAAGTGGTTTTGATAGATGGCGTTTTGCACACATTGGTACTTCATATACTCCAGGTTTTAAGTCCCTTTTAATAGGGAGTTTAGAAACAATGTTATTTTTTGTATGGCACTTCTTGCAACGGTAGCCCTTATCTTTCCCAATTGACTTCATCTGATTATTGCAAATTGGGCATGTGGGTTTTTCAGTTTTATATGAATCGGCGAGGTTTAAGATCTCTATCTTTTCTAGATTAATCGTAAGCCCATAATCTGTTTCTAGAACTCCACCATACACAACTATTTTATCTCCTTTACAAAGATTTCTTACTATATTCCTAAACCCTTTGGTGGGCTCATATGCAGCACATACAATTTTTTTACCATTAGATATTTCAAAAAAGACATGACCGCCAGAAACGGTGTATGGATCTTTAGAAACTATTCCATTGACAATAACGGATGAGTAGGGAACGACTTCTTCAATATTTCTTTTTTCCAAATGCATATCTGTGCCTTGATTGGTAACAAAAAGATTTCTTTTAAAAGGAACTTCTGAATCGACAAGGGATGCTGCTTCAAACAATAATTCTGGTGATTCTCCCCTCAATCCATATAAAATAGGGCAGTCTGAGTGGGGTGAAATAACCATTCTTTTATTCTCAAAATCATAGCTTGAAAATATTCTTGGAGAGAATCTTTTTTCAATTTCCATTGCACTTTCTTCACTTACAAATTTTTTTCCTTTTTTGTTGTGACTCCTATATACTATTAGCTCATAGGTGAAATCTTCCAATTTTAATGCACACGAAGCAAGAGCCCCTATTAAGCCCCTACCATTCCCAATATAATTATAATCTGCACCAATTTTGTCTAATAATAAAATAGCTTCTTCAATAGTAAGCATTTCATGAACTGCTCTTTTGGCGAATTCTCGGATTTCTTCAGTGATTGACATATCGTCAAGAAAAACTATTGCAGGGTTTGTATTGTCTCCAGATTCGGAATATTTAGTTACTATGTCAAAAGAAGTATCTTTAATTTTATCGATGAGCTCTAAATTAGAGTTATCAACTATTATAATTGAAACAGCACCGTTTCCTCTTGTTTTATAGGGATTATTGGGATTTAAACGCAATAGTTTTGGTGGTTCTCGAATTATTCCTTTATCTATCTCTTTTATGGCCTCTACAATAAGCGTTCCAATATAAGTGGTACACATTCCATTAACAGAATCGGTGTCGTCTAGTCCAATTATCACAAAAAAATGAGGATATATATTTATATAACCTTTCTTATACCGTTTTAACATGGAAAAGCAAGAGCTATTGGATAGTATCGTTGAAACTTTGAAGAAAGGGGGTTTTGAAGTAGCCCTATCTAGGGTTCAATGCTCTTTTGATATTGTTGCAAGAAGAAATCTAGTGGTTCTTATAATTAAGGCATTGTTAAATCTTGATACATTCTCAGAAGAGCATGCGTGGGATTTAAAAATTCTCTCAAAAGCTCTTAAAGCTACGCCACTAGTTGTTGGTGCAAAGACCAAACTAGGCTTTGTTGAAAATAGCACTGTCTACTCAAGACATGGTGTTAATTGTATTTCAGTTGATACGCTTGAAGATCTTTTCATAGAAGGTAATCCTCCTCTAGTATATGCAGATAGAGGAGGCTTCTTTGTAGAGATTGATGGAAATTTAATAAAGCAAGAGCGAGAAAAAAGGGGAATGTCTATCGGCCATCTTGCCGATCTTATCGGTGTTTCAAAAAGCTCTGTCTATGAATTTGAGAATGTACCAAAAAGGATTAGTATTGATTCTGTTCTAAAGATAGAAAAAGAGTTGGATATTGGTATAACTAAACCGATATACATAGTCAAGGTTAGAGAGAAAAAAGAAATAGAAAATATTAAAGATACTTCAGTTGGGGCGGGGAGATCAACTCTTGAAAAATCTGTTTTAGGGGAACTAAGTGATAAAGGATTTGAAGTATTCCCTACAAAAAGGACTCCATTTAATGCTCTTCTAAAGGAAAGAGAAATTTTAATCACAGGGATATCAAACACAAAAACATACATCTTTGAAAAGAAGGCGGAGATCGTTGCAAGTATCTCAGATATTACGGAAAAGGATGCGATGTTTGTGGTAAATTCAAAGAAAGTAAAGGAGAATATAAAAGGCGTCCCCATATTAACCCAAAAGGAAATTAGATCTTCAAAGGATGTAGAGGATATTTTAGAACTTGTACATGAAAGAAAGCCTGACAACAAACGCCAGAACTAAACTTTTTTGAAAAAAGTTTATATATTTCAAAATATTGGATTATTAAGCGTGATGAGAAAGCTAATCTGAAAAAAGATGATGAGGCTTATGAGCTCTGAAATGCTTTGGGGGGTATAGTTTGAGGTACAGATATTTGATAATATTTCTTTTTGTACTTTTTTTTATAGAAATGCCCCTAGCATATATTTACCTTTCTGGACAAGAAAAGGCTATTGAAAAAAGCTCTAAACAAATAATAATAACTGATAGCTTTTTTGTATCCAGAGATATTCCTAAATATATAGCTGTTCCGTTGGAAAGACGTATATCAAGTCAAATTTTAGTTTCTTCGTCCAATAAAATTAATATATCACTGACAGATTTAGATGGTTTTTTGAAATGGCAAAAAAATCCTGATGATCTTAGGCCTTTAGAGTTTTTTTATCAGGTTGATAACATAGATTTTAATTTTGTTCCAAAAGAAACTATGACTTATTACATAATATTTGAAGCAGACCCTTTGCTACCAAAAAACGCGTCAGTAAACCTTGAAGTTTCTTCAAGTCATGTCGAAGTTATGCGGGAAGACATTCTAAATACCGTAGAGCCTATATTAAAGGCAACTTCAGTTATCACTGTACTTCTTTTCATCCTCTCAATTCTCCCTAAAGGCGGACTCTCAAGGAAAAATATTGAGCATACCTATTACATTATTTCAGAGGAAGGAAAATCTCATGATATTGCCTATTTGAGGGAATTTAGGGGGTTTTCTGAAAAAGAAATTAATGCCCTCTTGACATTGTCTTCGAAGGGGCATGTTACAGAAAAAGAAATTCCAAAACTTTTTGACATACCGTCTTTTTACAAACTATACAAGATGGGATTCATAGAAAAGGTCACAGAACTTTGATGAATATCTCGCCAAACATCATCTCTTGTGTTACATCTATCTTTTTATCACTGTAAAGGAATAAAATATATAGAAATATTCTTGCAACTTCCCGTGAAGTTCTTTCTTCTAATAGGTCCCTAAAAGTTATAATGTCATTTATGCCTTTTAATTCAAGTAGATGTTGATAAAGTTTTTCTACCTGTTTTCTTATATCGGCTTTAATTTCGTCAATCTGATAAATCTGGGGCCCAAGTTTTGCTATAATCTTCTTCTTAGGTTTTTCTCCATCTTCTAATGCATCAACCAATGCTTCAAAAAGTTCAGGAAGAGTCATCTTGCCAACATTTCTTCGTCTTAAAGGTGGCCTGATGTCATCAATTTCAAATTCAGCGTTTTCAATATCTTCCCAGAAGTCAAAAAATTCTTCATCTACCTTTTCCTTCTCATCCTCTCTCATTAGTTCTTCACTTTTCATTCTTAGAAGAATAGAAGAGGTCAGTATTGTCTTGCCAGAAATTCTTAAGTCAAGACTTTTCAATTGCCTGATTCTTTCTAAAAATTTATTTGTTAGATCAATTATATCAATGTCCCACGGATCTATTTCCCTAGACAGGACTAGATCCATTAGGACATCTATTGGCCCTATTTCAGGTATTAGGACTTCTTCTTGGATCAGGCCAACGCCTCCTCCTGCTTAACCACTTTCTCAACTTCAAGCGCAACCATTGATGAAAGTCCTTTCTTATACATTGAAACTCCAAATAATCTTTCTGCTCTTGACATCATTCCTTCCCTTAATGTAATTACAATAAACTGTGTCTTCTCGGCCTGTCTCTTTATCATGTCAGCTGTTCTTTCTACATTTGCGTCGTCAAGATTTGCATCTACTTCGTCTAGAATATAGAAAGGAGATGGTTTGTAACGCTGGATGGCAAATATCAAGGATAGAGCAGTTATTGCTTTTTCGCCACCACTTAAGGCTACAGCTGCTTTTATGTTTTTACCCAAAGGTTTGGCATCAATTATTATGCCTCCTTCAAAGGGATTTTCGGGATTTTCAAGGATGAGTTGTGCAGTTCCTTCTGGAGATATATCGGAAAATATATCTGAGAAATTATAAGCAATTTCATTAAATGTTTTGAGGAAAACTTCTGCCTTCTCTTTCTCTACTTCGCTTATGAAGTTAAGAATAGCATTTTTCTCTTCAAGAAGTGTGTCTCTTCTCAGCTTCAGCGTATTATATCTACCCTCTTCTTCCTCATACTCTATAATCGCCCTCATATTGATTGGCATTAATTTCTCTCTTTCCTTTTCCAAGGATTCTATTTCAAGTTTTACCTTGTCGGGATTTTTAGAAAATACTTGAGGAACTTCATAATCTGAAGCATGCCTAGAAAACTCGGATATGTCCTCGATTACAGTCTTTTTTTCAGAATTCCACAAGTTAAGATCTGAATCTAATTTTGATATCTTCTCAATCTTTTTATCCTTCTTAATTCTTAAATCAGAAGTATCTGTTGCAAGGGCCTTCTTTTTTTGATTGAACGATGATAATTCTTTTTTGATTAAAGCGTCTTCTTTTTCCTTTTCCTTCAATACTTCATTTACCTGATTTAAACTACTTTGCAATTCAAATATTTTTTTCAGAAGTGATTCTTCTTTTGGTCTTCTTAAATCGATTTTCTCAGAAGATTTAATATTAGATTGCCTTAAGTATTCAAGAGTAGAATTAATTGAGGATATTTGGGAAGATATTTCAGATGATTTGTCACGAAGTGCTGTAAGGTCAATCTCAAGCGCTTCGCCTATTTCGCCTGTAGAGGAATCTTCTATCCCCTTCTCTACATTAGCTTTTTCATTCTCAAGCTTTTCAATTTCTTGTAGTATTGGATCAATTTTAATTTTTGTATCAGAGGCTAACTCTTTTTGTTTTTCGAGTTTTTTATTCAACTCTTCTATTGATTTTTCAAATGAAGATTTTTCTTTCTGTAAAGAGTCTTTTTCTTTTCTAAGTTCTTCTTTCTCCCTATTAAGTGTAGTAATTCCTGAAGATGATTCTGCTTTCTTAATAGTAAGGTTATTCAAAGTTTCTTCTAATATTTCTATTTCTTTTTTGAGTGATTGTTTCTTTGAGTCATATTCTGCTAACTTCTTTTCCATATCTTTTAGAGACAAGTTGTCTTCTTCGATGTTAAAAGAAACAGAAAATTTCTTCCTAGAATAATAACCACCAGTTATCGCTCCAGTTGATTCCACAAGGTCACCGTCAAGCGTTACAAGTCTTGTGTTTTCTATATTTTTAGAAACGTCAATGTTTTCAATTATGTAAGTTCTCCCAAATATGTATTCAAAGGCCTTTCTAAACTTTTCATCAAAAGATACGAGTTCAATGGCAAGCCCAACAACTCCGTTAATCTTTGGGGCGTTTGCTATTTTTGGAGTAGTTAGTTTATTTAAAGGTAAAAACGTTGCACGACCAGCTTTTAAGTTCTTAAGATATTTGACACATTCTCTTGCGACATTATCATTCTCTACAACTATATTTGTAAGTCTAGATCCCGCGGCAACTTCCAATGCTATGCTATATTCTTCCTTCGTTGTCCCAAGCTCGGAAATTGTTCCATAAATTCCAGGTATTAATTTATCTTTCTTAGCCTTTAAAATCTCAGCGATTGCTTTTTGACCGCCTGTAATATCACTCTGGGCTTCTTTTTTTACATTTATTCTTGCTTTTAAGTTCTCAAATTGGGATAAAGCCTGTTTAGATTCTGACTCGACCTTGGACAATTCATTCTTTAGAGATTGATATTTTTGACTAAGCGTAGAAGTCTCGTTATTAGTACTTTTAATATTTGAATCATAGGTCGTTAAGTTTGATTCTTTTTCTTTTAATTTATTTTCAATCTGAAGTAGTTTATCCTCTATTTTTTTAATGTCAGATGCAATCCTTTTCGTATCTTGTTCTAGAATAGAAACAGATGCATTGTAAGAATCTAGCTCTTTGTTTAGTGAAAGATAATCTTTTCTATTTTTTTCGAGCTTTCTATCAACTTCAAGTAGGCTCTCTTTAATTTTAAGAAACATCCCATCTTTTCCAGAGAGCGCATCAAGGAGCTTTCTATACTCAGCCTCTTTAGTCTTAATATTTGATTCAACTTCAGCTCCTTCTTTTTCAAGTTTAGATTTGTTTTCTAAAAGCTCTTTTATTTTTTCTTCATTATCAGAAATCTCTTTTTTTATTTCTTCAATCTCATTCGTTACTGAGGTAAGTTCTTTTTTTTCGTACTCTATTGACTGAGTGATAGTGGACATATTTCCTTTAATTTTTTCAATTTCTCTTGTTATGTTGATACTGTCCATTTCCATTTTACGGTTGTATTCATCATCTAGTTCTAAAAGCTCTTTTTCTTTATCGGCAATATCTTGGATTATTTTAGAAACTAAGGCCCTTAGTTCTTCTATGTCTTTTTGGCCCTTTTCTATATTTGTTTCAAGTTTAAATTTTGCTTCCTCTAACTCTTTTAATTTACTGTGGTAATAAATGGCCCATTTATTTTTAATATCTTTATCAATCTCTTGATATCTCTCGGCATCTTTCTTGTCTCTTAGTAATCTATCCAGGCGATTTTTTACTTCAGAGATTACAAGTTCAACTCTTGTAACATTTTCTTGGGCTTTTTCTAATTCTCTTAGGCCCTTGTCTTTTTTATCATCAAACTCAGCTATGCCCGAGATCTCTTCTATAATCCCTCTCCTATCTATAGGGTTCATGTTAATAAAATGGGCAATGTCTCCTTGCATTACAATATTATGGCCATCCGGCCTAACGCCAACATAAGAGAAAATATCCAAAATATACGATCTGGTGGCCCTTTTGCCGTTTACCCTGTATTCCCCTTCACCCTTGAGATTTACTGCTCTAGAAACTGTAATTTTTTTCTCTTCAAGTGGAAACCCACCATCTTCATTGTTAAAAGTTATAGAAACAATTGCCTCTTCAGCTTTTTTTTCATCTTCTGTGCCAGAGAATATCAGGTCAGAAAGTCTCTCTCCTCTCATTGATTTTGCAGATATCCTTCCAACGACGAAACATATTGCGTCAGTTATGTTTGACTTTCCACTTCCATTCGGACCGACTATACAAGTAAATCCTTTGGAGAGGGGAAGTGTTAAAGTTTTATTACCATAGGATTTGAACCCTTTCATTGTGACTTTTTCTATGAAGACTATGGGACCACCTCTAGGTCTAATAAACAATATTCAGTATCTATAGCTTATAATAGTTTTCGTTAGTTGAACATCAATCACGATTAATTTTAAATAAATGACTTTGTTTTTAACATTTGTGGTGCCGCAATCAAAAAAAAATGCAGTTATTTTTCTTAGTCTAATCCTTATTGGGCTTATTATTTTTAGTATAACATTTTACAGGGACCCAGAAAGATCAATCCCTAACGAAAAAGGGATTATTATATCTCCTGCTGATGGAAAAATCATGTCAATAGATACTGTGAAGGTTGGTGAAGTCCCTTTTACTATTAAAAATGGAAAAATAATTAATCTGCCTGAACTAAAAGGCATTATAGAAGCAAATTATACAATGGTATCCATTTTCATGGGGCCTTTTGATGTGCATGTGAATAGATCCCCAATCTCAGGTCAAGTTATAGATATTATTTACATTGAAGGTGGCCATTCTCCTGCTTTTGGAGAAGTCTTTACAGAAAATGAGAGAAATATAGTCGTTATTGATGGGGAGATAAGGGCAGTTACTATCCAGATTGCCGGAACAGTTGCAAGAAGAATTGATTGTTACGTAGAAGAGGGACAAAATATAGGTATAGGGGATAAAATTGGAATAATAAAACTGGGATCACAAGTTGTTGTTATGTACCCCTCCGAATCATCAACAATTATAAAAGAAGGAGATACAGTAAAAGCTGGAGAAACTATAATAGCAAAATTTAATCTAGATTAGAATCTCCATCTTTTTTCTTCCTGCTTCAAAAGCTTTGATGTTTATGTCTGCTTTTTTAGACAAAACAGAAACCATTGTTTCTAAAAGAGTTTCATTCTTTATTGGGGTTTCAAGAACAGATAATGCGCCCATCATTACCATATTCATTGTCAATTGGTTACCCACGCGCTTTGCAATCTCAGTTGCATTAAAAGGGTAAACTTTCCCTTTTTCTGAAAGGTTTGAGATTATTTCATCTGTTGGTGGGTATTCGCATTCTCCAAGGGATACAGAAATTGGATTTATTTTCTCAGTGTTTAGGATAGTTTTGCCATCTTTTTTTAGATAAGAGATATTCCTTAATGCTTCAAGTGGCTCAAATGCCATTAAGATTTCTGCCCTTCCTTGAGGAATGACAGAGCCATATACTTGGTCGCCGATTCTTACATGAGAAACAACAGATCCTCCCCTCTGGGCCATTCCATGAATCTCACCTAACCTCACTTTATATCCTTCTTTTAATGCTGCATTTCCAAGAACATATGATGCTAAAATAGTTCCCTGTCCACCTACGCCACAGATGAGAATGTTAAATTCCATAAAAGTGAGATATATAAAAAGTATTTAAAGTTATTGAAAAGTTATTTAAGATAATTTGGGCATGTACTATTTATGAAAAGAGAGATTGTAAAGGATATTGACCTTAATAAAATAAAGACTATGAAGGATCTCACTAAACAAATGACTCTTTCTGGGGGGTATGTAGCAAAAAAGGTTGGGGATGGTTCCCAGATTCTAGAAAATATGGCAAAGGACAAAGAATGCAAGAGAATTCTTTCTTTTCCTGCTTCTTTAGTTGCAACGGGGACACGGGGGATCCTTAAAGAGCTTGTAAAAAGAAAAATTTTTGATATGGTAATTACGACGACAGGGACTTTGGACCATGATATTGCAAGAGTATACAGAAACTATTATCATGGATCATTTGAAATGGATGACAGACAACTTCACAAGGAAGGCGTAAACAGGGAGGGTAATGTATTAATACCTAATGAATCTTATTCTGAGATCCTTGAGGAAAAAGTCAGAGGGGTTATAGAAGATTTATATAAAAAAGGAATTAGAGATATTTCCACTCATGAACTAGTATGGGAGTTTGGAAAGGCGTTAGAGGTAGAAAAAAATAAAGAGGATTCTATTGTCTATTGGTGTTATAAAAATAAAATACCTATGGTTTTACCAGGGCCCCTTGATGGCTCTTGGGGTTGGCAACTTTATTATTTCTGGCAGGATGGTCACAAAGATTTCAATCTTAATTTAATGAAGGATGAAGATATAATAAGCGACTTTATTTATTCATCTGATAAAACTGGTGCATTGATGATTGGTGGTGGTATATCAAAACATCATACTATATGGTGGAATCAATTTAGAGGTGGGCTTGACTACGCGGTATATATCACAACTGCCCCTGAGTGGGACGGTTCTCTTTCAGGTGCTAGAATAAGGGAAGCAATTTCATGGGGAAAAGTTAGAGAGGATGCAGAGTTTATTACAATAGAAGGGGACGCAACAGTTATATTACCTTTAATGGTGGCGTCTCTATTTGAAAGTTTGAAGTGAGTAAATGAGTAGAGGTCTTTTTATAGGCAGATTTCAGCCTTTTCACAATGGTCATTATTTGGCTATAGAAGATATCCTAAAAATTCAAGACGAAGTTATAATTTGTGTTGCAGCGTCCCAGTCATCTTATACCCTCTCAAATCCTTTTTCAAGTGGGGAGAGAATTGAGATGATCTTAAGATCTGTTAGAAAAATAAGAGACAAAGTAATAATCTTATCAAGCCCCAATATGGAAAGTAACTCTTTGTGGGTGGAAAATATTATTGATACTTTCCCCTCTTTTGATACAGTATATACAAATAACAATCTTGTTAGGTTACTTTGGGAAAAGCGAGGTTACAATGTTTCTGAAATTAATTTCTATAAAAAAGAGGAGTTCAATGGAACATTGATTAGAGAATTGATTTCTCGAGATAAAAAATGGGAAAACCTTGTACCTGTAGAAACAAGAGATTACATTAAAGAAATAAATGGGGAAAAAAGAATAAAAGAAATTCTAAAAATTGAAGAAAAATTAAGGAACGGACAGTTTAACTAACCTTCTAGGATGTAATATAGTTCTTCTAGTGTTACATATGTTATATCTTGGCCTTCAAGATAATCCAAAAGCAGAGTTAGATTCTCAATGGTATAGTTCCCACAAGCTCTTGTATAACTTCGGTATTCTTCTGGAGCTTCTATCTGGACTAATTCCCAAGGGTGAAGTCCGATGACAACAATCTTTGGAGTTTTATCCGGCTGCATACTTACTGCATTATTAAAACAATCAACCCAAGATCTATTGTAAGTAGTGGGAGGGTAGAAATAAGTAGGGGTATGAGACACAGGAACTCTAAGAATACTCATATTGCCTTCTGAAGTCCAGTTTTTCTCATCTGGATGGTAAGGATAATAATTTATTTTTTCTGCAGATGCTTCTACAAGATATCCGTGATCTTGAAGTAAAATCATTAAATCGTTACATGCGCTGTGCCCTGGGGCCTTAAATGAAACTGGACGAATTCCTACTGCATTTTCGATAGCATTTGTTGAAAGGATAATCTGAGTTTCAATCTCGGGCATAGTTTGTGCTTTAATCGATTTATGATGATAGCTGTGGGATCCTATCTCATGGCCTTTTTGGGATATCTGTTTTAAAACATCTGGTCTATTATCAGCAACTTCTCCTGTAGTGAGAAAAGTAGCTTTTACTTTGTGCTCTTCGAATATAGAAAGTAAAATAGGAATGCCCTCATCAAGCCCTTTCTCTGTGTTAAGTACAGGGGGAAAATCGTATTCCGTATCTACGGTAAACACGACATAAGTTCCTTTAATCTCTGATTTATTGAAAAGCTCAGAAGACCCAATCAAAATTAATACTGATATAAAAACAATAAAAATAATTTTTTTTTTCATTAAATCCTCTACTCAATACCCTTTCCTGTGGACACGATAATAAAGTCTCCGTGCTTTATACCTTTAATAGAAAGGAGGTATCTTGCAAAATCTCTTATCTTCTCACTGTTGCCTTTAATGATAATAACCTCAAGACAGTTTTCTTCATCAAGGTGAACATGGGAAGTTGTGACAATTTCCTTGATGTGGTGATGCTCAACATCAGTTATCTTTTCAGCTATTCCCCTTTTGGTGTGATCGTAAACCAAAGAGATTGTACAAACAGCATCTTCTTCCCCTGAAATCCACTGGCGTTTGACGATGTATCCTCTTATCATGTCTCTGATTGCTTCAGAGCGACTTTCATAGCCCTCCGCTTCAATAATCTTGTCAAATTTATCCAAAAGGTCTGGAGGTATTGAAACACCAAATCTTAAAACGCCTTCCATAAAAAAACTCCTATATCTAATTAGGGCAATAATTTTATATAGTTATGCTCAAATAAGATATAAGCCAATATTATTATTAATATATTGTATAGAAAGATTTATTAGTATATAAGTATATCTTATAGTATAGGTGATAAAATGAATAGTAGTATCCGACTTGATGAAAAGGATAGGCAAATAATAACGCTTTTTCAAAAAAATCCTGAGATATCACAAAGTGAGATTGCTGAAATAATTGGTCTATCACAACCCTCTGTTGGGATGAGAATAAAAAAACTAAAAGATAGAGGGATACTTTCACATATTGTAGGTATGAATTTTAAGAAGGTTAACCTTTTTCTTGCAAAGGTTGAAATAGCAACAAGAAATTCACAGAACATAATTGACACGTTCAGTAAATGTCCATTTTTTATTAATGCCCTTATGGTATCAGGGAAGTATAACATGACCCTTCTTTTTATGGGGGAAAACATATCGACGCTTGAATCTATCGTTGACCACCATTTGAGATTAAATCCCGATGTAAAAGAAGTTGATTTTAACATAATTATAAGTCCTGTAAAGGATCTAGTAATGCCAGTCCGGATAACTTTAGAGGGCGAAAAAGGGTGTGAAATGAATTGTGAGACATGCCCCTACTACAAATCTGGAAGATGTTCTGGATGCCCTGCAACTGATGCGTACAAAGGAGAGTTCTGGAGAAAAGATTAATCTCTTTCTTTTTCTCTTAAATCACGAGAAGATATTTTTTTATTGTCTTCAATAATTAAATCTACCTCGATTACGTTTAGAGGGTAGATTCCTAATTCTGCCCTTATTTCATTTATTTCTTTTGCACCGTCTAATGTGTCAGAAGTTACAACAATTACATCAGCTTCCATTGAGTCTATAGCAAATCCATATCTATCATTTATTTCTATTATCTGATAGTCTGTGTCGATAGTTTTTCCTTGGTCCTTCAAACATTCGATTAGATTATTCTTTCTAGTTTCAAAGTTCTGTATGCTTTCCCCATAAGGTTTGTTCTTTGCCATATTGTCAGATGTCAGACCAATATAAACGTAGCCTATTGAAAATGCTGACATTAAAAAATGTTTATGACCTTCGTGAAGTCTATCAAATGTGCCTGCTGCTATAACCTTCATTTTTCCACCTTTGGTTTTGTATAACCTTTTAGGTTATTAAAATCTTTAAGTGATCTTTGAACCAAATGATAAAGTTCATTCTTGTTAGTTATAGCAATCATATGCGCAGGAGGATGAATTTTTCGGAGCCTGTCTATTATTAAGCCGCCCTCTCCCTCAACAGAAGCAATGACATTAGCTTTAAATTTTATTTTTACCTCTTGTTTTAAGGTTTTTTTTAATATTGTTTCTGAAAATTCCTCAGGGATGACTTTAGGTTTTCCAATTACCTTTAGGTCTCCATATCTCTTCATATCGGAAAGGGAGGTCAGTATTTTATCAAAAGACTCGGCCCTTAGAAGTACAAAAGTAGTTTCCACAGATTTATAATCGAATAATTAAATAAAAGTTTTTGCCTAAATTGTAGAAAAAAATAACCAAAACCTTTATATATATTTTTTAGGAGTAGAAAAATACTCTTAGTTATGCGGTTGTAGTGTAGTGGCTAGCACGCGAGCTTGCCAAGCTCGCAACTCGGGTTCGAATCCCGGCGACCGCACTTCTTTTTATTACCAAAATATATCACTTTTATCTTCTATCAAGTCTCTTCGTTTTAAAAAAGGATAAATCTGCTCAATTTGAGTGATATATTTCTTTAGATATTTTTTAAGATCACGATAGTATATTGTAATCACTTTTTTACCAGAGGATTGAAGCTCTTTCACATATCTCTTGAAGAGGTAAGTTCCTTCCTTATCAAAGTCCGTCAATACAATGACTTCCTTTTCAGAAATTCTATCAATTATTTCAAATATATTGCTTTGAGAAACGGCAATTATCTTATTTTTTATTCCAAGATCTACTAGTGATTGAATATCATTTTGTCCCTCGACTAGTATTATTCCTTTTTCATTTTTTAACTTGTCTAGAATTTCTAAAGCATTTTTGACATCTTCATCAATTGACATTAAAGTATATTCAACTGTCAATTTATAATCTTAATTAAACATGAAAATAATACCATATAATAGGCATTTCTACGTATAACGTTTTGCTAAAGATGTCATTGCCTTTATGTTTTCTATAGGCGTAGCAGGACTTAATCCGCATCCAGGTGCCAAGATATCAATACCCTTTTCAACACAGATTGAAGATTGTTTTAGTATCTGATCAATTGGGCCAAAAAGCAGTGGGTCTACAGGATTTATGTTTCCAATTAGAGCTGTTTTTCTTATCTTATCCTTAGCTTCAGATATATCTACTACGTGATCTATGCTAATTCCATTAACTCCTGTATCCCCCATAAATGAAAGTATCGGAACTGTATTCCCACATATGTGTAATACTGTTGGAACTTCTAAATTTTTTACTACTTTTTTTATATAAGGGCTAGCAAATTCTTGAAAGTGTTTGGGTCCAATTACCTCGCATGTAGCAGATGGCTCAATCAATGAAATACAATCTGCACCACTGTCTTCTAGGTACTGTGAATAAGAGATACATACTTCGGAACAGAAATTAAGTAAATATACTACATTTTCTGGACTATCAAAAAAATCAAGTAAAAAGTTATCTATTCCTCTGAGGTGTCCTGCCAAAGTAAATGGTGAAACTACACCAGCTATTAAAGGAACGGCATCCCCAACTTTATCCTTCAGTATTTTTAGTGATTTTGCAACTTTGGGCATTCTACCATCTTTGGTGGGATCAGGAAGACTCAATGAGTTATATTTATCAATTGTAGTTAATACTGGCTCTAAAACAGATGGTTGAGATTTTTTTCCTCCGCCGCCAATCTTGCATCCTAAAATTTCTGCTTCGACTGTTAAACAGAATGGAACTCTAACACTTTCAATCCCTGCCAGTTTGTGTGCAGCGTATGAGAGTTCAGCCATCATCTCTGAATTATAATGCGCTTCTGGCCAAAACACATTGATTTTTTCCATCATCTCCAAAGTTCCAGTTTGTAAAGGGCATGCGACTGATATCCTGTCAACTTCTTCTCTGTTCAGTATAGCGATAAATCTATCCTTTTCAGTCATTTTTATCATAAAATCACTAAATAATAAAATAAAAAATTAATATTTTCCGTATAACTCTGCAGCTTTTACTAAGCCGAATACATTTGATGGGGGTGCAGGCGGTGGGAGCTCACATCCCACTCCAAGAGCATATCCTTTTTCAGCTTTTATACCAACATCTACATTATCTTTGCATGTTGCTAGCCATTCGTCGTATGTTGAAGTCATCATAAGAGGTGGATTTATATTACCCATAAGATTGTAGTCCTTACCAAATCTTTCAACGAGAACGTCCATCGGAACTTCTGGCCCAAAAGATAGTAGCCCATTATCCCCATTAGGTATCTTTTCAATGTGCCCTGCATTAATGTTCTGAGTATGGTCAGCACACCAATGAGTAACAATTGAGGGTATCCCCAAACCTAGCATTTTTTCATGCATCTTCTTTACATATGGTAACGGAAATTCTTCAAACATTTTTGCATTTACTAAAACATTTGAATCGGTTGGATTTGCATCCCATGGCACCCATGTGTCTGCTCCAAAATCTTCTACTATACTTTCTGTTAATACATATCCGTATTCTGCCGTTAAGGCCAAGGCTTTTTTTGCAAGTTGTGGCTCCTCTATAAGCCACATCATAAATGTTTCAAGCTCTATTACCATCCCAGCTGTCATAGATATCCATCCACCGCCTATTGTGACCCAAGGCATTTCTTTCTGTTCCACTGCAAGTCTTATCATTTCTCTAAATTCTTTAGCCCAAGCAGCTTTTCTTGGATCTGGAATTTCAAGTTTTTCTAATTCTTCTGCATTTTTTGCAGCAGGCTGTATAGGAACGGGCGCCCCCATCTTTGGATTATATGGTTGAAGTACTTTGCCCCCCCAGCATTCAGTAAAGTATCCTGGGTCTAAGATAAAAGGTGGCTGATCATATTTGTAAAGATCTCTTGCTAACATTTGTGCTTGTATATTAAATTTGGGTTTTGTGTAAAAATCTCCAAGATCTGGCTTTCCCATTACCTTGGCACAGTGCCCTAAAATTGCAGGTATAACAGGAATCCTATCGGTTTTTTCACCCCTAAGCATTGCAAGCCATCTTTCAGAAGCTACCATCTAGTTACCTCCAATAAGTTTTTCAGCTGCTTTTATTGCAGAAGGAGCGTTGGGAGCATAACCATCTGCACCAATTTGATCAGCAAATTTCTGGCTAATTGGAGCGCCGCCAATAAGTACTTTTGTTTGTTGACGGATGCCTGCATCATTCATCATTCCAATAACTTCTGGCATCCCCATCATCGATGTTGTCATAAGCGCTGACAATGCAATTATATTTGGTTTTATTTCTTTAGCCTTTTCTACAAAAGTCTTTAAAGGTACATTTTTACCAAGATCTAAAACTTCAAATCCCGCTATCTTCAAAAGAAGAGTTACAATGTTTTTTCCTATGTCGTGTATGTCTCCTTCTACCACCCCTATTATTATCTTTCCAGTGCTTTTTGATTGATCAACTTTTAGGTGCGGCATTAAAATATCTAAAGCAGAATACATTGCTCTTGCAGACAGCAAGATTTCAGGTACAAACATTTCATGCTTTTCATACATTTCGCTTACTATGTCCATTCCCTTTGCACACCCGTCTATTAAAGCCCGGTATGCATCGACACCGTTATCAATTGCAAACTGAGAAAGATTTTTGATTTCTTTATCGTTTCCTTCAACAACGGCATTTTTTAATTTTTCAAATAGTTCTTTTTCTTCCAAAGTTATTACCCCCAATATTTTTTAGAATAATACCATATAAAGGACAAAAACAAAATTTAGACTTGTCTAACTTATGATAATTTAAGTATATAAAATTTTGGATGGATGGGGGCCCCATCCATTAACAAGATTTATAATGTAGATAGTTCTAATTTAAAAGAATATATATTCTAATAATCCTATCTTGATTAAAACAGGAGGAATAGAAAATTAATATTACTATTTCCAATCTTAAAAAAGAAATTAAGAATTGTGACAAAGGGGCCAATCTCTTAGAAATTTTAAATAACTCTGGATTTAAGATTGAAGCAATTTGTGGTGGAAAAGGAAAATGTGGAAAGTGTAAGGTGACAATCTATAACCCCGAGTCTGTAAATGATTTAACATTGGAGGAAAATAAGATACTTTCTGAAGAGGAAATAAAAAATGGGGTAAGGCTAAGTTGTCTTGTAAATGTGATTGATGATGTTTCTATAGAAATTCCTGAATCTTCTCTACAAAAAGAGCAGCGAATACTATGTGAAGGTGTATCAAAGAAAATTAAGTTTGATCCTTGTATAACCTCAAAGAAAATAAAAATTCCTAAGCCAATATTGGGTGATGAAAGAAGTTATTATTGTATTGTAAAAGACGTATTAAACGAAGAAAATCTGTCAATCGATTATCTTGCGTTAAAAGAACTGCCTAAACAAATAGATTCTAATTTTGAGATTAATTTAATTAGATTTAAGGATGAGATTATTGAACTATCTAAAAAGAAAGAGAATATTTATGGTATCGCTGTAGACATCGGCACAACAACTGTAGTCACATATCTCATCGATATGGAAACTGGAAAGCTAATTGACGTTGAATCAATTCTGAATCCTCAAATAAAGTACGGAGAAGATGTAGTTTCTAGGATAACGTACTCTACAAAGAACGGTGTGAACATTGTTCAGAGCGCTATAGTTGAGGGAATAAATTTAATGATTGATACTCTTTGTTTGAGAAATAATATTTCTTATAATTCTATTTATGAAATGACTGCTGTTGGCAATACTGCGATGCACCACATATTTCTCAATATTAATCCAAAAAGTCTTTCATTGTCTCCTTTTACACCTGTTATCTCAAGCTCAATCGACATAAAGTCTAGGGATTTAGGTATACGAATAAATCCGTCTGGAAATATACATATACTGCCTATAGTCTCCGGATTCGTTGGTGCAGACACAGTTGGTGTCCTACTTGCAACTGAGCTTTACAAAAATGATGAAATTTCGCTTGCAATAGATATAGGAACTAATGGAGAGCTTGTTTTAGGAAACAAGGAAGGCATGGTAAGCTGCTCATGCGCTGCAGGCCCTGCTCTTGAAGGTGGCCATTTAAAGTTTGGTATGAGAGCTTCAACAGGCGCTGTTGAATCCGTATTTATTGAAGATAGATCTTTCAAGACTTTTTATAAAACTATTAATAATGGAAAACCAAGAGGTATATGCGGATCTGGTATAATCGACATAGTATCTGAAATGCTAAAAGTTGGATTATTAGATCCTAGTGGAAGAATAATAGATACAGATCATGAAAGAGTAAGAAAAAATCCTTCTAATGGACAAAAAGAATACGTAATCGAATGGAAAGAGAATACTGAAATATCAAAAGATATCGTCATTACAGCATCAGACATCAGAGAGATTCAGTTAGCAAAGGGGGCAATTATGACTGGCATAAATATTCTCCTTGAAAAATTAAAAATTACAGTGAATGACATAGAAAATCTTTATCTTGCAGGTGCTTTTGGTAACTATATTGACATTAATAATGCAATTAGAATTGGTTTGATACCCGATATGCCTTTAGATAGAATAAAACCGGTAGGTAACGCAGCCGGCGAAGGTGCTAAAATATCTCTATTGTCGAAAACAAAAAGGATTGAAGAAAATATTATTAATAAGAAAATAGACTATATTGAGCTTGCTGCTGAAAAAAACTTCAATGATGAATTTGTAAAATCACTAAGATTTCCATAATCTAAATTTAACAATATTAAAATATGCACTAATTATTTCTAGAAAGTAAATAGAATAGAATGTTATTTTTTGAGCATGTTTGATAGTACGTTTGTGTATAGAGCAAGAATAGTTTCAAAGTCATCTTCCTTAACATTTTCAGGGACTAGTGAGTTGGCTGCAACTATTTTTAATACCAATGATTTTAACATAGCTTTTCTGATGTCCTCTATCTCGGCAGGTGTAAGGTCATAGTTTACTTCTTTTGCTGCAATTCTAATGCCCTCTCTATCACTCTCTGCAATCTCTTCAGGTGACGGTTCTCCCTGAATAACTACATTATCAATGTCATCTTCTTCCATTGCCTCACCAATGAAGCCTATCACCAAAAAGTTTATTAATCTTTCTATTTTGACCTTTGTGCTGCCCTCGTAGTTTAGCTGGATAAAATATTGGCCTGCGGAGCCGAAGCCCTGGGTTCGAATCCCGGCGAGGGCGTCTTTTTAATTAGATATCTATTTCTACACCGATACCATTCTTTTTTGATTCGCTGTATGCAAGTTCTGCAGTTATTATATCTTCTAAAGAAAAGCCTACTGATTTAAAAATAGTAATATCAGAGTCATTTCTAATAATTCTTTTTATGATAACATCTGAAATCTCCAAAATGTCCTCTTTATTAATCAGTCCATTTTGAAGGGGAATAACTATATCGCCAGACTCAGAAGTTGCGCCCTCGAGTGTATCCACAAATACTTTTGCCCCTAGTATGAGGCTTTCAGGTATTTCTTGCATTGTTTTCTTATATGCTCCGATTGCATTTATGTGAGTTCCCCTATTAACAGAACTTGAACTGAATACAGGGGTATTAGAAGTTGTTGCAGTAATCAATATGTCTGATTTAGATACGACTTCATTACCCTCTTTACAGAGAATAATATTGGGATTATTATTAACTTCTAATCTTTGGGCAAATGATTGAAGAGGATATTCTAGTTTATCAAAAGCGTATATTCTTTCTATTCCAAAATATGATAGATGTGCTTCACATGTCATTGCCCCTATTTTACCAGTTCCAATAATGCCCAAAGTTTTTGGATCTTTTTTTGCCAAATACTTTGATGCTAGTAAGGATGTAACTGCTGTTCGGATACGTGTTAGGTAAGTTCCATTCATAATACATAGGGGCTCACCGTCTTTAAGGGATACTAAGATGTATGTCCCCCTTGTGTAAGGGAGTCTATTTGTAGGATTATTTTCACATAAAGAAACTATTTTTACACCTGCCTTATCTAAAAAAGAGGAAGGCATGAACAAAACCGTTGTTTTGTTCTCAATAGCCTCTATTGTAGTCCTTAGAGGAAATTCTCCTTTTCTTTTGTAGGCGACAAATCCTGATTCAAGTGCTTTGAGCACATTTTTATAATTAAGAACATACCTAAGATCATCTTCTGAAAGTATTAACATGCTTAATATTGGAAATTAGAATATAAATATCTATCCAAAGTTTTTTTAACAAATTGAATTAATATTTTTTATGGAAGACTCCTTCTTCCCATATGAGAAGTATAGAACAAACCAAGAAGAGTTTATCCAATTTATTCAGACTAGTCTTACCAAGAAAAAAAACCCGATAGTGGAAGCTGCCACAGGCTTCGGTAAAACTAT
This sequence comes from uncultured Thermococci archaeon, assembly GCA_964500005.1. GTDB lineage: Archaea > Methanobacteriota_B > Thermococci > Methanofastidiosales > Methanofastidiosaceae > Methanofastidiosum. Next base: position 35,073 of record CAZCMP010000003.1, read on the forward strand.
TTCTGTGTTATCTGCTGTATTGCCTATAGCAGAGAAGTTCGGGAAAAAAATTGTATATTGTTGTAGGACTCACAAGCAGATGGACAGAGTAATGGAAGAGTTAATGGAAGTTGGAAAGAAAGTAGAGGTCTCTGGAATCTCAATAAAAGGTAGAAATTCTATGTGCCTTCATCCAACTATCGTCAACAATGACATGGACACAGCAATGGCTCTCCACACTTGTAGATTATTAAGACGAGAAAATAAATGTGAATTTTATACAAATATGAAAGAGAGCGAGGAGAGGGCCTATGAGATTGAAGTTAGCCTCTCACAAAAACCTACTTTATCTCAAGATGTTGTGACACTTTGCATAGAGGAAAATATGTGTCCCTATGAAGTGGTCAAAGGAATATTACAAAATGTTGAAGTAATTTCATGTAGTTATATGTATATTTTTCATCCCGAAATTAGGGATAACTTTCTTGAAGGGATAGGAGCAACACTTGAAGATATTATTCTAATTCTCGATGAAGCCCACAATCTCTCTGAACTTGCAATAAATCTTGGATCAGATCAGCTTTCTGTTTATTCAATTACTAATGCAATAAATGAATCGATAGAATTTGAAGAACCTATTGTCTCTGAATTTTTATATAGATTATATGATGTATTCTTGGATTTAGAAAAAGATAATATATTTGACCAAGAAGATGAAGTTATTATATCTTATCAAGAACTTTTCACACGATTAGAAGGGACTAGAGGGCCTTTTGTTTCAAAGAGTTTTGAAAAAAAAATATTTGATTTGATATCTTATATGAAAGTTGTAGGGGATAAGGTTCAAAAAGCTCGTCTTAAGAAAAATAAGGTGCCGCGCTCACATATTTTTAAGATCGCATCTTTTCTTGAAAATTGGTTTAATGCGAGGGGAAATGAAAGTTATTGCTATATATTTGAGAAAAGTAAAACAAAAAGAGATGAAGATACATTAAAACTTGGAATATTGTCTCTTGACCCAAGACCCATAACTACACAGGTGTTAGATTATGTTTATGGTGCAGTTCATATGTCAGGTACACTTGAACCACTTGAAGCTTACTCAGACATAATCGGTATAAAAAATCCCGCCTTCAAAGTGTTCCCATCTCCATTTTCATCTTCGAATATTAAAGGAATTGTGACTAAAGGTGTGACCACAAAAGGCACTCACAGAAATCCAGAAATGTATAAAAAAATAACAGTAAAAGCAATTGACGTCATAAACTCTGTACAGGCAAATGTTGGAATATTTTGTTCTTCATATGATGTTGTAGATGGTCTACTTGACGCAGGTATAATTTCAATGTCTGATAAACCAGTTTTTATAGAAGAAAGAAATATGGATTCAAGAAAAAACGACGAAAATGTATTTAGATTTAAACAGTGCGCTAACAAAGAGGGGGCGGTATTATTAGGTGTGATGGGGGGTAGAAACGCTGAGGGTGGGGATTACCCTGGAAATGAGATGAATACCGTAATAATTGTTGGCGTGCCTTATGCAAAACCTACCCCAAGAATAAAGGCACAGGAAGAGTACTATCAAAAAGTTTTTTTCGGTAAAGGGAAATACTATGCATATTACTTACCTGCTCATAGAAAATTAAGTCAAGCGGCTGGAAGGGCACACAGACTCCTATCAGATAAAGCTTTGATTGTATTTCTTGATGAAAGGGTGGCAAACAAATTTGTTTCTAAGGATATACCTAAATGGATAAGGGATAGCTTAGAGTACATACCTGACTCAGAGGAAATACTGAAAGAGAAGGTAAAAGTGTTCTTTGAAAATCACATAGATAGATTTAAAAATTAGCTAAATGGGTATAGGTAGGGATAGAATGAAGGAAATAGATTGTCCTGTATGTCTGGAAGTTATCGAATTTAAAGAATTAAAGGATGGCTTAAATATAGAATGCCCATTCTGTGGCGAAGAGCTCATACTGATTAATTTTGAAGATGAGTGGGAGCTAATAGAGAAAGAAGAGATATTGGGATGGTACGAAGAAGAAGAGACCTTTGAGGACAGCCTTGAAGAAGATCTAATTTACGACAATTAATCCCATTGATCCTGTGGTGATTTAGTGGGAGATTCAACATCATTTAATGAAGAAATAAATAATCTGTTTTTAGAAAACAATCTTATACTTACTTTTAGCTCTGTTGAAATTTTATCTTTAATTGAAAAAAACAAGTATACAGAGTTAATTGATTTTCTAAAGGAAAGATGTAAAGTATTTGTAAATTGTAACGATATTGAAGAATTCTTAGATTTAAATCAAGAAAATGAACTCCCCTTAACAAGTGATAAAGAAAAAATAGATAATAAAGTGGAAGATGAGCCTGAAATAGAGATTAAAAAATCTATTAATGCTAAAAGAATACCTGCGAAAGAAAATGAACCCCAGATTAAATTTACCAAGAATATCAAACTAGAAAATGTATCTGAGGGCTCAATAGAAGATTTTGTTAAACTTTTTAATGATAGATATCTAAAAATGAAAAAAATGTTTAGAGAAAGACCATCCACAAGAGATTTCATGCCTATTGGAGAAGCATTGAGGGGAAAAAAGAATGAAGAAACAAGTGTAGTAGGTATGGTAACTGAAAAGAATGAGTCAAAGAGAGGCAATCTTATATTAACTGTAGAAGACGACACAGGAAGAATAAAGGTATTTTTTTCAGGCTCAAAAGAACTTGAAGAAAAAGTCAGATTTATCATGCTTGATGAAATTATATGGATTAAGGGTGTCCTTGGGGATGGGATCATATTTGGAAAGGAGTTTGAATTCCCTGATTTACCTGTTTCTAGAGAACTTTGCAGAAGTGAAGTGGATCTTTGTTCAGTTCATATTTCAGATATTCACGTTGGATCAAATGCTTTTTTAGAAAAATCATTTTTAAAATTTATAAAATGGCTAAATCTTAGAATGGGTTCTCCCGCTCAAAGAGAGTTAGCCTCAAGGGTGAAATATTTAGTTATAGCTGGTGACCTGGTCGATGGAGTAGGAACTTACCCTAATCAGGAAAAAGATTTGCATATACTTGACATTTATGACCAGTATGAAAGACTTTATGAATTATTATCTATGGTGCCTGACTGGATACGAATAATTCTTTCTCCTGGAAATCACGATGCAACTAGAAGCGGTGAACCTCAATTACCTGTCGAAAAGCAGTATGCTGAAAAAATATACGAATTACCAAACGTGGATATGGTTCCAAATCCATGCTTTTTTGAAATGCATGGTGTAAAGACAGTTGTATACCATGGAACAAGCATATACGACTTTGTCGAAGGTATAGCGGGGGTAGGACACGACAAACCTGTACCTGCTATGAAAGAAATGTTAAGGAAGAGGCATCTAGCTCCCGTGTATGGGGGTAAAACTCCCATCTCTCCTGAAGATAAAGATTACCTACTAATTGATATTCATCCGGAAATTTTTCACACAGGACATATCCATGTTAATGGTTATGGAAATTACAGGGGGACTTCAATGATTAATTCTGGTGGTTGGCAAGCACAGACTGACTATCAGAAGATGAGAAATATTATGCCCACACCAGGTCGAGTTCCAATATTTGATTTGAAGACTCACAAACTCTCGATAATGGGATTTTGTAATGACGGTGGAGGGTATTAATTGATTGAAGCTTATTTTAAGTCCTTAGATATTGAAGGAAAAAAAGTTTATGAAGTTGCCCAAGAGGCAAGGAAAAGGGGATTAGATCCTGCACCGTCAGTTGAGATACCTTTGGCAGAGGATATGGCGGGGAGAATTGAAGGAATAGTAGGGCCCAAAGGTGTTGCAAAGAAAATAAAAGAACTTGATATGCAAGGGCACCCCAGAGAGAAAATTGCCACTATAATTGCAGATGAAATTATTGCAGAAAAGTACTCAAAAAAGATTTCAAAGGAGAAACTGGCAGAACAGGCAGTTAGAACAGGTCTTGCAATATTGACTGAGGGTATAGTTTCTGCACCTTTGGAAGGTATTTCTGATGTTAAGATAAAAACAAACTTTGATGGAACTGATTATCTAGCATTGTATTTCTCAGGACCTATTAGATCTGCAGGGGGTACGGCTGCTGCGCTTTCAGTTCTTTTGGGTGATTACGTTAGAAGAAAACTTGGCCTTTCTAAATACAAGGCTACAGAAGAGGAAATCCAGAGATTCATTGAAGAGATTGAACTTTATGAAAGGGGGAAGACTAACCTACAATACAAACCCTCCAATAATGAAGTAATTATTGCACTTTCTAATATACCTATTGAGATAACGGGAGAAAGTACAGAAGAAATAGAAGTTTCAGGTTATAGAAATCTTGAAAGAATTGAAACAAATAAAGTAAGAGGTGGAGCCTTACTTGCTTTGGCCGAGGGAGTAATTCAGAAATCAAAAAAAATTGAAAAAGTATTAAAAGTATTCGATCTTGAAGGATGGGAATTTCTAAAAGATATGAAGAAAGAAGAAAAGAAAGAAAGCGATGATAACACAGAAAAAATAAAAGCTAACTGGAAATATCTTTCAGATTTACTCGCAGGAAGACCAGTTATTGCCCATCCAAGTACTAAAGGCGGATTTAGAATAAGATATGGACGCAGTAGAGATACAGGTTTTGCTGCATGGGGATACCATCCAGCTGCTATGACTATCGTGAATGGATTTATAGCTGTAGGAACTCAGCTCAAAACTGAAAGGCCAGGAAAAGCAACAGTTTCTATGCCTGTCGATTCTATACTTCCGCCTTTTGTAAAGTTCAAGGATCAAAGCTGCGATTGGTTATATTCCTATGAAAATATAAAACCTGAAGACGTTGAAGAGGTAATCTTTCTAGGCGATGCCCTAATAGCTTATGGTGACTTTTTAGAGAACAATCATTTATTATTGCCATCAGGGTATGTGGAAGAGTGGTGGTCACTAGATCTTGAAAAGGAATTAAAACAAAAAGGAGATATTGAAAGTTATAGAGATCTATTAGAGGGCAAAAGGATACCAGAATTAGAAGAAGCGATTGAATTATCAAAAAAATATAATATTCCTCTACACCCTAAATATAACTTTTTTTGGAGTTATATCTCAACTGATGATTTAGAGTTCCTTATTAATTATCAAGGATATACTGTTAATGAAAATCAAATCTCTTTTAATTTAAGAGATGGAGAGAGAATAAAGAAAATAATTGAAAATTTATGTGTGCCTCATAAAGTAATAGATGGCATAGTAGAAGTTGACTCATATATTCTAAAACTTATTCTTTTGGGTAAAGATATTTATGGTGACACAGTTTTAGATAGGGTGTCAAATATATTGGGGATTTGTGTTAGAGATGCCATCCCCAACACAGTTGGTTGTAGAATGGGGCGTCCAGAGAAAGCGAAAGAGAGAAAAATGAGCCCGCCTGTTCATGTACTTTTTCCAATTGGAATGTCTGGTGGATCAACAAGGAGCATTATCAAAGCATCACAAAAAAATTTTATAGAAATAGAATCGGTGAACAAGAGATGTCCTAAATGCAATACTAAGACACATCTGACAAAATGCCCAGAATGTGAGAGTATGACAAAAATGTATATGTCCTGCTCCCATCAAGGCTGTTCATATGAGGGCTCGAGTGTAGTTAGTGAAAAATGTCCGGAGTGCGGCTCCCCTCTTAGAGTATATTCAAAAAAAAGAGTTAATTTGAAGGAAGATCTAAGCTTGGCTCTTTTGAATATAGGCTATGAACTCCCAAAAGAAGTCAAAGGGGTTCAAGGTATGAGTTCTGAGTATAAAATTCCAGAGCCAATTGAGAAGGGGATTCTTAGAGCTTCAAATAATATTTTTGTTTTCAAGGATGGGACATGTAGATATGATGCAACTGATGCCCCTTTAACTCATTTTATACCAAAAGAAGCAAATGTGAGTATTGAAAAACTAAAAGAATTAGGGTATGTGAAGGATTATCTTGGAAATGAACTTACCGACGAAAATCAAATACTTGAATTAAATGTTCAAGATATTATTGTGCCTAAAGATTCAGTTACATATTTGTACAGAGTATCCAAATTTTTAGATGCAGAATTAGAGAAGATATATGGATTAAAATCGTATTATAATCTTGAAAAAGCTGAAGAGATTATAGGGCAATTAATAGTTGGGTTGGCACCCCATACCTCAGCAGGCACAATTGGTCGTATAGTTGGTTTTACTGATACTAAAGTTGTCTATGCTCATCCTTATTTCCATGCGGCTAAAAGGAGAAACTGTGATGGGGATGAAGATTCAATAATTCTTCTCATGGATGCTTTACTTAATTTCTCTAAATATTATCTGCCACAAAAAAGGGGCGGACAGATGGATGCACCATTAGTATTAACAACAAGAATCGACCCAAGAGAAGTTGACAAAGAAGTTCATAACATGGATATTTGTGATAGATATCCCTTAGAATTCTATGAGGCTACACTGAAATACCTACATCCCAAAGAGGTAAAGATTGAAAGGGTAGAAGATAGGTTAGGAACAGATGGAGTTTATACAGGGATTAAGTTTACACATAATACATCAGACATATCCAAAGGACCAAAGGCTAGCAGTTATACAACTTTAAACTCTATGGAAGATAAGTTAATATCACAGTTTGAAGTTGCTAAAAAAATTAGGGCTGTTGATGAAAACGATGTTGCAGAAAGAGTTCTAAAAACACATTTTATACCCGATATAAAGGGAAATATAAGGTCATATGCAAAACAGAAAGTAAGATGCACCAAATGCAATACTACTTATAGAAGAGTCCCTTTATCAGGAAAATGTGCTAAATGTAGTAACAAACTTGTATTAACAGTAACAAAGGGAGCGATCTTAAAATATATGAAATTGAGTATTGACATCACTGAAAAATATGATGTAAAGGAATATACTTCACAAGAAATAATTTTAGCAGATTCAGAAGTAAAAATGAATTTCAGAGAAAAACATAAACAATTGTCAGTCTCAGATTTTTGTTAAATAAAAAAATTAATCTTATATCAAATAATTTTGGATATCTCTTCAGCAGTTCTTTTCATATCCAAGAATACAAGCCCTAATTTTGCATTCTGTCTAGCAAGAACAGTTAACACCGCTTCTTGTCCAGCGCCCATCATAAGTATATATCCGCTGACACCTTTAACAAATACCTGCTCTAAAGAGCCTCTTTTTAATTCTTGAGAAGTTCTTTCCCCGAGGGAAAGCATTGCAGCAGACATTGCAGCAACTCTATCCTCTTCAACGTCTTGAGGAAGTGCACTTGCAATGATGAGTCCATCTGTAGACACAACAGCAGACGCTTCAACATCAGGAGTTGTCGCCTCAAGCTCTTTTAATACTTCAGTTAGATTTTGAGTTCTTGTCTTCTGAGCCATATAATCTCCAATATATAAATGGAAATGGCCCCTATATAAAGTTTATGAATAAACTTGTAAAAATCTCAAAATTAAGAATATACAGATTAGTTAATTAGAATAGAATGCATGGCAAAACTTCTTCAAATCCTATCGTTTGACCTCGAACAATTTCGGAATGATGAACCTTAGACTATTAGTATCGGTAAGCTGAATACCTCGCCCGAAGGCTTGGCACTTACACTACCGACCTATCAACCGGATCTTCTATCCGTGTCTTCGTCTCTAACTAAAGTTATAGTCACCTATCCCCTTCTTCTATTAGAGAGTGGTTGTCTATTTTCAGGGATTATTTCGGGCTTAGATGCTTTCAGCCCTTATTAATTATGGCGTAGCTACCCTGCGATGCCTTATCAGACAACAGGTACACCAGAGGCCACGGCAGTCTGTTCCTCTCGTACTGGGACTACCTTCCCTTCAGACGACCAACACCCCCGATAGATAGCAACTAACCTGTCTCACGACGGTCTAAACCCAGCTCACGTTCTCCTTTAATGGGCGAACAACCCCACCCTTGGGTCCTGCTGCAGACCCAGGATGGAAAGAACCGACAGCGAGGTAGCAAGCCCGGGGGTCGATGTGGGCTCTTGCCCCGGACGACTCAGTTATCCCCAGGGTAGTTTTTCTGTTAGTCCAAGCCCCCATCAAGGAGGCATTGGAGTTCGCTAGGCCCGGCTTTCGCCTCTGGATATCTTGTGGTGCGATATACAGTCAGGCTGACTTTTGGCCTTGCCCTCTACGGTGGATTCCTGACCCACCTGAGTCAACCTTAGGGCGCCCTCGATACCTTCTCGAGGGCGTACCGCCCCAGCCAAACTGCCCACCTACCGGTGTTCCAACAATAGCAATGTTGGTTAGTCGCTTAGACCTAGAAGGTTGGTGTTCCATTTGCGCCTCCACAATCCCTAACGAGATTGCTTCGATGGCTACCAACTACGCTCTACATCAAAATCCAAGCGACAACGACAGGCTGCAGTAAAACTCCATGGGGTCTTCGCTTCCCATCGGGGGACCCTGGCATATTCACCAGGAAGTGGTTTCACTAGGTTCCAGTTAGGGACAGTAGGGCTCTCGTTACACCATTCATGCAAGCCGCCAATTAAGCGGCAAGGTATTACGCTACCTTAAGAGAGTTATAGTTACTCCCGCCGTTTACCGGCGCTTCCCCCGGTTGAAACCGGGCTTAACGTGCCGGCACTGGGCAGATGTCACCAGCTGTACAAACCTTTACAGGATAGCAGCTAGCTGTGTTTTTATTAAACAGTCGAAGCCCTCAAGTTACTGAGACGTACCGTCCGATGAAAGACAGTACGCACTCCTTATCCCAAAGTTACGGAGCTATTTTGCCGAGTTCCCTTAACTGGAGTATCCCAACACGCCTTAGGCTTCTCACCAAGGGGCACCTGTGTCGGATCTCAGTACGAACATAAAGAATTCATTTCTATCCTCTTTTCACGGACTCCAGAGATCGGCCGAACCCGACTAAAACGTCAGGCCATTCCTAATTTCTTCCACTTCTCTGCATTAAGCATCTCCATGGAATTATATAGTTAGATGGAACGATGGTTCCATTCAGCGTACTCCGAAGTGTCAAGGAAAGAACTTGCGTTGCCGCGAGTATCTTTACGGTACCCGAATATTAACGGGTTTCCCTTTCGACTCAATCGAGTTACGAAGAGTCTTAGGATCGACTAACCCTCAGTTGACGAACATTGCTGAGGAATCCTGGCCCTTTCGGCGGTGGGGATTCCAACCCCACTTTGCTGTTACTCCCGGCAGGATCTACAATTCTGACAGGTCCACTGGAACTCACGCCCCAGCTTCTGCCCTATCACAACGCCTCCCTAGCGAATCTCTTTCGAGTCCTAGAGTATCGGTATCTGGCTTAATCCATTCCATTATCGGAGCCATCAATCTAGACAGGTGAGCTGTTACGCTATCTTTAAAGGGTGGCTGCTTCTAAGCCTACCTTCCTGCTGTTTTAGACTGATGACGTCCTTTAACTTATCCAGAATTTGTGGACCTTAACTCTAGTCTGGGTTTTTTCCCTAAGGGGACATGAGCTTACCCCAACGCCCCCGACTCCGAAGATCTACGACGCAAACAAGTTCGGAGTTTGACAGTATGCCGAGAGATTTCTCCCCCTAAACATTCAATCAGTGCTCTACCTTGTCTGCTATCTCCCTTCAGGCTAGACTACGGCCTATTTAGGGAGGAACCAGCTGTCTCCAGCCTTGATTAGCCTTTCACCCCTATTCCAAGATCAGAAGAACGAGTTGTACGTCAGAACCTCTTCGGGCCTCCACCAATCAATTGATCGGCTTCACCCTGTCCTGGAATAGATCGACTGGTTTCGGGTCTTTTGGTAGTGATTCCGGGCACTTTCACACCCCGTCCCTCAGAGTAAACTCTTGCGGACTGTTGATTTCTCTGTGATTACGAAATTTAATTCTTAATCTCACCACTACCAGAAACTCCCTGCCT
>CAZCMP010000003.1:47500-194815 GCA_964500005.1 uncultured Thermococci archaeon
GAACTTGAGACATAGTGTCTCTCATTATATACTCAAAGTTAATAACATATTAAAAATTATTGCAAAATCATGCTCTAATCTCACTATTTAGCAGTATTTCATGATGCCCTATGAATCCAGATATCTCTTTAGATGAATTTGAAACGGGGTATGCAAATTGTGTTTTCTTTGATATTTGCTTTATTAAAGTATCTAGTGGTAAATTTGGATCCATCATTTCAGGTTCTCTAGTTAGTATTTCTTCAACTTTAAACTCTTTAATCATAGTATCGGGGTGGTGTTTTGCATTTATATTCTTTCTAAATTTATAAAGACCAAATAATAGATCTTTTACAGAGATAAGGCCCATATAATTATTTTGTGATTTAATGGCAAAGTACCTTATTCCTTCTTCTAAATATTGTTTTCTTGCATGAATTACTCTATCCCCCCAAGCTAATGTACTGAATTTTTTAGTCATAGCCCCGCCTACTGTTCCTTTTGATTCTATTAAAGGAATCATATGTTGTCTGGTAATCATTCCCACTAACTCCCCTCCCTCTACTACAGGAAGGATGGAGATATAATCGCTTCTAAAAAATTCAAGTGCTTTTTTTACATTTTCATCAGGAGATATTGTATAAGGATTTTTGGTAATGGAGGAGGATATGTGGAATACAGATACATCTAGATTTAGGCTTCTTGAATCTCCAATCTTTTCAATTATATTACTCGCTGTTAATACTCCTATTAGTTTTCCATCGTTTATTACGGGGAGTCTTAAAACTCCGTGTTTATCCATCAGTTTTATTGCGTCTGATAGCTTTCGGTCTTTATCTACTTTTATAGGGCGTTTCATAATTTCTCTTACATCCATTCAATCACCACCTTCAATTATAAAAAACAATAAATTATAAAATAACGAAACAATTTTACACCAAATATTCGTACAAAGGAAATCATTTTAACACCTGACAAAATATGGATTAATAATTCTCTTCTTCCATGATTTCCTTGCAATCGTCACATACAAACTGTCCATTGACAAGTTTTAATGCGGATGTATAGGTGCCACAAGTCTCACATATTCCACCTTCAGGAGGCGGTGTGGCGATTACACTATCATCAGGTTCAAATCTCCATTCCTCAAAGGAGAACGACAGTATGTCCTTAGGAGTAATAATTGCAACTGGGATGCCTTCATCTATAACTACTAAATTCCTAATTTTTTCTTGAGTTATTAATTCTGAGGCGTCTCTTATAGTCTTGCCACTGCTAATCGTAACAACTGGTGAAGTCATTATTGATTCTAGAGTCACTTCAGATGGTTTTTTCTTTTTGGACACAACTTCTCTTAGGATGTCTCTTTCGGATACTATACCAACAGGTTCACCTTCGTCTACAACTACCACTGCATTAGAATTATCTTTAGTCATTGTTCTAGCTGCATTAGAAACATTGTCCTTAGGCTTCATGAGTATTATATCTCGTTTTATCACCTTAGATAGAGGTACATCAAGCATTCAAACACCTACATTAACAATTTTACTTAGTATTATAAATATTTAACTCTTTGGAGTAAAGGTTAAAAAGAGATTGTAAAAAATGTCTTTGTGAATAAATGAAGAATATTAAAGTATTCGGTTTAAACTTAGATCCTGATGAAAGGTATGAATCAATATCTACTAAAATATCAAATGTAAATTCTAATATTAAAGACCCTTACGAGATTGTGTCTGATAAGTTAAAAGACTCTAACGAAATAAGATATATTAAAGTAGGAAAAGTTCAAGTAGAGCCTTGGCTAATACCTACCCCAAACAAAGAAGATCTTTTCATGGTTGATGTAGACAATCTCGTAGCTTTCATAGACGCAGATGGGTGTAGGGAATATGCTGAAAAAGTAAAAGAGTTTGTTAAAGAAAAGATATTCCCGGATATTCCATTAATGATTGGGGTTGACCACTCAGGAACGGGAGGATGTATCGAAGCTATAGCAGAAAAATATGGAAAGACAAATGTATCTGTTGTAATGCTTGATAGTCATTTTGATGGAATAATCCCAACTCAAAGGTTAAAACTAATTCAACACGATATTGAGTTTAATCCAAATACAAAATTTTCAGAAGATGATCCTTATTTATATAATAGAGTTGACAGTTTCAATGCGGATTCTTTTCTCTATTTCCTTCTAAAAGAAAAGAAAATATTACCAAAAAATCTATTTGTTTTAGGCGTGTCAGATTATCCTCCTAAAGCTGCAAAGGATGCAAACGACTGTAGAATAAGAGAATATTATGAATTTTATAGAAAATTTGAAGAAGATGGAGTTACTATCTTACCAAAAAATAAACTAAAGGCAAACTTCGAAATGGCTCTTAAAAAAGTCTTTGAAAATATCAAAACACCTTATGTATATGTTTCTGTTGACATTGATATTGGCTCAAGACAAGCTTTAACTGGAGCCAGATTTCTTGATTATCTTGGTCTTGATGAATCGGAGATTTATAAGATTCTAGATGGACTGAATAAATATGCCAAAGAGAAACAAATAGAAGTTGTAGGCGCAGATGTAATGGAGATAGATCAATCAAAAGCTGGCCAGAAAATCGGCAAGAACTATGATAAGACCTACGATATAACATTGGAAGTTATTAAGAGAATATTCAAATAATTATCTAAGAAAAGTTTTGTATAAATTAAAAATATAAAAATTTTTTATTTATCTTTTAAGAGTTATCTCTATTGCAGAAACGTTGGCACTTGAATTGTCGTCTCTTGTAATTGTTTCTGTTGATGTAGATATTTTTTGTACATTAACGTCATTCACGAATTTATTTCTGACAATTTCTGCAACGTCGACTGCTCTTGAAATAGCTCTGCCTCTTGCTTTAATTACTACATTATCTGTTTCTTTTTTGTTAAGCTGTGTTACAACAGCTAAAACATAGTTCATTACGGGCTTACTACCGACAAATACGATATTCTCATCTGACATTCTAATCCTCCTCTACAGTTATTGCGTTCGCTGCGCATTCGTTAACACATAGGAGACAGGCAATACAGTCTTTTTCATTAATTACTACTGCCACGTCCCCTTGTATTTCAAATACTCCTACTGGACATGTTGATACACAAATTTCACATCCTGTACATTCTTCGTTTACCGTTACCTTTGGCATGTGATAACCTCAGTCGTTTTTTTAAATTTTGATATATAAGTTTACCGATTTTTCGCGATTACTGACTTTTTGCGTATATGTTTCTAGTTTTATCCTTCGTTATGGCAACTGATTATTTTATGTTTGTTTCAGTAATGATTATTTAGGATGTGTATTGTTCTAGTTGGATTCCAGACATTAATCCAATCACTTTACTAACTTTTTACCTAATAAAAAGTCGTAAATTTGAGTATCTCGCCGCTACCTAAAACTTTTGGAACTAAGTCTTTAAATAATTAATCCAATAAAATAGTAATTTCCTTTATTCTATCCCTTAAATATGCAGCTTTTTCAAAATCTAAACTATTTGCAGCTTTAATCATCTCGTCGTGAAGATATGCTAAATATTCTTCTGGGTCTTCGTCCTTTGGTATATTATACTCTTCTTGTTCTTTTTCTGGCATATCTATTTTCTTTTTTATTGTTTGGGGGGTTATATTGTTCTTAATATTGTACTCATCTTGAATCTTTCTCCTTCTTTCAGTTTCGTCAATTGCCCTTTTCATTGAACCTGTAACATTGTCTGCGTACATTATTACTGTGCCAGATACATTTCTTGCAACTCTTCCCATAATCTGTATCAAAGAAGTTGTAGATCTTAAATATCCTTCTTTATCTGCATCTAGTATTGCAATCAAAGAGACTTCAGGAAGATCAAGCCCCTCTCTTAGTAAATTGATACCTACAAGACAATCATATGCTCCAGATCTTAGATCGCGTAACAGTTCTATTCTCTCTAAAGTATCTATTTCAGAGTGCAAGTATCTTGTATTTATTCCTAATTCTAGAAGGTAGTCTGTAAGGTCTTCAGCCATTCTTTTTGTAAGAGTCAATACCAATGTCCTTTCGCTATTTTGAATTCTATTTTTTACTTCAGAAACAAGATCATCAATTTGTCCTTCTCTTTTTTTAATTATTACAACTGGATCTATTAAACCGGTTGGCCTTACTATTTGTTCAACAACTTTATCGGATATCCCCAATTCATAATCTGCAGGAGTTGCTGAAACAAATATCGCCTGATTTAATAGATTTTCAAATTCATTGTATCTTAATGGTCTATTGTCAAGTGCAGAAGGTAGTCTAAAACCATAGTTAACAAGTGTTTCTTTTCTTGATCTATCCCCCTCATACATTCCTCTAATTTGAGGAATTGTAATATGGGATTCATCAATTATCAAAAGAAAATCTTTAGGGAAATAATTAATGAGTGTATCCGGTTGTTCTCCTTTTTTTCTTCCGGAAAAATAACGGGAGTAATTTTCAATTCCCTTGCAATACCCCATTTCCTGCATCATCTCTATATCATATTTAGTTCTTGTCTCAATTCGATGAGCCTCGATAAATTTACCTTTAGAATTTAAATCGGCCAACACTACTTCAAGTTCATTTTGAATTTCTGTTATTACTTTACCTAAAGTTTCTTCAGGAATTAGATAATGACTTGCAGGATAAATGTAAATATTTTCAATTTCTCCCATGTTTGAAAAGTTAATAGGATGAATTTTCCTGATGTTAGTTATTTCATCTCCAAAGAATTCAACTCTCACAACATAATCTGTGAAAAGAGGAAAGATTTCTACTACATCCCCTCTTGCTCTGAATGTTCCACTTTTAAAATCTGAATCGTCCCTCTCATACTGCATCGATACAAGTTTTCTTAAGAAATCATCTCTATCAATCTGCTCATTTTTTCTTATGAAGGTTCCCATCTCTTTATAAGTTTGAGGGGACCCAAGACCGTAAATGCAAGAAACACTTGCAACGATTATGCAGTCACTCCTTGAAAGAAGAGAGGCTGTTGCAGAGTGTCTCATTCTAGTTAATTCTTCGTTAATAGAAACATCCTTTTCAATATAAGTATCGGTGTGTGGCAGATATGCCTCAGGTTGATAATAATCATAATAACTGACAAAATACCCAACTGCATTATTTGGGAAAAATGCTTTAAACTCAGAGTATAGTTGAGCTGCTAAAGTTTTATTTGGAGAAATGACGAGTGTTGGTTTATTGTATTTTTCAATTAAGTTAGCTATAGTAAATGTTTTCCCTGAACCTGTGACCCCAAGAAGGGTCTGGTATTTGTATTCTTTTTTTAATCCATCTTCTAGCTGACCTATTGCTTGAGGTTGATCGCCACTTGGTTTAAATTCAGAAAAAAGTTTGAAATCTCCCACATGCAAAAAGAAGTGGATTATTTTAAATAGTTTTTTAGTGTGATTTTTTATTTATATTGTTTAATTATGAAATTTATAAAAATGAATTTAAACGAATAAACTAATAATAGAACATGACCCTTTTAGTATTATCAACGGCCCCTAATCAAGACGTTGCAACTAATCTATCAAAAATCCTCTTAGAAAATAGAGTTGCTGCTTGTGTAAATATAATATCTGGTGTAAAAAGTTACTACTGGTGGAATCAATCGATAGAATTTTCAAATGAAGTAATTTTGATGATCAAGACAACTGAAGAAAAATACTGCGACTTGGAGAATCTTATCAAGAATTGCCATCCTTATGAAATTCCAGAGATAATAGCTTTTGATATAAAAAAAGGATTGAATAAATATCTAAATTGGATAGAAGGTGAAACTAGGACTCTTCCTTAACTTCAAATACTTTTGAACACTCTACGTCAGAGTATTTATGGCAAGAAAATATCTTATTCCCAAAATAAATTGTTTCAAAGTCAAATAGATCTGGTGACCTATAGAACTTATCATACACTATTAAAAGATCCTCTTCTTCGAGTATGAAATCTTTTTGATCTTTAGTTTTAATATGAAAGAATTTATTATCTTCGTCAAATCCTATTCTCTTAATATCTTCATATTTGATATTAGATATTTCGGGAATAACCTTTATCAGTTTTTTATAGAACGTCCCCCCATTTTTAATGTCAAGAAGGATCATCTTGCAGATCTTTACCTTTTCATAATAGTTGTCTTCGTTATCATCAGACATTAAAAGAGGTTCTTTTCTTTCTTTTTCAAGCTCTTTCAATGCAGATAGCTCTTCAACGTGAAGATTATTTTTGTATATTCCAAATACTACCCCTTTTTCTCTAAGTGTTTCGAGCCTTTTTACGAAGGAGTCAAGATCCCATATGATTTCTACATCCATGCGATTAGGGCTAAGTATAAGTTATTTAAATGCCTTTTCAAATTAAGCTATATGGAACTTTATGAGCTCGTTAATTATATGGATGATTATCTTAGGGTGAATGAAATATCAGACGTTTCTATAAATGGATTACAGATAGAAGGAAAAAAAGATGTAAAGAAAATATGCCTTGGGGTGGATAGTTCTCTTGAAATATTTAAGGAGGCTTCAAAAAGAAAAGCAGACCTTATTTTGGTCCATCATGGGCTAATTTGGGGTGGATTAAAAAGTATAAGGGGTCTTGTAAAGAAAAGAATTTCTTATCTACTAGAAAATGGTATTTCTCTCTACGCATCACATCTCCCACTCGACATGCACCCAGAAGTTGGAAATAATATAGGGCTCATAAAAATTTTAAATCTCTCGGATCCTGAGCCATTTGGCGCGTACCATGGTGTAAAGATAGGATTCAAAGGGAAATATGAAAAAGTGAAGGATGTTAAAGAGATATCTAAAACGCTAGAAAAATCGCTTCCTACTAAAGTTGAGTCTTTCAATTTTGGTCCTGATAAAATAAAATCTGTTGGAATAGTAAGTGGAGGTGGCGGCTCTGCTTTTGAGGATTGCATAAAAGAAGAAATTGACCTATTTATTACTGGTGAGCCTTCACATACCATATATCATGTTGCAAAAGAGGCGGGGATTAATCTAATATTTGCTGGACACTATGCTACAGAAAAACTCGGCGTAATGGCTTTTGGAAAAAACATTGAAGAGAAATTTAAAATTAAATCAGAGTTTATAGATATACCAACGGGCCTTTAGCAAACTATATCTGAAAGCCTACCACTGTTTATTGCATTTTTAATTTCTAATGCTATCCTTCTTCCTGTAGACATAGGCTTTCCGTATTTAATGTAGGTATAAGGAGAATAAGGTTCGAAAAGATTAGTGCCCGCTACGATTCTGGCTGAAATTTCAAAAATGTAAATTTCGGCTTCTGGGGTGATTACCCCTTCAAGACAAAAAGGGCCAAATAATCCCCTCTCCGAAATTAACTCCTTAGATTTTTCCACTACCCTCTCACCCATTCCAAATATTTCAGGTAGTAATGACTCTCTAACAGTGATTGGTATATTACCAACAACAACATAACTTGGATCGATCTTCTTTAGAGCAAACTGGTCTCTTGCAGATATCCTTCCAATAGAATCAACATTACTTTCATATCTTTTATCAAAACTCATAATTTCAAGTTCATTAGTTAACAAGCTGTAAAAATAATGGAAATAAGCTGGGACCCCAATTATATATTCTTGAATTACGTATTTCTCATTGATGTGGTCTGCAATTTTCTCATAGAAGTCTTCAGTATCTTTTGCAAGAAAGTATCCCATTCCTCCCTTTGCACCGTAAAATTTTACAATTACCGGCCTATCTATATCCTCTGGCCTATCAAAAATTCTTGGTATTTTTATATTTGCATCAGTTAGCCATTTTCTTTCAAGATCTCTTGCAGATTCCCATTCTAAAACATCTTTGTTACCAAAATACATTGCCTTCAAATCTTTAAAGTCTTCTATCTTCATATAAGCAATAAAAGAACCATGAGGAATTAAAATAGTATTTCTTTTTACAAGCTCATCTTGCAAATTAAATAATTCTTTGAAATGATCAACAGAAATTATCTCATCGGCTACACCAAAACTTCTGTAGACTTTCTCTGAACCTTTTTTTGCTATGCATAAAGTCTTAAATCCTTCATCTTTTGCGCCCTTTAAGATCTGAAGGGCAGAGTGACTCCCAAGAGTCGCAATTGTATAATCTGTTGCAGCCATTGAGATTTAACATAACTAATAATACTTAAAACTTTCTGTAGTCTTAAGAGAAAATTATTTAAATTAACTTTCCAAACGTGCCAAAGTGATGGAAAAGAGAGCATTAATTAGCGTTACAGATAAAAAAGGACTTGAAAAATTTGCTAAGACTCTGTCAACTTTAGGCTTTGAAATTGTATCGACAGGTGGCACTTTAAAATATCTTTTAGACAATGGGATAAATGTTACACCTATTGAGAAAGTAACAGGATTTAAAGAAATGATAGGGGGTAGAGTAAAAACTCTTCACCCAAATATTCATGGTGGAATTCTATATATCCGGGACGATAAAGGACATGAAAATGAGATAAGCTCAGAGGGTATAAAGCCTATAGATATAGTTGTATGCAATCTTTATAGATTTCAAGAAACTGTAGCTAAAAATCCATCCCTTGAAGACGCTATCGAAAATATTGATATTGGCGGGGTTACACTCCTAAGGGCCGCTGCTAAAAATTTCAAATATGTAACTGTTATTGTGGATCCTTTAGACTATGATATCGTAACTAAAGAGTTATTAGAAAACGGGAATACTTCATATGAAACAAGGAAAAAATTATGTGTCAAGGCTTTTTCACACACAGCCGACTACGATAGTGCTATCGACTCTTATCTTTCTGAAGCACTTACGGATAATAAGAAATTGAGACTTTCATTTGATTCTGGTAAGGAGCTTAGGTATGGAGAAAACTGGCATCAAAAAGCATCTTTCTTCAAAAAAGATACAGTAGAACCCTCGGCTTCGAATATGAAACAGTTGCATGGGAAAGCGCTTTCATATAACAACTATTTAGACATTGAAGCGGCGCTCAACACAGCAAAAGAGCTTTCTCCCTATAATGCTGCAGTAATTGTAAAACACCTTAATCCATGTGGAATCGCAACAGGTAAGACCCTCTTTGATGCTTTGAAAAATGCTTGGGATGGGGATAGGGTATCTGCTTATGGTAGCATAATTGCATTGACGAAAAAAGTTGATTTGGAAACTGCTTCTTTTCTTAAGGGTAAGTTTGTTGAAGTAATAATTGCTCCTTCTTTTGATGATGATGCACTAGAATTTTTGAAGAATAAGAGCAAAGATTTGAGGATCCTAGAAACGGGTAAACTTTTCACTTCTGAAGATAAAGTTTACAAATTCTTGATAGGCGGGGTAATAGAACAGGACAGGCCAAAAGGACTCTATGAAAAGTGGGAATGTGTCACAAGAGAAAAGTTTCCAGAGGGTAGAAAAGAGCTTGGACTTTTTACAATTATAGCAACAAAGTATACGAAGTCTAACTCGATAGTTTTAGGAATGGAGTATGAAAAAGGCCAATTTAAAGTATTAGGAAGTGGAGTAGGGCAACCAAATAGAGTCGATTCACTAAGAAAACTTGCAATACCAAAAATCTATGAAAATCTAGAAAATATGTGGAATGAAGAGAAGCCAAATATCCCAAAAGAAGACTTTTTCAAAGAAAAGATTTCGGAATGTGTTCTTGTTTCAGATGCCTTCTTCCCGTTTGACGATACCGTAAGAGTAGCTGCAGAACATGGCATAAAATACATTATACAGTCCGGGGGGTCAATAAGAGACAAAGAAGTAATAGAAACTTCAAATCAGTTTGGAATCTCTATGATCTTTACTGGTATGAGGTACTTCAATCACTAATTACATATTTTAGGAATTAATCTATATTTGACTTCGTTAATATACTCAAGGTATCCGCTAATTCTTTTTTAATATTTATCTTCTAAATAAGTTCTGACAATCTAACTTCATTAATTAAGTAAATCAAAAAGACAATTATTTCTAAAATTTATGATAAATATATTTAAATATCAGATATAATAAATTCTAATATGAGCAGCCCAAGTAGTACCTCTTCTGGATTTTCAAGAGAAGGAAAAGTTAAAAGAGTTTATGATGTTTCTGATAAAGAAATTGAATTTGAATTTACTGACAGAATTTCTGTCTTTGATAAAATAATCCCTTCTAAAATTCCTTTCAAAGGAGAGACTCTTTGTAGGGAAGGAACTTTTTGGCTTAAAGAAGCAGAAAAGTTAGGATTCTTGACTCACTTCATAAAAATGACAGACAAGAACAAGATGCTTGTGAAGAAAGTTAATATAATATACGATTATAATAAAATCAATCACAATACAAAAAATTATCTTATTCCATTGGAATTTATATGTAGGCATTATGTTGCCGGTTCTCTCCATGACAGGATTGAAAAAGGAAAAATAGATCCAAAGGAACTTGGATTCAACAAAAAAACAGTTGAATATGGAGAAAAATTGCCCGAACCTTATATTGAAACTTCAACAAAACTTGAACCTGTTGATAGGCCATTAGACAAGAAGGAAGCTCTAAGAATATCAGGACTTACTGAAGAAGAGTACAATAATATCCTTGAAACTATAATTAAGATGGATTTGAGGATGTCAAAGATCGTTGAAAAGGGTGGCTTAATCCATGTTGATGGAAAAAAGGAATTTGGAATGAATGAAAATAGAACTCTAATGTTTATTGATGTATTTGGAACTGCTGATGAAGACAGATTCTGGGATAAAAAATTATATGAAGAAGGACAGATGGTAGAGCTATCAAAGGAGTTTGTAAGGCAATATTACATTAAAACAGGATATAAAAAAGAATTATATAATGCTAGGGAAAAAGGTCTACAAGAACCAGATATTCCTGCATTACCAGGAAATATGGTCAAGGAAGTATCTGATCTTTACATTAATATGTATGAAAGAATTACGGGGGAAAAATTTAGGTGATTTGTTTGAAAGTTGAAATTAAAGTTGGGTTAAAGGAAGGAATTACAGATCCCGAGGGTCTTAATATCAAAAAATCCCTGAAGTTACTTGGTTTTGATACTGTTGAAAACGTTGAAGTGAAAAGAAGCTACGTCATAGAAATAAGTGGAAAGGATGAAAATAAAATCAGAGAAGATATTGATATGATGTGCAAAAAACTTCTGATTAATCCTGTAATCCACGATTATGAAGTGGAAATGATAAAATGAGTAGCAGACAAAATGTTTTTGAGATTAATCTTGACTTGCCTGATGAAAAACTACTAGAGATAAGTAGAAAAATAGGGATAGGGCTTTCTTTAGATGAAATGAAATCAGTTAGAAAATACTTTAGAGAACAAGGTAGGAATCCTACAGACATTGAAATACAGGCAATAGGTCAGGCTTGGTCAGAACACTGTTGCTATAAATCATCAAAAAGTTTATTGAAAAAATATATTTTTAATATTGAGGCGCCTCAGAATATATTCGTTATAAAAGAAGATGCGGGCGTAGTTGAGTTTGATAAAGATTATGCTTATGTCTTAGCTTTAGAGAGTCATAATCATCCTTCTGCTGTTGAGCCATATGGAGGTGCAGCTACCGGAATTGGTGGCATCCTTAGAGACGTCGTCTGTATGGGAGCACAGCCTGTTGCATTAATAGATCCTATATTTTTTGGACCGCTTGATTTGCCTTATGACCAATTACCAAAAGGAGTAAAACATCCCGAATTTATATTTAAAGGAGTTGTAGCGGGGATTAGGGATTATGGTAATAGGGTGGGCATCCCAACTGTATCAGGATCTGTTTATTTCCATCCTGGTTACACTGGAAACTGTCTTGTAAACGTTGGATGTGTAGGCATAATAAAAAAAGAGGAAATAATTCACAGTAGAGTAAAAGAGCTTGGCGATATCTTTGTTATGGTTGGTGGAAGAACAGGAAGAGATGGAATCCATGGGGTAAACTTTGCTTCTGCAGAACTTGATGAAGAATCTGAAACATCTTCACGTTCTGCTGTTCAGGTAGGGGATCCTATAACAAAAGAACCTTTAATCCATGCATGCCTTGAAGCTAATACAAAAAAGCTTCTGAATGGCATGAAGGATTTAGGTGGTGGAGGACTTTCGTGTGTAGTAGGAGAAATGGCACACGCAGGTGGTTTTGGAGCAAAAGTCAATTTAGAGAAGGTTTTATTAAAAGAAAAAGGCATGAAGCCTTGGGAAATATGGGTATCAGAATCACAAGAAAGAATGATGCTAGCAGTTTCTAAAGAAAATCTCAAAGAAGTTCTTGATATATTTGATAAATGGGATGTTGATGCTGCAGTTATTGGTGAAACTATTTCTGAAAAAAGGGTTTTAGTTTACTATGAAGGAGAAAAGATATTTGATATGGATTCTGAATTCTTGACAGGTGGCCCATTATATGCAAGAGATGTCAAGATAGTCAAAAGAGACCAGAAAGATATCCAAGCCCAAGCCCCAAAAGATGCAAACGAAATATTAATTAAAATGCTTTCAGATCCAAACATAGCTTCAAAGGATTGGGTCATTCTTCAATATGATCATACTGTTAGAGGTTCAACTTCACTTACTCCTTTGTATGGAGATGTTGTAAACTTCTCCCCCCAAGATTCTGCAATCGTGAAACCTGTAGAAGAACTTAACAAAGGACTTGTAATCTCAACTGCAGTAAATCCGTTTTTATTGGAATATGATCCCTATTGGGGAGCTGCGTCCGCGATAGACGAAATATACAGGAATATTGTCGCAGTGGGGGGCAGACCTCATTCTTTAGCAGATTGTCTGAACTTTGGAAATCCTGAAAAGCCTGAAAGATTTGGAGACTTTTATCAAGCTGTTATGGGTTTAAACTTTGCAACAAAGGATCTTAAAATATCATTTTCATCAGGTAACGTAAGTCTTTACAATGAAAGCATGATTGGAAGCTGCCCGCCAACACCAACTATTGTTGGTATCGGGATCATAGACGATGTTGAAAAGAAAGTAAGTTCAAACTTCAAAAAAGAAGGAAATTCAATTTATCTTATCGGAAACACTGCAAGGGAGTTCGGAGGTTCTTTGTACTATAGGATTATAGGGGTTGATGGTGGTATTGCACCTAAAATGGATCCCCAAAACTTAATCAATTATTCAAATGTACTTCTTAACTCTATGGAAAAAGGAATTGTAACTAGCTGCCATGATTTGAGTGAAGGCGGTCTTGGAGTTGCAGTTGCAGAAATGGCGTTCGGCAGTGATTATGGTGCTGTGATAGAGCTACCAATATTAAAAGATATGAGGGCAGATGAATTCATATTTTCAGAATCAAACACAAGGTGGGTAGTTGAAGTAAAAGACGAGAAAGCCTTTGAATCTCTGTTTGACAAAAATAATATACCCTATATTAAAATTGGAAAAGTTTCAGGCAAAAAGCTAGAGATAAGACAGAGTGGATCTAAAATCATAGATGCTCCTATCGAGAAATTAAGAGAAAAATGGAAAAATGCCATTTGGGAGCATATGGGGTGATTCAATGGACAGGTCTGAGATAAAAGTTTGTGTTTTGAGAATAGAGGGAACAAACAATGAAGATGAGATGTACTATGCTTTCAAAAGATTAGGAGCGTCTCCTGAACTAGTTCACTTGAAGGACCTAAAAGATATCTTCGACTACAACTGCCTTATGATTCCAGGAGGATTTTCTGCAGGAGATTATGTAAGGGCCGGAGCAATCTTTGCTTCAAGAATTAGAGCAAAGATGGCAAATGACCTTCATAAGTTTATAGATGAAGGATGGCCAGTGGGCGGTATATGTAACGGATTTCAAGTTCTAGTTGAACTTGGTGTTTTACCTGGATTTAAAAGAATGGATTACCCTGATGCTTGTCTCTTTTTGAACAATTCAGCAAGGTTTGAATGTAGGCCAACATTGCTGAAACATGAAAATAAAGGTAAGTGTGTTTTCACTAGAAATATACCTAAAGGAGAGATAATGCTAGTGCCTTCTGCTCATGGAGAAGGAAAGTTATTGTTACCAAGAGAAAAAGAGAAAGAGTATTTTGATAGATTATTTGAAAATGACCAAGTTGTATTTAGATACGTCAATAAAGAAGGAGAATATGCAGGGTACCCCTGGAACCCTAATGGTTCTACGCATAATATAGCGGGGATTTGCAACGAAGCGGGAAATGTTTTTGGAATGATGCCACATCCTGAAAGGGCTTACTTTGATAAGAATAAAAATGGTATCTCTGGTATGAAAGTCTTTGAATCTGTCTTAAAATATATAGAGGAAAAATAAAAATGTGCGGTATACTAGGTACTTCATCAAACAATTCTGCATATGAGTGCTATAGAGGGCTTTTGGCTATTCAGCACAGGGGGCAAGATTCGGCAGGTATATTGTCTTTTGATGGCATAGTACATCAAAAAAAAGAAAAAGGCCTTGTGTTGAATGTTTTCAATAAGGAAGAGTTATCAAAACTTGAAGGATCCAAAGCTATTGGCCACGTTAGATACCCAACAGCTGGAACGAATACCATATGTGAAGCCCAGCCTTTCTTTTTGAGCTACCCATATGGGATAGGTCTTGCGCATAATGGAAATATTACTAATTATCAAGATTTAAAGAAGGAACTTGAGGAAAAAAAGGTATCTATCCATTCAAAATCTGATACAGAAGTTATGATAAATATCCTTTCAGAAGAGTTAATTAAAAATGATACTTTTGAGGCAATCCAAGGAACTATGGAAAGAATTGATGGTAGTTACTCTGCAGTTATGCTTTTATCAAAAAAACTTATAGCTTTCAGGGACCCATATGGAAATAGGCCTTTAGTATTCGGTGAAAAGACTAATTTGAATGAAACTGCATTTTCTTTTTCTTCTGAAAGTGTGGGTCTTGATGTAAATGGTTATTCTCTTATCAGGGATTTGCTTCCTGGCGAAGCTATAGTTGTTGAAGAGAATAAAGTTGAAAAAAGAGTATTGTGCCCAAAAGGTAGAGCGCATTGTATGTTTGAATGGGTTTATTTCTCAAGACCAGATTCTGTTATAGAAGGTAAGAGTGTTTATGAAGCTAGAATAGAGCTTGGAAGGAATATCGAATTTGAAGGAGAAGGGGATGTAGTCATCCCAGTGCCCGACACGGCGAGAACTGCAGCTTTAGGATTTTCTGAGAAGTATGGAATTAAGCATAGGGAGGGTTTGATAAAAAACAGATACATCGGTAGAACTTTCATCATGCCCACTCAAGTTTCAAGAGATGTTGCAGTTAGAGACAAACTGAATGTTATAAAGGGCGAGATTAGAGGGAAAAAAGTTATTCTTGTTGATGATAGTATTGTTAGAGGAACAACAAGCAGAAGAATAGTTAAAATGTTAAGGGACAATGGTGCTAAAGAAGTTCACATGATTTCTACATGCCCCCCAATAAAACACCCATGTTATTATGGCATAGATATGCCAACAGAAAGTGAATTAATTGCTGCAAAAAATGCAGATGATGTTGCAGAAAGAATTGGTGCTGATTCCGTTACTTACCAAACAATGAAAGGATTAGTAAAGGCCATTGGGCTTAAAAAGGAAGATCTATGCCTGGCTTGTTTAAATGGGGATTATCCAACACATATCCCTGAAGAAACGATGAAGTGCCTTACAAGAACGAGAGAATGTGAGAGGAAGATAGATACATAGGTTAGTGATATTTTGAGTGAAGTCTGGGCAGTTGTTGGTGGTGGGGCAAGAGAATGGGCCTTAGCAGAATCAATTACAAGATCAAAAAATGTTTCAGAAGTCCATGTTCTTCCTGGGAATCTTGGTGGAGCTTTTGAGAAAAAATGTATTTGGCCTATAGGAAACGATAGGGTCAAGATTAAAAATTTTGAAGATGTCAAGAAGTTTTTTAATGAGTATAAACAAGAGATTCAAGAGAATAATGGTAGGGTAAAAAGACTTGATGATCTTAATGATATAATTTCTTATCTTTCCGAAAATAATATTGATATGGTAATTGGCGGCCAAGAAAAATATCTGTCCCTTGGACTAAAGGAAAGTTGTGAAAAAAAAGGAATACCGTGTTGGGGCCCAACTTCCAAGGCCATGATAGTTGAGGCAGACAAATGCAACACTAACGAACTTATGAGAAAATGGGATATACCATGTCCTCCTTTCGAGAATTTCTATGATCCAGAGTCCGCAAAGTCCTTTTTAAAAGAAAATTTTGGTAAGAATGGAAAGAAATACGTTGTTAAATACCCTTATTTACTTGATGGTAAAGGTTCAAGGGTGTGTAATACTCTTGAAGAAGCTTTGAGCGCTGTTGATGACTTTATGGTGTCAGGAGTTGTTTGTAATCCGGTTGATAAATTAACTATAGAAGAAAGACTTTACGGAGAAGAAGTAATGGTCTTTTATGCAGTCCATGAAGGAAATGTCAAATATCTCGGAAGCGCAAAGGATTTTCCAGAAAGATTTGATTCAGAAGATACTTTTTTGATTGATAGATTCAACAAGAGAATGAGCCATCCTGGAGAAATGGTAAATTATATCACTGGTGGAATGGGAGTTGTCGCCCCACATCCGCTATTAAAAGGAAGATCAGATTTGATTAAGAAAATTGAAGACACTATAGTTATTCCATTTTTAACTAATCTATTAGAAGAAGAAAAACTGGCATTTAATGGAATAATCTACTTTGGTTTATGCGCATTAAAGGAGAATAATAATTATAATTTTTATGTATTTGAGATAAATGGAAGAGATGGTTCCCCTGAAGCAGAAGGAAGGTGGCCAACAATAGAAACTTCTCTCTATGATATAGCAAAAAAGAGTTATGAAGGTAAAATAGAAGAACTTGATGTAAAGTTCAAAAATAACGTTTGTGTTGGTGTTTTCACAGTAAGCGGAAGTTTTCCATGGTTTAAAGGATGTGGATTTGAAGCCTCGCAAATGCCCCCTGGTTATCCAGGAAAACATCTTACGGGGCAAGTTATTGATTATTCTAATGAAATACCAAATAATTCATTTCACAGGCACGCTGGTACATTTATTACCCAAACTGGAAATGTGGCAGTTGGTGGCGGACGTGTCATTCTAGGTGGTGGATTAGCAAATACATATAGTGAGGCAAGTAAAATTGCATACGAGTCTATATCGGACAAATATATAAGATTTGTAGGAAAAAGTTTCAGAAAAAAAATAGGAGATAATATTGATTAAATTGAAATATTAATATTAATCTTAAGCTATTTTTATATTATTTAATTTAAATAAGATATGTAAATATCATTTTTTATGAAAAATAATATTTTTTTAATAATCAACCTTATAAACTAGATATACATTCTGATTTTAGGGCCTTTGTGGCCAAACAAAAGGAGTAATTTAAATGTATGGTGAAAAAAGAGGGGGATACGATAGGCCTCCTCGTGAAATGCACAAAGCAGTTTGTGCAAGTTGTGGGCAGGAAACAGAAGTTCCATTCAAGCCTGATGGTACAAGACCTGTTTACTGTAGGGAATGTTACCAAAAAAAGAACCCAAGAAGGTATTAAGTAGAGTTTTTTGTAAAAGGTTATTTCTAGGTATTATAGGAAAAGTCCTTTTATTTTTTATATTTAATCACTTTAGAATTTTAAATAGGGAAAAATTGTATAGAGACAAAATCTTTTTAATCTAATATTCCTTCGTTTATTTATGATTCTAATAATTGCTGGTTCAAAAAGTGACGAACAAATCGTAAATAAAGTAAAGAAAGTTTTTGATGAAAATAAGATTGAATATGAAGTGCAATATGCTTCTGCCCATAGAGAGCCTGAAAGAGTGGCAGAACTTGCCAAAAAAGACTATGACATTTTTATTGCCATAGCAGGTTTAGCAGCTGCCCTCCCCGGGGTAGTCGCGTCACACACTAAAAAACCGGTAATAGGCGTGCCTGTATCTTCTAAATTAGATGGTTTAGATGCGCTCCTTTCTATAGTTCAGATGCCTAAAGGTGTCCCTGTAGCATGTGTAGGTATTGATAATGGGGAAAATGCGGCATACCTTGCGATAAGAATATTGGGAGTGAAATAAGTGGTAACCCCTAAAGACTACAAATCCTCGGGTGTGGATATAAAAGTTGAGGAAAAATCTATCGGCGCTTTAGTTTCTGTAATCAAAGAAACGCTGCAACTTAGAAAAGGAAAGATTGGCACTGCAATTGGAGAAATAGGCAGCTTCTCAGGATTCATAGAATTAGGAGATTATGCTTTGTCACTTGCTACAGATGGTGTTGGATCTAAAGTTCTTGTTGCGCAGAAATTAAAAAAATATGATACTGTAGGGATCGATGTAATTGCTATGAATGTTAATGACGTGATATGTAATGGTGCTGCACCAATTGCTTTTGTAGATTATATTGCATTAGAGAAGACATCAGAATATATGCTTAAAGAAATAGCAAAAGGCCTATTAGAAGGCGCTAAACAGTCGGATATGCCAATAGTTGGTGGTGAGACCGCCACCCTCCCCGATATAATAAAGGGGGATGGAGAAGGGTTTGATCTAGCAGGAACATGCCTTGGAGTAGTAAAAAAAGATAAAATAATCTCTGGAAAAGATATTGTTCCAGGCGATATAGTAATAGGAATTGCTTCTTCAGGAATTCATTCAAATGGGCTAACTCTTGCTAGAAAAGTTTTAGATGAAAAAGAGTATCCTGAACTTTTGACCCCTACTAGAATTTATGTAAAACAGATTTTAGAGTTAATTGAAAAAGTAAATGTTAAAGGAATGGCACACATCACAGGTAGTGGACTTTTCAATCTTAAGAGATTAAAAAGGGGGCTGGGATTTGATTTAGATCTTCCAGAGCCCCCCTCAATATTTAAAAAAATTATGGATGCGGGAGTAGAAATTGAAGAAATGTATAGAACTTTCAATATGGGAACAGGATTTATGGTAATTATCCCTAAGGAAGAACAAGATAAGGCACTTCAAATATTGAACAAATATTATCCTTCATATATAATTGGGGAAGTAATTGATCAAGATATAATAAAAGTACACATTAATGGCTTAGATAAGTCTTTTACATTATAATATAATTTTTAAATTAAAACCAAAAACTATAAAAATGGATTACTCATTTTATCAACAGTTTAGGATAATCTAAAATTTTATTAAGAATCAAACTTCTTAATTGTGTAGAGTGGTATTATGGTAAAATCCCAATCAAAGAAAAAAAAAGCATCTGAAAGTTGTCCAAAAATCGGTGTTTATGTTTGTCACTGTGGTACTAACATAGCAGGTAGCGTAAATATCGAAGAAGTTGTTAACTTTTCTAAAACTCTGGACAATGTTTCTGTTGTTAAGGAACATATGTACCTTTGTTCAGAACAGGGCCAAAATATCATAAAGGATGACGTGAAAAAGGAAGGAATTAATAGGGTTGTTGCCGCATGCTGCTCGCCTAGAACACATGAAGAGATATTTAGAAAAACATTGGATTCTGCTGGTTTGAATAAATACCTTTACGAACAAGTTAATATAAGGGATCAATGTTCTTGGCCTCACATTAAAGATAAAGAAAATGCAACAAAAAAGGCAAAACATTTAGTTAAAAGTGGGGTGTATAGGGCCTCTGAATTGGAATCTTTGGAAGATAGGAAACTACCAGTTTTACAATCTGCACTTGTTATAGGAGGGGGTATATCGGGAATTAATGCTGCGCTAGATTTGGCCCGGGGTGGATACAAAGTATACCTTGTAGAAAGAGATCCAAGTATTGGCGGAAAAATGGCCCAATTAGATAAAACCTTCCCTACAAATGATTGTTCAGCATGTATTCTTGCACCGATGATGGTAGAAGTTTCTAACAATGCAAATATAGAGCTTCTTACTTATTCAGAGATTGAAGATGTTTCAGGGCATATAGGAAACTATCATGTTGTTGTTAAGAAAAAACAAACTTCTGTTGACTGGGAAAAGTGTAATGGCTGTGGAGACTGTACTATCGTATGTCCTGTAAAAGTCGACAATGAATTCAACTGTAATATGGATAAGAGAAAGGCAATTTACATACAATTTCAACAAGCTATACCGATGAAAGCTGTAGTTGACAAAACAAAATGTATCAAATGCAAGTTGTGCGAGAAAAGGTGCCAAGTTGGGGCTATAGATATCTCAAAAAATGAAGATGAATATGTTGAATTTGATGTTGGGAGTATTATTGTAACAACAGGTTATGATCTATTTGATCCTAATAGAAAAGCTGAGTATGATTATGATCATCCCAATGTGATTACTTCTTTAGAACTTGAGAGGATGATGTGTGCCTCAGGACCCACAAAAGGAGAAATTTTAAGGCCTTCTGACGGAAGGAAACCTCATACCATATCTTTTATTCAATGCGTCGGCTCAAGGGATGAGAAGACGAATGATTATTGCTCAAGAATATGTTGTACATACTCAATAAAACATTCTAGACTTCTAAAAGAGAAATATCCAGATATAGATATATTCATCCACTATATTGATCTAAGATGTTTTGGTAAGGGTTACGAAGAGTATTAT
This sequence comes from uncultured Thermococci archaeon, assembly GCA_964500005.1. Classification (GTDB taxonomy): domain Archaea; phylum Methanobacteriota_B; class Thermococci; order Methanofastidiosales; family Methanofastidiosaceae; genus Methanofastidiosum. The sequence goes on from CAZCMP010000003.1 coordinate 68,030, forward strand.
AGGATGGCAAGAGAAAAGGGAGTAAAGTTCATAAGAGGTAGAATAAGTCAAGTAGATTCAATTGGGGATAGATTAGAAGTATCAGGCGATGATGACACTTTGGGTGAACAAATTAGTGTTGTGGCCGATCTTGTTGTCTTGGCAGTTGCTATGGAATCCTCTAAAGGGTCAAAGAATCTTGCAAATTTATTGAATATAAGCACTGATAAAACAGGATTTTTTAAAGAGATTCATCCAAAATTAAAGCCAGTTAGTACCGATAGTGATGGTATATTCATAGCCGGAGCTTGTCAAGGGCCTAAAGAAATCCCTGATGCTGTGAGTCAGGGTAAAGCTGCAGCTTCTGCAGCATCTTCACTAATGTCTAAAGGAGAAATAGATATTGAACCCCTTTTCGCTCAAGTAATTGAAGATTTGTGTGCAAGATGCAGGACATGTGAATCTCTTTGTACCTATAAGGCAATTAAATACAATGAAAAAGAGGATAAAATAGAAGTTGATATAGCTCTTTGCAAAGGATGTGGTGTTTGTAGCGCGGCTTGCCCCTCTGGAGCAATAAAAGCAAATCATTTTACAAGTAAACAAGTTAGGATGCAAATTTTGGCCCTAACGGAGGGTATTAAATGAAAATTGTACTTAACAATGCAAATAAAGACCTTGTAAATAAGGTGATTGAATACGGTGGCGAGAGAGTATACGAATGTTTTCAGTGTGGGATGTGTGCTTCAGGATGTCCTGTTGCAAGCGATACAGATCATAAAATTAAAAGAACTATGCATCAAGTTCTTTTAGGTCTTGACGAACAAATACTTGATAAAAAAGCAATATGGCTTTGCACTACTTGTTTCATGTGTCTAGAAAGATGTCCTCAGAATGCAGGGCCTACAGAAGTTGTATTTGCACTCAGGAGAATATCGGCAGAAAAGGGTATTATTCCAGAAGCTCAGATTGAAGTAGCAAATAATATTTATCACCTTGGCCATGCAGTTACAGTTGATAAAGGAATAAAACTAAGAGAAAAAGTTAATGCACCTCCACTTAGTACTGCGGGATCAGATGGTAGACATGTTGAAGAAATTCAGAAAATAATAAGTTCGACTAATGCTATTAGATTACTAAAGATAAAGAAGGATTGGAAACCAAAAGGAGATGAGGTTATTGCCTGCGACTAATTATGCCTTTTACACAGGGTGTATTATCCCTCTAAGGTACCCCGATATTGAAAATTCTATTAGAGAGACAATGAAACTTCTTGGGGCTAATGTTTATGATATGATAGGCGCAGGATGTTGCCCCCCCGGTGGCGCCTTCTGGTCTGTTGAGGAAATTTCAGGACTAGTACAAAGTGCAAGAAATATATCAATAGCTGAGTCAATGGGCATGGATTTGATGGCTGCTTGTAATGGATGTTTTTGCTACCTCAAGAACAGTAACCTTCTGCTGAAAAATAATAAAGAAAAAAGAGAAAGGGCAAATACCATACTAAACAAAATAGGTAGAAAATATCAAGGTACAATTTCTGTCTATCATTTAGTCGAAATACTTCATGACCATATTGGAACTGAAAAGATTAAAGAGTCAACAAAGGTAAAATTAGACGGTGCAAAAGCTGCAGTTCATTATGGTTGTCACCTTCTAAGACCATCAGACCACCTAATGGCCGAGAACCCTGAAAAGCCCCACAAACTTGATGCATTAGTTGAAGCCTTGGGTATGGAGAGTGTGTATTACCCAAAGAAACTATCTTGTTGTGGTGCAGGAGGGGGTATGAGAGGGAACAATCCAGAAGTTACTTTAAAAATCTTAGAAAAAAAACTTATGAACATAAAATACTCTGAACCTGATTGTATAGTTACTGCATGCCCATTCTGTTTCCTACAGTTTGATCTAGGGCAGAAAGGATTAAGAGATAAGGGTGAAGACTATTGCATACCTGTTTTTTACTATAATCAACTTCTAGGGCTATCCATGGGCCTTCCTAAAAATAGGATTGCATCGATCTCAGAAACCCCTAGAGATGGATTCATAAAACAATTCTATGGTGTTGACTAATGGAAAATTTTGAACCTAACATCATTGGTTTTGTCTGCAACTGGTGCACTTATGCAGGTGCTGATCTTGCAGGCTCTTCAAGGTATAGCTATCCCCCCAATGTAAAGCTAATAAGACTCATGTGCTCTGGCAGAGTGGATCCCACATTTATTCTTGAAACTTTTGCTAGAGGTGCTGATGGAGTATTTGTAGGTGGTTGCCATATACCAACAGATTGCCACTACCAACAGGGTAATTTTAAAGCCCTAAAAAGAGTTACAATGTTAAAAAAATTAATATCTGATATGGGTATAGAGCCTGAAAGATTAGAGATATTTTGGATTTCAGCGTCAGAAGGAAAGAAATTCTCTGAAGTTATGACTTCATTCACAGAAAAAATTAGAGAGCTAGGTCCAAATCCTATAAGAGTATAAAAATGAAAAAGGTAATAGTCCTCGGCATTGGGAACCCCTACCTTAAGGACGACAGGATAGGGCCTAAATTAGTTGAAGATTTAGAACTATTTTTTAAAGATAAAGAAAATATAATCTTTGAAGTTTTCTATTCTTCAGGTATTGAACTACTAGATTCCATTCTAGATTATGATTGTGCAATATTTGTGGATTCAATTATTTCGGATAATGTCGGAAAAATAAATTATTTTACACTAAAGGACATATTGTCCCTCCCTGAAACATCTTCTCCACACTCTACTAACTTTTCAACAATGATAAAACTTGGAATGAAGATATCGCCTGATAGAATGCCGAATAGGATACTTTTTTGTGCAATTGGAATAAAAGATCCATTCACTTTTTCAGATGAGTTCTCATATGCCCTTGAAGTACAATATATAAATATTTTAGAAGAGATTAAAGATAAAATTAATTATTTAGCTACATAGCTTTTCTAACGGCATCGTGCATGATAATATCGGCTTGTGGAGTTCCAACAAATGCTAATTTTCCATTTATAACAATCGCGGGTACACTCATTACGCCAAGCTTTCTCGCTTTAGAATTACCTTCTGGAGTTGCGATATTTACTATAGCTACTTCTACGTTATCGTACTGAGATGCAACTCTATAGGCCATTTCAGCTGCAGAGGGGCAATGAGAACATCCTGAAAGAGCAAGAACTTCAATCAAGACCTTATTTTTTTTATTACCGGACATCCTTTCTTTTATTTCTTCCATTTTCTTCTTTCTTATTTCATCAATATCCGCCATGAAAACACTGATTTATACTATTCAAACATCTTTATAAAAATTTAGATAAGAACATACAAACATTTTTATAAATAAAGATTCATTAACAGAATGGAGTGATTATATGAAAATATTAGGTGTTTGTGGTTCTCCTAGAGAGGGTAACACTTTGTTTCTGCTAAAAAAAGCGCTTGAAACATGCAAGGAACTTGGAGTTGAAACAGAACTTGTACATGCTGGTCTATTAAAAATTGCACCGTGTAAGGCGTGTGGAGCATGTAAGGATACTGGAATATGCATCCAAAAAGACGATATGACTCCTTTGTACGATAAAATAAAAGGCGCTGATGGAATACTACTTGCCTCTCCGGTGTACTTGGGGGGAGTTTCTGCTCAGATGAAGGCTTTTATGGACCGAACTAGGGCATTGAGGGGGAAGTTTGAACTTAGAAATAAAGTAGGTGCAGGTATTTCAGTAGGAGGATTTAGAAACGGAGGCCAAGAAACTACATTGCAGCAAATCTTCAATTTCTTCTTAATACACAATTCAATCGTTGTAGCTGATGAGGTTACATCTCATTACGGAGGTGTTGGGCATGGGTACAATGCAGGTGACTGTGATAAAGACGAATATGGCATCAAAACATCACAAAACACAGCGAAAAACATGGTCAGGGTATTAAAGTTGATAAAAGGGGAGGCTAAAGAAGAGGTAAAAAACTGGTAAGTGTTTTCCATGATAAATCAGGAGGATATAAAGAGTATCCTAAAAAGTTATGATCTTGACAACATAACTATCGGTGTATTGGGCGGACATTCCGCCCTTGATATTTCAAGCGGAGTAAAAAAATACGGATTCGGTACAGTTGCTGTTTGCCAAAAAGGCAGAGAAAAGACTTATTCAAAGTATTACAAGTCAAGAGACGGCCGTGGTTGTATTGATGATGTTATTGTCCTAGACTCCTTTAAACATATTACAAATAAAGACGTCCAAAAAGAACTTCGAGAAATGAATACGATTTTCATACACAATAGATACTTTTGGGTTTACTTCGATTTTGAAAAAATTGAAAATGATTTCTTTGTACCAATATATGGGACAAGGGGGCTTGTAAAGCTTGAAGAAAGAGATGTCCCAAAAAATCAATATTATCTCTTAGAAAAGGCGGGGATTAGATTTCCAAAGATATTCTCTTCTCCTGAGAAAATTGATAGGCTTGTAATAGTAAAGGTATCAGAGGCTATAAGAGGTTATGAGAGGGCCTTTTTCTTTGCTTCTTCTCCTTTTGAATACGAACAAAAGAGTAAAGAATTGATAGAAAAAGGAATTATAACAAAGGAAGCGTTAAAAAAAGCAGTTATTGAAGAATATATTCTAGGCGCCCAAACTAATTTCAATTTCTTCTATTCAAATGTAAGAGAAGAGTTAGAGCTTATGGGAACCGATACAAGAAGACAGACTAATCTAGATGGAATACTAAGACTTCCTGCAAATGAACAGCTTGAAGTATTAAAATATGTTAAGCCTAAAATGATCGAAACTGGCCATATAACTTGCACTACCAAAGAGAGTATTTTAGAAAAAGCTTTTGAAATTGGAGAGAAGTTTGTTGAAGTTACCAGAAAGGAATACCCCCCAGGGATAATAGGGCCATTTGCACTCCAAGGTGCAGTAGCTTCTTATGAAGGTAAGGAAGAAATAGTAATATTTGATGTTTCAATGAGAATCCCAGGAAGCCCTGGAACAAAATTCACACCACATTCAGGCTACCTATATGGTAGAGAGATAAGTTATGGGGAAAGAATAGGGATGGAACTTAAAGAGGCTCTAGAAAAGAATTCTATTTATAATATCCTGTCTTAGGTCTTTTTTTCAATAGATATTTTTCTATTATTTTTTCTATAGAGTCAATTGAAAATGGTTTTATTAGAACAAATTTTGCACCTGCGTCAAACAAATCTTTCTGTAACTCTGTGTAAGCTGTACCACCTATGATAAATGCATTTGGATTAAATTTAAGTATCTCTTTTGTTGCTTTAATTCCGTCCATCACAGGCATCTTGATATCTAGTATAACAACATCAGGCAACTCTTTTTTGTAGGTCTCCACGCCTTCTAATCCATCGTTTGCAAGTAAAACTTCATGTGAAGAAAGACCTTGTTTTAGTATATCTAAAAGGTCTTGATTATCGTCAACTATTAGTATTTTTACCATAAGACCACTACAATACATTCAAGACGGTAAGGCTTGTTGATTTATTAACGCCTTTTAGTTTTCTGATATTCTCTATAATGATATTAAACTCTTTTGGTGAATTGCACAACACGTAAGCCACAACGTCCCATTCTCCAGTTGTTTCATATACCCTTTTTACTCCTTCAATTTTCATGATCTGTTTTACAATCTCGTCAGTTGACTCTTGAGTATGAGTATTTAATAGAACTAGTGAAATGAATCCAAAATTAGTAGATACTTCAACGGTAAAGTTTTTTATTATACCTGTCTCAACAAGATTATCGATTCTTCTCCTTATAGACCCCTCTGAAACAGAGAGTTTTTTTGCTATCTCGGTGTTCTTCATCCTTGAGTCTTCTTCTAAAATCGACAATATTTGAATATCTAGTTCATCCATGACAAGTATTTAGGGTTTGGCTTTAAAAATATTTCGATTATCGTAGCTATTATCCTATTTTTAACCGGAAGATTTAAAAAGAGTTTACGATTAATGCCATCGAGGTGATTTGGATGGCAGAATGTCCAGAATGTAGTTGCGTTATTGAAATAGAAAATCCAGAAGTAGGGGACATAGTAGAGTGTTCTGAGTGTGGAATAGAGCTTGAAATAATAAGCCTTGACCCTCTAATACTAGAAATTGCCCCTGAAGAAGAAGAGGATTGGGGAGAATAAAATGGTTAAAATATTGGACACAACTTTAAGAGAAGGTGAGCAGACAGCAGGCGTTTCTTTTACTATCAATGAAAAGATGACGCTTGCCAAGATGCTAGATGAGTTTGGAGTCGACATGATTGAAGTCGGACACCCTAACGTTTCTCCAAAGATCGAGGAGTTTATCAGAAAAGTCGTAAAAGAAGATCTTAAAGCCGAAGTGGTAGGACATGTAAGGGCTGTTAAGGGTGACGTAGAAATGGCTGTTGACTGTGAAGTTGACAGAGTTGCAATATTTTTGGCTACTTCAAATGTTCACCTTAAAGATAAATTGAAGATGACTAAGGAAGTTGCAATAGAAAAGGTAGTAGATTGTGTCCAATATGCAAAAGACCACGGACTTAAAGTCAGATACACCCCCGAAGATGCCACAAGGACAGATTTTGATTATCTTATCGAAATCTGTAATGCTGCCATTGATGCTGGGGCTGACAGAATAAGTGTTGCAGATACCGTTGGGGTTATGCAACCCCACATTTTTTATGATCTCGTAAAGAACATTAAGGATAATGTAAAACCTGTTGGAATTGATGTCCACTGCCACAACGATTTTGGCCTTGCTGTTGCAAATGCTATGGCAGGTGTAAGAGCTGGTGCAGATTGTGTCCATACCACAGTAAATGGAATAGGAGAAAGAACAGGTATAGTTGATTTATCTAATTTTGTAGTTGCTACTAATATCTTAGATAATGAAAACTTGAAATATGATCTTAAAATGCTGAAACAAATATCCGCATATGTAGAGAAGATAACAGGAATTTACATATACCCATTGATGCCTATAATGGGGGACAATGCCTTCACTCACAAGAGTGGGGTCCATACAGATGGGGTATTAAAGAATCCATCTACTTACGAACCATTCTCACCAGAGATGGTTGGTAAGGAAAGGAAAATAATTGTCGATAAGTTTGCTGGCAGAAGGGCTGTTATGTCAAAGCTAAATCAATATGGAATTGAGGCCAGCGATGAAGATTTGTTAAAGATAATTCATGAGATTAAGAAGGTTGGAGACGAAAGAAAGATTGTGCATGAAACAGATATCTTAGACATCGCAGAAAGAGTTCTTGGAGTTAAAGCGGTCACCATTCCAACAGGAGTTGATGCTGTTTTATTCTTGAAACTTGAGGCACATATCTATACAACATCAATATCTAGAAAAATAAAGAATATGAAAGGTGTTGAAAAACTCTATGAAATGTCTGGAGACGAAGATATCGCAATCTATGCGTCATTAAAGAATGTTGCTGAATTGAATAATCTCATAGAGGATATAAGAAGTATCCCTGGGGTTCTTGCAACAAGTACTAGAGTTGTACTAAAAAAATATGGTGAAGTTAATGGGAACAGTTGCTGAAGAGATTTTTTCAAGGAAACTTTCTAGAAACGTTTCTGCTGGAGAAATAGTACTAGTTGATATAGATGTAACGATGAGTCATGATAACACGACTCCACTTGCAATCAAAGCATTGAGAAACACTGGAAAGCCTTTGTATGATAAAAATAGAGTTGTTGTTATTTTTGATCATGTTCAGCCACCTGCATCAGTTGAAAGTGCCACTTTGCAGAAAGAAGTATTAGGATTCGTGAAAAAAGAAGGAATCAAAAACTTCTTTAGAGAGGGAATTTGCCATCAGGTTCTAGTTGAGAAGGGATTTGTATTGCCTGGAAGGGTAATTATTGGAGGAGATTCTCACACCTGTACGTATGGAGCTCTAGGAGCTTTTGGAACTGGAGTGGGGTCAACAGATATTGGTGTTTCATACGCTACTGGGAAGAACTGGTTCAGAGTCCCAGAAACTTTTTATTTTGATGTTAAGGGATCATTTGCTAAAGGAGTTTATCCAAAAGATTTGATTCTAAAGATTATAGGAGAAGTTGGTGCAAGAGGGGCAACTTATAAGGCATGCGAGTTTGGTGGAGAAACAATTGAAAATATGGCAATAGGCGATAGGCTGACGCTTACAAACATGGCGATTGAGATGGGCGGAAAAACTGGATTAATAAAGACAGACAAGATATCTGAGAATTTCTTAAAGTCAAGAGGGTATCCATATACTGAAATTGTTCCAAAAGATCCAAACTATGAAAAAATATTCGACTTTGATGTTGATGACTTAACACCACAGCTTGCTGTTTCGCCAAAGGTGGACAATGTCTATCCTGTTGAAAAATACGCAGGGACTGAAGTAGATGAGGTTTTCATAGGAACATGCACAAACGGTAGAATAGAGGATCTAGAAATTGCAGCAAGGATGTTTAAGGGAAAGAAGTTAAATCCACTTCTTAAAACAATAATTGTTCCTGCATCAAATGAAGTTTATTTTGAAGCGATGAACAGAGGATACATAAAAATATTCATGGATGCTGGTGCAATGGTGTGTAATCCTGGATGTGGGCCTTGTATTGGAAGACATCAAGGGGTCCTAGCACCCGGAGATAGGGCACTTACAACAATGAACAGAAACTTCATAGGGAGAATGGGATCTGATAAAGGAGAAATAATTATTGCTTCTCCGGCAACAGCTGCAGCAACTGCACTTACAGGGAAGATTACAGACCCAAGAGAGGTGATTTAGTGGGAAAGGTATTTAGGTTTGAAGATGACGTTAACACAGATGAAATAATACCTGGAAGATACAACGTTACGACTGACCCAAAAGCTCTTGCAGAACATTGTTTTTTTGAGGTGAGACCAGATTTTTCTAAAACTGTTAAGGCAGGAGATTTCATAGTTGCTGGTGAAAACTTTGGATGTGGCTCATCTAGAGAGCATGCACCAATTGCGATAAAGGCATCGGGAGTTAAAGCAGTAATTGCAAAGAGTTTTGCAAGAATATTTTACAGAAACTGTATCAATATTGGGCTTCCAATTATGATCTCAGAGGAACTGTACGGTCTTGTCCAAGATGGAGAAGAAATTGAAGTGAACTTAAAGGAAGGGACTATAAAAATTCCAAAGACGGGTAAAGAAGTCAAATCAAAAGGTTTCCCAGATTTTATCCTTAAAATTATTGATGCTGGAGGAATTGTAAATTTCTTGAAAAATCATGACATAAGGGAGCTTGAAGATGGCATATAATATTTGCGTTATTAGAGGAGATGGCATAGGAAATGATGTAATTGATGCTGGATTAAAGCTACTTTCTCACATTAATCTAGATTTTAATTACACTTATGCAGAGGCGGGGTATGACTGTTATCTAAAAAATGGAACGTCTATCCCACAAAAAACGATTGATGCATGTAGGGATGCAGATGCTACGTTTTTTGGTGCAGTATCATCACCCCCAGACATTGTTGACTATAAGAGTGCAATAGTTACATTGCGAAAAGAACTTGATCTATTTGTAAATGTAAGGCCAATAAAGAGCCTTCCAGTTGATATTTCAAGACCTAATATCGATATAGTCATGATGAGAGAAAATACAGAGGGGATGTACAAAGGGATAGAAAGAGAAGAAAATGGGTTGGCCATAGCAGAAAGACACATTTCTGAAAAGGCTTCAAAAAGGCTTGCAGAATTTACTTACGACTACGCAAGAAATAATAACAGAAAAAGAGTTACTGTAGTCCACAAAGCAAATGTATTGAGAAAGACTTGTGGTCTTTTTAGAAGAACTGTATTGGCTGTTTCTGAAAATTTCCCAGACATAGAAACTGAGGAAGTCATAGTAGATGCAATGGCTATGAGGTTAATCAAAGAACCAGAAAGATTTGATGTAGTAGTTACAACTAATTTGTTTGGGGATATACTATCAGATGAAGCATCTCAGCTTGTTGGCGGCCTTGGAATAGCTCCTTCAGGAAATATTGGAGAAAAAACAGGACTTTTTGAACCTGTTCATGGCTCAGCACCAAAATATGCTGGAAAAGATGTGGCTAATCCAACTGCTACTTTTCTTTCGGCTGCAATGATGATGGACTTTCTTGGTGAAAAGAAAGAAGGATATACAATAAGGAACAGTATTTTCAAAACATTTGCCGAAGGTAAGAGGACAAAAGATTTGGGCGGAGACCTCGGGACTTTAGCTTTTACTGAAGCTGTAATTAATAATTTGGAGTGATTATATGAAAATAGGAATGCTTTATTCGAGGGTCAGACTTGACGAGAAGTATCTGCTCGAAGAATTTAGAAATAGAGGCATAGATGTAGAAAGAATGGACACTAGATGTGCAATATTCAATATCACTAATTTTGAAAAAATGGATTATGATGTAGTATTAGAAAGAGAAATAAGTCACCTTAAAGCACTTTACTCTCTTAAAGTACTAAATGAGATGGGGGTAAAGACAGTCAATACTTATGAAACTGCTAGTACTTGTGGAGATAAAGTTTTAACTACTTTGGCTTTGACAAGACATAAAGTTCCTTCTCCTATAACATATATTGCATTTACACCTGAAGAAGCCCTTGAAGCAATTGAAAAGATTGGTTATCCTGTTGTACTAAAGCCGGCGACTGGATCTTGGGGAAGACTACTTTCTAAAGTAAATGACAAGGAAACTGCAGAAAGTATAATTGAACACAAAGTAATACTTGGGTCCTATCATCACTCAGTATTTTACATACAGGAATATATTAAGAAACCTGAGAGGGATATCAGGGCATTTGTTGTAGGGGATGAGGTAATTGGAGCTATTTACAGAAGTTCACCCCACTGGATCACAAACACGGCCAGAGGGGGAGTTGCATCTAATTGCCCTTTAACTGACGAGATATCAGAAATTTGTCTTAAGGCTGCGGAGGCTGTTGGTGGAGGAGTAGTTGCAATTGATCTTTTGGAGGATAGAGGAAAGCTTTTAGTAAATGAAGTCAACTACACAATGGAGTTTAAGAATAGTATTGCGCCAACAGGCGTCAATATTCCAGGTAAAGTAGTTGATTACGTTATAGAAGTGGCAAAGAGGTAATTAATATGAAAGTTTCAGTTATTGGTGCTTCGGGGTATACTGGAGGAGAATTACTAAGACTATTAGTAAATCACCCTGAGGTAACACTTGATAGAATCACATCGGAGTCAAATGCCGGCTCTTTTGTGCATATGATTCATCCAAATTTAAGAGGATTTAATATGAAATTCTCATCAATCAAAGAATCTTTTGATTCCGATCTTTTATTTTTCTGTCTCCCGCACGGAGTTTCAATGGATTATTTGAGAGAATTTTACGATACAGGGGTTAAGATAATTGATTTAGGCGCAGATTTGAGACTCAAGAACAAGGATGTGTACAAATCCTGGTATGGTCTTGATCATAAGTGCCCAGAGCTTTTAGAAGAAGCAGTTTATGGTATACCAGAAATTCATAGAGAAGAAATCAAAAAGACAAGAGTAGTAGCAAATCCAGGATGTATAGCTACATCAATGATTATGGCTTTGTATCCACTAAGGCACCTCAACATAGACAAAGAAAGGATAGTCGTTGATAGTAAGATTGGTTCTTCTGCTTCTGGAGATTCATTTAGTGCATCAACTCACCATCCGGAGAGATCAAGAGCAATAAGATGTTACTCTCCAATTTATCACAGACATATCGCTGAAGTTGAGCAGGAAACAGGATTTAAAGTCACAATGGCCCCGCATGCCATAGAAATGGTAAGGGGTATATTCTCAACAATATATCTCTTCTTAAATCAGCCTTATGATGAAAAGGAGATAAGGGGAGTTTATAGGGAATTTTCTGAGATTAACAAATTCTTTAGAGTTGTAAAGCAGAAGAAAGGAATTTACAGACACCCGGACCCTAAGATATTGACAGGCTCGAACTTCTGTGAAGTTGGATTTGAACTTGATAGAGAAAATAGAAGAATGATAGTATTTTCAGCAATAGATAATCTGATGAAAGGTGCAGCCGGTGCTGCAGTTCAGAACATGAATATAATGTATGGCTTCGAAGAAGATACAGGTTTGAAATATATAGGTTACCATCCGATATAGGTGAGTAGATGATTGTAATAAAGATTGGTGGAAGCCTCGGTACAGAGGTACAGAACTTGGCTAGGGAGATTGTAGAGATATTCAAAAAGGAAAAGATAGTAGTTGTCCACGGTGGATCTTATGAGACCACAGAAATATCTAAAAAGCTAGGCAAGGAAACAAAGTTTGTCACCTCTGTTTCTGGATTTAGATCAAGATACACCGATCTTGAAACAGTCCAAATCATGGAAATGGTAATGGCCGGAAAGATTAACAAAGAGCTTGTAAAGCTTCTTCAGAAATCTGGAGCTAATGCTTTTGGATTATCAGGTGCAGATGGAAAGGTTTTACTTGCAAAGAGAAAAGATTCTATCAAAATAATAGAAGATGGAAAAAAGAAAATCTTAAAGGACGACTTCACTGGAAAAGTTGAAAGTGTCAACAAAGAATTAATTACAATGTTACTTGATAAAGGCTATTTGCCCATTATCTGCCCTTTGGCAATTAGCTCTGAAGGAGATATTGTGAATACAGATGGAGATAGAGCGGCTGCGGCAATTGCATCTACATTATCTGCTGACCTAGTTGTCATGACAAATGTTGATGGATTTCTAAAAGATGGTAAACTTGTTACAGAGTTAAATTTATTACAAATTGATGAATCATATCAGTTTGCAGATGGAGGTATGAAAAAGAAACTCCTTGCTGCAAAAGAAGCTATAGAACAGGGTAGTCCTCGAGTAATAATTGCAAGAGGCAATCTAGATAATCCTTTAGAAAATGCCTTGAATGGTAAGAGAACGGTGATTTCAAAATGATCTATAAAGACTTAGAAGAAAAGTATGGTAGTGGTGTCTACTACAAGAGAGATTTAGAAATAGTCTCGGGTAAAGGAGTATATCTTTATGACGGCCAAGGCAATCAATACATTGACTGTGTTGCAGGTCATGGTGTCTGTCTATTTGGACATTCACATCCAAAAATAGTTCAAGCTATAAAGGAGCAGTCTGACACCTTAATCTCATGTCCTGAAATATTCTATAATGACAAGAGGGCACAGCTATTAGAAAAATTAGCAGAAATTACGCCAAAAGGTCTTACAAGAACGTTTCTTTCTAATTCAGGTGCAGAGGCTGTAGAGGCCGCGTTAAAGTTTTCAAGAAAAATCACTGGCAAAACAGACATTATTTCATTCACATTTGGATTTCATGGAAGAACTATGGGGGCACTTTCTGCAACATGGAAGGCAGAATACAAAAAACCTTTCATGCCTTTAGTTCCAGGTTTTTGTCATACTGCATATAACAATTTAGAAAAACTTCAAGAAGTAATTACAGAGAATACTGCAGCAATTATAGTCGAACCCGTTCAAGGAGAGGGTGGAGTCAAACCTGCAAATATGGATTTTATTAAGGGTATCCGAGAGATTTGTGACCAAAAAGGAATACTGATGATTGTTGATGAAGTGCAGACGGGATTTGGAAGAACTGGAGAATTATTTGCAATTAATGGATACAACGTTTCACCAGATATAATGTGTTTAGGAAAGGGAATAGCTGGTGGAGTACCGATGGGCGCAACTGTCGTAAGAGAAGACCTAGCAAATCTCGATAAAGGAGAGCATGGTTCCACATTTGGAGGAAATCCGCTTGCATGTAATGCTTCACTTGCAGCTATAAAGACTTTAAAAGAAGAAAAACTTGTAGAAAGGTCAAAAGAAAGCGGAGAATACTTCTTATCTCAGCTTAAGAAAAATATAGATGAGTCTGTTTACAAGGATATAAGGGGTCTTGGCCTTATGATAGGCATTGAGATGAAACAAAAAGTAGGGCCATATCTAGTACAACTAATGGATAAAAAAATACTTGCACTTACAGCAGGGAAACTTATAGTCCGATACCTCCCACCTTTAATAATTGAAAAGGAACATATTGATAAGGTAGTTGAGGCAACAGGTGAAGTTATTGGAAGAAGTTAGCCTGCTTAAGGAGATAATTAAGATCTATAGTCCATCAGAGAAAGAAAAAGAAGTTTCTGATTTTATATTTAATTATCTTAAAAATAAGAGTTTTAATGTTGAGCAGGACAAAGAATGGAATGTTATATCAAAAATCGGTTCTGGATCGCCCTACATACTTTTGACAAGCCATATGGATACTGTAAGTGGAGAGCTTCCTTTTAGAATTGAATGTAAAAAAATATATGGTAGGGGTGCATGTGATGCAAAATCCCCTCTTGCAGCTCTCCTTTCTGCATTTATTAGATTTAAAAATAAAAAATTTAAGGGGACATTGATATTTGCAGGCGTTACTGGAGAAGAAGCCCCAAACTCAAGAGGAACCTTGGAATTAATGAAAAAAATAAAAGCGGATTACATATTTCTAGGTGAGCCAGGTTCTGTTGATGGAATTACAATAGGGTATAAAGGTAGGCTGCTTCTAAAGATATTATTTAAGGGTAAAGCTTCACATTCATCTTCAGAAGAAGAAAATCCAATATTAAAGTTCATAGAATTTTCAAACAAAGTTTCTAAGCTACATAAAAGAAATAATCTGTTTGAGTCACTTAGTTATTCGCCAACTTCAATATATGCTGAATCTGAGAGTAATGTTATGCCAAGAGAATGTAAAGTGACAATTGATCTTAGAATCCCCCCAAGTTTAACTCATCAAGAAGTGTTTAAAGAAATAAAGCAATTACTTGACGGAGAGATTGAAGTAGTTGAGGGTGTTGATGGAGTAATCACATCAAAGAATAACATACTTGTAAAAACTCTAGTAAAGGCTATCAGAGAAAATGGATTTTCTCCCAAATATAAGAAAAAAACAGGATCTTCAGATATGAATCTCCTTGTTAGACTAACGGATAATATTGTAACATACGGGCCTGGAGATTCATCTTTAGACCATACTGAAATGGAATATATAGACACTGACGAGTATCTAAAATCTATTGACATATTAGAGAAGGCAATATTAGAAATCCTTGGGATAGCTTCTCTTTAACTCCCAAAGGAAAACTATAGCAAGTATTAGGAATGCAAGTAAACCCGGTAGGCCAAAAGGCACACCTAAAAGTTGATTATTTGTCTGTGCAAAAATTATTCCAAATCCTATGTAAGCATTTATAGCCCCATGGCCCAGAGCTGCGGGGATGACTGATTTGGACTTAATTTTTAACCATCCAAAGAATATACCTACGAAGATAGTCCATAAAGTAAAGAGGAATACACCTGGTAGGGGGTATTGATGGTAGTTATAGCCCATTGCAATTAATGGCGCGTGCCAAAGTCCCCATACAATACCTGTGATTATAAGAGTTTTAAAAATTGAAAACTTTTCAAGTAATAGGTCCTGAAGATAACCTCTCCATCCATACTCTTCCCCAAATGCAAATATAGAGTTAGGAAAGATGGGGGCTATTGCATAATTAATTAAAAGAATGTATACTGGGATTCCATATTGAGTTGGAAAAATTAAATCCAAATTTGTATTTAGTTTGCCAAATCCCATCAATACAAATAATAGAATTCCAATTCCAACTGCTAAGAAAGGGTAGAAGTATGCGGCCAAATAATATTTAAAGCTTGTACCTATTTTTAGGCCAAATGAGGAAAGTGGTCTTTTTAGATAGAATTTAGTTAGAAAAGAGGAAACTATTAACGGTATAAACATCATAGCCATTAAAAATGCAAATGTGTTCTGATAATTAAGCCCACCATTAATATAAACAAATGCAAGCATTAGATATGTAATAATAAACGTAATTAATACAAAATAAATGATTCCTTTAGTTGAACTTCTATTAGAATTAATAGGATTATATTTCATTCTTCTTCGCCTATTAAATTAAAACCATAGTATTTAAATAATTAATCTAAAAAAATTAGGATATACGAAAATTTTATAAATAAAAAATAATTACTTCTTTTGTTATGGTAATCAAAATAAAGGAGGGGTAGCTGTGGAAACAAAATTAGATTGGTGTAAATTAACTAGTAATGATATATTAAAGAAGTTGAGTGCATCTACGGCTGGGCTCTCCTCTAAAGAAGCCTCTTCAAGACTTGAAAAATACGGATATAATGAAATAAAATTTAAGAAGAGGGGGCCAATTATAAGATTTTTAATGCAATTTAACAATCCTTTGCTTATTGTGTTGATAGTTGCAGCTTTAGCATGTTTTTTCTTATGGGCTTTCATGGGTGAAGAAGACATCATAATGGATATGTGGGTTATTATAGGTGTAGTTTTAGCTACAGCTATAATTGGATTTATCCAAGAAGGAAAAGCAGAAGCCTCGATTGATGCGCTTAAGGATATGCTTGTAGACAAATGTAAAGTGATAAGAGATGGAGAAACTAAATTAATCCCTGCAAGAGAGCTTGTCCCAGGAGATGTCGTAATAATCGAGTCCGGAGATAAAGTACCTGCTGATCTTAGAATAATATCTTCAAAAAGTTTACACTTGGATGAATCAATGCTTACAGGAGAATCAATGCCAGTAAACAAAGGGGCAGAAGATGATCCCAACCATAAAGATGAAGAAGGAAAGTACTGCATGGCTTATGGAGGAACTTTTGTAACAAGTGGTAGGGGAAAAGGAGTTGTATATGCAACTGCTGAAGAAACAGAAATTGGAAATATAGCAAAACTTATGAAAAGTTCTGGTCAGACTACCCCACCAATATTAAAAAAGATATCCGCATTTGTCAAGTTACTAATTATTACTATTGTTTCTTTTGGGGTATTAGTTTTTGGGTTAGGTTTGATAGAGGGCTATGAAGTAGTCTACATGTTTCTCTCTATGATAGGTATGATTGTGGCATTAATACCTGAAGGTCTTGCAGGCGCTATAATTGCTGCTTTTGCTGTAGGCTCAACAGTTATGGCAAGGAAAAATGCTATTGTACGAAACTTGCCTGCTGCTGAAACATTAGGAAGTGTGACTGTAATTTGTTCTGATAAAACAGGCACTCTGACTAAAAATGAGATGACAGCTGTTAGAATATTTAGTGGGAATAAGACCTTTATTGTTGAAGGTGTAGGCTACGAGCCTGTAGGGCAAATATTGGAAAAAGAAGGGAATAAAAAAGCAAAATTGACGCCAGAACTTATCCAAACACTACGAACAGGTTTTCTATGTAATAATGCCGGTATAACCCTAGAAAAGGAAAGATACGTCGCCAAAGGAAGCCATACAGAAGCTGCTTTGATTGTATCTGCAATGAAAGGAGGTGTTGATGAAAAACTTCTAAAATTGGATGAGATACCATTTGAACCAAAACAGCAGTATATGGCAACATTGCATGAAGAGGGTGATGCGAACCTCATTTATGTAAAAGGTTCCCCTGAAAGGATTCTAAAATTATGCAAGGCCCAATTAGTTGATGGAAAAAAAATACCTCTTGATAATGAACTGATAATGAAAAATGTCGAGGATATGGCTAAAGATGCACTAAGAGTTTTGGCCATGGCCTATAAAAAAGTTCCAAAAAATAAGCTTTCACTTGACGAGAAAGATATCTCGGATTTGACTTTTGTAGGGGCACAGGGCATGATAGACCCCCCAAGGAAGGAGGCAATTCATGCCATTGAAAAATGTAAAACAGCTGGAATTCGACCGATAATGATTACAGGAGACCATGCGCTTACAGCGAAGGCTGTTGCAAAGCAGCTGAAGATTGGTGATGGTGAAGACGAAGTACTGACAGGAAAAGAGATTTCAGAGATGACTGATGATCAGCTTTACCAAGTAGTTAATGACATCTCAGTATATGCAAGAGTTGAGCCTGAACACAAGTACAGGATTACAAAACAACTCCAGAAAAGAGGGCATATAGTTGCAATGACTGGTGATGGGGTAAACGATGCTCCTGCTTTAAAGGCGGCAGATATTGGTGTTGCTATGGGCGTGGGAGGAACTGAAGTAAGTAAGGAAGCCTCTGACATAATTTTAGCAGACGACAATTTTGCTACAATAGTTGATGCAGTTGAAGAAGGCAGGCACGTCTATGATAATATTTGGAAAGTAATTCTCTATATAATGCCGACAAACGGAGGCCAGGGACTAGCAATGGCAGGAGCTTTATTCTTGGCTCCTTTTATACCGATTTTTAGCCATAGGCTTCCTATAGAGCCAGTACAGATATTGTGGGTCAACTTAATTATTGCGATTGCTTGTGCAATTCCATTAATATGGGAACCGGCAAGTAAGGGACTATTAAATAGGCCGCCAAGAGATCCTAATGAAAAATTGTTCAACAAGTTTTTTATTCAACGAGTGGGACTAGTTTCCATTATAGAAGTGACTATGATATTCTCAATGTATCTATTGTTCTTTAGGTCAGTAGGTAATTCTCTAGAATTTATGCCACAAGCACAGACAATAGCCTTCACAACTATAATAATGATTGAAGTAGGATATTTATTCACAGCAAGGTCCCTAAGAGGCACCGCATTTAAAATAAATCCTTTTAGAAATAAATGGCTAATAATTGGTGCAGTTGCAACTTTAGCCTTGCAAGTGCTTTTAGTATATTCCCAGCCATTGTTTGGTACAAGCCCTTTTAGAACAGCACCTTTTCCGGCTGTCTGGTGGATACCTCTAACTCTAGTAGCAACTACAAGCTTTTTTGTAATTGAAATAGAAAAATTCATCAGAAGAAGACTAGAACCTAAAAAAACTGCTATATAAACCTCTATTTTTATATTTTCTATTAATTTTTATTTAAAAATAACCGAAACCTTTAAAAAGAAATAAATTGGCTTT
The DNA here is from genome assembly GCA_964500005.1 of uncultured Thermococci archaeon. Lineage (GTDB taxonomy): Archaea > Methanobacteriota_B > Thermococci > Methanofastidiosales > Methanofastidiosaceae > Methanofastidiosum. The sequence goes on from CAZCMP010000003.1 coordinate 86,906, forward strand.
AAAATGCATTAGGTGCATACTATGGAGTTAGTAATTAGGGGGGGTGCATTTTTGCCCCTCACAAAGGTATAAATTCTTTCTAAAGATTCTCCGTAGTTTTACCTGCAATATCAAAATTGTAAGTGATTTTCTTTCTTTTACTTACTGCATTATTTATTTTGATAGGTGGATAATATGGAAGAAGTTATTTGTGTAAGCGACTATAATAAACTAGTATTAGACAAGATGAATATAGAAGGTATCAAAATATTTGATACAACTCTCAGAGATGGTGAGCAGACACCAGGAGTAGCATTCAACGTAGAGGAAAAGATGAAGATAGCTGAAAGCTTAGATCTATTAGGCGTTGATGCTATTGAAGCAGGATTTCCTATAACATCTGCTGGAGAGAAGGACGCCATAAAAAAAGTATGTGATATGGGTCTAAAAGCAAAGATATGCGGCCTTGCAAGATCAAATAAAAAAGATATTGATATTGCTTTAGATTGTAATGTTGATAGAGTCCATACATTTATTGCTACTTCGCCTTTACATAGAGAATTCAAACTTAAAATGTCAAAAGAAGAGATTATGAATAAGGCTGTTGAAGGTGTTGAATATGCAAAGGATCATGGAGTCGAAGTAGAATTCTCATGTGAAGATGCAACAAGAACTGAGCTTGAATACCTTAAAGAGATGCATAGAGCTGTAAGGGACGCTGGAGTAGATTTTATCAATGTACCAGATACTGTTGGTACAATAATGCCTAAAGCTATGAGGTATCTAATAAAAGAACTTGTTGATGATATTAATGTACCTATAAGTATCCACTGCCACAATGACTTTGGTCTTGCTGTCGCTAATTCTCTTGCAGCAGTTGAAAGTGGTGCCAAACAAGTTCATTGTACAGTGAATGGTCTAGGGGAGAGGGCAGGGAATGCCTCATTAGAGGAAACTGTAATGAGTCTTATGGCCCTATATGGAGTCAGGTTTTCTCTTGATACCACAAGACTTACATATATATCAAAATTAGTTTCAAGAATATCTGGTGTAGTTGTACAGCCGAATAAGGCAATTGTTGGAGAAAATGCATTTGCTCATGAATCTGGGATTCATGTTCACGGTGTACTCAGTAAAGCTTTCTGTTATGAACCACTGACACCAAAGTTAGTAGGGAGAGAAAGTGAAATTGTTGTTGGAAAGCATACAGGACTTCATGCTGTTGAAAAGAAGCTTAAGGATTTTGGTATTGGACTTACAAAAGAACAAATCTTAGAAATTGTTGATGATGTAAAAGAAATAAGAGAGAGTGGAAAGAAGATCACCGATGAAGATCTAATTGCAATTGCAGCTGGGTATGTAGGAAAAGTACCTGATGAAGAAAAAGAAGTAAAGCTAGAAGAAATGTCAATTATTTCTGGACTTCATATAACTCCAACAGCTACAGCTATCCTTAATATAAACGGTAACAAAAAAGTAGGTTCAAACATAGGAAATGGTGCAGTTGATGCAGCTTTAAATGCTTTAAAGTCGGTGGTGCCAGAAAAGATAACTCTTGAAGAGTATAGACTTGAAGCGATAACAGGTGGCTCTGATGCGTTATGTCAAGTCTCTGTTAAGATGACTAATGAAGCCGGAATAAAAGCGTTAGGAAAGAGTGTTGGACCAGATATAGTTATGACTAGCGTAAATGCAGCTATTGAGGCCATAAACAAACTAAGAATGATAAATAAAGAGGCGAAAACGAAATGAATGAAGGTCTTAAAGGAACAGAAATTGTTGTCAAGTGTCTAAAAGAAGAAAATGTTAAACATATCTTTGGTTTTCCAGGAGGTCAATTGATACCTCTTTATGACCAACTCTATGAAGAAACAGATATCAGGAGTATTCTTGTAAGACATGAACAAGGTGCGGCTCACGCTGCTGATGGTTACGCTAGAGCATCTGGAAATCCAGGGGTTTGTATGGCAACTTCTGGTCCAGGCGCGACTAATCTTATAACGGGATTACTTAATGCAACTATGGATTCGATTCCTGTTGTGGCTTTTACAGCACAAGTTCCAACTAAAGCCATTGGTACAGATGCATTCCAAGAAGCAGATACTTTTGGAATCACAATGCCAATAACAAAGCATAACTTTCTCGTCAAATCAACAGATAGGCTCTCTTGGACAATCAAAGGCGCATTTAAAATTGCAAATACTGGAAGAAAGGGTGCAGTTGTCATTGACCTCCCAAATGATGTACAACAGAAAAGATCAAAAGAGTACCATCATGGTGAGGTAAAATTTACAGGATATAATCCAAGCATTGTCCCCAATCCACTCCAACTTAAGAGGATTGCTCAAAAGCTCGTTGAGGCTGAGAGACCATTAATACTTGCAGGGGGGGGAGTTATACTAGCAAACGCTTCAGAAGATTTGAGAATATTGGCGGAATATCTTGGTGCCGGAGTTGCTACAACACTTATGGGAAAAGGTGCTATACCTGAAAATCACCCCCTTTCTCTTGGTATGGTAGGGATGCATGGAAGACTTGGTGCAAATAAAATGATCAATAACTGTGATGTTTTATTGGTTATTGGATGCAGGTTCTCTGATAGAACAACTGGTTGGGGTCTTGAGTCTTTTGCGCCTGATGCTATAAAAATTCATTGTGATATAGACTCATCAGAACTAAACAAAAATATGACTGTAGATTTTCCTCTAGTAGGGGATGCAAATCTAGTTATAAAAGATTTAATTAAATTTATCAAAAAGTACGAAGATGTTAAAAAAGATACAAATATCTGGAGAAAAAGAGTAAATCAACTCCACAGTATGTGTGAAGAATGTGAAGTTGTAAAGCACAAAGAAAATAAACTTACGCCTGAAGTTATAATTAAGACAATTAATGATTTTTTGGATGACAATGCAATAGTTACTACAGAAGTTGGTCAAAATCAAATGTTTGCAGCCCACTACTATATCACAAAAAAACCAAGACAGTTTATATCTTCTGGTGGACTTGGAACAATGGGATTTGGATTTCCTGCTGCAATTGGAGCAAAGATAGCAAAACCTGAAAGTCAAGTTTTAGACATTGCGGGAGATGGATCATTCCTGATGGTATGCCAAGAATTGGCAACTGCAATGACCGAGAATATACCGGTAGTAGTTGCTATATTAAATAACTCATACCTTGGGATGGTAAGACAATGGCAAGAACTATTTTGGGATAAGAGATATTCGAAAACAAAACTAGGAACACTACCGGACTTTGTGAAATTGGCTGAATCGTTTGGAGCTTATGGGGAGAGGGTTGAGAAGGCAAGTGACATTAAAAAGGCTTTAAAAAATGCATTTGATTCTGGTGTCGTTTCAGTACTTGATTTTAAGATAGAATCAGAAACTAACATTCTACCAATGATCCCTCCAGGGGGCAGAGTTGATGAGATGATAGGGGTGGAAAGATGCAAACACAAATAATCTCAGTCTTAGTTGAAGATGAAGCAGGATCTCTAACTAGAATGAGTGGTATGTTTTCTAGAAGAGGAATTAATATTCATTCCCTAACAGTTTCTCCTTCTGAAAAAGAAGGTATGAGTAGAATGACTATAGTTACTACTGGAGACGAAAAAGAGATAGAAAAAGTTGAAAAACAGCTGAACAAACTCATAGAAGTTGTAAAGGTAAACATTCTAGATAGAAATAGTTCTGTTGTAAGAGATCTTTGTCTATTGAAAGTATATGCTGACAAGGAAAATAGAGCTGAAGTTCTAGAGATAGCCAATGCATTTAAATCAAATATAGTAGATATTAGTATAAGAACAATAACCCTAGAAACAACAGCAGATCCTTTAGATATTGACAGATTTGTTGAAACAATGAAAAATTTTGGCATAAAAGAACTCTTTAGAACGGGAGTTACTGCCATTTCTAGGGATGTTGAAAAGAAAAGTGGAGGTTAAAGAATGGCAACAATGTATTATGATTGTGATGCGGACCTTAAATATTTACAAGGTAAAACAGTAGCCGTAATAGGTTATGGAAATCAAGGAAGGGCTCAGGCCCTATGTTTGCACGATAGCGGAGTTGACGTTGTCGTCGGAGTAAATGAAGGGGGAAAATCTTGGAACTGCGCTAAAGACGCAGGTATTAAGACAATGAGTGTTGAAGATGCAGCAAAGATAGGGGATATAGTCCATATCTTGATACCTGATGAGGTTCAACCACATGTCTACACAAAATTCATAAAAGACAATCTAAAAGAAGGCAATGTTCTTAGTTTTTCTCACGGCTTTAACATAACATTCAATCAGATAAAGCCACCAGAATATGTTGACGTAGTTATGATAGCGCCAAAAACACCAGGCAGCGAACTTAGAAGGCTTTATAAAGAAGGATTTGGAGCTCCAGCACTTCTAGCTATTGAGCAGGACTACAGTGGAAAGGCGAAACAGACAGCACTTGCAATGGCGAAGGCCATGAATTTAACAAAAGCCGGAGTAGTTGAAACAACGTTTGAAGAGGAAGCAATTACAGATATATTTGGTGAGCAGTGCGTCCTCTGTGGTGGAATTACAGAGCTTATTACTGCTGGTTTTGAAACACTTGTAAGTGAAGGCTACCAGCCAGAAATAGCATATTTTGAGTGCTTAAATGAAATGAAGTTAATCGTAGATCTGTTCTATGAAGGCGGCCTAGAGCTAATGTGGGAGAGAGTCTCAAACACTGCAGAATATGGTGGAAGAACTAGAGGCCCAATGATAATCGACGATTCTGTTAGGGAAAGAATGTACGAAGTCCTTGACAATATTAAATCAGGTGAATTTGCAAGAGAGTTCATGATGGAGAACTACACTGGGAGACCTGTCCTAACAAGAGCAAGAAAAGAGGGTAAAGAAAAGCTCATAGAAGAAGTAGGTAAAGATATCAGAAAGATGTTCTTAAAACCAGAAAAAAAATAATATAATTTAAATTTTTATTTTTTAGTTGATTTTTATGGGAAAGACTATATCAGAAAAAATAATCGGAAATAAGACCAGCGCCACTGTCGAGGCTGGCCAGATAGTTGAAGCTAATGTAGATTATGTAATGGTTAATGATGTTACAGGGCTGCCTGCTTTTGAGCAGTTTGAAAAACTTCCAAAGGGTACAAAGCCCATTAAAGAAAAGATTGTACTTATCCCAGACCATTACGTTCCTAACAAGGATGTTGCATCTGCTGAGCAAGCAAAAAGAATGAGAGAATTTGCAAAAAAGTATGAAATAGAAAATTACTTTGAAGTCGGAAGGGGTGGGGTATGCCACCAACTTATGATTGAGAAGGGTTTTGTTGCGCCGGGGAGATTGATTGTTGGTGCAGATTCACATACTTGTAGTTACGGTGCTTTGGGGGCTTTTTCAACCGGTATAGGCTCAACCGAAGCTGCGGCGGTAATGGCTATTGGTAGGCTTTGGTTAAAAGTACCAGAAAGTATCAAAATTACAGTTAATGGAAAACTTGACAATTATGTTTATGGTAAGGATATAATACTTCATGTGATTGGGGATATTGGGGTAGAGGGTGCATTATACCAAGCCATGGAATACTATGGAAACACTATTGAAAATTTGACACTCTCAGACAGAATATCCATATCAAATATGGCGATTGAAGCTGGAGGAAAAGCTGGAATTATACCTCCAGATGATAAAGTCTTTAAATATCTCCAAGGGAGAGTAAGAGGAAATTATAACCCAGTATACTCTGACAAGGATGCATACTATATTGAAGAATTGAAATATGATGCTGCAGACATACCCCCTACAGTTGCGAAACCCTTTTTACCAAGCAACACTGCACCGGCTTCTGAAGTTGATGTTAAAATTGATCAGGCCTACCTTGGATCCTGCACAAATGGTAGAATTGAAGATCTTAGGATTGCTGCAGACATATTAAAAGGGAGGAAAATAAATCCTGAGGTCAGAATGCTTGTTGTTCCAGCAACTAAGGAAGTCTTCAATCAGGCTTTAAAAGAAGGATTGATTGACATTTTTGAGAAGGCTGATTGTTTTGTCTGCGGACCGACATGTGGGGCATGTCTTGGAGGATATATGGGCATACTTGCTGATGGTGAGAAATGCGTTGCCACTACAAACAGGAATTTTATAGGAAGAATGGGCCACAAAAACTCTGAAGTCTACCTAGCAAATCCAGCTGTAGTTGCAGCTTCTGCACTTGAGGGAAGAATTGTTGATCCAAGAGAGGTGTTATAAATGAAAGAAATCCTTGAAGGAAGAGTAATTAAGTTTGAAGACAATGTAGACACTGATCAGATAATCCCTGCAGAATTTTTGGTTACTGGGGATCCAAAAGAGTTAGCAAAAAATGCCTTCGTAAAAGTAAGGCCAGAGTTCAATAGCATTGTTAGAGATGGGGACATTATAGTTGCAGGGCGAAACTTTGGCTGTGGCTCCTCAAGAGAACATGCACCTAGAGCACTAATGGGTGCAGAGATATCTTGTGTCATAGCGAAAAGCTTTGCAAGAATATTTTTTAGAAATTCTATTAATCTTGGATTAACATTAATTGAATGTGATGTTAAGGCCGATGAAGGAGATAATCTAGTTGTCGACCTAAAAAAAGGGACTATAAAAAACAAAAGATCTGGTGGGGTCTTTGAATTTAAACCGCTACCCCCATTTTTACTAAAGATTGTAGAAAAAGGTGGCTTGATGGAATATGTAAAGGAGGTTCTAAATGAAAAAGATAGCCATAATGCCCGGTGACGGCATAGGACCTGAGATAATCGAAGAAGGAAAGAAGGTAATAGATGCAGCTTGTAAAATTACAGGATTAGACATTGATTGGGAATATTATCAAAATGGTTCTGAACATTACCTAAAAACTGGAGAATTAATAACAGAAGAAACACTGAAGGAACTCAAGAAAAAGGATGCAATATACTTTGGCGCCATTGGAGATCCAAGAGTTGCCCCCGGTATACTTGAAAAAGGTATCCTCCTAAAAATGAGATTTTATTTTGATCAATATGTAAATTTAAGGCCAATTGTATCCTATCCTAATGTGCCATGCCCATTAAAAGGCAAGACATACAAAGATATTAACTTCCACGTAATAAGGGAAAACACTGAGGACTTCTATATTGGGATAGGTGGAAGATTCAAAGGAACAATGAATAAAGAACAACTCGAAGTAATAAGAGATCTATATGAAGTCAAATTCAATATGGGGATAGATATTGATAGGCCTGAAGAAATAGCATACCAGATAGGTATGATTTCAAGAGAAGGATCTAAAAGAGTGATAAGATACGCATTTGAACTTGCTAAGATGAAAGGTAAAAAGAGAGTTACGTCTGTTGATAAGGCCAATGTATTGACTAATATTTATAGTCTCTGGAGAGACGTGTTTGAAGAAGTTGCAAAGGAATATCCTGGATACGAAACTGAATTTGCATTTGTTGATGCAATTACAATGTGGTTTGTAAAACAACCACAGTGGTACCAGGTTGTTGTTGCACCAAATATGTTTGGAGATATTATTACTGACCTCGGGGCTATGATCCAAGGAGGGCTTGGACTTGCTGCTGGTGGAAACATTAATCCTGATGGGGTTTCAATGTTTGAGCCTATACACGGTTCTGCACCAAAATACAAGGGAAAAAATGTTTCAAATCCTCTTGCCACAATCTTAAGTGGGGTCATGATGCTTGAAACAATCGGAGAGCCAAAAACTGCTTCACTAATTGAAAAGGCCGTTGTCAAAGTACTTGAGGAAGGAAAGGTAAGAACACAAGACCTCGGAGGAACTTCAAAGACAACTGAGGTCGGAGATGAAATAGTGAAGAAGATGAAAGAATAAGGAGAAAAAAATGATAAAGCTTTTTGATACAACCTTAAGAGATGGAACACAGGGAGAAGGTATCGCCTTTTCCGCTAATGACAAGTTGAAGGTATGTGAAAAGCTTGACGAACTAGGAATACATTATATCGAAGGCGGGTGGCCAGGCTCGAATCCAAAAGATGTTGAGTTTTTTAAAAATGCTAAATCTCTTTCATTGACCACTTCAAAAATATCGGCTTTTGGAAGCACGAGAAGGGCAAAACTTAAGGCGGAAGAAGACCCTAATTTAAAGGCTATTTTAGATGTAGATACAGAAGTTGCATCAATCTTTGGGAAAAGCTGGGACTTCCATGTAATTGAAGCATTAAAAATTCCTCTTGAAAAAAACCTTGAGATGATCTATGATTCCATAGTTTTTCTTAAAGAGCATGGAATTGAAGTCATATATGATGCAGAACACTTCTTTGACGGATACAAAAGAAATAAAGAGTATGCTCTAGCAACTATAAAAGAAGCTGACAAAGCCGGTGCTGATTGCATATCTTTATGCGACACAAACGGAGGGAGCCTGCCATTTGAAATCGGAAATATTATTTCTGAAATTAAATCTCAAATAAAAAGCAATATTGGTATTCATGCCCATAATGATTCAGAATGTGCCGTCGCAAATTCCCTTGAAGCAGTTAAAAGGGGAGCAGTGCATGTTCAAGGGACTATTAATGGATATGGGGAGCGATGTGGTAACGCAAACTTATGCTCAATAATACCTGGTCTTAAGGTTAAGATGAAACTTAACTGCATCTCTGATCAGCAGTTAGCAAAGCTAAAGAATGTTTCTGCTTACATAGCAGAGCTTGGAAATATATCGCCTGATATGCATCAGCCATATGTGGGAGCAAGTGCTTTTGCCCATAAAGGTGGAATTCATGTCAGTGCTATTCAAAGACATCCCGATACATACGAGCATATTAGGCCGGAGCTTGTTGGTAATAGAACAAGAGTTATAGTTTCTGAGCTATCTGGTAGGAGCAACATTGTTTTTAAGGCCAAAGAGTATGGGGTGGACTTAGAGTCTGCTGACTCAAAACTTGAGTTCATCTTGGAAAAGATAAAGAAACTGGAAAACGAAGGGTATCAGTTTGAAGGTGCAGAGGCTTCGTTTGAGCTTCTGATGAAAAAAGCCTTAGGAACTTACAAGAAATTCTTTGAACTTGAAGGATTTAGGGTAGTAATTGATAAAAGAGGCGACATGGATTCACAATCTGAGGCTACAATTAAGCTCAGAGTAAATGATAGAGAGTACCACACAGCTGCCGAGGGTAACGGTCCTGTTAATGCCTTAGACAAAGCATTAAGAAAAGCTCTGATTGGCGCATACCCAGAAATTAAAAACTTTAATCTTACAGATTATAAAGTCAGAGTACTTGAAGGTGAAGAGGGAACTGGATCGGTAGTTAGAGTTCTGATAAGGACTCATGGATATAACAAGACATGGGATACTGTGGGTGTTTCAGAGAACATCATAACTGCAAGCTGGTATGCCCTTGTAGACAGCGTTGAATATGGATTGGCTAAATTTGTAGATGTGGTTAAATGAGAAGTTCAATTATTAAAAATGATATTGATAAAGCTGGTGCTAGAGGATTACTTAGAGCAGATGGGCTTAAAGATGCAGATTTTAATAAACCATTCATAGGTGTTGCATCTGCATATTCTGAGGTAGTTCCGGGACACATAACTCTAAGAAAACTTACAGAATTTGTAAAGAAGGGTATCAGAGATGCTGGTGGCATTCCATTTGAATTTGGAATGCCTGGTATATGTGATGGCATAGCGATGGGCCACCAAGGTATGAGATACTCTCTACCTTCAAGAGACATAATTGCTGATTCAGTTGAATTAATGGTTTCTTCCCACTTATTTGATGGGTGGGTTGGAGTTACAAACTGTGACAAGATTACCCCAGGTATGCTTATGGCTGCTGGAAGGCTAAATATACCTGCAGCAATGGTAACTGGAGGCCCAATGGAGCCTGGCGAGTACAATGGTAAAAGACTTGATTTGATTTCCATTTTTGAGGCTATTGGTAGCTATAAAAAAGGTGATCTTTCTGAAAAAGAGCTCAAGGAGATAGAAAAGAGAAGCTGCCCTGGAGCAGGTGCGTGTGCAGGGTTATTTACAGCAAATTCTATGGCTTGTATGACTGAAGCTCTTGGCCTATCTATTTCAGGTAGTGCAACTATTCATGCAACTGACAAGAGAAAAGAAGATATAGCATATCAAACAGGAAAAATCATTGTTGAACTTGTTAAAAAAGATCTCAAACCAAAGGACATAGTCACGAAGAAAAGTTTTGAAAATGCCATAAGAGTGGATATGGGAATTGGTGGTTCATCTAATACTGCCCTGCATTTACCGGCGGTTGCCTATGCTTTTGGAATTGATCTCCCCTTAAAATTATTTGATAAACTATCAAAAGAAACGCCCCATCTTGTAAATTTAAGGCCAGGTGGGCCATTCTTTATGAGAGATTTTGATGATGCTGGAGGAATCCCTCAAATTTTGATTAGACTAAAGGATAAACTAAATCTTGAAACAAAAACTATTATGGGAGAAACTCTTGGGGACACGCTAAATAAAGTAAAATTAGTAAAATCTGATACAATCAGAAATATCGACAATCCATATCACAAACAAGGTGGGATAGCCATCCTTAAAGGAAATCTTGCACCGAATGGATCAGTTGTAAAACAGACTGCAGTTAGCGAGAAGATAATGAAGTTTGAAGGTAAGGCCAAGGTATTTGAAAGTGAAGAGGCTGCAACTAAAGCCATACTTGCCGGAAAAATTAAGTCAGGAATGGTAGTAGTGATAAGATACGAAGGACCAAAAGGTGGCCCTGGAATGAGGGAGATGTTAGAGCCAACAAGTTTGATAGCAGGTATGGGATTAGCTGAATCTGTGGCCTTAATTACAGACGGAAGATTTTCTGGAGGAACTAGAGGTCCTTGTATAGGCCATATATCCCCTGAAGCCTTTGACAAAGGCCCAATTGCTGCAATAAAAGATGGGGATATCGTAAGAATAGATATACCAATGAGAAAACTTGAAGTTGCGCTTACAGATAAAGAAATAGAAGAAAGATTAAAGACTGTTAAGCCCCCAAAGAAAGACATACCTGGAATGCTTTTGAGATATAGAAAACTCGTATCTTCATCTGACAAAGGTGCAGTGCTGGAATAAAATGGGTCTTGAATCTTTAGGATTTCACTATTCAATTTTGAGCTCTATATTGAGCTCTTTTTTAATTGTTTATTCTCTTTTTTTAAGAGACAAGGATTACAAAAAAGCTGAAGAATTATTCATTTTTGGAGTTATTTTTATGGGTATTAGCTGGAGCGGTATTGAATGGTCACTTTATCTTATGGGATACAATCTATTCTTACTAATCACGATGCCAATTTTTCCTTTGTTATGTTACTTTATTTCAACATCAGCTTTTGTTATCTATATTTCTGAGAGGTACTACAGGAGAAGGATTTGGGCTATATTTGCAATTGCTGCATTTTTAATATCTATTATAGCTGTAAATTGTATGAATTGCCTCTTTGAGTGAAGTTTTTAAACTGAATTTAGTTAGAAATGTTAATGTTCTTTTATAATAGGGAAAATGTTCGGGGTAAAGAAGCAAAGGCACTTTCAATTATTTTACCAACTGTTGGTTGTAGGTGGAGAAGGTGCAATATGTGCTCCTACTTTGAAGATTCTCCAAGCGATTCTTCAATTGATATATTTGGTATATTTGTTGATGAGTTTAATAATGCCTATGATAGTGAAATTAAAAAGGTCAAACTCTTTACATCTGGAAGTTTTCTTGATCCAAGGGAAGTAAATCCTGAATGTGCAAAAAGAATAATTTCATTTCTTTCTGAAAAGGGAATAGATGAAGTCACATTAGAATCTAGGCCAGAATATGTTGTAGAGGATTATTTAAAAGAGTTAATAGAAGGCAATGATCTTCAAATTGAAGTTGCAATTGGATTAGAGTCCTCAAATAACAGAATACTTCGGCATTCTATAAACAAAGGATTTATATTTGAAGATTTTCTTTCTGCAAGCGAGACTCTAAAAAAACTAGGTATCAAAAATAAGGCCTATCTTATGGTAAAACCCCCGTTTCTAACTGAAAAGGAGGCAATATACGATGCTATAACCTCTGCAAAAGCTATAGAGAATATCGCTGATGTTATTTCTTTTAATCCAATGACTGTCCATAAGAATACCTTAGTTGAATACCTATGGAATAAAGGAGAGTATTCACCACCTTGGGGATGGAGTATATTGGAAATTCTAAAAAAGACTGCAAATTTAAGGCCAGATATAATTTGCCATCCTGTTGCTTTTGGCAGATTACGTGGCCCTAAAAATTGCAAAAGCTGCAACAGAGAAATTGAAAAAAGGATATTAGAGTTCTCAATTAATAACGATGTAGAAATATTAGAGTATGATTGTGATTGCAAAAAAAAATGGGAAGAAGAACTTATGAAGTTCTAATTTGTCCCTAAATTTAAAGCTAGAAATACCTGTTTTGCAGAAATTACGTTAGTAAGAAAAGTGGTTCAAATTTTATTCTTTGAATTATATCCAAAGCTTCTATCCTATTGTTTGTACCTATTTTTGAAATTTAATAATAAATATTTATTGAATTAATATAGATTTTAATTTATTTTGACTTTTTATTAATATTTTAGGCGAGCAAAATATTTTTAAGTACTCCTACAATTGCCGATAAAATTAAATATTTTATTTATCAATTAACGATAAATTTATAAATCTAAAAGAAATAATAATTACGGTGATATACATGCCAGTAGAAAAAAATTACACAGATTATTTAAAAATATTAAGAGAGAATAAATCAACGACGAAACCTAACGACATGAGTGGTGAAATTGGTATGGCTTTGAGGGCAATAGACAAGATGTATGGCCTTGGTTCAGCAGATAGAGCAATGATGCAAGCTGAAATGCCTGAATTAGGTTGGAAAAGTTTTGCAGAACTGAAAGATAAAAAATAATCTATTTTTCTATTTTAGGTTATTATCTTATTTTTTGGCCATATTTAATTTGGCAACATAAAGTAAAATTCATATCTGTTGAATAATTTCTTCTCATAATATCCTATACATTTTTAATCTAGTTAACTTGATTTTAGGCCCTAATATTTAAAAAATAAAGTATATTTATTTACTCTTCTAATAAGATTATTAATTTCATCAAATTCTTATTTTTTTCTTTCCTTTTAATGGCTTCACTAATTGAAAGATGGGCAATTTTACTAAATATTATTGTTTTTTAGGAGTGTGGGCATGTCTAAAAATACCACAAGGATTAGTTGAATTAAAATTTTTGGGACTAAAGTTTATGGCAATACGATGGGGTTCCAGCATTCTCTTAATATTCTAATGGGATACATAATAGAAAGAGTAGTTGATGTTAAAAGTGATATTGTCCCGAATAAAAAATAAGAAAATTATTTTATTTTTTCTTTGCGACAATGCTTAAGCTCTCAATAGGTAATCCATAATATTGTCTTATGCTTATCTCATCATCGCTTGAAGTAGTTGAAATTTCAAAACCGGTATCTCTAATTATTTTCAGATAATCGTCTTTTAATATTGCACCGGCCACACAACTTACAAGAAGCATTTCATTCTTTCTTAAGTCCTCGCTAAGGTTTTGAAGTAGTACAATGTCAGATATGTACATTTTTCCCTCTTTCTTTAATACTCTATACGCTTCTTTGAATGCTTTTATCTTATCTGGTACAAGATTGATAACACAGTTACTTAATATTACATCTACCGAATCAGCATCTATTGGAAGATTTTCTATATCCCCTTGCGTAAATTCAACATTGTTATATTTGTATTTTTTTGCGTTTTGAGTTGCTTTTTGGACCATAGACTCAGTAAAGTCAACGCCTATGACCCTACCTTTTTCTCCAACTTTATCTGCTGCCAAAAAACAATCTAGACCTGCGCCTGAACCAAGGTCGAGAACAGTTTCTCCTTCCTTTATTTCTCCAAATGCTGTTGGATTTCCGCACCCCAATCCAAGATTTGCCTCAGACACATTTCCTATCTGTGCATCAGAATAACCCAATGATCTTGCAATAAGTTCATTAGTACTACCATTCCCACACCCACAACTGCAACCACAGTTAGAAGATGCAATTTTAGAATAATTTTTTTTTACAATTCTTTTGATGTCTTCATCTTTCATATTTATCATCCTCACAACAGGGCGTCCCTTGAATGCCAAATTTTATCAACATTTCTTTGGTGTCCTTGTCTTTAATGCTGTAAATAATATTCCTACCTTTTTTCTCCGATTTCAATATGCCTGCATCAACTAATATTTTAAGATGTCTTGAGATAGTTGTCTGATCTTTTTCAATTTCAGATGTAAAATCACATGCACAGTATTCTTGATTTAAAAGGCATTTCACAATTCTAAGACGAGTATAGTCACCTAGTGCTTTGAATATCTCTACCGGCTCATCCATAATAATTATGTATATATGTGCATATATAAATATTTCTATACTATAAATATATAATAAATCCCAACAGATATAAATATCAGTGCAACTATCGTTCTCATCCACTTTTCAAAAGTCTGCACTTTTTTCATAACATTCCCAATCTTTGAAAAGCTAAATACTAATATTAGTGAGAATATTATGACAGGCAACCCAGTTGCAATTGCAAATACCGACGGTATGATAATTGGATCACTATTTTGAATTGCTAATGGTATCAGCATACCAAAATAGAATACAGCACTTATTGGACAGAATGCAATAGCAAACAACATTCCTAGTAAAAGGCTCCCAATTAATCCTTTTTCAGATAAAATTTCCTTTAGTTTAGATATTTTATCACTACTTTTCCCAAAACTTATATTGAAGATATTGAGCATTAAAATACCAAATAATAACATAAGTGGTCCTAGTAATAATTTTCCATATTTTTGTAGGGTAAGGGAAATTGAAAATGTACTTATTCCTATCCAAACTATAACAGCGGCTATACCGATGTATACAATCGCCCTGCCAATAGTGTATAAAATTCCAACTAAAAATGTATGTTTGCTGTTACCAATTTTTTTTGATGTATATGCTATGGCAGTAATATTGGTTGCAAGTGGACAGGGGCTAATTGCCGTCATTATTCCAATAAAAAAAGCAGCTATTATGGGAATATTACTTCGACCTAATGATTCAAATAAAGGTATAAAAGAAATATTGATTCCAATATTAGAGATTAGGTATACGGAGGCAATTAGAGCAAAGAATAGTAGGATAAACATGAGATATTTATTTGAATATTTATTAATAGGTGCGGTATTGTTAGTAGATTCTCTGAGAATATTTGGTGAATATGAATCAATAACTTCTTTTTTTCTAGATTCAAATTCTTTTTTAGATAGGGTACGAGCCATATACGACTTTGTCAGTTGTTGTATTTTCTCATCCAATACTCTGTCATCAGTAGATTGGTCCATTTTATCACCAAAAAGAGAATTATATTTTTGTAAGGTCCCCTTTGAGTCGCATATCGACAAGTTGTTTCAAGTAGTTCATGAAATTGCTCTTATTTTCAATCCTATACCAAACACCAAAGTTTTCTTCAATATAGAGGCGACCTTGGTCATCGTATACCCCAATGCACAAAGCGGACCCAGGTGGCCTATATAATAAAACGAGTTCCTGGTTTTCGGGCAATTCATAATTAATATGCCTAAACGTAAGTTTCCCATTTCTTAATTCATTTGAATAATAAGTATTAATGGTTTCTTCTGCATATCCCCCCAATGTTTTACAGCTGTAACATTGAGATTTTGGATGAAAATGAAGAATTTCAACTTTCAAGACGTTTACTTTTTCTAGGGCTTTTGTACTATTTTGTTGATTAGTATTTGTTTCAGGTGCTGTCTGCTGTGTTTGCTGTTGATTTGAACTTTTGGTAACACATGCGGGGAAAAGGATTAAGATAGGTATCAACATTATAACAAAAAAATATCTTCTCATTACGGATACCCCCCACGGGAACTAACATATATAAACATATAAGTAGATATTTATAATAGATTTATAAATATTTTGGTATTATAGATGGATATCCTAATAATTAGTAATTAAAATTTAATAGAAGGGTACTATCAATATAATATATATCTCTTTTAAAAAACTTTATATATCAATATATAAATAATTTTACATGCCTAGTGGTGAAAAAGGTAATATTTTGCTTCTTAAAGCAATGGGAGAAAGCACAAGATATAAAATTCTAAGAGTTCTTGTTTCAGGAGAAAGATGCGCTTGTGAAATCCCTGATTTAATAAAAAGATCCCAACCTAACACTTCTATGCATCTTTCAAAACTTCAAGATTTAGGTATTATTCAATCGAGAAGAGATGGGAAAAAAATTCTTTATTCAATTAAAGACCATAGAGTTGAAAAAATATTAGAAATAATAAATAAATAGCTAGACATTAGAGTTACAGAAAAATTCAAGTATCCATTCTTTTATTTCATCTCTAGTCTCCCTAAATGCATTAAGTTTTTCTTCAGAGTTGCCTTCTACAGAAGAGGGATCTTCAAAACTTTTATGAATATACTCTTTTGCTCCAGGGAAGAAAGGACAGGTATCCTTTGCATTGTTACATACTGTGATAACATAATCGAAATATTGGTCTTCAAATTTAATAATGTTTTTAGAGTAATGACCCGTGATGTCAATTCCGATTTCTTTTAAAGTTTCAATGGCTAATGGATTAACCTCAGTGGGTGTTGAACCGGCGCTAAATGCTTGGTATTTATTTGAACAAATACTATTAACTAGGCCTTCGGCAAGTTGAGATCTAGCAGAATTGTGTGTACAGACAAATAATATTTTCTTTTTCATAGACTCAAGATTTTATTTTTTACATTCACAATTAATGTTTCCTTTTAATATCTCTCTCCAATCACCGATTACATCATGCGCCCAGCAATCATCGGCACCTGCAGCTTCTCTCATTACAAGAGCAAAAATATAGCTAAGTTCTTTAACTGTTGCACCGGCATCAAGAGCTCCTTTAAAATGTTTTAAAACGCAAGGTTTTGATCTAGCTTTTATTGAAAGCGCGAAGCATATGAATTGATATGTTTTTTCATCTATAGTTCTTTTTTCTTTGTAAAGTTCGTCCATTTCATCTAATTTTTTTGTAAATTCAGGAAAAAACTCTTCTAACATTCTCAATATTAACCCTCCTTTGAATATATTTATTTAATCCCAAGTATTTTATTTAGTTCCTGATCGGAAGGATTTCCAATTTTTGCTACTTTTCCATCTATCAGAATTGCGGGGCTACCCATGATCCCTTCATTTATTAGATCATTTATATCTGAACTATATTCAACTTTGGCATTTATCTTCCCTTCTTCAGATAGTTTCTTTATTTTTTCATATAGGGCTTTGCAAGTTGGACAACCACTTCCTAAAACTTTTATATTCATATAATCCCCTCCATATTATACAAGACCTCCAAATATTAGTCCTGCTGCAGTCGAGTATAGGATGACTAGTATTACATAGACCACAGTTCTTTTTGAACCCAAAACTCTTCTTATTACTAACATATTTGGTAAACTTAAGCTTGGTCCTGCTAATAATAAGGCCAACGCAGGACCTTTGGCCATTCCTTTTGCGATAAGTGCTTGCAAAATAGGTATTTCTGTTAAAGTAGAGAAATACATGAACGCCCCAAAGATAGATGCAATTAAGTTTCCAAAAATAGTATTCTTCCCAACAATTTGTTCTATTAATTGTTGAGGTATTAATGGCATGATAAATCCAGCTACAAAAACACCTATGAATAGAAGAGGAATTAACATTTTTCCAAAGACCCATGTTTCATTGAGCCATGATTTGGAAGTTTCTCTAGAAAATTTGAAAAGTGCAATAAATGCTACTACCAATGCCAATGTCCCCATTAATAAATATTTTAAAGATGTTACTATCAATAATCCATTCACTACTAAAATCATTACCATAGAAAAAAAGAACAAGATGATAATTCTAGACGAAACTTTAACTTCAGGACTTTCCTCAAAATAAAGAGCACCTCCTTCTGATTTTTCTCTAAATATTAAAGCCATTGATAACCCTAGTATTATTGAAAGCCCAATCGCCGAAACAACTCTCGCAAGACCAATGGAAAATCCCAACACACTAAAAGTAAGGAATATAGCAGCTATATTTATTGCAGGCCCGGAAAATAAGAAAGTTATTGCAGGCCCTAGCCCTGCCCCTCTTTTCCTAATTGATGCAAATAAGGGGAGAATGGTACAAGAGCATACAGCAAGTATTGATCCTGAAACAGAAGCAATTGAATATGAATAGAGTTTACTACATTCACTCCCAAGATATTTCAATACTAAATCTTTTTTGACAAAAACGCTTATCGCACCAGCAATGAACATTGCAGGAACTAAACATGTTAAAACATGCAATCTTGCATAGTCATGTAAAAGGAAAAAGGCACTAAATAATGATTCTTGAAATATGGGGGAATTAATAGGCATGAAAAATATTGCTAAAAAGATTAAAATCAAAACTATGAGTAATGTTTTGCCCTTCATAAAATACACTTTAACTTAAACATATAATTATTAATTGATATATAAAGTTTTCTATTAAGGTAAATCAGATGCTATAAACTTTATATTAAGATAAAAATATTAAAAATTAATTAAAATGGAAAAATAAATATTTTAAGAGTATTCTTCGAGTCCTAGTCTCTTTAATGTTGCCTTTGTTGGGACTCCTTTTTTGTCCCAGCCCCTTAGATCATAGTATTCATCGAGCATTGTGTCAAACTCTTTCTGAGTTGTGTACATTCCTTTTGAAGTGCCGGAAGGTATGGGTTCATTCATAACTCTCCAGGGTAGTGTGTCGCCATTTCTTGCTTTTCCAGATTCCCGTATAGTAAAGAGTCTCTCCATATTGTAGAATCTTTCTGCCATTGCCTTTACTTCGTCTAAAGTTGTGTTCCATCCTGTTACTGCGTTAATCCAATCGGAATGGGCCTGGGCTACAGATGTGCCATATATCTTCTCTGCAAAGTGACACACTACTAAAGAATCTCCTAAACATGTCCAGTTTTGTGTATTGAACGCATTCAATGCTCTGCCTTCTGTTGTGTTCCTCTTCTCTGGAGGCAATCCGTATTCAATTGGTCTTGCATCGTGGTGGCTTCCTCCTCTTGGAGAAGTCGCATATCCTACAGACATTGTCTTTTGGGCTCTTGGAGAGTGACCTGCGGGCTCAAGACCTTTTACATGAAATGCATATTTATATGCGTCCCCCCCTAGTTTCTCTGCAATAGCTCTTGTACCTCTCCCAATTAATTCTCCAAATTCGCCTCTTTTTTCTCCAATTATTTTAACTAACTCTAATAGATCTTCACCATTTTCGAATTTGAATGTTTTACCACCAGTATCTTTTTCTGTTAAGAGACCTCTTTCCATTAACTCCATGACCATTGAAGCAGTTACCCCTGCAGAAATTGTATCTATTCCGTATTCATCGGAAAGTCTATCCGCAGCAATTACATAGTCAACGTCAGCGATAGCTGGCATGCTGCCATAAGAGTATTGGGTTTCATATTCAGGCCCTTCAGAAACACTGTCCCATTTATTGACTTTGAAATCTTTTGCGCAGTGAATGCAACAGCTGAAACATGACCTATGTCTAATTAAATGTTGGGTATTAAGTGTTTCTCCGCCGATCTTATCAACGTGTTCAAATGTTTCAAACTGCATATTTCGTGTTCCTAAACCACCAAATGCATTAATACTTGCAGGAAGTCCAGTAGTTCCATATTTAGAAAGACCGCCTAATGTTTCTTTTGCTTTTTGAGCAAATTCTCCGTAAAGCGCCTTTACTTTTGCCATATCTGCTACTTTAACATCTTTGTCTCCATATATGGCCACGGCTTTGAGATTCTTTGATCCCCAAACAGCCCCATTACCACTTCTTCCAGCAACCCTGGTGTCAGTGATAATTGAAGTCATGGGGACTAATTTTTCTCCGGCTGGACCGATACACGCTATCTTGTATTCGGGCGTTAATTCTTTTTTGAGTCTATGCTGAGTTTCTATTGTTTTAACTCCCCAAAATCTTTCAGCCTCTCTAATTTCAACTTTATCATTATTAATAACGATCATTACAGGGGAAGCTGCCTTGCCTTTAATAACAACGGCATCATATCCGGCATATTTTAGCATTGCGGCAAATCCTCCGCCGGCGCTACTGTCTGCAAGAAGTCCTGTTTGAGGTGATTTTGCTCCAAAGTGCGTCCTTCCGGCACCGTGTGCCAAAGTCCCACTTAAAGGCCCTGATGCAAATACAGAAACGGCCCCGGGGGATAGCGGATCAGTACCTTTTTTTACTCCATCGTAAAGGTATTTTATAATAATTCCATTTCCGCCAAGCCATTTTCTATAAAATTCCTCATTTGGTGTTTCTACTTCAGTTTTTCCTGTTGTGAGATCTATATGTAAAATTTTACCTGCATACCCATAAACCATTTCAATCACCTACCGACAATGCGCCTTTTGGACAAATTTTGACGCATTCTGGATCTCCCCCACATAAATTACATTTAATTGGGAGTTTGTAATCTTTATGCCAATACATACCATCATACGGGCAGGCTTTAACACATAATCTGCAGCCAATACATTTATCTTCGATAAGAACAACTCTTTCTAAATCTTGATCAATCACAAGTGCATCAGTTGGGCACGCTTCGACACACGGAGCATCGTCACACTGCAAACATACACTATAATTAGGTGCAACATAATCTTCCGTTTTGATTCTAATTCTTGATTTTTTTGGATTAAATGCATCGTACCATTTTGATGAACAAAAAAGTTCACACAAATTGCATCCAGCACATTTCGTTTTATCTAAAACTATATGTTTCATTAAAATTACCCTCCTAGGATTGTTTTTATTAATACTTATTCATATAAAAGATTTTCGGAATTAGCGATATGTTTAAAAAAATATAACGAAAAATATATTTATTTATATTTTTTTCCTGTTTTTAGACAATCTTTGCAAATTTGGCCTTCTTGAACACAAGAGATGCATATTGTTCTTCCGCAAAGTCTGCATATATAAGGGTAGACTACCGGCTTCCCGCAAACCATACATAACATAACACCTTAGGTGTAAACTTCAGAACCGCTTGAAGTGACAATCAAGCTATGTTCTGCCTGTGACACCATACCTCCTTCGCTATCTAATAATACATTATAAGGATATATAGCATTCGCCCTAATGAGATTTCTCAATGAAAAATTTATTTTAAGATTTGCATAATTTTTTTCTAACCATCTTTCTGCAAAAGGCAAGGTTTTATAGTTTTGTTTTATTAAACTCAATAATTTCTTTGAGCTAGGATCTCTTAAAGGTCTGTCTTGGATATATTTAAAGATATATACTTCCTCTGAACTCTTTAGCTTGCCTGCTTTAGTAGACGCAAAAGGTTCTATTGCTAAAGTGTCTCCTTCCTTAAGCTTTGTTCCAATATTACTATTATAGTTAGGTATTGTAATTCCAGAATGGAGAACATAGGGTTTAAGTCCATGACCACAGAGTTCTTTTATTGGATTAAAATTAAACTCTTTAATTGTGTCTTCTATTACTTTTCCAATATAATTAGTTTTTACTCCTGGCTCCACAACTTCTATCGCGTTTTTCAGAGCATCTTGAGTTGCCTTTATGAGGTCATCATCACTTTCATCCACTTTAACCGTATAGGCTGAATCGGCAATACATCCTTCAACATGACAGCCTATATCCACTTTTACATAATCACCGCTTTTGAGGGTAAGATCTGTATCAACGTTAGGTGTATAATGAGCAGCTACATGATTAATAGAAATATTACAAGGAAAAGCTGGAAATCCACCCATTTCAATTACTTTATTTTCAATGAAATCTGCTAGGTCAACTACTTTGTAATTACTAACAACTAGTTTTCTTGATTCTTCTTTAATTGTTTTTAGTATATAACCCGCTTTTCTATAGTTCTCGAAGTAAGTATCAATGATTTCCATGAATAGATGTTATAGTATTGATTTAAATTATTATTTGAGGGGGACCCCTTTATTTCCATTGGAAAATAAAATTTTATATTTCGTTTTGGAGTTATGATAAAATTTTATAAAATCCCATTACTCTATCTTTTTTTTACTATATAAATTTTTCCTTTAGATAGACTAATTCACCAAAATCGAAATCAAACTTAAATGATATGATCTTAATTTTTACATAAAGATACAATCTTAAAAAAAGCTAAATTAAACTCTATTTTGTCTTAAAGGTAAATATTATAATCTTTTTAATTTAATTTTATTTATTAATCTAGATTTCCAATGGAAATAAAGGGGTGGGAGAAATATATAAAAAGGATAGTTATAACATAGAATAGTAGAGTGATGTAATTGACTGACAGTGGCAAAGAAACACCTTTAAGGTACGACGAAAGCACCAAAGCAAAAAATTTTTCTGAAGTTTCTGACAAAGAGGAACTCCAATATACAATTGCTTCAAGTGTTGAAGATTTTGTTTCAAATAAACAGTCATCGTTAGATGATCTATTTGATGAGCTTCTTTTATCAAATTCTATTTTTAAAAATAAAGAAGTTTTAAGACACTCATACACACCAGAGATTCTACCTCATAGAAAAAATGAAATAGAAAAACTCGCTGCAATCTTGGTATCAGCACTTAAAGGAGAAACTCCGTCAAATATATTTGTTTATGGTAAAACTGGTACAGGTAAGACGGTTGTGGTAAAATATGTTGGTAATGGTCTTGTAAAAAAAGTTGGTGGAAAAGCCTTTTTGAAAACTTCTCCTTCAATTGATTGCAACACCGGCCTTCCGAAACCAGATCTTTGTTCTAATGTTAAGATGGATACGCCAATTACTTTTATTTATATTAACTGTGAAGTAGTTGATACTCAGTATAGATTACTATCAAAATTATCTGAATATTTTGGTCAATCAGTTCCTCTTACGGGTTGGCCTACTGATAAAATCTATGATGTATTCTCCCAAAGTCTTGACAATGAAAAAAAATTAGTTATTATTATTCTTGATGAAGTTGACCAACTTCTTAAAAAAGGAGGGGATGATGTTCTCTATAATTTAACTAGAATTAACGGAGATTTGGAGAACGCTAGAGTTAGTATAATTGGTATTTCAAATGATTTGAAATTTATTGAGTTTCTGGACCCACGAGTAAAAAGTTCTCTAGGGGAAGAAGAAATTATATTCCCCCCCTACGATGCCCCACAATTAATGGACATTCTCGAGGACAGATCAAAAATGTCATTTAATGATTCTGTAATAAATCCTGGTGTAATCCCTCTTTGTGCTGCCTTTGCCGCTCAAGAACATGGAGATGCTAGGAGAGCACTTGACCTATTAAGGACTGCTGGTGAAATAGCTGAAAGGCAGAATGCTAAAAAAGTTACAGAACCTCATGTTAGAGTTGCAAAGGATAGAATAGAACAAGATAGAATCTCTGAAGTAATAAAAACACTTCCAACTCAATCAAAGTTAATACTTTATTCTGTTTATCTTCTTGAAAAATATATGCCTGGAGAAATTATCACGGGGGATGTATTTAACATTTACAAAGATTTGAGCAATATCCTCAAACTTGATATTCTCACTCAAAGAAGGGTATCAGATTTAATATCCGAATTAGATATGCTTGGTATTTTAAATGCAAAAGTTGTAAGCAAAGGAAGATATGGAAGAACAAGAGAGATATCTTCTGGAGTTCCTCCGACTCAAATTAAAACATTACTTGAAAACGATTATAAGATAAAGAAAGTATCGAGCTATGTCCCACCAATTCAACACAGACTTATTTAAAATAAATATAAAAAAGAAAAGAAATTATTTTACATTAACTTTTAGAGCTTTTTCTTTTTCATCAGCTTTTTTCATTGATATTTCAAGTACTCCATTGTCAAATTTAGCTTCTGTCTCTTCAGGCTTTATCCCAGATGGTAGTGGAATTGATCTGTAGAACCCTTGGTACCTTCTTTCTTGGAAGAAGTATCCTTTTTTCTCATCTTCCTCTTTCTTTTCCCATTTCTTTTCAGCCTTTATTTCAATCGAGTCTTCAGTTACTTTTATATCAATATCGTCTTTTGTTATTCCAGGCATTTCCAGTTCCATTATAAATTCATTTTCTGTTTCTTTTAGATCTGTCAAGGGTCTTCTGTATTTGACTACTTCTCCTTCCTTAGATTCACTTGGAATCAGTAAAGGTGTTCTTCTCCAAAATTCAGGAAAAGCTCTTTCAATTTCTTCCTGCATTTTTCTCATATCTTCCATAATGTCAAACCATGTCATTTGGATCACCTCTTTTTCCTACACTATATGTTAACCTAACTTAAAGTATATAAATCTTTCGCTTTCAAATTTTATTTGACTAATTATTTAGGTTAATAATATATTTATACCTGGCCAATAGAAATAATATGTGATAAATTTATCACGGATATTATTATAAATATTCGTAATATTTCTTTCTTATGGAAAAACAACTTTCAGTAAAAAAAGGAGATTCATGCTCTACAAGTGGATGCCCACTATGCAATAGAGATGGCATGATACTTGTGGCAATAGGTCTTATTGTAGCATTTTTATTGCCACCCCCATTTGGCTTTATAGGATTTATAATTTTTGGATTAGCATATTTCTTACCCTCAATAAAAAAACTAATATCACAAAATTTATAGATTAATTTTTGCCTGTTTTATTGATAACCTTTTAATATCAAAATATTATTTTCTTTTGTGATTAAATGAGTGATGATTTACATAAACTCGCGCTTAAATATACTCTTATTAACGCCTTTCAATATGGGGGCACCCCTAACGCTAAGGCTGTTACTGGAAAAATAATGGCTGAATTGCCAGATATGAGAAAGCAAGCAAAGGATGTTATATCTGCTGTTGAAGAAGCAATTAATCAGATTTCAAACATGTCTAAGAACGACATTGAAATTAAATTAAAACAAATTAATCCGGAATACTTTTCCGAGAAACCTAAAGAAAAAGAAGCCCCAAAAGAGCTCCCTCCCCTAGAAGGGGCAGAGATGGGAAAAGTTGTAACTAGACTTCCTCCAGAGCCAAACGGATACCCACATATAGGGCATGGCATGTCATTTTACTTTAATTATTATTACGCTAAAAAATATGGTGGTAAGGTAATCCTAAGATTTGACGATACCAATCCCAAGAAGGAAAAACTTGAGTATTATGATGCAATAAAACAGGATCTTAAATGGCTCAAAATAACTTGGGATGAAGAGTGCAATATGTCTGACGACATGGAACTTTACTATAAATATGCTTTAGACTTGATTAATCTTGGAAAAGCCTATGTTTGTAACTGTGATGCAGAGTATGTATCTAAACTTAGATATGATTCGAAGGATTGTCCTTGTTCTTCTAATTCTGTCACTGACAATCTTTCCCTTTGGAAGGAAATGGAAAAGGCTGAAGAAGGGAAATATTCCCTCAGACTTAGAGGAGACATGAAGTCAAAAAACACTGTCATGCGAGATCCAACTATGATGAGGGTTGTTGATCATCCGCACCCAATCCAAGGGGACAAATACAGGATATGGCCAGTTTATGATTTTGCTTGTGCAATTGAAGATTCTGTCCTTGGGGTGACACATGTTCTAAGAAGCAATGAGTTTTCACTGAGAATAGAACTACAAGACTACATAAGAGGACTTCTAACTTTAAGAAATCCAAAGATTATTGAATACTCTAGATTCACCGTCAAAGGGGCACCTACCTCTAAAAGACTAATTAGACCATTAATTGAAGAGCATGTTGTCTCTGGATGGGATGATCCACGACTAGTAACACTTCGTGGCCTCAAACGTAGAGGTATCACTCCTGAAGCAATTCACATGGTGGCGGAAGAAATTGGCCTTTCAAAATCAGAGCCTGAGATTGATTGGTCTCTTATAGAATCGCTGAATAGAAAAGTTATTGATTCTACTTCTGATAGATACTACTTCGTATCTGATCCAAAATCTCTAGAATTAATCGATGCATCTTTCCAAACTATTCAACTAAAGCGTCACCCAGATTTCGACAGAGGTTTTAGAACTGTGAATATTAAGGACAAATTTTACATTTCTGGCAATGATTTTAAAGAAATAACTAAAGGGCAAATAATCCGATTAAAAGACCTTTACAATATCTTTATTACAGATGTTCAGCCCAATTTGATTAAAGCAATGAAGACAGATGAAAAATCTTCCAAAGATGAACTTTCCAAAGTAAAGAAGATACAGTGGGTATCGGATAAAAATGTCAAAGTATTTGTTATTGCCCCCGGTGTTTTATATGAGGGTGAAGATATCAATCCGGCTTCTCTCACTACAATTAACGGATATGGAGAAGAGGGCATCGCTTCTCTTAAAGAGGGGGATATAGTCCAATTTGAGCGGTTTGGTTTTGTGAGAGTTGATAAGATAAAATCTAATGGGATTACAGTCATCTTAGCCCATAAATAGGTGAATTATGGATTTTAAGGAAGCTTCTCTTAGGGAGAGAAAGATATACTACCACGAAGAATGGAAAGAAAAAGATGTGCCTGATTTTATAGTTGAGCGAATAACAGAAAGAGAATTTGCTTTTGACCATGATGGCAATGGTTACAATGACAGGTACAAGGGGTTTGATAATGTTAAACAATTTTCGGATTTTTTAATAAAAAATTTTCCTTATGCTGTCTGTACAAGTGTTTCATACTACTCAAAACCTAAAAACAGAGAAGATTGGAAAGGGGCCGAACTAGTTTTTGATATAGATGCAAAAGATTTGGCCGTCAAAACCTGTGAATGTAAAGATGGAAATGTCTGTGAAAAATGTTTGTCAGAAGCTAAGGAAATTGTATTAAAAATAAGGGACACAATGGTCGGGGATTTAGGAATTAAAAGATTATTTTTAGTCTATTCTGGCAGAGGGTATCACCTGAGAGTTGTTGATAATGAAGTCCTCCCACTTGAAAGAAGATCTGAAATTCTAGAATATGTCACTGGATCTAAGAGACCTAAAGATCTTTTCCTATCCCAAGGATACTCAGCCGTTTACAGGAAAATGTTTGCCTTGACTTTTAACAAAATGAAAGAAAAAGATCTTCCTTTTAGTAAAAATATTACAGATTTGTTGCTTTCTGAAAAGCAAAATATTATTTCAAAGTTAATCTCATTAAATGCTGATTATTTGAATATTAAAGGCATTGGGGATAAGACTAAAAAAGATTTATTAGGCCACATCGAACAAATAAATGCATCTTTAGTAGATGGTAAAGTTACGGTAGATGTAAAACGTATATTAAGGCTACCTTCAACACTCCATTCTAAAGTTTCTATGAAGTGTGTCGAAATTAAAGATATAGAAAATTTTGATCCTTTAAAGCAAGCAGTTCCAAAGTTTGTTTCTGAAAGAAAAGATTAAGTTACCCAAAACCTTTAAAACATTTATAATTATTGACTTCATGGTTTCTGAGGTGCCTGAAGACTATAATCCTGTTTCTTTAGAAACAAAAATACTAGAGGAATGGAAAGACATAGATATCTATCTCAAATTAAAACAATTAAGATCAAACGGTCCTAAATTTTTCTTTCTTGATGGCCCCCCATATATGAATGGCATGCCTCATATTGGCCATGCTAGAACTAGGGCATTGAGGGATCCTGTCCTAAAGTACAAGTCAATGAATGGTTACAATGTTTGGCATCAGCCAGGATTTGACATGCACGGGCTTCCTATAGAAGTAAAGGTAGAAGAGATATTAGGCACCAAAACAAAGAGCGATATTGAAAAAATAGGTACAGAACTATTCATTAAAGCATGCAAAGAAAGAGGATTATCCTTCCTTAAAATTTGGATTGATTTTTACAGAAGATTTGGCATGATAGGGGATTTTGAAAATCCTTACATGACCTTGTCTAATTCATACATAGAGGCCTCTTGGTATTTCTTTAAGAAGGCATGGGAAAAGAACCTTTTGTACAAAGGCAAGGCTACAGTTGCTTGGTGTCCAAGATGTGAAACGCCCCTCTCAGGATATGAATCAACTGACGAATATAAAGATGTAGAAGATGAATCGATTTATGTCAAATTCCCGTTAGTTGGTAAAAAAGATGAATATATTATCATATGGACCACAACCCCATGGACCATTCCTGCAAATGTTGCTATTGCTGTTAACCCAAAATATGAATATGTAAGAGTAAAATCTGGTAACGAAGTTTGGATTGTTGCAAAAGAACTTTTGGATAAACTTATGACTTTATTTGAAATTGAAGACTATGAAGTGCTTGAAATATTGAAAGGTCAAGACCTATTAGGCCTTAAATATAAACACATCCTCGAAGAAGATATACCCATTCACAAACAATTCAAGGAGCAGAATGCACATACAATTATAGTTACAAACTATGTAACATTGGAAGACGGTACCGGATGCGTCCATACAGCCCCTGGTCATGGGCCTGAAGATTATAGTTCTGGATTAGAATTTAAACTTCCAATATTTTCTCCAGTTGATGAAACAGGTACATTCACTGAAGAAGCCGGAAAATATAAGGGCATCTATATCAAAGATGCTAATGAAATTATTATTGATGACATTGAAGATAAAGAATTTCTTGTGTTTAGAGATTCAGTTTTTCATAGATATGCTCATTGTTGGAGATGCAAATCTCCCTTATTATACAGGGCTTCAGATCAATGGTTTGTAAAAGTAGAAGCTATTAAGGATCAAATCTTAAAAGAAAATAAAAAAGTAAAGTGGGTTCCTGATTGGGCGGGTGAAAAGAGGTTCAACAACTGGATTGAAGGCGCAAGAGACTGGTGTATATCTAGACAGAGATTCTGGGGTATACCATTGCCAATATGGGAATGCTCTTGTGGCGAATTTACCGTTGTTTCTTCTCTAAATGAGATCAAATCTTTAGGTGGGCAAATACCAGAAGATCTCCACAAGCCTTATATTGATGAAGTATTTCTTAAATGCCCAAAATGTTCACAAATGATGAAACGTGTCCCTGATATAGCTGACGTTTGGTTTGATTCTGGTGCATCTACATGGAGTTCTTTAGGCTATCCTCAAAAAACTGATAAATTTGAAGAAATGTTTCCTGTAGATTTCATAACTGAAGGATTAGACCAGACTAGAGGGTGGTTTTATACATTAATGCTTGAAAGTTTCATAATTTTTGATAGGGCACCATATAATCAAGTTTTGATGAATGACTTCGTTTTAGATCAATTTGGTCAGAAGATGTCAAAGTCACTTGGTAATGTAGTTGATCCAAAGGAGGTTATAGCTAAGTATGGTGCCGACGTTACAAGATTTTACTTGTTGTGGGAGATTGCTCCTTGGGATAAACTTAAGTTCAACTGGGAAAATGTAGAGAGTATTTACAGGACTTTTAATATATTGTGGAATGCATATAAATTTGTTACACTTTATATGTCCCTTGACAAGTTTGATGTCAACATTCCATTAAAGGAAGTAAAAAAATATCTTAGAGACGAGGACAAGTGGATCCTATCTAGGATAAATACACTAACTAAGGAAATAGAAGATAATTTTGAAACTCTTGAACTACATTTGATACCTAGAAAAATAAAAGAATTCATCTTAGAAGATCTTTCTAGATGGTATATAAGGCTTGTAAGGGAAAGAATGTGGCTTGAGGGTGATGACAAAGAGAAGATAAGTGCTTATGTTGCATCATTCTACGTTTTTAAGAGATTATCTAAAATATTGGCCCCCATATCTCCTTTTGTTTCTGAAGCTATATACAAAAACTTTGTAGGCGGATCATCGATTCATCTTTCAGATTGGGATATACACGACTTATCATTAATTGATTCAGAATTGGAATCAAACATGAATGTAATTAGAAACATAATCGAAGGTACACTTCACGCTAGACAAAAAGCAGGCATTAAATTACGTTGGCCAATGTCAAAAGTAATTGTTGAAACTCAAGATGAAAATGTAAAAAAAGCAGTACTTGCTTTATCTGAAATTATGAAGAAACAGATTAATGTAAAAGATGTAGTAATAGGTGAAGTTATACAGGAACTTGAAATCCTTCCAAATCATAAATCACTTGGCCCTAAATTTAAGGGTGATGCCAAGAAAGTTGTTGAACTATTAAAAACTCATAATCCTTGTTTAATTAAATCTGGATTTGAAAAGGATGGAAAGTTTGATCTAAATGGATTCCAAATAGCCCCCGAAGATGTTACATTTAACTATCTTATACCAAAAGGATACGAGTTAAGCGAGTTTGATAATGGAAAAGTATACCTTTACACCGAAATTACAGAAGAGCTAAAATCTGAGGCTATTGCAAGAGAAGTGATAAGAAGAATTCAGGAAATGAGAAAACAAGCCAATCTGAATGTAGAAGAATACATTAATTCTTATGTAGAATCTAATTTTGAATCTGAATTAAAGTATCACGAGGGCTATGTAAAACGTGAAACAAGAAGTAAGTCTTTGGCGTTTGTAAAACAGAGTAACTTCATGGATAAAGAATGGGAAATTGATGGCGACAAGTTCTTAATAGGGATTAAAAAGCTCAATTAAATTTAATTCTCTTATTCTTATTCTTGTAAATCTCATATTATACTATAACTTATAATCTCAATTTTTTTAAACGATCATAAATAAGTTTTTTATACCCATACAAAGAGTTTGGTTTGATATAATGCCTGCAAATGTTACCCCAGAATACCTTAAAGCAGAGGATACATATAAGTCTGCTAAATCAACAAAAGAAAAACTAGTCGCCCTTGAATTAATGCTTAGTACTATCCCTAAGCACAAAGGTACAGAAAAGATGCAGCTTCAGATAAAAAGAAATTTATCTAAACTAAAAAAAGAAGTTGAAAAAGAGAAGGAACTAAAAAAAGGTGGTTCTGGGGGAACTAGTTTTTTTGTTAGAAAAGAAGGTGCGGCCCAAGTAGCTTTGGCAGGCCTTCCAAATTCAGGAAAATCTACTATTTTGAATAAGCTTACTGGAAAAGACGTTGATATAGGGCATTATGCATTCACTACAGTTAAACCAACACCTGCAATGCTTCAATATAAAGGCATACAGATACAACTTGTTGACATGCCTGGATTAATTGAAGGAGTTTCACTTGGAAAGGGTATGGGGGGCCCATTAATTAGTGCAATTAGGGCAGTTGACGCTATAGTCATTCTAGTTGATTTGTCTGTTGATCCTGTTAAAGATCTTGATTTAATTTTAAGTGAACTTGAAGCAAAAGGGCTAAGAATTAATAAAAAAGTTCCTAACATAGAAATTCAAAAATTACCAACAGGAGGCATTGAAATAATTGGAGAGAATTTTCTTGTCGACTGCAACTCTCAAGATGTTAAAAAAATCCTCCAAGAAGAAAGGGTACACAATGCTATAATTACAATAAAAGAGCCTGTAACCTTAACTGATATTTTCGAAGTTTTGGATAGTTCATTAGAATATAAAAAAGCAATTATCATTGGTACTAAAGGCGATTTGCCAGGAAGTAAAGAAGGGCTTGAAAGACTTGAGAATCATGTTGATAACTTCAAAATTATTCCAGTTTCTGCCATAAATAATGTTAATCTTGACATCTTACCTACGGAAATATTTTCAATCTTAGGCATTATTAGAGTATATACCCGCTCGCCAGGAGGGCAAATTGATAATGAAGCAATGCCAATGAAAATAGACTCTACTACACTTGACGCAGCAAAAAAAGTCCATAAGAATCTTTATAAAAACTTTAAATTTGCCAGAGTATGGGGCGATTCAGCAAAATTTGATGGCCAAAGGGTAGGCCCAGATCATGTACTACGGGACGGAGACATCATAGAAATCCACGTCTGATTTTTTTATCAACTTACGAAACATAATTGGAGTAATTAATATAGATATCAATGTGACTATTACTATTGAAGAATATATTTCACTCGAGATAACGCCATTAGAAAATCCATATCTTACAATAGCAAGCTCTAGGGAACCCCTGCCGCACATACCTACTCCCACAAGAAGTGCATCCCTATTATCTAATCTACAGATTTTGCTCGCTAGACCGCAACCTATTATTTTTCCTCCAATAGCCGCTAAAAATAATAAGATTATTAATGGAACATTAATTTGTGTATTTTCTCGATTAAATAAAAGACCTATATATACAAAAAATAATGGCATAAAGAAAAATTTCATCAGAGTATTCATCTCACTAGTTACTTCGTTAAATCTGATCCTAAATGATAGCATCGGGTCTTCCTTTTCTTTTATTCTACCAAGTATAAGACCTGCAAGAAACGAGCCAACAACTTCATGGAGCCCTATAAAAGAGGCAAAAATAGCAAAAAGCAGTGCTAAAATAAACACTATCATAATTGATTGGTGTTGATCGCCTTCAACCAAATACCTTACAAGCCTTGGCCCCTTTGAAGATATCAAAAATTCACTTATTAAAATAGTAATCACAAAGAAAATTACTATTTTTAAAGTCACATTTCCGACATCTATTAAACTAAAAGTTGATTGATTTAATGTAATAGTTGATAGCAATCCGACTAAGTATATTGCAATTATATCGTCAAAAAAAGAAGCTCCAAGAATAATATGTGATATTTTTTGATTACTTTCATTTGCTACCAACGCCCCTATAATTTCAACAGCAGTATTTGTTAGAATTATACTTGCAAAAAGAGACGGAATCATCCCAAATCCTAGAAACCATAATACTGAAAAGCATAATACAAATGATGTGACAACACCAAACACCCCAATTATAATCGCTGTATATTTGGCCTTTGCTAGTTCTTTATATTCACTTGTAAGACCCGCATAAAGCATTATAACTAAAAGTCCGATATCTGCAAGAACTTCTATTTCTTTTCCAGGGTATATCACCCCTAATAAAAATGGCCCAAGGGCTATACCACAAATAACATGCCCCACAATACTAGAAATATTCTTTCTTTCTGCAAGATCACCAAATACTTTTGCAAATAGAAAAATAATCAATATATTGGTAAGATCAATCATTTAGTACCTCTTCTATTGCAGTTCCAAGTGCATCCTTTAATAAATTTGTATTCCCTTTCTTATAACATACCGGCAGATCAAAAATACCTGAAAATTCGTTACATCTTTCATAGTAAAGATCTTTATTCCCAAAATCAAGGTCCACTACAACAGTTCTTTTGTAACCTGTGTGATTGAAAACAAGCTTCATCTTATCGATATCAAAAGATCCTACAGTTTCGCAGGATAACTCCCTCCAGTATTTTGCCCAACCATATGTCATAAACCAAGTGCCAGGCTCTTCATTTATGGTCGCCCTATATTCTTTTCTCGACCCTATCAGGGCACAAACACAATCATCAACTATCTCTTCTTGACCATCTTTTAGTATACTTATTGGAACTTTAATCCTATTCTCTTTCATTAAAGCTTCAACATCCCCAAGAGAGTTTCCACATAATCCAAAAAACAATACTAAGTAATCTACGTGTTTTTCCATCTCTTTAGCGGCAGAAGCTACCTCTTCTTTAATTAAAGGAGGATCTACGTGTAATGCTAGGGGAAGTAAATACAAAAGAACTTCAACTTCTTTTTCTCTTTTTAAAAATTTCACTGAGCAAAGTTCTCTTACTATTCTAAATTTTTCGGGGGGCAGTTCTTTTCTTGCTATGCTCTGAAAAGGTTTAGATGCTTCATTGTCATAGATTAGTATCTTATCTATTTCAGGAAAGCTTTCAAATATTTCTAATAACTCCTCTTCAAAAATCTGACATACTAATAACCCTATTCTTTTCATAGAGTCTACCCCCTAACCCACCGTAATACTTCAGTAAAACTTGGTCTTTTACCATACATCAATATACCAATTTTAAATATTCTTGCTGCAATTTTTATGGAAAAGATTAGAGATATTAATAATATTATTACCGAAAGCGCTATGTCAATTATTGGGACTTCAGATAATAAAATTCTCATGATCATTATTGTTGGAATAAATGGGGGCACCATTCCAATTATTCTTATTAAGGCCATATTTGGATTTTGAACTATCCCAAAAAATAGAAGGAGAGGTATAAATACTAAAAAAGATACCACTACAGATATTTGCTGGGAATCTCTTGTACTTGTAGCAATAGAACCAATGATTGCAAATATTGATGAATAGAATAAGTACCCCAAAACAAAATAAATCATTACCAAAATAGCATTATCGAAAGAAACTAATGGTATTTTTAATATATTTGTTATTATCACTATTCCACTTAGCCAAATCCCAACTTGTAAAAGGCCCAAACCACCTAATCCCAATATTTTACCTGATAACAGTTCGTTAGTGGATATAGTTGAGAGTAGTACCTCAACTACTTTATTTTCTTTTTCTTCGATTATACCGTTTAAGAGATACCCGCCTGCATTCATAATAGACATGAAAAGAAACAATGGAAGTAGATAATTTCCAAAGAACGAAAAAGGCGTTTCAACTTCTTCACCTTTTTTTGTAACAATAACTCTTTCCATTTCAATTGGACTTTTGACTTTGTTTATTATTTCTTTCGAAACTCCGTTCTCTTGTAGTAAACTTTCAATTGCAATATCTGAGAGTATCCTCTCAAGATTTATATTAGCTGATGAAAAGGACGCTAATTGAACTTTTGAGTAATATGAAGCTTTCCCATTATCTAAAAATTCTTTTGGGATAAAAATATAGCTTGATATATTATTGCTTTCAAGAAGGGTTCTCGCTTCTTCAAGATTTGATAGTTCTCTTATTATAGAATCTTTGTATCTCTCTGCAAGAATTGGTAACACAACACCCGTTTCATCTACTACCCCAAGAGTTTCTTTTTCATGGGATATTGTTTCCATAAAAAATAAGGGCATAATCATTGCCATCAAAAGTATTAATGGGAGAAGAAAGGTCAGAATAATAAATTCCTTTCTTCTTACATTTGTTATAAATTCTGTAATTGCAACTATTTTTGTCTTAGATCCCATTTGTTACGACCTCAATAAATATACTCTCAAGTGAAGATTCTAAAATTTCATACTTTGTAATCTCCCCTCTTTTTAGTAGTTCTATGAAGATATCATTATAGTTTACATTTTTTCTTAATTCTATCTCAACTTTATTTCCTTCAAAATATAGATTTTTTATATTATTTATACCGTCAAGATTTATTTCTTTATTACTGAACTCAACAGAAATTATATTTTTAGAATATTTCTTTTTTACTTCTTCTAAAGGGCCATCGATTAACTTTACCCCCCTGTTAATTAATAATATATGGTCGCAAAGTCTTTCAGCTTCATTCATTTGGTGTGTTGAAAAAATTACTGTTTTTCCTGATTTTTTCAAAGAATAAATAATTTCCTTCATATTTCTAGTGTTTATTGGATCAAGGCCAACAAAAGGCTCATCTAAGATAACAAGGTCTGGATCATTTATCAGGGATACTATCAACTGAATATTCTGTTGCATACCTTTTGAAAGCTCTTCTATCCTACTGTTCGCTCTATCTTTAAGGCCAACTCTTTCAAGCCATATCTCTGTATTTTTCTTAGACTCTTCTGAGCTCAATCCTTTAAGTTTTCCAAAGTAAAATAATAGGTCTGAAACCCTATACTTTCTATAAAGGCCCCTTTCTTCAGGTATATACCCAATTCTTTTCTTACTTTCTTCAGAAAGTTTCTCTCCAAATACCTTTATCACGCCCGAATCTGGCGTTAGTATCCCCATAATCATTCTAATTGTTGTTGTCTTTCCTGCCCCATTTGGCCCTAAAAATCCATATATTTTTCCACTTTCAGCTGCAAATGAAAAATTATCTACTGCTATTCTTTCATTGTATTTTTTCGTTATATTATCAATTTCTATTACATTCATATTAGTACCTATATTATTGATTAATTATCAAGGCCACTTTTTCTGCGTCTTCAGGTATTTTCTTTAATACCTCAACTATATTTTCAAAAGATTGACATTCCTTATCTGTTTTATTTTTCTTATCATACTTATCTAGAATTATTTTGGATAATTCTTCAACCTCTACCTTCTTCTTTATTATTTTCTTAGAAAATCTATTTATTTTTTCATCTTCAATATCTTCAATTTTTTTCATTATAAGGTAGATTTCTCTTGAAATACTTTCATCTATCTCAATTAATTTAACGAAATCTTTGATTAAATCTTTTGAGAGTTCTTCATCTTTTATACTTGTAAGTAATTCAGAAACTGATTTAGCTTTTTGGCCTATATCTCCAATAATATTGGAAATATACCCATACTTAGCACTATTTGGCCCTAATGTTGGCTCCTCATCCAAAGTTTTTTTGATTTTATCTTGATATTTTATTCCTTCTATTACCAATTCCCCTACTATTTTGCATTTATCCTCCATTTCTGGGATACATTCTCTCTCTAATAATTTTATTGCCTCTTCAAGAGTTAAAACTGAGTCTTTTACACATTTAATTTGATTATTAAAATCATTAACATACTCTTTTGAAATAATATTGTTAAATAAGTTCATTTTCAAGTTGACCATTCTATCAGCCTTTATACAATACTGCCTTTTATTCAGTTACATTTATAATTTTATTTAATATTTATGGTGCCTTATGTGATGAGATGGATATTTTAGATTTAAAAATTGCACAAGATGACAGAGTGTACCCCCCTAGTGAAGATACCTATCTATTAATCGAATCAATAGATATGAATAAATCTAGGAATGCTCTTGAGATTGGCATCGGTAGCGGTATAATATCTTTACATCTTGCCAAAAAAATAGATTATGTATTCGGGTGCGACATAAATCCTTATGCACTTTTTTTATCCAAACAAAACGCACTAAATAATTCAATAAATAATGTTTATCTGTTCTCTTCAAATATTTTTTCTTCTATTAAACTAGGTACTTTATTTGACTTAATAATTTTTAATCCTCCCTATTTACCTTCTGATTCACCACCAAAAAAATTAATTGATTTGTCTTATCATGGTGGAACAGATGGTGGTCAGCATATACGTGCATTTTTAAACTCTTTAAACTTATACTTATCTAATTCTGGAAGAGCTTACCTACTCCAATCATCTCTTTATCCTTTAGAAAATACTACTGATTATTTAATAAAAAATAATTTTAAGTATAAAATCAAAAAAACTTTAAAATTAGATTTTGAAACATTATATGTTTTTGAAATCAGCTTCTTCAAACATAATATACTCTAAATTTAATCTTTTGTAAATATCTATAATTTCTGGCATTTTTTTAAAATAGATAAGGTGGGAGGGACAGCCTTTTTTACAATCAGAAGATCCAAAACCTTTAACTATTATTTCTGCACCATTCTTATCAGCTAAAATCTTCGATATCTCATGTTCATGATTTATTTTAACTTGAGATATGATGATTTTTATTATTTTGGCCTTATCAAGTAAGTAGTCTACATGCCATCGTTTAATCTTATTTTCTTTCAGATGGTATCTAACCCTTCCAAATCCACCAAGTGCACTACCGTTATAGACGTAATATCCTTTTTTGAATATGAACTTTCCTAGTTTTCCTATTTCGATGTATTGATCATTTTCTAATAACAATATCAACGAATAAGAACCTTTTTGCATAATTACAAAGCAGAATATTTCTCTATAAACTTATCTTTGATAGAAAGCCATTCCTCTAACTTGTCAGGAATTTGATCAACGTAATATATTTTTTTATCCCCTGCACTTTCTTTGATAAATTTAGTGTTTGATTCATTAAGAATATCTTCTACAACTTTGTCCCTATCTAGTTTATCATACCTTCTTATCCATTTAGGTACTTTATCACCATATATTTTATCCATAAATTGAATATCGATTCTTGAGCAATAGACGATTATTTTTTGGCTCTTTCTTTCTAATGATTTCATTTTTAAAATATCTATTGCCTCAGTTAAAAATAGTCCTCTTTCTTCCCAAGAATATACCTTTGTTCCTTCAAGTTCACCAGTAATTCTATAGTTTTTATCAAAATAATTTAAGATCACAACAAGTTGTTTAGGGTCTTTTATAGTTATTTCATTAGCTTCAATATTTTTATTATACACAAAAACGAATTTTTTCATATCTCTTAAGTATTCTTTGAACATTTCAGGTAATAATTTAGTTGCTGGTTTAACAACTATCTTTACTACATTTCCTTCTATATATCCATATACCTGTATCTTCAAATGAACACCAGATATAAGAATTGGGCTTTTTAATATATAAACTTATATATGGGATTATGTGTTATGAATCAGAAACAAATCCCCCCGAAAGCTAAGATTTATTAACAGATTAACTTATTCTATTTCAAAATACAGAATTTTGAAATGTAGGGGGCTTATTATTGGATTTAGAAACCCAATTATCAAAAAAATATGGAATTTCTAGGGAAGATCTAATACGTGCCATTGAACGTGAAATTAAGTTGATGGAATCTAAAGGAAGTGGAGGAAGAAAAAACAGAATAAAGCTTGTAGAGACTGAATTCGTTAAAAGACACTTTATTAGCCCTAAAAACGCTGAAAAATTTCTCAAAGAAGCAAAAAAACGAATTTCTGGGACTTCTTTTTGGAGATTAAGAAAGAATCTTGAAAAGAAAGGCATCTTAGTTGACCCAGACGGGAATCTAATTGTATAATTTATTAACTATTAGCTAATAATTAATATATATTACTTATTAATTAATCTTAATTTTTAATTTAATTTATTTGCTGCCCCAAATTACGTTTTTTCTACTAATTAGCCTACCCAAAACAACGAAAAATACCTTTTTTAGGACCAAAATATTTATAAATAATCTTAATAGTTAATAACTAATACATAACAATTAATATATATTAGATAATACCTATTAGGTGATTTATTGGAAACTATTGCAGTATACAATCAAAAAGGCGGCACTGGGAAAACTACAACAACTATCAATCTGGGACATGCTCTTGCCCTTACTGGGAAAAAAGTACTAATAATAGATATAGATGACCAAGGGAACGATGCAGAATGTCTTGGTGTTAAATTTAATAAAAGCATTTATCATTTATTGAAAGACGAAGCCCCTTTCGAAGAATGTATTGTTAGTGCTAGAAAAAATTTAGATTTATTACCTTCAGATGAAACCATATCTCAAGTGGCCCTAGAAATGGTGGGGTGGAGGAATAGAGAAAATGCCTTAAATAAACGTCTTGAAGGCATTAAATATGATTACGTTCTTATCGACTGCCAAACTGGATTAGGGATTTTGAATGAAAATGCCCTTAATTTCTGCCAAAAATTACTTGTACCAGTATCAATGGAGTATTTGTCTGTAAAAGGTCTTTTTAAAGTAGATAGACTTATCTATGATTTAAGGGAAGACTTCCAAAAAAATATAAAGATAGATCTTATTGTTCCAACATTTGTTGATGATAGGGTAAAAAGAACCAAAGAGTACCTTGAATTCTTTGAGAGTATGGATCAATTTCAGGGAATAATTAGCCCATATATACGGATAGATACTAAATTATCTGAAAGTTTTGCACATGGTAAAACAATTTTTGAATATTCATTGAACTCAAGGGGGTCATATGACTATATTCAACTATGTAAAAGAGTGTTGGAGGGAATTTAATGGCCTTAACTGATAGTTTAAAGAATGATTTGGAGAAAGAAATACAAAGAAGGGTAATTCTAACTAAAGAGGAAATTGATCACGAAAAAGAAAAGAAAGAAATAATGACTCAGCGTTTTACCCACAATGAAGTAGAAAAATCTCAATATAAAAAGAAAAAAGTAATAAAGAGTTTTTCTCTTGATGAAGAACTTGTAAATGCACTTGACACACTAATTAAAGACAAATTGGGTATTCCGAGATCAATCAAAGTATCCTTGAACACAGGGGAAAGAAGTTCTACTGTTGAAGAAGCAATAAAAGAATATATTGATAAAAGAGATCCTGCTTTGTTAAAATAATCCATTAATTATTATCTATTAATTAATAGTTATTAATTAATATATATTAATTAATAATTACTAGATATTTAACCTATTAATTCTTTCTTTTTCTGATATTACTTCGCCAGAATTTTCATCAACACATCGAACAGTTCCGTCTATCACTGCTGTTTTAATATCCCCCCTTGCAGGATTAAAACCTTTCAAATTTTCTGCATCCAATAATCCAATTTTAACAGCTTTATAAAGAGTAGTTGGGTCTATCAGAGGATCTGTATTTTCACTAAGTGATTTAATTTTTTCCAATATCATTTTTGTATCTTTAAGTATCTCTTCTTTTCTTTTAATTATTTTTTTGTTATCTTCTATGTCCGGCAAACCTTTTAGACAATTTTTTATTACACCTTTTGCAATCTTTGAACTTTCAACTATTACCTCGGGTGTCGCTACGTTATAAGCTTCTGAATACCCAACAACATGGACTATATGAGGCATTAGGTACATACCAATCGTAATTGATGAGGCAAGCTCACCTTTGGCGATGTCTTCATCAACAGAAAGAGAGGCAAGACCTGTTCTTATCATCCTTAAAACCGTAAATCTATTATTTGATAATTCTGATATATACTCTAATTTTGCCAACATTTTTGCAATATCCATCTCAGGAGATATCTCAGGGGGAACATTCATCATGAATTGTTGAATGTAATATCTAACTCCTAATTTCTTTGCATTATATGTAGCAATATAAGCAGAGGCAACTTCAATTGGATCTGTAGTTTTTCTAAGCGCCCATTGATGAGAATCATTAATTTCAATTGGAATCTTATTTTCTGCATGCCATTTTATAGTATTCTGATTTTCACCTATTGCACTGATTAAATCTCTTTTTGATCTTCCATCAAGTTCTGAATACCAGAAAAGAGGTATTGCACCCCAAGCATTATTAATAGTTTCTTTTAGCATACCCCCCCATCTTATTAAATTATTTGTACCTGCATAGCATCTCAAAAGAGGGAAGTTCCCTATTCTTGATGACTTATATAAAGATTCCAAATCTTCCTTTTTTCTAAGGGGCACTCCCCCGCCACCCTCAAACTCTTTACAAGCATTTTCTTGATTAAAAAAACACTCTTGTGCTATTTGATCAGGACCAATTGATATTATATCAACAGTTTTACTCTTAGCAATTTCCTCAATACCTTCAATTGTCTTTTCAAGTGAGGGCAATCCAAAATGATGTCTTATTAATGGAGTTGGATATGATTTTTGAATCCTCTCATAAAGATTTTGGGAATATTCTTCAGACTCAAAGTTTTTCTTTCTTTCAAGAACTTTGTCAAGAATCTCGTTTTCAGTTTCAACTCCTTTAAAAACAGCCTCAAATAAACCCGATGCTTCAGCAAGTTTACATACTGCAGGAGTTCCACCAAAGTAAAATCTTGAGATTATATGATTTGATTCTATTAAATTTTTCAACTTTTTAAACAATATTTTCGCATTTTCAGGCTCAAGCCTATAGCTTAGACCTACAATTTCAGGGTTTTTTTCTTTAATAATTTTGACTAGTTTTTCAATATCAATACAAACACCAATAAACTCTGTATCAATATTATTTTTTTTTAATAAACTCTCAAAATTTTTTATTCCTTGCACGTGAATACAATTGCCTATTGTTGCAAGAATTGCCCTCATACAATCTCACCAGCAATAAGTCTCTTTATTGTTTTTAAGTCGAAATTCTTAATCCCCATATGTTCTACAGTTCTTCCTTCTACCCAAAAATCTCTTTCCTGTTGACAACATGCTATATTCACAAGAGAATCAATACATTTTGTTTCAACACCAAATTTTTTACCAAGAGATGACATTGGTACTAGACTCATTGGTACATCTTCTAGAATATATCTATGGTGGATAGTTGAAGGTGCCATTACCCCTTTGTAAGCGGGGGTAGTTTGCACAGATTCGTAAAGATCTTCTCCAGTTGAGCCATAAGAGAAATAGAGCCAGTCTTTCAAAGAAGGAACTCTTATGCCAACTGCTTCTGCAATTTTTATTCTTTCCTTGTCGATATGTTCCAATACTTTAGCAACACCTGGTGAAATTCCTTCAAGATAATATTCAAAATTGCCGTGATTCTCTACCCATCCTGTATTAAGTAGCATCACACCGGGGTGGAACATAACTGCAACATTGCCTAAACTTGTGTGAAGAACATCCGATGTTGGGGTAAACTGCGGGAATGCCATCCTTAATTTTTTAATGAGCTCAGGATTCTTATATGATCTAACAGCAGAAACTGGAACAGATCTTTTAATATCAAATATTCTAACTTTATGCACCCCTAGTTTCCTAGCAACAAACAAGAAGGTCTGAGCCTCAGCAAAAATAATATCCTCTCTTATCTTTCCTTCTCTCCTAAATAGGCTATATAACTCAAGCGCTCCACCCGTTCTACCTGGATTTAAAACAATAGTCTGACCAGGCTTCACATATTTTACAAGTTTTTCTCCAATCTCTCTATGGCCATTTGCAGGTATGACCACCATTATTATATCCACATCTTCAATTGATTTTTGAAAATCAGTGTCTATTTTATTAAGTTCTCCAAATCCTTCGATTTTTCCTTCAACTTCTATACCGCCAGCATCTGCCAATGCTTCCATTTTTACCGTATCTCTAGTCCATATATTAACTGAAAAACCATAATAAGCAAGATAACCCGCCATTGCAAGGCCACCATTTCCTGCACCTATTACACAAAAAGTAGGTTTACTCCCTGCAGCACTTTTTATTTTTTCCATTATTTCATCTCTCAATTTATCGGCCATCTAAAACACCTCAAGAGACACTCTAATTTATAAAAAAATAGAACTCCTTATTGATTTAGAGTTTTTATATTTATATATTTAATGGGACCGCCGAGATTTGAACTCAGGTTTCTGGCTCCCGAAGCCAAAAGGATGGGCCAAGCTACCCCACGGTCCCTCTAATTTAATAAAAAATCGATATTATTAAAATATTTCGTTTATTCAAGGACAGAATGCATTTTTTTTAGATCTTCTTCCTTCCTGTTTGTTCTTTCCATTAAAGAACTTATCAATCCTTCAAAAAATAAAAAAGTAGAAACTTCAAAAAGAGTACCTAATGGTGCAAATGAAGGAACTTCATTATGGAACCCTTTTTGAACAAATCTATTAGGGTCTGTTCTATGTTTTGTATCTATTATTATTGATTTTGTGGCTTTTTTTGCTAATCTAGAATTCTTGTTAGAGGTAATACCAACTATGTTCCCTTTAATTGTCATTGCTATCTGTGATGCTAGGCACACACTTTTTGTTTCTCCAGAATTAGATATTGCAATAAGTAAATCTCCTTCTTCCATTGAGGGAGTAATCGTTTCTCCAACAACATAAACTCTAAATCCTATTTGCATGAGTCTCATGGCAAAAGCTTTCCCAACAAGGCCACTTCTACCAGCTCCAACAATAAATATTTTATTTGCTCTTATAATCTCAGATATTACTTCCTCTACAGTCTTCTCATCTATCTCTTCCATAACAGAACTTATTTCAGATATAATGTTTCTAACAGAGGATTTTATATCCATTATTTCTCACCCATTGCCCTTACAAGCCCATAAAACGTTGGCGCAACTGCTTCTACTCTTGATTTGAATTCCGGATGGAATTGAGTCCCTACGAAGAAAGGATGCCCTTTAATTTCAAGAACTTCCATAAGGCCATTTGGAGATTTACCGGAAAATACAAGTCTTTTATCTTTCAGGAGGATATCAATGTAGTCTCTGTTCACTTCATATCTATGTCTATGTCTTTCGAAAATTCTATCTGTCTTATATAATGAATAAATCATTGAACTTTTATCAAGGAGAATTTCAGAAGCGCCGAGTCTCATAGTTCCACCTTTTGCTGAAATCTTTTTTTGTTCAGGTAGTAAATCAATTACAGGATACACAGTATCACAAACTTCAGTCGTGTTGGCATTTTTTAGGCCACAAACATTCCTAGCATATTCAATAACAGCAAGTTGGAACCCAAGACATATACCTAAGTAAGGAATATTATTTTCTCTGGCATATTTTATTACATTTATCTTACCTTCAACACCTCTCGACCCAAATCCCCCGGGCACTAAAACACCATCAAATTTATCTAGTTCATCTGTTATCTGTTTATTTTCAAACTCTTCTGCTTCTATCCATGATATATTGGCCTTATAACACGTTTTGAAAGAAGCATGTTTAAGCGCTTGTGATA
The DNA here is from genome assembly GCA_964500005.1 of uncultured Thermococci archaeon. Classification (GTDB taxonomy): domain Archaea; phylum Methanobacteriota_B; class Thermococci; order Methanofastidiosales; family Methanofastidiosaceae; genus Methanofastidiosum. The sequence continues at coordinate 131,187 of CAZCMP010000003.1, forward strand.
TGCTAAGATAAGAATCATGAAGATCAGCGTATTTACCTACAATTGCAAGATTGACATCTTTTTTATAGTCTTTACATAGAATAGATTTCCATAAAGTAAGATTTGGTTTTCCATCAATCTTAAATTGATCTAAAACCTTTTGTCCTATTCTTTCTTCATTAAAAATAACTGGCATATAATGTATATCTTCCACATCAGGAGCACTTATAACATGGTCAACTTTAACATTTGTAAAAAGTGCAATTTTTTCTTTTGATTTTTCATTTAGCTTTTCAGAACTTCTACAGACTATTATATGAGGACTAATTCCGACCTCCCTTAGAGCTTTTACAGAATGTTGAGTTGGTTTAGTCTTTGGTTCTCCAACAACACTTAGAGTGGGCACAAGAGTAACATGAATAAATACGACATCTTCTTCGATAGATAGCTGCCTTAAAGCTTCAAGGAAGGGCATACTCTCAATATCTCCTACAGTTCCCCCCACTTCAATAACAGTTACATCATGACCTTTTGCCACATTCCTTATTTCAGTTTTTATTTCATCAGTAATGTGGGGAATAATCTGAACAGTCTTACCAAGGTAGTCTCCTTTTCTCTCCTTTTCAATAACTTTAAGATATACTTTTCCAGTTGTAATATTATGTTCTTTAGTCAATGGTATATTAAGAAATCTTTCATAATTTCCAAGGTCTAGATCTACCTCTCCTCCATCATCCAAAACAAAAACTTCTCCATGCTCAAAAGGAGACATTGTTCCTGCATCAACGTTAACATATGGATCTATTTTAACAACAGTAACTTTGTGTCCCATTGATTGAATTATTTTTGCTATAGAGGCGGTAGTCACCCCTTTACCCAGACCAGAAATAACCCCTCCGGTAACTACCACATATCTCATGAAATTTGATTAAATTTATACCTTATATAGGTTTTTGTAATTGAAAAAACAGATTGAAAATTATTAAATAAAAAATAAAATTATAAAGCCGGTGCATTTATGGCCACAAGTGATAGGTCTCCATCTGTTAGATTTTTTAGTTTATGTTTTCTTCCCATTGGGAATATTACCATATCCCCTGGTCCAAGATCCGCATAGTTATCTTCGCTGTCCATCCAGACCCTTAATTTTCCTTTTATGACATAATAAGCTTGGTCAGCAGCTGCATGATCGTGCCAGTCAGCCCACCCACCTTTCTTAAAATCAGATCTTAGGACTGACATAGTTCCAGTTGGCTCACCTTTTTTGAAATACCAACGTGAGTCGCAGTCAAAATGGAGATTTGGAGTGAAGACTGTTGTATCTTTCTCATATTTTACAATCATTCCCATAATTTTCCCCCTTTTAAGGAACAATGGTTGTCCCTGTTTTTCCCATTAGAGCATCTTCTGTCTTGTTAAGAGATGTTATAATGGCCTTCTTTCCCTTTGCTTCCTCTATAAACCTTATACAAGCTAAAACTTTCGGTCCCATACTACCTGCAAGAAAATGTCCTTCTTTCAAATATTTCTTAGCTTCGGCAACAGTCATCTTGTTCACTGCTTTTTGCTCAGGCTTTCCAAAGTTCAAATATGCAACTTCTACATCTGTTAATACTAAGAAAATATCAGCTTTAACTGCCTCAGCAAGTCTTTCCCCTGCTTTATCCTTGTCAATTACACCATCGATTCCCATCAGCATTCCCTCCTTATCCTCAACAACAGGAACTCCACCACCGCCAGATGCAACTACAACGACTTTACTATCGACTAGTTTTTTGATTGCAGCAGCTTCTGCAGGTCTTACTGGATCGGGAGAAGGAACAACCCTTCTGTATGGTTTATCTCCCGTAGGCTTTACTTTTTTAATTACATGGCCTTTCATTTTTTTGTCAATGTAGTCTTTACCAGGTTTAGGATCAATTACATAACCTGTTTCAGCAGCAATTTTCTTTGCCTCTGTTTCTGTGAAAAAATTACCGACAGGTTTTGAAGGGTCTTCAAAATCAGGATCATCTTTGGATACAACTACTTGTGTAACTACAGTAGCAACCGGAATACTCATCTTTTGCTTTTTCATCATATTCTGAAGAGTTTGTTGTATCATGTACCCTATCTGCCCCTGTGTCATAGCACCTACAGCATCCATTGGCATTGGAGGGACAATATTGGCAGCAGCATCTTGTTGAACCATCAGATTCCCAGATTGAGGGCCATTGCCATGTGTGATCACAACTTCGTATCCATCTTTTATTAATTTTAAAATAGCTTCACAAGCAATTTCTACGTTCCTGAACTGCTCTTCATGAGTTCCTTTTTCGTCAGCTTGTTTTATGGCGTTTCCACCAAGTGCAACAACAATAGTTTCGATAAAATCACCTTTTCCTATCTAAAATTTAAAAATAAAATAAAATATAAAATTATACTCTTCCACCTAATACGGCAGCTAGAACACCCTTTTGTACGTGTAATCTGTTTTCAGCCTCGTCAATTACAATACTTCTTGGACCGTCAATTACTTCAGGTGTTACTTCCCAACCATCTTTGACATCAGCAGGTAGACAGTGCATGTAGTAGGCATTGTTTGTCTTCTTCATCCTATCAGCATTACATGTCCAAGATTTCTCATCTTCATATTTCTTAAGTAATGAGAGAATCTTTTCTTCATCAGGCTTCTTTGTTGGGTCTTTTAATGTTGGAAGATAGTTTATACTTGTCCAGCCTTTTGGATAGACAACATCTGCACCTTCAAATGCCTCATCCATATCATGTACAATCTCAAAAGTTCTTCCACATTCTTCTGCATTTTCTTTAGCATTTTTAAGAATTCTTTCGTCAAGTGGGAATTCTTTTGGATAAGCTACAGTAACATCCATATCGTACCTTGTCATAAGTTCAATGTTAGAATGTGCAACGGCTAAAGGTTTCCATGGGCTTGGAGCAGTTGCCCAGCTCATGACAAATTTCTTTCCCTTTAAATTATGGGGCCCAAACTTTTCTCTTAAAGTCATAAGGTCACACAATGCTTGGTGTGGGTGGTACATATCACAATCCATATCTAGAACAGGTATAGAACAATATTTTGCAAAATTTCTAATCATTTGGTTTCCGGCGCCGTATACCATACCTACTGGCTTACCAAATACTCTAATTGCCAATCCTTCTCCATATCTATCAAGGACTTGGGCGGTATCTTTTACCCTTTCTCTTCCTGGAGCTGATTCTAAAGCATCAATTGGCGTATAAGATGTTGAAGAGTCCAAGAACTGAGCATGACCTCCTAATTGAGTCATACCTACTTCAAACGAGTTCCTTGTTCTAAGAGAAGAGTTGTAGAACATCATAAACAATGTTTTTCTATCGAGAATCTGAGGCATGTGGCCACATGCCCACATCTCTTTCAATCTGTCAGCTATTGCGAGAACTGTATCTAGTTCCTCTTTAGTCCATTCTTGAGTAGATATCATATCTTTTCCAGCTAACTTAGTTGCAGGACATACCATTTAATTTCCTCCATTTTCCTAACATGCTTTGAAAATTTGCATGTTGGACATCTAAATATTGCAATTGTTCTATTTAAGTCTTTCGTTCAATCATGATTATATATTTAAAAAAGTAATTAATAATCGATTTTTTATTATTAAAGCAATTTTTATTTACTAAAATGCATAAATAATGATTTAATATCATAATTTATTCAACTAAATAGAAAGTTTTACTATAAACCCCTTATCACTAAAAAAACTAAATACCAATATTTAGTCTCTTAAAAACTCTCCGATTTCCTTTGATATTTTTGATTTATCAAAATCTGGCATATCTAATCCCGCACCTATTTCTTTTAATGATGGGAGTCCCCTTTCTCTAATTTCTTTTTTTAATACTTCCATAAATATTCCAGATTTCTTAGTCTGGGGATAATTTCCTTTTTCTATTTCAGGTTTTCCTCCCCATCTTGGATCTGATCCACTTGATCTTATTCCACAAGAAGGGCTACCATCAACCCCTATTAATACAACTTTACAACCATCTTTTAATAGAGCTTCAACTTGATCTAAAATAGGCGCAATTGCATTTCTAGATATTTCTCTAAATTTTGCATTGTCATACTGCTCTCTTACATACCACCATCTTCTAAGTCCAGCATACACAGTTTCAGGACAGGGAAGTTGAAGAATACCATACTCATATTTGTGCAATAACTCTACTAATTCCCATAACATATCCGGAAAAAATGCAAATCCATTGACTTTTGAATTTTGATTTAAAAGACAATTTGCAACAAGAGCCACTTTTTTCTTTCTCTTATCCCCCTCAAGCAAAATATCACCAAGAATAATAATTGTTATATCTTTATATATTTCTCTATAATATAATGGCAATAGTAAAAGTAATATATGAAACCAAATAAATGTATTAAGAGATAGATTAAATGTTTGTTTTGATTATTGAATATGTCGCTTGGATTATTGGATTAATGGGGATACTTGTAATTGTATATGGCAGTATTGTGTCCGTCATTAAATTTCTTAGTATTGAGCAAAAAAGAATCAAAGGTAAAATTTCTTTAAAAGATACAGATATACTAAGATTAACACTTGGAACATACTTACTATTTGGATTAGAATTTCTAATTGCTGCCGATATAATAAGAACTATACTAAAGCCAAGCATAGAAGAAGTTGCAATTTTAGGTGCAATAGTCGCCATTAGAACTGTAATTAACTACTTTTTAGATATTGAAATAAAAGAAGTTCAAGATCATCAAAGTGATAATTCTAAAATTAAAGTATAATTTTTTATCCTTCTATCCATATTTGTTTTAATAAAAAAAAATTAATATTAAATTAATTTAAGGAACAACGGTAACCCTGCATGGGGCATATTTGGCAACATCATCTGCCACATGGCCCATTGCAAGCCTCTTTATGCCTGTCAGCCCTGTTTTGCCTACAATAATATGGTCGAATCGTTCATCTTCTGCTGTTTGGACTATTGTGTCTACTACTCGTCCAAGTTTCATTATTGTTTTTGGTTTGACCCCATTTTTCTCTGCGAATTTAACCATTTCTTTTAACACATTGTTAGCCCTCTTACACAAAGGGTCTTCCATCATGCAACTAAGTTGCTCTTCAAAAAAGGGAGAATATCTTTTTATATCATCTGTTCCTTTTATCTTATCTTTCCACTCAGGGAGAAATCTATCCATTGCTTCATATGTAAGTTTTAATTTATCTGCGTCTACCACATTGATTAATGTAACTTCTGCCCCTGTCTTACCTGATACCCAAACTGCATACTCTACTGCCTTTTTCGATGGTTCAGACCCATCCACAGCAACTAATATTTTCTTTATTAATTCAGTCATAATATCACCACTAATTATCCCACTATTTCACTTTATAAGTTTTTCGGTTTTCCTAACTTTATTAGTATATGCTAATAAAAGTTAAACTAATTTCTTAAAATCAAAACAATAAACAGATAAACCTCAAAAAACCATAAAAAAACTACAATAAAACTCTAAAATCCACGAGAAAAATACCGTATTGCAATAGAAATGATGCGGGGGAAGGGATTCGAACCCTCGAAGACCTGCGTCACCGGATCTTAAGTCCGGCGCCTTAGACCATGCTCGGCAACCCCCGCCTAGAAAATATCAAAACGTACATCTTATAAAATTACCTGATAATATAAATCTTTAGGCAGTTTGTGTTAGTACATTTGTAGCAATCTCTTAAGTTTCCATCTTTATCATGTACGGTAATTCTTCTTATTATGGAACCACAAACTTTGCAATTTCTTTCACCAAATTCAATATAGTCATATTCTTCTTCGCCATTTTCTTCATCGAAATCTATTTTTTCTCCCGAAATATCTTTTTTTATTATACTTAATTCTCTTTCTAACTTTGTATCATTGATTTCAGTTGTAATAGTTTCTTCAGCTACTTCATTTTCTGGTTTTAAATTAAAAATATTTACAAGTTTCGAGAAAGTAGCGTGATTAGCGTATTCAAGAATAAGATAAGACCCTCCTGGAGACTTCTCAAATGAAATTATTGCATAATTTGTTTTAACATCATTTCTTAGATAATCCTTTATTTTTTCCATAAATGATTTGCCTTTTCCTTCTAAATTTTCGTTTAAAAGAAGGTCCTCATTAATGTAAATTTCCCTACCTGCTGTATAATATTCGATACTTGCCTTAGTCAAGGCTTTAATTATCTTTGTCATACTTTCTTCAACATTGTATGGCAGAGCTTCAATTTTTCTCATAATCATACCATCCATTATTAGAATTTAAAGTTTTCAATAATTCTAGACTATGTCTAAATCTTCAATTAGATTAAATAAAGTTTTATTGAGATTCGTCACTGTATCATAACTATCAATTTCTTGTGGGTATATCCATTCATAAGAATCATGTTCCCAATCTATATTTATTTCATTTCCCTTAAATAAAAAAAGGAATGGATTAATCGACCATATTACATCATTTGTAGTATCGTTTATTTCAAAAGGTATTCCAATCTTTAGAAGTTCTAAATATTTACTATCAACACCAGTTTCTTCTTTTATTTCTCTTAAAGCAGCTTCAAGACTTGTTTCTTTTTCAATAAATCCAGATATACCCGCCCATTTACCTTTAAATGTACCAACTTTATCACTTCTTTTTAGAAGTAGGATCCTCTGATTCTTAAATAAAAATGAAGTAACTATTTCTTTTCTCTTCATAAAAGAAAGAAATAAACTTTATTAAAAAAAGTATCTATAATCTGGGGCAAAAGAATGAATTTATTGCTTTCTAGCCTTTCTTTTCATTCTTCTCATTTTTTTCTTAACATGTCTCCAGCGCATTCTGCCTTTCTTTTTCCATTTTCGTGGCCTTTTGCCCATTATATCCCTCAAGGAATTTATTTATTCATCGTTATTTCAATAGTGCTTACTGCTCTCTGTTCGACTTGCTCTGTTCCAATCTTAATATTTGTTATTTTTGCTTCGGGAACAAATCTGCTTTTTACTATTTCTGCAGTATCCACAGCAGTAGATATACTTCTTCCCCTAGCTTTTATGGTTATCTCATTCTCACCAGCATTAAATCCAGTGACTATAGCAAGAACATATGCCATTGCCTTTTTCTTTCCTACAAGTACATCCATAATATCCCTCTAATCATTGTTCGTTGAAAAACGCTAGAGAACTAGCATGAAAAAGTTTCGTTGCCTATTTATATACTTTTTGGTTAATTTTGCAATAATTCTAATAATTCCTTATATTTAATAATAAATAAAGAAGTATATCAATTGTAACACATTATAAGTCTAATACAACTACTTTTACATTTTCTTGATCAAGCAATATACCTCTCCAAAATACCTTAATGTTTATATTGAATCTAGTTTCGTAACTGCCAGGAGAAACTTTTGATTTAACTAAAAATGATTTTGATATTCTTTTACCTGATGGAAGCGGGTCCTGAAAAGTGAATTTGTAACCCCCATATATAATCTCAGACGGATATTTATCAACTGACTCGATAACTAATTCTGAATAATCTGATATAAATTCTATCCAATAGTCTCCTTCTTTAAAAACTTGATCTGATTCAATATCTATCATTATAAGTCCATTTTGGTCATGTCTTAATGATAACTCAGTTTTTAGTAGTCCTCCTAAATCAATTTTTTTTATTTCAAATTTAGGTCTGTAAACTTGGACAACTGTTTTTGTCGTAACTGTATCCATAGGTACTCCTTCATTATTTTTGTATTTGATTTTAAATTCGACAGGAATGTCTTTTCTAGTTTCAGAAAGTTTAAGGACTTCTTTTTCAGCGATTATCTTAAAATTTATAATTGAAGTTTTTCCCTTTTCTAATAATAGAGGGGGTTCTGAATCTAAAATAATTGTAAAAGGAGATACTTCCTCTATTTCTATTCCAATAGCATTACTTTTACCTGTATTTTCTAAACTCAGAGTTCCTATTTCTTGATTTGTAATTAACATTTTTGAAGTCAAAACGTTGACTTTGGCAGATATCTTAGGATTTTCCTTGAAATTGAAGAAAGTGTCTTGACCCAAATATAGGACTCCAACTATTAAAATTACCGCAATTACTAAGAATATCCACTTTTTATTGATATTCATAAATATGGTAACCCATTATAGTTTAAAAGCGTTTCTTTTAAAAATGTTAAATTATAATTTTCAATTTTCAATAGTCAAATTTATATTATCAATTTTCTATAAACGTACCCCAAATTTTATAAATAACAAAAAATTAATCTTTGTGATATCTTATGACAGCGGAAGCTCTTTATGAAAGGTTATTAGAAACAATTTCTGAAAATGAGTTAAAAGAAAGAATCGATAAAAAAATTCAATCCGTAGGTGGTCTGTTATCGGAAGAAGGCGCATTGCTTCTAATTGCCGGTGAGCTTGGGATTAATATAGAAGAAGTTCCTAAAGAAAAAAAACACTTCTTTATCTCAGATATCAATGAAGGTATTCAGCATGTTGATATCAGCGGTAGAATAATGAGAATTTTTGATGTTAATACATTTCAAAGAAAGACGGGCACTGAAGGAAAAGTCCAGAATATTGTAATAGCTGATAAAACTGGAAGTATTAGAATTGTTTTTTGGGATGATCAGATAGATAAAATTAAACAATTCAAGAGAGGCGATGTCGTTACCATTAGAAATGGATATTTAAGAAAAGGACTTAACAATGAATATGAAATCAGCCTTGGAAAAGAAGGAGTTATTTCTAGTGGGCAAGAAAGTACAGATTACCCCCAAATAAATTATGTTAAATTAAAAATTAGAGACATTGAGGACAAGATGAATAATATTGATATTACCGGTAGAGTTTCAGCAATCTTTGGGATAAGGGAATTTGCAAAAAAAGATGGGTCTATGGGAAAAGTCGGAAATTTCATGATAATGGACGACACAGGCGAAATAAGAGTTACATTATGGGATAAAAAAGCAGATTTATTGAACTCACTTGTTAAAAATGACATTATTACAATTGAAAACGCTTACTCGAAAATGGGACTTAATTCAGTTGAAATAAATCTTGGATTTTCATCTAATATACTTACAGAAAAAGCAGAAAGAGAGGATATTCCAAAATCAGAATCCTTAACAATTAAAATCCCAGATCTTGAAGAAAATATGAGGAGTGTAAACATTGAGGGCAATGTAAAAGAAATATTTGGTATTAGAACTTTTACACGAGAGAATGGAACGGGAAAAGTTGGGAGATTTTTGTTGGGCGATGGTAATAATGAACTTAAAGTCATTTTATGGGACGATAAAGCGGATTATTTGGCAACTTTAGTTCCAGGAACAATGTTAAGGCTCGAATCTTGTAACATAAAATTCAATAATGGGCTTGAAGCACACCTCGGCATTGGCTCAAGGATAGAGACTTTAAAAACTGAAGGAAAAATTGATGAAAAGAAAATAGCTGATTACAATTTATCCGATAATGTCAATGTCCTGGCTAGAGTTAATGGAATTGAAGGAGATTTCTTAGTTATTATAGATGAATCTGGTAGTGTTCCAATTTCTCTGAGTCAAATATCAAATAAAGAGTTTAGTATTGGTGAGTCTGTTAAAGTTATCGGAACACTAGAAAAAGATTCTGATGTTTTGTTTATTAAGGCAGCTTCAATTGAAAAAGGAGAATATAATATTCCAACTCTTGAGTCTATTAAGAATCCTCCTTTCAAAACAATTGATGAATTAGCTAATAACGATTATTGTGTAATTACCCCTCTCGTAAAACATATTGTCAGCGAAGGAGATAATTATATTGTCATTTGTGATGATGGTTACGGTAATATTAGGGGTAAAATTAAAAAAGAAGTGCAACCTTGGAAGGAATACTGTATTAAAGCCAGAATTTCTGAAATTAATAACATAAAGGAATTCTGTGGGTATGAAATAAATGATATGAATCCCTCTTTAAAAGCTAAAGATATATTTATGGTGATTTAATGGAAAAAATAAAAGATCTTGAAGATCTTCCAGGCATAGGCCCCAAGACGGCAGAAAAACTAAAAGAAGCTGGATTTAGAACTGTAGAATCAATAGCCGTAGCTTCTCCAAAAGAATTATTTGAAATCGCAGAAATTGGAGAAAGTTCTGCATCCAAAATAATTGAAGCTGCTAGAGAGGCAGCCGACGTAGGTGGATTCTTAACGGCAAATGAACTTTTAGAGAAAAGAAAGTTTATTGGTAGAATTACTTCTGGAAGCAAGAGGCTAGATGAATTAATCGCAGGAGGATTCGAATCACAGGCAATAATTGAGGCATTTGGAGAATTCGGATCAGGTAAAAGTCAGATTGCCCACCAACTTTGTGTAAATGTGCAATTACCAATTGAAAAAGGTGGACTAGACGCTGGTGCGATATTTATAGATACAGAAAGTACATTTAGGCCTGAGAGAATTATACAGATGGCAAACGGAGTTGGATTAGATCCAACTGAGGTGTTGGGTAAGATTAGAGTTGCAAGAGCTTTTAACTCTGATCACCAGATGTTACTTACTGAAAAGACAGTAGAATTAATAGAATCAGAAAAAATAAAATTACTTGTTATCGATTCACTCACTTCTTCTTTTAGATCTGAATACGTCGGAAGAGGTACTTTGGCGGAAAGACAACAAAAGCTTGCAAGACATTTAAGGACTTTACATAGTATAGCATCTAATCAAGATATTTGTGTATATGTTACAAATCAGGTTTCAGCTAAGCCCGACGCTTTTTTTGGAGATCCCACAAGACCAATAGGTGGGCATATACTTGGCCACTCATCTACTCTTAGATTATACTTGAGAAAAGGGAAAGGGGGCCAAAGAATAGCAAGACTTGTCGACTCTCCAAGTTTACCTGAAGGTGAAGCAATATTCTTTGTAACTGAAAACGGAATCGAAGACAAATAGGTGATTCATTGAAAAACGGAGATTTTGTTGAAATACAATATGTTGGAAAAATTAAAGATACAGGTAAAATCTTTGATGTAACTGACGAAATAAAGGCAAAACAGGCTAATGTATACAATGAGGGAAGTAAATACGGGCCTATACAAATGATAGTAGGTGCTGGGCATGTTATTAAAGGATTGGACGAATCCCTCTTAGATATAGAAGTTGGAGAAACTAAATCTTTTGATATAATTCCTGAAAAAGGATTTGGAAGAAGAGATTCTTCTCTATTACAGATAATGCATCTAAATGATTTTAAAAAACATGGTATATTCCCTAGAGCTGGATTAAAAATAGAGATTAATGGTCATTGGGCAACTGTAAGAAGCGTTTCAAGTGGAAGAGTTAAACTTGACTTTAATCATCCTTTAGCAGGTAAAACGCTATTATACGAAGTGACAGTTCTAAAAAAAATTGAGGATCTAACTGAAAAAATAAATTCCATATTAATGGTAAGGGCCCCGGGCATTGATGTTTCTTCACAGAAAATTAATTTTGAAGGAGAAAAAGTCAATATAGAACTTAAAGGTATTAATCCACCCTACAAAACTTCACTTGAGGAATTTATTAAATCTGATATTTTGAACTATATTCCAGAAATTAAGGATTCATCAATTATTTTTGTTGATTAATTTTTTTTAGTTTTACCTCAATATTTATATTATCGGAGTTAATTCTTAATTAGATATAATGGATAAAATAAAAGCCTTAATGATATCAGTTGAGATACCTACTTTTACTTATTTAGTTTCTTTTATTGGTGTGTCCATTAGGGAAATTATTAACGGAAATTATACCGATAAAATGATAGAATTTCTTTTAATTAACTCTTTTTTGTTTATTCTATTCTTTGTATTGGTTTATACTATAGGGCATGTTGGCTACTCTAAAAGGTTAGAAAATAAAGAAAAACAAATAGAAAAATATCCTATTTTTTATGGTAAAAAAATAAGTAAAAAAAGAGATAAATATATTCGTTAATTTAGTTGCAACACCAGTTACCGGATGAAGCTTGAAGTCCAAAGGTATCAATGTCAGTTCCTGAAGTGTTGAAGTCATAGTTGAGTGTTATTGGTATTTCAATTCTTCTTGAACATCCATATCCTGCGAAATTGACATACATTGTATAGCTTAAAGTATGATCATCACCAGTAGAAGCAGTTCTTGATGCGGGGGTGATACTGACTGTAAAACACCTATTACGGTACTCACATTCTGCAAGCTGGTTTTGTAGAACTGCTATTGAAGATTCTTTTGATTTAATGTCTGATTCAAGTCTTGTTACTTTAGATGTTAATGATAGAACTTCTCTCTGAAGAAGTCTTATTGTTGCATCGCTGTCTCCTTTGACGTTTTCCAATTCTTTTTCAATATCAATTATTTCGCCTTGGTAGTTGCTTTTCTCAGCTTCTAACAAACTTTTTTCATATTGAAGTTTTGATACTTGACCTTTTAATGAAGAAACTTCCATAGTTAGGTCTGAGTTAGCTGAAGTCAGGTTTAAATTCGAGTTATACAAAAATGCTAAACCTGCAACAGAGGCGGCAAAAAGAATACCAAGAATTAGAATGATCGCTATTGCAGCTGTGCTAAATTCACTCTTTTTCTCAATTTCCTTGAAGTTTTCTTTAACTTTATCTCTTTCTTCTCTTGTAGAAATCAATTCTTTTTTAAGATTTTCATTTTCTTGATTGATATTATTAAATTTGGATTCTAACTCGTCCTTCTTTTGTTTGTATTCCCTAGCTTTCTTTTCCCATCTTCTGGAATATTTTTTCCATCTAGCTTCTTCTGCCATTAAAGTCCTCCCTCCTCAATAGCATTAATAAATTCTGTATAGGAAATTGCCTGAAATTTAATATAATCCGATATAACGTTTGCATAATCTTCGTTCCCTTGTTCTCTGTAACTAATTGCTTTCATTTGAAGTTCTCTAAGCGATTCTGGACTAAAAGGTGAATCATTGAATTCATCTGAACTAAAGAATGAGTTCCATTCATTATCAAATCGTGTTAAAACAACATCTAAAGATTCATCAAATGTTTTATTGTCATTTTTTGCATATATAGATAGAAGTATAGTTGCAAGATGTCTATTTTCTTCATAAGATATTAAAGCCATTTCTTGGTAAAGGTTAGAATAAGTAGATGATTTGTTTATGTATTCCTCTGATATCTTCTTAAGTTCTGTTTCCATTTCATCTAAACCATTTCCTTTAGTTTGATTAAGGTCTTCATTAGCTTGTTTAAGGTATTCACCTGAATTTGCTATATATCTTAGATTAGAAGTTTTAGAAGAATCTTCTATATACTTTTGTGAACGTGTGAGATTATATTCTAGGATTAAAATATTGAATAAGTCTTTTCTATCTTCTGGTATCAGTTTGATAGAACTCATTATTTCAAGAGCTTTTTTTAGATTTTCTTCTTTTTCGCCTTTGTTACTTTCAATTATGCCCTTTAGTGCAAAATTAATTGCCTGTTTTGAATTAGTATCTATAGTTTCTTTTGCAAGGAGGAGATACTGATTTTCTGGATCTATTTTTTCTAGATATGCTATAGCAGAATTTGTGGCATCATCGAAATCTGCAGAAAATACTCCTACAGGTAGCGTAGCTATAAGCAATGCCGGTATTAAAATTAGCAAAGATATTTTGTTAGTTTTAGTCATTTTTACCACATAATTACTTATCTGAAACAATATAAAAGCATTATCTTGAAACGGTTTTATCGAAAGTTTCAGAAAATGAAACAGTCAATTTTAATAATCATTATATTAATTAAATATTATGAATTATAATGGGGCTTGCAAAAGGTTGTCTGAGGAGTTCTTAAATGGTAAAATAAGAAATTCTAGAGAACTTGAATTAAAGAAATCAGAAATTTCTAGTATTTATAAATTAGATAAGACCCCTAGAAATTCCGATATTTTGGAATATTTACAAGATAGGAAAGAAGATTTTGTAAATATATTAATTAAAAGGCCAATAAGAACTATGTCTGGAGTAGTAGTTATTGCAGTAATGCCCTTACCCAGCAAATGTCCACACGGTAGATGCGTATACTGCCCAGGCGATGCAGTTAATACCCCTCAAAGTTATACTGGAAAAGAACCTGCAACAATGAGAGCGCTTAGCTTTAAATTTCATCCATTTCTTCAAACTTTTCACAGGCTAAAACAACTTTATAATACTGGGCACGAAATTGACAAAGTCGAACTTATTATAATGGGAGGAACATTTCCTTCCCAATCTTATGACTACCAAGAATATTTTATTAGAGAATGTCTAAATGCAATGAATTTTTTTGATCCAGACGCAGATGAAAAAAGTTTAGATAATATGTACGATATTAATTATTTAAATAATTCATTAAAAAACAGATTTTTTGATAAAAATCATTCTCTTGATTTTGCATCTTCTATCTTAGAAAATGAACCATTGACTTTAGATAAGGCCCAAAAGATTAACGAGAGATCTAACATTAGATGTATTGGGATGACGTTTGAAACTAGGCCTGACTGGGCGAAGGAAATACATTGTGACAGAATGCTTTCTTACGGAGGCACTAGAGTTGAGCTTGGGGTTCAAGTAATTTCAGATGAAATTTACAAAAAAGTAAATCGGGGGCATACAGTTTCTGATGTTATTGAGTCAACAAGAATATTAAAAGATTCAGGATTTAAAATAAATTACCACATGATGCCGGGATTGCCAGGATCTTCATTTGAAAAGGATATAGATACATTTAGGACTATATTTTCTAATAAATCATTTATGCCAGATATGGTTAAATTTTATTCATGTCTTGTTCTTGAAGGAACAGAATTGTATGATATGTGGAAAAAAGGAGAGTATGTACCATATTCAACAGAAGAAGCAATGGAACTTATTCTTAAAATAAAAGAGTTTATGCCAAAGTGGGTAAGAACCATGCGGATCCAGAGGGATATACCATCCACATTGGTTCAAGCTGGAGTCAAACGTTCTAATCTTGGGCAAATGATTGAAGAAGAGTTGAAAAAAAGAAACATACAATGTAAGTGTATTAGGTGTAGGGAAGTTGGAAGAAAAGCACACAAAGAAGGCGTGTATCCAAATCTTCAAGACATTAAATTAACGAGTGAAAATTATGAGGCGTCTGAAGGACTAGAATACTTTATTAGTTTTGAAGATGTCGAGAGAGATATCTTGATAGGGTATATCAGATTAAGAAAGCCTTCAGAGTATGCACATAGAAAAGAGATATGTAAGATTCCTACTGGAATAATAAGAGAGCTTCATGTCTATGGAGGTCTTATAAGAATAGGCGATAAAAAAGAATCGGGATGGCAGCATCAGGGGTATGGTAGAAAATTATTGATTGAAGCTGAGAGAATTGCAAAAGAAGATTTAGGCCTAAAAAAGATGGTAGTAATATCTGGTATCGGAGCAAGAGAATACTATAGAAAATTCAAATATAAAAAGGAAGGCCCTTACATGTCAAAACTTCTCTAGTAATGTTTTGCAAAAAAGATAACTTTCTTTGCTTTTTCTCCACACACTATACATTTTTTTTCTAATCCTTTTTGGTCTAATGGTATGCAACAAGAAGTGGCGCCTGTTTCTTCTTTGATCTTTTCCTCGCAGCAACCCCTTTCGCACCAACTAATCTTTGCCATTCCTTTTTGTTTGTTTAAAATATCCGATAATTCATTATAGTCTTTGGGTATATAGATATTTTTTTCTAAAAATTCCTTAGCATTTGAGAAAAGATTGCTTTGTATATCTTCAAGGATTTTATCTATTTCTTGGTCAAGATTTTCCATAGGTAAAAATAATTTTTGAGCGTTGTCCCTTCTTACAACAACAACTTTATTTTCTTTTACATCTCGTGGGCCTATCTCTATCCTAATTGGAATTCCTTTTAATTCCCATTCATTGAATTTATAACCAGCAGTATACCCTTCCCTATCATCTAATTTTACTTTGTATTTCTTACCAAGTAAGTCTTGGACCTCCTTACATCTCCCCACGACTTCTTCTTTACCCTCTTTAAAAATAATAGGAACAATAATCACTTTTATTGGGGCTGCTCGTGGAGGTAAGATAAGACCTTTGTTATCACTATGGACCATTACTAGTGTGCCTACAGTTCTAGTTGTCATTCCCCATGAAGTTTGCCAAACATATTTCTTTTCTTTGTCTTTATCTTCAAACATAATATTAAATGCTTTAGAAAAATGTTGCCCTAATAGATGGGAAGTGCCTGCCTGCATAGCCTTTTTATCGGCCATTAAGGATTCTATGGTCATAGTATAAACAGCACCAGCAAACTTTTCATTATCTGTTTTATATCCAGGAATTGTTGGAATAGCAAGTAAATCTTCCATTACTTCCCTATAAACATCAAGCATCCTTTTTACTTCTTCTTCTGCTTCTTCTTTTGTAGAATGGGCGGTGTGCCCTTCTTGCCATAGAAATTCTCTCGTTCTTATAAAAAGTTTTGTCATTTTAGTTTCCCATCTAACTACATTAGACCACTGATTAATCAACAAAGGAAGATCGCGCCAACTTCTTATCCATTTGGCATACATTGAATACATAATTGTTTCAGAAGTTGGTCTAATAGCTAGCTTTCTTTCTAAGGGAGTATCCCCGCCGTGTGTTACCCATGCAACTTCAGGTGTGAATCCTTCAACGTGTTCCTTTTCCATTTCAAAAAATTCTTCAGGAATAAATAATGGGAAATATGCATTTTCATGACCAGTTTCTTTTATTCGTTTATCAAGAAAATCCTTAATACTTTCCCATATCGCGTAACCATAAGGTTTTATAACCATACATCCTTTAATTGGTGAATAATCAGCTAGACCAGCTTTTACAACAATTTGATTATACCATTCTGAGAAATCTTCTTCTCTAGAAATTGTGACCCCAAGATCTTCCGCCATTAATAGCACCTGTTGGAGTTTAATTAAGATAATTTAAAAAATTATCCTATAACACCTTTTTCCTGAAGTTTTTTAATAGAATCAACTACTTCGTCTACTGCTACATTTAGACTTGAAGCAATGTCTTTAGGAGAATGGGATTCCTTCAATACAATTTCAATAAGGACCTTTTTTTCTTTTTCACCAAGATTAAGGTCTTCGACAGTAGTAAGTATCTTTTCTTTTACCTCAGAAATAGATCTTTCTATGAATGCTTTTGCATTATCAATTTCAGCTAGTTCATTTCTTAGATAATCAAAGTTATCTTTTAATTTACTAATTATCATAATATCTGAATCAAACTTTATCTCTTCATAAAATGTTTTATATTCAGGATACCTTTCAAAAATTGGTTCTAAATCAATCTCTTCAGTTTTAATAGAAGCATCAAAAATTCTTGGGGCAACAAAAAGCTCCATTCTTATATTATCTTTTATTTTGAAATACTTTCTAGGGCTTCCACGTTTCTGCTTTAAAATAAATAAGTCTATAAGCCCAAGATCTTGCATTATCTTAAGATGTTCATTTATGGCTTTTTGACCTATTTCTAACCTTTCTGCTATCTCTGTTGTATAACATGGAGAAGTGGCTAGCATTTCAAGTATCATTCTCCTTGTTTGATTACCCAGTATATCAAATATTTCCTCGGTCGTTGCCATAGTTTCACTATAACTTAACTATTAGTTAACTTATTTAAACCTTTCGCAATTTATATATTAAAAACGTTAAATTTAACTTTTTTAGGTAAAGGGTAACCTTAATAGTTTCAAATTATATGTTTGCTCATGATTACATTAATTACAGATTTTGATGATTTATATGTTGGGCAAATGAAAGGTCAAATTTACAAAATAAATCCTGATTCTAAAGTTATTGATATTATGCACACTATAACAAGGCAATCTATATATGAAGCGGTATATGTAATCTCAAACTCTTATTCTTACTTCCCCAAAGGAACAGTTCATTTAGTAGTAGTTGATCCTGGGGTTGGGAGTAAAAGATTTCCGATAGCATTGAATTATGATGGCCATGTATTTATTGGACCGGATAACGGCGTTTTTTCTCTATTGAAAGGAGATTTTTTTAGAATAAATCTGGATAAACTAACTCCTAAATTGTCAAGATATGGGATAACTAATCTTTCTAATACTTTTCATGGAAGAGATATATTTGCTCCAGCTGCAGCATTAATCGACATCGGAATAAAGGATTTTCTAGAAAAGATAAATCAAATAACAATACTTCCGTTTGTAAAAGAAATAAGTAGAAATAAAGCAATACTTTCTGTACTATACATAGATTCTTTTGGGAATATAATAATCAATCTAAAAAAAGAAGATGCGGAATTAAAAGAAGTCGAAATATTTGGCATTAATCTACCAATTCTTAATCATTATGAAGAAGGCAAATCTTTAGATTTGTTTGCTTTATATTCCTCGTCTGGCCATCTTGAAATATCCAAATATCTTGGAAATGCAAACTCTATCTTCAATCTAAAATCAGGAGACGTTATACATATTATCCTAAAGAATTAGTATTGATAATACAACAGTTAGAACTCCAAGGCCAATACAAAAATTAGAAAAATCCGTTCTCTTTGCAAACTCTAACAAAAGCTTAATTACTATAATTGAAGTAATAAATGCACTGATTAATGCAGGAAAATTATTTGCTACAAAAGTCGTTTCATTTGTTTCTAAAATAACGCCCCCAATTATAGCAGGTATAGACATTAGAAAAGAAAGTCTTAATGCCTCTTCTTTATCAAATTCCCTACCTAAAAGAACTGCGAGCGTTGAACCAGATCTTGATACCCCGGGTATTATCGAAATCCCTTGGGCGACGCCCGCAAGTATCATATCCATCCTATTAGAATCTTTTACTTTCTTAAACCCAGATTTCGATTTATATTTTAAGATAACCCCAGTTCCAATAAGAAATATTCCAATAATAATATTTCCAATATCTATTTGGATATTTTCTAAAATTGATTTTAAAATAAGGTATATTGGTATCCCAACAACTCCAGTTAGAACCGTAGTTACAATTAAAAAATGTGATGTTTTATCAGTCTTAATATTTTTTAAAATGGTTATAATATCCATTCTGAAATACACTAATACAGCGAGAAGAGTACCTAGATGGAGAAAGAGTGACAAAGAAAAACTTTCAGAAGGACTGAGTTTTAAAAAATTCATTAGTATTAAGGATACATTTCCAGAACTCGAAACAGGCAAGAATTCTAAAAAACCTTGTATAGCGCCAACTATCAGTAATTCAAATATGTTCATCCTTTCCACTTTGCGATCTTTCTGATAAATGCCAATATTGATGCTTCGGATACCATACCTGCTATTTGTGTGTTGGCTGACACCCAAAAGCAAGGTATTGCACCAATCTTTCTCTTCAAAACAGCTTCTTGATTTTTAGCAATGTCAATTATCTGGTAAGATAGTTTTCCATGTGAAAGATATGATAACGCAATTGTAAAATTAAGGGCTCTGTTCGAATGTTTCTTATTTTTCTCTAGGAACAGCAATACAGTTTCAGGATAAATAGTTGATATCAGTTCACTATTTTTCTTGATTACTTCAATACTGAAATTTGGGTCAGTTACAAGCTTATCCCCAAAAATAAATGAAACTGCACCCCTGTCACACTCTATTAGGCATTTTCCACAAAGCGTACATCCGATATTTGTTAGTGGATATACACCATAATCCTCTTCTAAAATTGGAATTTTCTTAAAGATATTGCATATTTTCTTACAACTCTGGCCATTGCACCCAATACACTTTGCGTAATCTATTACTAGGCTAACATTTTCAATCGTATATCTTTCTGTTTTTATTCTGTAAATAATCTCATCCTCAGAAAAGGATCCGTTATAATATCTTTCGTTGATGTAGACTGAAGGCAAGGTATCTTTATAGTACCATTCGGCTCTTTGGTCTCTGGCATTTATATACTCAAAGTTAATTTGGTCAGATGCGTCTACTATTGCAAGTAATACTGCAGGAACTTCGCTACTATTATTTGATATTGCTTTGATATCGATTGGCACACTAAGTTCTTTTAAATATTTTAGATGGTCTAGATGAAGTTCAGTTCTTTTTGGAATTCTAAACTTTTCGAAATATTTTTTATCTACTTCTTCTTTTGGGATAGATTTAGGGATCTCTTTCAATTTTTCTTTAATTTCCTCTTCTACAAAAGCATCTGCAGCATTATAATCCTCAGATAGACGTCCCTCGGAAAATTGTTTTAACAAAACAGAAAGTGAAGTCTTAGGAGGTCTTACCCCTACCTTTTTAACTTCTTCATAGGGTAGGTAAACTCTTTCTCCTTTCTTGAATCCCATGTAAGTTGGCCTTTCAACAAGCGTTCCCTTTTCTCTATACTTGAATTCATCTAAGATATCGCCCTCTTCAGTTTGTATGGTCCCCGGTTTTGGGGAGGTCTCTGTTTCAGGAATACCTCCAGAAATAGGAGTAACAATTTTCTTTTCAGAATCTTTTGGAGTTTTCTTTTTAAAAGGAGAAATAGCCACTAAACCAAAGATATCAAGTCCAAAAGCTAGATTTCCCTTTGGGCATTTATCAACACAATCAGCACATCTTGTGCATCTTGTGGAGTTTAGATCTTTAACTACGTCTATATCTAAGGGGCACACATCTTTGCATATTGTACAGCCTTCACAATTATTGCCACTATGAAATAGTTTTAGAAGACTTATCTTATTAGAGGGGCCAGATAAAGCGCCTATTGGACATAGGTACCTGCACCAGAACCTACTAACAATAAAGAACATTATTATTAAGAATATTAGTATAACTATTCTTGCAACTAACCATATATTATATGAAAATCCATTAGCAATCTGATAAGGAAAAGTTGCTTCTATTGTACCAATTGGACATAATTTACAGAATATCGTATCTACAAATCTTATTGCAAGAACTAGTGTGGTCACAAGAACTATTAATCTAGTTATAAGGGAAAAATCCTTTGATTTATTTATAGTTATTTTTTTTCTTGATTTTTTATTCTTCTTCTTAAACATATTTTTAACAAAGTCAATGGCATCTTGGAAGAATCCAAATGGGCAGACCCAACCACAGAATGCACTCCCGACAAATACAAAAACTGCTCCCATCGTTCCTAAAACATAAGTTGGAACTTGGCCATTCATTACAAAATTCTGCAATAATCCTATGGGGCAGCTTATTGAAGCCCATGGGCAAGCATAACAATTGAAAACTGGGCCAGTAAGGTGTTTAAAGAAGATCCCAAGAAAACCGAGATTTATTAAAATCAAAGAAGCCGATTGAGATATAGTCCTTAAACGTTTTAATTTGCCCATTAACTCACCATTTCAATTGCTTCTATTATTTTTGTTTGTAGATTGTCTATTCCTACAATTTTGTGAACAAAATTATTTTTTCTTAGAACAACACCGTCTTTGTTAAAGAAGATAATCGTTGGAAGTTCCGATACAGCATAAGTATCAAAAAACTGACCTTGGGTTTCAAGTTTGATTTCTTCAAAAGAAATGTTGGGATTTTCAACAGTGAAGTTTAGTACTATAGCCTTTGCATCTGGGCAAGTTGGGCAATCATTTGAAGTAAAAACCCATATTTTTACAGGGTAATCAACTTTTTTTAGCCTATTAATAGTATCGTCGGTTAATGTATGGCTTACAGAGCTACCTGACAAACCAATACAAGATATACAGATATAAGAACCAATTTGATTTGCTTGTTGGTATTGGCGCCCTTCAATTGAAAGAGGCCCTATATTAAGTCCGTAAATGCCTGAAATAAGAAGTACAAACGCCATTATAAAGGCGATAATACTAAATACCTTCATCTTTATCACATCCTATTAACAATAGTGATATTTAAAAGTATTTGGGTATCAACCATTGTTGCTTATTTCTTTTTATCTAATGTAAAATCTAGTAATGAACTTATACCCTCCACACTTATGTTATTAAAAGGGACTTCATTCAACCTAGTCTTTCCATCAAAAAAGATTATGCTAGGAATTCTATCAACAACAAAATAATCAAATATTAGCATATCCGCTCTGGCATCAAATTCGTAAATATCAATCTTTCCTTTATATTTTTCCTTTATCTCCTTTAGAACTGATTCTTTTTCATGGCATGTTTCACAAGTTTCAGATTTAAAGTAGAGTAATATTACCTGATTTTTATTTTGCGATTCCCTAAATTCACTTAACTTACTTTCAATTATGCCTGTATTATATTGGTCCACTACGGTCAATATTTGGTCTTTAGTTTTACCTTCAGAAATCATTTTTTGTATAGTAGCATCGATAATTGGGGTGTACTGGCATTCTGGGAAATATAATTTACAATCTTTTAAAGTAAATAGAGGGCTACAAGGACAAATAGCCTCTTGCTCTATCTGTTCGTAGAGTGTTTTAGTTGATGTTCCATTATTTGAATTATTCGTATTATTATTTGTGTTTGGCTGTGAAGCACAACCAGCTAACAAAATTAATACCCCTACAATAAGAATTAATATTTTTTTCATTATACCCCTCCTATGAAGATACTACAAGATAATTAACAAAAGCTTCTTCTGACATTTGTCCTTCTTTGGTAAATTTCTCATTGAAGATTACAGTTGGAACTGCCTTTACTTTATATTTATTGCTATATTCTTCAAATTCATTAGACATAATGGTCACCGCTGATATCTTGTCAGACGCAAGAGAATAAAAGTATGCACCTCTCACCATATCTGGGCAATAAGGACAAGTTGGTGTAACAAATATCTTTACCTCAACAGGAGCCTTTATAGAACTTATTTTTTTTGTTATGTCTTCAGAAATCTTTGGCCTTTCCTTTGACGAGCTTATGATAGCTTCAATAAGTGGACTAAAATCATTTCCGCTTGGGAATCCATAATGCTTTATTCCATAATCTTCTTTTCCTAAGATAACAATTGCAGGAACTAATTCAATATTATATTGTGTAGCCATATCTTTGTGCCTGTTAATATCATAGATTTCTAGGTTAATCTTATCAGATAATTGATCAATCTCATCCATAAGAGTTTGAGTCTTAGAACAACTAAAACAACCTGAATCTGAGGTAAATAAAATTATACTTACTTTATCGTCCATATTAGTTAGTATTTTTTTTATTTCTGTTTTATCAGATTCGGAAAGTACTTTGTCAGGATTAGAATCATTACATCCCGCCATTAATAATATACCTATTAACATTAAGCTGAGTATAGATATCTTTATTCTTTTTTCCATAAAGTCACCTTTGACCTTTCCATATCGTCGAAAATACTTTTTATAGCAATTACCCCTTCGCTTGCAGCAGTAACAATCTGCTGAAATCCATTTGAACCTGATGTTACGTCTCCTGCAGCATAGACTCTACCTACATTAGTTTTCTGTGAAGAATCTACTTTGATGTAACTTTTTTCAGTTAGTTCTATCCCAAGATCATTAGCACAACAACATTCAGGTATTGAACCTATCTCAACAAATACACCATCTACAGGGATCTCTTTACCATCTTCCAACTTTATTCCTTCGACATATTCTTTTCCTTTTATTTCAACAACATTGGAATTGTATAGAACTTCAATTTTGGGGTTCGTAATTACTCTCTCAATCCAGACCAATTCGCCCCTTAGTTTTTCTCTTCTGTAGACAACATAGACTTTTGTTGCCATTGAAGAAAGCAATATTGCAGCCATATTTGCTGCATCACTCCCTCCAACAACAGCCACAGTCTTATCTCTGTAAAAAAATGCATCACAAGTAACGCAGTAACTTACGCCTTTTCCATAAAACTGAGATTCTCCTGGAACGCCTAACTTTCTTCTTTTTGTGCCTGTCGCGATAAGGAGGTATCGTGCTTTTATCTCTTGGTCTGTTAATTTTATATTAAATAAGTCATTTTCTTTATTAGCAGAATAAACGTGTTTTTCTATTATTGGGACCTCAAAACTTTTCAGATGAGCTTTAAATTTTTGCATTAATTCAAAGCCAGATATTACGCCATATCCGGGATAATTTTCTATAAGATGTGCAGTCTGTGCTGTACCCCCTATAGAATTCGATATAACAACTGCATTTAATTTAAATCTTGCCGCATATATCCCGGCAGAAATTCCGGCGGGACCGCCTCCAAGAATAGCAACATCATACACGTCCATATAAATCTTAGATTTTGACATTCTTTTAAAATTATCTGTGATATATTCCCCACATAAATAAACGTTATAAGAGCAGTAATCGTAGATATCTCATGATTAATGTTGATTTTCACATTCATTCGATGTATTCTGGTGGCACTTCAAGTAACATGGAGATCCCAGTTATAGCAGAGCAATCAAAATTAAAAGGATTAAATACCATAGGATCTGGAGATTGCCTCAATAAGAACTGGCTTAATCATTTTATTTCTTCCGTATCAAAAATAGACGAAGGCACATTTGAGCATAAAAGTGGCATAAGATTTATCCTGACGACAGAAGTAGAAGATCAAAGAAGAGTCCATCATGTAATCATATTTCCATCAATTTCTGCCATTGAAGAGTTCCGCCATATAATAAAGGATAAATCCCCAAATATAGATACAGACGGGAGATGTAATGTTAATTTAAGAGGAGATGAACTATTAGATATAGTAACTAGAATAGATGGACTAATAGGGCCAGCACATGCTTTTACTCCATGGACGTCATTATACAAAGAATACGATACTATTGAAGATTGTTATAAAACAAAAAACATTCCTTTTCTTGAACTTGGGCTTTCTGCAGATACCCAAATGGCGGATTGTATATCCGAATTGAAAGATATAACTTTTATGACTAACTCAGACGCCCATTCACCATGGCCGCATAGAATTGGTAGAGAATTCAACAGATTAAAAGTCAAAGATAATAATTACGATGAAATAATAAAAGCTATAAGAAGACGCGGTGGAAACGAATTTCTTCTAAATGTAGGAATTGATCCGGACCTTGGTAAGTACCATATGACTGCTTGTACAAGATGTTACAAAAAATATACAATAGAAAATGCAACTGAAATAAAAAATAGGTGTACTTGTGGAGGGCTAATTAAAAAAGGTGTTGTAGATAGAATAAAAGATTTATGCGATCAAGAAATTACGCATCCAACACATAGGCCTAAATATATAAAAACTATCCCCTTGGCTGAAATTTTAGTCCAGACTCTTGGTCTCGCATCAGTAAACTCAAAAAAAGTTCAGGACCTCTGGAAGACATTAATTCAATCATTCAAAAATGAAATAAATGTTCTTATTATTACACCAAGAGAGGAAATAGAAAAAGTAGCCGGTGAAAAAGTAGCTCAATCAATAATAGATTTTAGAGAGGGGAATATATACATTGAACCTGGTGGAGGGGGGATGTACGGTAAAGTTCACCTAATTAAAAAGAACAGAAATCAGTCTAGTTTGGATAGTTTTCTATAATTTAATCATCAAAAAGAGTTTTCACAACCATAATTACCTTTTCTGTTTCACCAGAAAAACGTGCTACGAATCCTTGTTTTAATCTTTTAATGTCAAGGCGAACACCAGAAGGTAGACTAATATGTCTAAGGTTATCTACTTCTTCCCTAGAAATAAAAATATCTCTAACGAAAGTTTCTTTTTTATGATGTTGTTTAGCCCTCTCAAGAAGTTTTTCTGTAACCAAACTATCTCCAAATATTTTTATTGATTTATTAATATATAAGATTAATCAATACCATCATCGTTTAATTTATTTATTAGGATTTTACAAATAAATGCCAAAATAGAGATATTTATAAATAATCATGAGCAATAAAGATAGGGATTAAAATGTCAAAAGTTGAAGTTAGTATCAATGGGAAAAATATAGAGTTGAATCCTTTTGTTGAGGAATTAATAAAAAATATTGTAAAGGGTATGTTATCTCCCCTTAAAGGGTATGAGAACGGTAAAATAAAAATTGAGATAGAGGATTAAAATGGTATCTGTATTAGTCCTTTATTATACAAAATCTGGCAATACAAAAGAAATGGCAAATTTGATTGCAACATTTTTGAGAGACGAAAAGATTGATGTTGAAGTGAGGGACGTACTTGAAACTGCACCTGATTACTTGTTAGATTATGATGGCATTATTATGGGCTCTCCAACTTATTATGGGGATATGGCAGCCGATATGAAAGAACTTATAGATAGAAGCGTAAAATACCACGGTGAATTATCTGGAAAGCTTGGAGGAGCTTTTACTTCGAGCGCTTATATCGGCGGTGGAAACGAAACTACTCTACTTTCAATACTAAAGGCAATGTTGATTCATGGAATGGTTGTGGTGGGCGTTCACAATGGAGATCACTATGGGCCTGTTTCAATAGGGCCTCCAGATGATAGGGCAGAAAAACAATGTAGAATTTATGCGAGAAAATTTGCTGACACTCTAAAAAGTCTTAAAGGCTTCGATATAGTTGATTAAATATGGATGTACCAGATAATTATGGTGGGCTTGAAGAAAACTTCTCAAATTATGAGAGCTCATATTTTGTTGTGTTACCAGTACCGCTAGAGAAAACAGTCTCCTACAAAGGAGGGGCGTCTTTAGGGCCAAAAGCAATTATTAATGCCAGTCAAAATATGGAGCTCTTTGATGAAGAGTTTTTTGTTTCTACTTGTACATTAGGCATTCACACAAAAAATGAAATAAATTGTGATCAAACAATGGAAAAAGTAATGCTTGACACTGAAGAAGAATCATTTAAAATATTGAAAGAGAAAAAATTTCTTTGTGTTCTTGGAGGCGAACATTCTGTTTCTCAAGCTCCTGTAAAAGCGGCTAAAAGAATTTACAAAGACCTCTCTGTTTTGCAGTTTGATGCACATTTAGATTTAAGAGATGCATATCTGGGGGATAAATATAGCCACGCTTCAGTTATGTCTAGGGTAGAAGAAGATACACCAATTGTTCAAGTTGGAATAAGGAGCTTCTCAGAAGAAGAGTATGAAAAAATCAAGAAAGGAAACTACAATATATTTTATGCAAAAGACATACATGATAATAAAAGTTGGTTTAAAAGAGCAATTGAAAACTTATCCGATAACGTTTACATTACATTTGATATTGATGCATTTGATCCATCTATCATTCCTGGTACAGGGACACCTGAACCCGGCGGCCTCTCATGGTACCTGATATGTGATTTCTTAAAAGAAATTTTTTTCCATAGAAATGTAGTTGGTGTAGACATCGTTGAAGTTGCACCTCAAGAATCCTCTTCAGTTTCAGAATTTGTTGCCAGCAAACTTCTTTATAAAATGATGACTTATCAGTACATAAAAATAACATAATAATTAGGCCTAAAACTAGAAATCATAGCTTCAATTTGGCAATAAATTGCAAAATCATATATTTATAATATTATTTTTTATTTATTTTCATATTATTTTTTGTAGTTTGCAATGAAAACAATCAAAAGATTTTTAAATGATGTTTTAATCTCTTAAAACAACTACCCTTTAGAGGTAAGAGAAATAATTTTGGAGGAAAATAAATGTTAAACTTAGAGTCTTTAATATCAATTCTTGAAGCTTGTAAAAAAAACAATATCGCAGAGTTGGTAGTCAGAAAGGATTCCGTTGAGATTAGAACTGTTGTTGCCGGCGGTAGTGCCGCTGTTCATGCTACTCAGCCTCAAATTTCTATCCCTGCAGCAATGACGTCTGTAGGAGCTATTGAAGAAGAATCAGCACCTGTAGCAAAAGAAGCGCCAAAGGCAGCCGTATCTTCAAATATGATTGAACTTACAGCACCAACACCAGGAGTATCTTACGTATTCCCTGGAACTACAATTGATAAGAAACCACTTCCAAAGGAAGGGGATATAGTAGAAGCAGGGCAAGTTGTAGCACTTGTCGAAGCTATGAAAATGTTTAATGAAGTAACAGCACCAAGGAAAGCAAGAATTGCAGAAATTAAAGTAACAAATGAAACCCTTGTCAAAGTTGGACAGGTACTAATGCTTCTCGAGCCTCTCTAAGCTGGGTACTCCCTATTAAGGTGATACTTATGGAAGATGTAAACTACCTAAGGGATATATTTCAAACACCCGGCAAAGTGTCAGGTATACCCTATGACGATAGAATAGAGAGAGCAAAAAAAGGATGGGACAAAAGAGGAGAAGATACGCAAAAAAGACTTGCTGAAGCAAAGAATTTTGTGAAATCAGGTACAAAAATTGTTGATCCAGCAGATGCTGTAGCTCTTTTAGAAACAGTCATTAAACCAGGGGACAGAGTTGCAATAGAAGGGGACAATCAAAAACAGGCTAACTTTTTAGCAAAAGCTTTTGCAAAAGTAAGCCCTTCAAAAGTAAATAATATTCACATGATACAATCAGTACTTGCTTTACCCGAACACTTAGACGTTTTTGATAAAGGCATTGCTTCAAAAGTAGATTTTTGTTATTCAGGTCCTGTAGCAACAAGACTAGCAAACATGGTAATGAATGGAAAAATAACAATTGGTGCAATTCACACATATATGGAATTGTTTGCAAGAACTTATCTTGACCTTACTCCAAGAGTATGTTTAGTTGCTGCAAACGCTGCAGATAAAGAAGGTAATCTTTATACTGGATTTAATACAGAAGAAACTGCTTCAGTAATAGAAGCTACAAAATTCAGAAAAGGTATTGTAATAGTACAAGTAAATGAGATTGTTAACAAAGTACCTCGTGTAGATGTACCCGGGGGCTGGGTTGACTTTATCATACCCACCGAGGAACCTTATTATATTGAACCACTCTTTACTAGAGACCCAAGATTAATCACAGAGTCTCAGATATTCATAGCCATGATGGCTTTAGTTGGAGTGTACGGCAAATACGAAGTTAAAACTCTAAACCACGGTATAGGTTTTAACACAGCAGCTGTAGAACTTTTACTTCCAACATTTGGGGAAGAGATGGGTCTCAAAGGAAAGATTTGTACTCACTGGGCATTAAATCCACACCCAACAATGATACCTGCAATCGAATCAGGATGGGCAGAATCCTTCATGCCATTTGGTAGTGAAGTTGGAATGGAAAAATATATTATGGCAAGACCGGATATATTCCCAATTGGTCCTGATGGAACAATGAGATCAAACAGAGTAATGTCACAAGCCGCTGGTCATTATGCCGTTGATGCCTTCTTTGGATCAACACTTCAAATTGACCAATTCGGTAACAGTGCCGCTGCAACAGCTGGAAGAATTCCAGGATTTGGAGGAGCTCCAAATATGGCATGTAACGCACCTGGTAGAAGACATCCTTCAAAAGGATGGCTCATGGCATCTAAAGAAGACGGTATGAGAGAATCGTTAATAGGACCAATATATAGAGGAAGAAAACTTGTTGTCCAAATGGTAGAAACATTTGGAGAGGGAATGGCTCCAGTATTCATAGAAAAATTAGATGCATTCAAACTACAAGCTCAGGCAAAGTTCGAAATACCTCCTATCATGATTTACGGTGATGATATTACACATATTGTTACTGAAGAAGGAATTGCATACATACACAAATGCAAATCATTAAAGGAGAGAATGGACGCAATTAAAGCCGTAGCAGGTTACACACCTCTTGGACTCGCAGCCGATGATGCACAGACTAAGAAACTAAGAAAAGCTGGAATCGTTGCACTTCCTGAAGATTTAGACCTACATTATAACGATGCTAAAAGATCAAAACTTGCTGCGAAGAGCATGAGTGAACTTGTAGAATGGTCTGGAGGTTTATACGAACCACCAGTCAGATTTAGAAATTGGTAAGGAGGATTAATATGTTTAAGAAAGTTCTTGTTGCAAATAGAGGAGAAATTGCTGTAAGGATAATTAGGGCATGTAAAGAAATGGGAATAAAAACAGTCGCCGTTTACTCTGACGCTGATGAAGATGCACTTCATGTTAAACTCGCTGATGAAGCAGTCAATATAGGACCTGCACCATCAATTAAGAGTTACTTGAACATGATGAATATTATTAACGCTGCGATTGTAACGGGCGCAGAAGGTATTCACCCTGGTTACGGATTTCTTGCAGAAAACTCTAGATTTTCTAAGCTTTGTAAAGCCAATGGAATCAAATTCATAGGTCCCAGTGCGGAGTCTATAGACGCAATGGGAGACAAAGCAACAGCTAAAGATACCATGAAGAAAGGTGGTGTACCTGTAACACCCGGTTCTGATGGAATTATTAAAACAATTGAAGAAGCTGATAAGCTCGTAAAAAAGATTGGCTGTCCAATCATCTGTAAAGCTTCCGCCGGGGGCGGTGGAAAAGGAATGAGACTTGTCAAGTCAGAGAAAGAATTAGAATCTGCTTTGAGATCTTGTCAAGCTGAAGCCCAAGCAGCATTTGGAAATCCGGATGTTTATATTGAAAAATATATAGAACAGCCAAGGCATGTTGAAATTCAGATTATTGCCGACCAATACGGAAATGCAATATATCTTGGTGAAAGAGATTGTTCTATCCAAAGAAGACATCAGAAACTTGTCGAAGAAGGACCTTCACCTGCAGTATCCCCTGAAATTAGAAAGAAGATGGGAGAAGCAGCAGTTAAAGCGGCATTAGCTGCAAAGTATGAGGGTGCTGGAACAGTAGAATTTTTGTTCAACGACAAAGAAAATGATTTCTACTTCATGGAAATGAACACAAGAGTGCAAGTAGAACACTGTGTAACAGAAATGATTTCGAATATAGACATTGTGAAAACTGGTATAAGGGTTGCAGCTGGAGAAAAATTGCCATATGCTCAAAAAGATGTGCTGCTTAGAGGACATGCAATTGAATGCAGAATAAATGCAGAAGATCCAAATACTTTCGTTCCATCACCTGGAGAAATTGATAAGCTTATACTTCCAGGAGGACCTTTTGTTAGAGTGGACACAGCATGTTATCAAGGATACCAGATTCCACCGTTTTATGATTCCCTTATTGCGAAATTGATTGTATGGGGAGAAGACAGAAACGAGGCAATAGACAGGATGAAAAGAGCTCTTGACGAATTTATCGTAGAAGGTATTAACACAACAATTCCATTCCACAAGAAAGTAATGAACAACCAGGTATTTAGGGGAGGAGTTTTCCATACCGACTTCATAGAGAAACATATGGACAAGTCAAAGAATGGGGGGGACTAAATGGCCTTAACAGAATTAAACTTTGAAATCACGCCTGAAAACCCTAAGACACTTAAGGACGAATGGTCTCATATCGGTGTCGTTGCCAGTGGGGATCTTGAAGTCTTGATTGAAAAGGAAAATGCCCTTAAAGGAAAAATCAAAATCCACGTTTTAACTACAGTCGTTGGATTTGACGATGTTTGGCAAATAGTTGTTAACAAATTCATCGATAAAACAGGCCTCTCAGGGGTCAAAGTCAGTATAAATGATAACGCAGCAACCCCTGCAGTAGTTATCAGAAGACTTCAGCAAGCAGTAGATAATGGAGGAGGTCTCCAATAAGGTGATTTTATGAAAATTAATTGGGAAGATCTTCAAGGTAAGAGCTTTTACCAGGCAACTGCTAGGGAAAGAGCTTACGGAATTGTAGATAAAGACACTTTCAAGGAGTTCCTTGGTCCAAGAGACAAAATGACAAGCCCACATTTGTTGGTTCTGGGGGAGGCAGTAGAATTTGACGATGGAATTACCGTCGGTGTTGGTAAAATAAAGAAACACCCCGTATTTGTAATATCTCAAGAAGGGAAGTTTGTTGGAGGCGCGCTTGGTGAAGTTAACGGAGCTAAGATGGCTTACACAATCAAACTTGCCCTAAAGACTTACGAGAAGATGAAGGAGAAATACGGAACCGTACCCGATGACAGAAAACCGATATGCATAGTTTCATTTGACTCTGGTGGAGTTAGACTTCACGAGGCAAATGCTGGACTTCTAATGCACTCTGAATCTATGGAGACTATATGGGAACTTCAAAACAAGGTGCCCTATATTGCAATTACAGGTAGTACAATAGGTGCATACGGTGCACAGGGATTCGTCTGCTTAAGTGCCGATGTTGTCATTGCAAATGACTTTGGAAGAATAGGGCTTACAGGTCCAGAAGTTATCCAACAGGAAGTAGGAAAAGATGAATTTGATGCATCAGACAGAGCTCTTATATGGAGGACAATGGGCGCAAGATCAAAGTACATCCTTGGTGACGTTGACTACTTACTAAAAGACACAATAGGTAACTTTAGGGACACTATAGCCAACATAGTTGAACAACCTATGAGTAAGATTTCAAAGACAAGAAAAGTTGGTTCGCCACAACTTGTTGAAGAAAATCTTGAGGTAGTAAAACTTGCAGCTGAAAAACAGATTAATGATTCTAAGGATCTATGGAAACTCTATGGAAATGAAAATGTTGATGAGATTCCAGAGATGCCCCAGGAAAAGTTTCTTTCAGTTGTTAAAAGAAGGCCAAGGAGGGTTTAAATGGTAACAACATTAATCGGGAAGACAGAAGAAGCAATTCAAATGATATTTGATAAGGACACCTTCCAAGAAAATGTAATTGGTACTACTCGTCTAGACCCAGAACTTGCACCTCCTGTAATGGTAGGTCAAGCAATGTTAGACGGAGAGGTATGTTCAGTGCTTGCTAATAATTCAAGAAGGCCAAACCCCAGGTTCAGAGTTGTCTACAGCGGAATCTTGGGAATGGAAGAAGCTTACAAATTCTCCCAGGCTATTTATGCCACAATTGATGCGGACAAAGACAGGCCAAAAGACAAGAAAAGGCCAATTGTACTCTTAATTGATACCCCGGGTAACAGTCCAGGAAAAATTGAGGAAATTGTTGGAATGACAAAGGGAACAGCCTCCTACCAGTTCGCAATCGAAGATGCAAGATTGGCAGGGCATCCCGTAATCGGAATGATTATAGGTAGAGCTGTCAGTGGCGGATTCTTATGCCATGGACTTCTTTCAGACAAAATTCTTGCACTTCCAAAAGAATACGGAACAATCGTACACGTCATGCCTACAACTAGTATTGCAGTTATTACAAAGATACCTTTAGAGAGACTAAATGAGCTCGTCAAGACAAATCCTGTATTTGCTTCTGGAGCAGAATACTTCTACGACCTAGGTGGAATAGACGAGATGGTAAAGAAACCCGAAGATATGAGATCTTCGATTATTAAAAATGTAAAGGAAATAAGAGATCTCAGAAAACAAGGCAAAAATGACCAGCTTGGAATTTGGCATAGAGGAGAAATCGGTGCACAGAGAGGCGGCAGAAAGAAGAGAATGGAAGCCATCAAAAAGATTGACGAAGAATACCAAAAGCTATTACCTGAATTACTAAAATAAATTTCCTTTATTTTAAATTTTTATATTTTTAGAGGAATTAAAATGGAAAAAAAATCAAATACCTATTTTGAAGAATTGAAAGATACTGTCGAAACCTTTTCTACAGTTCCCGCTTTTAATGAAATGAAACGTAGGACACTTGCAGATAAAGGTATCAATGGACCAACTGCAGCACATATTATAGAGGAAGTACATACACCTCTTAACTATGCATATATTACTTTCACTACAGGCACAACTGCTTGGCAAAATATAGTTGGCATAACACCAAATGAAAAAGATTACCGAAAAAATGTAGGCAAAAATGCATTAAAAATGGCAGGAGTAAAAGAAGGTCACAAAGCAATGTTTTGTTACCCCCCCCTATTGAATGCAATAACAAGAAACGCATTGGAAGAGTTGGGCGTAACTTGGACTTTTCTCACAAAATCTTCTAGAGATTCTTTTTTAATGGATTTGTATTACAAGGAACCAAATGTGATATTTGGAGAATCTGCATTCCTAAAAACTTCACTAAAAGATGCTATAAACTTGAATATTGCTGATGATCTGCCTAAAGTTGATATTGTCAACTGTATTGGCACGCCTTTGGATTTAGAAGCTGTTGATATAATAAAAGACATCTTAGGCGCTAGAGTAAATGACATATACGGTACCCAAGAATTTGGCTGGATCGCAATGAATGGAACACCTGTAAGAGAGGATATTGAATTTGTGCGATCTGACGTGGGCCATGATTTCAAAGAGGCCGTTGTAGGCGGTCTTCCTACAGGCGATAGTTTCCCCGTAGTTCAATCCGGGCATGCGCTTGATAAAAACGGAAAAATTATTACATACATGAGAGCAAGAACTCAACCTGATTATGAAATTTATGTCAGAGAAACAACACTAAATGCCAAACAAACTATTGAAAGGGCGTGCCGAAGCATTTTGAGAATAAAATCTAAGGTAGCTAAAGTCCCTGATGATGTTGTGTTAAACTCTGATAGGACAGTACTTGAACTTAAACCTTCAATTATACCAAAGGGATACGAAGAAAACAATGAGCCTGTTTTGATAAAGGGGCCAGTAAAGACAAAGATGTTTGATCTGCTTGTTCAAGCACAGCTTGATTACCAAACTTTGAGTGTCAAAGACCCATGTTGGGTGAAGGACAGGTAAATCTAATTATGATTTTCCAAAGACATGACCTGGTATTTTCAGATTTTAGAAAAATTGATACATCTCTAATCCAAAATGAGAATTTTAAGAGACTCATATCAAAGAATATTTTACCAGGGATTGTAAGGCGCGATGAAAAAGAAAATACTGTAGGGGATAACTACTACTCAGATAATGAGAAAGTATTTATTGGTTTTGTCCATCCATATACCGAAAATGGTAGAAGACTTAGATTTGCAACATCCGTCCCTGGGAAAAATATCACAAAACTCATAACACCGTACGAAATTTCCAAATTCAAATTTGAAGAGAGAACTCCTGCACTTAAATCATTATCAAAAATCAAAAGTGAATACAAAGTAGGTGTCTGGGGATCAACTTCACTTGATATTATAACTGGATTATCATACACTCACGAAAAATCAGACCTTGATCTAATTGTAAAAAATTATTCACACGATGAGCTAATTAGTATTCTAAAATTATGCAATGAAATAGAATCAAAAAACGGAATAAAAATTGATGTAGAAATAACTCTTAAATCAGGGTATGGCATAAACCTTAAAGAGTATACATCTAAAAGCGATTCACTACTTGGAAAAGGATTAAGAGATGTTATATTAATCGATAGAAACAGCATTGAGGCATACCTATGAAAAAAGTAGATATACTCGGAGAACTTGCTACTAGAAGCATACTTCTTGAAGTATCGACTCACCCAAAGCCAGGTCTTGTAACCCCCTTCTCGTCTGGTGCCCACAGGGATATGGACTTCCCACTCTTCTTGAAAAGTACTGCCGTGTTGAGCCAGGGATTTAAAGAAGTGTCTCACTTTGGGTATAATTATAAGGGAGATATTAATAAAATGCTTCCACCTCTAAGAAAACTCGGACTTGATGTTGAACAAAGGATGTTCGATGTCACAAATGGCGTTAATACTCAAAAAGGCCTCATATTTCTTTTTTATCTGATACTCGGGTCATCTGGTTATTTATTGAACAAAAGAAAACTCTCCACTAAAAATATTTCTTCTACAGTTTCAAAGATAACAGCCGGCATAACTGAAAAAGAGCTTGGATCACTTAAAAAAAGCAAAAAATCTCTTTCAAAAGGTGAAAATACGTTTGTAAAGCACGGCATCACAGGAATTAGAGGAGAAGTTGAAAAGGGTCTCCCAACAGTAATTGAGACTGGTCTGCCAGAGTTTAAAAAAGCATATGAAAAAACCCAAGATATGAATAAATCTTCGCTTCACGCATTAATTGCCATAATGTCAAAGGCTGAAGATACAAACATAATTTCAAGAAATGGTATTGATGCATACTATGATGTCCAGAAAAAAGCAGGGGAGATAACCAAAGTTGGTGGTGTATTAACTACTACAGGAATGATGAAAATAATAGATATGGGAACAGACTTTCTAAAACTAAACATTAGCCCTGGTGGCGCAGCAGATCTATTAAGTGCGACATTGTTCTTTTATTTTCTTGAAAGGGAGATATGAGAATATATGGAATTAACATCTCTACAAACATTTATCATTGCACTTTTATTCAGAATCTCAGTACCACTACTCTTGTTTATAGCGGTATTATATTTTTATAAAAAGAAAGGTAACAAAAAGAAATAATTTATTTCCAAAATTCTTCTATTATAAGGGATGAGAGGAAACACAACCCAGAATTCTTTACGCCCCAATACTTCTCTATCTGGGGTCTTGCAACATCTAAGAGTCTTTTCAACCTTTTATTTATCAAATCATACTCGTTACTTGAAAGTTGCACTATGGATATTCTCTTTCCCAGAAATTCCATAATTTTTTCAGCCTCTATATTGTCTTCTATTTCTTTGACTGAAATATTGTACTCTGCCGAATCTATAGCACATATTATTTCAAATAGAAGGTTTTTTATGGCATCAATAGGGATATCATCATTCATATAATCGACATTAATTCTAAATAATAGTTTATTAATCTTATCTTTTGATTAGTATGGGATATTATTATATATTATAATCCTTAGTACTTATCGTGATTAGTAATAAAATAATATTATCGTGCATTTTTATTCTTTGTTTATTTTTCCCTTGTTGTTCATTTTATGAACAAGCAGAAAATTCAAAGTCTGATTACACCGATAATGAGATTGAATATTTTACAGAAATTGCATTAGGGAGTGAATACGGAAGCAATGTTCAGGTTATAAGAAGATGGGATTCAGATATAAAAATAAAAATTAATGGCAATCCAAATGAAAAAGATCTCCAAACCTTAAATCAGGTAATTTCAGATATCAATGAAATCATTGGTGATAAAATTAATCTTTCTCTTGTCGACTCAAATCAGAATATCGATATTAACTTTGTCCCGTTATCGGATTTTTCTATATGTAATGCAGCATCTGGAAACTATGGATACTTTAATTGTAAATGGAGTAACAATGTTATTTACGAATGTGATATATGCATTGCAACTGATGATGTTCTTCTCCAAGAAGAAAGATCCCATATGATAAGAGAAGAGTTGACTCAATCACTGGGACTAATGAACGATTCATTGGAATACCGTGACAGTATATTTTATGAAGAATGGACCTACACTCAAAAGTATTTAGAAATTGACAAAAAAATGATAGAGATTCTATACTCCGATAAAATAAAGCCCGGTATGGTAAAACAAGAAGTTGAGTCTGAGTTGAGAAAATAGAATTTGTCCAATAGAAACTATTTTAAGTAGTTCATGTATACCAGAATCATGAATCCTAAATTACTATTTGGGTGCATTTGCATTGGATCAGGGTTATCTGTACTTTATTATAGATTTGCCCATGCTATATATTTTGATTTTTCTGCCATTGTGATTTTGGCGTTGTCTTTTGGTGCAGGGATATACTTTATCTCAAAGGCAAGAGAAGAATCAAAAAATTGAGAGAATAATTCTTTATTTATCATTCCTTAAAAGAAGTGGAGGGAGTGGGATTCGAACCCACGAACACCTACGTGACAGGACTCTGAATCCTGCGCCTTTGGCCAAGCTCGGCAACCCCTCCTTATTTAAACTACATTTTAGTCTGGGTATCAGAATGTTTTAATCTCTCAACTTCATTCCAAAGCTTCAATTTTTCTTCTTCGTTTGGCTTTGGATAGTTAATCCCATGTGGTATAGATTTTCCATTTTCATCGACTGTGACAAAAGTTACAAATCCATCGACATGTTGTTCTTTACTCATTCTATCACATATTTTTGTATATATTGTAAGACTCGTCTTACCAATATGGGCCAACACCGACTTTATTTCTAAGATATCTCCATTATTAACAGGCCTAATAAATTTCATACCATGGATCTTGATACAAACAATCTTTGAGGGATCACCATATACTCTTGAGGCCTCAATAAACGCTGCCTCAACAAACCACATCGAAGTCACACCGGCAAAAAGGGTTCCATGATGATTCAAATTCTCAGGTCTAACAAGTTTTGATATTGTAGTATAATTTGAAGTATCCATAAAATCAACCTTAAAGTGGGGACACAGGGATTTGAACCCTGATCCATGGATTTCCCCATCAAACTCCAGAATTTCTTCATCGGCAAATGCCATCAGTTATCTCTTTCATCTGGAAAGGATTCTGGAGTCCATGATGATGGCCTGGTTACACCATGTCCCCTTTGCGAAGCCGGGGGAGGGAGTTGAACCCTCGTAATCGGATCTGCAGTCCGAGGCCGAGCCTCTCGACAACCCCGGCTTAATCAAGATAGCCTTTAAGTATTTTATAAAACTTTCGTTAAATACTTTGAAGGCGAAGAAACGAAATCATTAAAAGAAATTTTAACTTCATCACCGGATTTTAGGTCACGCAAGGTGACGTTTCCTTCTTTTAGGTCCCTTTCTCCTATTATTAAAAGAGATTTTGCGCCCAATTTGTTTGCAAATTTTATTTGATTTGAAAGATTTCTGCCCATTACATCAAAATCAACTTTGAATCCACTATTTCTTAAACTAGTCAATAACTTTGACACTTCATTTTCTACTTGCCCTATAGTTGCAATGAAAATATCAAGCTCGACCCTTTCTTCTGGCCATATACCCTTCCTCTTCATCATAAGCTCTAGTACGGCATCGCCCATCCCAAATCCAATTGCCGGTATATGTTCACCACCAAAAAGTTCAGCTAGATTGTCATATCGTCCTCCACCAAAAAGAGCCCTAAATTCCCTTTTTCTGTCGTGTACTTCAAAGACCATACTTGTATAGTAGTCAAGGCCCCTAACAATTGATGGATCAAAACTAACAAATTTTTCATAACCCCTATCATTTAGATCTTTCGCAATCTTTCTAAGAGATTCAAGGATCTTCGATAGTCCTTCTTCCTTGTATTCGTTAGATATCTTTTCAATTGACTTTAGAAAGTCCCCCTTTGAATTAAGAAAATTTTCTATTTCTTTTATCTGACTAATGTTCAAACTAATTTCTGTAAGCATTTCCTTAAACTCTTTTTCACTAATCTTTTCTCTCTTGTCAATAACTTTTAGAACATCCTGATAATTTTTTATTCCAAGATTTGATAGAAATTCTTGAAGCATTCGCCTATCAGATATCCTTACCTCAATATCGGATTCATCGAAACCTAAATCACAAAGTAGTTTAATTGCACAAGAAATAACTTCCGTATCTGCCCTTGAATCTTCAGATCCAAAAATATCAATATTTAGCTGGTAGAACTCACGTAATCTACCGCTCTGTGGTCTTTCATACCTCCAGAGCCTTGGTATAGAATACCATTTCACTGGGAACGATAGTTCTTTTGCCCTTGAAACTAATACCCTTACTACAGAAGGTGTAAGCTCTGGGCGTAAAGAGATCATTCTGCCCCCCTTATCTTCAAAAGCATAAAGCTCTTCAATGATCTCCTCACCACTCTTTATAGAATAAAGTTCAAATAGTTCAATTGCCGGAGTGTCTGTTTCAAAAAATCCAAATTCTTCAACTGTTTTTTTTATAGATGAAAATACTTTCTTTCTTGCAGCCATCTCATTTGGAAGAAAGTCCCTTGTACCTCTCAAGCGTTCGAACATCTTTGCACCAGATTAAAAATTTAAAGGAGTTTGCTGATTGATTTTCCTTGTTCTATAGCTTCCCTGATTATCGCTTCCCTTTTAAGAGTTTCTTCAGCATCAATGATTATTTTCTCAACCTTTTCTTTTGGGATAACAACTACGCCATCGTCGTCCCCAACTATCCAGTCTCCGGGATTTACTATTACCCCGCCACATACAACAGGGACGTTTTTTTCACCAAGTCTTGTTGCAGTACCTGCTTTTGTGACGATACCGCGACAGAACACAGGAAGGCCTTCAGCTCTTATGCTCTTTACATCCCTGATTGCGCCATCTACAACTACGCCCGCTACTTTTTTTAATCTAGCCTGCATTGCCATAAGGTCGCCAAAAAGCGAGAATTTAGTGATACCTCCTCCATCAATTACCAAGATTTGACCTTCACTAATATCGTCAAGAGCTTTTAGAGCCGTAAGCATATCTCCTGGACAGCATTTTGCCGTAAAGGCAGGCCCACATAAAAAATCACCTAGTTTTATTGACTTTATAGATTCATCAACAGAACCTCTTTTTTTTAGGGCATCATTGATAGAAGCAGTGTCAAGTGTTCTCAATCTTTTATCTATTTCTTCCCTCTTCATGGGTGCACTCTCCTTAATCTAAATTATTTTATTTTTCCTTAATTCTTCTATCTTTTCTTTTGAGTAGCCCAACACTTTTGACATCATTTCTTCAGTATTTTCTCCCAA
This sequence comes from uncultured Thermococci archaeon, assembly GCA_964500005.1. GTDB lineage: Archaea > Methanobacteriota_B > Thermococci > Methanofastidiosales > Methanofastidiosaceae > Methanofastidiosum. Next base: position 171,499 of record CAZCMP010000003.1, read on the forward strand.
AACAGGAGCTCTTATATGAGTTTTACACGAAGTGTTGGATAAATTTAGAGGACTATTTGCGGTCTGCATCATTCCAGCAACAGGATGGTCGAATTCAAATATCATCTTTCTGTGCTTTGTATTTGGATTATTTACTACTTTATCTATTGTATTAACAGGGCCACAAGGCACTCCTGCTTTAGATATTATCTCAACAAGATCTGATGTTTTGTGTTTTTTTGTCCACTCTTCAATCAATGGCTTTAAAGCACGTTCATTCTTTGATCTTGATTCGTTTGTTTTGAATCTTTCATCAGGTAGCAAATAAGTAAATTCTGTGATTTTATTGCAGAAAATTTCCCACAGATGATCATTTCCAATTCCTATTACCATATATCCATCAGCAGTTTCAAAAACATCAAAGGGTGTGAGACTTGGGTGCCTGGAACCTATTCTTTTTGGAATTTCTCCTGTAACGGTATATCTAACCATAGCATTCTCTAAAACTGCCATTATACAGTCAACCATTGCAGTGTCGATGTATTCTCCCTTGCCAGTCTTTTCTCTAGTTCTAAGTGAGGCAAGAATGCCTATAGCCGTGAACAAACCAGATATAATATCTGCAAGTGAAGATCCTACTCTTGTTGGCGGATTATCAGGATATCCAGTAATGCTCATAAGCCCACCAAAAGCTTGGGCAATAATATCGTATCCTGGCCTTCCAGGATAAACAGAGTCCTTACCAAATCCACATATTGTAGCATAAATTATATTGGGATTAATTTTTATTACTTCTTCATAAGAGAAGCCGAGCTTTTCCATCGTACCAGGTCTAAAGTTTTCTGTTATTACATCAGAGACCTTAATGAATTCTCTTAGTATTTCCTTTCCCTTTTCTTCTTTCAAGTTCAATGTTACGCTTTTTTTATTTCTGTTGATACTGATAAAATAAGCGCTTTCCCCGTTTTTAAATGGCCCAAATTCTCTTGAATCATCACCTGAACCTGGCTTTTCTATCTTTATTACTTCTGCACCAAGATCTCCCAAGACCATAGTACAGTAAGGCATTGCAAGCACATGGCTCAAATCCAATATCCTTACACCTTCCAACGGCTTCATTTATCCACCCCGCTAAATTTTACTAATGAGAGTATCACAGCAATTTCCTCAACAGATGGGCTACCATCTATCTCAATTGAGCGACATTTTTTTTGTTTTTCTTTATTTTCTTCTATTACGTTATCATTTACCATATTAATAAACTTTTCCCATTTTATTTTGTATCAATCATAAAGAGAAGTTCACCTTTTTCAACGATCATTCCTTCATCCACTGAAATTTTTGAGAGCAATCCAGATTCAGGTGCTTTGATATCAGTTTCCACCTTCATAGCGATTAATGTCATTATGTTCTCTCCTTTTAGAACTCTCTCACCAACCTTTTTTTCCAACTTGAGTATAATACCACCTATTATCGACTCAACGTAAACAATGTCTTTTTCTTTTCTGTAATGAACGTTTCTTTCTTTTATTTTAGTCTTTTTTAAAATAGAAACTTCATAGATGAATTCATCATATATTACCTGATATTCTCCATCAGCTACCTTTTTCAATTTAATCTGATGTTCTTTATCGTCAACTTTTATTTTGAATTCATCCATGAAAATCAAGCTAGGGCTGCTATTAAGACTCCAGCCGCAACAGCTGTACCTATGACACCTGCAACATTAGGTCCCATCGCGTGCATTAGGAGATGGTTCTGGGGGTCTTCTTTGAGCCCCATCTTTTGGACTACCCTTGCAGCCATCGGAACAGCAGAAACCCCCGCTGCACCTATCATTGGGTTAATCTTTTCCTTGAGGAATAGATTCATTATCTTAGCAGCAATTACTCCTCCACAGCCTGCAGTGAAGAATGCTACAATACCAAGTAGAAATATCTTAATAGTCTGGATATTAAGGAAACTTTCTGCACTCATTGTACTTCCAACTGAAAGCCCTAATATTATGGTCACAATATTTAATAGTTCCTCACTTGCACCTTTTGCGAGCCTCTGAGTAACGCCACTCTCCCTAAATAAATTTCCAACAAAAAGCATTCCTACCAATGGTATTGCCTTTGGAACTAGAAGACCGGTAACGATCGCACCAACAACAGGGAACATTATTTTTTCCTTCTTACTGACAGCTCTCATCTGGACCATCTTAATCATTCTTTCCTTCTTTGTTGTTGTGAGTTTTATTGCAGCGGGAAGTATTAAGGGGACTAGAGACATATATGAGTAAGCGGCAACTGCAGTTGCACCAAGAAGCTCAGGAGCAAGTATAGTTGTGACATAAATAGTAGTTGGCCCATCTGCACCCCCTATTATACCAATTGATGCAGCTTGATCTGAAGTAAATCCTAAAAGGATAGATCCTACGAGTGCAATAAAGACACCTATCTGGGCAGCAGCGCCCAAAAGAAAGGTCTTCGGATTTGCAAGTAATGGCCCAAAATCAGTAAGTGCACCTATTCCCATAAATATGATACTTGGCACAATTTCATTTGCTATTAGATATTTTACAAAGAGACCAAATACACCACCTATTGCATTTGGATCTGAGATACCTGTCAAGGGGATATTGGATAAAATTGCTCCAAATCCTATTGGCACAAGTAGTAATGGTTCAAAACCCTTGTTAATTGCTAGGAAGACAAGTATGCAGCCAACTATAATCATTGCCACATTTCCAGGTGTTAAGGCAAGAATGCCGCTTGTTGTCTGGAATATTTCTATGAATGTTCCCACAATGTCAATCAATCAAATCACCTTTATCCAATAACGAATAGAGCGTCACCTGAGTTAATAGACTGGCCAGGATTTACTCTAATTTCCAATATCTTGCCTGCTGTCGGGGTAGATATTTCATTTTCCATCTTCATAGCTTCAAGTATGAGTATTACATCCCCTATGGAAACCGAATCGCCAACTTTTTTCTTAAGGGATAGGACAGTTCCGGCCATAACAGCTTTAATAACTTCACCCTTACCTTTTGGGGCCGGTGCTTGGGGCTGTGGCGTTGGCGCAGGCACTGAATATACTTCTGCTTTGGGTTTTGCTGCTGTCGGGGATCTCTTAACTCCCCCCATGACTTCTTCTATTGATAAGTTTGCAGTTTTTCCACCCAACTTTATTTCTAGATTTCCACCACCGAGATCCTCTATATCAACTTCGTAGTCCTTGCCATTAATCTTAACATTATACTTTGCCATTATACCCCCTCCATCATCTCCCGTCTACCACTAACTTTCCAGTTTTGATTTTCTTTGGAAAGAGATATTACAGGAATTTCATTCTTAAAACAATGCAAATATGCTGCAGCTATCATTGCAAGAGTTTCATCACCACTATTATTTTCTTCATAAGATATTTCTTCATTTTGTATCTTTGTTATCTCTTCTTCTGGATTTTTGCTGTTATTTTCCTCATTCTTTGTAATACGTCTCCCTATCCCATATATTATCGAGGATAAAATGATAAGGACTAGAAATGTAATTCCCATTCCTACAATTACCAATTCCAATCCAAGAAACAATTCAGACATATCTACCATTATCTTCACCTAAAATGGAATTATACCGTGTTTCTTCTTTGGCAGTACTTCCTTCTTTGAATGATATACCCTAAGTGAATTGATGATTGTTGTTCTTAGATTTTTAGGGTCAATAACATCATCGACGTATCCACGTGCTGCTGCCATGTAAGGATTTGCAAACTTATTCTTGTAGTCCTCAGTCAATTGGTCCGTTTTTTTTGTTGGATTTGAGGCTTCTGAAATTTCTTTTCTAAAAACTATTTCACATGCCCCTTTAGGTCCCATAACTGCAATTTCTGCTGTTGGCAACGCATAAACAACATCGGCCCTTAAATGCTTCGAAGCCATAGCTATATACGCACCACCATAGGCTTTTCTAACAATAACTGTAATTAATGGGACTGTAGCTTCAGAGTAAGCATATAATAGCTTTGCTCCGTGTCGTATGATTCCTCCATGTTCTTGATCCAATCCAGGCATATATCCCGGTGTATCAACTAATGTCAATATAGGGATGTTAAACGCATCACAGAATCTAACAAATCTTGATGCTTTGTCAGATGAGTTAATATCCAGCACACCTGCAATATGACTAGGATTATTAGCTACTACACCGACTACCTTCCCATCTAGTCTTCCAAATCCAACAATTATATTTGGCGCATATTGTGGATGAATTTCAAAGAATTCATTATTATCAAGAATAGTCTTAATAATCTGAGTTGCGTGATAACCTTTGTTTGAGTCTTCTGGTATAATTGAATAGAGTTCAGGTGTTTCTCTTAAAGGATCATCCGTTGGTTCAATTGATGGGGGGTCTTCCATATTGTTTGAGGGCAAATAACTGAAAAGAGCTCTCATTAGATTTAAGGTCTCTTCATCGTTTTTGCCGACTCTATGGGCCATACCACTATTAGTTTCATGGATATGGGCCCCACCAAGCTCTTCAAAAGTAACGTCCTGGTGCAACACAGTTTTTACAACCTGTGGTCCAGTAATGAACATATAACTTGTAGTATCGGTCATGAAGACAAAATCACCTATAGCAGGAGAATAAACTGCACCACCCGCGCAGGGTCCCATAATCGCAGTTATCTGAGGTATCACTCCAGAAGCTATGGTGTTCCTGTAAAAAATCTCTCCATATCCCTTAAGAGAGTCAACACCTTCTTGTATTCTTGCGCCTCCCGAATCATTTATACCTATTAAAGGCACTCCAACTTTTCTTGCTTGATCCATTAGATAGCTGATCTTGAATGCATGAGCTTCTCCGAGCGATCCACCCATAACTGTGAAGTCTTGAGAAAAAACATATACGAGTCTTCCTTCAATTGTACCAAAACCCGTAATGACACCATCTCCAGGTATTTCCGTTTTGTCAAGACCGAAGTCTACCGCTCTATGCTTCATAAGTCCATTTATTTCAACAAAGCTGCCCTTGTCAAGGAGGATGTCTAGCCTTTCTCTTGCTGAGAGTTTGCCCTTAGAATGCTGGGTTTCAAGCTTTTCTTTTCCTCCCCCCATCTTTAACTTGTCTTTCTTTCCCTTTAGTTCTTTTAGCATACCTTCAATGGCCATAAATAACCACCTTCGCCTTATAATTTGTTTTAGGCGGCACTCCATCAACAATTAATACAGCTGTTTAAAAAGTTTATGGTAATCCTAACAATACTCCTATTAATTGATTTTTAGTGGTATTTTCGTCCCGCAGATTGGACATTTGTCATTAATTAGATTAATTTTTAATACATAGTTTCTTTTGATAACAGTGTTCTTACAATTGGGACAAAAGGTATCATTGTTTGAGGGAATGTTTCCAAGGTAGACATATTTTAGTTTATTTTCAGCTATCTTCTTTGCCCTATAGAGCGTATCAACTGGGGTGGGTTCTATCTCCATTTTGTACATTGGCCTATATGCAGAAAAGTGCAATGGTATTTCATCACTCAAATCAAAAATAAAATCAACAAGCTTTTCTACATCTTCATCAGAATCGTTTAAAGTCGGAACCAGTAAATTTGTTATTTCGATATGGGTCATTTTATATGCTGTTTTAATAGTTTCAAGGACCGGTCTAAGTCTTCCACCACAAATATTCTGATATAATTCTTCTGAGAATCCCTTAAGGTCTATATTCATCGCATCGATAAATGGCAATGCTTCTTTCAAAGGCTTTGGATTTATGAATCCATTCGTGACCCAGACATTTTTGATTCCATTTTCATTAGCTATCTTAGAAGTTTCAATTACATATTCGTAGAATACTGTAGGTTCTGTGTATGTATAAGAAATAGATTTACAATCATATGATTTTGCTAACTCAACTATCCTTTCAGGTTTTAAGAACTGGTCCTTTATGTCATTTGGGGTTGATTGAGAAAGTGTATAGTTCTGACAGTTTTTACAGAATAAATTGCACCCAGGTGTACCAAATGAAAGTGAATATGAACCAGGGTAAAAATGGTATAGGGGTTTTTTTTCTATAGGGTCAACATGAAAATAATGTTTTTCTGAATCACTCTCTCCATAAACAAGAGTATTTAATTTTCCATCATAGTTTATCCTTGTATTGCATTTACCTCTCTCATTTGGGGGTATAAGGCATACATGTGGACACAAAAGGCACCTCAAGTTGCTATTTTCTTTTTTGTAGAATAGAGCCTCTCTCATGCTTTAACTATTGGCTCAATAGTATTTTAATTTATCTAAAAAAGTAAAATTATTTTTTAGAGGATTTTACCTTTTGAAGAGCTTCATTAAAGTCCTCTTTAGTGACATAATCAGTTTTGTCAAGGTTTTTTCTTATCGCGTTTAGCCCTGCTTCTCTGACAAGTGATTTTATATCAGCACCTGTAAATTCTTCAGTTGGCTCAACTAGTTCATTTATATCAACATCTTTAAGTGGCATATCTTTTGTGTGGATCTTTAGGATATCAAGCCTTGACTCTTTGTCAGGCAGAGGAATTTCTACTATCACGTCAAACCTTCCAGGCCTTAAGAGAGCTTCGTCTAAAATGTCTGGCCTGTTTGTTGCTGCAATTACTATTACTCTTTCTAAGGATTCTACCCCATCCATCTCTGTCAATAGTTGATTTACCATTCTTTCAGTAACTTTTGCACCGGTCTCTTGACCTCTTCTTGGGGCTATCGAATCAATCTCATCAAAGAAAATTATTGCTGGGGCCACCTGTCTCGCCTTGCTGAAGATTTTTCTGATTCCCTTCTCACTCTCGCCTACCCATTTTGAGATTAACTCTGGGCCTCTGATTGCTATGAAGTTAGCCTCACTTTCAGTTGCTACAGCCTTTGCCAGGAGCGTTTTCCCACACCCAGGCGGACCAAATAACAGAATACCTTTAGGCCCTTCTACTTTTATCTTTTTGAATACCTCAGGATACTTTAGTGGCCATTCAACTGCTTCTTGTAATCTCTGTTTTACTTCTTTTAGCCCTCCAATATCATCCCACTTTACAGTTGGAACTTCAACTAGAGCCTCTCTCATGGCAGAAGGCTCTACTTCAAGGAAGGCCAGATCAAAGTCATTTTTTGTAACTTCAAGTTTATTTAGAATTTCTGGAGTTATTTCAATGTCCCCTCTAATGTCAGGTAGAACTCTCCTCAATGCCTTCATACCGGCTTCCTTACAAAGAGCTTCAAGGTCTGCACCACTGTAACCGTGTGTTTTTGAAGCATAATAGGAGATGTTAACATCTTCAGTTATCGGCATACCTCTTGTATGGACCTGAAGGATTTCCTTTCTGTCATTTATGTCAGGAACACCAATTTCAATTTCCCTGTCAAACCTTCCGGGCCTTCTCAATGCTGGATCAATTGTATCAGGTAAATTTGTTGCCGCAATCACAACTACTTTACCTCTGGTTTTCAATCCATCCATTAAAGTCAGAAGCTGAGAAACTACCCTTCTTTCAACTTCTCCCTTTGACTCTTCCCTCTTGGGCGCAATTGCATCGATCTCATCTATGAATATTATGGCCGGAGAGTTTTCACTTGCATCCTCAAAGACCTTTCTAAGGTTCTCTTCAGATTCACCGTAGTATTTACTCATTATTTCCGGACCATTGATAGAGTTGAAGTAAGCGTTGATCTCATTTGCAAGAGCCTTTGCTAAGAGAGTTTTACCTGTACCAGGAGGGCCGTACAGTAAAACTCCCTTAGGGGGGTCTATTCCTAGTTTTGAAAATACTTCAGGATGCTTCATGGGCATCTCAATCATTTCCCTAATCTTTTGGATCTCGTCCCTAAGTCCACCTATATCTTCGTAGGTGACATCAGGCATTTTGGATATCTCAGCTTCTGATACAGGTTTGGAGGAAATAGTTATCTTTGTAGAAGGAATTATTTTTAGAATGCCTCTAGGATTTGTTTTTGTAACAACAAACGGCAGGCTTCTATTGAATATTTCAAAGACAAAAACATTATTTTGAACAATCGGAATATCTGAAAATTTCTCCTTAAAGTAGCTTGACAAATCACCTGAAAACTGCATATCTGCCTGCATTGGGGCAAGGGTAATAGCCTTAGCCTCCTTTACTTCTGCCCTTGAGACAGTAACTTTGTCTCCAAGTAATGATCCAGAGTTCTTTCTCAATATGCTGTCCATTCTTATAATGCCTGAGTCCTCTTCTGTATCAGGCAAGGCCTTAGCAGCAGTTACTTTCTCTCCTTTGATCTTTACAATCTCGCCATAGTTCAGATACATTTTTCTCATTATAGAGGGGTCAATCCTTACGATACCTTTACCCACATCGAGCTTTTCTGCGCTCCCTACAACGAGCTCCATACCATTATTTTCACTCATTTTAAACACCTTATCAATAAATTAACATTAAGTTAAGCTAATATAAAGTTAAACTAACTCTTTATAAATCTTACGGTTTAAAATGAGAAAAAATATTCTTGAAAAAAAGTTACTATCCGTCGTACTCTTCAAGTTTTCTGGAAAAATCATCTCTACCATAGGAATTAGAGGTATCGTCAGCTTCAAAAGAAGTTGTGTCTCTATCAAAACGAGTTGGCCTTTTCCTATTTAACGCATTTTTGACATAATCATCACGATCATCTTGCCTTACTTCGAAAAGGTCACTTTCGTTAAAGACCCTTCTTTCAATCTCTTCTATTTCCCTATATATGATATCAAGATTATTTTTAATACGCCTGATAGATTCCTTTAGAGTTTCAACTTCATAGACGCCCTTTTTCTTCTCTTCATCAAAAAGAAAGTTCATAAAGTCACCAACACTACTCCGAATAAACAATTTAAATATATATTGCTGCAAGCTGGAAAACTATTTAAGATAATGTTTCACAAAAAAATAAATGAAAAAGGACTTATCCTTTCTTGATGCCATATCATTATCCGTCATTGCGATACAGGTAATACTCCTTATTCTTAATATTGATAATCTACCAGCAGACCAAAAAGACTGGTCTTATCACTTAATGATTGCCAGAATGTTTGTCGACCATCAATCATTGTTCTGGGACTACTACGAGTTTGCACCAATAGGTAGGCCCAATCTCTACCCACCATTTCTCCATATCCTTTTCGCAGGATCAAATTTATTAGGAATGGGCTGGGTATTTATCCAGAAATTCTATGGCGTTTTAACGTATCTGGTATCCTTAGTTTGTGTATTCTTTGTTTCAAGGGATCTTTTTGGAAAGAAAGTTGGTGTATTGTCAGTTGTTATACTATCTGCATCGTATAGCTACTGGTGGTGGCAGATATCTATTGCACCAACATCAATAATATTTGCCCTATTTCCCTTAGCAATGTGGTCAGTTTATAAAAAGAAGACTATTTTGTCAATAGGATTACTCTCAATATTTTTGTGGACGCATTTCTCTGGGCTCTTAGCAGTCCTTGCAATTCTGGTATTTGGGATTCTAAAAAGGGACTATTTAAAATACTGCATAAAGATCATAGGAGTATCATTAGTTCTTTTTGCCCCTTGGGCAATTCACGTCTTGTTACATCGTGACTGGATACATGGTAACTGGTCCTCAATCATAAATATGCCAACATTCGGAGCACTAACAATCATATTCTCAATTTTAGGCATTTTTTTCCTTGCGAAAAGAAGAGATGTTAAGGATCTCCTTATTCTTGCAACTGTACCTTCCATAGTTTTGGTAGGTCTTTTATACGGATTTAGATTTTTCATGCATGCACCGGTGATACTTGCAATACTAATGGCAATTGGAGCATATGAAACTTCAAAGAGAATAAATCAAAATGCGTTCTATGTATTCTTAATTGCTTTTTTGGTAATTTCCTACACTGGAGAACCTGCTATTAGATTAAATAGCATTGCTGGCCAACCCAATAGAGAACAACCTATGGTTGGTGAACCACCACAATTTCCCTCGTATATTGGGGATCCTGGTGGCGCACCGTTTCAGCAACCTCCAAAGAATGATCGAAATCCCGGGGGGCAAATGAACCCTGCAGGTGCTTTTGGCCTTGGTAATATGCAATCAACACCCATAAAAGAAAATCTTAATGCATTGAGGAATATTCAGAACCGTACCCTTACAATTAGCCCTTATTTATCAGAGGATGCTTTCAAACTTTATAATTTCATTATTAAAAATACTCCTGAAGATGAAATAATACATGTACAGGGAGGTCCCATTGCAACATGCATATCTCTTTTCACAGACAGGAGAACTGACAATGGCATGTGGATGGAGGTAACAAACGGAGATATGAGAAAATCCCCATCTACCAATTCAAGATATGGTGTCGTAGAAATGAATGCCCAAAGGCAGACATTACAGATACCTGAGAGCATTGTCATAGAGAAATTTGGGGAGTTCATAGTTTACGATGCAACTAAGAGCGATCAGATTAGGATACCACAACAACAGTATAGAATACCTCCGGCTTTAACAGAATTGTCAACCCAGTTCAAAAAAGCTTCAAATACTTTAGATTCTGACAATGAGCTAACTAAGGGCATACTGCTAGATGCTTCGTCTAAACTAAATCAACTTTCAAAAGAGGCTACCGATGATGGAGGAAAGAAAATACTCGAGAGATCTTCTATCATATTAAGAAATAAAGCACAGAGAATTTCAAATGCAAAAGGAGACGAACTTCAAAGGATTAGGCAAGAGCTTCTTACAATCGCTAACCTTTACCAAAGGGGAGACATAGGAGGGGCCTTAGTTATTTTAGAAAGAATATGATTACATCCATCCCTTTTTCCTAAAGTAGTAAATCATTGAGAGGCCAATAGCGAGCATTAGTAGCAGCACTGAATAATAACCATAAGGGGATCGTAATTCAGGCATAAAATCAAAGTTCATACCATATATCCCCGTAATCAAAGTCAGAGGCATCATTATAGTAGCGATTATAGTCAAAACTTTCATTATCTCATTTAGTCTGTTCGATGTAAATGACAGGTAGGTATCCTGTATCCCAATTAAAGAATCCCTCATTGAATCGAGTGACTCAAAAATACTTATGATGCCGTCATAGTTGTCTCTTAAGTAGATCTTTGATTCATCGCTTACAAACAATGATTCCTTTCTTAATAATCCAAGGATTTCTTCCCTCTCAGAAACAACAATCCTTTTGAAAAGTGAAACATCCCTCTTAAGCTCAATAACCTTCTTCATACAAGCTTTTTCACTATCATCAAATAGCTTGTCTTCTGTTTCCTCTATGATAATATCAAGTTTATCCAAAATCAAGAAGTATGAGTCTATAATTCTATCCATAATGATATGCAAAAGAAAGTCTGGCCCTTTACTAAGTATTTTGAAAAGATCCTTTTGATCTCTTTTGATATTTTCTAATAGTTTGATTTCTTTCCCAAGATCTTTTGTTATAATATAATTTCTACCTATTACAATATCATATTCATATTTTCTAATTTTCGTTTCATAGAAAATATTATATAATACGATGAAATTGTAATCATCAAAAAATTCTATTTTTACTCTTGTCCCTTCATCACTTAAATCTTCAATAGATACAGGATGCAGATCTAATAAATCCCCAAGGTATTTGATTTCTTCCTTAGTTGAATCAACAAGATCGACCCATATTTTGGCACCGCTTTTTAGCAAATCTTTTAATCTCTCTGGGGGGGTCACTTCTCTTTTTATTTCACCATCAAGATAAAAAACCTCAAACATTAATCACAATTAATACACGATGTTTAAATTAGTTTTTCTTAAAACTCCCCCTCTAGCTTTAAAATAATCCTTCTAAAGATGCCTTTTAGAGTGTATATCTCTCTTTGAGTATTGAATCCTCTAGATAAAACATGCTTAAAGACCGTCAGTGCATTATCCCTTCTGTATTCTCTTTCTTCTACGTGAGAGAGTATTTTTTTGAAGTCCTCTATCAATAGTTCCTTCTCAAGTATTTCCTTTCCTTCAAGGGGGTCTGTTTTTATAGAGCATCTTGTCTTGAAAATTTCATAAAGTATTATTGAAAGTGCGTGGGAAACATTCATTGTTGGATATCTCTTATCTGTTGGGATTGTTGTCATTGTATCGCACATTTCAACTTCTTCGTTTCTAAGACCACTACTTTCCCTTCCAAGAACTACCCCCACATTAAAGTCAGAAGATATCTTTTTTGCGAGGCTTTCAATAGGAGCATAATTCCTTAATACGCCACCGCTAGTGTTTACACTTGTCGCAACAGACATATCAACGTATTTTAACGCCTCCTCCAAAGTTTTCACAATTATTGCAGATTTTAGTATATCTTCAGCATGAACAGCTAGTTTGTAAGCCTCCTCACCTACCTCAATAGGATTAACTAGTATAAGATTATAGAACCCAAAATTTTTCATAACTCTTGCCACGCTACCAATGTTACCTTGAGATTCCGGTTCTACAAAAATTATATAAAACATCAAGTGAACAAGATATTAGTATAAAGATAAAGTTTTGGGTGCATTCATGGAAACATCCCTGGGAGTGGACATAATCTCCCGTGACCCAAGAATTTATGCAATGGTCATAATTTCTAGGGAAGGAAACAGATTTTTGCCTGTTTTGAAAGAAAGCGGGTCAAGGCTTAAACTTTTGAAACTAATAAAAAACTACTCTCCCATTTACATGGGGATAGACTCTACCGAAGAATTCTCTAAAAATGATTTAGAGAAATTTTCAAAGTACGTTTCAATAGTTCAAGTTACTGGAAAGTTTGATGATTTTACATCCCTTCCTACACTTGCAAAAAGGTACAGGATTAACCTAAACCCAAAGAACCCTTTTGATGAGGCCTATGCTCTCGCTAGATTACCCTTTGAAGGGGTCGGCTACAAATTAAAGTTGTATGAAGATGAAACTGAAATACTTGTATCAAGTGGCAGAAGCCTTGGAAGAGGAGGGTATTCACAGGGCAGATACCAAAGAAGAACATTTGCCCTTATCAAATACAGAGTTAGGGATATCGAGAAGGAGCTCTCAAACGAAGGATTTGCCTTTGACATTGATGTTGTGGAAAGAGAAGGGGGATTTTCTAAAGGCACCTTTAGGGTATACTCAAGCTTTGAAAATATCCCCATTAAAAGTAGCAGGGGGGATATAAGGATAGACGTTAGGCCACTTAAGAAGAGCTCAATCGAATACGAACTACTTGAAAGAAAAGTTGAAGTGTCAAATATCAAAGATAAGTACGTTATAGTTGGCGTTGACCCTGGAACAACTGTTGGCCTTTCTGTGATAGATCTAGAAGGAAAAGTTCTTGCCATTATTTCTAAGAGAAGTTTTTCAATGTCAGATGTCAAGGAAGAAATACGAAAATATGGTTATCCATTAATATTTGCATCTGATGTCCATCCCCCATCAGGCTATATTGAAAAACTTAGCACTTCCTTTGATTCAATTCTTTATGTTCCACCACTTTCAATACCTGTGAGGGAAAAGAACGAACTGTCAAAAGATCACGAAGCTACAAATGCCCACGAAAGGGATGCACTTTCAGCAGCCCTGAAGGCTTACCTCCACTATAAGAACAAGTTTACACAAATAAAGTCAAAAATACCTGAAGAACTTTCACAGTACAGCTCAAGAATAATTGGGGAAGTAATCAAAGGAATGCCAATTAAAGAAGCCTTTGACAAAGTCAAAGAAGATATGAAGGAAAAAGAGGAAGAGGTAAAGATTGATCAGAGAAATCCAGAAGAGGTAATTCAAGAGCAACTAAGAATAATCGAAAATTACAAAGAGAAGCAGAATTTCTTAAAGAAGGATTTTGAAAACCTTCAGTTGGAAAATCTTAACCTGAAAAAGAAACTCCAAGAGAAGGATTCATCAATCATTTCCCTTGAAAGAAAACTTTTTGATATTCTAGGGAGCCAAAAAAAAGAGGCTTTGAAAGAAAACGTCATTAAAACAAAAAACTTTGAGATCACATCCTTAAGAAAAAGCGTCGACATTCTAAAAAGTAAAGTTAATATGCTTACAGAGGAAAACAAAAGGCTCAAAGAATTAAAGCCCTTGATGGAGTCTGAAGACATCATCATTGGTAAAGTGCTACCTGTCTTTTCTATAGACGGTATTAGAAGCCTTGTAAAAAATCAAGACCTTACAGAGGGCGACGTAGTATTCCTTAAGGATGCTACAGGTGGTGGGGCAGAGGCGGCAAAGTTGTTATCAGAGATAAAAATCAAAGCAGTTCTCATTACTAGTAAAATTTCTCATCAAGCCCAAGAAGAGCTAATCGATGGTGAAATACCGATAATCGATTCGAAAGATATAAAAATGGAGGTTATTTCGAAGTTCGTTATACTAGACAAAGAAAACTTTGATTTGGCCTATAAAAAGGAAAAAGAGTTATTATCAGCCTTTAAGAAAGAGAGAGAGTCAAATAAACTTCTTAAAATCATTGAAGACTATAAAGAGCAACGAAAATCAGATTATAAGGCATAATTAAAGATTTTTATTGTACCAAAAGCTATATAAATGTTACGGTTGCTTTACATTCTATGGAAAAAACTGAGACGAAGAAAGTTCATGTTTGCCCAGAGTGTGGGAGTCATAAACTTATTCGGGACTATTCTAGAGCTGAAGTTACTTGCGACGATTGTGGCCTTGTAATTTCTGAGGACATTATCGATACGGGTCCCGAATGGAGAGCGTTTGACCATGAACAGGGAGAGAAAAGGGGCAGGGTAGGAGCTCCAATGACCTACACTATCCATGATAAGGGTCTTTCCACCATGATTGATTGGAAAAACAAGGATATCCACGGTAGGGATATCAGTGCTGGTAGGAGAGCCCAAATATATAGAATGAGAAAATGGCATAAAAGGATTAAAGTTGCCGATGCCAAGGACAGAAATCTTGCTTTCGCTTTAACTGAACTTGATAGACTCTCTTCTCACTTGCACCTACCAAGAAACATTAGGGAAGGTGCCGCAATGGTTTACCGAAAAGCCGTCGATAAGAGGCTCATAAGAGGTAGATCAATAGAGTCAGTGACATCAGCATGTATTTACATAGCGTGCCGTGAATATAAGGTGCCTAGAACTTTGGACGAGATTGTAGAACATTCCAGGGTGGATAAAAAAGAAATTGGTAGAAGCTACAGGTTTATTACAAGAGAGCTTGAGATAAAACTCTACCCAACAAGCCCTGTGGACTATATCCCAAGATTCGCTACCGAATTGGGGCTTTCAGGAAAGGTCCAGAGAAAAGCACAGGATATACTAGAAGGCGCGATAAAGGTCGGTCTTACATCAGGACGAGGCCCTACAGGGGTCTGTGCCGCAGCCATCTATCTTGCAGCCATTATGGAGGGTGAAAGAAGAACCCAAAAGGCTGTTTCAGAGGTAGCAAAGGTCACAGAAGTAACTGTTAGGAATAGATACAAAGAAATTATAGAGAAATTGGGAATTGATGTTAAGATTTAAAACATAAATCTTTATATAGTGGGAAATACACTGTGTATATGCGCTGGCGATAACCTATGAATGATGAAGAATTTGATATATTTTGGAGGCTTAGAAGGCTTGAAGAAAAGAAAAGGTCAGTTCAAAACCCTTTTTCAAGCAATAAAGAGTCTCAAAAACGTCCAATTTCAAATAGAACGGCTAGTGATGACAGAAATCCAAGTTATGTCATTCCTGAAATTCGTTCTAATACTTTTTATCAAAACTATAAAGAAAAACACGATAAAATCCTAAGAAGACGAGAACAACCAGAGCCACAAGTCAACGAAAATACACAAAGGGTACTAGAGATCGAGAAACAGAGAACGACGGAGATTGACAACAAAATTAAACAGAACTTTAATTTTAAACCCGATATCAACTGGTTTAAAGTTTCTGTTGTTCTTTCTCTTCTTCTTTCAGTTGTTCTGGTAACCTCTTTTTCACTTTACGGCGCCAATAAACAAATTGATACCAACTTAGGTACAAAAGAGTCCTATATATTTGAACTTGAAAAGCAGACACAAAATCTTACGAAAGAGATTGATACCCTAAAAGAGCTAAATGACAGCCTAAACTTGAGAAACGATATGTTAAGAGAGCAATTAGTTGATGCAAGAAATACTATGTATAAACTCCAGAGTACATACCAAAATCAGCTTATAAATGAAGAGTACGCTATGTTTTTGGCTTTAGAATTTGTCAATAGCCAGGCAAGTTTGAATCTACCCGTAGAATGTGGAACAACAAATCCTCAAGTTGTAAGAGTTTTCTATGAAAAGGCCACAATTGAAAAGCAAAATAAGACCTTTTACATAAATATGCCTGCAGACCTTAAATACCAGTCAGTTACAAGATACATCTGTTACATAGAAATGGATGAGTCCGGGAATATAATTCATTGGAACTGGCAGAGACCTTCTTAAGAAATATCTTGCTCTATATCAAAACATGAATCCCCAAATTTAAGATTTTTTAATTCTTCTTCTGAGAGAGTTTCTTTTATTGCTTTGTCAGATGCAATAGCGCTGTAACCAAGTGGGTCTTCTAAAATAATACATACTGTTTCTCTACCTTCAATTAGCTTGTCTATCTTATCAATCAGTTCTTGGCCTTTTACCTTCTCTTCATCTTGGCCCATCTTCATGCCCATGAAGATAACTTTTGATATTCTGGAAAGTAATCCCTCAACATTGCTGATATACCCTTCAGAAAGTGGCCCAGGCTCTACCTTTATTCCGAGTTCAGGGATCCTGATAGTGCATGTGCTGGATTTTACAATCCTTATACTTACGTCACAAGCAGATTCAACATTTAAAGAGTATCTTGAAGGCTCTTTAACTTCTATGGGCATTATGTCTGCCCTTTTATACCCGCAATTACTACAAAGAATAGTAAAATCTAGAACTTCCCCAAAATAGGGGATAGAAATAACAGTATTATTTACCCTAAGGGTCTTTCTATTGCACGACGGACAATAATCGCACTCTACGTTCTCATGGCTCATTTGATCTTACAATCTTGACAGAGGAAGGGGCTATTAAAATCTTTCGCTCACTAATACCAGCAATATCCCCGCCTATACCCCTTAAAATACCTTTGATCTGATCAATGGCCCTTTTAAGTTCAAGCGGTTCCCTTTCTGCCAAAAGACCGATATCAACTATAAGGATGTGTCCTTCTGAAAGTTGCTTGGAAATATCCCTAATATCACCAAGACCCCTTAGCTTCATAGATTTTACATAAACGACCCCATAGTCCATGAAATCGTTTCTTTTCAAAACCTCTTCTTCATATGGAATTGATTCTACTTCTCTAATAGCCCTTGGGGATTGAGACTTTTCTTCTTCAGCCCATGATTCGTCTTCCGTATACTCTTCATCTTCGTAATATTCATCAGGATAGTATTCTTCTCTGTACTCTTGACTGTCATCCCTACCAAATAGTTTATTGAGTCTTCTCATAATATCATCTCCTTTTGGAGCACATATTTATCATTAATACTAAAGCTAACTATAAATATGTAACTAACCCTTTTTATAGTTTTCGCTTACAACACCAGAATAAAATGTTTAACTATTGTTAAACAATAGTTATTACCTATTTTTATTTCATTTTTTTGGATTGAGTGTATGCACATTTGCCACATACATACCTATCCTTGTGGTCGGCCATAAATGTTCCTGGACCACATCTGGGGCAGTAGGGGTTCTTCTTAACTACCTTGTCCCCCTCTACGCTGTATAAGGATGGCATTAGTTCTCCTCCTTCTCTACGATCAATCCGTTCCTCTTCAATATGTATTTCTGCTCTACCTTCATCAAAGTTTTTGAGTCAGTGTATACAAATACTTTGGCAATGGATTCTTCTTTTCCATAACCTGTTTCAATGGATCTTACTACAAAGGAATCCATTTTGAAGCTCTTTAAAGCAGACAACTTGTCCCTGACTTCTGAAACCTTAGGAGTTCCACCTTCATGAATTACCTTAACTTCTAATTCTTTCCTGTTGAATAGTGGGTTCTCTCTCTCATTTACGATCGTTAATTCCATAGATCTCCCTCCATCTCATTTAAATAATCTGATATCTCCTTTTTTTTCTGTTCTGTTACTTCAATAATCACAACACCCATATCGGGCTGACCATAAAGTACTACAGTATCTCCATCTCCGTGGAGCACCGCAGGCATAACTGCCAAATCTTCTTCTCCCTCTACCAATATTTTTTTAAACCTTTTGGTTTTGTCCTTGAAAAATCGCTCAATAGCGACCCAAAGCTCCCCTGTTATCTCTGATTGGGGATTTTCAACGGTAGTTGTGTCCTCACAATCTATTCCGTCGCCTATTTCAGCTCTTAAGTTCCTGCCGTCAACAATTACCATCTCTGGTATGAACCCGTGCTCGATTAGATTCTGAGAAACTACATCCCCGACAGATATTACCCTCTTATTTTGTATCAAAGGTAAAAGTCTCTCCATAACGGACTCAACATCACCTTCTATAAGAAGCCCCATTGGAGATTTTAGTTTCAATCTTAGATCTTCTGTGAGAACAAGAGCCATCTCTTTACTTCATCCCCTAACTTTTAGGGCGTATGCGCCAGGAACATTAACTCCTATTGCCTTAGCTATCTTTGATTTTTCAGGGTCGATTATTACTACAATGCCGCTCCAGTTGTCGGTAGTTTTATCGTCCTTGCATACTGGGCACATACTTTCATTTAGTATTCTCTGGCATTTCTGGCATGCTACTCTCATCTTATCCCTCTTTCTTTTCCTCAGCTATCCATTCAAACTTTCCTAGGTAAGGCTGCCTCATGGTAAGCCCAATCTTTGCAGAGCCTCTCTTAAGAGAAAGTGTTACAATCCTTCCCCTTATTTTGTCCCCTACCTTTAGGATCCTTCCGCTCTCCTTACCAGAAAGAGTGTTATTCTTCTTATCGTAATTTATGAAATCGTTAGTAAGCTGGGATACGTGGACAAGTCCATCTATAGGCCCTAGCCTTACAAATGCGCCAAACTCAGTTATTTCCTCAACCTCTCCCTCTACAACTTCATAGAGTTTTGGGAGGTAGGCTAGCGCTTCAAAGACTGTGTCGTAGTAGGCGCTACCATCGCCTGGGACAATCTTTCCGTCCCCTATGTCAATGATGTTGTGGATAGCAAGGATAAATCCCAAATCCTTATCCCATGTTCCTTCATACTGCCCCTGAAGGATTTCTGCTATGGATTGGCTAAGTTCACCGCCAAATTTGTTTGGCGGAACCCTTGCAGTATCCCTAATCTGTATAACTTTAAACATAATGTGGCCACCTTAGAATATAAGGTGAAATTGCTCCAAGTATATTTAAGTGTTTCTAAAAGCTTTTAACATCTAAAACCTTAATTATTTTATGTTTTCTGCCACTCTAGTTGAAAATAGGGTCATAATTGATGATGCAGACGCTTTAAGTAAGATACACAGAAAAAGGGGTTTCGGGGAGCTCATTGAAAAAAAACTTTATCTGACTATTGTCGAGGCGTTATACCTTATAGAAAGGGGATTGATTAAGGTCATTTTTGATGGCAAGGAGATATCCTTTGAAGAGCTCCTAAAGCTTGGAAGTAGCGAGCAGAATATTTTTGGGAAGTATGTTGTCTTTAAGGATCTAAAGGAAAAGGGGTATCACGTAAAAACAGCCTTCAAATACGGGTGCGCATTCCGCATTTACAGGGGCAGCGTAGAGGAGGAGCACGCAGACCACATAATCGATGTTTTCATGGAAGGGGAGAAGATAGACGCCAATATATTGGCAGCACATGTAAGAATAGCCCACTCAGTAAAAAAGGACATGATATTTGCTTTTGTAGATACAGACAATGATATCACCTATTATCTTGTAAAAAGGATGACATTTTAACCAATAATCTTAAAACATATGTGTAAAAAATCCATCAAGGTGAATTAATTGAAGGTCATGAAGGAAAGATGTCTTCTCTGCACATGTTGTGCATCTGTCTGCCCGAATAACGGGATTGATATTACTGAAAATGAAGTTATCTTCAATGAAAATTGCACAGATTGTAAGATCTGTGTAAAATCATGTCCTGTGGGGGCGCTAGAATGAAGAACTACAAATGTGATGTTTTAGTAGTTGGTGGGGGGCCAGCAGGAAGTAACGCCGCAAGATACGCGGCAAAGGGTGCCGATGTCATTATCATAGAAAAAAAGAAGGAGATCGGTGGGCCTGTTCAGTGTGCAGAAGGGGCGTCTGATGGGCTCTTTGAGAAACTGGAAATTAAAAAGAGCGATAGGTATGTTTCTACAAAAATTGACTTTGTAAAACTTATTTCCCCAAATGGTACTGTTGTTAAACTTGACAGTAAAACGATAAAGTACATGAAGGGCGGCACGGTTCTTGATAGGGAAGTTTTTGATAAAGCAATAGCAAAGGAAGCTGCAAGAAACGGTGCCGATTTTCTAATGAAGACAAGATTTGTTTCGGCAAAGAGAACTTCCAAAGGAGTAACAGTTCAGGCAAAACAGATGAACGAAGATATTCAAATTGATGCGAAAGTTATCATAGGTGCCGATGGCCCTCCTTCAATAGTTGCTAAATCACTGGGCATGGACACAACAGTTCCTTTGAGATATCTAGAGTCTGGTATACAGTATCTTATGATGCCAATGGAAATTGAGCCATGTATTGAGCTCTACTTTGGTGATTGCTATGCTCCTGGAGGATACTCTTGGGTATTCCCAAAAGGGGATGATCAGGCAAACGTAGGTCTTGGAGTCCTTCCTGTAAAGGCAAAGCAAACTGCTCAATACTACCTTGACAAGTTCATAGAGAGGCCCAGATTCAAAAAAGCAAAGATTGTGGAAGTTAATGCTGGAGCAATTCCCGTAAATGGACCATTAAAAAAGCCTTATATGGACAATCTTTTGCTTGCAGGGGATGCTGGTAGATTTGTAAATCCAATTACCGGCGGAGGTATACATACAGCAATTATAACTGGAAAGCATGCAGGAATCCTTGCAGCCGAAGCCATATCAAAAGGAGACTACACCGAAAATTTCCTGAAAAAATACAACGATATGTGGAAGCCAGATATCTTTGATGAGCTTGACAAGTGCCTTAAAGCTCAGGAACTTTTCATAAAATTGACAGAGAAGGACCTTGATTCTGTAGCCGAAACAATGAAGGATCTAAAACTCGATACACTCTCCACAATGAGCATCATAAAGGCAGTTGTTGCAAAAAATCCTGGGCTTGTACTAAAGTTCGGAAAGTTCTTATAATTTTATTTTATACTCTTTTTATTATCGACAATTTAATGATTGAATATTATCAATTACCGAAAAGGTTATATCCTTGTCTATTTTTTATTAATTGGATAATTAAAACTATTCGTAAATAGGTAGACAAACATGAAGAAAATATTATCTATTATTTTGGCGGCAACAATAGTATTTGCTGTTTTGCCAAGTATTTCTGCTACTCAAGAAGAATTTATTCCAGGGGCACCTGTAATTAAGGATTACTGTGGGCAAAACGCCTTTATCTTGGGGACTTTTACACTTAAGCCAGGACAATCTATTTCATACGCCATCCCAGTTAATTCATGTTCACCAGTAAAAAAGGAACAAATTGGATGGAGCGGTACTACCCAGGGACTTCCAATAGGTGTAATTTCTAATTTGGGATTCTCAGAAGCCGATACTTCTGTTGTTGACAGAGGAGGACAGTATACATACAACTGTTATTATACGGGTCCTTGCAGTTTTGTTCTGGGGAGATCCATTCTTATTAGAGAGGGCGGACCAGGCTTGAGAGTAAATTTTTACGATTCTCAAAATCAGTTCTTGTATTATGCCACTCTTGGCCAAGGGTATGAACCTTGCCCAACTTGCTCTGTTGGCTGGGGTCTTTTGGACACAGTAGATCATATAGAAATAATAAATGAGAGCGATGTTGATTTAAGCGGTGAAGTCAGAATCGAGGAATGTTGCTGTTACGACTGTTACAAAGAAAAGAATCTACCCGCTACAATTCTCTACCCAAAAGTCGACATCGAAACATTCTCCGTACCCGGGGGAGACACAGTAATTCAAGATGGTAAGGTCATCTCCGCATTTGAAATGTCTCCAGGAAGCCAGCAGGTGTTCCTACAAGTAGAAAACAGAGGATTCTTTACACAAAATGAAGCAAGCATACGATTTGACGGATTGCCTAACGGCATAATAGTCGAAGTGATGCCAGAAACTCAGAAGATTAAAGCCCATAATATTGGAACATATTCTGCTACATTCACAGTTGGATCAAACGTGCCTTCAGGCAAATATCAGGTCACAATGGTTGCATACTCTCCAAACGGAATGTTTGACAAAGCAGTATTTGAGTTTGTAGTGCAATAAATAATTTTCTATTATTATTTTTCTCTTTCTATTTTATTTTAAGGAATATCACTTCTAAAAAATTAATAATTATAAAAGAAAAGAAAAAATATTTTTTATTACATGCTGCAGGATCTTACTCTCTGTTGTCTTGAAGCTCTCTCTGGGCATGTGCCTTGACAGTTAGACTGATCACAGTCACCATCACAGTTTCCGTCGCACGTGCCTTTTCCAAAACAGTTTCCATCATTTTGGCATGCCGTTGTTGTGCCTGCCTCTCCTCTGTATGAAAGGACAGCGCCGATACTTACCATCGCAATCATGAAAATGACTGCAATGCCGATTAAGAATTTCTTATTCATAATAATCACCGTAATATCAAGAATAAGCGGCCAATATATAAGGGATTTCCGAGATTATTCCCATTTAATTCCCAAATTATACCCAATTGGAAATCATCTGGTCAATATCTTTCCGATGTTGTAAGCCCTCTCAAGGATTATCTTCTTCTCTAATATGGCACCTTTTTCCCCAACACCCGGCGCAAGAAGAACATCAGTTAGGTTCATCTCCAGATAACCTAAACTCTTCTCAAATATTTTAACAGTTGCAAGTGAGGTCCTCTCATCATCCTCTTCAAAAGGGATTGCAACAATAGCCGATTTCCCTATTATCTTTTCTCGATTCTCTGGGCAGTTGAAAAAAACAAATCTATCAATAAAAGCCTTCATTATCGCTGTTGGTCCATACCAGTAGATGGGCGTCCCAAAGACAAGTATGTCAGAATCAATTATTTTTTTATAAAGGCTGTTCATGTCGTCCTTTTTTGGACACTCTAGACCCTTCCAGCATGCATGGCACCCATCGCACTCTTTTATTGTAAGATCATTTAAGAAAATAGAATCAGTTTCTGCACCTTGGCTTTTTGCCCCTTCTAGAATTCTATTAACTAAAATATGGGT
>CAZCMP010000004.1:0-93421 GCA_964500005.1 uncultured Thermococci archaeon
AAGTACAGGCAAACCTTGAATGAATTCTCTCAAAAGAGCTTTGAATCGATCTCGCCAAGGGACATCAAAGGCGTAAAGCTCTACTTTGACACCCTAAAGGGGATTGACAGAAAAATACTGATTAAGAAGGCGGGAGAGTTAATAGAAAAGCAAAGGACCTTTTTGGTGCTTTTTCTAATTGATGAAGGGGTATTTGTGGTGTGCGGCAGGTCAGGGGATTTAAGCTATGACATGAGGCCCCTTCTAAACTCTATATTGGCTAAATTTGGCGGTAGAGGAGGAGGAAGAGAGAACTTTGCACAAGGCGGCGGATCACTAACAGATGACTATGAGGCGGCAATAAAAGATATAGAAGAAGAAGTTCAAAAGATTGTTAGCTCTCTAGCCTAAGGTATGAAACCATGTTTGTTACCAAAGCCCATGTATAAATGATGCCCCTTACCAGGATGAAAAATAGATCAAGGAACAATCCTCTTTCTCCAAGAAATCCAAGGTCATTTAGATAAATTAAAATGTAGTTAAAGGAGAATATCGTGGCCGTTATCACGGCAAGTAGGCCTAAGGTATAATCTGGATTTTTAAAGACCAGCAAAATCCCATTTTTTATATTTTTAAGAATTGACTCAGCACTTGAAGTCGATTCAGGGACGACATAAAAGAGTAGGTAGACTAAGATTATCCCTGGAACGACATAGGCCATTATTCCAAGCACTATCAAGAAAACTGTAAATAAGCTTGAAATCACTATTTTTGGATAGACTTTCAAAAACTCCCTATGGCCTATCCTCTTACCCAGATACATCGATTCAACTGAAAAGAGGAGAACTGCCACTCCCGAAACATAGACCATGCCTAAGAAAAATGAGGTGAAGGGTGCCAATACATCCCCCTTGAAAAGGAGGAGAAAGATTTCAGAAAATTGTGGGGGCAGAAATGAAGGTATGTCATAGACAAATGTTGACTTTTCACCAAGTGTCAAATATTGGGTGTCAAGCATATTCTCAATGTCCTGGTAGAAGTAGTTGTTCAAGAAAACTGAAAGAAAGTATGCGATATACATCGATACAAGAGTTGGGATGAAAAGTCTCTTGTTTTCATTACAAAATCCAAATGATATGGCAAGAGTTTGTCCCACACCAGTTTTCATCTGTTGCAACACCTTACTTTGACAACATACCTTTCTGTACCTGATCTGATGGTTGCGTTCACAGCGAAGGGAAACTTTTCTCCGTATCTAAGCTCCCCAACACCTAAATTGTAAGACTCTTCCCCTATGATGTCCCCTTCCTTATTGAAGAAGAAGATATACAATTTTACGCAATCTATCCTTGGGTTCTTGTAGCTTTCGTCCCCATAGTTGTATACATTTCCCTCTATGTAAACTCTGTTTCCGTCAATTCTTTGACGGTAGTCAGTTATCTTCATGGGGCATGCTATTGAGCCGGATAGTGTTTCTCCAGTAGACTGGGGGATTTTTTTCTCAATCCCTGGTTCTAGTTCTTCAGAAAAGTCCTGGCTTCTCCAGTCTTGTAAAACGTCCTTTGCTGTCTGCTCCTTATCGGGAGAGCTGCACCCGGCAAAGGCAGATATCAAAAAAATGACCATAATTAATCCAAATAATTTTCTAGACATTTTTACCCCGATAGTTAAAGGGGATTTTATTATATAAATATATTGAAAAAGAGTGATAGCCGGGAACGGATTCGAACCGCTGTCGCGGGGACCAAAACCCCGCAGGATTGACCACTACCCTACCCGGCTGGTATTATTAGGAAATCTGAATTCTGATTTAAAACTTTCGGTAACTTTATAAATTACAAAAATGAGTTTGGCGATATGGGAGAAGAAAAAACAGACTACGAGTCCCTATTAAAGCGGGCAGAGGGGCTATTGCCCAAGAATGTCTTTGAGACGAGCAGGTTTGAAATCCCTAAGGCGGACTCATTTATTATGGGAAACAGAACCATAGTGAAAAACTTCAGGGAAATCGCATCAGTTCTAAACAGGGATGTTGAGCCTTTCTTAAAGTACATCCTAAGGGAGCTTGCCACCGCCGGTAATATGAGCGGCCAGGAAGCTATATTCCAGGGAAAGTTTGGATTTTCATTGATAAACGAGAAAATCGAGAAGTACGCCAGAGATACTGTAATATGCAACGAATGCAATAGGCCAGATACCAGAATTATTAGGGAAGATAGGATAACTTTTCTACAGTGTGAGGCCTGTGGTGCCCGTTACCCAATAAAACACGCATAATAGCTCTATTCTGTTCAAATTTTAAAGAAAATTTTAATTTTTTCCGATAAATATAAATAGGTATTATATTAAATATATATTAATTTCAATGGTGATAACTATGGCAAAAAGAACTGATTTTATTGTATTAGGCCTTATTCTTTTAATTATAGCCGGAGGGCTATTTTATTACACAACTTTACCATTACAAAGAACAATAACAACAGAAGAGTATGTGACAAAAGAGAGGGTGGAAATTAAAGAAAGGATAGTCCCTCAGGAAAAGCTTGTCAAAAGGACTAGGGATGTAATAGTTTATACAAATTCAACTATCGCAGACTCAGAAAAATATTTCGAACGGGACGAATTTATAACACTTGGCGAGCCTTTGCTTAAGCCAAATGACAGGATTAAGTACATAATAAATACAGATGAAAATAAGCGTAATATTGAACGTTGGTTTGAGTTTAAGATTATAGACAGTAGGAATTATGATCTCTGGCTAAATCAGCAGTCTTATGTCGCTTTCTACGACGCCCCTAGCGGTACCATAGAACTCAATGATGTTTGGACTGTTCCAGCTGGGACCGGCATACAGCAGTTCAAGATAATCCTCTCAAACAGGCTTTTCGCATACCCTAAAGATATAACATATACCGTAATAAAACAGGATTCATCTATCACAAGACAGGAGTACCTTGAGACTGTGATTGAAAATGTGAAAGAAACCTATGAGGAAAGAATACCCTACCAAGAGCTTGAAACTGTGACAAAAACAGAAACTTACTGGCATGATGAGTACAGGCCAGTCGCATACATTTTGGGGGCCTTTGGGATTATAGGAATACTCGTTGGATTATTGACCCATACACAAAGAGAGAAGATCAAGAGGATGCCCGGTGTAAGGCATATGACAAGGACAAAAGAGCCGAGTGTCCTGCCGAAATGCCCTCTCTGTGGGTCAAAGGTAGTTCCAACACACATAATGGAGAATAAGAAAAAGATTTACAAGTGTACATACTGCCAGCACCTTTTAGAGCTGGACTAAAAATATTTCTTTATTTTTTTATATTGACATTCCAGGGCTTATCTTTTGCCCTGGCTTTACGGTAGTATTGTCATTGATTTTTGCGTTTTTACCTACAACTGCGCCTAATTGAGCTCTGCCAGACTCCACAAATTCCCCTTTGAGTTCAATTTTTATTGGCTGCTCTGATTTGCTTTCAAATATTACGTTTTTTCCGATACTAGAGTTTTCCCCTATTATAGAAAATGAAACAACGGAGTTGTCCCCAATTTTTACCCCTTCCATTATCACTGAGTTTTCAATAGTGCAGTTTTTGCCTATCTTTACATTTTCCCTTATGACTGAAGAGGTTATCAGTGAATTGGCTTCTATAATGACATTTTTTGATATTGAAGAAGGTTTTGTAATCACAGAAGAGGTAATAACTGAGCCAGAGTCTATGCGGACTGGATAAGCCAGTTTTGAGTCATCAGAGATATCAGCATCATCTGATAAATAATGCTCCAAGCTTTCTAAAAGGTAGATGTTTGCATCGATTAAATCCCAGGGCCTCCCTATGTCAATCCACTTCCCGCCAAGCCTCATCCATCTGACTTTTTTTCCATCTTCGATCATCATCCTAAGAGAGTCTGTTAGCTCATACTCCCCCCTTGGGGAGAGCTTAGTCTTATTGATGAATGATAGGGCCTCCTTCCTAAAACAGTATATGCCTGTGTTAATCAAGTTTGATGGCGGTTTATCTGATTTCTCAAAAATTCTAACAACTTCATCGCAGTCCACAACAACGCTCCCAAATAATTCAGGTGTATTGCTCTCCGTCAAGGCCATTAATGCGATAGAATCGGATGAGTTAAAATTTGATATCATAGATTCAATGAAGTTTTCTTTGAATATGAGGTCTCCATAGACGCATATGAAGTCTGAGTTTACATGCTCTGATGCTATCATCAGCGCATGCCCCGTTCCAAGCTGCTCCTTCTGCTCAATGAAAGTGATATGAATCCCAAAATTACCTTTTTTTATGTAGTCTTCAAGGATCTCAGATTTGTGGCCAACTATAATTGAAATCTTATCTATGCCAGATGATTTGAACACTTTAAGTATATTACCGATTATCGTAGTATCCCCAAGAGGGAGCATCGGTTTTGGTATTTCATCTGTTAAGGGGGAAAGTCTAACCCCTTTGCCTGCGGCAAGTATTACGGCTTCCATATAATCACCATATGCAAAAACTATTTATATTGACTTAAATAATTATCTTTGATGTATAATCTAGAGGAAGGGAAAAAACTCGTATTTTTCGCAAGAAAAAATATAGAATCTTACCTCAACACAAGAAAGAATATAGGGGTAAAGGATATCCCTGACTCATTTAAGGCTAATTGCGGCGTCTTTGTCACGCTTCATACCTATCCAAATTACAATTTGAGAGGGTGTATAGGGTATCCAGAACCCGTTCTCCCCCTAATAGATGCGCTACTTGACGCATCGGTGTCTTCGGCCACTAGGGACCCACGCTTTCCAAAGGTCAGACCCGATGAACTTAAAAATCTAGTTATTGAAGTCACAGTGTTAACACCTCCAGAGATAATAAAGGTTCAAAGCGCAGATGAGTATCCATCAAAAGTTGAAGTTGGGATGGATGGGCTCATAGTTGAATCTGGATACAGAAAAGGTTTACTTCTCCCACAGGTGCCTATAGAAGAAAAGTGGGACAGCGAGGATTTCCTCTGCCACACATGCCAAAAGGCCGGCCTACCACTTGACTGCTGGATGGAAAAGAATACAAAGATATACAAATTCCAGGGGCAGATATTCTCTGAAAAAAAGCCGGGTGGGGAAGTAATAGAAAAAAACTTCATGGAGTAAATATATGGAAATAGATCCTTTTATACGGGCGGGAGTTTCAATATTCGAGGACATTAATGCAGATGCTATTCTCATAGAAGTTGAATCAATGAAAGAAATGGAATCCCTAAAGGAATTTTTTTCCGATAAGGAGGCAATAATATTTGGGGTTTCTTCAAATGAGAAGGTAAAGAAAAAATTTGATAATGTAATCCTTGTTCCCGGCATACTCAAAAAAATAATGACAAGATTGGAGTTTGCCGTTTCAGCTGCCTTGATGCAAGAGATGCTAAAAAATCAGGACAAGATTGTTTATATAGGAAAGCTTGAAAACGAATACTATAATTTTATCATCACAAGGAAGACAAGCCAGATAAATGCAAATGGGATTTATGAGTTATTTTTCTCTCTAAAAAATGTCAAGACAGACGTTATTTACTCTGTTCTTTCTATAGCTGTTCAATTGGGAAGGAAGGGAAAAGAAGGGAAACCGATAGGGACATCCTTCATTATTGGTGACTGTGGGAATGTTATGCAAAAGTCATCTCAGATCACTTACAATCCATTTGAGAGGAGCTATGTAACAATCAACGACCCGGGAGTCCAGAACATGATAAAGGAATTTTCTAGACTCGATGGTGCCTTTATAATTTCTGGCGAGGGAAAACTCCTAGCAGCCTCAAGGTATCTAGAGGCCGGAAAGGATGGGATATCCCTACCAAAGGGGCTTGGCGCAAGGCATCTTTCTGCGGCATGGATGACAAAGGTAACTGATGCTGTTGCGATAGTTCTTGCAGAGTCTGATAACATGATCCGTATCTTCAAGAATGGGGAGCTCGTTTGGGAAGTTGACCCTGATGAGGTGAAGGTAGATTAAAATGGATCTTGACATAATATTCCTAGAAATCAGGTTGTTTTTTGACTCATTGCTATCTCTATTTTCACAGATACTGCCCAGGATATTCTTTGCGATAGTTATACTATTGGCAGGGTTCTTTATTGGAAAAGGCTTTGGTAGATTGACCCACAAGATAATAGAAAAGTTCGGGATTGATACGACATTAAAAGCTACTGAAGCAGAGAAAATAAGCGAAAGAATCGGATTTAAGATTTTTAAGAGTTTTGAGGTATTGGTCAGCTGGATTGTCTATATAATCGCAATATTTTTGGCCTTTGAAGTACTGAGCCTGCCGGGGCTAAGCAGCACGATAAACGTTTTCATCAATTATGTGCCCAATATACTGATAGCTTTTTTTGTGGTCATAATTGGGCTTGTAGTTGCCGATAAAATCGCCATATTCGTAGAGAAGGTGTTTGAAGATACAAACATTCCAAAGTACTGGTTTTTTGGTAAAGGGGTACGATACTTCATATACATACTCGTAGGTACAATGGCTCTAACACAGCTTAAGGTAAGCACTGATATATTGATAATAGTTATTACCATAATGATGGCTACTTTTTCAATAATTGCCATACTTGGACTAAAAAATCTTATTCCAAACTTTTTCTCTGGTGTTTTCATAGTCTTTTACCGCCAGATAAATGTCGGAGACACTATAAAAATTTATGATATGGAAGGGGTAGTAGAAGAAGTTTCCTTGATATACACCAAAATAAAAACAAGTGACGGAAAGTACCAACTGATACCTAACTCTAAGATTGTGGACAATGTTATATCAAAGAAATAGGTTGCCTTTACAAGAATTACAAAGAATCATGATTACAAAATAACTTTATTTTTGACATATGCGCCATATTTATTATTGAAAATAGGGGGCAAGTAAAAAATGGAGAATATTAAAGAATTAGTTGAAAACTTGTATTCTAAAGATAGTAAATTTGCTTATGAGAATTTAAAATTACTCCTATTGGAAAGTGAAAGATCAAATTCTGTTTACAAATATTTTGATAGGTTTTTTCTTATGCTTGAAGACAAGAATTCTTATATCAGATCAAGAGGGATTATCCTAATATCTGCCAATGTAAAATGGGATAGAGAAAACAAGATTGAAAAAATAATTGACGGATACCTAAAGCACATTATGGATGAGAAACCAATTACCGCAAGACAATGTATTAAGGTTTTACCCGATATTGCAAAATACAAGCCAGATTTAGTTGGGCCTATTCGAAAAGCGTTAATGAAAGCAAATACGGAGATATATCCTGATACTATGAAATCATTGGTGTACAAGGATATCTTATCCGCTTTGGAACAGATAAAGGAGCGATAATTAGAACATTTATCTTAAGTTGAAATGAAAAAAGTTTAAAATAAAAATAATAAATTTATTCTTTGTCTTTGTTGCCAAGACCGAAATGCTTCATGAACCAGTCCATTGGGAGCGATTTCTTTGTTTCACAAACTACGTCAAGGTTTGCAAGGTAGATGTCCGCGTTGCCGTTTCTAAAGTCTTGCCAGACGACTCTTCCACAGTATATTGCGGGATAGTCTTGGGAAGCCGGGTCTGTAGTTATCTGGAACTCCTGGCCTGTCTTTAGGTTGTAGCCGTAGATGTCCGCGTTGCCGTTTCTACGGTCCTTCCAGACGACGATGTCGCCGTATATTGCTGGATATTCTTGCATAGCTGGGTCTGTAGTTATCTGGAACTCTTGCTTGGTCTTTAGGTTGTATCCGTAGATGTCATAGTTGCCGTTTCTAAAGTTATCCCAGACGACGATGTCGCCGTATATTGCTGGATTATAGTGGTTAGCTGGGTCTGTAGTTATCTGGAACTCCTGCTTGGTCTTTAGGTTATACCCCCAGATGTCATAATTTGTTCCATTTCTATAGTCTTCCCAGACGACGATGTCGCCGTATATTGCGGGATCTAATTGGGTAAATGGGTCTGTAGTTATGGGAAAATCCTGGCCTCCTGTCTTTAGGTTGTGGCCGTAGATGTTCGCATTTCCATTTCTATAGTCTTCCCAGACGACGATGTCGCCGTATATTGCAGGTTCATATTGAGCAGCTGGATCTGTAGTTATCTGGAACTCCTGGCCTGTCTTTAGGTTATACCCCCAGATGTCATAATTTGTTCCATTTCTATAGTCTCGCCATACGACGATGTCGCCGTATATTGCAGGCCCCCTTTGATTATCATTCTTTATGCATATTGGAAATTCCTGGCCTGTTCTTAGGTTGTAGCCCCAGATATCCCTGTTGTCACTTCTATCGTCCTCCCAGACGACGATGTCGCCGTATATTTCAGGTTCATATTGAGCATCTGGATCTGTAGTTATCCTTTCTTCAGATAAGACCCTTGTCCCCATAACTGCTGAAACAGTGGCAAATGCCAAGACAAATATAATTAATAATGATTTTAGGTATTTTTTCATAGTAATCACTGCTATCGTTACCCAATATTAATTTTTAATACTATTTAACTTTTACTGATTGCCTAACTCGGCTAAGGCAATTGTCCCTAAAATAAATTATAAGAAAAAGTTTAAAATAAAAAAATAAATTTATTCTTTGTCTTTGTTTCCGAGCCCGAACTTCTTCATGATCCAGTCCATTGGAAGTGCCTTTGATCTATTTGTGCCTTCGTATTCAAGTGTCACGATGTTTATATTGCCACATTCTGCAGCTGGGCAACCACCTTCGTAAGGGCCATAATCTTCATATCCACAGAAGCATTGAACATCGTTGATGTCAGAGTACTCCGATCCTCCTTGGACCAAAGTAACTTCAATCTTGCCATCGGCTGCCCACCCTCGCAACTGTTGTTGGGTAACTGTGAAAGTTTTTGTAAGTAAGGAGTCAGAACAATCTTGTCCCGGAAACCAAGTTCCCAAAGAAGTGCCTTCAACTATAATCTCTATTAACTCAGAGTAATCGCCAGGATAAAAATCCCCATAATCCCCTCTTACCCTTATAGTCAAAGTCCCGTCACCAGTAGGATTTTTAGGGACGTCTGTGAAAACAAATACAGTATCCTTTGCTGCAATGTCATATAAATCAACTACTCCCTCACAAGGGTACTGAGTTATTGTCTGGCTGTAGTTTGCGCCTGCGCTAATCATAAATATGGAAGATATAATCAATATCCCCACTAATATTATTGCTTTCTTTTTCATAATGTCACCATTATTGCTAGCATAATATGAATTTTTATTCTTTTTAAGCATTTCGCCTAACTCGATTAAGGCGTTTGTCCATTGCATATAATAGTCATTAAAAGCGCCGGGGTAGGGATTTGAACCCTAGATCTCACAAGGAGAACGGGATTAGCAATCCCGCGCCGTACCAAGCTGGGCCACCCCGGCTTAAAAATAAGTGATTTAAGTTTACTTTTAAGTTTATGTATAGTGACGCGCCTGGAAATGGGTAGAACAGCCTACAAGGGAGGGATTCCCCCGTACTCGACCCTGCTACCCTACAAGCATTAAACTTCCTCCCTACCGTTGCTCCCTTCCGGGCCTGGCGGGATTCGAAAGGTAAAGGATTTGTCCATCTCTTCCAAAATGGACTACTCCGCAGCCAATCCTGTAGGACATGGCTTCAACGTCGTAAGGACTCCACCATGTAGGAAATCAAACTGCTTTCCAGGCTTCGGCCCCTCTTAAGACGATTTGAGGTAACAGGAAGCGCCTAAACTCCCAGCCTAGTCTAATGAACATTAAATCATTTATATAAAAAGCTTACTAAAACAAAGTATATATAAAACAATTCAAATAACATATGATTAGAGGCCCAATATGAAAAAAGAAGGCATTGCAGTTTTATCCGTTTCTTCTGCATTGTATGGATTTTCAATAATTCTTGTGAAGATGGCCCTAAACGAGGGTTATTCCTCTTATAGCCTTGTCTCATCAAGATCCCTTTTGTCCATACCATTGATGGCTCTTGCAATGTTTTATCTGAAAGGACGGGTAGATTATGAAACGCCTCTCCCAAGAAGAGATCTAGCACTCATCGGAATAATCGGAAGCGGTACCGCGATGATGACACTTTACATCGGCCAAGCCTACACGCTTGCAATAAATGCCGGATTTGTATTCAGGTTTGTCTTCATATTTACAGCATTGTTTTCCCATTTATTGCTTAAAGATAAGATCCAAAAGAGCCAGTATACCTCTATGGTTATAATGTTTGTCGGAATGTACCTCATATCAACAGATGGAAAGGCCTTGAATCCCCACTGGGGCGATATACTAGTTCTTCTGGCTTCTATGCAGGTTGGATTTACCAATGTATTGGCAAAAATAACTATGAAAAAAGTAAACTCCTATATGATCTCTGCAATAAGGATCTTCATTGGATCACTTTTCACTGTGCTAGTTGTCTCTGCCCTATTTGGATTTAGTACCCTTTCTCCTATAGCCTCGATTCCGTATACGATAATTGCATTGGCCTTGCTAGAGATTATATTCATCTTTCTATACTATAGAGGAATTGAAATTGAAGGTCCTTTGACGGCAACATTGTTCTTTTTGATGGGGGCTCTTGTATCGGCTGTCCTTTCCTATGTAATTCTAGGTGAAAAACTTTCAGTTATCGGCTGGACCGGGGGCATATTGATAATGCTAGGCGCTTATATATTAATTGAAAAATCAAAATGATTTAAGCGCCTTTTCCATCCTAGCTAACGCCTCTTCAATCTTTGCATAATCAGTTGCAAATGAGCATCTAACAAATCCCTCTCCCCTATCTCCAAAAGCGTCCCCTGGAACAACTACGACTTTAGCGTTGTCAAGCATGAAATCAGAAAACTCTCTTGAAGTCATACCTGTCTCAGTTATATTTGCAAAACAGTAGAATGTCCCTTTTGGATTTATACAAGAAACACCTGGAAGGCTGTTTAATCCCTTCACAATAAGATTTCTTCTTCTCTCATACTCTTTTACCATGTCAGAAACGCATTTTTGTGACGAGGTCAAGGCGGTGTATGTCCCTTCAAGTGCAGGGGTGTTCAGGCACGAAACAGCATACTGGTGGACCCTTAACATCGGGGTGAGCATCTCCTTTTCTGCAACAGCAAATCCAACTCTCCACCCGGTCATGGCATAATTCTTTGAAAAAGAGTTTGTGATAATTGTTTTGTCATAGTAGTTCAAAAAACAGTCTGGCTTGTATCCATCAAAAACGATCTCTTCGTATGTGTCATCTGAAAGTAGGTAAAGGTTATTGTCCTCACAGATGTCTGATACCATCTTATAGTCGCTTTTTTCAAGAACTCCCCCGGTCGGATTTGACGGGTAATTCAAAACTAGCATCTTTGTCTTTTCAGTTATCCTTTCAAGGATATCATCTTGGGAAGGTCTAAAGCTATTTTCTTCATACAATGGAAATCTTACCGGTATTGATTCAGACATATAAGCGTCATTTTCATAGCACAAGAATACGGGGTCTGGTACCAAAACTTCATCGCCCTTGTTAAGCAGTGCAACAAAAGCAAGGTAAACTGCCTCGTATGCGCCAGCTGTCAAAAGTATGTTTTGAGGGTGCACCTCGGCAGAAAAAAGCCTCATATACCTTTCGGATATTGCTTTTCTGACCTTAAAAAGACCCTGATTTTCAGTATAGTGGGTAAATCCCTGGTCAAGCGCTTTCTTTGCAGCTTCCTTTATATGAACAGGGGTATCAAAATCAGGCTCACCTATACCAAGGCTTATAACATTTTCAATTTTTTTTGCTCTTTCGGAGAGCTCTCTAATTTTTGAAGGGATAACAAGTTTTACTCTTTCTGCAACCATTATAACCACTATCCTAACAAACTCTCATTAATTTTAAAGATTTCTGTTAAAATAACCGCCTAGGCAGAAGGGCAATGTTTAAATAAAATCATATTAAAGTTAAATCATGGAAGATGTTGTAGAAAAAACTTTTGATATGGCGTTTCTTATCGAAGATTTGAGAGAAATCTGGAGAAAAACAGCCCCTTTTCATAAATTGAATGAGGAAGAGAAAAAACAGGTTTTGACAATTATTGAAGGCATTAGGAAAAACTGTGATTTAATCTCTGAAAAGGTGTCCAAATGAACATTGGGAAACTTGAGTTAAGGGACAGGGAAGAATCGTTCATTAATCTAAATCCTCTGCAGACAGGTGGAAGGACAACTGCTGATGCGAGAAAGGCGATCATATCTTACATTGACGGTTATTCAGTCTGCGACTGGTGCAAAGGAGCTTTACAGATTACTACCGAACCAGATATTGCAGGTTTCTTAGGAGAAGTGTCTGACTTTTTGGGCATGGATTACGCGCTTCCCACAAATGGGTGCAGGGAGGCAAAGTATGGCGTGATGCATGCAATTTCAACTGGCGGGAGCATACTTTGCGATGGCAACATGCACTATAGCTCTGAGGTATCTGCAGAAAGGGCTGGATTAAAAATATACAAAGTCCCTAACGGTGGAGAGCCAGAATACAAGATAAATCCTTCAGACTATGCAGAAGGGCTTGAACTGGTAAAAAAAGAGACTGGAAAATATCCAGAGCTTGCTTTATTGACTCATGTAGATGGAGAATACGGTAATGTAGTTGATGCTAAGGAAGTTGGAAAAATATGTAATGATTACTCCGTTCCTTTTTTACTTAATACTGCCTACTCATCTGGTAGGATGGAAATAGATGGAAAGAAGATAGGTGCTGATTTTATTGCTTGCTCCGGTCACAAGTCCTGGGCGGCTGGTGGGGGAAACATAGGTATACTCGCAATAAAAGAGGGCTGGCAAGACAAAGTGTTCAAACCTGGCACAAACTGGAAGGCTAAGCCTATCGAGATACTTGGTTGCTCTTCAAGGGGCTCATCCCTTATGGCTCTAATGGCATCATTTCCTTATATAAAAGAAAGGGTGAAAAACTGGGACGAAGAGGTCAAAAAGGCCAGGTACCTTGTAAATGAGCTAGAAAAGATTGACATAAAACAGCTTGGTGAAAGACCTAAAAATCATGACCTGATAAAACTAGAAACACCTGTTTACGATAACATTGCAAAGACCCACAAGAAAAAGGGATACTTCCTTTACTACGAATTAAAGGATAAGGGCATAATTGGCATGAAACCCGGAAGGACAAGAAAGTTTAAGGTATCTACATACGGCCTTTCCTGGGAACAAGTTAGTTACGTTGCCGAAAGCTTCCTTGAAATAGGAGGGGGGTAATTGGAAGGCTGTGTCCTTGTTAGGTATGGAGAAATAGCCTTAAAGTCCGATCAAACAAGAAAATGGTGGAACAAAACCCTACTCTCCAATATGAAGGATTGTCTTGAAAAAAATAATATTTCTTACTCCTCAATTACCGTTGTCCTAGGAAGGTTTATAGTCTATACCGAAGATACAAAAAAGGCTTCACTTGCTTTGAAGAATGTCTTTGGCATAACGTCTTTGTCTCCTGCAATTAAGATGGAGACAGATTTTGAAAAGATTAAAGAAAAATCCTTAGAGATGTCAAAGGACAAAGGCAAGAAGTTTAGGGTTAGCGCAAGAAGAATCACCAAAGATTTTCCTATGACATCAAACGAGGTAAACGAAGTACTGGGTGCTTACCTAAAAGAAAAACTAAACCTTGAGGTCAGCCTCACAAAATATGATTTTGAGGTAGGGATAGAACTTCTTGAAGATTATGCTTACCTTTTCACTGAAAGAATTGAAGCATTCGGAGGGTTGCCTGTTGGGGTGCAAGGTGAAGTTATATGCCTAGTGTCAAGCGGAATTGACTCACCAGTTGCTGCGTGGCTAATGATGAAAAGGGGCTGCAAAGTAGACCTCATGCACTTTAAGATTACAGAAGAAGGGTATCAAAAGTATCTTAAAATAAAGGAAAATCTTCAGAAGTTTTCATATGGTCATGAAATTAAAGATTATGTTATTGATGGTGCCCCATACCTATCGAATACGAAGAAAAAACTACACGAACAAGGTAAAGAAAAGTGGGTTTGTATTTTCTGCAAGAGAAGGTTTCTCAAAGAAGCTGAAAAGGTATGTAACGAGAAAGGGTACCTCGCAATAATTACTGGCGAAAACCTTGGTCAGGTCGCCTCCCAAACTTTAAAAAATCTTGCTTTGCTTGACTCAACTGTCAAAGTACCGGTATTAAGGCCCGTTTTGACATATGACAAAAATGAGATAGTAGAGATGGCAAGAATAATAAATACCTATAAAGTATCTAAGGAAAAGGAGCCAAAATGCCCATTCACGCCAAACTATCCTATGACTTCGGGCAGTATAGAAGAGCTTGAGAGTATCGAGAGGATGCTATGGGAGTAAAAGAATTTGTTGAAATAACAAGACCTTCAAATGCACTTTTTTCAGGCGTTGCAGTCATAATAGGTGGGCTTGTGGCAGGCGGGGGGATGGCCGATATTTACAAGATTATTTTGGTGTACCTAGTTGCAGTATTTGCCTGTGCTGGCGGCAATACAATAAATGACTACTTTGATTATGAGATAGACAAGATTAATGCGCCAAAGAGGGTTCTCCCAAGAGGGGATATGACCTTAAAGACGGCCTATATCTTTTCAATCATATTATTTTTAGTTTCATGTGCATTTGCATTTATGGTAAATCTTTTGGCATTTTCAATCTGCGTTGTAGCTTGCATTTTGATGTACATATACGCGATGACACTAAAGAAAAAACCGTTTTCAGGGAACCTCCTCGTTTCGTTTTTAACCTCAATTACGTTTATCTACGGTGGTGTTGCAGTAGGGAGCTACAAGGGGGTATTGATTCTTACTTTGATTTCATTTTTTGCTATGGTTTCAAGAGAGGTTGTAAAAGACATAGAGGATCTAGAAGGTGATGTCAAAAAGGGTGCAAAGACCCTTCCTGCAATAATAGGTGCGCCAAAATGCTTTGACATAGCCTTTATTTTCCTTTTGATTGCTGCTTTTCTTTTGTATGTCCCTTTCATTACAGGCCTTTATGGATATATTTATCTTCTAATTGTGACCCCAGTTGTTATTTTTGTATTATACATACTATATAAAATCACAAAAGACAGAGAAGAGCCTGGGAAGATTCAGAGAAATATTAAGAAGGCAATGTACCTTGTCCTATTGATATTCCTTCTAAGTGCGCTTATCTATCGTATTATATAAGAGGCTAAGAAATGATTTACGTTACAGATCTCACTGAATACCTATTTTGTCCTTACAAGCTTTATCTAAAAAAAATCAGAGGCCTTCCAGTTCCCCAGACGCCAGAAATGCTCACGGGGACTATAATACACAAGGTATACGAAGAAGTGCTCCTTAGAGAACGGATAATAATTGAGCAGAGGATAGGAGAAGAGATGGGTATCGATGAAATCTTCAAGATACTCTACGCTGACTCCAAAAGAGTCATAAAAAATGTTATGATTAAAAACAAAGACAAGCTAAAAGCTGCCGAGGTAGAATACCTTGAACTTATCAAGGAGCTTCAGGAAGAGCTAAAGGAAGATGAACTCCTGAAAGCAATAAGGATCAAAAAATATATGGGCATCTATGGGAAGGATCCAAACCTCTACAAAAATCTCTTCTTAATGAAGGATATGGAGTATTGGGTCTCTTCAAATGAACTTGGATTAACAGGAAAAATCGACAAGCTTGAAGAAGATTCTGAGGGGAATATCTTTCCTGTTGAGCTTAAAACTGGGCTATTCTCAAATGGGATAAGGAAGCATGAAAAACTGCAGGTTGCAGCATACGCACTTCTTTTGGAAGAGGAGAGGGGCGTCAAAATCCCACTGGGTTTTTTAGAATATTATCAAGTCAAACAGAGGATTCCTTTTCTGATAAAAGATGAGGACAAAGCCGAAGTTTTAGATATACTGTCAAAAGTCAAGGAGCTTTTTGAAACTGAAAAGGAACCGAAAAAAGAGAGAAAAAACTTCTGCAATAGATGCGGTTATTGTGAAATCTGTTGGGAGAGCTAAAAAATTTTTTATTATCTCAAATAAAATACATGATTATATTTAGCATGATGTCTCCAAAAAGAATCGCTATGAAATAACCAAAAGTTATTGGTACGATGAATGGTAACCCTGGTGTTGCCCAAAAAGTTTTTAGCTGTTTTTTTGTCAGCTCTTCTTTATATTTATTTGAGTCAAAATCCAAATCCCCGATAAATAGCCTAATTATTCTTTTTCCCTCTTTGAATTCCTCCAAAGGATAAAACTTGTCTGAGAGTTTTTCTGTTTCTAGTCTATACCCGACCATCATTGCTACTATTTTTTTTAGCCTCCCCGACTCATATTCGCGGGGGTAATCCTTTCTGAATAGATTATAGGACAAGATAACAATGGGGAGGAAAATGCTAATTATTAAAGCGTTGTCAAATACTGAAATTGGGAATAATCCAAAGGCGTATTGATTTCCTGAAAGCGTGGGTAAAAGCGCCCCAATGCCCATCAATATTTTTCCATCGCCTCCGCCAAAAAGCCCTAGATAAAATAGGAGTAGTGCTATCGCAAACATCAATAAAAATACCCCAGCCGTAATCACTAAAGGCCATATAGATCGAATTGAGAATGATAGATAAATGGCGTGAAGGAACCCGGCTACTGCAAGTATAATCCAGTGCCATTCTTCAATCTCCCTCTTTTTAATGTCAAGATAGGAAGCGTGAAAAAGAACTATTGCTCCAAGTAAGATCTTTAGAGAGATCAATAAATCCATGTTGTTAATAATCTCCTTGAATTTAAAAGTCTAATACTCAATGCCTTCCCTTGCACAGATGCCTTTCTGATAAGGGTGCTTAATTTCAACTATCTCTGAAACTAAATCTGCAATCTCAATTATCTCTTGAGGCGCTGATCTTCCTGTGAGCACCACTTCAACATTCTCTGGCTTATTTTTGAGCATGTTAATTACCATATCTAACTCCAGCAGTCTAAAATGCAGCGCAATATTTATTTCATCAAGTATAACAATATCATAATCTCCACTATTAATGGCTTTATTAGAAAATTCTAATGCTTCTTTTACAAGTTCAAAATCCTCTTTAGTTGGATTTTTAAAGTTGACAAATTTTGGTTTTCCAAATGATACTATTTTCATATTTTCTATTTTTTCTATGGCAAAATGCTCTCCATATGTCTTCCCCTGTTTCATAAACTGGATTATTATACACTTTAATCCATGCCCAGACGCCCTTAAGGCAAGCCCAAAAGCTGCGGTGCTCTTACCTTTGCCATTGCCCGTGTATACCTGAATTAATCCCTTCATAGCCCTCTACTTATTTAACAACTTATCATTTAAAAAATAAACTATATCCCCTAATAGAATAATTTTATAAAGATTGAAATCCCTATAAATTTGGTGATTATTTGAAAGAAGTAAAAGTTAGTGTAAACGATATCCAAAAGGAAATAGAAAAAGATATCGAAATGGGAAAGAAGATGATTGATGAAGGAAAGAGACTTTTAGATGAGGGAAAATACAAGCTCAATGAAAGCAAGTCAAGAATCAAAGATCTCGGTGACGAAGCAGGTATAAAACTAAAAGAATTTGAAGAAAAGCACCATGACGAAATTGACTATATGGTTAAAGAATCTGAAAAAGCACTCCAAGAAACAGAAATATTCATTAGAAAATATCCAATTATGAGTATATTCGCAGCTTTTGGATTTGGATACATCTTAGGTAAACTATTGAGAAAGTAAGTGGGACAATGTTAGAAACACTACCCTTAACTAAGCTCGTTGAATTGCTGATAAAGTATATGAGCATATATGTTAAACAGGGTGCGTCTGATGCCATAGGAGAAGCCATAAAAGAACCGCTTAATAAATTTTCAAAGACTCTTTTTTTGATAGTTGGTGCTGCGATGCTGGCCTTTTCTGGGGTGGTAGCCCTCTTTATTTCGCTAGTGTTCTTCTTGAAGAACGTCCTTGGTAGCTATATGATGGCCTTTTTAGTTGTCGGTATAGTACTAGTTATTGTGGGGGCAATAATCGGATATGGAGGTTATTCCTATGGAAGAAAGGATAGAAATAAGTGACATTGAAAAATTATTGAAGGAAATAAAATCTAGAGTAGAATCTGAAGAGGGGGCCCTAGGTATAATTGAGACTCATCCAATCCCAGTCCTTCTTGCTGCGTTTGGAGCAGGGGTTCTTTTATCCCAAATAGACGATCTTCTAATTGGAAAAGCAGAAAGTGGTAAAAGCTTTCCTGCATTGGAAAGTATTCTAAAATTAGGGCTTCCTTTAATAATGAAAAAATTTATTAAATAGTTTATCTGTCAAAATAGATGCTCTTACTTGAAACAGATATGGGTATCCCCATAACTACATC
This sequence comes from uncultured Thermococci archaeon, assembly GCA_964500005.1. Taxonomy (GTDB): domain Archaea; phylum Methanobacteriota_B; class Thermococci; order Methanofastidiosales; family Methanofastidiosaceae; genus Methanofastidiosum. Next base: position 18,340 of record CAZCMP010000004.1, read on the forward strand.
GCCCTCAATAAGACACATGTTCAATGCTGTAGCCCCTATTGAGTACATTATCCTGTTATCAAGGTTTAGAATCTGGGCTGTCTTTGATGCGCTCCCAAGTGCAATACCAAGATCGACGAGGGCAAAAGCACATACAGGCGCAAAATAATCATTTATTTTTTTCTTTTCTGGAATTGTATTGCAGTCATAGCCACACATCCCACAATTTAATCCTAGAGGTGGCTTTGCAATCGCACTGATTAAGACTATTGCATCAGATTCAGCTACATTCTTTGAATCCCTATGAAAGAATTTTAAACTTTTTTTATCGCCGTATTCTTTCATCTTTTCAACTAACTCTTTGTGCTCCTTACTCCCCTTGTAGATTGTTTTTGTCCGGATATCGTCAACTCCCTTTCCCTTGGGTGCTGTGATTGCGGCTATTTCAATAAGACCTGCTGCAGCTTTTATACTCTCATTTATTCCTTCAGACATGCTCACACCCTAAATATTCTCTAGGATACTTACTCCGTTTGATTTTAAAACTTCAATTGATTTTTTTAGATCGCTTACTTTTAATATCAGTATGGCTTTTTTTTCTATTTTAGTTATAAATGCATAGGCGTATTCGATGTTAATTGAAGCATCGCTTAATAGAGAAGCTATTAGTCCCATAGAGCCAGGTTTGTCTTCCATCAACACACCTAAAACTTCTCCCTTTGTAAAGGACATACCGGCATCTTTTAGAAGCTTAGTTGCTTTTTCATTATTATCTGTAATCATCCTTACAAGCCCAAACTCTCCTGCTTCAACTAACTGTAATGCTCGTATATCAATACCATTTTTCCCAATAATGCTGCAGAGTTCGGCAAGTCTTCCAGGTCTATTGTCAATAAAAACACTAATCTGTTCTACCATTTCAACACCTACATATCTTTTCTTAAATCTATTACTCTTTTTGCTTTTCCCTCAGGCCTTGGAATCTGACCGGGCTCAACAAGTTCAACGTCGACGCTTAAACTTAGCATTTCGTAGAGTTTTCTCTTAATTTCTTTTTCAAGTGTTATAAGTTCAGATATGCTATCTGAAAATATTTCATTGGTAACTTCAACTTTTATCATTAATTTGTCTAAAATGTCCCTATCAACAATGATTTGGTAGTGATCCCCAACACCTTTTAATTCCATTAAGACCTCTTCAATTTGACTTGGGAAAACATTGACTCCCCTCACAATTAACATGTCATCACTTCTTCCAGTAATCCTTCCAATTCTAGGGTGCAATAATCCACAAGCGCATTCTTCCCAGGTTACCCAAGACAGGTCTTTTGTTCTGTATCTTAAGACTGGCATTGCCTCTCTTTGTAAAGTTGTAAATACTAGTTCTCCCTTTCCTTCCCCATCCAGGTCCGTCTTATTTCCTTCTTTATCAATTGTCTCAACTATAAAATGGTCAGACCATGTGTGTAGTCCATTGTGCTCGGAACATTCAATAGCAACTCCAGGGCCACATAGCTCGGTAAGCCCATATATGTCAAAGGCTTCAAGACCAAGCCCTTTTTCAATCCTCTTCCTCATGTTCTCTGACCATGGCTCTGCCCCAAGTACCCCCCTCTTTAAAGAAAGTTCATCGACTTTCATGTCGGTATTTTTGATAACTTCTGATATCATCAGTGCATAAGAGGGTGTGCATGCAAGGGTAGTTGTTTTCATATCCTTCATTATCTTAATCTGCCTCATGGTGTTGCCACTGCTAGTCGGTATAACTGTAGCGCCTAATCTCTCTGCACCATAGTGGAGCCCTAGTCCTCCAGTAAACAACCCATAACCATAGCTAACTTGGACTATGTCCTTTTTGTTTGCGCCTACTGTTTCAAGGCACCTCTTATTTAACTCTGCCCACAACTCAATGTCTTTCTTTGTATAAGGAACTACAGTTGGAACGCCAGTTGTTCCTGAAGAAGAATGGAACCTAACAACTTTGTCAAGAGATGTGGCTATCAATCCGTAAGGATAATGGTGTCTTAGGTCTGCTTTTGAAAGAAAAGGAAGTTTGGATATGTCCTCCAATCCTTTGATGTCTTCAGGCCTTACCCCTGCCTCTTTCATTTTTTGTTTATAGTAAGGGACGTTGTCCCATGAATATTTTACATTTTTAACAAGTAGTTTCCCTTGAGATTTTCTTATCTCCTCGACCTTTTTTTCCAAATAATCACCTAAAATTATAACTGAACAAAAACTTCTAATTTGAGTATATATTTTTATCGTATCTTTTTTGACAAATTAAATCTACAAAGGATTTATAAAAGATTACTAATATGAAATTAAGAGAACATGTCAGGTGCAAATCTCATTCCTTTCAAAGTGAAAAAGACTTTTAATCTGTTTAATAGAGAATATGAAGAAGGGAAAGAGTACGAACTTCATTTTCTGGATGTTGAAGTTTTGATAAGCGAGGGATTGGTAGATATAATACCTTTAAACTCTGTGGACTATAGAAAAATGCTCAAGGAAGAGAATACATCAGAAAAAATGCTAGAATTAAATGAGAACTTTTTTAACTTTGCAAGGATATCTCAAAGATACCTAAAAGAAAGAAGCAATCTATCGGAAATTGACAAAAAGATATACAACGATAGCGCCTCTGCACTAAGAAACTTTCTCAGGTACAGAGCAGAAAAAATCTTAAAAGCTTTGTTAATTGAAAATCAAAAAATTGAAGTTAGCGAAGAAGAGTCAGTCTTTGTTTCGTTGATTGGTAAAGGGGTATCCAACTGGATAGAGTTTAAAGAGAGTATCATAAAGGGAGACAAATATGAAGTACAACTATGAAGAAGTTGTTGATAGGTTCAAAGAGTTTTACGAAGCTTATCCAGATGTAAGTGAGCCTAAATACAAAAAATTAATAGATAGAATGAAGATTGAAGGAAAGGGCTCCCTATATATTGATTTTGATGATATTATTGATTTTGATTTTGATCTATCAGAACAAATCTTAAAGGAACCCGAGCATATCCTGTCTGCTCCAAGTGAGGCATTAAAGGAAGTTTATGGTGCTGAAACTGATAAAAGGCTAACTACAAGATTTACAAACTTACCTTCTACTGAGAGGATTGATATCAGAGATATCAGGGCAGTTCACATCAACAAATTTATTCAGGTTGAAGGAGTTGTAAGAAGGACGACGGAAGTTAAACCTGAAGTTGTTGAAGCTGTTTTTAGTTGTGAACGGTGCGGGGAATTTATTACAGTTATGCAAGACTCACAGATATTTAAAACTCCTGTGACTTGTTCAAATCCTGCTTGTGGTAGAAACGGTCCCTTCAAATTGGTTAAAACACACTCAAAATTTGTTGACTGGCAGAACATAAAGATCCAAGAGAAACCCGAGAAACTAAAAGGAGGGAGGCTCCCCTGGATTATGGACTGTATTATAAAGGACGATATAGTCGATACTGCCCAAGCTGGAAATGTAGTTAATGTAGTTGGGATATTAAAAACTGTTCAAGAACATTGGCCAAAGAGTGGTGGGAAGAGAACTACATTTAGCAAATCAATAGAAGTAAATAGTATCGAGATAAAGGAAAAGGACATACAGGATTTAGAGCTATCAGAGGAAGACGAAGAAAAAATATTGGAGCTAGCTTCAGATCCTAAAATATGTGAAAATATAACAAATTCAATTGCCCCCTCAATTTTTGGGAATCAGCATGTAAAATATGCTGTTGCTTTACAGATGTTCTCAAGTCAAGCAAGGTTACTCCACGACGGAACTAGGATAAGAGGAGATTCCCACATATTACTTGTAGGGGATCCTGGAGTCGCCAAATCACAGATTCTTAAGTATATTAATCTTGTTGCGCCAAGGTCAATATACACAAGCGGCAAAGGAACTTCTGCTGCAGGGCTTACTGCCGCAGTAATAAGGGACGAAACTTCAGGTACATTTGCTCTTGAGGCGGGCGCACTTGTAATTGCAGATAATGGCATCGCATGTATAGATGAAATTGATAAGATGTCTAACGAAGATCGTTCCTCTATCCATGAAGCGATGGAACAGCAGACTATTTCAATTGCTAAAGCTGGAATTATTGCTACTTTAAATGCAAGGGCTTCCATACTTGCTGCTGCAAATCCAAAGAGAGGAAGATTTGATAGTTATAAGCCACTTGGTGAGCAAATAGATCTTCTCCCAACACTTCTTTCAAGATTTGACTTGATATTCATACTAACTGACAAGCCAAAGGAAAGCGAAGACAAAATGATTGCAGAACATATATTAAAACTCCATTCTAATGAAAAGAACGCAATACTGCCTCCATTAGAAACTGAAGATATAAGAAAATACGCGATTTATTCAAAGAAAATGATAAAAGAGATAACCTTAACAGAAGAGGCCAAAAACAGACTTTTGGAGTTTTACGTTAGTATCAGGAAAAAAGGTGAAGAAAAGAATACCCCAATTCCAATTACTGCAAGACAACTTGAGTCCCTGATAAGGCTATCTGAGGCAAGGGCAAGGATGAGGCTATCTGATAAAGTTATGGTAGAGGATGTAGAGGATATTATTCAGCTCTACATGAAATCAATTGAGGAGATCGGTAAAGACCCAGAGACTGGAGAAATCGATATAGACATGATTATGACAGGTAGGCCAAAATCTCAGAGAGATAAAATAACTATTATTATGGATATTATCTCTAATTTGGATAAGAAGAATAACAATGAAGGCGCCTCTATAAACGATGTCTATGATGAAGCACGAACAGAAAATATCAGCGACTCATTTACCCGTAAGATAATTGAAGAGTTAAAACAGAAGGGGGACTTATATGAGCCAAGGCCTGATAGGCTAAAATTGACTCTACTTTAGGGTGCGGCTAATGTACAATAGAGGAAGAAACTCAGAAGTAACTTTGGTAAAGAAATTGTGGGAGAACGGATATGCCGCCCTCAGGATGCCTGGCTCTGGAAGGGGACAGTTGTACCCCCACCCAGATATTGTGGCAGGTAATGGTAATAAATACCTTGGAATAGAAGTAAAAATAAGGGCAGATGAAAGATGCTATTTCAAAGACGAGGACATCAAAAAGCTGAAGGAATTTTGCAACACTTTTGGTGCTGTACCATACTTTGCAGTGAGATTTGTCAGAAGATGGCGCTTTTTTGAAGTAAAAGATTTAGAAAGAACACCAAATGGATATAGGGCTTCTTTTGAAAAAGGTCAAGAATTCTCTAAAATGATAGGGGAAGAAGATGATCGTTAGGAATGTAGCTCCAGATGACATATACAAAGTTATAGAGCTAGAATATCAAAATTTTGATTACCCTTACCCCCCTGAAATAATCAATTTTCTATACGAATCATACTGGGATACATTTCTTGTAGTTGAGAAAGACATGGATATTATTGGATTTGCCATAGGTATAGAACAAAAAAAAGAAGGGCATATCCTAGTTATTGCAATAAGAGATGGCTTCAAAAGAATGGGCATTGGCACATTCCTTATGAAAAAATTGATAGATGTTTACGAAAAAAAGGGCATCAACAAATTGAAACTTGAAGTTAGAACTAGTAATATTGCTGCCATATCAATGTATAAAAAGATGGGATTTAAGATTACAAACAGACTAAAACGCTACTATGAAAACGGAGAAGATGGGTTTGTTCTAAGAAGAGAAAATCTTTAGGTTTCTTTTTGCTTACCCACATACTTGATCTTTTTTAGAGGGCCTTCATAGTATATTTCAATTTCTTTTTCAAGGTACTCATAGAGATATCTCTCTACTGTGCTTCTGGGTATCCTTGTTTCATTTACAAGTTCCTGAATAAAATAATCTTTACCTGATTTAGTCCTTTCTCTAAGGAGGTTTCTAATATACTCAATTCTCTCATTTCTCAATTCAAATTGCTTTCTCCAACCCACATTATCACCATCGATTACATACATTGAACTAATAATCTTTAGTTATTAGTATTTAGTTACTCTTACTATATAAAGTTTTCGGTAATTAAAATTAATAATTGAAATTTAATGTCATATATTATTGATTAAATTAGATGATTATAATGAATAACATTAATAAACAGATATTAGTATTATTGATAAACAATGCGATAAATTCCCAAAGATTTATTTAGGCCTTCTATATCTTTTCATCAGAGGATATCATGTTAAAAAATATTGTCATTATAGGCACCGGTTATGTAGGGATCCCTGTTGCCGCTATGTTTGCCGATAAAGGCTTTAATGTAGTTGGAATTAATAGAACAAAAGAAAAGGTCGATCTGATAAATAAGGGGTTGTGCCCCATAGAAGGGGATGAGCCAAACCTTCCTGAACTAATAAATAAAGTTGTAAAGAACAAAAAACTTGTGGCAACTACAGATTATTCTCCTTGTAAAAGTGCAGATGCGATACTAATATGTGTTGAAACTCCATTTGACTCTGATAAATGGGAACCAAAATATGATTCGTTGAAGTCTGCCCTAAAGAGCGTAGCAGAAAATCTTTCAAAGGGTACTTTAGTCATAGTCGAATCAACAATAGCCCCTACAACTATGGAAACTCTTGTTAAACCAATTCTAGAGAAAACTTCTAAGATGGTAGCAGGCAAAGATTTCCTCCTTGGTAATTGTCCTGAGCGGGTAATGCCTGGAAAACTTCTGTACAACATTGAAAATCTCTCAAGGGTGTGCGGAGGTATAAATGAAGAAACAAAATCCAAGATGGTTGAACTTTATTCTCATATAGTTAAAGGAGAGCTTTACCCAACTGACTGCATTACTGCCGAAGTTGTAAAAACGGCAGAAAATGCATACAGAGACGTTGAGATAGCCTTCGCAAATGAAGTTGCTTTAATCTGTGAAAAACTAGGGATCAACGTCTATGAAGTAAGGGAATTGGTAAACAAAGCGCCTTTCAGGAATATGCATTTACCAGGTGCTGGTGTTGGTGGGCACTGCCTTCCAAAAGACTCGCTTTTACTTTCTTATGGGGTGAAAGGTATAATGACTCCAGAACTTATGATACTTGCAAGAAATCTAAACAATAAAATGCCATCCCACACAGCTGAACTTTTGATAAATGAATTAAAAGAAAGGGGCATAGAAATCAAAGGTAAAAAAATTACAGTATGTGGTTTCGCTTATCTTGAAAATTCAGATGATACGAGAAACACCCCATCTTTAGATGTGATTAAAAAATTAAAAGAGCGCGGTGCTAAAGTTGAAATCCATGATCCCTTTGTCAAAAAATATGAAGGCCTAGAGATAAAAAAGGATTTTTATGACTCCGTGAAAGATTCAGAAGCTCTTGTATTTGTTACAGCACACTCTGAATACAGAAAACTCGACCACAACAAAATAAAGAAACTAATGAAAGCTCCAATTATTATCGATGGAAGAAATATCTTTGATAAGGAAGATATGATAAAAAAAGGATTTATTTATAGAGGGGTCGGAAAGGGCTAATTAAATTTTTACTATTTTATTTGCCATGTACGACTCTATTGCAGATATTGCAACTTGAAGTGCATGTAAGCCTTCCTCTCCAGAAACGGGGGGTTCAGTATTCTTTTTTAAATAATTAATAAAACAATCAAGTTCTATCGCTAAAGGTTCCTTTCTTTCAATTTTTGCATCCTTTTCCCACTCTTTATCGTACAGAATAAGCTTCTGGTCGATATAATCAACTTCGGCTATGCCTTTGTCAGCAACAACAGTGAGGCTTCTAACTTTATGCGGGGTGTGCCAGTTTGTGTCAATTAAACCTGTACAGGTATTCCCAAAAGTCATTAGAATTGTTGCATAGTCCTCAAATGGGTGTATTCTTTTGCCGCCTGTGGCATACACTGTTTTTACCTTTTCTTCTAGTAAGAATGACATAATATCAATATCGTGCACACCAAGGTCTACTATTATCCCAACATCCCTTATTCTTGGGTTGTATGGCCCTACCCTCTTTGATGACATTGTTACTACTTTTCCGAGAGTATCATTTTTTATTAACTCTTTTAATTTTTGAACTGCGGGATTAAACCTCTCAATGTGTCCGACTGAAAGTTTTACGCCTGCCTTTTTTGACTTTTCAATTATTTCTTTGGCATTTTCAACTGTGTCGGCAATGGGCTTTTCAACTAGGATATCTATCCCTTTTTCTATAAGGGAGTCACAGACAGATTTATGGAGCTTTGTTGGAACCGCAACTATAGCTGCATCTACCCCCTCTTTTACAAGTTCGTTGTAATCCAAAAATCCTTTTGTATTGTAAGTATTTGATAATTCTGAGATCCTTTTTTTATCGATATCGGCTATTCCAACTAACTCTACATCCATCGAAGCAAGATTTCTTATGTGGTGGCCCCCCATAACTCCTGCCCCTATCACTCCAATCTTAATCATCTGAATCCCTCGAAAAATGACACAATATATTCAAGATCCTCTTTTTTTAATAATGGGTGAACAGGTATTGAAATTACCTCCTCAGCAGCTTTCTCAGTTTCTGTTAATTTATCTTTGTATCCAAGATCTATATATAAGGGCTGTTTGTGAAGTGGCTTCGGATAGTAAATCCCATATCCTATGCCCGCTTTTTCAAGGCCTTTAATTACTTCATCCCTTTTACCATCTTTTATTCTTAAGGTATACTGATGGAAAACATGCTCTGTTTTTGGAAAGGTCTTAGGGCATTTTAAGTATTCTAACTTAGATAATTTTTTTGAATAAAATTCAGCATTTTTCCTTCTGGTTTTATTAAATTCGTCAAGCTTATTAAGTTGGCAAATTCCTATAGCTGCACAAATATCTGTCATTCTAAAGTTAAATCCTAGGGTATCGTAATAGTATCGTTTCTCTTGTCCATGATTCCTGATCTTTCTAGCTTTATCATATACAGATTTATTATTGGTAGTTATCATTCCGCCCTCAGAAGTTGTCATATTTTTTGTCGGATAAAATGAGAAGCTTCCATCCCCAAAAGAGCCTACTTTTTTACCTTCAAATTTTGCCCCGTGTGCTTGGGCGGCATCTTCTATTAAAATAAGATTTTTATCATCACAAATATCTTTTATCTCCTTCAAGTTGGCCGGCTGACCATATAGGTGGACTGGCATTATTGCCTTTGTCCTCTTTGTGAGCTTATCTTCAATCAATGAAGGATCAATATTAAATGAATCTGGATCAATATCAACAAAAATTGGTTTTGCGCCAGTAAATAGAACTGAATTTGCAGTTGCAACAAAAGTAAATGATGTCGTTACAACTTCATTTCCTCTCCCAATCCCATTCGAAAGCAGTGCGACATGCAATGCTGTTGTTCCGTTAGAGGTAGAGATTGCATAATCTGTCCCAATATAATCTGCAAACCGCTTTTCAAATTCATCTACTTTTTTTGATTGTGCAATGTTGCCAGTCATTAAAACTGAGTTTACAGCTTCAATTTCTTCATCGGAAATAGATGGCTTAGCAATTGGTATCATTTTATTCCTCTAGTAGTCCGTATTCTTCTTTATTTAAAAAAAAACTTTTCTTGCACTCCGTGCATTCCATCAAAACCTTATTTTTTTCTTCATTAACTTTTACTGCTTTCCGTCCGCATTTACAAACAAAACTTTTAAGTTTTGCTGGATTGCCAAATACAAGCCCATGACGAGGAACATTTTTCGTAACTACTGCACCGCAGCCGACCATAGCGTATTCTCCAATAGTTACCCCACATACTATCGTAGCATTGGCCCCGATAGACGCCCCTTTTTTTACAAGAGTATTAACAAGTTTCCAGTTACTGTTGAAAGCCCTTGGATAGAGGTCGTTAGTAAATGTCATGTGTGGGCCCAAAAAAACATCATCTTCAACTTCAACTCCATGGTAAACAGAAACGCCATTTTGAATTTTGACATTATTCCCAATTTTAACGTTGTGATCTATATACACACACTTGCTAATAATACAGTTCTCACCTATTTTTGCCCCTTCCCTTATTTGGGATTGATGCCAAATTTTAGTGTTTTTACCAATTGTCGCACCCTTTGAAATTTCGGCAGTTTCGTGGACAAAATAATCTAACATAGAAAAATAGTAAAATTAAAAGAATTTAAAATTATCTGAAGATTATCTAGGCAAAACGTACAATACGCCTACAATACCAGATATTATGGAAAAGATATAACAGAAAACTATTGCCTTTTTTTCAGACATTGGGAAATAGTAAGGGAGAAACCATTTTACAGTTAGGTTGTTTGGAACATGTAGTATTCCATTCTTGTCAACTTTTCCAAATTTAATGTGGGGATAACGCCTTATTTTCCAGTAGACAAACATTAAGAAGTTTATTATATGGGGAATTAATATTATTACCCCAAATATCTCCATGTTCTGAAATATTATAAATCCCCCAAGTGACGCCCCTATCATAAGGGTCCCGACATTGCCCAAGAATATCCTTGATGGATACTTATTAAAGTACATAAAAGCTACCATAGCACCAAGTATAGGGGCGACGTAGATAAGGCCAGTATAACCATATTTTACAAAAGATCCTATTGCTGAAAATGCCAATAGTATGGTAGTGGTCCCCCCAGAAACTCCGTTAAAGCCTGAGTGCATGTTTACTAGGTTAGAAACAATCATGACATAGAGTGGGGCGATAATATAGGAAAACAGAATCCCAAGCTCAATCTCAATGAAGAAAAGTGAAAGGTTTGTGTCTATGTTTAGTAGCGCTATTGGGAATGCCAAAAAGAAAGGAGCGACAAGCTTTATTTTTCTGCCCACATTGACAAGGTCATCAACTAATCCAAAAATGGCATAGCTAAAAATTACAAAGTAGAAAATTAAAAGCTCTTCTATCTGTGGAAAAATAAGCTGGATAATAATCAAGGAGGATAGTACCCCCATAAGTATAGGAAGCCCACCCATTGTGGGGACAATAGTTTCTTTAATTTTATAATAATCTTTTACAACATGTCCCTCTTCAGTTAATTTCAGAATGAATCTTGGTATTAGAAAAAATGTGATTAAAAAACTCACAATTATAGAAATAAAAAAAATTAAGTATGGTTGCATAGTATCTTGCCTTTACCTGAGTATTTTGTAAATCTTGACATAGCCGTTGTCATATGCAAGACTATAGTTTTGAAGGCCACTTTCATAAACGATGAGCCTTGCAAATAATGTGTCTTTAATGTTATCGGGAAACATTATTGCATTTTGAGAAGTTAGGTAAATCATCTGTGTTATTGACTGAAGGTTTGCATACTGAACATTCTCGTATACATAGTTTTGCCCATTAGGATTTTCAATGATAAAGTTAGAAACTCCATAGCGCTGATTATTCTGTTCTATGTAACAGTAAGGGCTTGTACCGTTATCGACAAAGTAAAGCCTTGTTGCACCGCTCTCATATACATAGGCATTAATGTTATTGACTTTTGTGGTGCCTCTGAAGTAGAAATAAGCCGTCCTAAAGGTATCTCTTCCTATTACGCTATTTAGGACAGTTGTTTTTATTAAAAGACTCTGGTCTACAAGAACATAGTTCATTTTAAAATTATTTCCAGTTCGTCTATACGCTTCTTGCTCCATGGCTAATATCTTTTGAATACCTGTGGAATCTGTAGAGCCTAGAAACTCGCCAAATCCGCTTATCCACGGATCCATACCACTTCGCATACCATCTGCGATCGTTCTTTTTCCACCTACAGTTTGTATCCAGTACCCATAATCCCACCAGTTACACACAACTTCATCCTGCGAGGTATTATCCTTTAACCATAGGAGTGCTGTAAGCCATCTGTCTTCAAGGTGCGGGGACTGGGAAGTCCTATAAGGAATTGAACCCCCATATCTGTCATCCAAAGGATTGTAAAGCGACAAAGAACTGAATACCAAAAGTACAATAACTGTAATTGTAAGTGCGCGATTTATTGATAACTTATTTGATAAAAATTCGTAGATTGCCATAAATCCAAATGCGGCCATTACGGCAAATGTTATTCCACCAAAAAATGAGTTTCTCAGCATCTGGTAGGACATGAAAGTATTGAATATAAATGCAGACAAAAGAAAGAGTGTTGGTTTCACATTGTGGTGATTAATTATCTGGTAAACACTGTATATTGCGCCTATTGCGGCCATAATCGGGAAGAGGTAGAATTTATCCACAAAGTCAGAAAAGGTACTTGCCTGACCCTGGCCAGATATTCCACTTATGTTAATACTCCTAAAGACATATCCAAGTACGTTGTAGTCAAGTACAAAATAGGCTATAGCTAGAAGAGCAGAGGATAGCACTGCCATGAAAACAATGTAATATCTTCTGTCTTTTGCGAAATACCCTGATAAATTAATAATTGAAGCAAATGCCAAACCCAAAAGAGCAAGGTATATCCTAAGTGATTCAAGTTGGTATGTGGGGATAATCAGTTTGGCATACAGCAAGGATATAAGAGAAACTCCAACTAACACCCACATATCGATGTCCTTTAGGATCTTATCTTTAAGGGAGACCTCTTTAACTTTCTTAGTTTCTTTGATGAAAGGTTTGAATAAAACATAAACAGCAACAATTAAAGGAACAAAGAAAAAATTACCATAAGTATTAGCATATAGAATTAAAGTTAATAATGATAGGGCCCCATAAATAATAATTTTATTTCTTTCCTTTTCTCTAATCATTAGAATTGCGATTAACATGAAAAGGATAAAGAAAAATGATCCAACTGTGTCCTTCCACATTCCCCCTGCAGATGTCCTGTATATAAATGCGGGCATTATTGCAAGGAAAAATGCGGATAGTAAAGCGACATATTTATTTCCCCATGCCTTAAATGTAACAAAATATATCAAGATTGCACCAATCACTCCTATAAAAATCGGGAGATACATGTGTACGCTCAGGAGATCGGCACCAGTTACTTTTGAGATAATTGAGGTTAGGATGGGAAGCCCTTGCAAATCTTCTACTGCAAGGTACCTAACAACTGTTGGTGCCATCGGATCTATCTCTGGAATGCCTCCAGAAAGATAGTAAGCGGCTTCTCTTAAGAAATAGTAAGGGTCATACCCCAACAATCTGTTGAACCTTAGGGGCCAAGACCTCATAATGTATGCAACAACTGCAGACAGAATGAGCCCAATAATTACAATATAATTATCAAATTTTTTAATTCCCTTAAAGGAAAGTTTTTCATTATTAATCGTTTTTTTATTCTTTTTTCCTTTAGATTTTACCATATGCTCCCCACATCTAAGGTTCAAAACATAATTTAAATATTTAACTGAAAAAAAGAAATAAAAATTAAAATATTATTTTTTCCTTCTTCTAACGTAGTAGTACAGTAACGCTGCAGCCCCTAAAACTCCTGGAACTTCAAACCCTGGAACTCCTTTGATTGGAGAACTTGATGCTTCTTCAACTGTGACATAGATTACATCTTGGTCTGTTCCTCCGTTGTTGTCGGTAACTATTAAAGTCACTTTGTAAACTCCAGGTGTTGCATAAGAGTGGAGTGGCTCTTTTTCATCTGAATCTCTGCTATCACCAAAATCCCAGGAATACTTTGTTATTGTTCCATCAGGATCTGTTGATTTTGAAGCGTCAAAATGAACTGATTCACCAACTTTTACTTTAAGATCGCTTCCAGCATCCGCATTTGGTAGTTTGTTTGTAGAGGGAGGAGGTGTGGTTGACTCTCCTGTTATTATAGCAACAGTTGTGTCTGTATCAGTAGCTCCGTTGTTGTCAGTTACTGTTAGAGATACGGTATAAGTACCAGGAGAGGTATAAGTATGGCTTACTACTGAACCAGCAGAACTGCTTCCATCTCCAAAGTCCCAAGCGTAGCTAATTATGCTGCCATCAGAATCGGTAGACCCAGTTCCATTAAAGCTTACAGTTTGTCCAACTGTTCCGGCCTTATTCGCCCCAGCATTTGCCTGGGGGGGAGTGTTTGAAGGTGTTGGTGCAGCGGCTACAGTTAATGTTTGGGTACGCTCATTGTTTGATTCACTCTCTTCTGAAACAGCTCCAGAAGAATCTATCGCAACTTTTACCGTTGTAGAGCCTTCTGGTAAAATCAAAGTAGGGAAGTTAACAGTAGCAGTTGTTCCTGCAGGCATATTAACAGTGCCGGAACCGTCAAATTTAGTAGCTCCATTAAACCATATCTTCATCCCAACTTCGCCACTATAATCGCCTGCACCACTATTTGCAATTGTGACAACGACCATATTAGATGTGCCTTTTTGTATATTTGTAACTTTAAAGTCGGGTTTGCTTGCAGGGGTAGAGTAAAAGTAAAGAAGAGTTGGGTTATTAAATTCTATTCTATCAGCTGAATTATCATTATCTGTTAGTGTTGCATATTCAATTCTAAACTGTAAATTTTTCTTCCCAGATGAAACTGCATTTGCAAGTTCTGCGGCAACGTCTATTACCTCTGAAGGTGCAGAACTCCCAGACCACACAGTAGCTAATTTAGGGCCATTAAAATCGGATACAGTCAAACTAGTTCCGTAATCTACATAGTATACTCTTAAGTTGCCAAGGGTCGCAAATGGATTGCCAATTGCCACACTACTACTTGTTAAACCAAGAGTTGCAGATGTTATTGTTGCTCCAGCAGGGATCCCCGAAATATCAAAACTCAAGAAACATTTTACTTGAGCATTAGTTTGTTTATCACCGGCAGTATGAGTCCCACTTGGATACATGACCCCGTCACTCCCCATACTTCTGCTTAGTGTAGCGTCTGGTGAATGAAATAACAGAGGTAGCATTGGAATGGGCTCTATAATAAATGGAACACTCGTTGAAGTAGTTAAAAGTCCTAGAAACAAAGTAGTTGTCAAAACTAACGATAATATTTTAGTTTTATTTTTCATAATTTCACCTATATTGTCCCTATATTATTAGAAAATCCAAATATTTAAATCTTGCCATAAGGATAAGAACAAAATCAGATTAGGATTTCAATTTCTTGGCTGCAGTCTTTAGAGCGATCAAAATACTTTTTTGAGGCATTATTGTGACTACGGGAATCTTAACAACTTTTTCTACAATAGAACTTACTATAGGGGCGCAGACCAAAGCACTTGCACCGTCTCTCTCGGCTCTTATAGACTGGATGAATACTTCCTCAATATTTGTAGCGGAGTACTCCCTTATTAGATACTTATTTTCGTCATCTGAGACATAACTCTCATCGAGCATGTTAAGAACAGGCCTTGAAGCGATTAACGCGATGAATTTGTTATTTTTTTCTTCCCCCTCTTTTAAAACTTCATAAATCTTTCTCAGTGTTTTTAGATTTGGATCCCTATCTTCTGAGATAATCTTGTATATTGTAGGAAGCGGTATACCAGAAATATCAGAAAAATTTTTGATACTACCAAAACTTTTTACTAAAAGTGATTCCAACTCAACTTTAAATTTATCATTGGGTAGAAATATGATATCTCTCAATCTTTCGGCTTCGTCATACCCCAGATTATCACCTTAAAGTATATTATTAAAGGTTATATTTATACTTTTGGGTAATAATATTATACTATAATAGAAAAACTTATAAGATAGGAAGATTATAATCATGCAGGTGAATTAAATGAAAAAAATATTTGCCATTATTTCCTCTATCTTGATCGCTACAACACTTCTTCTAGGATGTGTTGGACAAGGTGAGGACAATACTAAAAAAATAACTGAACTTAGAATAGGTTACCAGCCCAGCACCCATCAGATTGCAGAAATGGTTGCTTTGGAAAAGGGTTGGTGGCAAGAGGATCTTAAGAAGTTTGGAATTGAAAAAGTAACAGATTATGAGTTCCCCTCTGGACCTCCTGAAATGCAGGCCATGTTGGGAGGGCAGATCGATATAGCATACGTTGGAGCTACACCTCCAATCCCGGCTATTGATCAGGGTCTAGATGCCAAAATAGTTGCTGCTGTTCAAACACAAGGCTCAGACATAGTTATATGGCCAGAAAGTAACTATACAGGGCCATCATACTTAGTTGGAAAGAAGATTGGTACATTTCCACCCGGTTCGATACAGGATATGGTTCTAAAGAAATGGTTAACAGATAATGGAATAGACATTTCCAAAGTGGATATAAAGGCTATGGGACCTGGGGATGCAACTATAGCATTAACAGCAAAACAGATCGATGCAGTATTTCTACCTCATCCTGCTCCTTCTCTTTTAGAGGCTCAGGGTAACGGTAAGAGTGTAGTACAGTCAGGAGAGATGTGGCCAGGTCATGCATGCTGTGTACTATTAGTTAGTGGTAAGTTGATTAAAGAAAACCCAGAACTAGTAAAGGAAATCATAAAGATCCACATCAAAGCCACAGAATATATTTACGATAATCCTGAAGAAGCTGCAGAGATAGCGTCAAGAAAACTTGGTATGAGCAAAGAAATTATCCTAGACTCTATGATGAATTCCGACACTACTTTTATTCATAACCCTAACGATATAGTATTGTATATGGAAGCATATGGAAAAGAGCACTACGACCTTGGATACACAAAAAAACTTCTTACTGCAAAAGACCTTATTGACACATCTTTATACAATGAAGTTACTAAAAAATAGAGGATAGATATTTAAATTAATTTTTTATTTTTTGTTCAAATGAAAGGATTTAACGATATTTTAGTAAAGTACAAACTTTATACAGTAATCTCCTTAGGCGTAGCTTTTGCTATATGGGAGTTTATCTCGAGATATCTAGTTAATAATTCTTTTATACTTCCTAGTTTTAGTCAGACTATTACTTCCCTTTACAATTTGACAGTCAGTATGGAAATTTTTTCTGATTTACTAATTAGCTTATATCACTTTGCCATAGGTATGTTCTTTGGTATATTGTTGGGGATACCTTTAGGGATGATGATGGGTTGGTTTAAGAAGATTGATTATATTATGGATCCACTAATAGAGTTAGTGAGGCCAATACCCCCCCTAGCGTGGATACCTTTTGCAATAGTCTGGTTTGGCCTTACACACCAGTCCGCAGGATTTATCGTATTTATAGGTACTTTTTTCCCAATATTAACAAATACATATGCTGGCTTTAGCAGCGTTCCAAAAACATTAGTTGAAGCTGCAAAAGTTTTAGGATGTACAAAGAACAAAGACTTACTTAAATCAGTAGGCCTGCCCTCATCTTTTCCAGACATTGCCGTTGGGCTTAGGGTTGCAATGGGAATCGGATGGATGTGTCTTGTTGCAGCAGAACTTTTTGGAGTAAGTAGAGAAGGCCTTGGGTACAAAATCTGGTGGTATTACTACCTCCACAGGATGGACAATGTTCTTTCATACATGATTGCATTAGGCCTTATTGGCCTTGGAATAAACTGGGGTTTTAGATACATTGTTGAGAAAAAGCTTCTCAAGTGGATGGAAGGGACTGTATATTAATTTCCTCCATAAGCTCGTCCAATATTTTTTTCCTTAACATCACAAATTCTGTATTGGTCCTATTTCTCTTTCTAGCAAGGGGTATTTTAAACTCATTTTTTATCTTTGCGGGTCTCTTAGTTAAAACAAGAACCCTGTCCCCAAGGTAAACTGCCTCATCTACATTGTGTGTGATAAAAATAATTGTTTTTTTAGTTTCAGTCCAGATCCGTAGTAGTTCATCTTGAAGGATATTTCTAGTCTGAGCATCAAGTGCACCAAATGGCTCATCCATTAGTAAAACATCAGGATCATTAACTAATGCCCTTGCAATGGCGACCCTCTGTTTCATTCCTCCAGACAACTGATGAGGATAACTGTTCTCGTATCCGCTCAAGCCAACTAACGAAATAAACTTCTTGGATAGTTTTTCCCTTTCTTCGGGAGGCAATTTTTTGTATTCAAGTCCAAATTCAACATTTTTCTGAACTGTTCTCCATGGAAACAATGCAAACTCCTGGAATACCATCCCTACTTTAGAAGACTCTAATTCAGTTTTTTCACCATCAAGCAATACTTCTCCTACATCAGCATATTGTAGGCCTGCTATAATCCTCAAAATAGTTGTTTTGCCACAGCCTGAAGATCCCACAATACAAAGAAATTCACCCTCGTAAACATCAAAGCTAACATCCTCAATCACAGATAAAGATTCACTCTCGTCAGCCTTAGTAAAACTCTTAGAAATATTATTTATCTCAACTTTTATTTTATCCATACACACTGTCAAATAATACTACTTTTAAATTTTCCCATGATTTAATTTATAAAGAAAAGAGTATGTCCATTATTATGAAAACAATTGGGGTTTATGGATTTAAAAAGACTGGAAAGACTACAGTTGTAACCTCAATTATCAGTGCATTAGCAAAAAAAGGTTATTCAGTTTCATCCGCAAAAAGTATCCACATAGATGATTTCTCTTTAGAAACAGAAGGGACCGATACATTCAAACACCACGCTTCAGGGGCAGAAAGAGTTGGCCTAGTTTATCCTAAAGGCAAGGCAATTTTATATTACGATCAAAATAATGAAGAGTTCTTAAATAATTTTGAATCCGATTACCTAATTCTTGAGGGATTTAGAGATTACAAGTGCCCAAAAATACTCTGTGCAAGAGATGAAGAAGACGTTATAAAAGATTTAAATGATGAAGTTCTTTGCATATCTGGTCTAATCTCAAACAAAATATTTCAATATAATGGCATACCTGTTATTAGCTATAAAGAAATAGATAAAATAATAGAGATTATAGAAAAGTTATAAGTTTTTAATGCAGTTTTCTAAGGCTTCTTTTGCTTTGTTATACTCCAACAGTATACTTTCACCAAATGGGGTGAGTTCTGAATGCCCGCCACCCTTGCCGCCCCTTGTTTTATTAATAACTGCTTGGCCAGAACTCCTTTCAATTGCCCTGATCTTTCTCCAAGCGTGGGCATAGGAAATATTATAAAAGTTTGCAGCTTCTGAAATAGAGCTTAACTCCTTTATTTTAATAAGGAGATCTGCAGTTCCCTTCCCTAGGATATATTTTTTATCCTTATCTTCAAGCCACATTTTGAATTTTGGTTCGTGCTCCATAGTATCAATCACATAAATATGATATATGCTGCAATCATGAATAGTATTACAACTATAGCAAGAATTATGCTATCCCTATTGCTGAGCCTTGCCTTTGGAACACCATCTATATCCCTATCAATTTCATCTTCCATATTATTACCATTCTTGTTTGAATTCAAAAGTATATAAATTAAATGGTTAACAAATTAGTACTTGTTGTAAATATATTTTACAAGATACAAGAATGGCGTATCAACTACAGCAATTATCCATTTTACAATATACTGACCTATGATTAATGAGACTAAAATATTTGTTGGAGTTATCCCGTAGAACCCTATAGTGATAAAAATCAATGTGTCTACAAACTGACTTACCATGGTTCCAGCATTATTTCTAAGCCAGAGGTGCTTAGGAAACTTATTTTTTAGAAACATGAATATTTTAACGTCGAGATTTTGTGAAATGATATAGGCGATCATCGACCCTAATACAATTCGTGGAACTATCCCAAATATAGACTCAAATGCAGCTTGCCCTTGCCAAAATGGCGCCGCCTGCCATTGCACTGCAATCCAAATTGAGACCACTAACACAATATTTGATATAAATCCTATGAAAACTGCTTTGATGGCCTCTTTTTCAGAATACAACTCGGAAAGAAAATCTGTCAATAAAAATGTCGTAGAATAAACTAAGACCGCCGCAGGGACTGTAAATGGTCCAAAAACTACTATTTTTGATGCAATAATATTCGCAACTACGGTAAAGCTTGCAAACATTCCAATTATATATTCAACACCATATCTTTTAGCGATCACAGCTGAAAATGATCCGATTACAAGAGTCAAAAGCATCCAAACAATAATCTCAATCATACTTATTCCTTCTATTTATTTTGAGTTACACTCTTTTTTGGAATACCGCCTTTATTTATAAATCCATAGGGTAGCAAGAATGGTACCTTCTTTTGGTAATCGACATATCGTTTCCCAAAAAGGGATATCATTGACTTTTCTTCTTCCTTGGACATATAGATCACAAAAATTGTAATCAAGAGTGCAAATTCAAGGTATAAAAGATATGGGCTTGCAATAATGAATCCCCATACAGCCAATAACCATGAGAAATACAAAGGATGCCTACAAATAGAATATGCCCCACTATAAAAGAATACTTTTGGAGTATCCAATATCCCAAAGTATTGAGGTAGTCTGTCAGCCTTAGATATTTGTAGGGTGACATATGAAGACAACCACATGGCAATAAGAGGGGGTATTATTCCTACAAATCCTCTAATCGGAGTGAAGAGTTCAGGTGTTGCTTTTCTGTATAAAAACACCAGGTAAAGGGTAAGCCCAAGAAATAATAGCGACACAGGTATCCTTATCAGAGTGTATGAAGAAAGGCTTAACTTAAATTTTGAGGTAAATATTTTTTTAAAAGAATCTTTTGAAGTGGCTGAATGCCATATGCTAAAAACAGTAAATACAATTAAAACTAGTAAATATTCAATCATTAAATCACATCAGAATTTAATACAATTTGATTATAAAGGTTTTCTTAAAAAATTAAAGAAAAAATTAAAATTAAATTTATTTTATTTTGGTATTGCGCCAAAGAACTTGGTGTACCAAGCTTCATACAAGACATAGTAAAGTATCAAGGATATAAATAGTCCTATGAACCATGTCCACATTCCAGCTGCAGGTACTAACAAAGGTAGCCCCATTGAAACTACTATTCCTAAGAATAGAGAAACTGAGCCGACCATGTTTACTCCGTGAATCTTTGCGTATCCAAGATATATCGAACCTAAGACACCAAGTATTAATACTGCTGTTGTAATCCATGAAGGCCATCCAGTTCCAAGGATTAATCCCTTAGTTGAGAAGTACATAATCAAAGCTGCACAGATTAGTAATAGGACAGTCATTACAGGATTTGCAGTCTTCTTGAAGTCATAGTATCCGTCTTTCTTGTATATGTCATCTAACTTAATTGTTTGCTTTCTGACAAGCCAGAAGTCTGCTATAACGACACCTGCTACTGGTCCAAGGAATGCTCCGTATCCTAGTAACCATGTCCAAATGTATGCGTTTGGATCTGCCAAGAATCTCCAAGGCTGCATTAGTATACCTATCAAGCTTATGATAATGGTTGTAACTTCCCAGTTTAGTTTCTTTGGATAGACATGCATTACATCGTTAATTGGGGCAACCATGTTTGCTGCGATGTTTGTTGTAAGTGTTGCCAATATGACGAATATTAGTCCTACGTAAATGAAGAATGTACTGCCTGTTGCAATCATCAAAGCTACAGGATCCCATATAGCGCTGCCAAAAATAACAACTGATGCTGATGTAACTGCTACCCCTATGAAAGAGTATAATGTCATTGTTGTTGGCATTCCAACAGTTTGGCCTATATACTGAACTTTCTGGTTCTTGGCAAACCTTGTCAAGTCCGATATGTTAATAGCCAAAGTTGCCCAGTATGCCACCATTGCTGTCAAGAATGCTGGCCATATTGACCAAGATGCTGTTGTTGGCTGGCTTAATATTGGGCCCCATCCTCCTGCTCCTTGGTATCCCCACCAGAGTAAACCTATTCCGATAAGGATTAATATAGGTGCTGAAAGGTCGTTTAGCCACTTTATACCAGGTGCAGATTTACCGGGTGACGAGTAGTAACAAATTGCAACTGTCATGATCCATGATATCATGAAGGATATGACTGTATGTGCATTTAAGTTGAAAAAGGGTATAGTTCCTGTCATTGCACCGTATCCAAGAGGACTCAATTCAACCAATATACCATCAATTGCAAAGGCCATAACCATTGTCTGGATTCCAAACCATCCTATAGCTACAACGGCCCTTAGTAATGCAGGGATATTGGCACCATAAATACCAAATGCGCTTCTCAAGAAAACAGGAAAAGGTATACCGTACTTTGCTCCGGCGAAGGAGTTTAGAACCATTGGAATCAATACAATAATTTGACCTAAAGCGATAGTACCTACAACTATTGCCCAGTTGAATCCAGCGTCAACCATACTTGCACCTAGCATCCATGTCGGAACACAGACTGACATTCCTACCCATATAGCAATGAACTCGTAGTAACCCCACGTTCTCTTTGCAAAAGGTACAGGTGCTAAGTCTTTGTTGTAAAACTGAGAATCAGGCATAGCTTCAGTAAGTTCGAACCTACCGTTTTCCTCTTTAACAATAGACTTTGCCATCTTTAACCTCCAAATTTTTTGCCGAACTTATTGTCGACGTATTATTAAGTATTTCCATATTTAAAAATGTTTTGGTGAGTCATTAGCTGAAATAATATATAATTGGATAATTGTTTAATAATCTGGCCAATAATCAAATAATTATAAAAATTGTGAAGAAAATCTATTTTTTAGAGGATAGAACGAATTTAAAATATAAAAATATTAATTTAAAATCCAGTAATATTTATAAAATCTGGACCAATTTAACAATCGTGGCATCGACAATATTGATCAATCTGATTTTTACTGCAATAATTGCCTTAATGTCTTACATAAAATATGCGAAGGCAAAGAAAGATATCTACAAATACTTTGCAATAGGTTTTGCACTTTTTTCAATTCCGTACCTTTTGAGCGTATTGAGAATTTTCTTTTACGGAAGAAGTGAAGTTGAACTAATAATCAACATCATTGGCTACATTGCAATTATTTATGGATTGATGAACAGATAGTAATAAATTGGTAGCGGGGAGTGGATTTGAACCACTGGCCTGCGGGTTATGAGCCCGCCGGGCACTCCTAGCTGCCCTACCCCGCTAGAAAACAAGAGCGGACCCGGAGGGATTCGAACCCTCGATCTACGGCTTAGAAGGCCGTCGCCTTATCCACTGGGCTACGGGTCCCGTCGCCTTAGATTATAATGTAATCTTTGCTGGCCACTTATAAATGTTTCTCTCAAAAAATGAGTTCAAAATTAATGAAGATTAAAGATAATATTTATTTTTTTATTGTTTATAGAAATTTTATCAGGATTAAATAGAATATTCTAAAAATAAATTAAAAAGAAAGGCATATAAATTTCAAGGTAAAAATAATAAATATGTATCGGCCACCTTATGTTGCCGGGAGTTTTTATCCTAGGGACAAATCCTCCCTCCAAAAAATTATAGAAAATTATATCGAAGAAGCAAAAAAGGATATTGAACTTATTGATGAAGGAAAAAATGTCGGCGTTCTTTGTCCTCATGCTGGATACGTTTATTCTGGGAAAACTCAAGCACACTCGTATTATTATTTATCAAATTCACAAGCTGAAACTTTTGTTATTCTTGGTCCAAATCATACGGGGTTAGGGCTCCCTGTAGCCCTAATGGATAAAGGATCTTGGGAAACCCCATTTGGAGAGATAAAGATCAATGAAGAAGTCGCCTCTAAAATAGTCGAGAACTCTGGATTTGTAGGCATTGATTCTTCTGCCCACAAATACGAGCATTCCATAGAGGTTCAGCTGCCATTTCTACAGTACATGAAAAACGATGCAACTTTTGTTCCAATATGTATGGGGATCCAAGATAAAGAAACGGCCGTTGAGATAGGGAAGGCTATCGCAAAATCAAGCAAAGATCCAATAGGCGTAATAGCTTCAAGTGACCTAGTACATTACGGCAGCCGATTTGGCTATAACCCTGTTAAGGGCAACAAGGAAGAGATCCTTTCATGGATAAAGAAAAATGATATGGAAATACTGAAGATGGCAGAAAATATGGACGTAGAGGGATTGTATAGATTTATAGACAGTAAGGACTATACTACATGCGGGTATGGTCCGCTTTCAGTAATGCTTACATGTATGAAAGAGTTGGGCGGAAAGAAAGCAAGAATTTTAGATTATTCAAATTCATTTGAAACATCTGGAGACTATAGTGCAGTTGTAGGATATGGATCGGTGGGAATCAAATGTTAGTGTCTGCACCAGGAAAGATAATACTTTTTGGGGAGCATTCGGTTGTCTATGGAAAAGGTGCAATAGCTTCTGCCATAGATTTACGAACCTATACTGAAGGAAAGCTACTGAATGAAAAAATAATCAAGATCCATGCAAATGATCTTAAAATACCAGGGCTTAGCATATCCTTTTCTGAGGAAGAGGTCTTTTTAGGAACTGATTATGGCAGAGCTGGCTTTGTAGTATCCTATGTAAAGTCGGCTATTGATAGGATATTCACAGAATATGGATCAAGGAAAGGGTTTGAGATTTCGATAAGATCAGACATACCGGTTGGTGCAGGTCTTGGATCTTCTGCTGCTGTTGTTGTACCCACATTGAAACTTCTTTCAGAGCTTCTCGAAATGAAACTCTCAAATGAAGATATTGCAAGAATGGGAAAAGAAGTTGAATTTGAGGTCCAGGGAAGCTCAAGTGGCATAGATCCCGCAGTTTCTGCCCTTGGAGGCGGACTGTATTTTAAGAAAGGAAAGATCGAAAGGTTTTCAGCACCGAATCTACCGCTTATAGTTGGATACACGGGTGAAAAAGGAAGCACTAAGATTCTTCTTGAAAAGGTGAAAGTTTTGAAGGGGGAAAAGCCTAGTATTGTTAATAGTATTATGGATGCCATGGGAGAAATTGCAGATCAAGGCAAAAGAATCCTCAGTGAAAATGGAGACCTAAAAGAACTTGGCGCTTTGATGAACATAAACAACGGACTTCTTGAAGCTATAGGGGTCTCAACAAAAGAGCTTTCTGAGCTTGTTTTCGCATCAAGGATGTCTGGCGCTCTTGGCGCTAAGATAACTGGTGCAGGGGGTGGTGGTTGTATGTACGCTTTAGCCCCCAACAAACAGAAAGAAGTTGAGACTGCAATCAAGATAGCTGGAGGAATACCCATCAGGACAAAAACAACTGACCAAGGGGTAAGGGTCGAGCATGGATGATTATTTCAGTTATATAAAAAATGATAGGGCTCGAGATTATTCTATTGACAAAACATCAACTGATTTTGTTTCAATTAATGTTGCAAAAAGGTTAAGATCTATCTATTCAGAAATGAAAGAGTATCAAAGAACTCCTCTTGTGTCCTTAGAGAACCTTTCTCAGAACATGGGTGTTGGTAAAATCTGGGTGAAGGATGAATCTTATAGATTTGGCCTTAATTCTTTTAAGTCACTTGGAGGCATCTATGCTATTTACAAGAGCTTGGAAGATATGGCAGGCAGAAGTATTTCTATAACTGAGATATTTTCTCCTTCTTTTAAGAAAACTGTTGGTGAATTGACATTTTCAGCTGCGACAGACGGAAACCACGGCCTTGGAGTTGCTTGGGCCTCTATGAGACTTGGGCAGAAAGCAGTTATCTATTTGCCAAAAGGTACCGTTCCTGAAAGAATTGAAGCGATAAAGAGGACTGGTGCTGAAGCAATTGTAATAGATGGAAATTACGACGATGCTGTTGAAAAGATGGCAAGAGATGGCGAAAGAGAAGGGTGGCAGGTTATATCCGATACCTCGTGGGAAGGATACTACAACATACCCAGATGGATAATGCAAGGCTATACAGTCCTCTTTGACGAAGCGATGGAAGAGATAAAAGAAAATGGAAGCGATATGCCAACTCATATAATTCTTCAAGCAGGGGTAGGATCTTTCTCTGCGTCAGGTGTTGGCTACTTTAACTCCATCTATGGAAAGAAAAGGCCAGTTTCAATAATCGTCGAGCCTGATAATGCTGCATGTTTTTATGAGTCAATTCAAATAAATGATGGGGCTCCTCATAAAGCAAAAGGAGACCTTTCAACTATAATGGCAGGGCTTTCTTGTGGAGTTCCAAACCCAATGGCCTGGGACATTCATTATGATTATTCAGACGTCTTTGTTTCTTGTAAGGATGAGCTTTCTAGCCTTTCGATGAGGATTCTTGGAAATCCAATGAAAGGTGACAAAAAAATTATTTCTGGAGAAAGCGGTGCAATCGGCCTTGGGATGTTGATGCATATAAAAGATAAACTAGAAATAGGAAAAGATTCAGATGTTCTATTGATCAGTACCGAAGGTGATACTGATCCAAAAGGTTACCTTGATGTTGTCTGGGGAGGAAAACTTCCTTCAGAACTTCCTATAAAGTAACTATAATAATTACTCCAATTGCCATCAGTGCAATCCACCATAGTTTCTCATGCCGGAATATCTTAGCTCCATCGAGTGGCCCAAATGGCAAAAGATTGAACACCCCTATAAATGCGCTGACATAAGCGATTTGGGCCAATAACGGCACAAATGTGAACCTAAACAATGCGAGAGTGGATACGGCCACAATCATATTTGAAAGTGGGCCTGATAAGGATATCTTTGCATCCTTCTTCTCATCTGTGAGCCCATATATGTAAACTGCCCCTGGTGCTGCAAAAACTATTCCAAGAGCAAATGACATTCCAAGTGCTAGTAAAAGCCCCATCTGCCACAGTTGAAAGTGGGCAGGATACCCGTATTTGATGGCGGTAAATTTGTGAGATAGCTCATGAAGCAAGAACGCCGCACCAACTATAATAAAGTATTTTGGAAGTGTAGAAATAAAATATATTATCTGGTTGACCCCCCTCAAAGCAAAAGCACCACCTGTAAAGGCGAATCCAAATGCAATGGACAATGCCGCCCACGCAACTAATAATTCAGTAACTTCTTTTTTAGTAAAGCTAGACATGAGTTTCACCTAAGTATCTTTTTATCCCAGAAACATGACCTGCTCCCACGATAGCTAAAACCTTTTCCTTCTGTATTCTTTTTAAGTTTTCTGCCATATGCCTGTCCCTCTCATCGACAAGTACTTCGAATATGAAGGGGTACTTTACCTTTACCTCATTTACTAGCTCTATAGAGTTTTCATATGCGTAGTCAATTGTGTACTCTTTATCTGGGAAAATTGCGTCTTTAAAAATCATGATTTTTTCTTTGAGCCTTACCTTTTCCATAAGCCTCTGTATTGTAATTCTAAGGTCCCTATCAATCAATGCTACCGGGATACCCAAGGATCTGGCCTCGACAGCAGCTTCGATCATTTCCCTACCTGCGACAATGCCGGTATCGCTTGATATCTTTTTTTGGAGGTATGACATAAATAATAGCAAAAATGCATTTTTAAAACCAAAATCCTTCATTTCTTTTAGCGTTGGTTTTCTCTCTTCATTATGCAAAAGTGCATCAAGCCTTGCAGGATCAAGTTCAAGGGCGACTACGTCAGGTTTTTCTTCCCTTATGGCTTCGCGGACTTCAAGGACACTCTTCTCATAGACGTGGGCTGTGCCAACTATTATGTATGTGGTATCCCCTACCTTTAGAACTTCCTTCATTTACGCCCTCTTTAGCATCAGTATCTCAGAAAATTTAAGTATGTCTGTTTTCGAGATGAATCCAACAAGTTGTCCTTTTTCTAAGACAGGTGCCCTTCCCAGATTTTTTTCTGTTAGCTTCGTATGAAGCTCAAACGCTTCCATTTCAGGTGATGCGATAATGATGTCTTTTGTCATAACATCTTGAATTTTAGTTTCAAACCACTTAGCCCTAGGAACTGACAGAAGTTCATTTGTAGTAATAATACCAATAACATTGCCTTCAGAAACAACAGGGTAACCTTTATGTCTTTTTTCAATCAAAATCTTTTCAAAGTCTTCTAACGTATCGTATGGGGAGACTGTAACTATGTCCTTTACCATTAGGTCCTTGACCTTTATCCCTTTAAGTGCTGTTGACATCTGTGTCGACTGGTACTCTCCCATACCCCCCATATATATGAAAAAGGCAATTATGATAAGCCACGGATTGTAAAGGATCCCAACAAATGCAAAGACAATTGCAAGACCCTGGCCGATTCTAACAGATATCTCAGTTGCCTTTAGATAATCCATCTTGGAAGCCAGAAATGCCCTTAAGACCCTGCCACCGTCCATAGGGAATGCCGGGATTATGTTGAACAGCCCCAGTAAAAAGTTCAAAGACATGACGACCCTAAATATATCCCTAAGCGACTCTAACTGTATCCAGTTTAGGTCAAAGTACATATCAAATCCAAAAAGGATTCCAAGTAAGAGCAATACTGCCCCGATGGCTATGCTTGTAATTGGGCCAATAACTGCTATTGCAAACTCGTGGCCCTTTGGTATCGCCTCCATTTGGGACACACCGCCTATCGGCAGAAGGGTAATCTTTTTAATCTTAGCGCCGTAATGCCTTCCAACAAGGGAATGCGCAAGTTCGTGCACCAAGACTGAAGTAAATAAAAGCAAAATTATTAAAAGCGGAATGAACCCAAATATCGAGAATATCAGTAGGAGCAGCAAAAACGTTATGTGAAGCTCTATCGGGATACCTAATATACTTCCAAACTTTAAACTCCAGGGCATAAAAACGTTAAGGATTTGCGATTTATAAGTTTTAGTTTATTGGGGGAGCCAAAAAATTGTACCCTTTGAGAAATTATATTGCATTGGCTCCCAAACTAAAGAAAATGGGCATCTTTATATAATTTTGGTTAATTTGAGTGAATACTAATTCTAGTAACAATTTATATATAGTTAAAAAGAACGGACCAGGGGGGATTCGAACCCCCGACCTATAGCTTAGGAGGCTATCGCCATATCCACTAGGCCACTGGTCCCAAATCGGATTTTATAGTATTATATATAAGTTTTTACCATTAAAAATTGCGTCCTCAATCTGCTCAGCCATTGGGTTTTTGTTTGATATCTTAATCTTCCCTGATTTTGGCACGTTTATTTCTTCAAGATAGTTATCGTCTATGAATATCTTAACAGTTTTTCTGGCAAACCTTTTTTCAGCATTTATTATGATATACTTCTCCTTAAAGTCGACATTGACTGGGATCCTGCCCTTTTTCTCTTGAGTCTTCTCCATTGGCCTTACATCAATTGAAAATCCTATCGCGTTTTCAAGCGCCTTTATGTTCTTTCCTTCCTTCCCGATTATGGAAGGGATATCATCGTTTTTGACATAAAGTGCAATCCTGGAATCTGATATTGCTTCAAGTTCAAACGGAATTGCAAGCTCGGCGTTTAGCTTTTCTTTTAGCTTTGAGAGCGCTAGCCTTTTCATGGGCGAAGCTTCTTTTCTCCTTGCCTTAAGGGGCATAACTACTACCTGCTCCCCGTAAGTGTAAATCTCATAGAGCGGGGTCTTTGAGTAGAAGTCCTTTATCTCAACTATCGGCCTTGCTAGGTCCGCCTCGCTCATGCCCTGTGGCACCTTAACTAGAAACTCTAATTCTAAAACCTGATTTACCTCACCGTTCTTAATGAAGATGATTGTGTCAATCAGCTGGGGGATAATACCTAGCTCAATCCTCCCTATGAAACGCTGTATGGCGTCAACTGGCTTTGTCGCGTGGACAACGCCCACCATACCAACGCCTGCAAGCCTCATATCAGCATAAATCTTGAAATCATTTGTCACCCTCATCTCATCGAAAACTGTAAAGTCAGGCCTTACCAAAAGCAGTATGTCGCCGGTCTTTGCCATATCCCCCTCAAGTGCTGTGTATTGAGTTATCTCTGGCTGGACGTTTAGGTCCCTTGGCTTTTCCATGGTCTTAACTATTTTTTCTAGAGATGAGTAATACTCTGCAATGGCTTGGGCAAATGTGGACTTACCCATACCAGGAGCCCCGGCGATTAGGATTCCTTCGGCTACCTCAAGCCTCTTCATAAGCTGTTCAGGC
Organism: uncultured Thermococci archaeon; assembly: GCA_964500005.1. Lineage (GTDB taxonomy): Archaea > Methanobacteriota_B > Thermococci > Methanofastidiosales > Methanofastidiosaceae > Methanofastidiosum. Next base: position 48,078 of record CAZCMP010000004.1, read on the forward strand.
ATATTGTAATCTTCTAGCGTAAGTTTTCTTACAGGCCTTACCGCAGTTATCTCAAACCTATCGGAGAATGGCGGGGATGTTATTACTATCCTGTACTCCTGCAGCTGGACAACGCTTGCCCCTTTTTCATCAAGCTCAATGAAACTGTCCCTTGTTGTTTTTGCCCTCTCTAGTATGTCAAGGGATATATCCTTTAACTCGTCCTCATTGTAGACCCTGTCAAACTTGTCCAAGAGTATTGACCCGGGCTTTCCTTTTTTCCTCATTGGGATTATGCCGTCCTTTAGGTGCACTGAGAGCGTTTCAGAATCAAAAAAGTCCTCAATCTTTAGCTTCACCTTTTTGTATGGCTTTAGAAAAATGGACTCTATCCCTTTGGCCTCGGCAATGTCCTTTTGTATTAGATCGCCAGTGACAAGCGTTGCACCTAAATCTATTGCGGCGTCTCTTATGATCGCATCAATATCGCCCTTTTTGGCGCCTGCAATCTCATACTTTGTGGGCCTCTTGCCATAGTAGTCAAGAGGGACGAATATCTCCTTTGAGATATTGAATATCGCCTTTAACTCTGCAATCCCTGATATCCCAGAGGATTTACCCTCGTTTGCAAGATGCTCAATCTCTGCAACTGTCGCTTCGGCTATAACAATCCTTTCCAGATCCTTAACAAACTCTGGATCGCGTAAAAGAGCCTTGAACCTACCATCGACTACAACGGACGTATCTGGTACTGCTATCATAAGAATCACTTTGGACTAATAGATTTCTCCTTGGGGGTACACAACTATACCGTCATTTGCTATAGAGAACGGGTACTGTTTTATCTTGTGGTTTGTCTCCCTCATCTTCCTGATGAATATGCTCCTCTTGTACTCAGCCATCCTAGACATAGCCTTTTCCCCTTCAACAAGGTGCATTGTGATGAGACCTCTTGTTATAAACTCCTCAAAGCCAAACCTAGAGTACCCCTTACTGTTTACAATCTCCGTTATGAGGATTGAAGTTGCCTTTGTCTCGGCTAAAACTCTGCCTAGCATGTAGATATCATCCCGCATTTTATCAGGCTCGTCTGAAAAGAAGAATGCTGGAAGGGAGTCTATAACGATCCTTTTTGCATCGATATCAACTGCTATCTCATATAACTTTGAAAGTAGAGCCCTTGTGTCAGCATCACTTTTTACATAGAAAGCCTCATCTGTTGGAACGCCTACCCTAAGGGATGCGGCATCAAGTATGACAATCTTTTTCTTATCCTCATACTTTTTTAGGTCCCATCCAAACTGGGCCGCTTCCCGTCTAAGCTCTTCTGGTTTTTCCTCAAAAGTTACGTAGATGCCGGCTTCCCCAAACTCCTTGGCCCCGGCGTAGATATACTGTATAGAAAATATAGTCTTTCCTGTTCCTGCCTCACCGGATAATAGTATTGAGGAGCTCCTTGGTAGACCTCCCCCTATAAGTTCATCAAGCCCTTTGATTCCTGTCTTTACCCTATCTTCCATTTATTCTCACACCCATATCTTAACATAAATAGGAAAAATGAAACTATTATTATTACAATTCCAATATGGTTACTTGTTAATAAATTCTTCCTTTGTTATATTGTGAATCTATCAAAGACTATCTTATTTTTATTTATATGGTACTTAATTCTTTTATATTTTTCACCGTAAACCCTGCCAAAATCGACGTAGAATACCTCTTCCCCCATTTCTATTGCCCTTTCTAGGAATAATGTGGCATCGACTAGATGCCTGATCGATACCTCAACTTCGTCCTTGTGCATACCCTTGTGCAGTATCAGTATTATCCTTGCATTTTTTTCTCTGCCTATTGCAAATAGCCTCTGGAGAAACCGGTATACTGGGACAAGGCCTAGAGTCACTATTAAAGGGGATAGAGAATCAATTATTATTGTAGTTTCTTTTCCTGTTTCATCCCTTGCCAAGAAGATATTCCTGATTATTTCGTCAAGGTCATAAGCGTATGAAATATGGTATTTTTCGGAGCTTTTGATGCCAAGCCTTTCTGTGTAACAGTCGATGATAAACTTAGGTTTAAAGATCTCCCTTACCTCCTTTGGGCTCTTGTCTATGACGGCATAGATTAGGTCCCCTTTGGTAAGCTCCTTTGCAAAATACTCCTTACCGGTCTCCGGTTCGCCCAGGAGGAGTATGCTATTCTGTTCTAGCTCTTTGAGCATAGGGCAAGTTCACCCCAGATCTTATCAGTCTCTGTTATCGTTGAAACTTTTATCCCCGAAATTTCAAGTTTTGGCTTTTCTTTTCCGGCGTATATTGCGAAGAATTTTCCTATCTGCATAAATGAATCCCTAGCCTTAATTACAAATAGGATCCCTTCCATTTTTCTTAGGCGATCAAAAAGCTCTTCTGCCTTTTTTATCGTGATTGAGTCAATTGCATAGGTCTCAGGGATTATTTCAAGGAGGTAATAATTCTCACCTAATTTTTTGTGATTTAGGGTTAGTCGATAGTTTAGGATGTTTTTTAGCTTCCTTAACCTAAAATGAATTGTAGTATCGGGTATTTGGGTAATTTTTGATATGTCAGTTATTGAGATTCTCGCATTTTCTTTCATAACCTCAATAATTTTTTCATCAATCTCTTTCATGATAGTAACTAAATATGTATCTATTTAAACTTTTCGCAATTTTTTTTGAGTTTATTGGAATAAGTGTGTTTATTATCGCTCTTAAACTAAGTATATCATTAGTTTAACCGAAACATTTAAATATAGATTAACAATAATAGTTATTGTCCATATTGATATGGAGAGGATAAATATGATAACGTTTTTTAGAAAACACAAGAAGGCTGTATCACCAGTTATTGCTGTCATGTTATTGGTAGCAGTAGCCGTTGCAGCCGTTGGGGCATACTTTATATGGTTTAGAAGTTTTCAATCTGGACAGCAGGAAGCTGTTAGAGAGGCAACAGCCGATGTAATTGGTCCACAGTTACAAGCAGATGTAGCTAACGATACTAGTTATTTCTACGTTACAATTAGGAACAGATCACCATCGGACGTAAATGTTACGTCAATTACACCTGGGCGAGGTACAATAGATGCTAATGCGGGGAATATAGACGCAGATAGTAGTAGAACATTCCAAGTACCCCTAGTCCAAAACGAAACTACCAGTTTACCTAGAGGAAGGCCTGTAGTATTCACAATTGGATACGAAGTAGGCGACAGTACAGGAACTATAATCCACACTTACAGCGTTGTAATTGCCACAGATTCAGCACCCGCAACTTAGGAAAAAATGATTTTATTTTTTAATTTATTCTTTTCTTCTTTTCTTAAAACAAACTTAAAGAAACTCTTATATATCTCGATAATTAAAAAGCATTGAATGATAGCCTACAAGATGAGGATTATTGACCTTGTCAATGGTAAGTTAAAAGATGACGGGATGGGAGGAGTTATCCTTTCAACACCCTTTGGCGAATCAAAGGAAGCAAGAATACTCGGAACTATACTAGACTCCTACAGAAACAACGAAAATACCTATGGGTCCTTCACCATAGACGATGGTACGGCCACCACAAGAATAAAGGGGTGGTCAGACAAGATAGAGCTTCTCGATAAGTTCAAGCCTGGGGAAATTGTCGATGTAATCGGAAGGGTTGGGGAGTTCCAGGACGAAATCTACATCGTTCCTGATATGATAATCCCGGTCACCCCAGACTACTGGCTCTATAGGGAGCTAGAGCTTTCCAAAAGAATAAAGGATCTGATGGAAAGGGGATTGTCCTTTGATTACGAAGAAAAGTTAGATACATTCGTTTCGCCCGCTCCAGAAGCTCCTACAAAAGAAGAGGAAACATACGGAGAAGAAACTGAAGAAGTAAATATCACTGAAGTTGAAGAAGCGCTCCAAGAAACAGAGATAGAAGAGCTGATGGAAGAGATCTCCGAAGAATCCCTAACAGAAGAAGCCAGGGAAGAGAAAGGGGACATCTCCTTTTACGATGACGTTGATGAAGATGAGATAAAGGAAAGTGTCTTTGATCTGCTAAAGACAGACCCCAAGATATCTAAGACAGAAATCTCAAATGTTTTGAGTATCGATGAGCTTGATGTTGAGCTTGCTATAAAGGACCTCATAGATGAAGGCCGTATAAAATCAAAGGAAGACGAGTTTGAGATAATTGAATGATAGGTACGTCCTCTATGCATTAGCCTTTTCCTTTCTGTTTGTTTCAGCGTTTGTTCTTTTGTCTTTTTCCGAGGTAAAGATCACTGAAGAGCGGTTCACAAGGCTCTATTTTAATACCACCATACTAAAGGTAGATGAAAATCTTTCAAATCTAGACGGAACTAAATTACAGATAAAGGATGATGCCGTCATACTAAACGGGGCAAATACCTATTATTCCGGCGATTCTTTTTTTATAAATGGCAAGGGGTATACTTTGGATAGTTTTACAAAAGATTCTATTCTGCTTCATAACTTCACCAAAAAAATAGATAATCTCATCTACTTTGATTTCACCATAGAAAATCTTGAAGGTGCAGATAAAGATTATTCTTACTCAATTTTTGTTGATGGAAATAAAGTCCTTGAGGGAACTGAATCTGTAAAATCAAGTGAAAAGATTGTTGTCCAAAAGGCAATCGAATATGCTGAGCCGGGGGATCACAGGCTGAGTATAAAACTCGATACCGGTGCAGAGATATACTTTAATTTTTCATCGGTGAAACAATGAAAACAAAGATCCTTGAAATCCTAGAAAAAAGGGGGGGTTATATCTCAGGAGAAGAGATATCAAAAGAGTTGGGGATTTCAAGGGCCGCAATCTGGAAGCATATAAAAAAACTTAGAGAGCTCGGCTATGAAATAGATTCAAAGACAAATGAAGGATACAAACTAGTCAGACCCCCAGACAGGCTAATACAGTTTGAGCTAGAAAGGATGCTTAATACAGAAATTATAGGAAAAAAAATTCTATTGTTTGAAGAAGTCGATTCAACAAACAACAAGGCAAAGCAGATAGCACTAAAAGAAAGGGACGGAACAGTTGTAATATCAGAAGTTCAGACATCTGGTCGCGGGAGAAGGGGAAGGCAATGGCACTCACCCAAAGGGGGCATCTACGTATCATTTATTCTAAAGCCAAATATCCCCCCAGAACATGCCCCGCAGTTGACCCTTGTTTCTTCATTAGCGCTTATTGAAACGTTAAATTCAGCTACCTACAACCTCAATGCAAAAATTAAGTGGCCAAACGATGTTTTGATTTGGGGAAAAAAAATATCCGGCATACTGACAGAGCTATCCTCTGATATGGAGAAGATAAACTACATAGTCGTTGGGGTCGGGGTAAATCTAAACGCCGATATAAAGATCCTACCAGAGAATGCAACTTCTCTAAAATTAGAGACAAAAAGTGATGTGTCTGTAAACATATTCTTAAAGTCATTTTTAGAGCATTACGACAGAGTTTACCAAGAATACACAAACGGGAATATCAAACAAATAATTGAAAGGTGGAAAAATAATTCAGAAACACTTGGGAAAAAGGTCAAGATAATCGGGATAAGCGAAACTTATGAAGGGTTGGCAAAGGACATCGATGAAAACGGTGCTCTGATACTAAAGACTAAAGAAAAAGAAATTAAGGTCTATTCTGGGGATGTTTCCCTAAGATGACCCCCTTATTACTATAATTTAATCGGGTAAATTATTTAAAGGCTAAAACGTATCATAGATTATGGAAAAAGAATCAGGAAAAACTGGTAAGGGGTTTAACCCAAAAGGAATATTATATTTCATTGTTTTTGCTCTCGTAATCGGATACTTCTTTGGGATTCCAATCTACTTTAACTTGAAAGTCCTATACACGTTGTTCTATGAGCAGTTTATAGTAAAACTTTCTCTATACATGATAGGCCTGGTCTGGAGTTTAGTTTTGGCCATAATCATATTTTTGATTATGTTCCTTGTGACACCACTTAGGGCCATAATAAAGCAGGAAGTTGGTAAGAATGTTATTGGGAAACTGATATACCTAGTAATATTCTTCTTGATATTCATCTTCATACCAGCACCGATGCTCTACCTAAGGTATGCCGTTTATTTGCAAGAGCTGCCTGAAATAACAAGGCCACTTATAATGGACTTCATATATAACACAGACAGCTTCTACCAAAGCTACCTTTACATAAACCTAATCAATATAGGCAAAGGCATTCTTTTCCTTTTAACTCTCGTAGTTGCAGTTCCTTACATTGCAAACCTCTTAATTGAGAGGGCCAAGAGATTGGGCAGGGTCTTTGAGGATGGAACAGTAAGGGAAGAGTCAAAGGAAGTTGTAGTAGAAAAAGCACATTTGACCTTAACAGCTGTAATCTTATTCCTAACATTGGTCGGATTTTCAGTGCTCCTTTTCTTCAGCAACGTTCTCGCCTTCTATATCAATAATCCCGATTATGTAAAGTTTGGGATACTTTCCTTCTTACAAATCGGTTGGGTTATTGAATCATTGATCCTTGCAGGCATTGGTGTAATGAACCTAGTAGTTTCAAGGGACAGAACAGAACTTGGGATAATGAGCATTATCTCTTTAGTAGCGTTGTTTATGCCGGGCATCGTCAAGGCAGCCTTACTCGTTGTGGCACTTGTCTTTATGCCTACATTGAAGAGTATATTTGATATGAAGTTCACAGAAACAAATGTCCAGGAATATAAGAGCAGATTCGTTAGCAAACGCGGGATCATCGCCATAGTCATAATACTCCTAATAGTTTCACCAACAGCCGCCGCAGGTGTTAAAGGGTTCCTTCTTGACAGGAGCGTCAGGGGAAATCCTTTACTAAATACGCCCTACATCCAAAGGGAAATTGACTCAAACAGGTGGGTATCATATGTTGAAAACGTTGAGAGAATAAACGCAGATATCTTGTCTCAAGGGGAACTTAAAAACATGAACCTACAAGATTTCCTCAATGAAAATAGGTATCTGATAGACAGGGTAAGGGTCTGGGACTATGTTACAGGATATGTCCTTGCAAGGCCAAGGCTAGGCCCAAGGTATTATCTCATAGCGGATACCGATCTATTCCTTGACCCAGAAGAGCAGAGAATCTATTGGGCAACTTACAAGACTATAAAGCCGGAAACACCTGTTACAGACAACTTCTACAACAGGAATATATTCTATGTCGGAACAGATGACATAATAATCATGGACTCTACCACAAGGGAGATAACAAACATACCATCAAAAATATACTATGGTGAAGGCGAACTAGATTACGCTTACTCAGAAGGGTTTGAAACTGAATCGGTCATAACAAATTCATATGCAACAAATATGTACATAGCAGAAGACAGGAAAACAAATCTTGGGGATGACATTGCAACACTAGATGTACAAACTGTCAACATTAGTGGACTAATTCTATTTAGACTAGAGGGCTACGGTGTGTGGTCAGAATACCCCTCTTTGGATTATGTTCCTTACAGATCTTTGGATGAGAGAAACGCAATTTATCTGCCCTCAGAGTTTGAAAGAGACCTAGATAGCTACATTGTGATATACAATGACGATCCTTATTTCTTAACAGATTATAACTTAAATCTTGACGCTGGAACCTACATGCCTTATGTAAATCTTGGCTATAAGAGGAATGTTGCAAGGGTACTTACAAACATGGAAACTGGAGAGGTATTGGCCTATTATGTTGGGCCCAACGATGTATTCAAGGACATATACCTAAAGATATACCCATGGATCAAAGACGGTAGTGAAATACCAAGCGAAATCAGGGCACAGTTAAGGGCCCCTGATGACTACTTCAACTATGTTTCAGACGCATATACAACTTACCACATAACAGATCCAAAGGAGTACATTGAAGCGACAAACTTCTACGAATTTGATTTGGGGGACAACGTCGGACGGTATACAGATTTCATATACAACATCATTGCAAAGAATCCAAAAACTGAACAGTATGAGTATGCGGCGTTTCTGCAGATGATCTTAAGGAGGGCTGAATCAAGAGAGCTTACAGCCCTTATGTATGGGTACCTTGATAATCTTGATTCTGAAGCAAAGTTCTATGCTATTGACATCTCTGCTGAGAAGATAACAGGTAAGAGGATTACTCAAGAGTTCTTGAATAGCGAGTACCAGGAAGAGTTCAGATTGTTGGCCGAAACTAAAAGACAGGGCAATATGATTCTATACCCATTTACTTACAAGGATAGGACTGTTCCTTTGTATCTTCTTTCAGTGTATGTGCAGAGGGCAGAATCAGTTAATCTGTGGGATATAGTCGCAATAGAGCCAAGGTCAATGACATTTGGAAGAGGGCAGACTGTTGATGATGCTTTAAAGGATCTATTCTCAAAGATCAGTGTAGTGCCCACAACTCCAACTACACCTGGCGATGGCGGGCCAGTAGTTAAGCCACCCGCAACAGGTGAAAAGGAAGAGCTTGTTGCATCACTCATCAAATTCTATATCCAAAGGGAAGCTTTACAACCTGGCACTGAAGAATATAACAAACTTACAGAGGAGATTATCTCAATACTCAACGAACTTGAATCACTAGAGAGATGAAAATGATCCTAATGGGAAGAAAGATATCAAAAGGTTTAGCAGAAGGTGAGGTCTTGAAAAGCTCCTCACCAATTTCTTTTCTTGGAGGGGTTGATCCAAAAACAGGTATCGTGATGGACAAGAACTCTAGCGCTTTTGGTAAGAGCATAAAGGGCAAGATATTTGTCTTCCCTATGGGGAAAGGCTCAACAGTTGGTTCTTATGTTATATACCAACTAAAGAAAAATGACGCTGCCCCTCTAGCAATAATAAACAAAGAAGCAGAAACTATAGTTTCAGTCGGCGCAATTATCTCAGATATTCCGATGGTTGATAAGATAGAAATTGACAGTATTAAAGAAGGGAAAAAAGTTAAGATAAACGGCGACAATGGAACAGTGGAAATATTAAATTAATTTTATGTTTTAAAGTAATAGTATTCGCCTGATGATTTCTGCTCTCTATCCTTCTGGGAGTCCAGTTTATTTGATCTTGGTCTTCCTGACTCAGGCTCTCTTCTAAATGTTATTCCAATCTCTTTCAAGAACTTATTCATCCCGTCACGAAGTGATAGAGGCGGTGATGCGACTCCCGATACACTGGGTCTTCCTGAAAATACAATCGCCTTATCTGAAGTGTAGTCTAAAGAAACTAAATCGTGTTCAACAATCATTGCCATAAGTTCCTTATCGCCTATGAATCTTCTTAATACCTTTGAAAAGTTTAGCCTCTGCTCAATATCAAGGTATGCCGAAGGCTCGTCAAACAAGTAAAGGTCTGCGTCTTGAGAAAGGCATGCCGCTATTGCCACCCTCTGCAGCTCCCCGCCAGAAAGATCTGAGACTAGATTGTCTATTATAGGGTCAATCTCCAAAGGTCTTAGTATCTCTGCTTTGTAGATGTTTGTGAAAAATTTCTCCTTTGCAACTTCTGCCAAAAGGTTTCTTACAGTTCCTTCATAATCTCTTTTTATATACTGCGGTTTGTATGAAACTTTTAACTCCGTCTCAAATTTATCCCCGTTGTCAGGCTCTAAGACGCCAGCAAGTATTTTGATAAAGGTACTCTTACCTGTAGCGTTCGGACCTACAATCCCGATTACCTCCCCCTTATGAAGCGCCCCGCCTTCAGTCTTTAATGAAAAGCTGTCATACTTCTTTTCAAATGATGGGTATTCCAAAAGGACCTTCTTTGACCTTAGCGTTTTGTCTTCCTTTTGGTAGAATTTGATTGATTCATCCCTAAATCTGATATTGTCTTCCTTTATGTAGCCGTCAAGGTACATATTGATTCCAACTCTCACCCCAAGGGGTGTTGAAACGATTCCGTATACCCCGGGCTGCCCATAAAGAATGTGAATATTATCGCTTAAATAATCCAAGATTGCAAGGTCGTGCTCAATTACAACAACAGTTTTTTCCTCTGCAAGGTTTCTTATCGCCTTTGCAACGTTCAATCTTTGTTTTATATCAAGGTATGATGTGGGCTCATCTAGGAAATAAATATCGGCTTCTTTTGACATTGAAGCAATTACTGCAACTCTCTGTAACTCTCCGCCGCTCAATACATCGATGTCCTTGTCAAGAGCGTCTGTTAAATCAAGGCCGCTAATCAACTCTTTTGCAATCCCTCTCTCATCTACCTTTTCAAGTAGCTCTGCTGTATTTCCTTTTACAACTTGAGAAAGTTTGTCAACGTACTGTGGCTTTAAAGAGCTCTTGATGTTTTTGGCTTCAATCTTCTCAAAATACCCCTGAAGTTCAGTGCCTCTGAAATACGATGTGAGGTTTTTCTTTTCTTTTGATGAATAGTCGCCCATGTTAGGGTAGAGCTCTCCTGAAAGAATCCTAATCGCTGTAGTCTTACCAACCCCATTTTGACCTATAAGCCCCAAGACTTTGCCTTCCTTTGGTATTGGCAACCGATAAAGTCTGAATGTGTTTGCGCCATACTGGTGTATCGGTTGAGAAAGCTCTTCAGGTAAATTAACTATAGAAATTGCTTTGTAGGGGCACTTGTGTATGCATATACCGCACCCTGTGCAAAGGACCTCAGAAATTATGGGCTTTTTTGTTACTTCATCGACTATTATAGTTTCTTCGTTCATCCTGGGCCCAGGACAATAGTTAAGGCACAATAGATTACACTTTTTCGGTTGACATTTATCGTAATCTATTACAGCAATTCTCAAAAGATCACCTTGAAAAAAAATAATATTATTTAGGCATTAAAGATAATTATCCAGAACATCAGCCAGCTTCCAAGAAATGAAAATACGCCTGATTTTAGGATACTGCCTTTACTGCTATATTTTGTCATATCAACACCAACCATCTTAACAAGGTACTGTGATGCATAGAATATAACAAAGGCTAATATAACGCTTGCAAATGGAGGTATAGGCAGCACACCAGAAAGTATCCCTGCTACCAATCCCGTTAAAGCAAAAACAAGCCCTATTTTATGACCGTCATCCATAAAAACTCACCATTTAAAGAGATGAGAATTGTTACATTTAAAAAGGTTATTATAGGTCTGCCCTATTTCTACTAATATCAATATATATTCGTAAGATTTAAATTAGGTAAAGGAAATCTATTTCTGTGATTTAATGAAAAGAATTATTTTATTGATGTTCATTCTTTCTTTTTTGATTCAGCCAGTTACGGCTGAGTATGTTGACCTAGTATTAACCTACCCACAAACGGTAGAAAAGGGGCAGGAAGTTAGGATTACATTTGAATTGGTGAACAAATCAAACGATAGGCTATGGGACGGGACTATAATGATTGAAGAGTCATTTATGAATGCATACAAACCCTACATAGACTACCAAACTAGTTCCTTCAAATTTTCAACTCTTGACCCTGGAAATACATTCACAAACACTTTCGTCCTTACATTTAATGAAGACATTCCTATAGATGAAGCAAGGTTTTCAATTTCATTGAAGTGCGGGAAGGGCTTTTGTAGAGGTGGATGTACCCCCTTCTTTTTAGACAAGACAGTTACTATGCGGCTTACTGAGAAAAGAGCTGAGGCGGTTATAAATCTGGACACTGATGAGTTCGAAGCCTATAGGGGTGAAACTCTAGAAATCCCATTTGTCGTACAAAACATTGGTGAAATACAGATGACAGATGTCGTAGTTGAGATCAAGGGCGATATTTTGTCAGATGAAAAGATTAATATTCCTTTTATAAATCCTGGAAAAGAGGCTTCTAAAGTACTAAAAGTTTCAATTGATGAGAATATTCCTAAAACGGCCTTCACACCTATCATTGTGGCAAAGTTTCAAGATGGCTCAGGCAAAGAGGGTATGACTTACGAGAGCATAAAAATAAACATAGCTGAAAAGGAAACAATTATTGATGAGCCAACAGAATCTGAAATAACTGATGAGAATATCAATGAAAATAAATCTACTACTTCCGGCATGTTCTATTTTTTCCTGTTACTGTCAATAGTTGCTATTGTTGCCGTAGTTGTCTTCTTGGTGTACCTTTTCAAGAGATAATTTTTTAAATATTCTTTTCTCTATTCATTTGGTGCTTTCTTGGATTCAAAACTAATGCTTACTATCGATTCTATCTGCCCAATATGTCAAAAAATAATTAAAGCCAATGTCAAAGAAACTAGCGACCAAATAATAATGGAAAAGAAATGCGAAGAGCACGGATTTTTCTCAGATGTTCTCTCAAATGATCCAGAGTATTATAAAAGGCTTAGTAGGCTTGACCACGTTGCTCAAAACATAGTAGAGAGAAAAACTAAAAGAATCAAAGGGTGTCCTTACGATTGTGGATTGTGCGAAGAACACGAAACACCCTCCATCTTTGTTAATATTGATATCACAAACAGATGCAATATGAACTGCCCTGTATGTTTTGCAAGCGCGGGTGCAACTAAAAGGCTGTATGAGCCTTCTTTTCAAGAGATAAGAAAAATACTTGAAGGAATGGCTTCAATAAAAGTTAATCGCCCTTTTGCAGTTCAATTCTCAGGTGGTGAGCCCACATTAAGGGATGATCTTCCTGAGCTAATACAAGAGGCAAAAAAACTTGGAATTCCACAGATTCAAATTGCAACGAACGGAAAAAGATTTGCAAAGGATTTAGTATACTTAAAAAGAGTCATTGACGCCGGAATAAATACCTATTATCTCCAGTTTGACGGGCTTAGCTGTTCTTCATATGAAAAGTTCCGGGGCTATGACACTTTGCCTGAGAAGAAAAAGGCCCTTGAGAATTTAAGAAGGCTTGGTGAAACTAGTGTTGTTTTAGTACCAACTGTATCAAAAAGTGTAAATGATCATGAACTTGGTGACATAATATATTTTGGAAGGGATAATTTTGATGTAATTAGAGGAATAAACTTTCAGCCTCTGTCATTTTCAGGCCGTGCTACAAATGAAGAAATAAAAAAATATAGGATAACTATCTCGGATTTAGTCAGTCTTATTGAAGAACAGACAAATGGTGAAATTCTAAAAGAAGACTTTTACCCCATCCCGTTTATTGTCCCAGTGTCTAAATTTGTTGAATCCCTAAAGGGAAAAACTATGCCACACTTCACAGTACATCCGCAGTGTGGAGTTGCGACTTACTTATTTTTACAGGATGGAAAGCTTTTGCCAATAACACGATTTTTGGATGTTGAAGGATTCTTTGAATATATCAAAGAAAGGGATGAAAATATAGCAGTTGGTGGAAAAATAAGAAAGGGTATTGAAGTATCAAGAATATTAAAAAATATGGGCTCGTTTATAGACAAGGAAAAAATGCCTAAAGAATTTAATCTTTTAGACATAACAAAAGGCATTTTAAACGGTAAGGGAAAAGAATACCTTGCAAAACTTCATCATAAGTCACTATTTATAGGAACAATGCACTTTATGGACCCTTTTAACTTTGATTTAGAAAGGGTTAGACGGTGTGCAATACATTACGCCCTGCCAGACGGCTCTTTTATCCCTTTTTGCAGCTATAACTCAATTCATAGAGAAAATGTAGAAAGAAAGCTATCTACGCCAATTGCCGAATAGACCTTCACCGAAAGATATTTATTATGCCCTAAGTTCTTGAAGATTGGTGAACCTATGAAAAGAGCGGGTATTGTATTTGCCCTGATATTTTTAGTTACATTTGCTATATTCTCAGGGTGTGTTTCTCAAAAGGAAGAAGGAAATGGTACAGATGTTAATACGACGCCAGTAGAACCTGGAAAAACAGTTTCTTATCTTAAAGCTAAGATTAATATCTCAAAGCCATATGATCTTTCAGATTTAAATTCATCAAGACAGAATGTCGTAATAATTAGGGATAGTGGGATGAGGCTAGAAGCTATAGTTACTTTATACGGTGAAACTTACACATTTGACGATACTACAAGGATACCTATTTTAGAGACTGAAGAAGATGTCATAAAAACAATAAACAGCCTACCTGAGGATGTTCGTGCATATATTCAGGCAGTTGAGTTAGAGGAAGGCATATACGGAACTGGAACTGTACATTGGACAGAATCTATGCATAACCTTGCATTAAGCTATGCTAAAGATGATGCAGATTACAACTTATATGGAACTGCCACTCTAATAATGGAAGGTCAAAAAGGGATTATAAGGGTTGATGAAAGCCCGTATCTAAAGGAAGAATACGGATACGAGTACTGGTGGATGCAAGGCGCAACTGAAACTCTAGATTCAAAGAAAGCCCTTGGGGTTGGGCCTTACACCTCATTATACACATCACTAATGAGATCTATGATGGTCCCAACAAAAGTAGTATACGGACTCTATTATGATCTTGAAGAAGGTGGGGTTTGGAAACCATATGCTTGGAACGAGATATACTTTAACGGCAAATGGGTACCTGTTGACCCGTACAGAGGACAGATAGGGATTCTATCAAGGTACTACTTGGAACTAGACGAAGTCGTAGATCTAATGGAACTCTATGATGACTTTGCATGCTACAGAAGCAACTTTGAAGGAAAAGGATGCAAACCTTTCACTATAGAAATCCTAGAGCAAGGAACAGTCCTAGAAAGTGAAATCATAAAATAAAATCTTTTTTAATTTAAATATTTCTTTATTATATTGACAATTTTTTCTGCAATTTTGTCCTTTTCTTCTAAAGGTAAGTGAAATACTTTCTTAGTTTTGTCAATTACATAGACCTCGTTTGTTTTGGATTCAAAACCTCTCCTCTCTTTTCCAACATCATTTGCAACTATCAAATCAACATTAGAGCTTTGGAGTCTGTCGTATGCCTTTCTGAGAAGCTGATCTTCTGGAACGCAATATTCTGCTTTAAATCCAACTATAAATGATTTTGATGTTTTTGAAAACTCTTCTATTATTTTTTTGTTTGGGGACAGGATTAAGTTAAACGAATTATTTGAAGATGTCTTGCCAGAAGCAGGATTTTCAATGTGAAAGTCAGATGTTGCGGCTGCAAATACGGCGATGTCAACATCTTTATTTGACATTACGGCGTTAAACATCTCCTCATAAGTTTCAACATGTTGTGTGTTAACATTGGAGGTTAGTTGGCTAGGTCCCAAAATTAAAGTGACTTCTGCCCCCCTCATATCGAACTCTTCTGCTATTTTTATCCCCATGAGCCCGCTACTCTTATTTGTGATAAATCTGACATCGTCAATTTTTTCTATTGTTGGGCCTGCAGTTACAAGAACTTTTTTACCCTCAAGATCTTTTGCATAGAGCTTTCTTATGACTGCGTTCACGATATCATCGATTTCAGGAAGCTTTGCCTTATTTTCTTCAAACTTCGGGGTGAGAAATTCAACACCATGTGTTTTTAATTTTTCAATATTTTCAAGGATTATCGGATTCTTATACATGGAACTGTGCATTGCGGGGACAATAATAATGGGCAATTTACCAAACCCTGTGGAAACAACTGTGGTGACAGGGGTGTCGTCAATTCCGGCAGCTATTTTTGAAATTGTATTTGCAGTACAAGGTGCTATGAGTATCAAATCACATTTCTTATCGTGATCCCCTGCATATGACACATGCTCTATCTTGCCTGTTATCTCATCGACGACCGTATTTCCAGTTCCAAACTCAAGCGCATAAGGGTGGATAATTTTTTTTGCATCTTCTGTCATAACGGCATAAACTTCTGCCCCGTGCCTCATGAGCTCCCTAGACAGTTTGACAGATTCAACGGCCGCTATGCTCCCGGTAACGCCTAATACTATTCCTTTTCCAGATAACTTATTTGATTTACTTCCTTTTATTGACTTTCTATGCATCATCGTATAAATCGCCTAAATCTTTATAAAAATTGTTATTATCTGGATTAAATAGGTGAATAAATACAATATATTGAAGTAGGAATTCATCAAATCAAAATTGTATTAAAAAATTAAAGTTTATATAAAGGAATTTTATGTACAGCTCAGAATATTATGTTCCGTCCCACATAACGGGATTCTTTGTTCCCTTCTTTAGTGAGGACTATGTAAAAACTGGCTCTACCGGGGCTGGTGTTTCACTTTCTTTGGGCCTTAGGACTTTAGTTAGAATAAAGGAGGGCAGCGGATCTGTTGAGGTCTACTCAAATGGAGCTAAAAAAGAGAGAAATGTCACAACTGTGAGTTTTAGGTGTATTGACTTACTAAAGGAAAAATACCCCAAATATTTTCAGAATAAGGATATTTTAATAGAGCATGAAAACGATGTTCCGCTTGACTCTGGGTTTGGAGCTTCCGCATCTGCAGCCCTAGGAATATGTTTTTCTATCAAGGATTTTCTAGGTATTTCAGAGTCAGAGTCTATAAGAATTGCGCATGAAACAGAGGTAAGAAATCTAAGCGGTTTGGGGGATGTTGTGGCAGAGGCCAAGGGTGGAGTTGAAATAAGAAAGAGCCCAGGAATTTATGGGGTAATTGAAAATATCCCGTCAGAAGGTCTAAAAGTAATGGCGGTAAGCCTTGGAACTAAAAAGACAGAAAGTGTCTTAAAAAATTCTAAAAAAGTTAAGGTAATTGAAAGATGCGGAACTAAGATGTTGAACAAACTTATCAGTGAGCCAACTATTGAAAGGCTGATGGAATGCTCTAGGGTCTTTACATATAAGACGGACATAATGTCTAGGGAAGTTTTAGATTTAATAGAAATGATAGGCGAGATTAACAGTTACTGTGCCTCCGGGATTATGATTGGCGAAGGGGCATTTACATTTATTAATGAGAAAGACCAAATCAAGTTACTTGATAGTTTAATAGATACGAAAGGGGACATAATTATTTCCCCTATAGCTTCAGGCCTAATATAGGTGCTAAAAATGGAGATACCAAAAAATCATCCAAGATATGAGTCCCTACTATTGAGGGAGAAGGTAAAGGAATGCCTTAATGGTGGGATTCTTTCAGAGGTAGGTATGGCCGCCCATGGGAGGGGTGAAGCTTTTGATTATTTTCTGGGAGAGAAAACTACAAAAGAAGCTGATAAGGCGATAAAGGCTGCGGCGATTATGATTTGTAGGGCAAAAAATCCAGTTATATCTGTTAATGGAAATATTGCATGCCTTGTCCCAAAAGAGATTGTAGAACTATCAAATATTGTTCCCTTAAAGATAGAAGTCAATCTATTTTATAGAACCATTGAAAGGGAGATTAAAATCAAAAAAAGATTGGAAAAGTACGGGGCAAGGGATATTTTAGGTGTGGGAGAAGGTGCAAATGAATCGATACCAGGCCTTGATTCTTTAAGAGGAAAAGTGTCAAAGGAGGGCATTTTTAATTCTGATGTTGTTATTGTTCCTTTGGAGGACGGGGATAGAGCCTTGGCCCTAAAGAATATGGGTAAAAAGATTATTGGAATTGACCTAAATCCTCTCTCAAGGACATCACTTTGTTCGGACATAACTATAGTCGACAATGTGGTTAGGGCAATGCCCAAACTTATTAGTGAGATAAAGAAATTAAAGGGTAAACCTATTGAAGAAGAGGGTGTATTTGACAATAATCTAAACATTAAGAATTCAATTAAAATAATGAGAAATAATCTCCTTAAATGGGAAGAAAAAATGGATGAAAGGTGATTTTATTAGCAAAATAATCCTTCAACTTGCATTGGATATATTAAATCTCGATAGAGCTGTTTCGATGGCAAAAGAGGCGGTCCCTGGAGGTATAAACTGGATTGAAGCTGGAACTCCTCTTATAAAAAGTGAGGGAATGGAAGCAATAAGAGAGCTAAAACGGATATTTCCAGATAAAAAAATAATCGCTGACATGAAGACTATGGACACCGGGGACTTTGAAACTGAAATGGCATCAAAAGCCGGTGCTGACATAATCTCAATTCTTGGGGCTTCTGATGACAGCACGATAAAAGAGGCGATAAAAGCTGCTAAGAAGTATAATTCTGAAATTATGATTGACTTGATCAATGTCAAAAACAAGGTAGATAGGGCGGCTGAAGTCCAAAAAATGGGCGCAAAGTATGTCTGCATTCACGTTGGTATTGACCAACAGATGAAAGGGGAAAATCCATTACAAGACATAAAAGATGTCAAGGAAGCTGTTAATATTACAATAGCTACTGCTGGAGGCCTAAATTCAGAGAACATACCGGATGTAGTTTCTGCAGGGGCAGACATTGTTATTGTTGGTGGTGCCATAACTAAAGCATCGAATCTTCTTGAGGCCACTAAGATAATCAGAAAGAGTATTGATCTTGGAAAACCTATTGAGAGTACAGAGTTTAGAAAATATAAAAAGGAAGAGCTAATTGATGCCCTAAAAAAAATCTCTTCTTCAAATGTTTCTGATGCTATGCACAGGGGTGGAGCTATGAAGGGGATACACACTGTTGTGCCTGGCCTTAAAATGGCTGGAAAGGCATTGACTGTTAAGACCATGAACGGGGACTGGGCAAAGGTCGTTGAAGCTATTGATTTGGCAGAAGAAGGGGAGATAATTGTCGTAGACACTAACTGTGGGAACATTGCCATCTGGGGAGAGCTTGCAACTTGGAGCGCTTTTATGAGGAAGCTTGGCGGTGTTGTAATAGATGGGGCAGTAAGGGATGTTGATGATCTAAAAGAAATTCGTTTTCCTGTATTTGCAAGATATGAAGTCCCAGACGCTGGCGACCCAAAAGGTTTTGGTGAGATAGGCTGCGAAGTAGTATGTGGCGGCCTAAAGGTAAACAAAGGAGACTATATCATAGGCGATGACAGTGGGGTCGTAGTAATACCCCAAGAAGAAGCTCAAGAAATTATAAATAGAGGGATAGACGTCAAAGAAAAAGAGAACAGGATTAGAGAAGAAATAAAAAGGGGATCAACCCTATCAAAAGTCCTAAAGCTTAAAAAATGGGAAAAGATTGTAGGATAATAATTTTAGAACAAAGTGACAATTATATAAAGAAAAAATAAAGATTCGCTATCGGTGAGTTTATGAGAAGGAGCATAATACTACTTTCAGTTATTTTATTTTCTATGTTTTTCCCATTTAGTGTAGCCTCCTCCTCTGTACCTGGAGATGATTTCTTTTTTGATGGAAATGTAGTGAAATCAATGATAGTTGTTGGTGAAACAGCGACGTCCTCTGATATTATATCCGCTTCAAAGCTTGCTTTTCTTATTGCTAATAGGCATACTGAGAGAATTGAAAATACAATATTCGATGAATATAAAGTCAGCTTAAAAAATCTGAATGCTGGTGACCTTATTAGAATTGATCCGGCTAACACCTCTGTAAATTCAGTCAAAGTTGCCGATGGGCTAGGGTCTCTTTGGTGGGACGATGGATACAGATACTCTTCGGCCCTTTACCCATATGGGAATGGGAATAAAATATTTGATTATGAAGAAACGCATGAAGAGATTTTCTTAAAATTATCAGATATTGAATGCCCAGACGATTATTGCCTTGATTTTAACATGTCCGATATAATATACAGAGTGACTTTTATCAATACCCCATTCCAAAGAAAGGTCTTTGCGGGATGTAGCGGCCCCTTATACGACGTACCATATAATTCCTATGGGATTAGATTTTTTGAAAAGGAGTACCCGATCATAAATAATGGGGTATACCACTCTAAAGACCAAAATATAAGTTATTTTATTTATGGCATCCCAATCTATTCCCCAGATACCATCTTTAAGGTCGGGGATACTAGAGCCTTTGGATGGTACACTGTAACTCTTTTGGATATCCATAGTCCAACAACTCAAGAGACTTCTACAGAGGATAAATTCAAGGTCAAAAGTGGTGGAAGCTTTTCAGGTGAGTATAAAGTCTATCTTAGGGTTTCTGACTTTACTGGAAAAAGTAATGAATTTTTGATGGTAATGGATGCAAATAGCTCAAGGTGCTGCACCTGCGTGCCGCTTTGTGATTCCAAAGGAGGATACGGCTCATTTACTACTGTTCCAACGAGGCAGTATGAGAATGATCCTTATTTTATATTTGAGCGTGGGACTAGGATTATAGATGGTGTTGAAGCGACCATCTGGACTGTTCCTGTTTTCTATATTGATGGGATAAAGATCTTTGAGGGCGCAGATAAAAGCTTGCTTGCAGAGTTTGACGTTTTCTCCCTAAAGAACTATGGTGCGATTGAAGAGACTTCCTGTTGCATGCCGTTTGTTACATACCCAAACGACTATAACCTAACAATATCAAATCTTAGGGAAGATATTATTACCTTAGGTGTTGACATAAACCTTGACGGTATTATATCAGCTGAGGAGCAGCAGATACCGGTGTTTGAAACTATAGGGGAAGAATGTAACGCTTCAATCAAATTCCCATTCCCCTCCCCAGTATACATAAATCCAGGAAAGGATGGGGTTTTCTACACTTGCGATGATTTTCTTGATATTAATCCTTTAAATCCAAGATTTAAGAAATGTAACTACGACACAATAGACGTAATTTTATGTGATAAAATAGATCTAACATGTTGCGACCCACAAACTGTATACGGTCCAAGGAATTATTTCAAGATTGACATACTTGACTCAAACTACATACAAAAGGACGGGGACGGAATAGATATTGAGATTAGTCAAAAGAAGTCAAAATTTTATTTGTACTACGACTCAACAGTAAGAATTGAGCCAACATCTCTAATAAAAAGGGATGTAGATGTCACAGGTGCAGACAAGGCAACAAAGAACCTAATTTTAATTGGAAACGAAAACAATAACAGTATAATAAAGGGCCTTTATGATGCAGATATATCCAAAGTTGTATGGTCTCATTCATTTGGTCAGTGGGAATATTTAAGAGATGTATTCTATGAGAACAGTGTTTTAATTGTTGGTGGTAAGGATGGGGAGTCCACTAACAGGGCTTTGGAAGACCTAATGAAGTTACTGTTTGTTTGATTGCCAGAACATCTTTGTCCTAGCATATACTCTTTCAGCAGCAAGGATGTCTTTGAAAAGATCCTCTTCATCTTTTCTATCCTTTGCAAGTATTCTCTTTGCAGTCCTTGGACCTATACCAATACCTGCTAGAACGATTATGGCTTTTTTTCCATAAGGTAAAATCAGATCTGCAGAATCCTTTACTTCTTTCAAGGTCTTTTTTTCTTCCTCATCTATCCTTCCTTTGTGGCCTTTTCTAACGATCTCTAAATCCTCTCTTCTCCTTAAAACTCCAATATATCTAGCGCCACATTGTGGGCACTTTGGATTGTCATCAAAGTTATTCACAGAAAGTGTGGTCTTCCAGTTTCGGCAGTGAAGGCATGCTACCGTGACCCTTTTTTCAAGTAGCCTTTTCTTCAAATATTTTATAATCTCCTTATCCGGTCTTTTTGGATACAGAAGCTCAAAGGAAGAGCCTTCAAGAAGATACCTTGTAAATGTCGATGGTTCGTTATTTTTATTAACAGTGATGTTTATTTTTCCATTTTTTAAATCCCGGATAAACTCCTTTACAGGTTCAATTTCAAGTTTATCATGGTATAACTCATTCAGCGTTTCCTCGTAAAGGGGGGTATTTCTATAAAGCCTTAGAATGTTTTTCATCAAGTATTTTTCAGAGTTTGCCTTTATGACCCCAAACCGCTTTGCAATCTGTATCATCTTCCACTCAAAAAGTGGGGTGTTCTTCAGTACTATATCCAATATTGGTATTACATGATCCTCGTTTAATTCAAGGAGGGTGTCCTTTACGATATCCCCACCGTCTCTGATTCCTATAGGAAATTTAATCATGATGTGGTATGGATCAGTTCTCATCCCTATTGATTCCCCAAATCGCTGGGCCAGAAGGGATGTTATGACTCTACCCAGAGTATCGTTTGCTTTAGAACCGTTGAAGATGTGAAGGATGACAAACTCCCCTATATCCTCAATCACTAATGAATTCTTAGAGTATGAAAAGTACCTAGATTGCTCATCAAATAGATCATACAACACTTTTTTTGTGTCATTTGTTATGGGTAGATCCTCTACCCTAGATTTATCCCCAAAGATGCCAAAGACGTCCCTTGAAACAAACAACGGGACGGGAATGAGCTCCCCTTCCCAAGATGGTATGGCACCAACAGACCTCGTTTCAGTTACCTCTATTTTCTCATCTTCAATGTTTAGTACCTTCCAGGTTCGGCCACGCACAATGAAGTTTCCTCCAACTTCAATATTTGAAACAATGAAGTTTTCGTCAAGCACACCTAAGGATGAGCCTGTCCCAACTTCAACTACCCTATACTGTTTTGTGTCGGGTATCATTGACAAATTCTCATAATAGTAAAACATACCTTGCTTTGATCTTTTGTAAGTTATTCCATTATTAATCCAAATGAGTTTTATGCTTTCAAGAAAGTACAACACCTTCCAAAATTCTTCACGGCTCAGATTTCTGAAAGGGTATGATTTTTTGAAGGTTGAATACGCCTCCTCGATTGAGACTTCGTTACTCTCCATCGATAGTCCAATTATCTGATGGGATAGAACATCAAGTGGCTTTTCAGGTATAAGGGAGCTTTCGATTGTATAGTTTAATGCATTTTTTGCAATCACAGCAGATTCACATATCTCTTCATCACTTGATAGTATTATCCCCTTAGAAACGAGATACGTTTTGTGCCCGGCCCTTCCTACTCTCTGCAATAGCTTTGAAACCTGTCTTGGACTGCCATACTGAATTACTAGATCAACTGCACCAACATCTATCCCAAGTTCCATACTAGAAGTGCAAACAATACCCTTAATCTCCCCATTCTTAAATCTACTCTCCACATCAATCCTAGTTTCTTTTGATAGGGAAGAATGGTGAACATCAATAAAATTCATTTCCATAAGATTAAATCTCGATGATAAGGTTTCCGCCATTTGCCGGGTATTGACAAAAAGGAGTATACTCTTATGAGCTTCTATTAACTCCTTGATCCTCCTAATTGAAGAGGCGACATAGGGGGATATCTTGAGATTTTCTGCGTTCATTATGTCCTCTTCAAATATCTCGGGTGTTTCAACCTCAATGTCAAACTCTTTTTTTATCTTAGACTGGATTATCTCTACTTCTCGCCCCACGCCCACTAAAAATCGTGCAACTTCATCTTTTGACCCTACGGTGGCAGATAGACCAATTCTTTGGATTCTGCCGCTCTTTAATCTTTCAAGCCTTTCAAGGGCTAGACTTAGCTGAACGCCTCTCTTATCCTCTGCTATTTCATGAATTTCGTCGACTACAACTGCCAGTACAGACTTCAGGTGCCCCCTCAACTTTTTTCCTGTGAAAAGAGCTTGGAGTGTTTCTGGGGTTGTGATAAGAATGTCTGGGGGTTTGAGGCTCTGCCTTCTCCTCTCACTTTGTACTGTGTCGCCGTGCCTTGCCTTGATCGTAATCCCCATAGCTTCCCCTATTTTTTCTAGCCTTAGGAGAAGGTCCCTGTTTAAGGCCCTTAGTGGGGCGACATAAAGAACCTTTATCCCTTGTGCATTGCTATCCTTAACAAGCCGCAAGAGAGGAAGAATTGCGGCCTCAGTCTTTCCAGATCCTGTCGGTGCCATCAACAATACATTATTTCTGTTAAGTATCACTGGGATTGAGCTTTTCTGAATATCAGTAGGAGAAGTGATATTGAACTCCCTTAAAACTGTAAGGATATCCTCGCCCAAAAGCTCAAAACTCATGACCACACCTATTATGAACTTACCAAAGCATTTTTAAATTTAATTTATTGGTTTAAAAGTATGGACCTATATCCAGTAATCAACAAGCCTGCAATAATCATTGAATCGGATAAAAAGTATCTAGTTATTGCCGATTTACATCTTGGTAAAGAGTATGAGTACTACAAAAAAGGGATTAAGTTACCTGATATAGGTCAAAAAATGAAATCCGACATTTTAAAGATCATAAAGAGGAAGGGTGTGGAAGAGCTCATACTTTTGGGGGACATAAAACACAACCTCCCGTTTACATCATATTTTGAAAAATTGAATCTGCCGAAATTCTTAGATTTTGATATCCCAGTCAAACTCATCAAGGGAAATCATGACGGGAATATTGAAGAGATAGTCGATAATCCGGTCATGAAATCCTTCAAAATAGAGGATTACATTTTAACGCATGGACATATACTAATTGAGGGCGGCAATTTGATTATGGGCCACATTCATCCAGTAGTTGAGTTCATTGATTCAAACGGGAAGATGACCCGTTTAAAATGTTTTCTTAGAATGGAAGGCCCCCAAAATGTGATTGTGTTGCCTTCATTTAATCCAGTTATAGAAGGGATACCGATAAACAAAGATGAGGAAATACCAGGCCCCTATTTTGATAGTGGCAGATTAGAAATAAAAAATTTTGAGTGTTATCTCCTAGATGGAACCTATATGGGAAAAGTAAGGGACTTTTACCTCTTCTGAACTGTTCCGCAATCTTCATCTACGGCCCTTATGGCATCTTCTATTAACATGCCCTCGTTTTGATCTATGTATTCTTCAATTCTCTTTAATAAAAACTCTTCTTCAATTCTCTCGTCCATACTGGATTGCAAGTCTTTGGTAATAGCAGTTATTACTTTTTCAGCAGTCTCTCCAAGCTCTTTTGAAACTTGATAGCATTCGTCAACTATGTACTTACAAAGGACTTCGCAGCTTTTGTCTATATACAGTTTGTTGTGGTAAATGTTGTTTATTACATCGATTAATTTTGCATATTTATCAAGCCTATTAATGTAATACTTCTTTGTTTGGATAACAATATTCTTTATTGATGCACCAGATATAGTTTCTTTTATAGGGGCGTTGATAAGCCCAAGTTTTTCTACATTGCAGACCCTGTTCTTTTCATATAACTCGGTCAGTATAGTCTCCCTCATGGCTTCAGCAAACTTCTTAACAGAGCCATACTTTTTAATTTCAAGAGAATTAGGTATCAAGTTTTCTGGCTTTAGATATATATCTAAAATCTTTTCTCCGGCTTCCCTTGTGTCTGGCCTTCCAATCCTGATATGCTTGTCAATTCTGCCTGGCCTTAAAATTGCGGGATCAATTATGTCTGGCCTGTTTGTGGCTATGATAACAATTACGTCCCCCATCTCTTCTAGACCATCTAGAAGCTGCAAGAATTTGTTTACTATGGGGTTTTCAAGCCTTGCAGCTTCTGAGCCTGACTCTCTTTCTGGAACAAGACTATCGAATTCATCAAAGAATAAAACTGATGGTGCCTTCTCTTCGGCATATTTGAATAACTCCTCAATATTCTGCTGGGTCTCCCCAAACCATTTGCTCCTAAGCTCCTTGTCAACGTTGATAAAATTCCTTGAAGAAATAGAGGCCGCATAACGGGCTATTAATGTTTTACCACACCCAGGTGGGCCATAAAGCATAATTCCTTTTGTCCTATCAATTTTCAACTTCTGGACCTTTTCTTTTATGAAATCGTAACTCAATGCGGAGCCAACGGCCTGATCAATTTCTAAGATTGCCTCATCAAGCCCACCTACATCTTCCCTTCTCACCCTAGGCTTTTTCTCTAAGAGAAGGTCATCTCCATACTTAACGTTGGATTTTACCTCAAGTATCTCCCAGTCTTTTGAATTCCCAAACAATGTAACTGTGGCACCGGCCTTCAGGTACTCATTCTTTGAATCGACAAAATCACCTACATCCAAAACCATCTCGTGATAGGTGTCAAACCTTACCGTTGCATACCTGCCTTCAACTTTTATTATCTCACCAAGTGTTGTGTCGACTTTTCCAGGGTGCCTATCGAGGATTACAAACCTTCCTCCTTCCTTTGCCTCAATAAACTTGTATCGTATCTTGTCCCCTTTATTAATCTCAATATCATCTATCATGTAAGCTATTATACGATAGTTTACATAATCAAAAATCTCGTGCATCCCCTCTTGTTCAAGGGGCCTTACATAAATACCGATGAGAAAAGGCGGCTCGTTTAACTCCCTTATCCTCTGCTCGAGTCTATTTATCCGCCCTTCGAGAAAAATCTTAATTTCATTTTTTAGCATCCCTCTCTCATGCTGAATCTGATTGACTACTTCTTGCGCAGAATCTACCAGTTCTTTGATTTCCTTTTTTTGGAGATCCTTTTCAGAAAATCCTTTTTCCTTTAAGATATCAATAAGATTAAAATAATCATATTCTTGTTTTAGATATTCTCTTATCTTTTCTGTCTTTTTCGAATCAGATGCTTCCACGATAAAAATAAGGCGTAATCTTTTAAAAGTCTTTTGAAAATCAAATATTTTTAGGATAATATTAAACAAATGTCATTGTGCCATAACCTAGTAATCGGATATAGACCCCAAATCCTAGTGCCAAGACAAAAACAAACATTGTGGCATAGTCCCTCTTTTTAAGTGATATTTCTTTTAAAAATGTCCTTTTCCCGTAACCAAATCCCCTAGATTCTATCGCTATCGCAAGCTCTTCTGCCATTCTAATTGAGCCTATAATCAATGGGGTGATTATTGGGATATAGTTTCTCACCCTTTTGAACAGCGAGCCCTTATCGAGCTCAAGCCCCCTTGACCTTTGGGCGTCCATTATTGTGTATGTAATCCCGGCCAATGTTGGAACATATCTAAGCGATATGGCCAAGGTCAAACAGTATTCATAGGGGATCTTAAATTTCATTAGACCTAGGACAAGGTCCCGCTGGAGGGTAGTCATCAGCAAAAGAAACGTTCCAGTGATTATTGCAAATATCCTAAATGTCATTGCAAGACCCATCCGTATTCCATCCTCGCTGACACGTATCTTCCAATATTCAAAAATTATGTTGCCAGTGGGCTGGAAAAATGGCCATAGTAGCAAAGACATGAAAATTAAAGGTAGAATGGGCTTTATGTATGTTGCAAGTTTTGTGATATTGATTTTACATAGAAACCTTATCATCAATAGAACAAAAACTGCTATTGTACCGAGATAAAGCGGGTCTTTGTAAAGAAGTGCAAGGCCAAAGATAGATGAGACTGCAACTATTTTTGTTCTTGGGTCAAGGCTATGAAAAAAAGAAGATTCCTTGACGTACATCGAATACTTAATCATAATAAAAGAAATAAAAGATTTAGATTTAAACTTTTAGGGTTTATCCAAGCCTATTATAACCGTTCCAAGTTTTTCTCCATATATATTGTACTTCTCTTTAAAGAAAAGGTCTGTTGGAACGCATAGGCTTGCAGAGATTGCCTTTAGGTCCTTAAGCTCTTCAATCTCTTGGGCAGGGATCACAAAGTAAGGTTTCCCTTGGGTCTTTACATTTGTGAATATAACAAACTCCTCGCCCATAAATAGGACATCGTCTCTTTTCCTGTACTCTGGGATCTCATCCTTACTCAAAAGTTTACCCAATATGTTGCCAGAAGGATCCTTCATCAATGTAAGGCTTTCACCGTATTTCCTGTCTGAAAATGATTCATCGATAAAAATAAGGAACAAACTGCCTTTTGATAAAACTTCCCAAACACCCTCGTTTATGAAGTCCATCATCCCCCCGGCGGCCTTATTTTTTTCAGCTTGTATCTCTAGTTCTCTAGTTTTATCTATGTCCTCTTGAGACATTTCAAATGCATCTATAATTCCATCTATAGACTTCAATCGCTTAAGTATATCCTCTTCAATTCCCATAAAATCATCAAAGGTAGCCTTTTGCCTTTAGAAGCTCAGCGTTTAGTATTCCCCCGCCTGCGGCCCCTCTAACTGTATTATGGGAGAGGCATACAAACCTTATATCAAACACCTTGCACTCGCGTAGTCTTCCAACTGTTGCTGCCATCCCTTTGTCAGAGTCCCTGTCCTTTCTCGGTTGTGGCCTATTTGGCTCTTCCCTGTAAATAATAGGATGTTTTGGGGCGAATGGTAAGTTCAACTCTTGTGGTTCAGAGCGGAACTCTTTCCATATCTTTTTGATTTCCCCAAGTGATGGTTTTTTGTCGCCAAATTCAAGGCTTACACATGCTGTGTGGCCATCAACTACTGGGACCCTATTACAGTGGGCAGAAATCTTCATGCTTGTATCATTGACAATCTTTCCATTCACAACTTTACCCATAATTTTTTCTGGCTCTACTTCTGATTTTTCCTCTTCTCCAGAGATCAATGGTACTATGTTGTCTATCATGTCAAGTGATGGAACTCCAGGGTACCCTGCCCCTGAAACTGCCTGCATTGTGGTAATGATCATTCTTTTGACTTCATATCCTGCCTTAACTAGGGCATAGACCGGAGTCATATAACTCTGTAGGGAGCAGTTTGGTTTTACAACTATGAATCCCTTATCCCAACCGTGTGCTTTCTTCTGGTGTGAGATTACTTCGATATGATTTCCATTAATCTCAGGTATTAGCATGGGGACATTGTCAACATGCCTGTTAGCTGAAGCGTTAGAAAAAACTGGTATTCCTGCTTTGGCATATGCCTCTTCAAGTTCTCTAATTTTTTCCTTCTCCATTTCAAGAGCGGAGAAGACTAAGACGCATTTACCGATTGCTTTGTTTACATCATTTGCATCTTGGACTATCAGTTTTCTGACCTTTTCAGGAGGGTCTTTTATCATCTGCCATTTTCCCATTACAGCCTCTTCATAGGTTTTACCTGCACTTTTGGGTGAAGCTGCGACATATGTGACCTCAAACCAAGGGTGGTTTTCCAATAATCTTATGTAATTTTGACCTACCATCCCGGTAGCTCCAATAACCCCAACATTTATTTTTTCCATAACTATCACCGTTCATATTAAGTAATTCTTTAACACTCCTATTCCTTCTATTTTTGCCTCAACTGTGTCCCCTCTATTCATTGGACCTACTCCAGGTGGTGTGCCAGTTGCAATGACATCACCAGGTTCAAGAGGCATTATCTCAGATATAAATTCCAATAACTCGTAACAGTTGAATATCATGTTCTTCGTTGAGGAGTTCTGTTTTGTAACCCCGTTCAACTTAAGCGATATGGGGAGGTCAAGCGGATTTATGTTTGTCTCAATTACAGGCCCAATCGGAGCAAATGTATCATAAGACTTTGCCCTTGTCCATTGGGTGTCCTTTCTCTGTAAATCCCTTGCAGTGACATCGTTAAAAACGGTGTACCCCAGTATATAGTCCTCAGCTTCATCCTTCTGAACATTCTTTGCCCTTCCCCCTATCACTATCCCAAGTTCAGCTTCATAGTCAACCTGATTTGAAGTCTCGGGGTAAATTATAGGGTCTTCAGGACCAACAACTGTACTTGCCGGTTTGATAAATATTATGGGATTTTTTGGTATCTCCATTTTGAGCTCCTTTGCATGGTCGACATAATTTAGACCTACAGCCACGATCTTTGTGGGCATCGTTGGAGAGAGTAACTTAACTGAATCTGGGTCGACCTCTTCTTCAGTTATTTCAAAGCTTGTGAAGAAATCTCCCTTTACCCTTTTTATTACGCCCTTCTCAAGTATCCCTTTTTCTATTTTATCTTTGTAGCTGTATCTTAGAAGCTTCATCTATTCACCTTTTATCTAGATATTGCAAACACGTCGCTCATTATCGCTGCCGCTGTTTCTATTTGTCCTGCACCCCTTCCCATGACAGTGATGTCTTTAGAGAGGTCAGTTTCAAATACAGCGACATTCAAAGTACCTGTTACTGCAAGTGGGGAGTTTAGAGGAACTGGTGTTGGTTCAACTTTTGCGCCTTTTTCAGTAACTTCTACAAGTAGTTTTATGATATTGCCGGCCTTCTTTGCTGCTAATACGTCTTCCATCATTACGCCTGTAATCCCTTTGACTTTAACATCCTTTAATGTCATTGCTTTTCCCATTAAAGCGTTTGAAAGTATTGTTGCTTTGCATGCTGCGTCCCATCCCTCAATGTCCTGGGCTGGATTTGCTTCGGCATACCCCTTCTCTTGGGCTTCCTTTAATGCATCCCCAAATTTCTTTCCTTCAAATGCCATATTGGAAAGGATATAATTTGTAGTGCCGTTCAATATACCTTTTACAGAGATAATCTCATTACCTTTTAGTGCTTCTTGAGCCAAGTTTAGAACTGGCATTGTGCCCCCAACTGTGGCCTCAAATTTTAGCTCCTTCCCGCTTTTCTCCTTGGCCTTAATTACTTTGTCATAGTATAGGGCTAAAGGCCCCTTGTTTGAGGTAACAACGTGTATACCTCTGTCAAAAGCTTTCAATAAATGATTCAATCCAGGTTGAGCATCTTTGATGTTTGTCGGGGTAACTTCAACAAGTATATCGGCGTCCATATTTTCGACTGCCATTTCCCCGTTCCATTTTTTATCCTTTGAAGAATCAGGATAGTTTATGGTAAGTGATCTTTCTTGATTGTGATCCATGAGCTTAGTAAGATCAATCCCATTCTCATCATAAATAGAATTAAGCATGTCAGCGACACATACTATCCTTACATCGACTCCATACTTATTTTTGTATTGCTCGGCCCTGTCTCTTATTACCTTGCATACTCCTTTACCAACTACACCAAAACCAACGACACCCAATCGTATTTTTTTCATAACAAATCATCCTCTTAAATATAGTAAATACCATATTTTTGTTCTTTATTTAAGAGTTTCGGGAAATTTTATTTTATTTTTTTATTTAGAAAAAATAATACCGAAACCTTTTTAAAAAGGCTTCAGATAGGAAGATAAAGCTATATTTTAGAAGGTGAAAGAAAATTGGAGCTACCTTTTTGTGAGATCTGTTTGAAGACCGGAATGCTCTGCCCAGGTTGTACTGCAAAGATTAAAGATGGCGAACTAAACGACAACGACCTAGAGATAGCTAAAGAACTTTACAGGCTCTCCCAAGAGAACAAAGGGCTTAAGGATGTGAAGTTCAAGAGGAGTATCAAGGTTGGCAATCTTATTATCATTCTAATCGAGTCAGGGGAGATAGGGAGTATTATTGGCAAAGGTGGCAATGTAATTAGGGGACTAAGTAAAAAGTTAAACAAAAAAATAAGGGTTATTGAAGAAAGCAAAGATGTGAAAAAAGTTGCTTCTGACCTATTATACCCGGCAAAAGTCTATGGGATTAACATAGTTTACATGCCTGATGGTTCAATAATTAAGAGACTCAGATTAGGAAAGGAGTTTGAGAAAAAGCTTCCTATTGCAGTAAAGAGTGTAAAAGAAATTCTTTTGCTAATCACGGGCGAGAATGTCGATATAGTATTTGAATAATTTTTCTAATACTTTCTTTTTATTATAAAATCACAAAGCTCTGTTAAGAACATTTTTGAATCTTCTTTCATGTTATGGTCTATCGATTCTTTAGCAGCTTTAATCAGCTGGGATTCTTTTTCAATACAGTAGTCAAAAGCGCCACAACTTTTTATTATGCCCTTCATTTCTTCTATGTCTTCAGAAGATGCACCCCTATTACCTAAAATAGACCTAACCTTCTTCAACTGACTTTCATCCGCAAATTCAAGCGTTTTGATGATCAACAAAGTGTTCTTCCCTTCTTTGATGTCGCTATCAACAGGTTTTCCGGTAGTATCCTCTTCGCCAAAGACACCTAGTATATCGTCATGAACTTGAAATGCCCTTGAAAGATCTTTAGAATACTCGTCTAGAGAATGTATATCTGCCTTTTCAGTAAAGAGAAGCCCAATCCTCAAAGGGTATACAAATAGGATTCCAGTCTTATGGTCTATCATCTCAAAATATTTTTCTTCGTTTCCGCCGTCTTGCTCCATCAGTATATCAAGTAGCTGCCCTTCATTTAGTTTTTTATACATCTCCCTCTGCATTATCATTGCCTTAGTGACAATGCTGTCTTCAAACCCGCTTGACCTTATCGCCTTCCCGCTCAAAGCGTAAAGTATGTTAGACCCCAAAACAGAGAGAGCATAGGAATATCTAGATATCGCCCTTTGCATCATCAAAAGCTGAGAAAGGCCGTCCTTTTTTATCCAGTTGCCACCATCATAGTAGGGTTTAAGGTCAAACTTGGTAGATTTCAGGAATTTATCTGCGTATATTGAGTTGAAGGTTTTTTCCCCATGCCTTAAAACATCCTCGTCCATAGCGTCATCTAGTATAAGGGAAGAGGAGTGGAGAAGCTCAAATGCTATTGACGCCCTTAGTATGTGGGGGTTATACTCTGAATATCCACAGTAAGCCATTATACACATAATAGGCCTTAGGCGTTTTCCCCCGAGAAGCGTGTGGTGCCTTATGTCCTTATAGAAATCACGAAGTACCTCGTTATCAATCGAATGTAGCTCAACTTCAAAGAATTTTTTAATTTCTTCTTCTACTTCTTTTTTGAGCTCAACTGTAGTCTTAAGGAAGTCCATTTTTGCACCTTTAACAGTTTTTTTAGTTTTACTTTAAATAAGTTTTGAAGATATCTTTTAAAGGACGAAAAATAAATTACTTTTAGATGCCCATCAAGGTAACAGATGCAAACTCAATTTATACCGGAAAACTCCCAAAGGGTTGTAAATTGTGTATTAAAGGCAGGAAGTCTGTTCTATTTGTAACCGGTATCTGTAACGTCAACTGTTATTATTGTCCGATATCTAATGAGAAAAAAGGTAAAGACATTTCATACATTAACGAGAGAAGGGTAGAAAAAAAAGAGGACATCTTAGAAGAGATGAAGGCCTGCGACTCAAAGGGGGCAAGTTTTACTGGTGGTGACCCTCTATTAAAAATTGAAAAATGCCTCGATTATGCCAAACTGATAAAAGATTTTGACAGCAAAAATCACATCCACCTATACACGGGCAGCACCGATAAAACGATCAAGAGGCTAGAGAAATTAGAGGGATACGTTGATGAGATTAGATTCCATGTTAAAGGTGAAAAGGAGATAGGAAAAATAAATGGTATCCTTGACATGGACTTTAAATTTGGGATTGAGATCCCTGCCATCCCCGGAGAGTTTGAAAGGATAGGTTCGATAATAGAATCAGCCTCTTCATCTGGGTTTTCTTTTATCAATTTAAACGAATTTGAATATAGTGAAACAAACTGGGACAATCTTTCTGAAAAGGGTTTTGATTTTGATAGTGACACTAGTATGGTAAAGGGGAGTAAAGACCTATCGCTAAAGCTATTGGAGAAGTACGAACACCTTCCTATATCTATCCACTTTTGCCCCTCTGTATTGAAGGACTCGGTGCAACTTCGGAGAAGGTGGGAAAGAAGGGCTAAGAAAACAAAAAAATACTACGAAGAGGTTGAAGACTGCCTAATTGTAAAGGGGGAGCTTTCAGGCGATGCTCAAGAGATAGTAAAATACCTTAGAGATGAACTAAACATTTCAAATAAAATGTATGAAGTTTTTGGAGACAAAGTTTTTACCCACTGGGCAGTAGCGGAGAGCATATCTGAAAACAAAAAATTATCAAAAAAAATAAAACCAGCTATAGTAAAAGAATATCCAATCTATAATAGGCTTGTAGTTGAATATACGCCGCTTTAGTCTTCACCTTTTGGTATGTTTGATGATCTCTGGGATTTTGGTTTTCTAAAAAGAGTTCCAACTAACACGCCAAGCTCCATTGCAACTGCGCTAAGTAAGACGGCAAACAGAATGTATATTACGGGGGATACATTGGCTTTTGTTGACTCGATCAATGTTCTAACTAGGTCTATCCTTGCATCAACTTCACTGACTTTTGCCGTAAGCCCAAGCTCTTGGTATGCCTCTTTTGCTTTTTCATACTCCTCGAGAGCATTTGAATATTTTTTATTTGTGAAGTATTCGTTTCCTTTAGCGTAATACCCCTCTGCCTCTTTTACAAGGGCAGAATCTTTTATTGTAAATGAAATAGACTGAGTCGTAGCTTTTTTTGTTCCAAATGGGTCGAAATACTCAACAATTATATCGGTCTTGTAGCTTCCTGAAGCCGCGTCACCTTTAGCCGCTATATTTAATGTGATATTCCTGGACTCGTTAGACTTCAATAGCCCAATAGTATCTACATCCAGAAAGGTAGTGAAGTTATTATTATTTGTAGGGGCGCTTATTTTGATATTGTTACCGTAATTATTTCCATAGTTTGATATCTTAAATGGAATGTTTATGTTCTGGCCTTGTAAGACTTCATTTGGATATGAAGACATCTCTATTTTTATAGAGGGATACTCCTTAACGACTTTGAACTCTATATCCTTCACAAGAAGGTAAGGTATGCACCCTTCTCTGCAGTTTCCAATCTCCCCCTTCATCTTCAAGGGTATTTTATAGGTTCCTGCAGTAGCATTTTCAGTAATTTGGATTGATAGTCTTATACTGGACTGGTCCTGGATATTGATACTGTGGTCCAGATCTGTTGTTGGAAAATCCTTTTCCCCCTCCACAATTACAACGTAATTCTTAATTTCTACGGGGATATCATTAGAGTCTATAACCCCTTTTAAGTCCCAAAGCATTTCAGATGTGGTATTTGTCAACTTTACATCTATTGTGATTAGTCTTCCTGGTGTTACTTCCGTAAGATAGGTTAGTTCCACCTTGGGGTCGGAATCGGCTGCCCCATACAAGGGCAACAAAAATAACAAAATAAGGAGTAAAGGTAAGGCCTTCTTCATCATGAAGGATAGTATATAATAAGTCTTTTAAGCGTTATCCTATATATTAGTTCAATGAACAGGCGTTTTTTGTCAATTTTTACCTGCTTATTGCTAATATGCTCGATAAATTTCGCAGTCGGGGCAGATGAAAGGAAAGAAGTAACGATAATGCTAGAGCTTTTCGAGAAGAGCAAAGAAGCTTATACCATATCTGGAAGTATGTACACTTATGACATTAGGTTGATGGGCACCGATATTTGTGATAAAGAACTATACGATGGAACTAGATGCATTAATACCATAGAACTTGACATAGTCCAGAAAAACAAGTACACAAATGAGGTAATAAAAACAGTTACCGTCCCAGACATTATCAAGGTCAGAGACATGCCGATGAACGTTGAGTTTGAAGACATGAGATTTGATGACATATATGTCTTTACTATATATTTTGATAGGGATTCGGCAAACTTCAAAATGGATTACACTATAAAAGACCCTGTAAAAGGCTTGACCCCAGTTTACGCTGGAGAGATGGGGGAGAACCCCTTCTTACTATATTTTGGCGAAGGGGACAAAATTTACACTATGAATATCAATAGAAGCGGGGATAGACTTATTACAAATGTCAGGGACAATCTAGACTCGAAAACGGTATACGGGCTGTCAGACGATGTATTGTCATTTGGGCCCATTATGGTAAAAGTTCTAAATCAAACAAGTACGGGTATTAAGTTCACAGTATACTCCTCCTCAAATATTGAGAACTTGGAGAGGTCAAACGTTTCTTTGAGAAAAGGGGAAACAGGCAATATTGGCGGCATGGATTTTAAGATAACTAACATCAACACGCTGACTGCTACAATAACTGTAGATGGTGTGGATCATCAGATAAAAAAACGGTCTTTGAAAGGGATAAGTAATTATATTTTTGAATTAAATGATATAGGTGGGGAAAGCGTTAATTTATACGTATACCACCCCCCTTCTGTATCTTTATTAGACTACCAACCGAACGTAACGCTCACGGTGACAAAAAAGCTTGAGCCAGAAGAAGGCGATGTATTTGAGATTCCTTTTTCTATAGCAAACACAGGCAAAGTTGGCGCAAACAACCTAACTATTAATCTAGAGGGCTCAGAAGCCAACATAATTGACGGTGCGTGGAAAGGAACTCTTGAACCAGGAGAGGTAAAAGAGTTAAAGTTCAAGGCAAAGTTCAACACTGAAGGTGAATACCTACTTGTCTTTAATGTCGACACAGGACAATCCTCTGAAGGATTTCAATCAAAGGTGAACGTTAGATCCAAAGTCACCTCCATATTGAAAGAGGGCCCAATGGCCTCCCTGATTTACATCACAAGAGGGTATATACTAACACCTCAAAGGATGGGGGTATTGTACAATTCGATTAATATATTCCTATACATCGGAATTTTATTATCTGCTGGAATACTATTAAATTCTGCTAGACAAAAACTGCCACAACAAGCTCCGCCAAACGGGGCTGCCCCAAAGGGAAAAGTTGTGAAAAGACGGCCGGAGCAGATTAATCAAGTGCAAAACGGGGCGGTAAATAAACAAAAGGTTAGGCCGTCACAAAAAGTAAGAAAACAAGAAGCCGTTAATCAAGTGAAAAACGGTGCTGTAAACAAAGAAAGGGTCAGGCCACGGCCAGAAGAAAGAAAAGATCAAAATGCCAAAAGAAGAAAGGTAAAAAAGAGAGAATAGTTACCTTCTTTTTCTTAGTGCAATATATATTGAAGCTAGTAATGTTCCACCTATCATTCCCACTTCTTCAAAAGGGACGTTCTTTGGTTGATCTTTAGGTTGTTCAGTTTCAGGTGGTTTTTCTATAACTTGATTTTCTTCTTCCGGGGGTTCAGCTGCTTTCTCCACTCTAGTAAGTAGGTATACCTTATTGTCATTTGAGCCGACCACTATGTCTTGCTTCCCATCTTTATTGATGTCTGTTAGGTAAAATGTCTCTACCCACCCTTGAGTTTTGAAGGAGTGTTCAACGTTTCCGGTGTTGTAATCGATCACGTAGAGAGTATTATCCTTACATCCTGCAACTAAGTAGTTTGTATCTTCTTCCTTGATTATGCCGATTTTGAATATCCTATCTGGGAGATCGAACCTTTTGATGAAAGCCCCTTTTGAATCGATGACCAGGATTTCGCCTTTATTTCCTGCAACTATAACTTCGTCCTTTCCATCATTGTTGACATCAAAAAATGTTGATGCGCTTGCTTCAACTTCAGTCCTAAACTCCCACATCGGAGCTAGATTTCTATTTAGGGAGTACACAACTGTTCCTTTCCAGGTTTCAGAATCCTCCCTAAACCATCTTGAAACATGAATCATATTGTTGTATCTGTCAAGATAAAGCTCCCTCAAAATGTGGTTGTTAGTGTATGACCTATTGAGCTTTCCTAAGCCATCAAGGACATAGGTATTGTCCCAAGATACGACCATAATCTCGTTTATTCCGTCCTCATTTAGGTCAACTATCAGTGTCCTAAAATTATAGCCTTTAGTTTTATAATCCCACAATAAATTAAGCTCTTCATCGAAAAGGTAAACGGTCCCATCATCGGCGCCAACAAGAGTCTCATATGTCCCGTTTGAGTCGACATCCCCAATGTCAAGATCAAGAACAGATCCTAAAATTGGTATGACTGCAATCTCATTCCCCTCTGAGTCAAGGAAGTATACAAGGGCGTTGTATACCTCTTTTTGGGAAACGACCCTATTTTCCGTCCCTAGGATAACTTCATACCCGGGCGAGTCGTAGATATCTGATATTTTAAGCATTGAAAAGGAGTTGTTTGAGTCTAGGCTCCATTTGATATTTCCTGTATCGTCAAGACACAAGAATTTCTTACCTGCCGTGTATGCTAGGATCTCTGAGCGCCCATCCTCGTTTAGATCATTTGCAATAACCTTCAGTATATCAAATTCACCCTCGTAAATTGCAGTATCTTCAAACTCTAAAGACATTGCAGGGGATACCATTCCGATGGATAAAAATAGAATCATTAACATGGCTATAATCTTAAATTTCATATTATCACAAAACAGATTATTTGTTCTTTTATTTAAAACTATTCGTAAAACGGCTTTTGAAAATATTGAGTAAAAATATATAGAATATATATTTTAAATAAATATCCAAAACTTTTTAAGGATTGATTTTAGAAGAAGTCCAGGTGTAATTATGCCCCAAGACAAGGAGAATAAATTAATCCTATTTTTTGAAGAGATGGATATCGATGATATTCCTTTTGTAGGTGGTAAAAATGCATCTCTTGGTGAGATGATAAGGAACCTTAAAAGCAAGGGTATTAAAATTCCTGAAGGTTTTGCCATTACCTCTTATGCTTATGATTATTTTGTAAAGAAGGCAGGTATAGAGACGAAGATAAAAGAGATCCTGCAAGGGCTTGATACAAACATCTATGAGAATCTTGCGAATAGGGGAGAAAAAATAAGACATACGATTATAGAAGCAGAGTTCCCCGACGAGCTAAAGAAGGAGATAATCAAGGCCTATGGGAAACTTGAAGAGATGTACGGGAAGAATGTCGATGTTGCTGTTAGGTCATCTGCAACTGCTGAAGATCTTCCAGATGCTTCATTTGCGGGCCAACAGGAAACCTTCCTAAACGTTACAGGCCCCGATGCATTAATCATGTCATGCAAGAAATGTTTTGCCTCCCTTTTCACAAATAGAGCCATATCATACAGGCATGATAAAGGGTTTGATCACTTTTCAGTCAAACTTTCGATAGGCGTTCAGAAGATGGCAAGGAGTGACACTGGATCTAGTGGCGTTATATTCACAATTGATACCGAATCGGGATTTAAAGATGTTGTATTAGTTACTTCAATATATGGTCTTGGGGAAAATATTGTTCAAGGTGTTGTTAATCCCGATGAGTTTTATGTATTTAAACCAACTTTGAAAAAAGGTTACAAATCAATCATCAATAAAAAACTTGGGGCAAAGCAGAGAAGGATGATTTACTCTGACGACCCAAGCGAAGGTACAAAGAATATTAGGGTCGATGAGAAGGAGAGAAACAAGTTCTCAATTTCTGATGAGGATGTTCTTAAGCTTGCAAGATGGGCTGTAATAATAGAGGATCACTATTCTAATAAAAAAGGCAAGTATACTCCCATGGACATCGAGTGGGCTAAGGATGGAACTAACGGGGAGCTTTACATCCTCCAAGCAAGACCTGAAACGGTCCATTCACAGCGGGACTTTAACACGATAAAAACTTACATCTTAAAAGAAAAAGGAAAGAAACTGGTCACAGGACAAGCTGTTGGGGACCTCATAGGACAGGGAATGGTCCACATAATAAGGACGCCAAAAGAGATTTCCCTCTTTAGGGAAGGGGAGATTCTTGTAACAGAGATGACTGACCCCGATTGGGAGCCTGTAATGAAGAAAGCAAGCGCCATAGTCACAAATAGAGGGGGAAGGACTTGTCACGCTGCCATAGTATCTAGAGAGCTTGGAATACCCTGTATAGTAGGAACTGACAACTCAACTGAAGTGTTATCTGATGGGCAGAAGGTCACTGTAAGCTGCGCTGAAGGAGAGGTCGGTGCTGTATATGATGGTCTACTAAAATATGAAATAGAGGAAATAGACATACAGAGACTCCCAGAGACTAGAACAAAAATAATGATGAACGTCGGCATACCTGAAAAGGCATTTTTCCAGGCACAGCTTCCAAATGACGGGGTAGGGCTTGCAAGGGAAGAGTTTATCGTAAACTCCTACATAGGGATTCACCCGATGGCCCTTGTTGATTTTCAAGAGTTACTTGAGAAATCAAGGTATGACATGGCAGTTGCAGAAACTGTAAAACTAATTGAGGACAAAACAGGCGGATACGATGAAAAACCCCAGTTCTATATTGACAAGCTCTCATACGGAGTATCCATGATTGGCGCCGCCTTCTATCCAAAGGACGTAATCTTACGTCTAAGCGACTTCAAATCAAACGAGTATGAAAATCTCATAGGCGGAAAATTCTATGAGCCAAAAGAGAACAATCCAATGATCGGATGGAGAGGCGCCTCAAGGTACTACGATGAAAACTTTAAGAGAGCTTTTGCCCTAGAGTGTAAAGCTATCAAAAGGGCCAGAGAAGAGGTAGGATTGAACAACATCAAGGTGATGGTACCTTTCTGCAGGACACCTGGTGAAGGCAGAAAAGTCGTAGCCACAATGAAGGAGTTTGGACTCGCACAAAATGAAAACGGCCTTGAAATCTATGTGATGTGCGAAATACCATCAAACGTTCTTGCTGCAGACGAGTTCTGCGAGATATTTGACGGCTTCTCAATCGGTTCAAATGACCTTACACAACTTGCACTAGGTCTAGATAGGGACTCGGAGCTTGTTTCAAGCATATATGATGAAAGAAACATTGCTGTAAAGAGGCTTATTAAAAAGGCTATTGAAGTGGTGAAATCAAAGGGGAAGAAGATAGGCATATGCGGGCAAGCACCTTCAGACTATCCAGAGTTTGCATCCTTCTTAGTTGAAAGCGGTATAGACTCTATTAGCCTAAACCCAGACACTATCATAAAAACTAGGCTGAATGTTTCGGAGAAGGAAAAAGAGATGGGGTTCATCTAATTAATGTTTGAATCGATAGTTTCGTCCATTGTGTTAGGGATTACAGCGGGCTTGTGCCCGTTAAACCTCTTTTTTATTATCCCTATTTTTCCTAGGATATTGGGGGAGCGTGCACCCTTAAATGCAGTTATGTTCTCTCTCGGAGTTTCGGCTGTATTTATCCCGCTGGGGCTACTTGGAAACTTGGGATTTTCTTCGGTATTCAGTTCGGGCAATAAATTTGGGTTCCTTTTAGGTGCTGTAATCTCTATTGTTATAGGGTTAATCCTCCTAAGGATAATAAAGATAAGTTACATAATGTCTGTCAAAAAAGAGAGAAAGTTTTATGGATCGACGCCCTTCACTTACGGCATCTCTTACGGCATAATAACTATAGCAAGGGCTGCACCGCTTTTGATATCCTTAATTTCTATAGTTTCTCTGGAAAAAAATATTCTGATTGTAATAATTTCTCTCTTGGTATACTCATTTTTAGTTGGCGCGCCTCTTATAGTAATCTCTTCACTTTTTGGTTTAAAGCGGGTAGAGAGTTTTGTTAAGAAGTATACAAAGACCCTAGACAGGATAAGTGGTATACTGCTCATTCTAATTGGCGCATATTATCTTTATCTATTCTTATATAGCTAAATGCAATATTTCAAATGAATATACATTAGTTTAATATTACTAATATTATAGAACAATTTTTATAATTTGTTTTGATTTTTAGTATTATGTCCTAATATGATAGATAAACTTAAATAGGGATACATTAAACTTCAATAGCCGATAGAAGGTGATGGTATTGAACGTTTCAGAAAGATCGTCAACGATTAGTTATGCAATTAGAGACGTAGTTGAATATGCAAGAAAGCTTGAAACAAAAGGAGACAATATCCTAAAATTAAATATAGGGGATCCTCTGAAGTTTGACTTTAGAACTCCAGAGCCTATGATTGATGCCATCGCCAACGCGGCTAGAAATAATTTCAACGGTTATGAGGATTCTCTTGGTAACACCGAGCTTAGAAGGGTCATCGCCGAGAGGGAATCAAAGAACAATGGAAAGATATACCTTGAAGATGTTGTTGTGACATCAGGCGTTACAGAGGGCGTTCAGTTGGTCTTTGGTGCAACGCTTGAGCCTGGCGATGAAGTATTAATCCCCGGCCCAGGATATCCAACATACACCGCCTATGCAAATTTTTTTGGTGCAACGCCCGTCCCTTATAGGACTGTAGAAGAGGAGAACTGGAACATAGACGTTGAAGACTTAAAATCAAAGATTACTGAGAGAACGAAATGCATAATCTTGATAAATCCTAACAATCCCACAGGTGCAACATATTCTAAAAAGAACTTAAAGGAGATACTTGATATTGCCATAGAGCATGACATCTTTATCATTTCTGACGAGATTTATGATAGGATTACGTTCGACGGCTCTTTTGTAAGCCCCGCGTCAATGACAGATGAGGTACCAATCATGTCGTTCAACGGCATTTCAAAGATTTATCTTGCCCCTGGTTGGAGAGTCGGGTATATCGCATTCTACAACTGGGATACATTATCCGACATAAAAGAAGGGATAATGAAGGAGCTTAGGGCAAGGATAACTGCAAATTCAATATGCCAGGTCGGTGCAATTGAGGCCTATAAAAGTAGCGAGAAGTACGTAGTCGATATGGTTTCAAAGCTAAAGGAGAGAAGCGAATTTGCATACAAGAGACTAAACGAAATACCCGGGATAAGCACAACAAAACCTATGGGCGGGCTTTACATCTTTCCAAAAATTGAACTGGAAAACAAGTGGAAAGACGACAAAGATTTTGTATATGAGTTTCTGAAAATGAAGAAAGTTCTTTTGGTGCACGGTAGCGGGTTCTGCCCAATTTATGGAAAGAATCACTTCAGATCTGTTTTTCTCCCCCCAGTTGAAATGATGGAAGAGGCTTTTTCTAGGCTTGAAGATTTCATGAAAAGTAAATGATTTTTAGGGATAATCATTTATATTTTAAATTTTAATATACAGTATGCGGGCTAAAGACCCAGAAATTCTTGATGCTATTAAGAAAGTTCTAAGAGAGGAAAATACAATCCACTCACAGAAAGAGCTCTTTGACAAGGTAAAACAAAAGCTTTCTGGAAAAGAAGAAGTCCAAGTGTCGCCAGAAAGGATAAGGAAGGTCGCCAAGAAATATGGCGTTAAGGTCCAAGTGCATTCAAGAAAGGGTCGAGAGATAAAGACCTGCCCTTTCTGCGGTAAAGAGCTTCAAGACATTCTATCAAAGGATCTTTTTGGCAGGTCAACTACAGTAGGTAAAGTTTGTAAAGGATGCAAATTTGAAATTGGCATTGGTAGAAGCCCTTCAAGGTATATATTTAGAAGATGAGTTGTTAGCGCCTGAAAAATCGTTTCTTCTGTGTAGCTTCCTTTATTACGCCTTCGCCAACACCCTTCAAAAGGCCTATTATAATGGGCCCATAGATAAGCCCGATTGGTCCAAGCATGTACAACCCCCCAAGTAGTCCTATTAGCAAAATAAAAGGGTGAAGCTGCGGCTGTTTTTCATAGATCTTACACTGGATGTAACGGTTGTACAGAATCTCCAATACCAAGATTCCATAAACTAACAGTGCAATCCCCCTAAAATAATTTCCTAAGGCTATGTAGTATGCCCCCAATGGGATAAAAACAGTCCAAGGCCCTACGACCGGAAGTAGGGATGCAAGTGCCACTATAAGACCCAGTAGGAAGGAATACGGAACGCCGAGAACGGTAAATCCAATAATAGCAAAAAATCCGGTCGCCATCGCATTCACGACATTTCCATAGATTAGCCCGTCGATTACATCTTTTGTTGGTTTAAGTATTTCAATTAAGTCGCTTTGGTAGGAAGTTGGGATTATCTTTCGAATAAACTCTTGAATCGTCTCCCTCTCACTTAGGAAGTAGAAAAGGGACAAGAAGAGGATTGCCATGTTTAGGAATGTTATTGGCATTTGACCCATTATGCCTGAGAATATCACCGTTAGGTTTACTATCTGCGGAAATGTTTGCAGAATAAATTCATACAATGGGGATCCTGTTATATCGATTCCAAAAAGAGATAGAAAAGACATAAACGAGTGCGTTTTCAATATATCAATCACTAGATCAAGCTCCGATAGAGCCTTATAGAATATATAGACCAGTGCGGCTATGACCGGGGCAGAGATAAAAAGAGTTGTAATCCCGGCAGATATTGTTTTTCTTTTTGTTTTATTAAATATTCTGATATAGAAGGGAAAGAAGGTATATGATAAGACAAATCCTCCGACTAATCCTGGTATTACTGGATAGACTAGGTATAATCCTAATATGATTATTACTACTGATGCTATAGTCTTAAAATAAGATGTCCTATCCATTAAGAGAATATATTCTATGGCTATATTTAAGAGTTGCCTAAAAGAAAGAATAAAAGAAAAAATAAATTAATTTATTACGACCCTTAATCCTTCCTCTGCTAAAATTTCACTAACAGTGTATGCTATTGCACTCACGTTGTATTCACCTTCGTCCACAACTGGGGATGCTGTAATAATCACTTCATAACTTCCATTGGTGTCCTTATTGATGATTTGCGAAGCTGGCTCAATTTTATACGTAACACCTTTTGGTAACCCTTCAAATTTTAACAAAACATCGGTCAGTGCTACATGCCCTTTGTTTTCTACCTTGACTATTAGAACCTGTGTCCCAGGTACGATCTCAAGTTCTTCAATAAATCGCTCATCAAGGATAATGTCAATCTTTGAGCCATTGCCCAAATCGCTTGCCAAAAATGGAGAAACATTTACAAATAGTGCAAATATCAGTATTATTGAAATCAGCTTAATTTTTAGTTGTAACATCCTATCACGGGGAATTGATAATTATCTTTAGGGTTACTA
This sequence comes from uncultured Thermococci archaeon, assembly GCA_964500005.1. Classification (GTDB taxonomy): domain Archaea; phylum Methanobacteriota_B; class Thermococci; order Methanofastidiosales; family Methanofastidiosaceae; genus Methanofastidiosum. Next base: position 92,234 of record CAZCMP010000004.1, read on the forward strand.
TTGTGTAACGTATATTGCATGCTTTCAAAATATAAATAGTTTGTGGTTTTCCCAAATAGTATTAAGATTTGCTTAAAGAAAATTAAGGATATCCCAATATAAAAAAAAATAGAAGAATTGTAATAATTAATTAAAAGAAAGAGAAATAAAAAATAAATGTTTAATCGACTATTAGATTAAACTCTACTTGATCTAAGGTTCCTCTTCTGGTGTATGCAACTGCCTTTATTAGATAAGTTCCTTGAGGTGTGTCGGGAGAAACTGTCATTGTTACGCCGTATGTGCCTATGTTGTGTGCTTTTATTTTCTGAGATGGTGGAGTTAGGGTGTATGTTACGCCTTTTGGAAGCCCTTCGAATCTTACCATGACATCATTCTGTGTTACAAATCCTCTGTTTTCAACTTGCGCAGTTAGGCTTTGTGTTCCGGGTACAATTCCAAAATTTGCTACAACTTTTCCATCAACGATTATATCGATTCCTGTTGCAGACAGTGTCAGTCGCTCTATGTCTACAAGCGGAAAGAGTAGAATTGCTGGGACTTTCTCTTTCGGTGCTTCGCATATTACGTCTATGTAAACAGTTGCGATATCTGAGTAGTGTTCCTCAGTATCTGCTTCAATTGCATAGTAAGTGAAGGAGTCTGTTCCACAGAACCCTTCTTCTGGGCAGTACTGTATAATTCCATTTTCAAAATCAAGGACCACTACAGTTCCATGGGCAGCATCAGAGACGCTAGTTATGTTAAGTATGTCTTGGTCTGGATCGGAGTCATTTGTAAGTACGCTCATAATCACACATGTAGTTCCTGTGGTAGAGTTATAGTCATCGCGAGCTGTTGGCGGGCGGTTTCGTATTGTGCAATCATTTACTGTGATTGTGACCTTTGCCTTGTTGGATGTGCCGTAGTCGTCTGTGATGGAGTAGTTGAAGTTGTATGTTCCCGGCGCTATGAGATTAGCGCAGTACTCTATATCATTGTTTGATGTTATTCTTAATGAGGCTGGGCTTGTTGGCGGGTCAACTATTGTTATTGTGGCAGGTGACGAATTATCGTCGTTGTCAAGGACTGAGACGTTGACGCAGGCGTTGTCACATACAGTAGCAGAGTCTGGTCTTGCTACAGGTGTGGGAGTGCAATCATTTACTGTGATTGTGACCTTTGCCTTGTTGGATGTGCCGTAGTCGT
>CAZCMP010000004.1:93521-190007 GCA_964500005.1 uncultured Thermococci archaeon
GTTGACGCAGGCGTTGTCACATACAGTAGCAGAGTCTGGTCTTGCTACAGGTGTGCAATCTTCGACTGTGATTGTGACTTTGGCGGTATTAGAAACACCAATTGAATCTGTAATAGAATAGTTGAAGTTATATTCTCCAGGGTCTACGCCTTGTGCGCAGTAGTAAATCTTATCGCCTGAGCGTTCCGCTGTCCCGCTTAGTGGTGCGTTAACAATGTCTATTGAAGTTAGGGGTGGTGTGTATGTGTCCCCGTCAAGGACCGAGACGTTCACACAAGCGTTGCTGCATACAGACTCCGAGTCGTCATCTGCTGTTGGGAAAGTAGTTCCACCGCAATCGATATTTATACAAATTTTAAAATACCCTATAGGGCCTCCATGAACGTCCAAGGCTTCAAAAATAATCCAATCTGGTCCTTCAGTGCATCCAACTGAATTATCGGCTGTATATCGAATCTGCTGATCTCCAGTCTTTAAAAATGCCGTTCCATAAAAGGGCCCGAGTAGAATGTTAAGCCCGCCAGAATCTGCACTAGGAAAACAATGTTGGAAAGCTTTATTTAGATTAAGGTTTCGTTCCGCGCCAAAAGGAACAGTAAAACACTCGGTATAATCACAATAACCTATAATTACATCATTTGAAGTCGTTGATGTTGACTCGACTGTGTAACTTGAACTATCGTCAGTTCCAGATGCATTACCTGTGAAGTTTACTGTTCTAAATAGGTCCGTACCTATTGAATCAGCGGTGTATGTCCATGTGAATGTTTGACTTTCACCTGGGGCTAGTTCTACAGGGGGCGTTGGTGATGGTCCTGACAAATATGTCGCAGAGCCTGTGCCACCTTGAGTTAGAGCCGATGGAGTGACATTTAAATCTACTGTAGAATTATTGGTAACGTTCATATCCACAGTTATTGTTTCGCCTGGTTGAACAATTATTGGGGTCGCAGATATTGATGATGTTAGGTCACCAGCTGGAGTTCCAATTATTGTAACATTATTTGATGTTGTTGCTGTTGATGAAGTTCCGCCTGCACTTGTTGAAGTTGCATTTCCAGTAAAGTTCACTGTGCCCGGTGATCCGGCAGTGTATGTCCACGTAAATCCAACAGAGGTATCTGGATTTGTAGAAGGTATGTTTGCAGATGTTGGTGATGGTCCTGACAAATATGTCGCAGAGCCTGTGCCACCTAAAGTTAGAGCTGATGGAGTAACATTATTCATATTTACGGTTCCGTCATTGGTAACTGTCATTACAACAGTTATCACATCCCCTGTGTTAACATTTGTAGGTGTTGCAGATATAGATGATATGAGACTTGGGGCCGCCAAAACAAAACTTGAAAAAGCCGTTGAAATTAATACTAATACAATTATTATAGAAACTAATTTATTATAATTCATTTTTTATCTCCTCACAGTTAATATTTTTGTCGACAATTACATGATTATTTGTATATTATAGCCTATGAAAAAGAATATTTAAATAGTTTACGGTTATCTTAAAAAAAATTAAATTAATCCTAAAAAAAATTGAGAAAAAAACATTTTTAACAATCATTTTTTAATATAATTAAATTTAATGTAAAAATAACTATTATTGGAAACTAGATTTCTAAATTAGATAAAAATATACGCAAAATTGTTAAATTATTTTTAACAAATATAACTATTTTTAATCTTATCTAAAAGAAAAATACTCGCTTTCTTATCCATCGGCTTATTGTCATTGCCACACTTTGGCGAATATATGCACGCTGGGCACCCTTCATCACAGCTGCACTCCTTTACTAACTCTAAGGTAGTCTTTATAATCTCTCCAAACAATTCATACGCCTTCTCTGATAATCCTATGCCGCCATCAAATCCATCATAAATGAATACTGTGGCTTTTCCTGTTGCCGGATGAAAGTTGGTAGATAGCCCTCCGATGTCCCAGCGGTCACACATCACGTGAAACGGCATAATGCCGATCATCGCATGCTCAATCCCGTGTAAAGCCCCGCCAAAGACCTCCTTTCTGATATCGACATTCTTTCTTTTGATTAGCATCTCCAAAATGTCCTTATCTCTAGATCTCTTGCTCCAAAGCTCATCCTCAATTGAATGTGGGAATGTAAAGAAAAATCCTACCGTATTAAATTCTAAAGGCAGAAGATAAAGGTTCTTATAGCCAATCGCACTGTCCCCTTTCATTATCTTATACGCGTTATAGTTTTCCGTTACCTTAAGATGACCCAAGAATATCTCCAAATCACCAATAGCTTTCTTATCAATTACATCTACAATTTTGACAAAAGTTTCCTTTACTACCTGTGTGTAGAAATCAACGTCAGTCTTATTGACCCTGATTATGCCATTCTTTAGATCCATTGAATCAACGATGTATGTCTCCCCCTGGTGGAGCAATACCGCCCCTTCATGTGCTTCCCTATAGGCTTGCCCCCTGTCCATAGTTTCAAGCGTCTTGTTTTGGTGCATCACCTTGAATATATCGCTAGATATGCTGTCAAGTGATACGACCATCGAAGCGCTCTTTGTGCCGGAGTAAATCCAACCGTTTGGCGTTTCCTTAACTAGAGATTCACTCTTTAGCTCTTCTAGTATTTCGGGTAGCGATTCTCCAAGGTGTTTCCTATCCCTGTCTAAAACTATAGGTAGCTCAGCTGCCGCACACATCGTATGCCCAAAGAGGATGTATGGGTTATTCAGATCAACTATCGCATGCTCGTGGGACTTCCCAAAAAACACATCAGGGTGCCTCATGAAGTACTGGTCCAGCTGATTGTGGAATGCGACAAGCGTCGCAACTGAATCGTTTGTACCCCTACCTGCTCTACCGGCTTGCTGCCACGTTGATATTACAGTCCCTGGATATCCCGATATAATAACGCTGTCAAGGCCACCTATATCGATCCCAAGCTCTAGCGCATTTGTTGAGGTGACGCCCCTAATGCTCCCGTTTTTTAGGCCGTTCTCAATCCTTCTCCGCTCCTCTGGAAGGTAACCTGCACGGTAGGCCATTATTTTCTCTTTAAGCCCCTCCTCCGATGGGTCAAGTGAATCTCTTGACCATCGTGCAACAAGCTCAGACATCTTGCGTGATACAGTAAAGCACAGCGTCTGCAGCCCTTCCCTTACAAAGAAAAGAAACAGTTTTTTTGTCTCCTGGTGGGATGAAACTCCATCGCCATTTGAATTTGGATTGTAAAAAATAAAGTACTTCTTACCCTTAGGCGAGCCGTCCTCTGAAATAAGCTTGAACCCTAATCCAGTGAGTTTCTCGGCAAACTCTACAGGGTTTGCAAGGGTAGCAGTTGAAATAATAAATTGCGGCTTTGATCCGTAGTACTCGCATATCCTCTCAAGCCTTCTAATCAAAAGCGAAACGTTTGAGCCAAAAACACCCCTGTACATGTGTGCCTCATCAAGCACAATGAACTTTAGGTTTGAAAAGAAGTGCTGCCACTTGTAATGCCAAGAAAGGATGTGGTGGATCTCATATGGATTTGAAACAATAATCCTAGATTCATTTCTTATCCTTGGACGCACGGCAGAGGGTGTGTCCCCATCATAGACGTTTGGATTTACCCTTATCTCAGTCTCAAGCTCAAGGTGCTTCAAGACTTTGAGCTGGTCGTTTGAGAGAGCCTTTGTTGGATAAAGGTAGAGGGCTGTTGCTTTAGGGTCATTTGCCAGCGATTCGAATATTGGGATGTTAAACGCAAGCGTTTTTCCTGAAGCAGTTGGTGTTGTTATTATTATATTATTCCCATTTCTTATTTCCTCTAAGCTCTCGCACTGGTGCTTGTACAGCATGATGTTGTTTATTTCTAGGTAATCTGTAATCTTATCTGGCAACTCGCCCTTTATTTCACCATATATGGCGCCTCTCTCCTTGAGAAGCTCGACATGGGTGATGTTCCTGTTAAAATAAGGCTCTTTCCTTAGCTTTAGAAGTATATTCTCAATCACTGGCTCCATTCCTCGTAAAGCTTTGAAAAGATGTTTGTAAGTGTGATGAGGTCTTGCCTGTTGTGCTCTATTATAGGGATAACTGGGCCGATGTTACCGGTCCTAAGATATGCCTCATAAAACTCTGGGACAAGTGCGCTTGGGACGTCATCATTTCTCTCTACCCCAAAGAGGCACTTCTCTAATGTTACAAGCCTGCAGTTAGGATATTTATTTCTCCAGGCCTTTCTTGAAAAGTGCAACATGTCAAAGTGCGGCCTATCTAACAGGTGTGGCATCCCGTAATAAGAGAGCCTTTCTCTGATGTAAGGGACATCAAAGGATTTGCCGTTATAGGACACCAAGACTGTGTTTGGACCAATGTGAGAAAGGAATTCATTCAAAGCCGCGGGTTCTTGATTTAAATCTCTCAAAAAATACTGATTTATTGAAAGTTTTCCCCCGTCAAACTTTGCTACGCCAATAAGGATTATAGGCCTATTAAATAATCCCAATGTTTCAATATCAAAGAAAACGAAATCTTCTTTCTCGTGAAATCCAGAGCAGCAATATGCAAGCTCATCAGATTTTGATAGCCAGTGGGATATCTTATCCATTATATTTTTAGTATTCATTGATTCAATCAAATCTACACACTGTTTTGCCTCGCTTGAAAAATTAGGGTGATAAACTAGATCTTCTATTGTTTTATAGCCCCTCTTTCTAAGATACTTTTTTTTCGTATCCCCAATCCCATAAATTAATCTAGTTTCTGATAAAATTTTTTCTTTTGCCTTTTCCCTTGAGAATTTTTTTAGTTCTGATTTTATCTCCTGATTTACTGTGAATACACTTCCAAATCCTGTATTCGTTTCAGCACCACAAATTGCTTCTGAAATATCAATGCCTTGATATTTTTCTATCAGTTTAGTTTTTAGCTTCTGTGCATTCTGGTACTCTATGTAATTTAGGCCGAAAGGCATGCCGTAGAAAAAATCATCTTTTATGTCTTCATTTTCTTCGATTATCTCGTATTCTTTTACCGAGTCGATCTTTGATCTATAACTCTTACCTATACCGTTAAACGGGGATTTATTGTAGGTATCATTGCCCTTATCTGACTTAATCTCGGTAGACATAAACTCACAAGGTTATAGAATTGACTAGTAATTTTTAGTTACCAATTTCTATTTAAAAGTTGTTATTATAAAATAGTAATAAAAAAATAAATTAAATTTTTAATCCACAACTAGTTCCAACTCAACTATATCGGTCTTTCCTTTTCTATTGTATACAACTGCTTTTATTTGATAGTTTCCTTGGGGTACGTTTGGTGACACAGTTAAAGTTAAAGTATATGTCCCTAAATTGTGCGCCTTTATTATCTGAGAAGCTGGATCTACCTTATAGGAAACTCCCTCCGGCAAGCCTTCAAATCTTACACCAACGCCTGTTTGTGTTACAAATCCTCTGTTTTCTACTTGGGCAATTAAGCTTTGGGTTCCTGGTGAAATTTCTAGTGGTGCAATTACTTTACCATCAAGTACTACGTTAGTTCCCCTGTCAATAAGTGAAACAATATTTCCATCAGGCTCTGCTTCGATTCCTGAATCACCTAACGAGATTATATTGCCGCCTATTGCTATTGGCCCTCTTAAGATTACCAATTGCTCTAAATCCAATAATGGGTATAACAGTATCGCGATAACCTTCTCTTTTGGCTCATCAGGCGGAGAGGAACAATCGCTTACTGTAACAGTCACCTTTGCTATGTTGGATGAATAATCGCCGTTTCTCACTGTGTAGCTGAATTCATAATTTCCAGGTTTGCCGGGTGCACAGTAGTAAACTTTGTCACCAGCCGGTGTGGCTGTGCCATCAGTAGCTGGGTCGACTACTGTTATTACGGGTGATGGCCCATAGTTTGAATCGTTACCAAGGACATACAGATTGGAGCAAGAGTTACTGCATACAGAAAATGAGTCATCGTTTGCAACTGGCGGTGTACCCGAGCTACAATCGTTTACCGTTACTGTTACCTTTGCTTTGTTGGATGTATTTGCCCCATTTCTGACCGTGTAGTTGAAGTCATATGTTCCTGGTGTTTCTGGGGCGCAGTAGTAAATCTTGTCACCAGAAGGTGTGGCTGCGCCGCCAGTAGCTGGGTCGACTACTGTTATTACTGGTGAAGTGCCGTAGTTCGAATCATTAGCAAGGACATACAGATTAATGCAAGAGTTACTGCATACAGAAAATGAGTCTGGATTTGCAACTGGATTACTGGGGCAGTTAATATTTATGTTGACTTGTATGGTAATATTTTCTGGGCCACATCCCCCCTCCCCAAGCTTATGCGCAGTAAAGGTAAAAGAATCCTTAAGGCCACAATAGCTTGGATCTGTGGCAGTATACTGGATAGCTTGATTGTTAAAACGGTGCACAGTACCAGCAAGGCTATTACATGTTATCAAACCACATCCAAATGGTGCCCCAGTTGATATATTGGGGTCATCTATCTCATAATTTGAACTTCCAAGACAATCAGTAATGTTATAATCATCAAATCTATTTATCAAATCTGCATTAATGTTAATTAGGATAGGTGTGTTTAAATTGGCGGTGATGAATCCATCAAAAACAATTGGGAATGTGCATGGTGGGCATGTGGGCTTACCCCCTATCACGACTGCAAAGTTAGAAATAGTAGCTGAGATTAAAACTAATGTTATTAATATGGAAATTACTCCTTTTTTCATAATTCCTCCATTTCTAGTTAGTTCGGATGCAATATAGCATACTTGATAGATGTACATATATAAATAATTTGCGGTTATTCCAAATATTTACGCGATAGATTTAGAATAGGTTGTAAATATTCCAATTTGGAAATAATGTTTATTAAATTAAGAAAAAAATTCTAAATAAAAGAAAAAGGATTAATCCACTATTAGATTAAACTCTACCCTGTCTGTGATTCCCCTTCTCGAATATGAAACTGCTTTTATCGGGTATGTTCCAGAAGGAGTTGTTGACGGAACTGTTAAGGTTAGAGTGTATGTCCCAGTATTATGTCCCTTGATCTTCTGAGTTAGTGGTTCTATTGCAAATGTTACTCCTTGTGGCAATCCCTCTAATCTAACGCCTGCATCTATCTGAGTTAGGAAACCTTTGTTTTTTACTTGGACGATAAGGCTCTGTGTCCCCGGTACAATTTCTAGAGGAGAAACTACTTTCCCACCAAAAATAACATCTGTTCCAGATGATGGTACTGTTAGTTGTACAATGTCTATGCCTGGGTAAAGTATTGAAGGCGGGAGGAGCTTCTTTTCCTCTTCAGTAATGCAATCATTAACGATCACAGTTACTGTTGCTGTGTTTGATGTTACCTCTCCATCTGTAAATGTATAGTCAAAGAAGTATGTTCCTGTTGTTTTGGGTGCACAGTATTTGATCTTGCCGTTAGATAATTCTGCTGTGCCTCCTGTTGGAGTTCCAATAAAATTGATCTGTGGTGATGCGCCCTTGTTAATATCATTACTAAGGACGTCTATTGTAACACATGCTTCTTTGCAGACTTCTGCTGAGTCGGCATTTGCAATTGGTTGCTCACCGTTGTCATTTGAACAGATTATTCCTATCACTACTTTGATAGTAATGGGGTCTGGTATATCCCCTCCGGCCCCAACTTTGTCTGCAAGAAATGTCAGCGTATCTGTTTGCCCACAGTATCCACTACAGTCTAGAATAGAATAGTCAATCTGGTTTCCTTGACCTGCAAAAACTGCTGTTCCGGGGTTTGGGTTAACAAGAAACATGCTCCCCTTATAGTTAGCTGTGGGATAACAAGTTCTGGCTGCTTCATTGACATTGATATAATCATATGTGGTGCTACCTACTATAATATCCCCAGTAGCGCAATTATAATCTACATAATAAGTACAATCTGGTATTGGCGGAGAATTACAAGTAACTGTTACATTAACTTGTACTGTCTTTCCTCCTGCAGTAAATGTAAAACTATCAGGTCCACTGTAACCTGAAACAGGGGTGTACCTAATCATTCTATTGCTAATTACAGATACGCTGCCATGAGATGGATTTGTATGGCTCTGATAATGATTATTATTAGCCGATATACATGAGATTAAATCAAAATCGATGTTCTCATAACTGTCACAATTAACTGAAAAGCTATGGGTGCAATCTGCTCCTGGTGTTCCAGCTTGGATTGTTACTGTACTTGAAGAAGTTGCTACGCATGACGCCCTATCCCCGGGGGGTCCAGTAGATTCGGTAGCACTTCCAGTAAAATAGACTGTGCCTACTGACCCTGCCGTATATATCCATGTAAAGTCCCTGTACTGGCCTACTGGTATGTCCTGGGTGCCAACAGGCGGACCCCCAGGAGGAGTAGCGGATCCAGTGTCTCCACTTGATACACTTATCGAGGGTTGGACACTAATCGCTGCGTTAGCTCCTGTGTTAGTGACTCTCATTGTCACAGTTATAGAATCCCCAATATCAACTGTTGAAGGAGTAGCGGATATTGATGCTGAAATAGTGGTATCTGGGGCCGCAAAAGCAAAACTAGAAAATACAGTTGAAATTAATACTAACATTACCATTATTGAGATTATTTTATTTTTGATAATAATCTACCTCCACTACTATTGGTTATCAATATTGTTAATAATAATTTTAAGTTTAAATGGTTTGCGGTTGTCGCAGTCTCTATCGTCAAACGACTTCAAAAATAAAAATCAGCCTCGAATCTAACCCGCAATAGATATAAAGCGTTTCGCCACTTTTCGTATCAAAGCACAGAAAAAGAATTGCGAGAAAAGACAAAACAGTTGAGATTTGGAGAGAGATTCTTTTGAGAGAGATAAGTGATGAGAAGCTTACAAAATATTTTGAGATAGCAGGAAAAGCCTTTGATGATCTAAAGATAAATCCGCCTAAAGGCTCCCACATGGAAAAGGTCGCAAACGACTACCTTGATATGGCAAAAAGGTATTATGCAGATGCAAAGTATTTCAAAGAAAAAGGGGATTATGTCACGGCGTTTGCTTGCCTAAACTACCTGCATGGCTACCTTGATGCGGGGGCCAGGCTTGGGGTATTCAAGGTTTCAACAACTGAGTACTTTGCTTTTGAGGAGGAGAGGTGATTAGTTGGATTACAAAGTTACGTTAGAAGTTCCAATTATTGTGAGGGATATAAAGACAGGCGAAGATGCGATAAAGGTTGCGATGTCAAATGTTAATAAAAAGCTAAAAGCCGCTAAGCTTGATTATGTAAAGGTCGAGATTGGCATGTCGCAGTGCCCAAAATGTGGTGACTACTTTGAAAGCTCATTTTTTGTAGGCGATGTTTCCCTTGTGGGGATCTACCTTACACTGGACATATTTAACGCTGAAAACATAAAGCACGCAGAAAACATAGCAAAATCTGTCGTTGGAAAAGCGCTAAAGGACGTTCCTTTCAAGACGTTTGAGGTAAAGGAGCGGGTGGAAAAGGTCAGAAAGAAGCGTCGATGATGCCGGGATCTCCTATATCGTAATAGACTGATTCCCCCTCTTTTTTATAGGGGTGCCTCAGTAGCGTTGCTTTCCTCTTGTTGTTATTCTGCTCTTCCTTTTCAAGCTTAACGATCAGTTTGGACCAGTATTTTAGGACCTCCCCGCCGATGGGGACCTTCTCTTTGCTGCCAGAAACATCGTCGTAGACCTGGTTTGTGATCACTAAGGGTATGTTAAAATCTCTAGCAATCCGGGATAGAATCAATAGATCGTTACCAAGCTGCCTTGCTAGCTCCGTCCTCTTCTTGTGATCGTATCCTTCTAGCCGGTACAGTGATACTAAAGAGTCAACACAAACAAAACCGATCCTTGTGCTCATTATCTTCTCAAGCTTTGCAACAGATTGCTGTTGGGTGGCATAGTCCCTTGGCTGGAAAACTATTATTTCCTCTAGGTTTTTTACACCCATAAGAGATAGCCTCTTTGGAGAAAATCCGCCTTCTGTGTCAATGAAGACTGATTTTTTGTCTCGCAAGAGGGAGTACTTGCAACACATCAGGCATATCGTAGTCTTGCCTGTTGCATGCTCTCCATAAAACTGCGTTATGACCCCCTCTGGTATCCCGTCTATTAAAAGGTCCAAAGGGTTTCCGCCAAACTTTATTTTAATCACCTTTAATACTACACCAATAAAACCTTAATTTATTTATAAAGTATATTCCAACTCTCTGCTAAACAAACATAGAAAATCTTTTATATAGAGAGTCTAGTTTTGATTTAAGGGCCCATGGTCTAGTTGGTCATGACGTCACCTCGACACGGTGGAGGTCCTGAGTTCGAATCTCAGTGGGCCCACCATCTTTTTTAATGTGAATGTATGGAAAATTCAAACTCTTATAATAAAGAAGCGATACGAGAGATTATAGATATCTATTCATCTATTAAAGACGGCGTAGAAGAGCGTCTAGATGAGTTTGTCCAAATTTGGGAAAATGAGAGTGAGGAAAACCTTTTTTCAGAGCTCGCGTTTTGCCTTTTGACCCCGCAATCCAAAGCTAAGATGTGCTGGGATTCTATATGCACACTCAAAGAAAATAATGTCTTAATTAATGGAAGCGAAGAAGAAGTCCTAGATTGCCTTTACGGCGTCCGATTTAAGTATAAGAAATCGAAGTATATCGTTGAAGTCCGAGAACTATTCAAAGTAGATGGAAAGATTTCTGTAAAGAAATTAATTGAAAATAGGAATACACCTTTTGAAATCCGGGAGTGGCTTGTAGAAAATGTGAAGGGTATGGGACACAAGGAGGCGAGCCATTTCTTACGAAACGTTGGGAAGGGCAGAGACTTAGCAATCCTTGACAGGCACATCTTAAAGAACATGAAATTAATAGGCGTAATTGAAAAGATACCTGATTCTATGCCACCGAAAAAATATTTAGAGCTTGAGGGTATTTTGAGAGATTTCTCAAGTGAGATTGGGATCCCGATGGATCATTTGGATATAGTGCTGTGGTACAAGGAAACTAAAGAGATATTCAAATAATTAAAATGTTTGATATAAAAAAAGCTACCTATAATATTCAAATTCTTCCTGTGTTAGCCCAGAATCTTTTATTATTCTCATTAATGTACCTTTCTTCAGTTCTTCGTGTAGTGGCACTGTAATCTTGATAAGTCCATTTTCACCTACTTTTTCAAGTCGGACATGTGAGCCTTTTTGCCTTACCACAATAAATCCTGCTCTCTTCAAAATTTTAATTACGTCCAAGCCAGAAAGAACAGCAGAGCTCATATGGCCACTTCGAGCCTTTCTCCGGGATACTCCATAAGCTCATTTATGTCTGGCTCTAGGTAAAGCTCTATAGCTTCTCTTATATTATCCAAGGCTTCAGCTTTAGTTTCCCCTTGGGAGATGCATCCCGGGAGTGAAGGAACATAAACAGTGAAACCTCCCTCCTCTTGGAGCTCCAAAACTACTGTTAGTTTCATATAATCTAATTAATAATAAAGGATATATAAAATTGATGCATAGGTAAGCTAGAACGCCTAGAAAAATCAATAAGAAAAGAAAAAAATAAATTTATTCTTTGTCTTTGTTTCCGAGCCCGAACTTCTTCATGATCCAGTCCATTGGGAGCGATTTCTTTGTTTCACAAACGACGTCAAGGTTGGCAAGGTAGTGCAAGTGGATGGACTAAGTGGGGAGCAGTACAACGTTTTCATACCCAATCCACTTCCCCCAAAGATAGAATTTGATGATGATCTCGTGCTCGTTTTGTCAAAGGCGGAAGAGAAACTTGGTAAACTATCCGGAGTAGGCCTTACCCTTCCAAGCCCCAATCTCCTTATTGTGCCTTATCTAAGAAAAGAGGCTATAATGAGCACCAGGATAGAGGGGACAAGGATCTCCCTGCAAGAAGTGTTGCTGTCTGAAGCAAAAGAGAAGGAAGAGAAAACAAAAGATGCACAAGAGGTCATAAATTACATAAACACTGTTAATTATGCCCTAACTAAAATCGAAAATTCCCCCATCAATCTGGATCTGATAAAGGGCATGCATAAGGTTTTAATGGAAGATGTTAGGGGAAATGAAAAGGCGCCTGGAGAATTTAGGGAAGTCCAGAACTGGATTGGGTCTGAATTTTCCAAGGTTTCAGACGCCATTTTTGTCCCTCCAAATCCAGAAGCTGTCCCTAAATTAATGGAAGATCTAATCGATTATCTTAACACAGAGCATAATGTTCCGGTTCTTGTCAGGTGCGCATTGATGCATTACCAGTTTGAAACCGTCCATCCCTTCTGTGACGGTAATGGCAGGATAGGGAGAAGCCTGATAACGGTCTACCTATGCAAGAAAAAGAAGATAATAAAACCCCTTTTGTACATCAGTGAGTTTTTTGAAAAGCACAGAATGGAATACAATGAACTCTTTTTGAGGACCGGCCAAACAGGTAAATTTGAGAGCTGGATTAAGTTTTTCTTGAAAGCTATTGAAGTCCAATCCGAGGACGCATTGTTAAGGGCGCATAAACTTTTGGAGCTAAGGGAAGCTTACAGAAAGAGGGTCCAGAGCGAAGCGCAGTCTAGTGACATTCTAAACATAATCGATTACTTGTTTTCAAATCCGTTTATTACGGTCAAGAAGGCCCAACTGATCACAGGTGTTACATATCCAACGGCGAAGAAGTATATGGAAAAATTAGCTAAATATGAAATCTTAAAAGAAACAAAGCGCCTGCAAAGAGAAAAAACATTTGTGGCCCACGAGATTTACGAGATAATCAAGGATATCTAAAGCTCATAGAGGATAAAAATAAAAAAATATGGATTTATTAAATCCATTGTTCAACTAAGTCTCTGTTGTTGTCTACCCACTCTCTGGCTATTTCTGCTGGATCTCTGCCTTTGTCACTGTATTCGAGTATCCATTCGCTCTGTGTGTCTTCTGTTACCTGAAACTTCTCAAAGAATGCATAAGCTTCTGGAAAGTCATCTTTGAATCCCTTTCTAACAATGGTATATACGACATCTCCGTCACCATATACCTTTTGTGGATCATCGAGCTTTTGTATGTCAAATCTTGCAAACGCAGAATGTGGTTCCCATATTGTAAATACTATCCATTCGTCATTTAATGTCGCTGCATCTACTTCGGCAATCATTGCTGGAGTGCTACTTGCTTTAAGTGTGTATCCATTTAGGCCATAAGCATCTATTGCTTTGCCTGTATTGATCATTATTCCTGCGCCTGGTTCGATTCCAACTATTCTTCCTTTAAACTCTGTTTCTTTTCCAATCAAGTCTGTTATGGATGTCACACCGCTATCGTATACATATGTTGGGACGGCAAGCCCCAGCCAAGTTCCAGGAACATTTATATTAACCAATTCAAGATTATTTTGATGAATATTCCAGTATTCTTGATGAGTTGCAGGTAGCCATCCAGCCAATAAAGCATCGATATTGCCTTCTGCCATTTCAGCATAGACTATTCCTGCATCTAGTTGATTTGTCTCAACTTTGTAACCCATATCTTCTAGTATTACCTTGGCAACTTCTGTTTTTACAGTTACTCCAGGCCAAGGCGGAAGTCCAAAACTTATTGTTCCTTTGTCTGTCTTTGTTTCTTCAACTTGCCCGGTACAGCCTGTATTTAGCACAACTAAAGATACTAAAATTATTGTGCCTATACAAATTAGATTTTTTTTAGAATTTATCACTAATTTCACCTCCAAATTTAGCGATTAATAATAAAAAAATTTTAACCATATAAAAGGTTAATGGATTATTATAAGAGCAAAACTTTTTTAACTTAATTTAAAATATTAATAGTAATGTCTAGAAAAATTACATATAGTGTTAAGAAAAATGTGCCTATCACAGAATTAAACTATACAATTCACAAGTTAGAAGGGCAAGTAAGACTCTTACAGAGGTTGTATTTTATTAGATTTTTATACAAGGGCATGGGAGTAGAAGATGCCTCAGAACTTATCGGAATTACCAAGAATACTGGTTATCATTGGCTTAAAAAGTGGAATGAAAGCGGGCAGGAGCAGTTGATACCTAATTTCAGAGGGGGTCGACATCCTAAAATTAGTAAATCTGATAAGGACGAGTTAAGGGGGATAATAAGGGACCTAGGATTAAACAAGGCTAGAGATGTCCAAAAATTGATTCAAGAAAAATATAACATTACATATTCTTTATGGCAAGTTAGAAGAATATTAAATTCATTTGAGAAAAATGAATAAAAAATTAGTTTTTCTTTGTATCGTAGATTTTTCCAAGTTGTTTTGTTATCCTATCTAGTATAATTGCCAAAAACACAATAGACAGTCCCGCTTCTATGGAATCTACCAAATTGTACCGTTGTAGTCCCGATATAATGACTTCTCCGAGCCCTCCTGCTCCAATAAATCCTGCTATTACAACCATAGAAAAGGCTAACATTATAGTCTGATTTATCCCCATCATAATGGAAGGCAGTGCAAGAGGAACCTCTATTTTAAGAAGTAGTTGGCGAGATGTCGCCCCAAATGCTTTTCCAACTTCAATCATTTCCTTAGAAACATGCTCAAGACCTAAACTTGTTAATCTTATAGCCGGTGGCATTGAAAATATGACTGTGGCAATAACCCCTGGAACGACGCCTATTCTAAAAAATAGTACTGCCGGTATGAGGTATGATAAGGATGGAAGTGTTTGCATCAAATCAAGTATTGGTTCTATTATTGTAGCAAAAGTTTTTGATCTCGCTTTCAATATTCCTAAGGGCACCCCGATAAAAAGTGCAATAATTGTAGCCACCAAAACTAAAGACAGTGTTTCTAGTGTGGCGTTCCATAAATCCATGCTAATAATCAGGACCAAACTAATAAAGGCAAATATTGCCACTTTGATCTTTGCCGTTTTCCAGGATATTAGCGCAAATATTGCAATTAGCACTATTGGCGGTATAAAGACGAGGGCTGAATAAAAGAACTCAACAACTGCGGATATTATTGACCTTATTATCTCGAAAATAATTGAGAAATTTTCTCTCAAGAAGTTAATAATACTAACTATTGGCTCCCCTATTGGTATTTGTGGAATCTCAATTATGTGAATCACCCCTTAGAATATCTATTGCAGCCTTCTCATTTGCATGCCCCAAAAGAACCCCTTCTTCGTCAACAACAGGTATGGTCGTTTTAGAGGTAATTAACAAGGGCAAAGCTTGTGCAAGAGTGACAACACTTTCTACAGAATTACATTTTTTGATGAATTTTTCAACTCTTACATTTTTTCCAGACTTTTCCGCCTCTAGTTCGGATAAAAAAATAATCCCCAAAAGTTTTTGGGCTTCGTCTACAACGAAAGAGTAAGTTACCCTATTCTTTTTTAATTTATTTATTGCGTCTACTGCCTTAATATCCGGGGTAAGTACCACCCTATTTTGTTTTGTTATATAATCAACTTTTATTACATGATGTCTATCAACATTTTGCACAAATGTTTTAACAAACTCTGTTGCAGGATTAACTAGAATATTCTCAACTGTATCAATCTGGACAAGGACCCCTTCTTCGTTTAAAATTGCAACTCTGTTGCCCAGTTTTACTGCTTCGTTTAGATCGTGAGTTATAAAGATTATAGTTTTTTTCATCTTTCTTTGAATTCTTAATAATTCCTCTTGCATATTATCTCTTATCAAAGGATCTAATGCGCTAAAAGGTTCATCCATTAGAAGAATATCCGGGTCAATAGCTAAGGCTCTAGCAAGCCCAACTCGCTGCTTCATTCCCCCACTAAGTTCATCGGGCATGCTATTTTCCCAACCTGCAAGCCCTACTGTTTTTAATATTTTCTTACCGGTATTCTCCATATTCTCTTTAGGAACTCCTTGGATTTCAAGGCCCAAAACAACATTATCGAGAATAGATCTGTGTGGTAGGAGGCCAAATCTCTGAAAAACCATTCCAAATTTCTTTCGCCTCAATTCAATCAATTCATTTTGATTAAGATTTAGAATGTTTATTTTTTCGTTTCCAATTAGTACTTCACCCTTTGTAGGGAGTATCAAACGATTAATACATCTTATAAGTGTTGATTTGCCACTCCCTGAAAGGCCCATTATGACAAATATTTCTCCTTTATTGATTTCAAGATTTATATCTCTTAAGGCAACAACTTGCCCTGTTTTCTCTTTTATTTGGTTTCTAGTTAAACCCTTCTCAATCAACGGAAAAGCTTTCTCTGGGTTTTTACCAAATATCATATATAAATTGCTAATTTTTACATCCAACATTTTATCGCCAAAAAATCAAAATATTATTAGTATTCAATAATAAAAAAATTTAGGGAGCCTTTAAATAAGTTTCGATTTTTGACTTACAATGATTATTAATTTTAATTTTTATAAATTAAATATTATCTATTGATATATTATATGAAAATAATATTATAAATTTAAATATATTGTATATATGAAAAAATTTAGCAACGTCCGTAATTTATTTATATTGATATGTAATCAATGGGCTGGTGATTATATGGGATTTGTACAGGAATTTATGGATTTTTTAAAAGAGTACAAAGTTATAGGGCTTGCTGTAGCATTTATTATGGCGACAGCCTCTACAACGCTTGTTAAATCTTTTGTAGACGATATTGTTATGCCCATCGTCTCACCCTTCATACCTGGTGGGGATTGGCAGACGGCCGTTATCAACATTGGCCCAATCGCAATTAAAGCGGGCTCTTTCTTAGCACAGATTATCAACTTTGTCATATTGGCGATTGTGGTCTTTGTAATTGCAAAGAAGGTCTTGAAGGAAGAAAAGGTAGCAAAGAAGTAATTCTCTAATTTATTTAATTTATTAAAAATATTTCACTTTTTTTAATACAAGCAAATCAAATTTTATCTATTATAAATTCGCAAAAGACTTTTATAGAACTAATTATTAATAAAGAAAAAGTCGTAGTTAATTCAATTACTTGAAATGATAAAATGTCTAGCCTAGATAATCTCAATATATATTCAACAGAAGATCTCCTCGTCACCTCTCTTAAAAGTGAGATTGATAGCAGGGCGGCCTACCTTAAAATAAAGGATTCTGTAAAAAACGCCGTATTAAAGGACAAGATGGATTTTTTGGCAAGGGAAGAGGATAAGCACAGAACATTTTTTGAAACGGTATATCATAATAAATATCCGAACAAAGCTATCAAACTCCCAGACAAAACACCTGTGCCGCTTCCAGAAATAAGGATAGGGGATGAGAATATCGAGATTAGTGAAGTTTTGGGCCAGGCCATGGATGCAGAGATTGCAGCTCACGACTTTTATCTAAAAGTATTAGATAGGTTCAAGGATGAGAAGGACATCTTCAATATGCTAAGATACATAGCAGATATGGAGATGGGGCACTACAGGCTTTTGGAGATTGAAAAAGAGAACTCGCTAAAGTTTGAAGATTATGATGATTTCTGGCCCATGATGCATGCTGGCCCTTGATGATAATATTTACTTTAAAAAAATAAAGGAGGAAGAAAAATGTACAAATATGTTTGCTCAGTTTGTGGATACATCTACAACCCTGCGGAAGGAGACCCTGATGGGGATATACCTCCAGGCACACCTTTTGAAAAACTTCCAGACGATTGGACATGCCCAGTGTGTGGCGCAAGTAAGAGCCAGTTCGAAAAGCAGGATTGATTAAATGAGCCCAAGAGTTATTAAAGACGGGATATACTGGACCGGATTTATTGATTGGGATAGAAGGCTCTTTGATTCACTAATCCCAACACCACATGGCACTACCTACAACTCATACCTGATAAAAGGTAGTGAAAAGACGATGCTAATTGACACTTCAGACTTTGGAAAAGAAGAGAATCTGCTGAATGCTTTAGATATGGCCGGAATAAAAAGGATAGACTATATTGTATCAAACCATGCGGAGCAGGACCACTCTGGATCCCTGCCAAAGATTTTAGAAAGGTATCCAGAAGCAAAAATCGTTACAAATGCCAAGTGCAAGGATTTGCTCGAGTCTTTTCTACCAATCCCTGAAGAAAGATTCATCGTTGTAAATGACAACGAAGAAATCTCTCTTGGCGATAAGACCGCCCAGTTCTTGATTGCACCTTGGGTGCACTGGCCTGACACGATGCTCACATACTTAAAAGAGGACAAGGTTCTTTTTTCATGTGACTTTTTGGGATCCCACTTTTCAACAAGTGAGCTATTTGTTACTGATGAGAATGAGATTTACCTTTCGGCAAAAAGGTACTACGCAGAGATAATGATGCCTTTCAGGACAATGGCAAAAAAGCATCTTGAAAGGATAGAAAAGTTGGATATCGAGATAATTGCCCCAAGCCACGGCCCGCTATATGATAAACCTTCGTTTATTATTGATGCGTACAAGGATTGGACAGGCGATTTGGTCAAAAATCAAGTTATTATACCCTACGTTTCGATGCATGGGAGCACAAAGGCGATGGTCGACCACCTATCAGATGCTTTGGTAAAGAGGGGAATTGAAGTAAAACTATTCAATCTTGAGATAGCTGATGCAGGAGAGCTTTTGATGTCTTTAGTTGATGCTGCAACTATTGTCATTGGCGCTTCAACAATGCTTGTTGGACCACATCCGCTTGCATACTATGCGACATACCTTGTGAATGCGGTAAGACCAAAAACAAAATTTGTTTCTATAATCGGATCCTTTGGATGGGGCGGGAACGCTGTTGAAACTTTAAAGGGATTGATATCAAACATCAAGGTAGAGCTAATCGAACCTGTCTATATCAAAGGATACCCAAAAGATTCAGATTTCAAAGCTTTAGAAACGTTGGCAGATGAGATAGCTAATAAGCATAAAGAGTTAGGGTTATGATTATATAATATAATGGTGAGGATATGAAAGAAAAAACTAAGAAAAATTTGATGGAAGCCTTTTCTGGTGAGTCACAGGCAAACAGGAAGTATCTTGCATTTGCAATGAAAGCAGAGCAAGAGGGTTACCCCGGAGTTGCGAAACTGTTTAAGGCTGCTGCTGCAGCTGAAACTGTCCACGCACATGCTCACCTTAAAGCCTTAGACGGCATTAATACGACAGAGGAAAATCTAAAGGAAGCAATCTCGGGTGAGACGCATGAGTTTGTAAGCATGTACCCCAAGATGATAGATGAGGCAAAAGCAGAAGGGGAAAAGGCTGCCGAGAGATCATTTGTTTTTGCAAATGAAGTGGAAAAGATTCACGCCGGGCTATACAAAAAAGCCCTTGACAATATGGATAACTTTCCAGAAAAAGACTACTATATCTGCAGTGTCTGCGGTTACACAGTTGCTGACGCAGCCCCTGAGAAATGCCCAGTTTGCGGGGCATTGAAAAAGGCCTTTAACAAAGTAGATTAATCTACTTTATTTTTATATTAAAATCCAGTTAAATCTTAGTGAATGGAATTTTTTGCCATCTGCTCTTCAAGGGACTCAAGTTTTAGTCTTATATCCTCTTTTTCCGTCCTTACAGCAATCAAAGAATAGAGGCCTTTTATCCCTTTTATCGGGCCAATTTTTTCTACCTCTAGGTTTCTAAGCTCCTCGTTGTCTGTAACTTTGGTCTTCACAAGGATGTCCCACTCCCCAGATATTTCGTGGACTTCAAGCAGCTCATCTATCATTGATAGCTCCTTTGAAATCCTCCCAATGTCCTTAATGCTTTCAATTGAGATTCTTATCCAGGCTGTTGTGAGTTTGCCGCATTTTTTTGCGTCTAGCAAAGGGACTATGCCTTTGATGATGCCTACCTGCCTTAATCTTCTCGTTCTATCATAAACTGTGGACTCTGCCGCACCTATCTTCTTTGACAGGTCTTTATAGGAGACTGTCGCATCGTTTTGAAGCTCAGTCAAAATATCTTTATCCAGATCATCCAACTTAATCGGGGGTTCTGTAGCCATTTTACCACTAAAATCCTTTTGTATTAATTATTAATTATAAATTTAAATATTTTTCGGATAAAATTTATTTAAAAGAGGTTTCTTTGTAAGAAAAATAGCTTGATTTTTGCCAGAGAAGTTATTTGTGCACCCAGCTTAATACCTCAGATACTAAGAATTTAAGTTCAGAAGATTTTTTCAAGATACTTGTGGGTTTATGCTTCCAAAGGATGGAAATAAAGAATATCCCTAGTATGGCGTAATGTGTGGCAACTCTTAGTTTACGGGATTTAGTCTTGGAGTAGAACTTAGAGAGGTTATGCATTGCGTTCATTGTAAGCCTAGTTCCAATGCTAATTTTTGAGGATCCGCTCATTAGTTTCAACTTTTGAAGGTTATATCTATCTAGAGTCAAAGTAGCATATAAAATTAATCATTAATAAGAAAAGAAAAAAATAAATTTATTCTTTGTTGCCAAGACCGAATTTCTTCATGATCCAATTCATTGGGAGTGACTTCTTTGCTGTTTCACAAACGACATCAAGGTTTGCAAGGTAGATGTCCCAGTTGCCGTTTCTTTCGTCACGCCAAACTACCCGATTGCAATATATCTTTGGATCCTCTTGTTTAAATGGGTATGTAGATATATCGAAAAATTCTCCAGCCCTTATATTGTAGCCTCTGATGTTCCATTTATCCTCGCCAACAGGATCTTCTTGCCAGACGACTATGTCACCGTATATTGCTGGCTTGTATCGTATAACTGAATCATCCGGGGGTATATCAAAATAAACTCCAGTCCTTAGGTTCTTGCCTCTGACGTTCCATTCCTCGACGTCATTAGGATCTTGTCGCCAGACGACTATGTCACCGTATATGGCTGGTTCCTCTTCTTTAAATTGGCCTGTAGCTATATCGTAATAGACTCCAGTCCTTATATTGTAGCCTCTGATGTCCCATTTCTGATCGTCATCAGGCCATTCCTGCCAGACGACTATGTCACCGTATATTTTTGGACGCTCTTGATTAAATGGATCTGTAGCTATATCGTAATAAACTCCAGTCCTTATATTGTAGCCTCTAATATTCCAGTCTCCCCCGCCATCTGGATCTTCTTGCCAGACGACTATGTCACCGTATATTGCCGGCCAGTATCGTCTAACTGGAGGATCACCTGAAGGTATATCAAAAGGTATATCAAAATAAGCTCCTGTCCTTAGGTTCTTGCCTCTGACGTTCCATTCCTGCTTGTCATCAGGATCTTGTCGCCAGACTACTATGTCGCCGTATATGGATGGTTCCTCTTCTTTAAATGTTTCTGTAGCTATATCGTAATAAACTCCAGTCCTTATATTGTAGCCTCTGATGTTCCATTTGTTGGCGTCAGACTCTTCTTGCCAGACGACTATGTCACCGTATATTGCCGGATTTACAATCGAATAATCCGAATCTGTTATCCTCTGTTCGCTCAAGACCCTTGTCCCCATAACTGCTGAAACAGTGGCAAATGCCAAGACAAAAATAATTAATAATGATTTTAGATATTTTTTCATAGTTATCACTCTTAATAATTGTAATAAAACTGATTTTTGGGAATATAAGTGTTTCGCCTAAATAGACTAAGGCGTTTTCCCTAAA
Organism: uncultured Thermococci archaeon; assembly: GCA_964500005.1. Taxonomy (GTDB): domain Archaea; phylum Methanobacteriota_B; class Thermococci; order Methanofastidiosales; family Methanofastidiosaceae; genus Methanofastidiosum. The sequence goes on from CAZCMP010000004.1 coordinate 115,073, forward strand.
TTTAAATCCAAAATCTTGCATAAGACTCTAAATTAAAAATATTAAAAGTAGGGGCCGGGGCCGAGATTTGAACCCGAGTCATGGGATCCACAGTCCCATAGGATAACCATGCTACCCCACCCCGGCCATCAGAGAACCTAAAGTTGGGATGTTTATAAATGTTATGGGAGTATCCTTTCAACGAGCCATTTTGGATCAAAAGGCTCTAGGTCGTCATAACCCTGGCCTGTCCCAATAAAAAGTATCGGTTTTTCTGTGATGTAACTTATCGAAAGAGCAGCTCCGCCTCTGGCGTCGGCATCAACCTTAGTTAATATCGAGCCATCGAGCCCGATTTCAGAAAACTTTGCCGCCTGCTCTGCCACAGCATTTCCTGCGAGGGAATCCCCAACAAATATCTTAAAGTCTGGGTTTGCCACCCTAACTAACTTCTTCATTTCATCCATCAAGTTTCTGTTCATCTCTGATCGGCCTGCGGTGTCTATAAGAACGACATCTATCCCTCTGGCCTTTGCATGGTTTATCGCATCAAACGCAACGGCCGCAGGGTCTGCCCCATAGCTATGCTTTATGACCTTTATCCCAACATTCTCAGCATGCAAAGAAAGCTGCTCAATTGAGCCAGCTCTGAATGTATCAGAAGCAGCAATAACAACCTTGTATCCTTTATCCTGCAATAATTTTCCAAATTTAGCGATAGTTGTCGTCTTTCCGGTGCCATTAAATCCAACAAAAGCGATAGAAAAGATTTCGCCGGCCTTTTTCTTTTTTTGTATCTCCTTGAAGATGTCATATTTTTTGAATTCAAGTATCTCGGTCAAAGTCTCTTCTACAGCCGCCCTTACAAAATCTTTCTTCTTTGAGGTAAGCCCGATTTTTTCGCCAGAAAGTTTTTTCTTTAATTCGTTTACAATCTTCTCAGAAACCCTCATCGATACATCGCTTTCAAGGAGGGAAAGCTCAAAATCTTCCAAGATCTTATTTAAGTCTTTTTCAGTTATCTTCTTAGAACTAACGCCATCGACAAGGCCAGAAAATTTACTTTTTAGGGAGTCAAACAACAGTATCAACTCATAAAAGAGACTTTATTATGTCAACATCTCTAACTATCCCTATTAGTCCCCCTTCGGCGTTGATGACTGGTATCTGCTCTATGTTATTCTTCTTCATCTCTTTTGCACACCTAGAAACTGGAGTCTTTCTTGAGACTGTTACAAGCTCCGTTGACATCACATCTTTTACAGGCTTTGTAGGTAGTGTGAGCTTCTTTGAGACTATGTGAAGTGCAGTTTTAGGCTCCCATGCCCAATCATCGCCCTCTCCAGAAATATTTAGCTCAGTTTTCTTAAGCTCATCTAAGAACTCCCCAGAGGACATTATATCTTGGGTATCGACAATCCCAACTATCCCACCATCGTTTCCTAGTACCATGAAGAAGTTTGATTTGCTGTAAACCATTATCATGAGCGCTGAACTTAAAGGCGTATCCTGCCAGATGCAGGGGACTTCTTCCTTCATATAAGTATGACATGGCTCAGTTAAATCGAGTTTTGATATACCGTTCATCACTATGTCCCTAACAGCAACGACACCCATGAGCTTTCCGTCAGAGATGACCGGGACCCTTGTTAGGCCATTATCAATAAGAATTTTAGCAACTTTTTTAATTGTGTCCCCTTCTTTAACAGATTTAAACTTTCTACCCATTACCAAGGCAATTTGATCTTCACCGGGATTTTTAATGATGTCTTCTAATGAAATGATACCAACAAGCTCTTTTTCCTTGTTTATTACTGGTAAATCTGGCTTCTTGTATTTTTGCATCTTTTCAAGGGCCTCGTTTACTGTTGCTGGTATGGTGACTGAGATTACATCTTTAACCATTACTTCATCTACTTTTACCATAATATCACGAAACAATTTAGTTGGCAGAACGTGCTTTAAGACAAAGAAGGATTTATAAAGCTTTTTATTTTCTAAATTTGGCCGAATCTTAATAATTCGAGAGATTTTATAATTTTTTACCTAAGAATTTATTAACTGGATAACAAAATTAAGATTAATGGGATGGAAAGAAAAAAAAGCTGTAAGAAAGAAGGTTGCATCCGATAGGATAAGAGAACTCCTAAATTTCTCAGAGTTACACAAAGATGATGAAATCCTATCAAGAAACTCTATAAAGACCGCCATGGCAATCTCAAGGCGCCATAAGATTAGAATCAAGTCCATCTACAAGAGAAGATTCTGTAAGAAATGTTACACTCTTTTTATTCCAGATAAAACAGTTAGAGTTAGAATAGGAAAAGGAAAAGTTACCTTTACCTGTTTGAACTGTGGGAATATAAAGAGGATACCCTACACAAAAGAAAAAATGGCTAAAAATAATTTATAAAAAATAGATTATAGAGAAAGCTCGCCCTCTACGATGTCAAATATCACCTTTTCAACACCGATTGGGGTTCCGTCTAGGACTTGAAGCCCGTTGTCTATCTTCTTTTCTTTGTCTGCATAAAGGGTGAACAAATCCTGGCCCTTTGTCACCTTTTCCCCCTTCTCAACGTGGAAGAGGAGCCCTGCTCCTTTGTCATCCGGCGCACCGCATGCCCTAGCTATCATATTTATCATTCTTGTGTCCATGAAGTCTATTCTTCCTTCAAACTCAGATTTAACAGTGTGCTTGTAAGCTCCAACAGGTATTTCTTCAGGTGTAATCTTGGGGTTTCCTCCCTGCTCGGAAATAATCTCCCTAAACTTAGACAAAGCCTTACCGCTGTCAATCATCTGCTCTGCAATCTCTCTTCCTCTGCCACGCTGTGCTTTGCCTCCCATCTCGAAAAGAAGCCCAGCTATCTCACATGACTTGTCCCTTAGATCTTGAGGCCCTTTGCCCCCCAATACATTCAAGACATCAATTGCCTCAAGCGCTGGCCCTATTCCTCTCCCTATAGGTTTTCCACCGTAAGTTATCATGCATTTTACTTCCATATCAAGCCTCTCGCCAAGTGTGATGAAATCTCTTGCAAGTTTCTTTGCAACGTTAGGGTCTTTAACCTTGGCGTTTTTGCCTACAGGGATATCTATGACTACCTTCTCTGAACCGGAAGCTTTTTTCTTTGCAAGTATGCTGGCAAGTAGAAGTGACTGTGGGTCTAATCCAAGAGGATTTCTAATTTTTATCAATTTGTCATCGGCTATTGCCAAATCGACACCGCCGCCCCATACTATGCAGCATCCAATCTTATTGACTATTTTTTCAATTTCATCCTTGTGAAAGCTTACATTGCATAATAGCTCCATCGTGTCTGTAGTTCCAGCGGCACTTGAAATTGCCCTAGATGATGTTTTGGGTATGGTCAATCCTGCAGCACCTAGGATAGGGACTATTACCATAGTTGTTCTATTTCCAGGGACACCACCTATGCAGTGCTTGTCATAGATAGGCTTTCTTGAAATATTAAGTGTCTGGCCTGTGTTGACCATACTATTAATTAGATTGATTACCTCTTCACTGGAAAGTCCTCTTGTGTATATTGCAGATACAAAAGCAGAAAGCTCGACATCGCTCAATCTGTTCTCAACTGTGTCTTGTATTATATCGTATATCTCATCTTTAGATAGGGTGTTCCCATCCAGTTTCTTTTTTATAAAGTGAACAGAATCTGGAGGTGGAGCAATAGTTACCTCTGCATCAAGGCTACACGCCATGTTTAATTTACTACACAGATATTCGTAAAGTCCAACTTCGCCTTTTTTAACGAACTTCTCTGTTAGATCAACTACAGCAACAAACTCTTTTTCCCCAACTTTAACATTTACTCTGCCAAGCCTTCTCACTCCAATAAACTTTGCATCGTCCTTGTGCATCAGGACAAGCGGGTAGTCTGTCGCTTCAATATCAAGAGTTTTGACCTTTAATAACAATTTAATCCCTCTAATAAAAAGAATAATTAAGGGTATTTATAATTACCCCAAACAGATAACTAATATATTGTTTAAGTTCCTAACTTCCAAGAGCATAGGTACTCTTCCTGCTCCTTTGTCAAAGAGTCGATTGAAATCCCCATTGATTTTAGTTTTAAACTGGCTATTCTTCTATCGATATCCAAAGGCACAGAATAAACTTTGTTCTCAAGCTTTTTCCCCTCTTTAGAAAGGTATTCTGCGGATAGTGCCTGGTTTGCAAAGCTCATGTCCATAACTGAAGCAGGATGCCCTTCAGCGGCCGCGAGATTTATCAGACGGCCTTCGCCTAGGAGGTATATTTTCTTTCCATCTTTTAGATTATACTCCTCAACTGAATCCCTTACAGCTCTTTTTGATGAAGATAATTCTTCTAAAGAGTTAATGTCGATCTCCACGTTGAAGTGGCCAGAATTTGCAACGATCGCCCCATTTTTCATGTTCTTGAAATGCTCTTCTCTAAGAACATGGAGATTCCCAGTTACCGTTACAAAAATGTCTCCAATCTTTGATGCCTCTTCCATCTTCATGACATTAAATCCGTCCATAGTTGCTTCTATGGCCCTAATCGCGTCAGTTTCTGTTACAATGACCTTTGAGCCCATTCCCTTTGCCCTCATGGCTACCCCTTTGCCGCACCATCCATAACCTGAAACGACAAAGTTCTTTCCAGAAAGCAAGACGTTTGTCGCCCTGATGATCCCATCAAGGGTGCTCTGACCAGTTCCATACCTATTGTCAAAGAAATGTTTTGTCATGGCATCGTTAACTGCTATTATGGGGTATTTCAGTACACCCTCTTTTTCCATACTCTTGAATCTAACAACTCCAGTTGTAGTTTCCTCTGTACCGCCGATTATTCCGGGAAGAACATCGCTTCTTTCCTTCATTATTGTAGATACTAGGTCCCCACCATCGTCCATTGTGATATTAGGCCTAGCGTCCAATACCTTATTTAGATGGTCATAATAGGTATCCCTGTCTTCTCCTCTAATTGCAAAAACAGATATCCCATAATCCTTAACAAGTGATGCGGCAACATCATCTTGGGTACTCAAGGGATTTGAAGCACATAAGAATACTTCACCCCCCCCTTCCTTTAAAGTAATCATTAAATTGGCAGTTTCAGTTGTAACGTGAAGACAGCATCCAATTTTATAACCTTTAAGTGTATTATTTCTCTTAAACTCGTCTTTAATTAATCCTAACACAGGCATTTCCCTCTGTGCCCACTCGATCCTAAGCTTGCCTTTCTCTGAAAGAGAGAGGTCTTTCACATCATATAACATCAATACACCCGAAAAATTTATCTAAGAAAGACTTATAAATAATTGTATTGGCGTTGGTATAGGTGTATTAATGAAAAAGTACATTTTTATGGTTATTTTAGCGGCAATGCTACTCCTTTCTTCAGGCTGCGCAGTTCAAAAAACGGCCGAGGTAGGAGATACGGTAAAGGTTGATTATATTTTAAAGCTCCAAGATGGAACTGTTTATGATACCTCTATCCTTCAAGAAGCACAAAATGCCGGAATTTACAATCAAGATAGGATCTATGAGCCCCTAACAGTGAAAATAGGGGAAGGATCAACTATCCCTGGATTTGAAAATGGGTTAATAGGTATGAAGGAGGGGGAAACAAAGATGATTAGTATACCTCCTGAACAGGCCTATGGCCCAGAAGATCCAAGCTTAAAATTTATTCAGAATAAAATTTTAGAAGAAGTGCCAAAAATACAGGAAATATCAAGGTTTGAAGAAATTGAAAGGACTTTCCAGGCAACTATAAGCTCATTTGTCAATAGGTACGGGCAACAGCCAACAGTTGGAATGGTTGTTGAATTAACTGACTGGCCCGGACAGGTAGTTCAAGTTACTTCAACTGATGTTATTATAGAACATAAACCTGAAGTTGGTAAAAAAATAACTAATGAAGTTACCACAATCACTGTGACAGAGATTAAACCTTCTACAATAGTCTTAAGGTACGACCCTGAGATTGGGGATACCATACCCACAGAAATTGGAAATTTGTCTGTACTTGAAGTTACAGATGAAACAATGAAGGTAGAGGCTATGCCACAGAAACAGATAGACACAATATTTGGCGTTGCAAATATTGTTGAATCTGGGGACAAGTATGTAATAAGGGTAGACCCAAAATTGGGCGACAGCGTAATATTCCAAAACGATATAGGTCAAGTAGTTGAAGTGACAGCAGATAGTTTCGTTATTGATTTCAATCACCCTCTAGCGGGGGAAACTCTATACTTTACAGTAACAGCTGTGGTCATTGATAAAGGCCAGGAAACTGGATTTTTTGAAGAATACAGACTCTTCATACTTGGAAGCCTTCTCATATTAGTATTTGCAGCAGCTTACATATTCATGACAAAATTCTACTCCAAAGAAGACAGGGAAAAGAAGAAGGAAAAGATTACAAAGAAGACTAAGGAAGTTAAAGAAGAGATGGACGGCGAACTGAAAGGTCTAGCATCCACAGTTGAAGATGTCCAAAAAGAGCTTGATACTAAAAAAGAGACAAAGACCAAACCAAAGGCAAAGAAAAAGAGCTCAAAGAAGAAGAAAGAGTGATACATTTTAAGGTGAAAATCTAAAATGAAATCTAATAAAAAATTTTTATTTTTAATATTTGCTATTTTTGTTCTTATTACTTCATCAATCGGTTGTAGTTTTGACCTAGACGATATGGGGATTACTACTGAAAAGAGTGGAGTTACAAGTAGCGATGAGGTAGACATACTAAAATCGAAACTCTCGGCTTACGAATCCCAAGAAAAACTAGAGAATGCAGAAATCCAAATGTTAAGGGAAGAGCTTGATAAGATAAAGGCTGAAAACATCCCTATCAGTGGTAACATCGCTGTCGTCAGGATTTTTGGTATAATTGACCAAGAAGATGTCTTGCCAATAACTGCAGAATTACGAAAGCTTTCTGAGGACGGAGATGTCGGAGGAATTGTTCTGTGGATTGATAGCTATGGAGGTGGAGTATCACCAGTAACAGAGATCTATGAAGAAATTTATAGGTTAAATATAAGAAAACCTGTAGTTGCATATGTTGGTGGAGTCGCTGCTTCAGGAGGGTACTATTTAGCTGTTGGGTGCGACAGAATAGTGGTAAAACCTGACGCTACCTTGGGCAGCATCGGCGTAATATACGTCCATGAGGACCTAACTGAATACTTCAAAATGTTTGGTATAAAAGTAGAGGTAATAAAAACTGGAGAAGACAAAGACCTTGGCGCTTCATGGAGGCCATTAACAGACGAGGATAGAGAGATTATCAGAAATATGATAAATGAAGATTTCGATAAATTTGTCTATGTTGTTTCTAGAGGAAGAAACTTATCAACTGAAGAGGTCTTAAAATACGCGGATGGAAATGTTTGGAGTGGTACACAGGCGGTTTCTTATAAATTTGCAGATAGGGTCGGGAATCTTGATACGGCTATAGAGGAAGTGAAAGTTATTTCAGGATTAAGGAGCCCAAAAGTTTCATTCTACCAGATTGCAGACGATGGCAGTGTTTCAGATATGAGCTATGAATCCATGAGATACCAGTATGAGCCATCTATAAGTATTCAAAAGAAGTAAATCTTTTTTCAAAGAAATCCTTATCGACAACTAAGACTCTTTTGTCTGTGATAATATCATCGATGTACCCCTTCCAGTATACAACAATGCCCGGACCAAAGAGAGAGATATAATGCTTTAACTGTTTGTTATAGTCCTGCTTAAACTCTATGTAGTCACAGAAACTAGCCTTGCTCTCAAACCAAAATACTTTTCTGCCCCGTATTTTGATTGGTTTTTTTAGGAGGAAATCTGGGGTCTTGCCTGAACCTAATTTTCTTAAATCATCTTCTCGTAGGAAATGAATCTCTTTTTTATCAAGATACTCCTTTAGCATCTCTTCCCCATTTTTACCGTTCTCTCTTTGAATCTTAGAAGATTCCGGAGAGTATGCTATGTCCACCTCGATTGCCTTTTTGATTTCATTTTTAATTCTTTCATCTTCAATTGATTCAGGGTTAATTAGAATACTTCTGATATCCTTCTTGTTGTAGCCTTTTTCCTTTAGGATCATAGTTGAGATTAATATGGCTGAAAAGGATAGTTTAGAGGATATATCAAAAAAAGTGAGGCCTTTGTCCCATAGTCTCACAAGCTCTTGGACTCTATTCATTATGGGGTAATAGTCCTTTTTGACATTTCTAACGGTCTTTTGGGACAGTATCGAAAGTAGAATGTCCTCTTCAATCCCATATTTTTTAGATAGCTCAGGGACATCGTCTCTTGTTTTTATGGATTTGTATATTTCCATGAACACTTGTTTTCTCATCTGAACACTTTATTGCAAGATGTAGGAACGCTTTTAAATATTTTCTATACTTTGATGATTATGGATAATAAAGAGTTCTATGAATTCAAGAAGCAGCTTAAATTCCTGTCAAAAATAAGGGGGAGGCATACGGAACTTGTTTCTGTTTACATACCGGCAGGATATGAAATTTCAAAGGTAGCTGCACAGATTAAAGATGAGCAGGGGACCGCGACAAACATTAAATCAAAAGGGACTAGAAAGAACGTTCTCTCTGCACTAGAAAGGGTGATGCAACATTTGCGGTTGTATAAATTGACACCGCCTAACGGGCTCATCATCTTTTCAGGCAACATCTCAGAGGATGAAGGCAATCCAAAGATAGAACTCTTTACACTTAATCCTCCTGAGCCAATATCTGTCAGGATTTACAGGTGCGACCAGCAGTTCGTTCTTGACCCACTTCTTGAAATGATTGAGGACAAGAGGGTCTTTGGCCTAATTATTGTTGAGAGAGGGGAAGCCAGTATAGGCCTTCTAAGGGGTAAGAAGGTAGAATTACTTAAACATTTGACATCAAGAGTTCCAGGAAAGTTCAGGGCTGGAGGTCAGTCTTCGGTCAGGTTTGCACGATTAAGAGAAATTGCTGCTGATGATTTCAAGGATACAGTTGGTAAAACTGCAAATGAAATCTTCCTTGCACAGGTAAATCTAGAAGGCATTCTAATTGGTGGAGGGGGTTATACCAAATATGAATTTGAAGAAGGAGAGTACTTACACCACGAACTTAGGAAGAAAATATTGGGGGTTGTGGACACCGCTTATACAGAGCTCTTTGGATTGAACGAACTTGTGGACAAGGGTTCAAAAATCCTAGAAAATCTAGATATCACAAAGGAGAAAGATATTGTAACAAGATTCCTTAAGGAATTAATAAAAGATGACAGCCTTGCAGCTTATGGGGAAAAGGAAGTCAGGAAATATTTAGACGCTGGCGCCGTAGAACTACTGCTTTTATCAGAGGGATTAAATAAAAACAGGGTTAAGATAAAATGCTCATCATGTGGTAACCAGACAGAAAAGACAACTACAGATGACGATTTATTCAAATTAGAACAGGAGATTTCTAGCATCCAGTGCGAAAATTGTGGAAATTTAAGTTTAAACCTTGAAGAAAAAATAGATCTTCTAGAAGAGTTGGCAGATCTGGCTCAAGAAGGTAGCACCAACGTAGAAGTAATCTCTACAGAAACAGAAGAAGGTAACCAGCTATTAAAGGCATTCGGCGGTATTGCTGCAATTATCAGATACAGGCTCTAGATTATAGCAGCCTTAGTCCCTCTAGTAACTCCTCAAGAGTTTCTATAGGGGATAAGATAAGGGGTATTTTCTGTATTTCGGCCAACTGCACAGCAATTTCATCTATTTTTTTTGCTCCGTGTAAAACTACTAGGGAAGGGATTATGCCCTGTACTTTAATTGCAATCATTGGGGATCTTCCAGTTGATACCTTTGTAAATATCAAAGCCCTCTCCGAAGAAAGTCCATAAAGCTTTAGAAATTCTTCTGAATTCAAATTAAGAATGGCCTTAATGCTATCAATAACTGTATATCCGTGAATTTCCTTACTTAAGTACTCTTCATTTACCAGTATCTCGCCATCGACCGCATCAATAAGTTTTGTTGGCGGTATTGGAACTGGGAACTCTTTGAGATCCAGAACAACGTCGCTTATTACATCCTTAGTAAATCTGTGGCTAAAGGAATGGATTATCTTTCCGCCTCTTTTTATATCAATATCAATTAAGCTTTCAACGACTTTCCTAATTGTGGAAGAGCCAGGAGATTTCCTCCTACCTCCCTCATAATCACTTACAACAGAAGGAGATATAGAAAGATGGTGGGCCAAATCAGTTTGAGATATGCCAAAAATTTCTCGCCATTTCCTTAATGTCTGGCCAGGATCATCTGATAAAACAACCTCCCCCGCTATCATCTTAGCAAGTTGTTCTTTTGCATCTTCAAACATATAGTTAAATAACGAATACAAATATATAAAATTTTCGTTGAAAAGCGGAGAAAATAATAAAAATAGAAGCCAATAATTACATATATGTCGAATGTCTACTTTGTTCCATGGAAAGAAGACTCCGATATGGTTGGTAAGTTTCGGAGGATTCTTAGGAAAAGCAATATTCTAGAAGAGATCTCTAAAGAAGATAGAGTTGCAATTAAACTACACGTTGGCGAATATAAAAATCCGGCTCATGTGCATCCCCTCTACATCAAAGAGTTAGTCTCTGGACTTCTAGAGAAGGGATGTGAACCTTTTCTTACAGATACTACGACTTATTATTGTGGTAACAGATTTTCTGCTGTGGGTATGCTAAAGAATGCATTTTATCACGGTTTTTCTCTTGCAAATATTGGGGCGCCTTTCATTGTTGCAGATGGCCTAGGGGATAATGAAGGCTTTTCTGTCAAAGTTAGAAGCCCTTTAAACGAAGTAGTCGTACCAACTCTTTTCAAAGAAGTTGACAAGATGATAGTTTTTAGTCATTGCAAGGGGCATGCACTGACCTCATTTGGGGGGTCAATAAAAAATGTTGCGATGGGATGTGTAACAAAAAAGTCAAAACTTGCTATGCATAAGTTTGTTAATTTCTGCTATGATGATTCCCTTTGTGATGGATGCAACGCTTGTAAAGAAGCTTGTGATAGGGAGATACCTGTAATAAAAAATGGTAAAAGAGTTCTTTCTCTTGAAAAAAAAGAAGATTGTATGCACTGCCCCTCGTGCATGGAAGCTTGTACGCGGGGTGCAATAAAATTATCAGAGCGTGAGAGGCTAGAACAGGTACTCCCAATAGCAGTTGAAGGGTTATTCAAAGTATTAGGCAAGGAAAATGTGGCATCAATCAACTGGGGTGCAAATATCGTAGAGTATTGTGACTGCATGCCATATCCGGGTAAGGTAATTAGAGACAATACAGGGATATATATCTCAAAAGATATTGTTGCTGTTGACAAGGCCTTCCTTGATGATGCCAAAAAGGATACTTTTATGTTTGATGAAAGGCCTAATCCAGAGATTCAAACAATTGAAGGAGAAAAGATCGGCATAGGAAAAATGGAGTACGAAAAAGTAACATTATAGTTAAAATATAATTCTAAAAGTGTTGGGAATCCCCTCCATTAGGCCATTTTCAGGAAGAGAGGAGGGGATTCTTTGGGTACTTCTTTCGTCTTTCGAGCAGAATCGCATGCATTTCCACCGTCAAAACTTGGAAGACCCTTTGTCCTTGCCATGGAGCGCATGCATTTCCAAGACAATAGACAATCTTGTTCATTGATGACTTGTGACAGTTGTTGCCAGCAACTATCACTAGTAATAAATTATGATAACAACTATATAAAGCTTTCGGTTAACAATGGCTAGATATAATGAAAATCACTGATGATTATTATTGATAAACAACATAAACTTTTAAAATATAAAGTTGATAGTTAAATTGAGTGTTATGAAGAAGATTCTTATTGGTGGAAGATGGGTTGATACAAACAGTTACATAGATGTGATAAATCCCTATGATGGAAAAGTTATAGATAGTGTGTCTAAGGCTTCATCTGAAGATATAAAAGAGGCTGTTGACTCCGCAGTCCGAGGAAGCATAATCATGAGAAGACTTAGCAGACATAAAAGGTATGAAATACTGTCAAAGGCTGCTGAGTTGATGTTGAATAGAAAAGATGAGATTGCAAGAACAATGTCATTAGAGAGCGGCAAACCGCTTTCTTTTGCTAAGGGTGAGGTTTCAAGGGCCCATGAAACAATTGTATTGTCAGCGGAGGAAGCAAAGAGGATTGGGGGGGAAGTAATACCTTTTGATGCTGCGCCAACAAGCTCTGACAAGTATTGTTTTTACATAAGAGTTCCTGTTGGAGTTATATTGTCCATTACACCATTTAACTTTCCTTTGAATCTTGTGTGTCATAAAGTAGGCCCTGCAATAGCGGCTGGAAATAGTGTAATACACAAACCTGCATCAAAAACTCCTTTGACTTCCCTAATTTTGGGCGAGATACTTTTAGAGGCCGGGCTCCCTAAAGAAGCATTAAATATAGTCATATGCTCTGCTGAAGATGCCGAGAAATACCTTGTTAAGAATCAATTGATTAGGAAGATATCATTTACAGGGAGTAAATTGGTAGGAGAGAAAATTGCTTCTAATGCCGGTTTAAAGAAACTTTCAATGGAACTGGGTTCCAATTCTGGGGTAATTATCGATGAGAAAACTGATATTGACAAGGCTGTGTCTGCTGTAAGAGTTGGCGCATTTGGATACTCTGGACAGGTATGTATTCACTGCCAAAGAGCTTACGTTCATGAGAGCGTCTATGAAGAATTTAGGGAGAAAATTGTTAATGCTGCAAATAATCTTGTTATTGGCGATCCAATCGAAATGTCAACAGACATTGGCCCAATGATCGATGAGAAGGAGATAGTAAGGGTCCTCTCATGGATAGATGAAGCAAAGTCTCAAGGCGGCAAGGTTCTATGTGGTGGTGAAAGGGAAGGTTTCGCATTAAAGCCAACTGTAATTGAAAATGCAACTGAAGAGATGAAAATAGTAAAAGACGAAACATTTGGCCCAACTCTAGCCCTGATGCCATTTAGTGATTTCAAAGATGCTGTAAGTAAATTGAATGATTCAATCTATGGATTACAGGCGGGCGTGTTTACTGAAAATCTTAGGAATGCATACTATGCTATTGACAACTTAGATGTTGGCGGGGTTATGATAAATGACGTTCCAACATTTAGGATAGATCTAATGCCCTATGGCGGGGTAAAGTGTTCAGGATATGGGAGAGAAGGCCCAAAATATGCAATTGAAGAAATGACCGAAATAAAATGTGTAAGGTTTCACATTTAGAATAATAAAAATTTGAGGATTTTAAATCCTCTTGTCTATTTCAGTGTATGGAATGAAATCACCAACATGTGCGTATGCAGGTCTAATTATCTTTTTTCCCGAGATAAGTTCCTCAATTCTGTGAGCGCACCATCCAGGTATTCTTCCCATTGCAAATAGCGGGGTATACATCTCTTTAGGTATGTCAAGACAGTTGTATACAAAACCAGAATAGAAATCTACATTTGCTGTTATCACTTTGTTGGATTTCTTAACATCATAGAATACTTCAGGACCGACCTGCTCAATAAGTTCATAAAGTTTGAATTCGTCCATCCTCTTTTTATCTTTTGCAAGCTCTCTTGCTTTTTTCTTGAGTATAACTGTTCTTGGATCTGACTTAGTGTAAATTGCATGGCCGAGCCCATAGATAACGCCCATTCCATCAAAGGCCTTTCTTTCAAGTATTTGTTTTAGGTAGTCCTTTACTTGCTCTTCATCTTCCCAATCGTTAACATTGTCCTTGATGTTTTTCATCATTGCCATGACACTTTTATTTGCACCGCCGTGTAAGGGGCCTTTTAGAGATCCTATTGCCGCAGATATTGCAGAGTAGGTGTCAGTTCCAGAAGATGTAACTACATGCACGGTAAATGAAGAGTTATTACCTCCACCGTGTTCAGCATGAAGGATCAAAAGGATGTCAAGTGTATCTGCCTCAAGTTTAGTAAAATTCCCATCTTCCCTTAGCATGTAAAGAAAATTCTCTGCTGCTGAGTACTCTGGATTCTGATTTCTTAAGATTAGGTCCTTGCCTTTGAAATAATGTTTCCTAGCTTGGTAAGCATATGCGACAATTGATGGAAATTTAGCTATTAATCCAACACTCTGTCTCAAGACATTTTCTATACTTGTGTCATCTGCTTTTTTATCAAGAGCGTAAAGAACTAGAACACTTCTTGCAAGTTTGTTCATTATATCGTTACTTGGGAAGTGAAGTATTACATCATTAGTAAAATTAACTGCTAAATCCCTGTTACTTACCATTAACTCATTGAAATACTCCAGTTCTTCCCAGGTGGGTAGTTTACCAAAAAGAAGCAAGAAAACAATTTCTTCAAATCCGTGCCTATTCTCTTTTGAGATAGCCTCAACTATATCCTCAATTTTAATCCCCCTGTATGCAAGCCTACCCTCTAGTGGTGTGAAAATCCCATCTTTTTTTTCATATCCTGTTACATCGGATATCTTAGTGAGTCCAACTAAGACCCCACTCCCATCGTCATTCCTTAACCCTCTTTTGACGTCGTATTTTGGATAAAGTTCTGGTGTGATTTGATTATTAATCTTGGCGTAGTCCACTAATTTTTCAAACATTTAAACACCTTTTTAATAAAAATATTGACATATGTCTTATTATTAATTAAATTTTTAATCTTATGTTTGATATTTAAGAGTTTCGGTGGAAACTTAACTAAAAAATATATAAATTTGTCTTAAAAATATGATTTAAGCCAATAAAACAAAAGAATAAATGGTGGGGTCGCTGAGATTTGAACTCAGGTCCCAAGCTCCCAAAGCTCGAAGGATAGGCCAAGCTACCCCACGACCCCAATAAGTCCAATTTTTAATATGACGCTTATAAGATTTTCGTTTAATTGATTATTTGATTATAATCCTTTCACCTGTGACCATATAGTGTATTTTCTCTGAGATTTTGCAAACGTGATCCCCGCATCGTTCAAGGTATCTCGATATCAACATATAATGTGTATAGTAGCTTATACCTTTAGGATTTTCAATCATGTAGGATATGCATTCTCGGAGTATTGTATGAAAAAGATCGTCGACTGTATCGTCTCTTTTCCACATATCGTCAATGATGGTCAAATCTTCATTTTCATATGCTTTGATTACATCATCTAACATTTCTAAAACAAGGTCTCCCATCACACAAACACTTTTTAGCCTAGGAAACTCTTTATTAAATGTTATCTCACGGATATCCTTTGAGATGTCCTTGGAATATATCCCAATTCTTGTTAGATATGTATTCATTTTTAAGGTAGATATTATGGCCCTTAAGTCCCTAGCAACTGGTTGATACAAAACTATTAATCTTTGTGCATCATCTTCAATTTTATAGTCAAATTCCCTAATATCTCTCCTTTGACTTATTACTTTTTCAGCAATGGTGATATCTGACGTTTTAAGAGCATCAATTGACTCTTTTAACATTTCTTTGGAGAGATTTGACATCTCAACTACATCAGATTTAAGTTGTTTTAATTCTTCAACAAATCTTTCTCTCATTTTTCTCAACCTATCCAAATCTTCCCATTATATATTTTTCAGTTAATTCCTCTTTAGGATTTTCAAATATCTGCTGAGTTTCATCAAATTCTATAAGCTCACCTAAATACATGAAACCTGTATAATCGCTTATTCTTGCGGCTTGTTGCATATTATGTGTAACAATGACAACGGTGTAATCTTTTTTCAATTCATCTATTAAGTCCTCTATTTTTGTTGTTGCAATGGGATCTAAAGCAGAACAAGGCTCATCCATTAAAATTATATCCGGCTGAACCGCTAGAGCCCTTGCAATACAAAGTCTCTGTTGTTGCCCGCCGGAAAGGCCCATTGCGGACTCTCCTAATCTTTCAGAAACTTCTTCCCACAATGCGGAATCTTTTAAGCTTTTTTCTACGATATTATCTAGATCATTCTTATTTTTAATGCCATGGATTCTTGGCCCATAGGCAATGTTATCATATATTGAACGTGGAAATGGATTTGGTTTTTGGAAAACCATTCCAATTTTACTTCTCAATGCTACAGGATCAACTTTGGGATCTAGTATGTTCATTCCTCTCCAGATTATCTCTCCCTCCATTCTGCAGCTCTCAATTTCTTCATTCATACGATTGAGGGCTCTAAGCAATGTACTTTTACCGCACCCACTAGGACCAATAAATGCAGTGACTTTATTTTTTGGTATGCTAAGAGATACTTTATTGACTGCAAGCTTATTGGAATAGTAAACATTCAAATTTGAAAGTATCAATGATCCATCGTGCATTTTTTCTTTAGATTCCATCCATTATCACCAAACATTTTATTATCATTTTCACCAATCTCTATTTGCCTGTGAACGTTGACGTATAACTATAGCAAATAAGTTCATGGCAAATAAAATTATTAATAAAACAATTATTGTACTAGCTGCAAGGTTCTGGAAAGCTACCTTGGGATGTCTTGTCCAGAAAAATATGGTAACAGGTAAAGCCAAGAATCCATCAAAAATACTACTTGGGGCAACTTTGGAAAAAACTGATGCTATGAATAAAATAGGCGCTGTTTCACCTATTGCTCTAGAAAGAGCAAGTATTGAACCTGTTAGTGTTCCAGGCAGAGCATAAGGTATAACGTGATGTCTTACCGTCTGCCACTTTGTTGCGCCGAGCCCTCTAGCTGCCTCTCTAAAAGATTTAGGAATTGCTTTTAGTGCTTCTTCGGTAGTAACAATAATAACGGGCATGATCATCAATGAAAGAGTTAAACTACCTGCCAAAACACTGGTCCCAAACCCAAGTATACGAACAAATACAGCAAGCCCAACTAATCCAAAAACAATTGATGGTACTCCTGCAAGATTTTGTATTAGCCTTCTTAGGATATTTGTGTAGAAATTGTCTCTTGCAAATTCAGTCAGATAAACTGCAGCACCGACGCTTAAGGGTATGGAAAAGAGCATAGCGAGGCCAACAAGATAAATCGAACCAAGAATTACCGGGTAGATACCTGCTATGGCAGGATTTGAACTTGGATAAGATGTCAAGAAGGTAAGATTAATCCCAGACAATCCCTGTTCCAGAACAGTAAAAATTAATAATCCTAAGAAAACTGCTGCAAATACTAAACAGGATGCCACTGCAACAATTCCTAATTTTCCTATTTTATGTCTAAATGACAAGGTATTTTCTGATGCAATTTTTTTAGTCTCTATATTAGTTTTTGAAGAAATAGTATTGACCGTTTTTCGATTGCTTAGAGGTAACTTTAATTTATTACTTTTTTTTGAAGTTGTTTTGCCGGCATTTTGTATCCTCAAAACAACCCGTCCTGCGATAAAATTGATTATATATGTTATTGCAAATAAAACAAGCCCTACTGCAAATGCGGCGCTCACTGCCAATCCTGGGGGTATGTCCCCAGTTGCTACTTGGGCTATATAAGCAGTCATAGTTTGAACTTGACTTAAAGGATTTAGGGTTAGTCTTGCCACATTTCCAGCGGCAAGAGCTACTACCATTGTTTCTCCCAAAGCTCTTGCCAATCCGAGTAATACTGAAGCTATTATACCACTTGAAGCAGCAGGCATCACAACCTTAATTGCTGTTTCCCACTTAGTCGCCCCAACTGCAAGGCTTGCTTCTTTTAGGTCTCTAGGAACTGCTCTCATAGAGTCATCTGAAACGCTTACAATTATTGGAAGAATCATTACTACCATTACTATAATTGCACTCGCAGCATTGAAATAACTGGCACCAAAATATTCTCTTAAAATTGGACTTATTGTAATAAGGGCAAAGAACCCATATACTATAGATGGAATACCTGCTAAAAGTTCAATAATCGGTTTGGCTATAGAACTAATTTTTTTATTTGCAAATTGGGTAAGATAGACTGCTGCACCTACTCCAAGTGGTGTCGCAATTAGGATAGATCCTCCCGCAATCAAAACTGTACCGGATAATAAAGGAAGTATGCCAAAACTTGGATCTGTTCCACTTGGTGTCCATTTTGTACCAGTAAAAAATTGTAGAATACTTACTTTAGGGCTTAAAAAAAATTCAATAGAGCCATCTACCAATGTGTATAAGATGGCAAAACTAACTAATATGGCAAGGCTTGCTGCCATAAATATTAGTCTTACTATCAACGCCTCTTTTAGATCCACTTTTTTATAAAATGGATTAGTCCCATTGAAGTGTGCTCTATTGACTTTACCTAACATATAGGAACACTCTTATTTTAGCTTGGAAAGTTGTGTGGGTATTATTGTTGGATCAACTAAGGGCACTTGCACATATCCAACCTGTGGAACAATTTTTTGTCCTTCTTCACTTAGTATGTATTCTAGGTAAGCATTTATAGCTTTTCCCTTGTCAGATGAGGTGTCGGGTACGCCGTTTGTATATATGAATAAAGGTCTTGCCATTGGGTATTTTGCAACATTTTGAATTGATGCTTCTACGAATGTATCTCCTGATTTTTTAGCTATCTTAGAAACTTTTACTTGACCGGGATTTTCCATTATGTATGCATATCCAAAGTAACCAATTGCATATTTGTTTGATTTTACAGCGTCCAAAACAACATTGTCATCTGCGCTTGGGTTGTATACGCCGTCACCTGCGTCAAGTCTTGTCCTTGCTACCTGAGTTGTCTTTCCCCAGTCTTTAATTATGCTCTCGAAGAAGTAATCGTATGTTCCGCTGGCTTCATCAGGTGCGTATATTGATATCTTTTCGTGTGGGGCCCCTTTCTCCTTTAATCCTAGGACGTCATCCCAATAAACTGCCGGGGAGTCATCTGTGAAAATCTTGTAGAGCTGATCGTATGTAAGTTCAGTTGCCCATGTGTTTTCGTTGTTTACTACTACAGCTAATACGTCGTATGCCACTATCCATTGAGTTGGAAGAACGCCGCTACATGCAGCTTTTGCAGTACCGTCTGCGTTAACTAGTTTTTCGTCACAACCCACGCTCTTATAGTCAGACCCTTTCATTACTCTGCTTGAATCGCCCAAATCTGTCTCTCCTTTAAGAAGAGCATTTAATCCATGACTTGATCCTCCTCCAGAAACAGATATCTGTGCGCCTTCAAATTCTTCTGCCCAGACAATCGCTAATGGCAAAACTGTGCTTGATCCTGTCTGATTGAGTTTTACAGTTGATGACTGAGTTGATGTGTTTTGAGTACAGCCGGAAAAGACCATACCTAAAACAATAACGGCCATCAATAATCCAAACACCCCTAATCTTTTTCTACCCATGGTTAATCACCGAACAAATTAATTTTAGATCTTTTATAATGTTTCTCGACTTAGAGTATATAAGAATACTTATCAAATTGATATCTCAATATATCTATATAGAAGTATAAAAATATACAGAAATGCTTAAATATTCAATAGAATTTAAAAAATCGATTAAATGGAAATAAGAAAGGTTCAAATTACAGGTGGCTCTTCTTATGTTATTACATTGCCAAAGGATTGGATCAAATCATTAAACATAAAGAAGAACGATTCTCTCGGATTAATTGTCCAAAAAGATGGAACTCTACTTGTAACCCCAGATAAAGTCATAGAGAAAAAAAGAAAACAAAAGGAATATGTTGTTGATTCTGATACTGATAAAACCTATTTATTCAGACTACTTGTTGGGGCTTATGTTATGGGTTATTCTGATATTGCTATTAGATCAAAGGACATAATGCCGCCTCAGATTAGAGAAGCCATACGCATGTTCACCCAAATTGCTATTGGGCCTGAAATTGTAGACGAGGAGCCAGATCTTTTCGTTATAAAAGACCTATTAAGCCCGATGGAAATGCCTTTTGAAAAAACTGTCAAAAGGATGTACTCTCTTGTTGAAAGCATGCATAAGGATGCAATTAAATCTCTAAAATCAAACAACAAAGAATTAGCGGAGAACGTTGTTTCTAGAGATTTTGAGGTAGATAGGCTTTACTGGCTTGCAACACACCAATACAATGTAATTCTTACAGATATAATGCTTTCAAAGAGGATGGGTCTAAGCCAAGAAGACGCAAGCTACTACTTTTTAATAAGCAGGATTTTAGAAAGAATTGGTGACCACGCAGCTATTCTTGGTGAAAATGTTGTAAAAGTTATAGATAAACTAAATCAAGACATACTCAAAGAGATAGAATCTGCAAGCACATTGTCCCTAGAGATTTTCTCAAAAAGTTTTGAATCCCACTTCAAAAAAGATATCAAAAAAGCTAATGAAAATATTGATGCAGTAGAAAAACTAATAGAAAAGTGTGAAAAAATTAACAACAAAGCCTTAAACCTTGGGATTGAAGCTGTCCCTGTTGTCTACATAGTTGAAAGTATTAGGAGAACTGGCGAATATTCTGGTGATATATCGGAGCACACTATAAATTACCTAATATTAAAAAATTAAATAATTATTTTATTCCTTTGATAAAACTTTTTATTTTGTCTTCAGTGTTTGTTTTAAGTTCTTTAGTAGTAAAGGACAATTTTGACAATGGAGTAATCCCTATATAGTCTTCCATCTCACCAAATGTTTTTATGTCCCCGGGGGAGCTGCCACAAGTACAAAAGAATACTACATTCTTAAATTTCCCTTTATTCTCGTAAATGTAAGTTCTAATTGCAGGTGCCATAAGCCCTGCCCATACTGGGGTTCCAATTGCAACTATATCATATTTAGATGGGTCCTTTCTAATTTCTTTAATTGTAGTTAATTTCTTAGAATGTGCATCCCTTCCAGATCTAAGCCATCCTATGATTCCTTTTCTGTTTTTGGTATCTATAATCTCCTCAATATCGCACTTTATTTTTTTTGAAAGCTCTTCTGCCACTACCTTCGTATTGCCAGATCTAGAATAGTACACAACAAGTGTTTTCATGAACTCTCGTTGTTTTTGAAATATTTAAATCTTGTTACCATTAAAAAATGAGAACTAATTCCTTTAAAGTAAATAGTATTGGGGTTTATCCCCTAGATTAATTAGAGATAAGTCTTATATATCCAATACCATAGTAAGTGTCTAGGCGAGTAAAAGAGCTGCCAATCATTTTAATTTTTATGGAGGGACACAAATGATTGAACCACAGATTAATTTTCCAGTAGAAGACAGAGAAGATGAGCAGCCTTTCTTCATTCCTGAAGAAGACTACGATGAAGACTAAATATATTAATTATTCTTTTTTATAAATTCAGCTTTAAAGTCCATAATTTTTAATAGGTTTGTATTAACCGAAAACTATTTTAAGAATATATCCTTGTATGAAAATGGGGGACTTTTATTGCCAGAAAAAAGATTAAGGATATTGATAGCTAAACCTGGCCTCGATGGTCACGATAGAGGGGCAAAGGTAGTTGCTAGGGCTTTAAGAGATGCAGGAATGGAAGTAATTTACACCGGACTCAGACAAACTCCTGAAAGTATTGTGGAAACAGCCTTACAAGAGGATGTCGATGTCATTGGACTCAGTATACTATCTGGGGCACATAATCACCTGTTTAAAAAAGTAATAGACATTCTAAAGAGGGAAGGTGCAGATGATATCCCTATCTTTGGTGGTGGCATTATTCCCGAAGACGATATACCATATCTTAATGGCATTGGGGTCAAGAAAATATTTGGACCTGGAACGAGTACTGAAGATATCGTGTCCTATATTAAAGAAATTACTAATAAATCATAAAGAGTGCCTAAAATGATCTCCTTTGATGAATTGATAAAACGTATGATCTCTGGAGATAGAAGGGCTCTTGGAAAAATAATTACTTTAATCGAAAATGATCCTTCTTCTTCTGCTTATATTATTCCTCCAATACATAACCTTACTGGAAGGGCCCATATTGTAGGTATTACTGGGCCTCCTGGTTCTGGTAAGAGTAGCGTTGTTGATAAGTTAATATCCAATTATAGAAATGATGGATTTACGGTTGGAGTTATTGCCATTGACCCTACGAGCCCTTTTACAGGAGGGGCTATACTTGGGGACAGAATAAGAATGAAAAAACACTATACTGATAAGGATGTTTTCATTAGGAGTATGGCAACAAGAGGTAATCTTGGTGGGCTTTCTGAGGCTACTGGAAACGCCGTTAAGGCACTTGATGCCTTTGGTAAAGATGTAATAATAATTGAAACGGTGGGTGCGGGTCAGGTAGAGGTAGATATTGTAAAAGTAGCAGACACTGTAATAGTTATTTCTGTTCCAAGTATGGGGGACAGTGTTCAAACACTTAAAGCGGGGATTATGGAAATAGGGGACATATTTGCCGTTAATAAGGCAGATATCGAAGGTGTGGAAAAGTGTATTATGGAAATCAGGATGATGTTAGACCTTTCTGATAAAAAAGAAGAATGGCCCCCACCTATAATAAAAACATTTGGAAATAAAGACGATGGCGCTAATGAACTTTATGAAGCTATTAAGGGCCACCATAAATTTTCAGTTGAATCTGGACATCACGAAAAAAGAAGGATAATAAGAGGTAAAACTGAATTAGTTAACATTTTGCAAAATCTATTTATTAGAAATCTTTACGACACTATAAGTGAAGATGAAATGGAAGAACTTGCTAAAAAGATAGCAAATAGAGAGAAAGATCCTTACATGATTATTGAAGAATTAATTCCAAGATTAAAGAGAATTATATGAGGTGGCATTATGATAAAGAAAATAGACCATATTGGGATAGCTGTGAGCAATTTAGAAGAATCTTTAAGTTTTTATGAAGGAGCTCTTGGATTAAAAGTAGAAAACATAGAAGAAGTCCCAGAGCAGAAGGTAAAGGTTGGATTTCTTGATATTGGAGGGGTTCATTTAGAGCTTTTGGAGCCTACATCTCCTGATGGTCCTGTTGCAAAATTCATAGAAAAAAGAGGGGAAGGGATACATCACATCTCGATTTTGGTCGATAATATCGAAAATAGTATTGAATCAATCAAAGAAAAAGGGATAAAACTTATCGATGAAACCCCAAGAAAAGGTGCTGGAGACTCTAAAATGGCCTTTATTCACCCAAAAAGCGCCCATGGGGTACTATTAGAGCTCTATGAGAAATAGGTTTTTAAATAAAAAGATATATATACTGTATATTGGCATTTTATTAATACAATAGGAGGGGTTAAATGGGCCTTTTTGGTGGTAGTGACGAAAAAGATGAAAAAATAAATATACTCACGCAAAATATAGAAGAAATTGAAAAGGAAAACAGGGCTCTCAAGATGCAACTTAAGGTTTACGAAGAAGAATACGAGAACATAGAAATCATCAAAGAAAAATTCGAGAAGATTACGAGAGAGAACCAAGATTTTGTCAATAAATTAAGAGAAGCTGAAGACAAATACAAAGAAGTCGAAGAAAGAACCCACGATGTCATAACGGAAATAAGCGAAGAAAGAGACAAGTACAAATCTGAACTTAACAACGAAAGATCCAAGGAAATCATTGAAATAAGACAAAAAGAAGAGCTAATCGAAGATGTTCAAAGAGAGTTAGAAAGGGTAAAAGCAATTAATGAAGAACTTAACAGACAAATGGAAGAAACAGAGAGAGGGAAAGTTATAGTACTTGACGCTTTTGAAAAGGACATTGAAATAAGCGAAGGCGTGATTGTAAAAGGTGGATTAAAAACTAAAGAGAACGTAAAAATCGAAAACGATGCTTTAATTAAAGGGGATATAATCGCCGGAAAGAATGTTACACTCGGAGACAGAACAACTGTTCAAGGGGCTGTAAAGTGTGATGGATCCTTAGTAATGGGAGAAGAAGCCGAAATCAGAGAAGAGATTTTCGCAGGCAATGCATTTATTTCAAATGGTAGCATTATCCCTATTTCAATAAAGACTACCGGGGATATTAAAGGTGGAGAAAGAATAAGAGTTGGTGGCGAATTTATTTCTGGCGGTGACGTTTTCTTAGGTAGTGAAACTGTAATAAAAACAAAACTTGAAGCAAATGGAAATGTTTCAATTGGCGAGAACAGCAAAATAATGAAGGATTTGATTGCAGGTGGAGATGTTATATTATGCGCCAATAGCGATGCAAAGACAATCAAAGCAAGAGGAAATGTTACAATCGGCCACAATTGCAACGTTAGTAAAGTTCTTTCAGATGGCTCAGTAAACTTAATGGATGGTGCCCACATCAGTGAAGGAATTGAATATAGGGGTTCAATAAAAATTGGTGGCGGTGTAACACTAGAAGGAACTATAAGAACTAAGGATAGAGGAGAAATTTAAAAATTTTTTTTATCTATAAATTTCTCTTTTTGTATAGATTACGGCTATACCGCCAATTATTAGGCCTATCAGCAACCCGCCGATAAAGTATCCAACATATCTATATGATTTAGTTGATACTAAAGTTTGTGATTTTTCAATTTCTACTTCTTCTGGATTAGATGTTTCCTCTAATGGATCCAAAAATCTAAGTGCAAATGCTACGCCCTTAGAGTACTTATAAAGGATTATTGCACTTATTCTATCAGATTCTTCAAAGGTGGATGCATACTCATAGTAGCTTTCTGCCATTATAGGCTCCCCACCATTCTTTCTTGCAAGGTATATTGCACCACTGGCATCTTGTTTTGCCCTCTCAAGTCTTTGTTTTATCACTTCCTCGCCAGAAGACCACAACTCAATTGAAACGCTAGACCTAACTTTGCTATCAATTGCATCAAATATGGCGGCCGCATATCTTTCATTCTGGTATTCATTTTCGGCAGCTTTAAGTAATTCTGAACTTTGAGTAAGTAAATTATTTTGACCTATTAATGTTTGAGCATAAATAAGACTCAATCTTGCATCCTCAATTCTTTGGCTTGCGGTGTATTTTATTTGAGATTCATCAATTATTGTGTCCCCTTCAGAATTTTCCTTGCTGACTTCCATCCATAATTTTGCTGTCTTTGCCCTTTCTTGTGCAAAGTTAGCGTAATAAACAGCATCATAATACTTTAGATTATAGAAATTTTTCCAAGCATCGGCTATTAGATTCTCTGCTTCAATCGCCCTTTTTTCAGATGCTGCAAGGCATTCAAAAGAAGTAATGCCCCTTATATTTGAGGATTCATTTAATATTAGTTCATTTGCTTCTTCAAGCTCTTTTTGTGCAGCTTCTATTCTAGATTTAACTATATTTGAATCTCTATTTATCATAACATCTATTGAGTCACTAATATAGTTCAACTGTATTTTAGCATTGAATATGTTACTCATAGCGCTGTAATATCTTTTTTCAGCAAGATTCTTTTTGGCTGTTTCTATGTTTGAATTTGCCCTTGTCAAAAAATCGGCTAAAGTTTGATATTCTGAGTATCCAATGGTTTCAGAATCTAATTTTATTTTTGTAGTGTCATATAGTTTCTCCACGGCAACAAACTCAGAAAGCGCCCTACCCTTGACAAAATCAGTATTAACGACGATCCTTGAGGGTAGTTGATCTTCCTTTACCCTATATCCAGTAAAATACCATAATGCGTCTACCGCATCGTCAACCTCAATGACTGTGATACCCCATCTACTCTTTGCATAGTCAATTACGTTAATAGTTTCAATGTTATCTCCTTGAATTATTTGAACAACTGATTGTCCGCTTGGAATAAGAAATACCTTTATTCCTTTTGCATTAGCACCCATTATTTTTTCTATTATACCTCCTACAGGGCCTACGGTTCCGTCCGGATTTATCATCCCGGTCATCATTACTCCTGGTTCAATATCAAGTTGTTTCATTGAAGCCATTGTAGCAATAGTAAGTGCTGCACCTGCAGAAGGCCCTCCAATTACGGGAGAATCTGCCCTAATTGTATAGAAATAATCGTATTTTGAATGTTGCACTTTTAATATATCTGAAGCAACTACAGAAGCAAATCTACAAGAAGCCTGGGTGTCAAGTTCAGATAGGGGCCACGTATCTACAAATACTCTTCCTGTACCAGGTTTAACTAAAACTGTGGCATCAAAAACAGCGCCCTCAAGTCCTGAGTCTGTCCTTTTAACTGCTGGCACTTTTATAGTGATGGATTTCCCATTATCTTCTTGGGATAATAAAACTGGTAAAAAACCAATGAATATGATACTAAGTAAAAAAATAGCCAATATTTTTTTATTCATCAAAACACCTAAATAGTTTCTAAAAGTTTTTGTATTTTGCTATAACAAGCCTCAAGTTTTTTCCAAGCGTTGTCCATGTCTGCTTTCTCTATATTGGGGTTTTGGATATTATCAAAATAAAATCTTGTTAAATCCCGATACATCTGACTAATCTTGAAATATTCATGGGATTTGGCATCCACCAAAACTTTACTCAAGTTGTCTATTTCTATGATAAAGTCTGCCCAGGTATTAATTTTTCTTCTCTCTTGAATTTTTGGGGGTTCAACTACGGGAGGAATTTCGCCTACAGGCTCTGGAACATATTTTTGTGGTTCCATATAAGCCTGTTTTGGTATCTCCTCTATTTTTACCTCTGGCTCAGTTGTCTTTTTTGTGGAGAAGATAGATACTTTTTCTGGAATAGTTACCCCAGGTATCCCAGATCTACTCTTCTTTTTCTGGGAAACTAACCTAACGAGGAAAACTAGCAATACAAATAATACAATTAGAACTAAAAATATTACAATCCAGTACTGGGCTAGTAGTGTTTCTATAGAAGCCATTGATAAAATGAGTGCAAAATTACTTATAACTTTTTCTATAAATTAAATAGTTAACAGATAACAAATTAAGAAGATGATTACCGAAATCTTTAAATAGTTTTTTACATTATTATTTTTTAATATAATTAAAAGTTATGTAAAAAGATGGTAATCTTTAATAAATAAATGTAATAATGGGGTACTTATGTTTAGAATAGATGTTTCTTCCTCATATGAGAGATTTGGATTGGAGAAAAACCCTTTTACAGATCTATCCTCTGAGGCGATAAGGGATATCGAAAAGATTCACGTTTCTCAAGAGATAGACTCCCGTATAGCCGATATTCTCTCCGATGTCATTGGAGAAAATTCTGGCATAGCCCTTGCACTTGTTGGGCCTTTAGGTTCAGGTAAAACACAGAGACTTAAAGGAATCCACAAACTCATACAAGAATCTGGAGGCATGTCAATCTATCAAAAGATTGACTCAAACGATATCATAAAAGCAACTCTCGACATTTTCTCGTATTTTTCTGAGTATGAAGAAGAGGAGGTTCAGCAGCCTATTGAAGAAATGGTTTCTGTGGAAGATTCTGAACTGGAAGGGCAAGCCTATGAACAGCCTTACCCAGAACAAAAACTTTCATTTTTCGATAAAATAAAAAGATTTTTCTCAGGAGAGCCAAAGTTTGTACCTGTTGTTGAAGAATACGAAGATATTGAACTCACAAGAGCAAACTATAATTCTCAGGATATTGGAAATCAATTGATTGACTACCTTGGGGAATATAAGAGATCTGCCCTCATAATTGATGAAATGGAGAATATTTTATCAGCTTCAAATACAGACCTTATTCTTTTCTTTGAATTCTTGAGAGAATTTATCAGCAACATGCCTGAATCAAGCGTTTTTATAATGGCCTGCACTAACAATGCTTACGACAAGATAAAAGAAATCAATCCTGCATTTACGGCAAGATTACATAACGAATTGTTCTCTGAACCCCTTTCAGACGAGAGGGCCATAAAACTTGTTCAAAAAAGGCTTGAATACACCAGAAAAAAATCTATAGTAAATCCGCTTTACCCATTTGAAGAAAGTGCCATAATTCTTGCAAATAGCATGTCAAAGGGAAATCCAAGAGAACTACTTAAGCTCCTTCACACTACTTTGTTTACTGCTACAAGGGACAACTTTGTAGAGTTTATAGATGACAGATATGTTGCAAAAGTTTTGACTGGACCATCATCAGTTGAAGAATACATAAGGAGAGTTCCTTCAGATTTAAGGGAAGACGTCAGGATAATTATTGAAAAGTATGGCGGTGGGCCTGTAACATATATCCAACTTGCAAAGGACACTCAAGAGCCCGTGACAAAGCAGTATACCAAACTGGAAGAGTTAGTTGCTATGGGTATTCTGACAAGTTCAAAAGGAAAATACCAAATAAATAGCTCGGTCATCCAGATGGTTAGAGCTTCTATAAGAAAAGAAAGTGAAAAGCCGAAAGAAGGAAAAAGGGATACAAAAAAGTAAATTATTGTTTCTTTAGAAGTTCTATAAAGTCACTTCCGTTGATTAGGCCAAATCTACCTTTCTTTCCTTCTTTTTCAGTGTAAAAAGATGTTTTATCCTTCTTAATTTTTTTTGAGAATACTGCAAATGGCACTGGGTCTGACACATGTGTCCTTATTTTAATAGGTGTTGGGTGGTCAGCCACTATGCTTATATTGTAATCAAATCCTTTGCCATCTAGTTTATTCAAAAGCCTTCCAACAACTCTTTTGTCAAGATCTTCAATTGCTTTGATCTTCATCTCAAGGTTCCCAGAATGACCTGCTTCATCAGGCGCTTCTACATGAATATAAATGAAGTCAATGTCCTCTAGAGCTTTTACAGCGTAATCTGCCTTTCCTTCGTAGTTTGTATCAATGAATCCTGTTGCTCCTGGAACATTGATGACCTTCATTTTTGCTCCGTATCCTATCCCTTTTATCAAATCAACAGCAGAGATTACTCCTCCCTTCATCCCAAACTTCTCAAAGAATGGCTCCATTGGGACTTTTCTCCCTTGTCCCCATAACCATATCATGTTTCCAGGATTTTTACCTTCAGAGATTCTTTTTTTATTGACAGGATGATCCATTAGCACTTTCTTTGAATCGAGCATCATCTTATTCAATATCTCTGAATTTTTGCCTTTGATGAGGTTATCAGATACCTTTTGCCCAACTACATCGTGTGGCGGTGTACAGGAAAAACTATTCTCTCCGTTGTATACAAATAGATGCCTATAGCTTACCCCACGATAGAATTTCCCTATGTCAAATGATTCAGAAACTTTTTGTATGAGTTCTGCTGATTCCGGTGTGGTAATGTGGCCTGAAGAATAATCCTTTATAATACCCTTTTCTTCAGTTATGATGTTGCATCTAAATGCGATATCGCCTTCTGCTAGGTCAACACCAATACTGTAGGCCTCTAAAGGTCCTCTGCCAGTATAATATTTTTTGGGATCATACCCTAAGATAGAAAGGTTTGCAACATCAGATCCAGCTTCAAATCCATCGGGCACTGTTTTCAACTCGCCCATGGCACCTTCCTTGGCAATCATGTTTATGTTTGGGATATTGGAAAGCTCAAGAACTGTTTTGTTCCCCTTATCCTCTAATGGATAGTCAGCCATTCCGTCTCCACATACCACTATGTATTTCATGTCACAAATGAATATAGATTGTTTAAAAGGTTTTAGAAATTTCTAAGATATGCTTTTAGAAAAATAGGTAAAAATGCAAATACTTTAGGATCTTTTAATAATGAAAGAATAGTCTTGGAATGCTCGTCAAAACTTCCATGTTGGGCAAGTATTTGTTTTTTTGATTTTATAAAATCAAATATACTGCCAAGCTCTTTGTCTGTCAGATTCTCATATGTTTTTCTAAAGAGTAATCCCCTAGATATCTCCTTCCCAAATAATTCTTTACACATTAGAGGGTAATCATTGTATTTTCCATGGATTATTGAATTAGCAAGAGCCTCTGAAGCCAAAGCACCGTAATAGACGCCTCCACCTGACAAAGGCTTTACCTGGCATGCCGCATCGCCCAAAAGAAAGACTCTATCTCTATAGATATCCCCTTTGCCTATCGGGATTACCCCCGCTTGGGCTTCAATCGTTTTTCCTTTGATGCCTTTTTCCTTCAAGAACATCTCAAGGGATTGTTTAGGGTTTTCTGAAACTGTCCCTATCCTAAATATTCCATCGCCCTCAGGTATTACCCATGTGAAGAATGGTTTTTTGATGTGGACTTCAACAAAATTATCTAAATCAAGATTCGCTTTAGTTCTAATCTGATACCCTTTATAGTGCTTTATATTGAATTGAAACTCTTGGGACCTAACTCTAGATGATGGGCCATCTGCCCCTATGAGTAAATCGGTGCCAAATTTTCTCTTGTTTGTTTTTATTATGATATTATTCTTTGTTCTATCGAAAGAATCAAATCTTTCAGACAAGGAAACTTCAAGCCCTCTTGAAAGGGATTTGTCAAATGAGGCCCTGTCGACAACAAATGATACCCCCTTTCTTTTTAGTTCAAAAGATTCATTCCCTAAAAATACCTTTGCACCGTCAATCCTATTTTTAATTGAATCCTTAAAGTCAAATTCTTTGAAATGATCAAAAAAATCCCTGCCTATAAGCCCTGAGCATGAAACAGGGTTGCCTATGGAGCTATGTTCTTCAATAATTTTGACTTTATATCCGCCTTTAGTTAGGTACTGGGAAGCTAAAAGTCCTGCTGGGCCGGCACCGATTACAGTTATTTCCACAAAAAGAGATGAATTTACTACTTTATAAATAGTTACTAATATTTCTATAAAAGAAAAATAAAATTTAAATTAAACTTTAGTCCATTTTAACTCAGACATCTTTGAAGAGTCTGAATTCTTTACTTTTGCAGAGAAGTAGTAACTTGTAGGACAAATATTACATGCCTCACAAACTGCATTTCCAGACTCCACTTTCTTGACTTCAGAAAGCTCTATTTTGTAAACATTGCTATAGTATGCAATTATGAGTTCACTATCTGTTGGCTCTTTGATAAACTGAATATTTCCTTCAGCATACCACTTTTCCCAAGGTGTCTCTTCGCACTGCATAGGCTGAAACTTCATCGTTATTGGCGCATTACTTGTACATCCTAAGGAGAGAATTAACAACAACAAAGGGATAGCTAATAGGAACTTCTTCATATATTCACCAGAATAAATAGGGTCGATTTAATATTTAAATGATTCGGAGTAAAAAAGAGAAAATATAAAAAAATTAATTTTTCCTCTTGTATAGCATTGCTCCCAGTGCTACTGCTATTATTAAGAATACTGCAGTCAAACCCTGGAATATTACCAATTGATTTGAAATTGAGGATATCTCTGATTTGAGCTCGGAAATTTCTTTTGATTCAGTTTGAATCTCCTTAATTGAGCTAAATATCTGGTCTGCATTGTATTGAATCATTTCTGCTATTGTATCTGTTCCGGGGATAGCTTCTGGGAAATTTGAGAAAACAACATGTCTTCCTCCAATCTCTTCAGCCATTTGAGCGCCGAGGGTAGTTCCACTCTGAAGATTATCTATAACAAATGATACGCCGTCTTCCTTTCCTTTTACAACAAGGTTCTGGACAGTCTGTACAGATAGTGTTTCAGGCGGCTGGTATGCTTCAACTACCTGAAGACCAATCCATTCTGAAAAAGGTTTCTGCCATGCCATCACAATTGCTTTGTAATCTGAGATTCCAAGCTCATTTGCCTCAGCCAATATTTTCTCATTTAACTCGTCTAGCTCTTTTGAAACATCGGCAGCATTTTTTTCATAGTAAGATTTGTTCTTTGGATCAATTTCAATCAACGCATCCTTAATTGAATTGATCTTTGCTTTGGCAAGAGGTGGTGTTCCCCACGGCCCTTGAAGCAAGAGTTTTTTTACATCCTTATTTTCAGAAGCACTTACCATATTATCAAGCCAAGGCTCAACTCCATGGTATACTACAAGTGATGCGGTATTTATTTCAGATACTACGCTAGGCCTTACATCAAAATGATCAGGGCATATACCTGGCTGTACCAAAGAGATGGCATCTACTTTATCCCCGCCGACTTCTTCTACAAAATATTTCATCGTAGTTGTGGTGCAGATTACTTTTATTTTTTCTGCAGAGGAGAATGTAGGCATTGAGGATAAAACCAGTGCTAAAATAAAAACGGATACTATTATTTTCTTTATAATAATCCCTCCTAGTGATACGAATTTAATATTCGTGCTACTAATAAACTTTAGATATTATTTATAAAGGTTTTGGTTTTTAGGTAATTTCAATAGTAAGAATGTACTAAGTAAATTATATAAGCAAGTTACTATAAATTAGGGTGGTGATTTACATGAAGAGGATTATTATAGCTCTATTATTACTGACGTTGTTATTACCAAGCGTATACGCTGTACAAACAGTAAATGATCAGAAAGGAGAAGTCGTTACTATCGATAACGACGTAAATGAAGACCTATTCATTTCAGGTAACAAAGTTATAATAAACGGCAATATTAATGGCGATCTATTTGCTGCCGCGGGGGAGGTAGTTGTAAACGGTCAAGTGAATGGGGATGCCTATGTTGTCGCAGGAACTGTTACTGTAAACGGAAACATAACTGGTGAGCTTATTGTAGGTGCCGGGCAGGTGACCGTTTCGGGGGACACTGAGAAGATCCTGGCCGGTTGTGGAGACTTGGCTATTAAAGGCGACACGAAAAAGGTAGTAGCAGCTTCGGGGAATGTTAGAATTTACTCAACTTCAGTTATAGAAGAATATGCATACATAGCGACAGGTACATTTGATAATCAAGGGACCATTAATGGAGAGCTTGTCCTTACAGCTGAACAATTGGTAAATAAAGGAACAGTTGGTTCATTTAACTATACGCAAACAGAAACTAGCAAAGATTTTTCTGAAGGTATGAAGGCTATAGCCACTATCTTTTCAATACTTGCTGCAATTGGGATGCTAGTTCTTGGAATACTACTAATAAGATTCTTCCCAAAGCTATTCTTCACAGTTGAGAAGGAAGTGGAAACGGACACTATAGTGAGGACTATAATCGGATTCCTATTGATTATCGCGGCAGTTGCTGTCACTATCATACTTGCGGGTACTATAATCGGCCTACCTATTGCAGCCATACTTGGAGCTTTCATATTCATGGCCTTTATGACCTCGGGATTGTTCGTTTCTTATTGTACAGGGAACTTTGTTACAAAGAGATTAAATATCAATACAAGTGAGCTAGGTATATTCATAATCGGTTTCATAATACTGACAGTTCTAAACATAATCCCTGTCCTTGGATCCTTTGTTGGTCTTGTAGTTACAAGTCTTGGATTTGGAGCAATCTATTACGCAGTTAAAAACAATTGGAATTTAATAACGGCAAAAAATTAATTTTATTTTTTTCTTTTTATTTTTAAGAACAAAAACTTATAAACTTCTTATCAACCGTTCATCTAATGATTAATCCAAATAACACCAGAATGGTTCCCGGCTGGAAATTCGCACCGGTCCCCATTTGTTATGGCGGTGACTTAAGGGCAATCGCATTCTGTTGCCATCCAGGATACCCCTTGACATTTTCCTTCAAATGTGGCCTTCCCAAAGCCTTGGAAGAGCTTGGGATAACTAAAGAAGAGTACATCGAAATAAAGGATAAGTTCTCAAAGGAACACGACTGGGATAGTGAGCTGGTCTGCTTCAAATCGCTTTCTTATTGTTGTATGAGAAGAGGCGGATGTATGGGTGGAAGGGATATTGCCCTTGAAACAAAATACGAAGGAGAAGGATTTGAGAAATATTTTGCTTTAAAGAGAAAGCTATGCGTTGAAATATTAAAAATGGCAAGAAACAAAGAAAAGGTAAAAGAACTTCTAGATTATGAGCTTTCTAGACCAGAGCCTTTAATCGAATAATATTGTTTTTTATACTGTCCTTTTTATTGAAGACTGCAGAACCAGCTACAAGTATATCTGCGCCAGCATCTCTGATCTTCTTTATGTTTTTTTCTGTAACCCCACCATCTACTAAGATCTCGATATCGTTGCCCTTAACTAGGTTCTTTGCTTCCTTAATCTTTGGTAGCATTGTTTCAATGAAGCTCTGCCCACCAAATCCAGGATTTACCGTCATTAAAATAAGGAGATCCATTGAGTCCAAAAGATGAGTTATGGTATTGACCGGCGTAGAAGGGTTCAAAGCAATTCCTGATTTAACTTTGAGCTCCCGGATCTTATTCAAGAGTCGGTGCGGGTGATACGATGCTTCAATATGAAAAGAGATATAGTCAAGAGAAATGTCCCTATCGTTTTTTTCAAGTGATTTAGAAAACAATTCAACGTAATCAGAAGGGTTTTCTATCATCAGGTGAACGTCTATAGGTAGTTCAGTTATCCTAGAAACTGCGTCAACGACAAGCGGCCCAATTGTGATATTTGGAACAAAGTGGCCATCCATAACATCTACATGTATTAAATCTGCACCTGCGTTTTCTGCCTCTAATATCTCATCGCCAAGCCGAGAAAAATCAGCAGAAAGGATAGAGGGTGCAATTTTTGCCATGAGACTAAATCTCCTTGTGTTCTACTTTTTTCCAGTCACACATGAACTTTTCAATGCCTATGTCAGTTAGAGGGTGTTTAATAATCTTCATCAAGACATCATAAGGTACAGTTGCTATGTCTGCACCCATAAGAGCTGCCTGTAATACATGAATTGGATGCCTGATACTTGCAACGATAACTTCGGTTTCAAAGGAGTAGTTTCTAAATATCTGTTGAATCTCTGCAACAAGGTTCATCCCTTCAGTTGAAATATCATCTAGCCTTCCAACAAAAGGAGACACATATGATGCACCTGCTTTTGCTGCCAAAAGAGCTTGAGTTGAAGAGAAGATAAGGGTCACATTTGTCTTGACTCCTTCCTCTGATAAAGACTTCACTGCTTTAAGCCCATCTTTTGTTATTGGAACTTTCACTACAATGTTCTTGTGGACGTCAGACAACTTTAATGCTTCTTCAACCATGCCCTTGTAATCAGAACAAGTGACTTCGGCGGATATAGGTCCATCTACAATTTTACATATCTCGTAGATTATCTCCCTAAAAGGTTTCTTTTCTTTAGAGATTAGTGATGGGTTTGTAGTAACGCCCTCAATTAGTCCAAGGCTTGCTGCATCCCTAATCTGCTCAATATTTGCAGTATCCAAAAAAAATTTCATGTTATTCCCTCTATCATAATTAGTATTATCTTTTCATTGTTATAACATTTTTTGATAGTTTATAAATTTCATCTGCAGTGAGGTTGTATATCTGCATCAATAGCTCGTAATCCCCGCTCTGTGCAAATGTGTCTTTTATTCCGCATCTTAAAACTGGAACAGGGTACTCTTCGGAAAGAATTGAGGACACAAGTGCCCCCACACCCATATAGATGTTGTGCTCTTCAGCTGTCACAACACATCCTGTTTTTTTTGCAGCTTTAATGATGCCTTGTCTATCAATTGGTTTTAATGTGCTTAGATTAACTACGCCTGCAGAAATACCTTCACTCTGAAGTTTCTCTGCTGCATCAAGCGATTTTGATACCATTACACCTGATGCCATTATTGTGACGTCATCTCCATCCAATAATGTTGTGGCCTTCCCTAGTTTAATTTCATCTTCACTTTCAAAGACGTTTGGCACTTTGCTTCTTCCAAGCCTCACATATGTTGGGCCTTTCTCTAGAGAGATTTCTCTTATTGTCTTTTTAGTTTCAAAGGTGTCGGCCGGGACTGTGACCTTCATGTTTGGAAGGGCACACATGAGCGATATATCTTCAATCATCTGGTGTGATACACCATCTTCCCCTACCGTGATGCCAGCGTGCGTTGCAACAATCTTCACATTCATCTTTGGGTAAGCAATAGATTGCCTTATCTGGTCGTAAACTCTTCCTACTGCAAACATTGCAAAGGAGGAGGCAAAAACAGTTTTTCCTGTTGTAGCTAACCCAGCAGAAATGCCAATCATGTTCTGCTCAGCGATCCCTATATTGAAGAACCTTTCAGGAAACTTCTTCCCAAATGATGAAGTTTTTGTTGAAGAGGAGAGATCGGCATCTAGCACAACTATGTCTTTTCTTGTTTCTCCAAGCTCTGAAAGGACCTCTCCGTATGCGTCCCTTGGGACTCCAAATCCTTTCATGAGATCGTCTCCAACTCTTTCATAGCAATCTTATACTCCTCATCAGTTGGGGATTTGCCGTGGAATGACACATTGTTCTCCATAAAAGACACTCCCTTTCCCTTGACTGTATGTGCAATTATAATCTTTGGTTTATCTGTAATTTTTAACCCTTCGTTTATAGTTTCGATTATCTCTCGGATATTGTGGCCATCAATCTCATAAACTTGCCAGTTGAACGCCTTGAGCTTGTCTTTTAATGGCTCAAGCGCCATGACCTTTTCAGTGGGGCCGTCTATTTGTAGATTGTTCCTATCAATTATCGCAGTTAGATTTCCAAGCTTGAATTTTGGAGCGGCCATCATGGCTTCCCAGACCTGGCCAGATTGGAGCTCACCGTCTCCAAGCAGGGCAAAAACCCTAGAACTGCTGCCATCAAGCCTAAGACCAAGAGCAATACCTGTTGCAATTGATAATCCTTGGCCCAAAGAGCCTGTTGATATCTCAATTCCTGGTGTCTTAGTACAGGGGTGTCCTTGTAAAAGACACTGTGGCTTTCTTAAGTTCTTTAACTCACTCACATCAAAATATCCAGATTCAGCAAGTGCTGCATAAAGAGAAGGGCATGCATGACCCTTACTCAAGATGAATCTGTCCCTTCCAATCCAAGTGGGATTTTTAGGATCGTGATTCATTATATGAAAATATAAAGAAGTAACAATATCTGCCGAAGAAAGAGACCCGCCGGGGTGCCCTGACTTTGCAGCGTATATCATTTCGATTATATCTTTTCTAATAGTGTTAGCTCTTTTTTTTAGATCATTAATAGTCGAATCATTTATAGGTTGATTTGCTTTCATCTTATCTGATAAGATTTAATTTTTCTCGATATAAATGATTTATGGTTAATATCTCTTAATAAAGTAAGCTAAACTTTTTATATCTGAAGATTTAAAAATAATCATGGAAACTTGTGGAATTTGCAGTAAAAAGATAAAGGACAATCTTGAGATGTGCTACTGCAGTTACTGTAACATGACCTTTCATTTTACATGTATAGAAGAACAGCCATGCCCAAATTGTGGCAAAGTTCTAAATATTGCACACGTAAGACTTGGAAAACCAGTTGAAATTTTTAGGAAGGAAGAAAACAAAGATGTCTTTATCGAAGAGGTTGATATTGAGCAGAAGAGTGAGCCTTTATCTCCCGTTGAGCAGAGTTTTGAGAAAGAAGGTATAACGGAAGAGGAAATACCTGAAAGAATGAAAAGCGAATTCTATCAAGGCAAATACCCTTACGAAGAAGAAAGACCGAGGGCTAATGTGCCACCTATGAGCCCAATGGTCGAAAGAGGCAGGACACTTAGAAGGAGAGAAGCGCCAAGAAGAAGGTCTGGACTATCGAATAAAAAACTA
Source organism: uncultured Thermococci archaeon (assembly GCA_964500005.1). Classification (GTDB taxonomy): domain Archaea; phylum Methanobacteriota_B; class Thermococci; order Methanofastidiosales; family Methanofastidiosaceae; genus Methanofastidiosum. The sequence goes on from CAZCMP010000004.1 coordinate 152,425, forward strand.
TTGTTCATTCTTCTCGTTGTCGCCCTTTTGATAATAAATGCAGTTGTAATCTATTATGTGCTATATGGTGGGACTATTCCTTTACTAAATATTAGAACTGGTACCGAAGAGGCAACTTCACAAATCTTCTTAAATTTTTAATATTAACCAAAAATGATAAAAAGATTCTACCTAGTTTTGCTGTGGGGACTATATTGCTCAAAGATTTGAAGAATGCGTTGGAAGCTTCAATAAGGAAAGCTGTTTGCTCAGAAGCTGCTGCAGACATCCCAATAGTTTTTTCTAGACCCCCCGATTTTAAACTTGGTGATATTGCAACTCCACTGTCCTTTGAGCTTGCTAAAAAAATGAAGAATAATCCAATCAAAATTGCAAAGGATATTGTAGAAAAAATTATTCTGCCAGAAGGTGTAGAAAGAGCAGAAACTTCTGGCGGTTACATAAACTTCTTTTTTGATAGAAAATATTTTTCAAAAAAGACTGTTTCTACTATAATAAATGAAGATACATCTTACGGAAAAGGAGAAAAAAAGAAAGATAAGGTAATGGTTGAGTACTCTCAGCCTAACACTCACAAATCATTTCATATAGGGCACTTGAGGAACGTTTGTTTAGGGGATGCCCTTGCCAATATAATGGAGTTTTCTGGGTATGAAACTGTAAGGGCAAATTATATTGGGGATGTTGGCGCCCATGTTGCGAAGTGCTTATGGGGATACATGAAGTTCTATGATGGCGTGGTACCCCAAATAAATAAAGGGGATTTTCTTGGAAAGGTCTACTCTGAAGCAGACAATAAACTCAAAGATTCTGAAGAATACCAAGAGGAATACAAGGTCGTCTTAAAGAACCTCTACGAAGAGGACAAAAAGACCATGGATGTCTGGAGGATGACGAGAGAGTGGAGCCTTGAAGAGTTTAATAGAATCTACCAAGAACTTGGAGTTAACTTTGATATTTTCCTTTATGAGAGTGAAGTGAAAGACGAAGGCACCAAAATAGCAAAAGAGCTTTTAGATAAAGGCGTTGCAGAAAATAAGGATCGGGCGGTAATAGTTAATCTGAAAGAGTATGGCCTTGATGAGTTTGTAATCTTGAGAAGTGATGGAACGGCCCTCTACTCAACAAAAGACCTAGCGCTTGCTGAGAGAAAGTTTCAGGAGTTTAAAATAGATCTTTCATTGTATGTCGTTGGAAGCGAACAAAAATTCTACTTCAAACAGCTTTTCAAAACATTAGAGCTTATGGGATTTAAACAGGCAAAAAGATGCTATCATTTATCATATGAACTTGTTATGCTTGAAGAGGGTAAGATGTCCTCTAGGGAAGGAAATGTCGTACTTTATTCAGAACTGAAGGATGTTGTAAAAAAAGAGGCGGTAAATCAAGTAAGGGAACGTAATATATCAAATGCAGAAAGTATTTCTGAAATTGTTACTTTGGGTGCATTGAAGTACAGCATGATGAAGGACAACAACAAGCGGATCATCTTCAACTGGAAGAAAGCCTTGGACTTTGAAGGGGATACAGCTCCATATATACAGTATGCTCACGCAAGGGCATCGAGCATTCTAAATAAAATTACTGATTTTAAGAACGAATTTGAAATAGATGAGCTTAACGAAAAGGAGTATAAGCTAGTGTCTATGTTATCAGAATTTCCTGAGGTAGTTGAGAAAGCATCGATTGATTATAGGCCAGACTATGTTTCTAACTATGTCTATGGACTTGCAAAATGCTTCAACGAGTTTTACCATGAGTGCCATGTCTTAAATGCAGAGACAAACAAAGAGTTTAGGGCCTCTCTTGTTAAAGCAACAAAGATAGTATTAAATAATGGGCTGGGACTTCTTGGTATTAAAGCTCCGGAAGAGATGTAATACTCATTTTTAAGTATCTACCCAAAAATTTATATATGGTTTTTATTTAGTGATTTTGGTGTTTCATTGAAATCTAAAAGTTCAAAGAATATTGCCTTCACTGCAATCTTTGCTGCAATAGGGATTCTATTTGGGACGATACTACTTATCCCAACACCGGTACCAAATGTTTATCTTGATCTGTCCCATATAGGTACAGTTCTTGCTGCTATATTATTGGGTCCGATTTTTGGGGGTATAACGGGATTTATCGTTGGTATATGGCCTGGCATTACCTTTGGTAACTTCTTCGTACCTCCTTTTAAAGCCTTGACAGGTATTTTTATTGCAATTCTGTCCAAAAAGACAAGACCTGGAATAGCAGTCTTAGGTGGGTACCTACCTGAAGCTTTTTTGACATATCTCACACTTGCAGTATTGAAAATCCCATATGGGCTTCCCTTGCCCGTTGTATACACAATATTAACGAAGGCTTTTGCTGAAATAATTATTCTCGGCGTACTTATGGAAATACTGATGAGAAATAAAGGTGTAAAACACTTTCTTGAATCAAAGGTAGGATTTTTATACCTTTGATATTTTTTATTTTTGTGAAGAAAAAACAGCTTGAAATCTTTCTTTCAAATCTGAAGGAGATGGAAGACCCTGACATGTTTGAGGAGCAGTATACGACCCCTGGTGACATTGCCGCCAAAATAGTCCTATTTGCATACCACAGGGGGGACATAGAAGGGAAAACTGTAGTAGATCTTGGCGCAGGTACAGGTCGGCTTGGTATAGCTTCGCTCCTATTAGGTGCTAAAAAAGCCTATTTTGTAGAGAAAGATAAAAGGGCTATAGAGATTTTAAACAATAATCTAAAAACATTAACTTTAAAAAGTAACGAAATCTTAGGAAAATACGAGATTAAGGATGCTGACGTTTTAGACGTCCTCCTGCGAGGGGACACTATTATTCAAAATCCGCCTTTTGGTACAAAAAAGAGGGGCATGGACTCCAAATTTTTGAAAAAGGCTTTCGAAATAGGGAATGTTGTGTATTCCTTGCACAAGAAAGGAAACTATGATTTCATAAGAAATGTGGCATTGGAAAAGGGATTTGATCTAGTAGAAAAGCAAGATTTCAATTTTCCAATAAAAGCGATGTTTGAAGTTCATAAGAAGAGGAAAGTACTGATTGAGGTTGAACTTTATAGATTCATGAGGTGTTATGATGGAAGCGAACGGAGAGACTAAAAAAGAATTTGTTATACCAGGCGACTACATAGGTGTTGCCGAAGAATTTTTACCAGGAAATGGAGCATTTGAAGAGAACGGAAAGATATATGCTACACTGGTAGGAAACCTAGACCTTGACATGTCAAGAAGAAGTGCAAGTGTTGTTTCAAAAACAAATGTTGTGCCTCAAATAAAAGAAGGGGATATAGTCTACGGGGAAGTAGTATCAGTTAAACCGCAGATGGTTTACGTAGACCTCCTAGCTTTAGAGGGGTACGCAGACAAAAAGCTTTCAGCCAATACAAAGGCAAGGATATATGTTTCGCAGACTGACAAAAAGTATGTAAAAACTATCTCCACAGAATTTAGGAATGGGGATATTGTAAGAGCAAGAGTTGTAGATACTCAGGGCGACGCTGTAAGACTTTCAACTGCGGAAGATAACCTTGGGGTAATCAGAGCTATTTGTGGCGTTTGCAGAAAAACCCTTGAAATAAAGGGCGATACACTTGAGTGCAGCTACTGCAGCTCAAAGGAAACAAGAAAGACAGCAAACGACTACATGAAAGCAAAATTATGATAAGATGAAGAGAAAAACACGAGTTTTAAGTTTTAAAATTAAGGGCAATGAGAAGGTAGAAATTGCCCGTTTTCTTTCTAAATTTGAAGATATAAATTTTAACATATCAGATGATACGTTAAAGGTAAAAGTATTAGATCCAGGCAGCATGGGGGATGTAGTCCACTCAATTAAAAGTTTCTTGGAAGAGAAAAAGGAAAAGCAGATAAAAGAGGACAAAGGTATTTACAGCTACAATCTTGACAGCATCTCTAAAATCGCTGGCACAACTGTTCCTGTAAAGCTTCTAAAAGCAGTATTAAGTGACAAAGGTTACTCATTTGAAGTCGATAGAGAAAATGTAGTTTCTACGGCTCATGTTTCGGTAGCCGCTGAAAATGCAGGCGAAATATCCTATCTTTTAGAAGATTTGGATGGGGTTTCAAAGCCGGTAACAGAAATCATTGTAAGGGTTGCAATTGAGTTTGATATGTTGTCTTCAGAGCTTTTGAGTGTCGGAATAGATAAAAAGATTTTTAACGATACAAAAACGGTATCTTTAAATATAAGCTATGATGATGCTCTTTCATATTTAAGGGAGTACGCAGGTGAATAATTTGGATATTGAAGTAATTAAGAATAAGGATAGTTTAATGGAATTTAGGATTATAGGAGAAGATCACACACTTTGTAACTTATTAAGGGATGCTTTACTAAAAAATAAAAAAGTCAAGGTTGCAGCATACAAGATTGACCACCCTCTTTTGAGCGGTAAAAGTCCAATGTTCATAATCAATACGGACGGCTCTATATCACCCAAAGATGCACTTCTTGAAGCTATAAAAAATATCGAAAAAGATGTTAAAGGCTTAAAGAAAAATTTGCTTTAAAATGAATCTGCTTCTTCTTCAAGGACATCTTTTCTAATAATTTCATCTCTTTTTAGGACAGATATGCCTGTTTTTTTATCAATTATTTGAATGATGACCTTAATGTCTGGGTCCTCAAGATTAACTTTTGCCCCTGTTGCTTCGACTATTTTTGCACCGATCTCTCTTTCGAGGTTTTGGGATTTGAAGTTTGTCTTACCTCTTTTCTTACACCTGACAGCAAATGTGTCACTTTTGAAAATTTTTGGTACTGCAACGTCAGTTGCTTCGACCATTATTAAGTCTGGGTCAGTGTTAATGTATCTGTCAAACGGCAATACTCTGTGAATAGCACTTGTCTCATAATCTCTAATCGTTTCGGCAGCTTTTCTGGCATCCTTGCATTTTACAAGGAGGACCCCTTTGAACTTAGTTTTTTTAATTTCATAGATCTCTCCTTCCAATGCCCATTCTACTTCCCAAATTCCATCAAACTGCCTTGCCGTGGGAGTTGTCACGAGCAGATATTCTTTCATTTGCTCCATACAGAAAGGAAATCTTATCGATTTAAAAAGTTTTATATGATTGTTAAAATCTAATTTCAGAATAATTAGCCGTATAGAGTTTTAGTTCTCTATACAGCGGAATACTATATGCCAGTAACACTAATATATAAGAAAGTGTTACTATTTATAAATCTATCTGTAGGCCTAGATACTTTTTTAATTTAGATGTCCTACCCTATACAATGCCTTCTCATGACTTATCTAAAATTTTTAAAAAACTCACCTATCAAAGGAATTTTTTTGAGCTATCAAGAGGTCTAATGTTTAGGAAGGATATATCCAAATCAAATGAAGCATATATCTTTGTTCTAGATAAGGAAAGGAAGGCCGCAATAACGATGATGTTTGTTTTTTTCTCAATCGATGTTATTTGGCTTAACTCTGAATTTCAGGTGATAGACACAAAGGAAAATGTAAAACCTTTTTCATTTTATACAGGCCACGAAGGCAAAGCCAAATACTTTATTGAAATGCCGCTAAACTCTATTAAGAAACATAAAATGATTAAGGGAGACAAGATTCTGTTTAGTATTTAGCGAGCAATTGGAAAACTATTAATAATGGTCAATCAATATAATATTATGTTCATTACTGACAATCACATGCATATTGACCCATTAGATGGTATGGGGCTTGAAGCTGTTAGAGAATTTACTTCCGCCGGTGGCACCCATCTCATGCTTGTATACAAAACTGCTTATGATTCGGGGACTGAAATAAAAAATGGCAAGGACTTCGGCAAAGCCTATGATTATGTAATAGATCTATCAAACAAAATAAATAAGGAAACTGATGCAAAATCTTATCCAATAATCGGACTTCATCCTGCAGAATTTCATCATCTTATAATAAATTTTGGTAAAGAAAAGGCATTTGAGATAGCTCTTGATGCCTTAAGTGAAATTGAAAAAAGAATTTCTGAGAATCTTGTTTTTGGTATAGGTGAAGTCGGAAGGCCACATTATGAGGTAGACAAAGAGATCACTGACATGTCAAATCAGTTCCTAATCGAGGTACTAAAAGTTTCAAAGCGATTAAAATGCCCAGTACAACTACACACAGAAACTTTTGATGAAAAAAAATTTATTGAGTTGGGGGACATGGTAAAAAAGTATGGGGGCCTAGGAAAGGTAATCAAACATTTCTCACCGCCAATGATTTCTTTATGTGAGAAGATTGGGATTTATCCATCAGTTGTTGCAAGGGAGAAAAATATATTGAAGGCATGTGAAGAAGGAAAGAGATTTTTGATGGAAACTGATTACATTGACGATAACAAAAGACCAGGTGCCGTTGTTGGTCCCAAAACGGTCCCTAAAACTACTAAAAAACTATTTGAAAGGGGAATTCTATCAAAAGATGACATCGATTATATCCACAGGTTTTTGATAGAAAAAATTTATGGGATTGAATTTATCTGATATTCCTATAAGAGTCTATCCTCTCTTTTGATGAAAGAACTTCTGCCTTTGTCAAAAGCTCCTTATTCTTCTTTATTTCTTTATTTCTTTTCATATCTGATGATCCCATAAAGAATATGTTTGTGCCAACAATCATGAATGATATCGCTATAATAGTGGCAGCTGACATCATATAAACATCTGCCGAGGTGGATTTAGCATTTAGAGCTACTGACAGACCAAATAATACCCCAACTGCCAAGACAATCATGCCAACTACCCATTTGAGTACATAAAGTGCCATGATTTAAAGAAAACACCAAAAAATTTATAAGAGTTTTCTTTTTGTTGGGAAAAATCTTAAATAATCCCGTATTAATTGTAATATATACATCCAAGACATATATATGGTGGCCTCATGAAAAAATTAATTATTACTTTACTTATTATTATGGGCATTTTCTGCCAGATTCCCGTATATGCGCAGGAAGATTATGCCTGTATGGGGTGTACAATAGATTTGGATATATCTGAAAAGTCTGAACATGTTACCATCCGGATGATATTTTTAAACTTGGGGCTTCCTGATTTCAATGGTTTTTTTCTTTACGTTCCTGGTAAAGCAAATAATCTACAGGTAACAGATGACGCGGGTAATGTTCTTGAGTCTTCTACTTCGCCTATAGGTAAAGAAACTTTTGTAAGATTTTACTTCAATAGAAGCTTAAGACTAGGAGAAACTATACTTGTAAAAATTGAATATGATGTATCTGATTTAATTACAAAAAATGAATACTATACTTTATCCTTCCCCTTCGAATCCCCTTGCGATATAAGGTATCTAAAGATGTCATTTAATTTTGAGAAGGGAATCCCAGTTTTAACTGAGTTTAAACCTTCACCTTCAAGGTTTGAATCTGTAGACAGCACAGTTTCTGTCGTCTGGTATAAAGAAGAATTAAAAGAAGGAGAAAAATTCCTTTTTGAGGCCAATTATGACGAGAAATATGCTCCGCTAAGGCAAATAAAAGATCAAGCTCCTCCACAAGAAGAGCCTCAAGATAATACTGCAATCTATATCCTAATGTCAACTGCAATTATCTTCTTTGGATTAATTGGAATCCTCTTGCTCACCAGAAAGAAGGGCCATCGAAAGATAGATGTGGCATTGAATGTTTTAGATCCAAGGGAATCTAGAATTCTAAAGATAATATACGATAACGGGGGCTCAATGACTCAGGCTAAGCTATTTGAGCAGACCACATTCTTTTCAAAACCAACTTTATCTAGAGTACTAGATAAACTACTCAAGAGAAAGCTCATAGAAAAGGAAGAAAAGGGAAGAACAAACATCATAAAGCTTGGGGAAAAATTGAAAGAGTAAACAAAAGAGATAAAAGATAGAGTTTCAGTCATTATCTTTATGATTAAGAAATCCCTGATGCTCCTCATCGCAAATTCATTTTCTAGAGTTGCAAATTATATGTTTACTCTATTCACTGCAAACATACTTCTCCTTACCGAATACGGCCTTCTTTCGGCGATTATGCCTTTTCAGTCATTGATACTTGTCCTTTCATCATTTGGTATTGCTCCTTCTGTATCAAGATTCACATCAATTTACGATGCAGAAGACAAAAAAGATAAAATCTCATCTTCTCTGTTCTTTGTTCCTATTGGGATTCTCCTTTTCCTTTTTCTCTTCGTCCTTTTACCTGTGATAAGGGGCTTTTACTCAGTAGACATAAGGGATGGTATTGATACGCCACTAAAGGTAATACTTCTCGTAATACCTCTTGGGATTTTATTTTCTGTATTTACTGGAATCTTGCTTGGTATCAAAAAAGTAAATTATATGGCAGTATCGATATTTGCTCTATCATTATCTTATTTTTTACTTTCAATCCCCCTTTCATATGCCTTTAGAGTATCAGGTGCCTCGGCTGCCCTTGTAGGGGGGTATGTAATTGGTATAATAGTTTCATTTTATCTTATTTTAAAGAGCGGTATAAAATTGAGGTTGAAAAGAGAGAACTATAATGAATTTAAGAAAATATTTTCATTTGCAATCCCTGTTTCAATATTCTCATTAAGCCTTGTTCTGCTCTTCAATGCAGATATATACATCCTAGCCCACTTTTTTGGTCCAAAGACCGTTGGGATTTATGGAATGGCCTCCCCCACTGCAGGGATCATACCCTCATTTGCAATAGCTCTTTCCGCGGTTTTGTTGCCAGAGCTATCAAAACTAAAATCAATAGAAAAGGATGGAATAAAGAGTATTTTAGTATCACTTAAAGCCTCCTTCAATATTACCTTCCCAGTTGCACTTTCTCTTTTTGCTTTTTCAAGCCCAATCATATACTTCCTTTTTGGGGTCCAAGAAGGGGGATGGGTGCTAAAACTACTATCAATTGGAATGCTATTTTATTCGATATTCTACATATACTCAACTTCTCTCCAAGCGATGGGTAAACAATGGACTCCAATGAAGATAACAGTTCTTATAGCCACCATAAATGTGGCGCTTAACTATATACTCATACCGAAGTATGAAATAAATGGTGCGGCCTTTGCAACTATGATTTCTTGTATAATTGGAACGATATTAATAGTGAAAAGCTTAAGGTTAATATTTGTTCCAGAAAAAAAGTTTGTTTTATTATCAATCTTTATTTTTGTATTGATGATGGGTTTTGAAAGTATCGTAGGATTATTCCCATCAAGAGTTCTCAATCTATTAGTATATGGCGGGTTTGGAATGCCCTTACTTTTAGGTTATTTTTACTATCTTAAGAAAAAGTGGAAATAATTTAAATTATTTTTTTAAGGAATCAAAATAGGATTTTGTGAATATCTTCAGTATGGTAATCCCGCTATAAGGCGATTGATATATATTGCAGTACTCCTCTATCTTTCTACCATCAAACTCAATGTTTTTTATCTTTTCCATGAACTGATTTAAAGGCATTTTTACCTTGACGCCGTCTACATTAAGCACTATTGGTATCGGAGAAATGATTTTATCAATACCCTCGACATTTTCTTCAAGGATTTTTTTAAGATATATCGGCTCTAAAATCAAAGGATCTTCGTCGACTTCTCTCCTCCTTTTTTCAACTGCTTTTGAAATCTCAGTAATCATAACATCAAATATATCAAGATCAAATTTCTGTCGCAATCTCTGGCTTCTTCTGCCAATTTTACCCACATAGTAATCAAGACCTTCAATATTGAACTGTTCAGGGCCGCCAAGAACAACTACTGGTATTTCAATATCTGTAAAAAGGTGGGTTTTTTTTCTAAGACATCTACTAAAGTTCCCTAGAGAGTAAACAGCCACATCTGCTTCTTCTATCATACCCTTTTCAGTTGCAGTTATCTGATTTATTCTCTGACCTACGCCTCTTGCAAGCCCCATAACGTTTGTCACAGCACCGTTTCTTCTGATGTATTCAGAAATATCACAAACTGGATGTGGTAGATGGTGTTTTCCAAGGGAAGGGGCAACAATTGTGATTTCAGAACCTGCAAGCGGAACTTCTACAATCTTTCCCCTTAGCTCCTTTGCTTTCTTCACAACTAACTCATAATCCTCTCCAGGGACAGCAATGATAAGTGTAATGTCAATTTGGGTAACATTCTTTTGGATTAGAAATCCTCCAAGGTCGTCCACAAGATCCTCTAATTCATCTGCCCTGTGAAGTCCCCCTTCGAATAGCGCCATTTTAAACATTGATTATCACCTAATCCCTCTCATGAAACTTCTGAGCAAGCTTTTTACTCTGCTCTGAAAGTGCATTTTCACTTGATGCAACTGTAATGGTTTTTTCGGCCGAGAGAATATATTTGATTCTAGCGGCCTCAGGTAATACCCTATTGATTGCCTCCTGAACATTTTTCTTCAAATCTTCAGTAGGGTAGTATACTACTTCGCCCTTTATTTCATTGAATATCTCTAAAGGTATCTTTATTTCAGTTCTGTCTTCTTGCTCAACACCTTCTTTTTTAATTGACCATAATAGGGATAATATCTTTGGGACATAAAACTCGTCTTCTACAGAGAGTATTTGTTTTTCTTGATTGTAAATGGCAACATCTTCTATCCTCAAAGGCTCAAGAACTTTTTTTATCCTAATTGAGGTTATAAAAACAAAGTTTTCTGTATCTCCGTAGAAGTAAACTTTTTCTATGCTTCGCCTTATTTCAAATTCTCTCATTATGTCATTTATTAAAACAACATAACCTTGAGATTCCTTCTCAGGAAGTCCTTCAACGATTATTTCCATTATCTAATCCCCTTTAGATAAATCCGGAGCAGAGTAAGGCCCCTCCGACTGCACCTATGTACTGAGAGTTTTGTGGAACTAAAGGTTCTGTCTTTAGGATGTCTCCTACAGCCCTTACTAATCCTTTTAGAAGTGAAGTACCGCCGACTTGTATAACCGGGAATCTTACATCAATTTCCTGAAGCTGCTGCTGGTAAATCTGCTCTGCAACGCTTCTGCATGCTGCTGCGGCAACATCTTCTTTACTGTAACCTTCAGCCAATGTAGAAACTAATCCCTGAATACCAAAGACTGTGCAATAGCTGTTCATTGGAACCTTGTGTAAATCTCCTTTTGCAGCCATTTCCCCAAACTCAGCTATTTCAATCCCAAGCCTCTTTGCGGCCGTCTCTAAGAATCTGCCCGATGCGCCTGCACATATTCCACCCATTGTAAAGCTATCCGGTATGCCGTCCATGACAGTTACTGCTTTGTTATCCATACCACCTATATCCAATATTGTAGCTTCTCCTTTTTGCTTATTTGCAAGGAAAACTGCCCCTTTGGAATTTACAGTCACTTCTTCTTGGACAAGTTTTGCTTTGTAATGCTCTCCAAGTATATATCTCCCGTAACCTGTTGTTCCGATTGACTCAATATCTTTAAGGTCCATTTTGGCTTCCTTAAGAGCCTCATTTACTACCTTTTCAGCCGATTCGATTACTGCCGCGGTTGGATGCCAGTATTTTGCTATAATCTTATTGTCCTGCATTATGACTGCTTTTGTTGTAGCTGAACCTGAGTCAATACCCATTGTGATTCCTACTTGTCTCTCTCGCCCTAGAAGATCTTTCCTTTTCACTATTGTAACAAGTGCTTCCATTCTTATTAGAAGAACACTTGCCTTAGTATTTTCAGTAAATGAGTACATGACGACAGGTAATTTTGTGCGCTTCTGAAGATATCTCCTTATCTCATTTCTAATTAAAGCACCTTCTGCACATCTAAAGCATGTAGCTATCAATACAGCATCTGCTTCAAATGTTTTGTCTGCTAATGCCTTTGCCCTTGCTATCATCAATTTTAATCCGGGACTTACTGGGTTAAATCCAAAATCTTCTACAGCTTCATCAAAGTCAATATCAACATCAGGAAAAACTATTTTAGCACCTACTGTTTCTGCCGCCTTCTCAATCTCTTTTTGAATACCGCTGTAATCATTACCGCATGAAAGTTGTGCTATCTTAATCATTTAAGACCCTCCAAGAAATTCTTAATTCTTGCTATGAAATCTTCTACTTCTTCCTCATTTGTTGGGTAATCAAGTTCCAGCGTTGGAACTCTCTTCTGTTTGATCAGATAAATAGTAAGTTCATTAGTTCTGGCACATGCCATACACCCAAATGTAGAGGGAAATTTATTAACAATTATAGCAGCTTCTGCTTCGTCAATTAAAGGACCGAACATGGCAAGTCTTCCTCTAACACCTGAAGGTACTTCAATTGCGGCATATTTCAGGCCGACTTTGACATCAATTTCAGTTATGTTCATTGGGGGAGAGTCAAGTTCGGGATCGTTTACTCTCCTATCTATCTCTTTTGCAAGAGCAAGTGGAGTATGCCCAAATCTTTCAACTAAATCTTGCAATATCATGCTGTTTGGGGGATAAATAAAAATTTTCATTTTTTCACCTTCTCATTGATGGCTTTCTTTAAGATATCTACATCAACAGGTTTTTTCTTCTTTTTATCCAAAGTCTTAAATCTTCCTTCTTTTAAAACTTTAGAAATAATTGGGAATAATTTATACTCTTCTAATAAGAAATAATAGCCGGGTCTTGCTCCGCCCCCTCTTGTTGCTCTGCACCTTCTCTCGTCTCCTATCGGATATGCTCTGTGTTTTGAGAATATATCGCTGTCAAATTTTTCCCTTATCTTCGATGTGACGTTCTCAACGACATCGTCGTCTCCTTCTACCATTATGCCATAGCAGGTATCTTTTATATTTAGAGTTTTTCCAAGACTCACAATGTAGTTAATAACAGTTTGAGGAGTTAGTGAAGAGGTATCGGCAATAACAAACATTCTAGTTTTCATATCTGAATTAATATTTAATATACATAAAAGAGTTTCTACTAGCAATATAACTGAATATAAAAGAGATAATTTTAGTAAAATTATTAAGCAAATCTAACCCTATCAATCTTCTCTTTAATCGCATCAATCACAATTGGATCATCGTTCCATGCCCCAAGATTGATGACTTCGATACAATTTGGTACTTCACACTTAGAAACAAGCTCAGGAAGGTCACACATACTATGAATGCTATCAGCACTAATTGCAGCAGAGAAATAAAATATCTTATCTGTCCCATTTTGAATTAATTTTTGAATCGCTTCTGAGGTACAAGGCTCTCTAAACTCCATCCACGCAAGGTCTAAATTTTTACGATCGTATCCGTCTTTAACAAAAAGCTCTAAAACATCTTTTCTAAATTTGATCTCATGCTCTGTTTCTGTTGGCCATTCCATGTCCCACTCTTTTGGCTGCCCATGTCCTACAAGTAAAACTCCAACTTTTTTCTTCTTAGCTTTTCCAAGATTCTTGGTTACTCTTTCGACAAACATACACTGTAAAGTCTTTGAATCCCAAAGGGGCCCAGTATATGCTATTGAAACTCCATAATTGTTAAAATTAATTTTTTCAATTAACTCCTTGCCTTCGGCAGTATGATTTGAAATAGTCAAGAAAACTTCACTAACAATTATTCTGCTTGCCCCCTCATTTAATGCTTTAATGAGTGCAGCATCGGGTCTTGGCTCATCCTCTAAGAATGAAAGATAAAACATAGTAGATAGGTCCCCTTCTTTTCTAAATCGCTCTTCTAAAGATTTCATCATCTTTTCATGCATTTTCTTATGTTTACTAAAACCAACATGGATATACTTTTTCCTCAAAATGTAGAGAAAGAATGGCCTAATTAAAAATGGTATAAACTTAATCTTTTGCTCATCAAACTCTCTGAACTGATTTATCCACCCTATTGGATTATAATCTTCTGGCTCACCGTGGGTAAAATAAATAACTGCAGTGTGCCCCTTACCAAGATCACCTTTTTCCTAGTGAGCTCTGGAACATATCTTTTATCCCTAGTTGATAGTACTTTATAGGCCATAATATAATAGCCAGCTACAATGGCCATTAAAAAAGCAAGAATAACAAATCCTAGGATATGTCTATAGGTATACACAAGAGAAATAAAAATAATAAATTCAATAATTAACAAGAGTAAATAAATTCTAATCCTACTCTGATGCACTGTTAGATATCTAACAATAGTAGCTCCAAATGATAATCCGATAATTATAGCTATCAGAGATAAAATATAGTTAATCCGATCACCTTATTAAAAATATTTTCATTTCCAATTAAAAAATTTGTTATTATTATTTGAAATTAGAAAGTCATTTAAATTAATTTAATTTCATGTTTTCAATGAAAGTAGACTTACATGTTCACACAACTGCTTCAGATGGGCTTCTTTCTCCCACAGCAATTGTATCAAAAGCTAAAGAAAATGGAATAAATATACTAGCTATTTCAGACCACGACACAATTGATGGGATAACTGAAGGCATGAAAGCTGCAAATGAAAAAGGTATAAGGTTAATACCTGCCCTTGAAATAAGTGCAAAATATGACAAACAAGTCCATATGCTGGGCTATTATGTGGACTACACAAACCCTAAGTTTCAGAGCTTTGTAAATAAACTAAAGAATTCAAGGGAAGAAAGAAATCAAAAAATGCTAAAAAAATTGGGAAATTTTGGCTTTGAAATTACCATGGAAGAGCTAAAAACAAGTGCTGAAGGCAATATTGGAAGGCCTCATATTGCAGACCTAATGGTGAAAAAAGGATATGTATCTACTTTTAGAGAAGCTTTTGAAAAATATATAGGAAACAATAAGCCCTGTTATGTCCCTAAGGAAAGGCCAAATCTAAGAAAGGCTATAGAAATTATAAGGAAATACAAAGGTATTCCAGTATTGGCTCATCCAAAATATACTTTTTTAGAAAATGAAGAACTTGATAACTTTATATCCTATTTGTCAGATATAGGTCTTGGAGGACTTGAAGTTTATTATTCCAAACACACCAAAGAAGAAGAGGCACAATATCTAAAACTTGCTGAGAAATATTCTCTCATACCGACTGCAGGCTCTGACTATCACAGGGAAGGGGATGTCTTTGGCATGGATCTAAAAAAGGAATACATAGACAGACTACTGGAGCTAAAGAACCTCTAGGGCTTCAATTATTTTTTGAACTATTAAATTTGGATTATCAGAATAGATTACATTTTCAGTTGGTTTACCCATTTTCTTTAAAATATCTATAAAAATATCAGATGCACCACCTGTACCCAAAAATAGTCCCACAATCTTCTTTTCATCATAAGCGATTGTAAGTTCATTTAAAGTACCGATCATACCTTGAACAGAAATAACTGCATCACAGCTTCTAACAAGTGTAACGTTCCTGCCCTTGTATCCGGTTCCAGTAAAAATTATGGAATCAAAAACATCAGAAGGATATTTATAGTCTTCAATATGCTCTTTTAGATTAATTGCGGGTGATACTCCAACTGTATTCCCGCCTAACTCTTTTGCACCTATCGTGGCTTCCAATGGCAGCCCAGGACATGCACCGGAAAAGAGTACAAGATTATTTCTGGCTATCGCCCTTCCAAGCTCCTTTGCTGCTAGCCTAACGTCATTTGATATTGTGCCACTTGCAGAGCCTATGACCCCTATCTGATATCTCCTAATAAAAATCTCCCCTCTAGATGGCCTTCTTAAAATAGTTCACTCTAGGCTCATAGAGGTCTCCTCTTGAAAGAAGTTCTCTTACTGCGTTATCAATATCATCTGCTAGATAGTCATCCTTTAGTTCATATAATATGAGGTCAAGAACTACACCTTCCCCCTCATCAAGCTTTTCTATGGCTTCCATTACCCTTAACTCAATAGCTGTGTCAGAATCAAAAATACGATTTTCCTCTGCGTATTCTAAAAGATAATTTAGCTCCTCGATTGCGTCTATCAGGTCAGGATTTATTCCTTCTTTTTTGGCACGATCCATTGCCTTTCTTACATTCTTTTCTTCTTCATAGATCTTCTGTGCAATCTTAAAATGTTTTTTCTGTCTAATGGTAGTTAGAACTGATTCTGCCCTGTGGAGGGTCAGCATGTTAGGTGGCACTATGGAAAGCGCCTCAAGATTAAGCTGTTTTTTACCTTGCCATTCACTAAGTTTTGCCATGAACTGTACAAGATCCCCCTTCTTAACTGACTTTAAGAGCTTTGTATTTTCTCTAAATACAAGAGCAACAATGCTCTGTGTTCCATCATCTAGTAAGACAGACCCATAAGTGTTATCATCGGACAATCTTGGTTCTCCCATTACAGTTGCTACACCTTTTAGCCTGTAAACTTTTAATCCGTCCGGGGTAATAACGTAATTAGTAGCAAAATCGTCCTCTGGTTTCACAAAATATCCTTTGTGAATTTCGGCCAGAGAAAGTCTAGAAGAAGGCATCCTCTTTTTCATTGATAGACCTCCCTCTGTAGTTGCTGAACTTTTCTAAACAGCTCTAAATTAAAATCAGAGAAATCTTGGATTATCTCAGATTCTACAATTATCTGCCCACCTTCTTTGTAGGGAGTTCCTATGATTCTTAAAACTTTTTCCATACTATAAAGGGTGTCTGATGAAACACTAATTGCTCCTGTTCCATCATCAAGTATTAGCATGTATGTGGAGGGGTCTATAGAAACAACTACTCCTATGAAAGAAACTAATGTTTCATCTCCCTTAATTTCATGTATTTCTTTTTCTAAAGAGTAATTCAGTTTCATTCCATCTCCTTACCTATAATTTCTAGAATCTTATCAATCTCTTCCTCTAAATCCAATCTAGATATGTTGTGCACTTGAAATACACTTCCAACAAATTCACTTTCTACAACATTTCCTAAGATTAATATTTCTTTTCCTAAAAGAGTATAATGGTTGTCAGATAAATATGCCTCACCAGCATTTCTGAAATTAAATCCTTTCTCAAGATAACTTTTTACTCCGTCATGAATTTGATCGGCACTTACGCCCAATACCATTTCAGCTTTATCTTTGAAAAATGACGCTCTGATATAACCTGTTGAATCATCAATACCAAGATCTAGAATTGCGACTTTTATCGGTATGACTTCTAGCTTACAGTGCTTACAAAATTCTTTTTGAGATGCATCCAGCTTTCTAAAACAGGTTGGGCACCCATCATAGAAAAACACAGAATAAACTTTGGCTATTGTGCCCCTTATTTCTTTGAATTTATCTCCAGGGAGTAACTCTGAGATCATTGCTCTTTGATATTTTAAGGATTTAAGGGTGGCGTCATCAGGTAATAATGACTTATCTATCCCTTCTGGATTAATAATTACTTTGCTCTTTGAAGAAATATAAAGCTGGGGCCCTTTAATCCCTCCTTTGACTTGGCCTGCTATTACTTTTATGATGTCGCCTCTGTTTACAGTTTCAGAACATTTAACAGCGTTTTCATCCCAAAATACTACTGTAATTTCCCCAGTATCGTCTGCAATAATTAGGTTTAATACTACCCCTTGAGAACCATCATCCCTTGTAAACTCCTTTGGGGAATACTTTCTTGTGACTCTCCCTAGTACATTGACATCTTTCATTCCCTCTTTAAGAGTTTCAATCTTAAGATCTTCCTTTCCCGGTAGGGATATTCCTTCTTCAGAAGCTATTATGGAAAGAATTCCCTTTGTGGTAAGATTAAACATAGAGGATTCTTTTTTGATTCTAATCTTCTCTTTTATTTGAGCTTCCGTATAACCCTTTTCCATCAATTTTGACATTATGAGGGATACGTCATCTTCCATTAAAGCACCTATTAACTTTTTATTTTGTGAATATTAAAATACTTTTCTATTGGATTTACTAATTTGTAATAATAATAGATATCTAAGATATATATAAGTTATTAGGATTTTTGTATTATTTTATTCTCTTTAAATTTTATCATATTAAAAAGGGCAAGATTGTAAGGCGTGGGTATGTCTAATTTATTTCCGAGCTCAATTATCTTTCCATTGATATAGTCAATCTCTGTCCTTTTTCCTTTTCGAATATCTGTCAGCATTGAATTAATATTTTTCGAAGTATTTTTGACCACATTGACAGTATTTTCATAAATATTGTTTGAGATATTAATTCCTTCTTTTTGGAGTATTATCTTTCCCTCTGTTGTAACTTCTCTAATAAGTTCTAAGAGATTCTCATCAAGCAGTATCCCATTTTCACAATCAAAAATTGAAGCAATTGAATTTATTGCAGAGTTAATAATTACCTTAGACCATATCTCTCTCTTTATGTTATCTGTGAACTCAGCCTTTATCCCTGCACTATTGAATATCTTTACTATTTCTTTGGCATTATTGTTTTTTTCAGATATTGCACCAATCATTGTAGCCCCTTTTCCTTTGAATTGCAGACTTCCTGGAGCCTCAAGGAATGCGCCCATACTTGTGACTGCACCGATAATATTTTGTTTATCAACATATTTAGAAATCTCTTCGATGTTTCCAGCACCATTTTGAAGAGACATGACGGTTACTTTATTATTTAATATTGGTAAGATGTCTAAAAGTGCATTTCTTGTATCATATGCCTTAGTTGTAATAATTATGATATCTGAATCTTTTGCATCATGCGGATTAGTGGAAGCTTCTATTTTAACATTAAATTCTTCAATACCTGACACAAAAAGTCCTTTTTTCCTTATGGCGTTCACATGGTTTTGCCTACCAATTAATAGAGTATCTATATCTCCTTTTTCAAGAAGGCTACCAAAAAGACTACCTATAGCACCTGCCCCTATGAAAGCAATTTTCACCTTATCACAATATATAATAATGAATTACTTTTTATATCTCTTATTAGTAAAATCTACAGAGGGATATTATGAAAAAAATAAGTTGGGAATTTAAGATGAGCATTATACTTGTCACAATATCACTGTCTATATATGCGATTAAATTTATTACAATTGGGGGGGAAGATGTAACATATAACTATATTTTCAATGCTCTTGGATTTCTTCCAATTAATATACTTCTTGTAACTATTGTATTAAATAAACTTCTTAGTATAAGGGCACAGAGAGACAAACTTGAGAAACTAAATATGGTAATTGGTGCATTTTTTAGTGAAGTTGGTACAAAACTTCTATCATACATTTCAGATTACGATCCAAATCTTGAAGAAATGAAAAACAATCTTTTGATAACTACAGAATGGTCTGATGAGGATTATACCAAAGCTGCATCAAAAATCAAGAGACACAATTATTCTGTAAATATCGAATCAATTGATTTAGAAAAACTAAGGGATTGCCTCAAAAGAAGGCGGGAATTTATGGTTAGACTTCTTGAAAATCCTACTGTATTAGAACATGGTAGATTTACAGAATTACTCAGGTCAGCGTTCCATCTTGCAGAGGAACTAGAGATAAGAAAAGATCTAAAAAATATGGATAAAGAAGAATACGAACACCTTCACGGGGACATAAAGAGGGCTTACAGAAACTTATCTAATGAGTGGATAGAATATATGATGCATCTAAAGGACAACTACCCATACCTGTTTTCACTTGCGATGAGGACAAATCCATTTGATGAAAAGTCTAATCTAAATCTCTAAATAAGAATATATTCAGTTAAGGCTTTAAAGTATCAGCACAGAATGAGATTAGGTGATTTGATGCCATTACCCGAAAAGATTGAGTTTATCGGTAACTATAAGGGGTGGAAGTGTTACAAAGGGTTTGATACCCTTGAGGGAAAAGACAAGCTTGATATTGCACGATTATTGCTCTCTATAAGAGAATCATTTAATGAAAAGATATACGAATACTTAGGCCAAGGACTTGATCTAAATTTTATCCAAGGCATAGTTGACTCAATTCTAAAGGATGAAAAGACAATTTCTGGTGCCCTATACAAGGCAAAGTCCCCCTCAACGACTAAAAAATTATCAGAGATAGCAGAGATAAAGGAAGCAAAAGATATTGCAAAGGGCATACTTACAGAGATGATGCTAGAAAAACTTGGGATTGAACGACTAACTCCAGATGTACTTGATAACTATATGGGTCAAAAACCTATCGAAGATAAGGGTAGTAAAACTGTTATTAACAAAAATATGGTTCATTTTCTGGGAAACTATGCAGGGTGGAAATGCGTTAAAAGAATGGAAGTTGAAGATCTAACTGAAGATCTAGACATTGCCATGCTTCTCTTATCAATTAGGGAATCGTTCAATAACAAAATCTATGATTACATGTCCGATAAGTTTGATATAGAATCACTTGATGGACTAGTTGAAGATATTATACCAAAAAAAGGCAGATTTAAAGAAGAGGATATTGCAACAACTCTTTCAAAATTGAATGCCCAAGAATTTATTTCTAGTCTTGAAAGAATATCCAAAGAACCAAAGGCCACTGAAATCTTGAAGAGAATCGCAGCAGAAAAAACAATTACTGGATTAAAGCTTTCGTTGTTAAATGCTAAGATGGTTGAGAAATATATTGAAAAAAAGGCACTTATTAATTGAAATAGCTCAAAAGAGAAATAGTAACTAAAATCATAATAAACATGACCGAATAAATAATTATTCTAACAATAATCTGCTTTGAATTTTTCCCATAATCATAAACAAAATAGGGCCTACTTCTAACAAAAGTTCTTGGGATTGACTCAAAATTTATTGGGAGGTTATTTTGATTTGTTGTATAAGTCCACCCAGGACGGCTTTCTTGATCAACAGATTTTCTTGTGGAGAAAAATATATCTCGATCCTTATCATATTTTGCTTTTTTTTCTTTATCTATGAGCGTTTCATAGATATCTTTTAACTCGAGGAATTTATTTTTTGCCCATTCTTCCTTTCCAGGATTCTTATCAGGATGATACTCTAAGACTTTTTTCCGATAAGCTTTCTTAATCTCGTTTATAGTAGATGAAGGCTTAATGTCTCCAATCATTTCATAATAATCTATTTTTGGATCGTAGGACATAATATATTATTTACTCAACTAGAATAGAATATAAATTTATCACTTATAAAGGCTAACAAGGAAAAATATTTCTGATAAAAAAGCCTACCTGAATTTTGAGTATTTAGATAAAACTCTTAAGATGTCCAAAGCAACTTCTTTATCTATTACCCCTTCTTCTTCCTTATCTTTAAGGAACTTCTTGGCCTCTTCTACACCTATTTTAGAAGCTTTGGCATAAAGTGGCCCTCGGATCAGACCAGCTTTTTCTTCAGGAAGTTTATTTAATACTTGATTTAAATCCCATTTAAAATCTGATACTCTTCCCATATTTAATTTTTTAGTCTTTTTAGAGTATATTTTTTGTTTGAATTTTTTTGATCCTTTTGAATAAAATACGTTTGATCCTTCTTGCATCTGACCCTCTCTTTTCTCTAATTGTCAAATAAAACTTTTTAAGCCTTTGCTTAATTCTAATAGATTCTCTTGTTCTTTTTTTATAATTTTATCATCAAAAATCTGATTTTCAATTGAAATAAAGGTCCATCCACCATCTTTTGAAGAAAACTTAACTGCAAGAATTGTTCTGGGTAAAAGAACTGTCTTTTTAGATATTTCATTAGCTGTGTCTAAAAGGGAGTTAATCTGTGATTTCTTGATTTTGATACTTGAGAGTATAGTATTCTTTACTTCTATTATCACTGTATTTTTGTCCTTTATTGCTATTATGTCAGGACCACTCTGGCTTACTCTTTTGCTAAAGACAAAATACCCATTCTCGAGAAGGAATTTTTTAACTTCATATTCAGAACGCACCCCTCTAGATTTATTTTTAGTGACTGACATCAGATTAAACGCTTCCATTTTGATATATTAATTTTAGGTCCAATTGGAGCAGTAGAAATATCCTCTCTCAAGAAATTAATAAATTCTCCATCCCATAAAAGAACAGAGCCTTCTAAACTATCTTCATACTCTTGGCAGAAGAACATATGTTTGATAAAGTCAAAAGCTTCGTTTTTATTACTACCTTTAATTAGAAAAGGTCTATCTTCATCAAACGGATCTATCTTGGTAGTTATTTTATTTTCTCTTCTTAAAGACACGGAAATGTCCATGACACCTAGCCATCTCCAGTCTTCTTTGTCAATGTGTATAAAAGAAAGGGCAGAAGGATTTCCGGCTTTTGATTCAACAATCATTAGCCTTCTACATCCTTTAAGAATAGCAATATCTATTAACTCATCAATAGATTTTTTACCCCTTGTGACTTGAAAAGAAAGGGGTATAACCCCTAGTAGCTCTTTAACAAAAGATCTTGTTCTTGTTGATGGCCTTCTGGAAGTGGAGATTAGCATCATGTTAACGTGCTTGTACTGTCTTTGCCATATCTGGCCTCATCTTAATGAATATTCTGTTACCACAATAGGGACATTTAATCCCTCTTATATCATCAAGTTCCGTAGGGGTGAGTATTCTTTTACACTCAATACATTTATACAACTAGTCACTTCCTACTTTACAGATATTTTCTGTGAAACCCTTCCTACAGGAGTATCTGGAAGGTAAGTGCCTCCGGCAAATGTGGTATCGCACTTTGTACATTGCCATATAGCAGTATTTACTCTTTTTACCGATTTTCTTCCACACTGTGGGCACTTATGTTTTTGTTTCATCTGTGACTCAATATTAGAGATTTTTACTCTAATTCTTCTACCATATCTTGGCCCAAATCTTCCGGCACTTGTTGATTTATTTGAAACTGCCATGAACATCACCTCATTTCAGAGAATTTCTCTTTTAAAAGGGACCTTACTTCGTCGCCCCTGACCTTTGATCGTCTGACGATGTCTAAAATCTCCTCTTTTTTAAAGCTTCCTACATCTCCTTTCTGCATAGCTGAAATTCTTCCATTGTCTTCAGTTGTGGCAGTAATTCTTGAATCCATTACACTTTCCTCTTCCATTGAAGGGTCATATAATATCGAATCTGCTATCTTTGCATATGTACAAGGTATAGGGATTTTTCTCATAGGTAAAGGCATTAATTCTTCTGTTTTCTTTCCTTCTTCGTCCAAAACTGGCATTTTAGTATTGTAAAGAGCACCTATTGCTGCAATTCCAGCTGCATCGAATAAATTCCCGTTGTAATCCATAATATGGATATCAACAAATAAAACTCTAACAAGTTCCCCTTCTTTAATTACTAATTCTTCAAAATCAATTGCTCCGGATTCTCTGATCCCTCTGTCAACGATTCTTGCAAGTTCTATTGAGTCTTCCCTTGGCGGACCTGCTTCAAAATCAGGGGATGCCATTGGGATTAATTCTGCATTAGTTGTAAAAACGCCTTGATTTGGTGTGTCAGGAAATGGTGTTCCTGTTTCACATTTTACTCCGGCAATTACCTTTGTATCTCCAATCTGAACAAAACATGAACCTTCGGCTTTGTTTGCCATCCCAAGTTCTATCTTGAGTTCTCTCATGTCATTAAGGCTTCTGCCATCGTCACGTTTACCGTTCTTCAAAAGACTAATCATATAATCTTTCTTGATATCTGAAAGAACACTACTCATTTGACACATCCTCCGTAATGTATTTTTTCTTTAATGCTTCTTTTTGAATTTCGTATACTTGAAGACATCCTTTCTTACCTAGATCCAATGCTTCTTCAAGTTGCTCTTCAGTTAAGTCTCCATCCATCTGCAAAAGACTGAATTCATTTCTTCTTGGAAGAAGTGCGAGTGGTAAATCTGCTTGACCATAGTTATCCTCTTCTTTACAGAGATCCAGTACAATTTTATCATCAACTTTTCCAGCTGCACATGCGGGTACCAATTCTTTCATGGGGATCCCCGCATTAGCAAGTGCTACAGATGCAGCTGTTATTCCAGCACATCTTGTTCCAGCATCTGCTTGAATGACCTCAATGTTTACCTCAACCATGCATTTTGGGAAATTTTCTAAAAGTAAAGCAGGCTCTAATGCACCTTGTGTTACTTTACCTATTTCTACTCCTCTTCTGCTTGGACCAGGTCTTTTTCTCTCTTCAACTGCGAATGAAGCCATGTTGTATCTGCATTTTAATATAGCCCTATCCGATTTTTGAAGAAATCTCGGATATGCTTCTCTCGGGCCATAAACAGCACAATATATTTTATTTCCGCCCCATTCAATATAAGATGAGCCATCTGCTCTTTTGAAAACTCCAACTTCTATCTTTATGTTTCTCAATTCATCTATGGCTCTTCCATCAAGTCTCTTGCCATTAGTAAAGAACTTTATGTCTTTCTCCATGTAAACACCTAATATTATTTTGATAATTCACTTTCAAGTATTTTTTTTATCCTATCAGTTAGCCCCGGTATGTGGGCTTCTTTATCAATCTTAAGAATGGCTCTTTCGACAATATCTTCCATCTGTCTTTCGCCCTTAATCCATATATTGCCATTCTGACCAACCATTATCTCACATTTACTCATTTGTTTCAATAACTTAATCATAGATCCTTTTTTACCAATTACTCGGGGGACCCTTGTGGCGTGAATTTTTACAACTCTTCCCCATTTCATTTTACCGTAAGGTCTTTCTTTTGATTGTAAAACTATGTCTGAAGATTCCCCGACGTCTTTAACGTTTGCATAAATTACATCGCCAACTTTGAATATCCTATCAAGATTTGAAGTATCCTTAACATACCTTAAAGCATCTTGCACATGAAGGTTTGCTA
Source organism: uncultured Thermococci archaeon (assembly GCA_964500005.1). Taxonomy (GTDB): domain Archaea; phylum Methanobacteriota_B; class Thermococci; order Methanofastidiosales; family Methanofastidiosaceae; genus Methanofastidiosum. The sequence goes on from CAZCMP010000004.1 coordinate 177,053, forward strand.
GGTATGGTGCATTAATTTCCAAATCCCAACTTAGAGGATTAATACTAACGACTGTCCCGATTACATCATCCCCCCTCTTTGGCATATATTTGCCTTCTAGAGGTACTACCTTGACTCCATCATTTTCAATGTAAACTATGCCTAAAACAGAGGATATTATTGTATCCTCAAATTTATCTACCCCATATTCGTACCTAAAAGATCCTTTTGCTATAGCCATGCCTGGCGTGACAATTGATCTATCCTTAACTAAAAATTCCAATGTTATCTCTCCGTGCTATTTATCCATTATCTTTGTCTCAACGTTTCCTTTTGTAGCACCGTTTATCTTACTGAAAAGGTCATCTTGTAATCCTGCTGGTATTTCAATTACAAACATCCAAGAGCCATCTCTTCCCCATTCTTCTTTAATAATAGTACCAAGAGTTTTTGTAAATCCCATTATTTTGGGTGCGTATTCGGCAGGCACTTTAACTCCAATTCTTCTGTTTTCAATTTTAATGGGTAGAATTGGTGCCAAAGAGTGAATTATCTGCTTAATTTGATCTTCGGTTCTCTTGTACATATCTATGGTAACTCTAGCTTCTTCAAGAGCTGTTTCTATTCTTTGTGGTGGATGTGGATGGCCTGTCTGAGGATTTATAGAATGCCTTGAAATATAAGAGATAATCTGGGCTCTCTTATTCTCCATCATTGCTCTTCTTTGATCGGTAGTAAGGTGTATTTCGCCTTTCTTAAGAATAATTTTTGAAATCTCATTTACATTATCTGTACCAAATGCCTTTTTAAGAGACTCTGGAGACGCTTTATCTCCCTTGTTTGCATCTTTAAAAATAAAATTTGCGGCTAGGAAATCTTCAGTTTCATTTCCTCCCTTAAATTCTTGGGCTTTTTTGGGATCGACTAAAATCTCAAAATGTTCCCCTTGGTACTTTAATTTTGCAGTAACTGCATCATCTAGAGATATCAAACAATCTACTCCTTATCCTCCTCTTCTGTAATATCTTTAACTTTTTCAATATAGAAGTTTAATTTTTCTTCATCCATTTTCTTAAACCTCTTATCTTCCAAGCTTATTACAGCCATCTCAACGTTATTCTTACTCAATTCTCCCTCTATCGATTTTTTAAGGGCTCTCAAAGCGAGTAATATTGCATTTTCGATTGAGATTTCAGGAGAGTATTCTTTTTCAAATATCTCCATTGCTACTGATCTTCCTGCTCCTATGGCTGTAGCTTTCCATTCAAGGTAAGCTCCTGAAGGCTCTGTAACAAATATCTGGGGGCCTTCAGAGTTAATACCTGCAAGAATCAAAGAAGCACCAAATGGCCTTAATCCGCCATATTGTGTGTGCATCTGTTTTAAATCTCCAATCTTCTTTGCAAGCATCATAACAGACATCTTTTCATCGTAACTTAACGTATGAATCTGTGCTTCAATTCTTGCCCTATCGACAAGTATCCTAGCGTCTGCTATAATTCCTGAGGTCGCTGCCGCAAGATGATCATCGATTTGAAATATCTTCTCAAATGATTCAGGTTCAACAAGCCTTGAAGGGATTCTCTTATCAACACAAAGGACAACTCCTTCGTTACATTTAATGCCTATTGCTGTGGCTCCCCGTCTTACTGCCTCACCAGCATATTGAACCTGATACAAACTTCCATCTGGACTAAAAACGGTGATTGCCCGGTCATAACCAGATGCGGGTGGAACAAATGCCATTTATATACCTCCATAAACTAATTAACATTAGATTTAATATTATTTTCTAACCCCTTTATAGTTCCTGATACATAAAGAGGTAATATATTAACTTTTTCTTTACCTACAGATTTAGTAAGTGATAGTATAATTATAGCTTTGTGCAATGATTTTATATTGCTTTCTATTATGCCATATCTACTAGTTTCATCATATTCTTTGACCCAAAGACCTATTTCAGAAGCGCCAAACTCTCCTAAAAAATCAATGGCTGAATTCCAGATAGCTTTAACTAGGTCCTCTCTTTTAAAGTCTTTCCCTCCTTCTATTTTAAAACTGACGTATCTTGTCTTTTCTCTGAGAGTCTTTGGATTTTTTATAGACATTTAAACATCTAAAGTAAGTATAATAAACATAATTTTAAGGATTTTGGTATAATTTGTCTGTTTAGGTATATTCAGAACATTTAAATATAGTATGATACAAATAGTATCTGTGCCAGACAAAAAGAGTATAGCAGAAATAGTAAGAGAGTACATAGGTGCACACCCCTCAATAATGGATTGTCTTAAGTATGGAATAATCAACTATTCTGCACTATCACGTATGATAATGGACGAATATAAAATAGACAATATGGTTGCAGTCCTTATTGCTTCAAGGAGATATGCCGAAGAATTACAGAAAGAAAAGAATTACCTTGAAAAGAAAATAAAACTTATCCTAAAAAAGAGCAGGATTAACATTAAAACAAAAGTTGCAACTGTAACACTAAAGCCTGGATGGCATGTTTTCTTGAAACTTGAACCTATTTTAAAAAAGACTCTTTCAGAGGGTTATCTTATCAATATTATTCAAGGATCTCAAGGTATAACATTAATCTTACTTGAAGACTATCTTGAGGAAGTTACAAATATAATAGGTAAAGAAAATGTATTGAAAGTATCTAAGAATTTAGTTGAAATTTCTGTTAAGAGTCCTGAAGATATTGGAAATACGCCTGGAGTAGTTTCTTACTTATCATCAAACCTTTCCTCTGTGGGGATAAATGTTATTGAAACAATGAGTTGTTTTATGGATACTATATTTGTCGTCGATGAAAAGGACATGGTACTCGCTTTTGAGGCCCTCAATAGATGTATAGACTAATAATAATTAAATTAAAAGTATAAAAGGTGAGGCAATATGGAAATGAATGTTATTGATATAAAGAAGGACGAAGGAGTAGAGTTTATAGTTGGACAGGGCAACTTTTCCATATATACTGTGGATGATCTAGCAAAAACTCTTCTAACATGTGTTTCAGGTATAAAAATTGGAGTTGCCATGAACGAAGCCAAGCCTAAGCTTACAAGAGTTTCTGGGAATGATGAACATCTAAAACAGCTTGCAGCTAATGCTGCTTTAAATATAGGGGCAGGACATATATTTGTTATAATGATGAGAGGCGCATTTCCAATAAATGTCTTAAATAACATAAAAGACCACCCTGCCGTGTGCAACATATATGGTGCAAGTGAAAATCCTTTCCAAGTTATTGTGGCAAAAACAAATCTAGGAACATCTATAATAGGGGTTATTGATGGAACTTCTGCTGAGAAAATTGAAGACAGATCAGAAAAGAAAGAAAGAAGAGATATATTAGAAAAAATAGGGTATAAGGTAGAATGAAAGTCAAAATAGAAAATCTAAAAGGCTTAAGGCTATTAAATCCTGGGCCCCTAGTTTTAATTACATCAAAATATCAAGGTAAATCTAATATCGTTACTGCTGCTTGGACCAGTCCCGTATCTCATTCGCCCCCACTTGTTGCTATATCTCTTTCAACAAAGAGGTTTTCGCATATTATAATTGGGAATTCTAAAGAGTTTACCATAAATATTCCTTCAATTGAACTTTTAGATAAAGTGTTACAGTGCGGTTCGGAAAGTGGAAGAAATATTAACAAATTTAAAGAATACAAACTTAAAGAAGTAAGGGGTAAAAAAGTTTCTTGTCCTTCAATTAAAGAGTGTTTTGGTTTTCTCGAGTGTAAAGTTATTGATTCTTTTTTGTGTGGTGATCATTACCTCTTTATTGGTGAGATAGTCAATTGTGAAGTTGAGAAGGAGTTCTATAAAGAGTATATTGACATTAAAAAGGTAAAATTTATTAATCATCTTGGGGGGCCATATTTCACCTACTCTGGAGAATTAATTGAAAAGAAAAGAGAATAATTACTGGAATTCTGAAACGTGGGCCCTTCTTATGTCTTCCATTTTGAGGTCATACATCTTAAACTCATCTTCATATTGTTTTATCTTGTTCATAGATTGAACAATTCCATCTTCTTGTCCATTAACAAAGTAGTCTTTCAAAATTTTAATCTCAACTGCAGCATTTTGCAGAGCTTCAACTTTCTTTAGATAGTAATTAGTATAAAGTATCAGCCAATCTTTCTTAGATTTCTGGGCTTCACTCATTGCATTTTCTAGAGCTTTTGTAGCTGTTGAAAGTTCAACAATAGATTTATCTGCATAAATGGTAACATTATCCATATCTTGGATAGAATAAGCATTTGAAGAGATATTATAATATTCTATTCCTTTTGCTAGCCTAAGATTTGCAGCTTTTATGCTTGTATTCCAATTGTCAAGAGACGTGTTAAGGCAAAGAGGTAACAAAAAAATCAAAATTAAACATAAGCCTAGTAATTTTCTATCTTTCATTTTTTACACCTTTCTAGATTTTTTTATATTGATATATAAATCCATCATATCCTCAAATATATAGTCTGGGATTATACTGGATTGTGATACTTCAGATTTATCAACAACTCCACTTAATACAAGTGCAGTTTGAATCCCAAAATTCTTTCCAGCTAGGATGTCTGTGTCAATTCTATCCCCAATCATAAGGCTTTGTTCTTTTTTAGCTGAAATTCTTTTGGCAGCCATTTCCATGATTAAAGTTTTAGGTTTTCCTATTATTATAGGTTCAACACCACTAGCTGAAGTTATTGATGATAAGATTGCACCACATCCGGGAAGTATTCCTTCATGAGAAGGATAAGTTAAATCGGGATTAGTACCTATATATACCGCGCCCTTCTGAATAGCAAGTGAAGCTTTCTTCATTTTTTCATATGTAAATGTTATATCCCATCCAACAACAACTAAATCTGGATCTTTATCTTCTAATCTTATACCTGAATTTTTTAGGAGTGATAACAGCCCCTCACCCCCAACTACATATGCGCTAAGGCTATCTTTTTCTTTTAGGAATTTTTCTTTTAGAAATTCTACTGTCGCAACTCCTGAGTTTATTATTTCATTTTCTTCGATATTTATTCCCATACTTTTCAATCTTTTTGAATAGTCAAAAGGTGTTTTTGCTGAGTTATTAGTAACACAAATAAATTTTATTTTCTCTTCAATTAAATAATTAATGAATTCTCTAGCCCCTCTAATAGGGCAGTGGCCCTTATAAAGCACGCCATCAATATCCATGAATATATACTGGATATCTTTCAATGTTAACTCTCCTTCTTCAATATGCCTTCGGCTGCAAGAATTCCTGTAGCTGCTGAATTTACTATATCCCGTGACAGACCAACCCCATCACCTGCAACAAAAAGATTTGGTAAATTAGTTTCCATTGATGAATCAACTCTTACCCGTATACCGTAGAATTTAATCTCAGGTGCATATAGAAGTGTTGAATCACTACCTACTCCGGGGAGTACATTATCTAATCTTTCAAGTGATTCAATTAAATTTGTGACTATCCTATAAGGCAATGCCATTGCTATGTCCCCTGGAGTTGCAGATAAAAGTGTTGGCTTAATATTACTTCTTCTAATTCTTTCAGGTGTTGATCTTCTACCCATCCTCAAGTCTCCAAATCTCTGTATTAGGGGTTTACCACCTCCAAGAACTGTAGCGATCTTTGCAATAGAAATACCATAAGATGTTGTATCCTCCACAGGAGATGTTAACGTAACTCTTGAGAGAAAAGCAAAGTTACTGTTTTTTGATTTGATGTCCCTCATTGAATGCCCATTTACGCCAACATAACCATCGTACTGCTCCTTCATGACATAACCCTCATGATTGGTACAGAATGTTCTTACAAAGTCATCATAGGTCTTAGAATAAATATGAAACTTTGGGTCTCGATTGACTTCAATTACAGGTTTCATTACGACTTTAGATACTTCAACTCTAACTCCGACATCAATTGGCTGATGCTCTGTCTTAATACCAAGTTCTTTTATTTGAGACATTAAAAAGGTAGATCCTGCTCTTCCAGGTGCTGCAATAACGTAATCAGACTCAATTTTATGTTGTATATTTTTTTGTAGGTATGTTGTCGAATAATTAGTCTTCATTTTCTCTATTTTAGTAACATCTGCAAGTACTGCAAATTTGACTTCTTTTTTTTCGAGGTATTCTTTAATCGATTTTATTACCACAGGGGTATAGTCGCTTCCTATGTGTCTTTGAGGTATCTGTATAAACTTAATTCCAGAAGCTTCTGCTTTTCTTTGTAAATCTTCTACTTGATCTGTTTCTCCTACGAACAGTTTTTCAGGAGCTCCATGTTTTAAGAAAGTTGAATCAACTTCATCGACTAGTTTTTTAGCCTTATCTGCTTTTCCAGTTAGCTCTTCAAGATCTCCACCTATATCCGGTCTCAGATTCAATATCCCATCTGAAAGACAGCCTGAGCCACCAGCCCCATATAAGACATTACAAGGGTTACAATTGTCACATTCACCTGTTTTCTCAAGGGGACATTTCCTACTATCAACATCTCTGCCCCTATCTAAAATAATAATATCAAATTTAGAGTTTTCAGAAAGTTTGTAAGCAGAAAATAGGCCAGCGGGTCCTGCTCCAATTATAACGACTTTTTTTTTCATATAAATAAGATTAGGGATGTGACCTAAAAAAGCTTATGGATTTGCTTTATTTTTTGAAGGTTTTTTTGGAAGTCCTTTTAGAGGCTTCTTTGTCTTTAGTTTTGACTTTTTAATTGGTATTGGCTTCTCTTCAACTAATGGTTTTATTAGTACTTCTTCTTTAGGATATTCCTGAGTTGGCAATTCTTGTAATTGTGATTTTTCAAGTGGTTTCCCAAAATCCTTTTTGGGCGAACCAAGCTTTTTAAGATTCATCTTTAATAAAGCGATGATAATGAAAAATATAGCTATTACTATAACTGGTAAAGCTTTAATCAATAAATTTGATTCTAGGACTAAATTTATTTCTTTCTCAGTTTCACCCTCAACTTTTACTATCTGTGTAACCTTTCCATACATTGTAGAAGAAGCAACTACTTGGTACTCTTTTGGAGGTAATTCTGATATTACTATTATGCCAGAATTATCTGAGCTCCCCTTTTGGATTCCGTCTACCATTATAGAAACTCCGCTTATTGGATTCCCTCTTGAATCCTTTAAAGATACTTTTAGAGAACCGTTGGCTTGATTCAAAGTCAGGGATCTCGATAGTCCTGTTTTAGTAATTTCAAAGTCTATTTCAGACGGATCATATCCCTTTGCATCAGCTTTTAGTGTATATACTCCTGGAACAAGCTGTATTGTACCATTTGGTTTTGTAATTTTTTCAACTAACGCCCCACTGCCAGTCTTAATTATCTCTGCTTCAACTTCAGATAAAGCCTTGCCATCTTCAGTCTTTATTTCATATGTAAGGGTGCCTTTTTGTTTTGATAGTACTATTGTAACCTCTTTTTGATCTTCGGACTCTAGATTAAAAGATTCAGAAGTATATTTCTCATAATCCATAAACTCAACTTCTACAAAATATGTTCCTGGTTTTACTGAGAATCTAAAGAACCCTCCAAGATCAGTTGAAGTATAAGAAACAGTTGTACCTTTCAGAAACACCTGTATAGCAAATAATGGTTTATCATCGTCTGTAGTTACTTTCCCATAAACTTCTCCTTTAATAGTCAAAGGTATATTTATTGAATAGTCAACAATGTCTATTGGAGTTATTGTACTCGGTAACTCATACTTTGATGTTGAGTATGACACTTCAATTTTATAGTTTTGTGCATCTGGAATTTCGATTCTAAATTGTCCTTTTTCATCTGTACTCACTGAATAAGTTTCGTTAGTAGTTACATTTGTAGCTTTCACAATTACGTTAGCTATTCCAACTTCACCAGTTTCAAAAATATTATTCTCATTTGAATCTTTGTATACATTTCCAGAGATTATTTTAAATCCTATGTGCTTGAGATAAAAAGTCTTTGAGTCAATTGGAGCTATATTGATATTTTCAATTAAAGTCACAAATCCATTTTTTGAGATAGTAACTGAATATGTACCTTCTGCTATGTTTTCAAAAAGCAGTTCCCCCCTAGAGTTTGAGTTTCCAGATCTTTGGTAGTTTGGATCTGATTGGAGAGTCAATCTAATTTGCGCGTCCGGAATTGGTGTCCCATTCACTTCTGCAATTGTAAGGAGAAAATTTTTATTAGTAGCACTAGAAATAGACGGTGTCATAAGCACCAATATGAATATTGATAAAATGGCAATCCGTGAGTATCTTCCTAACATTTTTCTCCTCAAGATTATTTATTAAAATAAAAAATTAAATCTCGGAAAACACTTTTCTTACGTCTTTTATTTTTATAGTATTGTCCATCTCGACTATTCTTGTCTCGCACTCCATAACGTCTCTTGCATCACCAGTTAGTTCTAGGAATGTTCCAAGATCGGTGTCGTAAGTTTTTACATTTACAGATCCTGGAATTGTTCCTGGGCTTATTGTACCAAGATTAAGGTTTTCGACAAGTATCCTAACTTTATAGGGCTTATCTATATGCCTTTCAATTCCTCTTTCAACAATTTTCATAACACTTCACCTATCCTTTAGTAGCTGATAATCAATATACAGTTACCAGTTTATAAGCTTTTCGATATCGATAATATATAACAATGTTCCAAAATCATTACAAAATATAAACAAAAATAGCTTAATACCTTTAGAATTATTGATAGTATTATTTAAATAATTTAAAGTTATTGATAATCAATAACTTCTATTAGTTATGAAAAGGAAAATAAAATTAATATTAGGTTTATTAAAAGCTTAATCTTATAAAATATTTGAGGTAATTCAGCTTAATGAAAGTTATTCTTTTAGAGTATACTAGGAATCCTGAAACTGTTTGTGCCGTTGCAGCCCTTACATCGATGAAGGAAGGTACACCTTCTGATATGTTGAAGGAGATAGATTTAGATAATGCAAAAAAAAGGATCCAAAGAGTTGTTGGATATGGGCACTATTCAGTTATTGAGCATGCAAGTTTTACTTTTTCCATTGAAGGGATTTCAAGGGCTTGCTCACATCAGCTGGTAAGACATAGGATAGCTTCTTTTACCCAGCAGAGCCAAAGGTATGTGAAGATGGAAGATGTTCCTTTTGTTACCCCTCCATCAATTAAAAAGAATAAATATGCTGAAGAATTTTTCAAAAAGAGCGTTAACGACGCTGCTGGAACATATAAGAAACTAATTGAATTGGGCATAACAGCTGAAGATGCAAGATTTGTTCTCCCAAATGCAACAAAGACGAATCTCGTCATGACTATGAACGCAAGAGAACTACTACATTTTTTCAATTTGCGCTGCTGTAACAGAGCACAATGGGAGATTAGAGATATGGCTTGGGAGATGTTATATCAAGTACTAAAAGTGTCCCCCTCCTTATTTGAAACATCTGGCCCAAAATGCATTAGTGAAGGCATATGTACCGAGGGTAAAGCATCCTGTGGATGCTACAAGCTTTTTGAGGGAAAAAGTATAGATGAAAGAAGAATAATAGTCAAAGATTTTTTTAAATAATGTGATTTTATGACAAGGATGGATATTGATACATATTTTATGAGTATTGCAGAATTAGTAAAAAAACGATCTACATGTATAAAGCAACATGTGGGAGCAGTATTAGTCAAGGAAGGCTACATTATATCTACAGGATACAACGGTGCCCCAAGAGGCCTTCCTCACTGTTCGGAAGAAACATGCCTCAGACAAACACTTGGGTCCCTTGAGAAATCCCATTTATGTAGGGGCGTCCATGCAGAACAAAATACTATAATTCAAGCTGCAATACATGGTGTTTCAACTGAAAATTCAACTGTTTACTCGACACATTTTCCTTGTATGTCATGCACGAAAATTTTGATAAATGCTGGTGTAAAAGAAATAGTTTATGGAAGGGATTATGATCTTGACAATGAAATAAAAATGAGTATGATAAGAGATGCTGGCATCAGGATAAAAAAATTACTTTTGAAAGATTAAATGGAAACTTCTTTAAGTGACATAAGAGTTATTGATTACCCTTTTTCTTCAAATGAAAGAGCATCACTATTAAGAGAATCACTTTTTGGAAAAGGTGTTAAAGATATCTACTCATTTGGTAAAGTTGAAATTGGACATGATAAGGCAATAGGTAAAGGGAATACATCAATTATCTTTTTGGGGAAATACAAAAACAAAAAAGTATCAATAAAAATTGAAAGATCTGACTCAGAAAGAAAAGGCTCTCTTAAGAAAGAAGCACGCTATTTAATTAAGGCCAATAATAATGGTGTTGGGCCAAAATTATACGATCATGATGAGAATTACATAATTATGGAGTATATAGAAGGAAATTTATTACTTGAAGGCAAGTTCCATAGAGCGGGCGTCTTTGATATCTTAAGCCAGTGCAATGCCCTAGATAAAGCAGGCATAGATCATAGGCAGATCCAAGGTGGAAAGCATATTATTTGTGGCATAAAAAACGTGATAATAGACTTTGAAAAGGCTCATCTCTCAAATACCCCAAAAAATGTAACATCTTTTTTATCGATGTGTTTCTTATCAGACTGCCTTGTTAGAAGGCGAATAAAGGAGATATTTGACTTTGAAGAGGATTTTATTAAGACACTTTTAAAAGAGTATAAATCCAATTTGGGTATAGAAGAGCTTATTAAGAGTATCCAATAAGGCTTAAATAATTTAGATAATTAAAATAATTGGTTGTGATTTGATGGAGTTTGAAAAACCCTGGACGGAGAAGTACAGGCCTCAAAAGCTTGATGAGATAGTTGGAAGAGATCCTATAATTAGAAGACTTAAATCATATGTTGATAAGAAATCAATGCCACATTTACTCTTTGCGGGACCCCCAGGTGTTGGAAAGACAACAGCGGCCATAGCACTTGCAAAGGAGATTTTTGGCGAATACTGGAAGCAGAATTTTCAAGAGACAAATGCTTCTGATGAGAGAGGTATAAATGTAGTTAGAGAAAAGATTAAAGACTTTGCAAGAACAAAACCAATTGGTGGAGAATTTAAAATAATATTTCTAGATGAATCAGATGCACTTACATCGGATGCTCAAAATGCACTGAGAAGGACTATGGAAGTGTATACTTCAACTTGCCGATTCATTCTTTCATGTAATTATTCCTCAAGAATTATTGACCCCATACAATCTAGATGTGCAATATTCAGATTCGGCCCATTGTCAACTGAGTCTATAAAATTCATGATCAAGAAGATTGCTCAAGAAGAAAAAATTGATCTTAAGGAAGATGGGCTTGAAGCAATTGCTTATGTTTCCGAAGGGGATATGAGAAAAGCTATAAACGCCCTCCAGGCATCTTCGGGAATAGGAGATTCGATAACAGAAAGCCTTGTATACCAAGTGACTTCGAGGGCGAAACCTGAAGAGATAAAAAATATGATGAAGGTTGCCTTATCGGGTGATTTTATTTCATCCAGAAAAATACTGCAATCCCTTCTTTTGGAACAAGGATTGTCGGGTGAAGATATAATAATGCAGATGCATAGAGAGACGTTCAATTTAGAAGTTTCTGAGAAGGAAAAGGTCAGAATTGTAGATATGATAGGTGAGGCAGATTTTAGACTGGTTCAAGGGGCAAATGAATTTATACAGCTTGAATACCTTCTTGCCAACCTTTCTTTAGGATAACGATAATATGCTTGTTGAAAAATACTTTCCTAAAAATTTTTCTGAAATAAAAGGTCAACAGGCTCTTGTAAAGGATATTTTATCATGGATAAATACTTGGGGTGCCGAAAAAAAAGCACTGCTCATCTACGGCCCTCCTGGCAGTGGTAAGACTACAATGGTAAAGGTACTGTCAAAAGAGCTTGGATATGATTTAATAGAACTAAATGCTAGTGATAAAAGAGACCAAACTGTATTAAACAGAATAGTGGGAAATGCAGCTTCTTCAAAGACACTTTTTGGTTATAAGAAAATAATATTACTTGATGAAGCAGATAACATTCATGGAAAAGAGGATTTTGGGGGTTCGAAGGCCTTACTTGAAATAATAAAGAATACGCAAAATCCAATCATCCTTACTGCAAATAGTTACTGGGAAGTGTCACAAGGCATAAGGGATAACTGTAAGCTTGTCCAATTCAAAAAGCTTCAATCGAGAACAATCTTTGCTAGATTAAAAGAAATAGCGATTGCAGAGAAAATTGAAGCGGATGAGGATATTCTGATGAAGATAGCAGAGCAGTCGACAGGAGATATGCGAGCGGCAATTAACGACCTTGATTCTTTGGGAAAAAAATTAGTAAAAGGAGATGAAAAAATTGTTGGCTCTAGAGATACAGAAACTTCAATTTTTGAGGCTCTATCAAAACTTTACATGTCAAACTCTATAGATGTACGAAAAGACTTTTTTGATGTTGATAAAAAACCAGAAGAATTATTATTGTGGATTGATGAAAATACGCCTAAAGCATACAAAGGGAAAGACTTACTTAATTCAATTGATCTTATATCAAAATCCGATATCTACTTGAAACGAGCATTTAATACCAGAAACTATTCTATGTGGAAATATGCCTCAGATCTTATGACTGGAGGTGTTTCTGTTGCTGGGATAACTAACTCAAGATATATCCCATTTTCACCGCCAAAGTATTTTCAGATGTTGGGATCTTCAAAAAAGAGGAGAGAAACAAATAAGTTAATTCTTGATAAGATTGGAAAAAAGTGTCATTGCTCCAGAAAAGTTGCAAGAACTTATCTACCTATGATCTCTGCCTTATTTCTTAATCCAAAAAAAGGAGCTCTAATAGCTAACTTTTTCGAATTTGACATGGAAGAAATCAAGTTTATTGATGAAAAAAATTATAGAAAGATAGAATTGGCAAGAGAAGAACTTTTAAAAGCACCAGAAAAAAAAGAGGAAATTG
>CAZCMP010000004.1:190107-191501 GCA_964500005.1 uncultured Thermococci archaeon
ATAGAATTGGCAAGAGAAGAACTTTTAAAAGCACCAGAAAAAAAAGAGGAAATTGATACTGTTCCAATAACTACGGAAAAAAAGGTAGAGCCAAAAAAAGAAAAAGAATTACCAAAAGAAAACGAAAAAGAAGATGCACAAAAGAAACAACAAAAAACACTTTTTGACTTTTAGAGGAATAATATGTCAGAACATTCTATATCGTCTGCACTAGACAAAATTCCAAAATCTGGTATAAGGAAATTATTTGATCTTGCACAAAGCATGGAAGGTATAATAAGTCTTGGAATAGGGGAACCTGACTTTGTAACCCCTCCTAACATAGTTGAGGCTTGTATTAAATCCTTAAAAGAAGGAAAAACTTACTATTCTCCAAATTCTGGAATTTTTGAGTTGAGAAAGGCCATATCTGAAAAGATGCAAAAACAGAACAATGTCAATGTGACTGAAAATGAAATACTTGTAACTATTGGAGGTGGAGAGGCCTTATCACTTTCAATTCAATCTATAATAAGTACAGGAGCGGAAGTAATCGTTCCTTCGCCTGCATTTGTTGCTTATGTGCCGACAGTCATTCTTGCTGGAGGAAACCCTATAGAGGTAGAATGTAAAGAAGATGAGAACTTCGTCTTAACTCCAGAGAATCTAGAAGAAAAAATAACTCAAAACACAGAACTATTGATACTAAACTCCCCCACGAACCCAACAGGTTCAGTTATGAAAAAAAATGATTTGGAAAGGATTTCAGATCTAGTTATAGAATACAATCTAAAAGTTATATCTGATGAAGTCTATGAAAGCCTCATCTATGATGGTAAAAAACATGTAAGTATTGGATCACTTAACGGTATGGAAGATAAAGTAACTACAGTCAACTCATTTTCTAAAACTTATTCAATGACTGGGTGGAGAGTTGGATACCTAGCCTCAAAAAATGAAATATTATTTGATAGAATGCTAAAGCTTCACATGTACGGGCCTGTGTGTAATAACACCTTTGCCCAGTTTGGAGCATTAGAAGCACTAAAAGGATCCCAGGACTCTGTTAATCTCATGAGGGAAGAATTTGAAGATAGGCGGAATCTGCTCCTGAAAAGAATTGAAGAAATGAACGGAGTTAGAGCCATAAAACCTGAAGGTGCTTTTTACATATTCATGAACATATCTGAAACTGGTATGAAGTCAGAAGAGTTCTCTGAAAAACTCTTGAATCAAGAGAAAGTTGTAACAGTTCCTGGATCTGCATTTGGCCCTTACTCTGATAAATTTGTAAGGCTTGCATACCCTCTTAAAAAGGATAAAATTAATGAAGCTTGTGACAGGATGGAAAGTTTCCTTTCTAAAAATTAATCCTCTTCAATATTTATAGATTTTATATTAAACTCCCTTCCAGA
>CAZCMP010000005.1:0-176183 GCA_964500005.1 uncultured Thermococci archaeon
GATACTGATTAATGAGATTTACGATTCTTCTGTTGTTGAAGATATACAAACATTTCTCTCAAAATTAGTTCCACACAAGGACGATTACAAACATATTGAAGGAAATTCAGATGCCCACATCAAATCTTCTATTATCGGACCTTCAAAGACTATAACAATTGAAAATGAAAAAGTTGTTCTAGGTACTTGGCAGGGAATTTTTTTTATGGAGTTTGATGGACCTAGATTGCGCAATATTTATGTAAGATTCATTAAAGGTTGAACTATGCTTCAAACTGCATTAAAAGCTGCTAAAGCATCGGGAGAAATTCTGAAAAAATATTACGGCAAAGATTGTGGTATTTATAATAAGGGAGATTTTGACATAGTAACTGATGCAGATTATGAATCTGAAAAGAAGGCAATTGAAATAATAGCTAGAGATTATCCTACCCATTCTTTTTTATGTGAGGAATGTGGAGATTATGGAAATAATGGGTCAGAATACAAATGGATAGTCGATGCACTAGATGGAACAATAAATTTTTCTAGGTGCTTTCCTTTTTTTTCAGTTTCTTTGGCGCTATTAAAGGATAATTTACCCTTAATTTCAGTAATATACAACCCAATAACTGAAGACTTGTATTATGCCGAGAAAGGAAAAGGTGCTTATCACAATGAAAAAAAAATATTTATCTCAAATAAAAAAAATCTTAATAACTCAATAGCTGTTACTGATTTAACAAAAGATAGGCGTTATCACGATGAATTTTTTAAATTAATGGCCTTGATATCAAAAGATCTTTTTGGGATTCGTTTAACTCAATCAACCTCTATTAATCTTGCGTTTGTTGCAGAAGGTAAATATGATATTTTTATTAAAAATAAAATCAATTATTACGATGTAATTGCAGGTTCGTTTGTATGTGAAGAATCTGGTGGAATAGCTATAGATTTTTCTGGTAAAAAAATATCCCCAAATTCTGAAGGAATCATAGTTTCTAATAATTTACTTGCAACGAAAATTTTAGAGAAAATTCGAACAGTATAAGCTCACTTCATTTTTTATCAAGTAATTTTATTGCATCCACTACTAGAGATATATGTGCCCACATTTTACCCTTTTCCCACAATTCAATTGGATTACCTGCATAACCTGAAAATCTGTAATACATTTTTTCTCTATTCCATAACTTCGATACAATTCTTTTTTTATTAATTAGGAATGTCATTGGAAGAATTTTTTTATTATTCTCTTTATCAAAGTATACTACACCATACTCTTTAGATATTTTATAGTCCATATCACTTAATAGGATTATATTAACATCGTTCTTTAAACAAAAATTTTTAATCTCAATTTCAGAAACAGGTCCAATTCCTATTAATTGTGCTTTTAATGATTCAAAATCATTTTTTGCCTTGGAATAAAAGAATATCTCAGAATTGTCCGACTTAAGACTATTTCTATCAAAGAAGAAAAGTACTATCCATTCGCTGTTTAATTCTTTTAAACATACGTTTTTTTTGTCTTTATCATTTAGACAGAAATTAATTGCTCTTTCTCCATTCAAATGCATTTCATAAGGCATGATTAATTATTAATTTCTTTTTATTTATCTCTTTTGTAAATATATTCTAATATTTGGACTCATTACATAAAGTATATAAATAGTATTTTAAGACGATTTGTATATTTAAAAAGTGATTAAAATGATGCTTAAAATTGGATTGCCAAAAGGTAGCCTGCAAGAATCTACACTTAATATGTTTAAAAAAGCAGGATACTCAATTAATATTTCTTCTAGATCATACAAACCATCAATTGACGATACAAATATTGAATGTTTATTGATTAGGGCACAGGAGATACCAAGGTATGTGGAAAAAGGAATAATTGATATTGGTTTAACTGGAATGGATTGGGTAATCGAAAATAATGCGGATGTTGTAAATGTAGGAAAATTAATCTATGCTAAACAGGGTTTGAGGCCCGTAAGATGGGTACTAGCAGTTTCTGAATCTTCTAAGATAAAAAATCTCAAAGATCTAAACGGTAAGAGAATTGCAACCGAAGTAGTCAATATTACAAAGAAATACCTACAAGATAAAGGCATTGAAGCATCAGTTGAATTTTCTTGGGGCGCAACAGAAGTAAAAGTTCCAGAACTCGTTGATGCAATAGTTGACCTCACTGAAACAGGTTCTTCGCTTAAAGCTAATAATCTAAAAGTACTTGATACAATTTTAGAATCCACAACAGTTCTGATAAGTAATAAAGAATCTTGGAAAAATAGCTGGAAAAGGAAAAAAACTGAAGATCTTTTTATGCTCTTAAAAGGTGCATTGGTGGCGGAGTCAATGGTAGGAGTCAAGATGAATGTACAAAAAGAAAATCTTCAAGAGGTACTTTCTGTTTTACCTGCTTTGAGAAAGCCTACCATATCTAATTTGAGTTCTGATGAATGGGTAGCTGTTGAAATAATGGTCGATGAAAAAATAATAAGAGATCTAATACCAAAATTAAAAAGTGCTGGCGCTGAAGGTATAATAGAATATCCTCTAAATAAAGTAATATATTAAAATATACATGATACTTTTTCTTATCTTCTTATTGGTTCTTGAGAAGGTCTTGTAATAGGCTGTTGTGATGGTCTAGTACTTTGTTGCTGGGAAGGTCTTGTTATCTTACCTCTTAGATTAAGTTTTTTGCCTCCACTTCCACCTTTCCCTCTAATTAGAATAATCAATAGTATTGCGATAATAATGGCAAGAATTATTTCAATTATTGTATGTATAGAAAATGTAGTTATACTCTCCCCGCCTGACCCAGATACTCCACCTAAAATTCCACCAAGTGGCCTATTGGCCGCGTTTATAGCATCATCACATAATTGGACTGATTGGCAATCATTAATTTCTGTATAAAGAGTCTTTGCCTCAGTATAATAAGTTATTGCGTTTCTTGAATCTCCAGCAAAAAATCTATTTTGTGCTTGCATAAACTTATCATTTGCTTCCATTCTTTTTATCAATTTGTCAATTTCTTGTACCATCAATATGTTATTATTTTCTTCATAGATTACTCTTGCTTGCTCCAAAGAAATTTTAGCATTTTCATAGTCACATGCATCGTAGTATAATCTTCCTTGGTCATAGTAGTTTTTGCCCACATTTTTGACTGTTACGCCAATTTCTCTAAATAAATCATAGTCTGCCCCATACTTATCGGAATATGTAAGTCTAACCCTTATTATTTGATTCCCAATTGGAGCTTCATATGAAGCCCTGATATACAATGACCCTGTAATCTGTCCACCAGGGGGCAATACGCTTTGATTTACAGGAGGATCAATTATTCCTTTTACCATGGGGGTGTCTTGGACAACAGTCATCTTGAGATTATATGCAGATTCAGTATTGTTGATATTAGTAATTCTAAAGGGTATATTTGGTAAATATGGAACTACCAGTTCGACTTCACAAATTCCTTGTTCTATATCGATTTGGTATTTATCAAACTCTAAAGTAATTATAGGATCTGTTCTTTTAATTTTAATAGTAGAAAATACAGTCAATAATGAAGGCTCACAACCTTCTCTACATCCACCAATCCCTGTAGCTACAACTACTGGAAGCAGATATTCCCCACTTAGGGCTTTGGCAGTAATTTTAACTTTTAGGATAACTGTCTCTTCCTGTTCTGGTTCTATACTAATAGGAAATAATTTTTTTCCCTCTATAACTTGGAAAGCAGCTTTTGCCTCCTTAGTCATAGAATCTTCATCTATGTAGGCAAGCGTATCCCACATCATATCATTGACAGTATTCTTTACCTTTACCCTAACGCTAATTTCCTGATTTGGAGTTACATCAGTAGGGTAATCAAGAGAAACTTCAGGAAGCAAGTTTTTCTCATCTTCTTCTTGAGCTCCAATAAAGGTTCCAAAAGTAGAAAATAATATTAATAATATTAGTAGAGTAGTTATTATTTTATTCATACTATATAAATTAAGCAATAATTTTCTTTATAAACGTTTGTATTAATTTAAATATAGTTATATAATTCTTACCCTTTATTATTAGGTCAATCTAAAAAGTTTTAAATAGTATTATTTACAAATGTCAAGGTGATATAAATGGTTTCTACCTCTCAAGAACAAATGAAAATTCAAAGGATGAACATTGAAGAAAGGATGTCCAGAATAGGTAAAAAAATAGCTATTGGAAGTGGCAAGGGCGGAGTTGGAAAATCTGTTGTTACTTCTTTAATTGCATCTTATCTTGCTAAACAAGGAAAGAATGTAGGAATTCTAGACCTCGATATAACGGGCCCAAGTATTCCTATGATGTTTGGGACAAATGAAAAACCAATAGGTAGTAGCTCAGGAATAATGCCTGTATTGACTGAAAGTGGAATAAAAATAATGTCCATAGGCTTACTATTACCTAAAAATGAAGATGCTGTTATCTGGAGAGGCCCGATGATTAGTAACGCCGTATCACAATTTCTTGCAGATATTATTTGGGAAGAACTTGACTATTTACTATTTGACCTTCCGCCTGGTACAAGCGATGTGCAGCTGACTTTAATGCAAAATGTAAAACTAGATGGATTTTTAGTTGTAACTTCCCCCCAAATACTTGCAGCCACAATAGTAAAAAAAGCCGTATCCATGGCAAAAGAATTAAATGTCAGAATTCTAGGTGTTGTAGAGAATATGTCATATGCAATATGTCCTGATTGTGGAACAAAACTCAAAGTATTTGGAAATGGAGAAGATAATAAAATAGGAATTCCAATTGTAGGCACAATACCGATTGATCCACAAATTTCAAAATTATGCGATGAAGGTAAAATTGAAGAATATGACATAGATCTTGGAGGGATATATAAGCTCTTGGAAGGATTGTGATGCATGCTAAAATAAAATGTGTTGTAGATAATAATGTTAAGCTCTCTTCTAATTTTTGGGGGGAGCACGGACTTAGTTTTCTAATCGAAAATAAAGAGAAAATTCTATTTGACACTGGCAGAACTTTTGAAGTGCTTAACCATAATCTAGAAGAATTAGGTGAAAAAAAAGAGGATATATCTAAAATCTTCATAAGTCATGGGCATTATGACCATACAGGGGGTTTAATGGAAATAATGAAATACACTAATGCGAAGATATATGCCCACCCTTCAGTTTTTGATGAAAAGTATAAAAAAACATCTGCAGAGCCAAAGTATATCGGTGCCCCCTTTAAGAAAAAAGATATACCAAAAATCTCTCTTACTAAAGAGAGTATTGAGCTATCTAAGAATATATTTACTACAGGACAAATTGAAAGGACATTTGATTTCGAGACAGTATCCAATTTATTCCAAAAAAGAATAGGTTCAAAATACTCTCATGATGAAATAGTTGATGACCAAGCTTTAGTAATCAAAACTAATATCGGTGGGGTTGTAGTCTTAGGCTGTAATCATTCTGGATTGCTAAACACAATAGAGCACTCAAAAGATTTAATAGGTGATGACGTATTTTTAGTTCTCGGTGGAACACATCTTGTTTCGGCAGATCAAAATAGAATTTCTAAAACTATAGATTATCTTAAAAAATATGGGATAACATTATTTGGATTCCATTGTACGGGGGATTATGCTTCTAGTAAACTTCATTCTGCCCTCGATAAAATGTATTGTAGGGGATATACTGGATTTGAAATATTACTAGAGTTTGAAGGCTTTCACTTGGGGAAAGATACAAAATGTCAATAATCATTTAATAAAAAAATCTTTAAATTCTTCTTTATAATTTTCATTTATCACTTCAACTTTTTCTACTCTTGCATATTTTGGGCCAACTTCACACCACAGAATCATCTTATCAACACAGATATCTTCTCCTTCAATAACTGCCTCCACTCTACCGTCAAGAAGATTTTTAATGTAACCTGTAACTTTAAGTCTTTGGGCTTCTTTTTGAGCATTAGCACGATAAAATACCCCTTGTACTAATCCGGAAACATAAATCCTTACTCTTTTCATTGATATTTATAATCTGTCTGATTTCATAAAGCTTATCATCCAATAATATAAAAATAATAATTAATTTTTTATAGTTCAAGAAAAATTTATACATATGAAAGGATTTAAAGAACGTCAGAATATTAAAACAGACATACCTCTTTTAGATGATTTAATTCTTGGAGGTCTACCAAGAGATTCATTTATTGTATTACTTGGAGAAGGTGGAACAGGCAAATCTGCTATATTGGGTGAGTTATGTTATAAATTCTTAAAAAAAGGAGAGCCTGTAATATATGTAGCATTGGATAACTCCCCTCCATCAGTTTTTTCAGATATTAACAGTCTTGGATGGGATCTTTCTCCTTACTGTGAGAAAGGATTGCTCAGATTTTTAGATTGTTATTCCTTTAGAATGAAAGCGGAATACGATGAAAAATGTATTACCGTTTTAAGAGAGCCTGATGATTTGCCTAACTTTACCGATAAATTAGTTAGTTTAATGGACGAGTTAGGGATGAATGGCAAGGGAATAGTATTGATCGACTCTTTAACTGAATTTATGACCTTATCTGACCCCTCGCAAGTTGTTGAATCTGTTAAAAACTGGAGAGCAAGAGGGACAAAAGAAAGAAATGTACTTTTTGTTTCAACACTTCACTATGGGCTTAAGGCATTCGAGGGCTTAGCCGATGTATTTGATTATATTGTAGATGGAATAATTGATTTAAGGTATGACCCAACTTATATGGCTTCAGATATACTTCTAAAACAGATAAGAGTCAGAAAAATTAAAGGTACGGACCACTATACTAATTGGGTTAATTTTGTTATACAAAAAGGTGGCTTAAAACCACTTATAATTGAAACCAAAAAAACAAAGAAGAAAAAAAATTCAAACAAATCAAAAAACATAACTCCAAAGAAAACTTAATCTAGTTTACTCTCAAGTTAAAAAGGTGCAAATATGAAAAGACTATTCAAATATTATCCAGAAGATTTCAAAGATCTTCCGGTTAAAGTACTTCATATGGATCTAATTTTTGATGTATATCATACATACACAAATGTTAAATCCAAACTTAGGATTAAATCCTTAGATTATCCCTTATTGAAGGTTGAACTTAATGCAAAAAATCTCGAAATCATATCACTATCTGTAGATAATCATCAAACTGATTACGAATATAAAAAAGATGAAAATATTATTATTATAAATTTTCATAATCCTGTTTCTCCAGATACTGAGATTGTAATTAATACTGAAACTATATGTAAACCGACTAAAAATATCTTAGAGGGCCTATACTATGATGAAACACCCAAAGGAGCACCTCCACAACAGATTACCCAATGCCAACAGTGGGGATTCCAAAGGATTGTTCCATGTTTTGATGATATGATGGCAAAATGTACTTACATAACTACAATTATTGCTGACGAGAGATATACCAATTTAATTACAAATGGAGACATAGTTGAAGAAAGACACTCTATCGGCGGAGGAAGAGACAGAATAAAATATGCCAATGTAGTGACTCCAATGGCGCCGTATCTTTTCTTTTTAGGAGTTGGAACTTATTCAACTTTTAAAAGAGAAGTTGAGTATCCTGATGGACACAAGTTCATGCTAGAATTACTTGCTCCACCAGATTCTGATAAAGAAATAGCAGAAAAAGCTTTGGATGTACTGCACAACTGCGTCTTATGGACATATATTTTTACAGGTCCAAATCAATATGATAGTCTTGATATTAGAAATGAAATGATGTCTCTAATAGAAGAAAGAGAAAGATCTAAAATTGAAGGAAATAGTCAAAAACTCCAATCATTAAGGAATAAATTATCTGATTTAGATAGTAAAATAATTCCAGGGTATAAATACACAGGAACAGTCTATCGTGAAATTGGAATGCAAAACTCTGACTTTGGTGGGATGGAAAATGTTGGTAATACAACAATTAGCACTAATAGAATTATGCCTTTTGAGGATATGACAGATGGCGGATTTGAATATATGGCTTCTGTAAAAGTTCATGAATACTACCATAATCTTAACGGCTCAGAAGTAACAGGGAAAGATCCATTCCAAATATGGTTAAACGAAGCAGTTACAGTTATAATTGAAAAACAGTACCATGAATTCCTTTTTGGGAAAGATTATGGAAGATTAAAAACTGTACTAACTTTACTTGCTCCAAGCATCGGAACATTTGCTTCTGATCAAGGATCATCCGTTATGCCAGTATTGCCTGATGGGTTTAATGATCCAAATGAATTGATAACAGGAGTTACTTATGTTAAAGCTCCAGAGTTTGTAAAAATGATTGAAACTGTTATGGGCAAAGAAAAGTTTGTCAAGGGCTTGGATTTGTATCACAAGAGATTCAGTCATGCGAATGCAACAACTGAAGATTGGATAAAAGCTATGGAAGATGTTTCAGGCATGAGTTTTTCTGAAATGTCAGAACAGTGGTTAAAACAAACAGGTTTTCCCACAGTTAACATAAATACTAAATACGATCAAAAACTCAAAAAATTAACAATTAAATTACAACAATTGACCTCAAATGAAAGAGCGCACTGGACTTTCCCCTTAAAAATAGCCGTTTTAGATAAAAGCGGCAATGACATTATTGAAATAATAAAAAAAGTAGAAGGCCAAGAGTCAATTATAGAATTTGAAAATATTCCAAAATCTCACTTTTTATCTTTGAATAGAGATTATTCTTTCTATGGTAAGATAAATTTTGATATCTCTCTAAAAGGTACTATTTCACAAATAAGAAAAGATAAAAATCTTATTGCAAAATATGTTTCACTTTATAAACTTCTTGATAAGGAGAAGATGAGACTTTTAGATAATCCAAAACTTGAGCCTACTGACGAAATAATAGGCATCTATTATGAATTACTCGCAGATGAGAATCTAATGCAGAATGTAGGTGGTCAGTTCCTTACAATATTTGAATCCGTCGATGACAGAAAATTTGCACATCATTATACAAAAATGTATGATGTCAAAAAGAAACTAATGGAAGCAATAGGAAAAAAATACAAGAAAGAAATATTAGATATATACAAAAAATATAATCTACCTAGTCTAGGAAAAAGTTATCTCGAAACTAAGAGCATTGAAATAAAAAGAAGGCAGGTAAAAAATCTTGCTCTATCTTTATTAGCTACAATTGATACACAAGATATTCACAATATTATCAAAGAACAACTTGAGGGATCAGATTCTGCAACAGATAAGCTAACAGCTTTTTCTTTGTATCTCAATAGTTCTGCGAAGGATAAAATGGAAGTCCTTAAATCAGTGAAAGAAAGGTCAAAAAAGAACTTAGTAAGTTGGGAATCATTTCTTGCAATTATCGCATCAAATAGTAGCGAAGACACATTAAACATTATTAAAAAAATTGAGAGTTCCGATTCATTTAGAATAGAGCAATCCAACGATCAAAGAGCACTATACGTTCAATTCGCCCACAATAGGAAAAAATCATTAGAAACTGAAGAAGGAAGAGATTTCTTAAAAAGTACAATAATCAAACTCTCTAAAATAAATGAGTATACAGCTGTTAATGTAATAAAAGTATTTGGAAATATCGATGATATGGAAGGAAAATACCATTTGGATTTGATCAAAGTGCTTGTTGATATTATGTCAAATATAACGCCAGAAAAAATGCCAAGTGTCTATAACACTGCTAGGAGATTACTAATTGGGGCCCCTATAGCTGTTGGTAAGTATAAAGATAAATATGGGGAAATAAATTTTATTAAATAAGGTTAGACTATGTCTGAAAGTAAAGAATATCTACCTTTAGTAATAAAAGATGGAGATAGCTTCTCTGTAGGTGGATTTGTTAGGAGGGATATCGTCCACAGCATTTTTAGGATACCTCACCTGTCCGTTAACATTGTTCCTATAATTCGAGGAACAGAAAAAACAATTTTACACAGAAGATCTAAAAAGAGAAAGATAGACCCTAACAAGTATGATTTTAATGGGGGCCATATTAGTTATGAGCCCCTCTTAATGGGGGGTCCAAAGGCTATTGAGGAATCAAATGATAAAACTGCTTTGCGAGAAACTAGAGAAGAACTTGCTGTTTCAAATAATGGTAGACCTTATGTCTTCTCATCTAGAGATTTGACAAGATTTACAAAAGTTGGAGAACTTGCAACTGGATTTGATAATCCCAACTCTATTAATGTTGGATACATGACAGGGTATATCCTTTTCATACCTGCTGATTCAACAATCATAGTTACTGATGAGAATGAAGATGGAACAATAGAAGAGTTACCCCATAAAGAAATTGAAATCACAGAATTAATATCAATATTCAAAGAAAAACCAATGGATTTTGCAAGTGGTGCAACTGCAGTTCTAAAGGAGTTGTCCGATCCCAAAAGTGATGCATATAATAGATTCTGGCAAATTGTAAATCTAAACAAAAATAAAAAAAATTAATTTATTTATTCAACGACAAAGATTAATTTAACGGTAGCTTTGTATTTTGTTATCTTGCCATCACTTACTTTTCCAGTTAATTTTTCAACTTCAATACCTTTTATGTTATGGACTGTCTTTGAAGCAACAAATACTGCTTTTGCCACTGCATCTTCCCAGCTTATCTCAGATTTCCCAACAACCTCGATAACTTTCGCAACATCAGACATAAAAATCCCAATTAAAATAAGGATTCTATATATAAATAGTTTTGGGGTAAAGAAATTTTTAGTATAGATATATTTTTATTATAGAAAATAAACTAATAATTATGTCGCTTTTAGTAATTGCGTATCCTGAGATTAAAAAGAAGGATTTCAAGTGGATACAAGAAATAAGAAATAAATATGATGGACTTTATTATGATATTGTAAAACCTCATTTTACTCTTGTATTTCCAGTTTTTTACTTGAATCAAAAACAACTAATATCTGAAATTAAAGAAAAGTCTAAAGGTCTAAAAGAGATAGATTTTTGCCTAAGATGTGCAATACTAAACAAAGATGCATTCAATGATTACTGGCATACATTCTTAGTTCCCGATGAAGGATTTAGCGGTATTACAAAAATTCATGATAAATTTTATTCAGGCAAGCTAAAAGATGAGTATTTCCTTGCCATTCAATATGTTCCACATATAGGCGTTGGGAACTTTTTAGATGCAAATGAATGTAAGAAACTCGTTGATGAATTAAACGAGACGAACTTTGAGATTTGTGGCAAAATAAAAAATTTCACAATAATAAGCTATGAAGAAAAGAAGGTAGAAGATATAGAAACAATAGAATTAGGATAATCATTTTCAATTTTTGTTTTTTTATTACAATAATCTGCTTAATGTATCCACTAAACTTAAAAACATAATCAATATACCAAAGAAAAGAGCTTGTAGTGAACAATTGGTGTTAATATGGCATATAATGTTTCTGAAAAGGTTATATCTAATCATTTAGTTGAGGGCGAAATGCAAAGTCAAAGCCTCATTGGAATCAAAATAGATCAGACTTTGACACAAGATGCAACAGGCACACTAGCCTATCTACAGTTTGAAGCTATGGGGGTCCCAAGAGTAAAAACTGAATTATCCGTAAGTTACGTAGATCACAATACTTTACAGACTTCATTTGAAAATGCAGATGATCACACATATCTACAAAGTGTTGCTAAAAAATATGGCCTAGTTTTTTCAAGACCTGGAAATGGAATTTGTCACCAGCTACATCTTGAGCGATTTGGCGTTCCTGGAAAAACTCTTCTTGGGTCTGACAGTCACACACCAACAGGTGGCGGAATAGGAATGATTTCTATGGGGGCAGGAGGGCTTGACGTAGCACTTGCAATGGCAGGTGAGCCATTTTACCTGAAAATGCCAAACATTGTAGAAGTTTGTCTCGATGGAGAGCTTTCTGATTGGACTTCTGCAAAGGATGTAATTTTAGAACTGTTGAGAATATTATCCGTTAAAGGTGGAGTTAATAAAGTATTTGAGTTTACTGGTAAAGGTATTGAGAGTTTGTCTGTTCCTGAAAGGGCAACAATTACAAACATGGGAACTGAACTAGGGGCAACAACTTCTATTTTCCCAAGTGACATAATAACAAAAAAGTTCATGGAATCTGAGGGAAGAGAGCCCCAATGGAAGAAACTTGAAGCGGATAATAGTGCAGAATACTCTGAAACTATTGCTATTGATTTAGACAAATTGGAACCAATGATTGCAAAACCACATATGCCAGATAATGTTGTGAAAATAAGTGAAATTGAAGGCATCAAAGTATCCCAAGTTGCAATTGGAAGTTGTACCAATTCATCCTACAAGGATTTAGCACTAGTATCTGAAGTTCTTAAAGAGAAGACAGTTCACCCTAATGTGAGTCTTGTTGTTTCTCCAGGTTCTAAGCAAGTTCTTTCAATGATAGTTAAGGATGGGCATCTAAAGAGTATTGTCGATGCCGGAGGAAGGATTTTAGAGTGTACTTGTGGACCATGTATCGGAATGGGTCAAGCCCCTACATCTGGAGGTACTTCTCTTAGGACATTTAACAGGAATTTCAAAGGTAGAAGTGGGACAAAAGATGCAGATATTTACTTAGTAAGCCCAGAAGTTGCAGTTGCAGCAGCTCTTTATGGGGTTATCACAGATCCAAGAAAATTGGGCAAATATCCTAAAATAGACATGCCTGAAAAATTTGAGATAAATGATAATATGTTCATCTTCCCAACAGAAGATGGAAAAGATGTTGAAATAATTAGAGGGCCAAATATAAAACCTGTTCCAAGAAACGAGAGTCTAAAAGATCCTTTGAAAGGTTCGGTTTTATTAAAAACAGGAGACAATATCACAACTGATGATATAATGCCTGCAGGAGCAAAGATATTACCTTTAAGATCAAACATTCCAAAAATATCCGAATACACTTTTGAAAGGATAGACAAAGAATTCCCTTCAAGGGCCAAATCTAAAGGTGGAGGATTCATAGTTGGCGGTAGTAATTATGGTCAAGGATCTTCAAGAGAACACGCTGCAATAGCTCCAATGTTCTTAGGGATTAAGGCTGTAATTGCTAAAAGTTTTGCACGGATCCATCATGCAAATTTAGTTAACTTTGGAATAGTTCCACTAACATTTTCTGATGAAAAAGATTATGATAGAATAGATTCTGGCGATCAGCTAGTAATTGAGATAGGAGACTTTAGTAACATCGTCTGTAGCAACGTTACAAAGAATCAAAAATACAAGCTCAATAAAAATCTCTTGGGTAGAGATTTAGAACTTTTGAAGGCTGGAGGAGCCTTAAATTATGTGTATAACAAAATGAGGAGATAAAATGAGCGGAGATTTAATTACATTAAAATCTGGAAAGATTGATGTCCCAGACTTCCCTATTATTCCTTTCATTGAAGGGGATGGGATAGGGCCTGATATATGGAAGGCGTCCCAAAAGATTATGGACTCTGCTATCGAAAAAGCATACGGAAGCAAGAGAAAAATATATTGGACTGAAGTATTGGCTGGAGAAAAAGCATTCAATAAAACAAAAAGCTGGCTTCCTGATGAAACAGTTGAAAAGATAAAAGAGTGCATAGTAGGTATTAAAGGGCCTTTAACAACTCCAGTTGGAGGAGGTATAAGAAGTATTAACGTTACTCTAAGGCAAGTTCTTGACCTTTATGCATGTATAAGGCCAGTTAGGTACTATACTGGGATCCCCTCTCCAATGAAACATCCAGAATATGTTGACATGATTGTGTTTAGAGAAAATACCGAAGATGTTTATTCAGGTATAGAATGGCCTGCCGGTTCTGACGAGGCCAATAAGGTTATTTCTTATCTTGAAACACAATTTGGAGTAAAAATAAGAAAAAACTCTAGCATTGGAATAAAGCCAATTTCAGAGTTTGGAACGAAAAGAATTGTAAAGAAATCATTTGATTATGCCCTAGAAAACAAAAGAAAATCTGTAACAGTTGTCCACAAGGGAAACATAATGAAGTACACAGAAGGGGCTTTCAAGAACTGGGCTTATGATCTTGCCAATCAAGGTTACAAAGGGAAAATTATTCCTTACACCGAAT
Organism: uncultured Thermococci archaeon; assembly: GCA_964500005.1. Classification (GTDB taxonomy): domain Archaea; phylum Methanobacteriota_B; class Thermococci; order Methanofastidiosales; family Methanofastidiosaceae; genus Methanofastidiosum. The sequence goes on from CAZCMP010000005.1 coordinate 14,091, forward strand.
ATAAAAACTCTGGGATAGTTCTAAAAGATGCTATAGCTGACAATATGTTTCAACAGATTATTTTGAGACCAGCTGAATATGACGTGCTTGTAATGCCAAATCTAAATGGAGATTACTTCTCTGATGCACTAGCAGCTCAAGTTGGCGGACTTGGGATTGCACCTGGTGGAAATGTCGGAGATGGCTATGCTGTGTTTGAGGCAACTCACGGAACTGCACCGAAATATGCAGGAATGGACAAAGTAAATCCAGGATCATTGTTACTTTCTGGAGTTATGATGCTAAATTATCTTGGATGGAAAGAAGCTGCAACTTTAGTTGAAAAGAGCTTTGGTGAAACAATAAAACAAAAATATGTCACTTATGATTTTGCTAGACAGATGGAAGGTGCAACTGAAGTAAAATGTTCAGAATTTGGTGAGAGAATAATTAATAATATGGATAAGATTTAATCTTTGTTCTTATTATCTTTCTTTTTCTTTTGAATAACTTCTTTTCTGAATTCTTCAATATCTTCTTCAGAAATTTCTGGAAAGTATATCAGATCGTTTACAAATAAACTTTCTTTGATACTCCCATATCCACATTCTTTACAAATGTCTCTTACCATAAATGATTCAACAGAAACATTAGTACTTCCGCAATTTGGGCAGATTTTAATGTATCCTTGCATACGTGTTTCATCAATAGGCTTTTTCTTCTTCATACTCTCTCAGACTTTCCTATTAATTTTTTGATTATAAAACTCTATTTATTTAAGGAAGTACATTTTTACTATTTTATCTCCCGATGCAAGAGTTCCCACTTCTTTAAATCCAATCTTATCATGAAAAACTATCGAGCCTTCATTAGGCGGTTCAATTGATACTTCTGCTACAAGTGGTATATCGCCCTTTATATTTATCAATTCTTTGTAGAGAAGAGACGCAATTCCTTTACCCCTCATTGACTCATCGACAATTACTCTATCGATATAGTAAAATCTATCAAATTTATTTTTAAACCATAGAAAGTTAATACTATCATATTTTGTATTCTGATCCATGGCCATAAGAAATCCGACAATTCTTTCATTATTCTCAAATACGCTAAAAATAGGAAGGTTCATGTATCTTATAAAGAAACAAATATCTTTTTTACCCACCCATTTAGATTCTATGTTGTTTAGTTCTACTATCCTGAGTAAGTCTTTTTCTTGAACTCTTCGAATTTTCATTATTATGTTAGATTATTTATTATTTTAAAATCTTTAGTCTTTTCTTAATAAATGTTAGTTTTTTAAAACATTGAAATATTAATTAAAATAGAAGAGGGGGTATTTCATGACCAAATCATCGATTGATCTTGAAACAATTGGCTGGGATTCATTTTTTGAAAATAATTTCGCTGAATTTAGAGAAGGTGGTTTTATACCTGGCCGTATCACCGAAGTTCAACGTAAAAATTACACAGTGATCACAGAAGTAGGCGAGATTGAATCGAGAGTTTCTGGTAAATTTAGATTTAATACTCAAGAGAAAAGTAATTTCCCGGTAGTCGGAGATTGGGTAGCCTTAAAGATGGAGATTAATAACAAAGGAACTATTCATGAGATTCTACCAAGAAAGAGTAAATTCTCTAGAAAAATTGCAGGTAATCTTACTGAAGAACAGGTCTTACTTGCAAATGTTGATGTGATCTTAATCGTATCAGGGCTTGATCATGATTTTAATATCCAAAGGATTGAAAGATATCTTACCCTAGTTTCAAAAAGTGGTTCAAAACCTGTTATTGTACTAAATAAATCTGACATTTGTGACGCTCTTGACCAAAAGTTAGAAGAAGTGAAGAAAATAGCCCCTGAGATTCCAATACATACATTGAGCGCTGAGCTAAATGAGGGCTTGGAATCAATTGTACAGTACCTAAAAAAAGGAAAAACAATAGCGCTTCTTGGGTCTTCTGGAGTCGGTAAATCAACTATTATTAATAAACTACTAGGTATAAATCGTCAAAAAGTTGGCTCTGTAAGAAAATCAGATAGTCATGGTAGACATATTACTACTTTTAGGGAGATGCTCATGCTTCCAAACGGAGGAATGATTATTGATAATCCCGGAATGAGAGAACTTCAATTATGGTCCGACGGTGAAGATGTAAATGATGTCTTTTTAGATATAAATGCACTTTCCAAAAACTGTAAATTCTCTGATTGTACCCATGTTAACGAACCAGGATGTGCTGTTAAGAATGCGATTAAAACGGGTTTTCTTGAATCGCGGCGATATGAACATTATCTCAAACTCAAGAAAGAAATAGAATATCTTTCTATAAAACAGAATGAGATGAGAAGGGTAACAGAGAAGGCTAGAGGACGAGGCATGTCTAAAAAAATAAAGTTGATAAGAAAAATGAGAGCCGATAAATACTAGATTAATAATTTTAGTAAAATTATAAAGTTTAACTTAATAAACTATAATCCTGTCTAATAAGCAAATGTTTATATATTTGCCATGAGCAATTTTAGCAATTAGAATAGTGATTCATTATGAAGAAAATAATAAAGATATTTCTGATTATCTCTGTTCTTGTATTTGTTACGATTTCTGGAGTTATGGGAACAAAAGTTCTTTCTGAAAAAATGATAACTAGCGATACACATAATCAGCAGCGTCCTGCAATATACGGCGACATCGTCGTCTGGGCAGACGACAGAAACGGTAACGCCGACATCTACGGTTACAATCTGAAAACTAAGCAAGAGTTCCAGATAACTACAGATACATCTGCCCAGTTTAATTCTGCAATATACGGCGACATAGTGGTCTGGGAGGATAATAGAGACTACAATACTACTGGAAATGACATCTACGGTTACAATCTAAAGACTAAGGAAGAGTTTGCCATATGCACAGAGGAAAGAAATCAAACGAACCCAGCCATATACGGCGACATAGTGGTTTGGATGGACTATAGAAGTCATAACTGGGACATCTACGGCTACAACCTAAAGACCGGGCAGGGATTACCCATATGCACAGCTGAGAGTCTTCAGTATTATCCTGCAATATACGGCGACATAGTGGTCTGGGAGGATAATAGAAGTGGCACTGCAGATATCTACGGCTACAATCTGAAGACCGGGGAGAAGTTAACGATATGCACGTATGCAAGTGCTCAGCGATTTTCTGCAATATACGGCGACATAGCGGTTTGGATGGACTATAGAAGTCATAACTGGGACATCTACGGCTATAATCTAAAGACCGGGCATGAGTTCCTTATATGCACAGCTGTAAATACTCAGTTGTTTCCTGCAATATACGGCGACATCGTCGTCTGGGCAGACGACAGAAACGGTAACGCCGACATCTACGGTTACAATCTGAAAACTAAGCAAGAGTTCCCTATATGCACATATACAAGTGCTCAGTCTTTTCCTGCAATCTACTGTGACCAAGTGGTATGGGAAGATCCTAGAAACGGTAACGCCGACATTTACCTTGCATATATAGATGTCGTATGCGGAGAATCAAAATCCCTTCCAATGCAACAGTTCATGAAGATATTGGGCCTAGGCAAGGAAAACTAATTTATTTTTATATTAAAGCTCTTTTCTTGGATAAACCATTTCGTATATTTTAATCTTATATTCCAATTCCCCATAACATTAGTAATATTATAAAGTTTAACTTATTTTCAAAACCTTTAAAACTATCTTTTTCTTAATTTATTCATGGCAACTTTAAATCACATAGCCATACTTGTTTCAAATCTTGAAACATCAAAAAGATTCTATAATGAAACATTAGGATTAGAAACAGTCTTTGAACATCAAATTAGCGGTGAACAGTTTGAAAAAGTAACAGGTTTAAATGATTTTGATGCTGTATTTGCAGTATTATCTGATAAACAATCAAAAGTAAATATAGAACTAGTAGAATTCAAAAATGGCCTTATGGAAAGCCCTTCAATATTTAATCACATAGCTTTTGAAGTTGAAGATGTTGATCTCCTACATCAGAAATTTCTAAATAATTGCATAGAAACAGTTTCAGAACCAGTAACTCTTACACATCCTCATCCAAAAATAAATGGTAAGAGGTTCTTCTACTTTTATGATCCAGATGGGAACATAATAGAAGTATATAACAAAAAAGAAGGATTATACTCAGAATAAAATTAAAAAATATTTTATTTATTCGGGAAGATAAGTAAATCTTATTCCCATTCCTTCTTTGACTTTATATCGTATGTTCATCCCTATGAGCAATGCCGTTATCGGCTCAATTAGTCTTGCATTTTGTAATGGTCCACCATCAATAGCTCTAGCTCCAGGTATATCCTTTGCAAGTTCCATTATGTTCTTTCTTGCATCTTTTGAGCCACCACATACCATTATATCACAATCGACATCTTTTTCAAGGTCAGAAAGTCTATCTGCACTAACATTCTGAAATGCACTAATAACTTGAACATTTTCTGGAACTAAACTCTGGATAACTTCAGCAGCGCTACCTTCCCAAGGAGAGATCATAGTAGTTGCTTTTCCGCCAACAGCGGTTGAAAGAGGCACAACTACAGATACAATTATTTTGCCTTCAGTCAAAGCTTCCTTAATAGAAGCAATTGTTGGAATTAAGTGTGAATAAGGAACGCTTATCACTACTATGTCTGCCTTCTTTGCAGCTTCTAAATTATCAAATCCTGATATCTTCGCCTCGGGAACCTTTTCCTTTACAGCTTCGACATCTGTTCTTTCTATTTCTAACAAAGAGCATGCAGTATCAATACAAATAGTTTTTAAACTATCGGCAGAAGTACAGGCCTTGCTCTCTTCCCTAGATCCAATAAAAACTTCATGTCCAGCTCTTGCCCACCTTAATGCAAGTCCCGAGCCCTGCCCACCAGTTCCTCCAATAATGGCAATTTTTTTCATTTAAATCAACCTAGAATAAATTATAATTGTCTAAATATAAAAAGTTTTTGAGAGTGATCTCTTCTAGACTAAAATGAATTGAAAAATTAATATAAAAAAGAATAAGAAAAAATTAAATATTTATTTGTATTTCTTGTGTTCTTCTTCTCTGATTTGTTGCCACTTCTTGCCTTTTCTTATACCTTCAAAGACAGGTTCAGCATCCCCTGGTCCTTTACAGTATATGGCGTAGTCCATTGTTTCTGCATATGCTGGGTCGACTGCTCCACCTGCGGCTATAAATGGTATCTCTAAACCTTCCTTCTTCAAAAGTTCAATGACTTTTGGGAATGCAGTTCTTGTTGTTGTCATCAAAGCAGTTCCAGACACAATATCGGGCTTTTCCTTCTTTGCAGCCTCAACTACCTTTTCTGGAGGCACGCTTGCCCCAAGATCAGTTACTTGGTATCCTTTTGCGGTTAAGATTGACTTAACAATATCTTTTCCAATGGCGTGAACGTCACCAAAAGCAACATGCATAATAATCTTACCTTTTGGCTTAACATCTCCCATTGCACTCTGGCAGTGGCTGATACCCTTCTTCATTGCATTTGCAGCGAGTAATATTTCAGGAACAAAGGCGTATCCACCGTCGTACATTTCTGCTACACCAATTGCACCAGGCAATAATGCTTCTTCAACGATATCTATTGGCTTTAAACCTTTCTCGAGTGCTTTTACAACTAGCTTTTCAGTTGTTTCTGCGTCACCTATCATGACTGCTTTAGTCATTTCAGCTAAATCAGGTTTAGCTGGAGTGTATTTCTTTATAATTTCTTCTTTACTTAGTAAAACGACTTTTCTCTTTACTTTCTTTGGTTCAGCAGCCTCTACCATAGCTCTAACATTGGCGTTTGGTGTAAATGGTGGTGTTCCACAAGCAGGCGATAAAATGTCACTTCCATCTGCTAAATCTCTTAATGCCTGTTGGTATACATATTCAGGAGTTCCTTGCATCATTACAGGAATTGTTTCTAAGCTACCAACAAGAGTTATCCTATCGCCAAGACCCATTTTAGCCTCTTTAGTAGAAGTTCCTGGGGCTTCATATGAAAATGCATCAAATCCGGAGTGAGGTATTCTATCCATGTATCCTCTTGTATCACCACAAATATGTAGCATACCTGGAACATCTTTAAGTTCCTTTGTCATTCTCTGATATCTGGGTTCCAAGAAGTATTGGTAGTCTTTTGGGTCAAGTAAGTCACCAGAAGCTGTTGGATCTGGTAAATAGTATCCATCTGCGCCACTTGAATCAACAGAGTTTCTAATAATTTCTATACAAAGATCGGTACAAATATCAAGACAAGCTTCAAACTTTTTTTCTTCCTGTTTTGACCACATTAAAATTCTGTCTACTCCCCATAAATGCCCTGCAACTGTCATTGGCCCTGTAACAGTTCTAAAAACTGGAACAAGTTGCTCATATTTATCTGCTAGAATCTTTACTGCGCCTTCAATAATTGGATTTCTACCTGTTTCTAAGGCATTCTTAGGCAAATCATATTTTGTAGGGTCTATTTTTTCTAACTTATGTTCTAAAACTGATGGATGCCTTACATCTGCCCCTAGATCAATTTTAGTACCAAGTGTTGTAGCCTCAGATACTAAGTCGTTGTGAGATATTATTAGATCCACACCCCATACTTCATACCTTCCAGCCTGAAATTGAGCTAAAGTTTTTGAGTCAGTCTGACATGCTGGCCAAGTGACATTTGTAGATGCCATCAATTCTTTACAAAAGTTTGAAAGAGTTATAACTGAAGGTCTGTCAACACGACCTCCAGTCATAGCTGACATAAATCTTCTATATGGTGTCATTTCTCTTAATGCCAAATAATCTCCTCCTTTATGTAGTCAACCAATTAAAATAGGTTAACTTACCCACTTGTCCCTTATAATTAATTTATAAAAGGTTTTTCATGGATGGTCTAGCCATCCATTTATTAAATTATTAATACGAACATTCTGAATTTTTAATTTAAAAGAAAAAATGTTTAATAAATTATAGAAATATTATTTCTTTTTTGGCTTGTTAGCCTTAGCAGCGTCAGGAGAAGCGCTGTATCTGAATGGAGTTGCTATAGGAAGTCCAAGTTCTTTTATTAACACCATTGAAAATACATAGCATTTGGAGTTTATACCATTTATAACTTCATCAAAAAATGCGGTGTCTAGGGGTTTTTTATTCTCCCATTGTTCAATGATTTTTTTTCTGAACTCTTCCCCTTCCTGGTAATAAACATTTCCTTTTATGCTTGCACTACCCACATCAGGATCATAATTTGAAAGAAAGTTGAATTCAACATCTAATACGTTCAATCTTCCTCCAGGCCCTGACATTTGCATCTCTTTAATTGAAACAATGTTTGGGGTTTGTGTGAAACTAACTGGCCCCTCTGGAACCTTTTCTAATTTCTTTTTTTCTACTTCGGCTTTCGTAATATTAAAATTAATTATTGGCATATATAACCTCCCTTTTCTTATGGAATGAAGATTTGTTTTTAAAATTAACTATTTTTGGCTATATTTTATCAAGAATGTCTGCTCTAGTAATTATTCCCACTACTTTTCCCAGCTCTTCAATAAGGACAGCCTGGTTTTCTTTAAGCAGAGTATAAACTTGAACAAAACTTTGTTCTTTAGACACTACGGGAAAACTTTCATCCATAATTTCAGATACTGTGAGCGCAGGATTCTCACAAATTTTTCCGATTCCTAGTTTCTTTATTAGTGATTTCTCAGAAAGGCTTCCCACGGGCGCTCCATTCCTCAATACGGGTAACTGAGATATGTTATACTTTGCCATTATAACTATTGCATCGCTAACTTTATCCTTTGGGTGAACAAAAATTACGGGAGAAACCATAACATCCTGTATTTTTTTCATTCTAACTCTTAGTTCTTCTAAGGCGTTTAAGATCTTGTTAAAAGTAGAAAGCTTGGGATCAATCTGTTGATTTTCAAGTTTAGCTATATAGGCTTGAGTAACTCCGGCTTTTATTGCTAATTCTTTTTGGGTTACCCCATATTTTTTTCTTAATTTTTTTACTTCTCCAAGATCAATCATTGGATCTCCTAAAACATTTTTTCTATAATGTTAGAAATAGATATATCGGAATACTTGGATGGAATAGAATCTGACCCAAATATACTGTCTATTCCAGCTCTTTTTAGCCTTTCCTCGGCATCTGATATCATCAAAAGATGTGTTGCGCCAGATAAAACTTTTAGTGTTCCTTCTCTTTTAAGAACTTCACAAGCCTTTGCCATAGTTCCACCGGTAGAGATTATATCGTCGACAATTGCAACATCTCTACCTTTAGTATTAATTTCTTTTGGCCTTATCTCAACAGTATCTCCAGAAATCCTTGTTTTCTCTAGATGATCAAATTCTGCCCCCATTTGATTTGCAACAATCTTTGCCCTTTCAACTGAGCCTTTGTCAGGGGAGATAATAACTGGCTCTTTTAGGCTCAATTTTTCTAAATAATCAGCTATCAATGGCATAGCAGATAAATTCTCTCCCTTCATAACCTTGGTAATTTTCAAATCATGTATATCGACAGTATACTTTGATTCAAGGTCAAATCTTTCTATCATCTTTGCCAAAGATATTCCGGAAACAGACTCCCAGTCTTTGAATCTTTTGTCCTGTCTCGCATAAGCCATATATGGAATTAAAAGATTAATCTTAATGTTTAAGTCTTTTAACGCATCAATCATAAAAAAAAGCTGCATTATATGTTCATCTTGAGGGTAATATAAAGATTGGACTAGAAGAATCTCTTTAACATTTTTTATCTTTTCGCCAAACCTAACATACCCTTCTCCGTCAGGAAATCTTTCAAAATGGCAATCTATTATTTTAAAATCACCTTTTAATTTCTTTATAGTTGATTTAGAGGATATCGATGTAACGAACATTGAAGCACCTTCCTAGTTTAACTATTAATATATCGTTCTCTTTATAAATAATTTGTTAAAACTATTATTTATTTTATTGTTATTCTAATAATAAATTGATGTAAAATATTTACCAAATATCCACATTTTGCATATTACGATATATTTTTAAAGGCTAGACAATTATAAACGCTTAAGTCTTTCTAGAGGAAATAACAATGGCAAAGAAAAAATCTTCTATTCCTACAAATGAAAAAAAAGAAGTAGAGACTATAAATGAAGAATCATTAAACATTACTGAAGAAGTTAAAAAAGTAAGAGAACAAATTAAATCCTTATATGACGTTTCTACTACTGAAGAGATAGAAGTACCTGAAAATCTCATTGACCAGGTTATTGGTCAGGATCATGCAGTTGAAATTGTAAAAACAGCTGCAAAACAAAGACGAAATGTTTTACTTATAGGTGAACCAGGAACAGGAAAGTCAATGTTAGGGTTGGCAATGGCTGAACTTCTTCCCAAAGAAGATTTAGAAGATATACTAGCTTATCCAAATCCGGACGATCCAAATACCCCTAGAATAAGAACAGTACCTAGGGGAAAAGCTAGACTTATTATAGATGAACACAAAGCTATGTCAAAAAAACAAGAAGAAACCAAAAGAATGATTCTTTTCTTTGTCATTGGTGCAGTTTTAGTTATTGCATTAACTCAAGGCCAGTTACTTTGGGGATTATTTCTTGCAGTTATAATTTTCTTTGGAATGCAAACATTTAGAATTAAAAATCAAGTTATGATCCCAAAAATATTAGTTGATAACTCTAAATGGGACCATGCTCCATTTTTGGACGGAACAGGAGCTCACGCAGGAGCATTACTTGGGGACGTTAGGCATGACCCATTCCAGTCTGGAGGTCTTGGTACACCAGCTCATGAAAGAGTTGAAGCAGGTATGATCCAGAAGGCTCACAAAGGCCTATTATTTATAGATGAGATCTCAACTTTAAAGATTCAAATGCAACAAGCTATTCTTACAGGTATGCAAGAAAAAGCATACCCCATCACAGGACAGAGCGAAATGAGCTCTGGGGCTATGGTCAGAACAGAAAAAGTTCCATGTAATTTCGTCCTAGTTGCGGCGGGAAATCTTGAAACTTTGCGTGATATGCACCCTGCCCTACGTTCAAGGGTCAGAGGATATGGATATGAAGTTTACATGGAAAATTCAATGCCGGCAACTGAGGAAAATATAAAGAAGATCGTTAGGTTTGTTGCTCAAGAGGTAAAGAAAGATGCAAAAATACCACACTTTTCACTTGACGCTGTCGCCGAGATTGTTCAAGAGGCAAGAAGAAGAAGTAACAGAAAGAACCACTTAACGCTTAGACTAAGAGAACTTGGCGGTATGGTCAGGGCTGCCGGGGACGTCGCCTTAACAAAAGGAGATAATATAGTTACGGTTGAACATATTATTGAAGCTAGAAAACTTTCAAGATCTCTTGAGCATCAAATTGCAGATGATTACATTGATAGGAAAAAAGCTTATCAAATATTCGGATCTACAGGTGCCCAGATAGGAAAAGTTAATGGGCTTGCTGTTTTAGGAGAGGGCAGTGGAATTATTACCCCTATAGAAGTTGGTGTTGCAAATTCATCATCAAAATCGCATGGTAATGTAATTGCAACAGGAAAACTAGGAGAAATAGCAAAAGAGTCAATATCAATAGTATCTTCTTTAGTAAAGAGATACACGAATAAGGATTTGTCCAACTTTGATATTACTATCCAGTTCCTTCAAGCGTACGAAGGCGTAGAGGGGGACAGTGCGAGCGTATCCGTTGCAACAGCTGTTATTTCTGCACTTGAAGAAATTCCAATAAGGCAAGATATCGCCATGACTGGATCTCTTTCAGTTAGAGGGGATGTTTTACCAATAGGTGGAGTCAGTGCTAAAATCGAGGCCGCAGTTGAGAGTGGAATGAAAGAAGTAATAATACCATACTCAAACAAAGATGACGTATACGTAGAAAAATCAAAAAAGGAACAGATAAACATAGTACCTGTTAAACGGCTCGAAGACATTTTGAGCTATGTACTACTTACAAATAAGAATTCAGATTTTATTAAAAATCTAATGAAATTAAAAGATTCTCTAGCTTAATAAAAATAAAGTGATTAAATGTTTCATTTTGTGGAGTCCCTAGGAATTGACTCTAATTGTTATATTTTAGAAAGTGACCTAACGGTATTAATAGACACGGGTACCTATAAAAATTATAGAATTTACGACTATGTTGATGAAAATGATTTACAAATAGATTTTATTATTAATACTCATTGTCACTATGACCACATAGGTGGGAATAAATTTTTTCAAGTTCCAATCTATGCACATGAAAAAGATTATCTTGACATTCAGAATGCTACAGAAAAAACTTTTTTCTGGGCATTTTCTAAAACTTTTGAAGGATATAAAGATGTTAATCCTTTAAAAGAAAATGATGAAATAGATCTTGGAGATTATTTACTTAAAGTGATTCATACTCCAGGGCACACATCAGGGTCAATGTGTCTTTTAGAAGAAGATAAAAGTTATCTTTTTTCAGGTGATACGGTCTTCAAAGGCTCAGTAGGACGATACGATCTGCCATCAGGAAGTCTCGAGGATTTGAAAGAATCTTTAAGAAAGTTATGTGAAATTAAAGTAAAAGAGGTCTTTCCAGGGCACGGCGAGAGTTTTCCTGGGAAGGATCTTCTATTCAACAAATATATGGTTACTCTAATGGAAGAAGATATTTAGACTTTAAGAATTGCCCGGCATAATTAATTATCTTCATATTTATTAAAGCAATATATTGCCATTAATCTTCCAATTAGTTTAATATAAGGGATAAATGGCATTAAATTTGATTATTAAATGTCAAAAAGGATGTTTTTCTGCCAAATAAAATAACTAAGATTTAAATACTTAAAAAATTAACATTTTGAAGGGGAGGTATTCTATGGAAAACATAGATCCTTTTGATAATGTATTAAAACAACTTGATAAAGTAAACAATGTTCTCAAACTCGATGAAGGAATATACGAAGTTTTGAAAAGGCCAAAGAGATTTCTTGAAGTTACAGTACCAGTTACTATGGACAATGGCAATGTTAAAGTTTTTACTGGTTTTAGATGCCAATATAATGATGCCCGAGGCCCAACTAAGGGTGGGATAAGATACCATTGGAATGTATCGCCATCGGAGGTAAGGGCTCTTGCCGCTTGGATGACGTGGAAATGCGCAGTCGTAGATATACCCTATGGGGGGGCTAAGGGAGGAATAATTTGTAATCCTAAAGAAATGAGTGATCGAGAAATCGAGAGACTTTCTAGGGGATTTATCGCAGCAATTTACAAATTTATTGGCCCAGAATTAGACGTTCCTGCTCCTGATGTTTATACAAATCCAAAAATAATGGGCTGGATGATGGACGAATTTTCTAAGATAAGACAACAGTACTCCCCAGGGGTAATTACTGGAAAACCTTTGTCAATAGGAGGTTCATTAGGCAGAGGTGACGCAACAGCAAAAGGTGCATGGTATACAATTAGAGAATATATTAAATATCTAAAATGGGACATAAAGAAAACAACGTCTGTAGTACAAGGTTATGGAAACGCAGGAGCTTACATTGCTAAGTTTTTACATGACCAAGGCTCTAAAGTAATAGCAGTTTCTGACTCACAGGGCGGAATTTACAATCAAGAGGGACTTGATCCGTACAAAGTTTTTGAACATAAAGAAAAAACAGGTTCAGTTACTAAATTTCCCGGTGCAAAAGATATATCTAATGAAGATCTTCTTACTATCAAATGCGATATTCTATGTCCTTCAGCACTTGAAAATCAGATTACTTCTAAGAATGCAGACAAAATCCAAGCTAGAATGGTCGCTGAACTTGCAAATGGACCAGTAACACCTGAAGCTGATGAAATCCTTATTAAAAAAGGAATTTACCAATTACCAGACTTTTTGTGCAATGCCGGTGGGGTAACAGTTTCTTATTTTGAATGGGTTCAGAATTTGATGAATTATTATTGGTCTACTGACGAGGTATATGAAAAACTTGACAAAAAGATGACAAAGGCATTCTGGGAAGTAATAAAAGCAAAGGAAAAATACAATATAGATATGAGGACAGCTTCTTATGTTGTTGCTATTGAGAGAGTCGTTGATGCAATGAAAGCTAGAGGATTTGGTTACTAATCCTTTTTTATTTCTTTTTATAATTTATTTATATTTTGATTTATAGATGTAAAACACTTATATACCAAGATTCTTATTCTTTGGTATGGAGCCAGAAGTTGGAGACATTATTACATTAAGGAAAGATAACACTAGTTACGAGGGAATAGTGATACCTTCGCCTAAAAAAGATTCTATTATTATTAAATTATCTAATGGGTATAATATTGGTTTTAGGAAGGATTCAGTTGAAATTATTAATATAGAGAAAAAACAAAAACCTAAAATATTTTCTGAAGTAAAATTTGAAAAGAGAAAAGATCTTCCTGAAATATCTTTAATATCTACTGGGGGAACAATAGCTTCTAGAGTAGATTATGAAACAGGTGGCGTCAGATGGCTAATGAAGCCTGAAGAAATATTTTTTATGGCTCCTGAATTATCTGATATAGCTACATTTAGGAAAATTTCATCTCCCTTTCAAATAGCTTCTGAATCGATGACTTTTGAATGTTATAAAATATTGGCCAAAGAAGCTGCAAAAGAACTAAACTCAGGTTCCAAAGGAGTAATAATAACTCATGGAACTGATACACTCCACTATACTTCGGCAGCACTATCTTTTATGCTTCAAAATCTTTCAAAACCTGTTTGCCTAGTAGGTGCACAAAGAAGTCCTGATAGGGGAAGTTTTGATGGTTCTATGAATCTTATCTGTGCCTCATATGTTGCAGGACATTCTGACATAGGTGAATCTGTAATTGTAATGCATGGAGAAATGAGCGACACTTATTGTAACGTTCTTAGGGGGACAAAAGTAAGAAAGATGCACTCAACAAGAAGAGATACATTTAGACCAATTAACACATCCTCCCTAGCAAAAGTATTCATGAATGGGAAAATAGAAAAATTATCTGATTACAAGATAAGAAATGATGACAATGAGGTATATCCTGATATTGAGATGGAAGAGCGAACTGCAATTATTAAGGCATATCCAAACTTTAATCCCGAGATACTTGATTACTACATAGACAAAGGATACAAAGGCCTGGTAATTGAGGCATCAGCTCTTGGGCATGTTCCAACTGATACGATAAATGAAAAGTTTTCTTGGGTAGATTCAATTAAGAGGGCGAGAGAACAAGACATAATAATTGTCTTTGCAACTCAGTGTCTTTTTGGTAGAGTAGATCCTTTTGTTTATTCAAATGGCAGGATAATGGAGGAAATGGGCGTAATTTATGCAGAGGATATGTTACCTGAAACTGCATATCTTAAATTATCTTGGATTTTGGGGCATACAAATGAATATTTTGAGGTCAAGAGAAACATGCTTGACAACATGGCCGGAGAAATAAACTATCGTATAAAGGGTGATAAGAGTGGACTATAAAGAACTTGGCCTTAAAGTAGGATTAGAAATCCATCAACAACTAAATACTAAAAGAAAATTGTTTTGTGACTGCCCAACAGTTTTGAGGACTGATGATCCATTGGATACAATAGAGAGAAAACTAAGACCAACCCCTTCGGAGATAGGTGAAGTGGATGTAGCAGCATTGAAAGAATATATGAGGGGTAAAACCTATATCTACCAATATTACGACACAAACTGTCTTGTAGAACTGGATGAGGAGCCGCCACACCTAGTTTCTGAAGAAGCTAAAACTATAGGTGTTGAAGTATCATTACTTTTAAATTCCAATATAATTGAAGAAATCCAGGTAATGAGAAAAACTGTTCTTGATGGTTCAAACACATCTGCTTTTCAGAGAACTATGCTTATTTCAACAGATGGGCATATTGAAACAAAACAAGGCGTAGTTTCAATACTCACAGTGTGTCTTGAAGAAGATGCAGCCAGGCTGATTAGTCAAGATAACACAACTAAAACTTTCAGACTTGATAGATTGGGCATTCCTTTAGTTGAAATTGCCACAGGGCCGGATATTTCAACCCCTGAACAGGCAAAAGAAGCCGCATACATATTAGGGCAAATATTAAGAGCAACAGGAAAGGTAAAGAGAGGTCTTGGGACTATAAGACAAGACCTTAATGTTTCAATTAGAGAAGGGGGTAGAGTTGAACTAAAAGGAGTTCAGAAGTTAGAAATGATTCCTCTATGGGTCGAAAGAGAAATCGAAAGACAGATTAATCTAGTCGAAATTAAAAAGGAATTGAACAAAAGGGGATCTGAAAAAGACCTTGAATTTAAAATCATTGAAGTTACTGACATATTTAATAACACTTCTTCGAAGATTATTTCTAGTTCAATTAAAAAGAACGGTGGAGTTTATGCAATTAAATTGAAGGATTTCAAAGATATACTTGGCAAGGAAATCCAAAAGGAAAGGAGGTTTGGAACTGAGTTAGCAGATCATGTGAAAACATATGGCCTTTCAGGGTTATTTCACATAGACGAACTTCCAAACTATGGGATAACTATTGATGAAGTCAACAAGTTAAAAAATAAGTTAAAGATTAATGAAATGGATTCATTTGTCATTGTGACTGGGCAAGAAGGAATATGCCACAAAGCGTTAGAAGAGGTCTTTGAGAGGTGTAAAAAAGCCTTTTTAGAGGTACCAAACGAAACAAGAGATGCTTTAGAAGATGGGAATTCCAAATATTCTAGGCCCCTTCCCGGAAGGGCTAGAATGTATCCAGAAACAGATATCCCTCCCTTTACAATTGACTCTGAACTAATAAAAAATATTAAAGAAAATCTCCCCGAAACTTTTGATGAAAGAGTAAATAAATTTGTTGATAAATATAATCTAAAGAAAGAAGAAGCAGAAAGAATAGTGTACGAGAGTCCTGAACTTTTTGAAAAAGTTGCCTCTTCCCTTAAAATAAAATCTACTATTTTCATAAAGGCGCTTGATCTTTCTAGAAATTTAGAAAAAGATGAAGGTTATATAACTGATGATGAAACGCTATATTTACTTTTCGAGAAAGTATCAAAGGGGATTATTGCAAAAGAAGGAATTGAAGAAGTATTGAAGAGAGTTTCTAAAGGAGAAGATATTGAAAAAGTGTTATCAGAGTTCTCTTCAGAGAACAGTTCTTTTGACATTGAATCTGCAATTGAAAAGATTATTTTTCAGAAAAAAGACTTTATAATAGAGAAAGGAGATCGCTCTATTTCTCCATTAATGGGTTTGTGTATGAAGGAGTTTAGGGGAAAAGTTGACGGTAGTTTAATTAATAAAATTCTGAAAGAAAAGATAGAAGAGATACTAAACTCTTCTTGATTTTTGTTCTATATTTATTGCATAATATATTTAAATCATCAATAATATTTTGGTATGTGAAATTATGGCAGATTTAGATTTCTTTTTTAATCCTTCTTCTATAGCAGTTATAGGAGCATCAGACACTATTGGAAGCGTTGGCTACGAAATAATGAAGAATCTCACAGAAGATTTTCCAGGAGAATTATATCCTGTCAATATCAAACAAAAACAAATATTTGGAAAATCTAGTTACAAAAGCATACTTGATGTACCCAATAATGTTGAAATGGCCGTTATAGCGATAGCAGCCCCTTATGTAAGTGCGATTTTAGAAGAATGTGGCAAAAAGGGCGTTAAAGGAGTAGTTATAGTTTCTGGAGGATTCTCAGAAATAGGGGAAACTGAAAGAGAAAATAAATTATTAGAGTTATCCAAAAAATATGGAATAAGAGTCATAGGGCCTAACTGTATAGGAATTTATGATAATTTCTCAGGAGTTAATACAATATTCTTGTCTAAAGATAAGATCTCTTACCCCCAAAAAGGCAATATTTCATTTATATCCCAGAGTGGTGCATTCGCTGGACTTATATTAGATTGGACAAGTAAGGAAAGAATTGGAATCTCTAAAGTTGTAAGTTATGGGAATAAAATAGATGTAAATGAAGCAGATCTTATTGACTACTTGTACCATGATGAAAATTCAAAAGTACTTTGTCTATACATAGAGGGGATAAGACGTGGAAAAAGATTTATGGAATCGGCAAAGAATGCTTCGAAGAAAATACCTATTCTTGCTTTAAAAGCTGGTAAAACTAAGTCGGGAGCTAAAGCTGCTTCAAGCCATACTGGAAGCCTTGCTGGAGAAGATATAATATATGATTCCGCATTCAAACAATCTCATATAATCCGGGCCAATAATTTTGAGGAACTTTTTGATATGGCCAAAGCACTAGAAAAACAGGTTTATCCTAAGAGTGAAGGTATTGCAATCTTAACTAATGCTGGCGGATTAGGCGTAATGACTGCAGATGCATTAGAAATGAATGGATTACAACTTGCTAATTTAGAAGAAAGTACAGTTAAAAAATTAAAAGAACTTTTTCCAGAAAGGGTAGTTGTTTCTAATCCGATGGACATAGTAGGAGACGCAGATAAAGAGCGTTATGATATCGGGCTTAATGCACTTTTAGAAGATAAGGAAGTGGGCTTAATAATTGTCATTTTATTGCTTCAAGTTCCTACGCTCTCTTTGGACTCTGTGGACACAATTCTAGAGATTAAGAAGAAATCTAATAAACCAATACTAGTCCTAGGGGCAGGAGGAGAAATAATTACACCATATTTAAAAAAATTAGAAGAAGGAGGTTTAGCAGTTTATCCTTCTCCGGAGAGAGCAGCAAGGGCGGCTTATGCCTTGGTTAATCATGCAATTATTCGAGGTGATATCCATAGAGAACGTAAAGAGAATATTGGAGTTTGTAAGGTCTGAAGGAAGAACTTCTTTGATGGAACATGAAGCAAAGGAGATAATGAAGGCTTATGGAATAAAAGTCCCAAAAGAAGGATTAGCTACTTCTGAAGAAGAGGTACTAAAGATTGCGCGACAAGTTGAATACCCCGTAGTACTTAAGATAGCATCACCCGATATTCAACATAAAACTGATGCAGGAGCAGTAGTCCTAAATCTATCAAAGGCAGAAGATATTCTAGAGGCTTACAGAAAAGTAATCCAAAATTCAAAAAAATTTGATCCTAGTGCAGATATAAGAGGGGTAATAGTCCAACATATGATGCCAAAACAAAGAGAAGTGATAATAGGTGTATCCAAAGATAATCAATTTGGGCATGTCCTCATGTTCGGACTAGGAGGTATATTCGTTGAAGTTTTAAAAGACGTTTCCTTTAGAATTGTTCCAATTGAAGAAGAAGATGCATATGAAATGATTTCTGAAATTAGATCTCATCAAATGCTCTGTGGAGTTAGAGGTGAGAAACCCTCCGATATTGGGGCCCTTGTTGATATAATACTTAAAATATCAAAGTTTGTATCAGATTTTCCTGAAATAAAAGAGCTTGATTTAAATCCTGTATTTGTATGTGAGAAAGGCGCAGTAGCTGTTGACGCCTTGATTGTAATTGACTAGTTAGGGATAACCTCATAGTAAAAATCATTAAAAGAACCTTTATAATTGACATTTATTAATGAGTAATATCTAGTCTTTTCCATATACGCACTTGAACTACTTGTTGGATCAAAAACAATCCAATCACCTTGGTAAAAAAGCTCTACCCAAGCATGACCAGTATTTGCCGTGGTTAGACCAAATGCAACTTTTACTTCTTCTGGAGTATATCCCTTTGCCCTAAAAAGTGTACATAATAAAATAGCTTGGTCCTCACAGTCTCCAGTTTTTAATGTAAGAGTTTCTTCTGGAAATTGCCAGTATTCAAATCTATAATCATAAGTTAAATAATCCTCTAAATATTTAATTTCATCCCGGACAAATCTGTATATATTCACAGGATCATCAGTATCGATTTGATTTACAAAAGATTTGATTTTTTCATTGTCAGGTGTTACGAAAACAGTCATATCATTTGTCTTTAATTTTTGATAGACATCAATCTGCTCTTTTAGTTGATTAATATTATTATTTGTCTTAGAAATTTTATTTTCAAGATCAATTATATTTTCTTTTTCAGCATTTATATTAATTTCAATTGATTTTATTTTATTTTCTAGATTAGATTTTTCTTTATCATATTTAATAAGCTCATTTTCTAGGTAATTTTGTTTCAATAAGCTATTGCTATATTGGCGGTATCTAATTATATAACCTGAAAATAATATTGATGTTATAATCATTAACAGGATGATTAAAATCTTAAAACTTTTAATGTCCATTTTATGACCTCGTTAAAGTTATATCATTAAATCTGAACAATTCTTGGACATCATATAACTTGTATATCTCTGCTTTATTAAATGAATCAAAGTTATTTTTTTCTCGAGGTAAAAGTAGATATGTATCCCCACCTAGTTTAATTTCTACCCATATGTCAGAAGAAGTTGAATCAATCAAACTTATTTTAGCCCCAACTACTTCGACTTCGTTATTACTAAAACCAGCAGCCCTTAACATAGATATAAGTAAAATTATTTTATCTTCATATCCACCTTTTTTATTTTCAATAATATTCTTAGGGTAATTCCAGTAATCAATTCTACCATTTCGTATAAGTGTATCTTCTTTACTTATATTATCCCTAGTGTAATTAAATATTACCGCTGCTTTTTCAGAATTATTCATATTTGAATTTATAAGCTGATTTAATATCTCTAATAATTTTAAATCATTAACATCAACAAAATTTCGAGGATCCTTTGATTCATATGTGCTGAAGAGGATAATTTCTTGATTCAAACTACTCTGTTGCTCAAGAAGTGATGATTCTTGTTTAATTAATTCATTTTTATATAATATTTTTTCATCAAACTCTATTTTCTTTTCAATAAAAGATGAATTAGTGACTTTAAGAGTTTCATAAGACTGATTTATTTCTTCTTCTAATAAATAATTTGATTTTAATTGTATGTTTAATTTTTGTGTTTCGGATAATAGCATGCCAGAAAAAAATATTATGCTTAAAATTAAAAATAAAATAATATAAAATTTCTTATCCATGATTAGACTAAATTTAATCTATATTTAAGAATAACTTAAATCAAATATATGTTCAATTAGAGAAATGTTTATTTTTAAATAATATTTATACTTTAATCAGAACCTATTATTTTTCTTGCTGCCATTGTTAGTGGGTCCAAAGCACTCGATATTGGGGGGGCATATGAGGTTTCAGAGGTTGCAAGTTGGTGGACTGTTGTTTTTCTACCTATTAGGAGGGCCATAGCGTCTATTCTTCCTTTTACTCCCTCTTTAGAAATAACTTGAGCTCCAATAACGCGATAGTCGCTATCGGCCAAAATTTTAACATAGATGTCTTCTCCCCGAGGGTAATATTTCGCTCTTGTTAATCCTTTTGCATTTCCTTCAATTGGGTTTATCCCATAGTCTAAGGCCTTTTCCCTTGTAACGCCAACAGTGCCAACTTCTAATTCACCAATAACAGCAATACTTGGGCTAGATATTGGTCCAAAAACTGAGTTCTTGCCCAAAATATTATCTGCTACTACCACACCTTGTCTAATAGCTGTGGAACCCAATGCACTAACAGTGGATTTGTGTGTGATAATATCTGTAACTTCAACACAATTTCCACATGAATAAACATTTTTAAGGAATTTACCTTTTCTTTTTACTCTTAGTGAAGCGTCTGTAACAATCCCACCGGTACTCCCAGTTTCAATGCCTGCGTTCTTTGCCAAGTCTACATTTGGTCGCACTCCAACAGATACTAGGACTAAATCTGTTTCAAACTCATTTCCGTTAGCCCTAACATGACTTATCTTTTTTTCACCTAAGATAGCAGAAGCAACTGTTGATGTGTGTATCTTCATATTAAGGGAAGATAAATAATCTTCTACAATATTACTCATATCTTTATCCAACATATTCGGGAGAACACGATCTTTCATTTCAATAACTCTCGATTTAAGCCCTTTCTTCAAAAAGGCATGCGCCATCTCAAGCCCTATGGCCCCAGCACCTATAATTATTGGATTTTTGGTATTCTTTAATGAATCAGATATCTTAAATGCATCTTCTAGGGAATTTAAAAAATATACTCCTTCTAGACCTATTCCAGGTACTGGCGGAATTGTTGGTTTAGCACCAGTAGCTATTACCAATATATCGTATTTTAATTTTTCGTTGCCCAAAATAATCTCATTAGTGTCTATAGATAGTGTATCAACAGTAGTCTTATTTAATATGTTAACATTCATATCAGAATAATATTTCATATCTCTAAGGATTAAAGTATCAAAAGAATTAATCATTCCAGAAATTACAAATGGTATACCACAAGGGCTATATGCAAAATACTCTCTGTCCGTGATTACAGTTATGTCTATATCTTTATTTTTTCTTCTAACTTGCGATGCTACAGGTAATCCGGCAGCCCCTGCACCTATTATAACAAGGTGTTTGTGCATGTTTATTATAAACCGATAGGTACCTTTTAAACTTAAGGTTTAGTATTTTATTATGTCTACACTATCTTTAAACCCAACTATAAAGCAATGCTTAAAATAACAATTAAGAATATGCCTCCAGTATTTAAAATATATGAGATAATCCCAAAGTGACTCATTTTTATCTCATTAGAAGAAGCTAGAATTATAACTCCTATTTCGTCAGGTAGTGGCGACGCTATAAAAATTGACCCAATTAAGTATGTTAAATATTTTCTATAGCTATTTGGAATCTTATTTAAAGCAAAAAGAGAGATTTTATGTTGAGATAACTCTTTTATTTCATCCATAAATGATATCCTTATAAAATGGAATATTATAAAATCACCTACTAAAGAGCCAATGCCCGCAATTAATCCCAACAGTATAATATTTTTGTTGGACGAGAATATTATAATTAAAGCAGTTGCTATTGGCGCAGTAAAAGAGAAAACATAAAAAATTCCTGAAATAAATATTCCTAAGTATCCCCATTCTATAAAACTTTGAGGTATAAAATTGCTTAATCCTCCAAAGAGGAAGAAAGTCAAAATATAAATTATTCCTAATGATTTGAACTTCTTATACTTCAAATTACCACATCAATAGATTTATTTTTTAATATTTAGAGATTCTTCAATAGAAGCTATTTTTTCATAAATTAATTTAATAGCCTTATTTTGCGCATCAAGATTATCCAGTATTGCTCTGATTTCCTCTTCTGCTTTTAAATTAATCAAATAATCATTATGGGATTCTAGTCTAGTTTTTGCATCTTGTCTGTTTTGACTCATCATTATTATAGGGGCGGTATATGACGCTAGTAAGGAAACAACTAGGTTTAGAAATATGAAAGGATAAGGGTCCCACTTATTTATCCAAGCTGTTATGTTTAAGAAAACCCATATTAATAAAATAATAGTTTGCGCCATTATGAATCCCCATGATCCAATCTTAGAAGTTGCCCAATCAGAAGCTTTTTCTCCAAATGTTTGTCTTTGTTCATATAACTCATTAACGTCACAAACCTTTTCATGTTCATGCCTATAAGGCTCAGGAAAAGTTAATTTATTCATAAAAAAAGTTTAATGTATTATATTAAAAAGATATTGCTATATTAGTAGAAAAATATATAAGAAGATTAACTCTAAAAAACTCAATACATTATAGGGAGCATGATATTGTGAAATTAATAACTTATTTGATAATTGGAATGTTATTGTTAACGTCAGTAAATTTTGTTTCTTCAGAAAATAAAAATTTTGATATTATTGTAATTCAAGGATCTTCTATCAAGGCAGGTACAGAAAATAATTTAGTTACCGTAACTGTAAATAATGAAACTTCTCTGGAATTTCAAACTGTAAAAGTTTACCTAGATTTATCTTCGCCTTTCTCAGCATCAAATAAAGAATCTGACCAGTTTATAATTGGGAATCTTACTACAATCCCTAAAGGGGCTTTTTTTGTAATTGATGTCGATAGTGGGGCTGCATATGGTAATTATAAGATCCCAGTAATCATTGAAACAAATAGGGGAAAATACTATGAATCGATTGAGATCAAAGTAATTGGAGATACGCTCGTTAGTGTTGAGGATTTCTCTATCGACGGAGTAAAAGCAAACACAGTTGATCCCGGAACAATATTCAATATTAATCTAAGGTTAAAAAATGTTGGAGGGAACAGATTACAGTGGATAAAAGTAGCATTAGATACAAAAGACCCCGGGATAGTCCCTGTATCCTCGTCATTAACCAAAACATTTCAAGACTTAAGACCTGGAGAGTATGTTGTAGCTTCATACGATCTTTCCATAGGCAAAGATATTACCCCAAAAAATCATATGATGACTTTAGTATTAACCTTCCAAGATAATCTTGGCGTTACTTATACTCAAACTGAAGTACTTGGTTTAAAGATAAGGGGACAACCACAGTTAGAACTTGCTAGAAGGACAACAGATCCAACTAGAATAGTTCAAAATCAGCCTTTCATCTTGACCTTAAAAATTGAAAATATTGGTACAACTGATGCTGACAATGTGAAAGTAAATCTCGAATCCCCTTTTTTAGGGGACAGTGAGTCATATCTTGGGAAAATACAAAAGAATGAGTATGCAAATGCAGTTTTTGCACTTAATTCAGGCTATGATAGTGGAGAGGCTAAATGCAAATTAATTATTACCTACTATGACGATAAGGGCATCAACTCTGTTGAAAAAGATTTCTTTGTATCTGTAAACGCCGTTCCTAAACCAAGTGGGGCTCAAATTGCAGCTAGTTTAATAATTCCAATTATTCTCTTGGCAATTATTGCTGGCGGAATATTATTTTATAGGAAAAAAAGGAAATCAAAAAAAGAAGAACAATCTTAAACTATATAATCCAATCGATAAAAAGTTAATACTTAGAGGGCAATATTAAATGGATAATGTAGTAATCGATGTCAGAGGTATATACAAGTCTTATACCCTAGGGAATGCGGAAATACCAATTCTTCGTGGGATTGATCTAACAATTTTAAAAGGAGAGATTGTAGCACTAATGGGCCCATCTGGCTCTGGAAAAAGCACGCTTTTAGGGATATTAGGGGGCCTTGATTCACCTACATCAGGCAGGATATTAATAGATGGAATCGACATAACAAGGCTTCCAGAAAGTAAACTTGCGGAGATCAGAGGTAAAAAGATTGGTTTCGTCTTTCAAGCATATAATCTAGTTTCGACCCTTACTGCACTTGAGAATGTCATGCTACCCTCTTATTTCGTCAAAGGACAAAAAAAAGATCCAGAAGAGCTTTTAGAAATAGTTGGGCTAAGTCACAGAAAGAATAATAAACCTACTGAAATGAGCGGTGGGGAACAACAAAGAGTTGCCATCGCTCGAGCTTTAATTAACAACCCCAAAATTCTTTTTGGAGACGAACCAACTGGAAATCTTGATACTAAGACAGAACTTAAAATATTAAATTTATTTGAGAAATTAAGAGATGACTTTGGATCGACAATTTTTTTGGTAACACACTCGGACGAAGTTGCAGAAATTGCCGACCGTATTATTTATATCCGAGACGGAAGATTGGAAAGGGAGAAAAATGTTGGAAAACTCAAAAATTAAGATCTATTTTAGATATTCTTCAACCTCCCTACTAAGAAGAAAACAAAGAACTCTTTTTTCATTACTTGCAATAGCTATTAGTATATCTTCCATAGTTGCAATTAATCTTATGACAAATTCTGTAGATTATACACTTCAAAGTAGTGTCAAGTACTATTTTGGTGGTGACTTACGTCTCGATGTTTTGGATCCGATTGGTTTTAGGGCAGAAAAATTTGATTTTAAAGAAACAGAACAATTTATCCAGAATTTGAGAGAGAGTGGAGTAATCCAAGAGTATACTTATTTGATTGATACTGTTAGAGGTACGGATATACAGAAGGAAGGCGTAACGCAAACTTTTTTAGGGCTTAGGGGGGTCGAAATAGAAAAATATCCTCTTTATGATGAAATTCCAGTAACTGAACCAAAAGGAGCTCAATTTAATACTTTAATTAAAGAACCTTATGACATTGCAATAAATGGCATATTAGCTCAGAATCTTAAATTAAAAGTAGGGGATACACTCCCTGTTATTTCAGATAACGGAAGAACTGAATTCAAAGTTGTTGGAATTGTAAAAGAAAGCGGAGGCGTTGCAGATATCTTTGGAGTAGGCATAATAAAGCATGAAACAATGCTTGAATTACTTAATCTTGAAGAAAAAGATGCAACAAGTATATTGATAAAAACTCAAAACGATTCTTTTATGTACGATGCTGAAAGGTCCATAGAAACTGAGTTAATTGAGAGAAACAAATACGGCATCCAAGTTTCTAATTATGTTGACCAAAACGAACAAACAATTGGAATATTGAGACCGGTTTTACAATTTTTTGGACTTGCAGGCATAATAGCATTATTGGTTGGTGCAATTGGCATAATTACTACAATGTTTATTTCAATGAAAGAAAGAAAAAAAGAAATTGGAATAATGAAAGCTGTAGGGATAAAAAGCTCAGAAGTAATTAATTTCTTCCTTTTTGAGGGATTGCTTCTTGGGATTACTGGAGGTATATTAGGAGTCATACTTGGAATTATATTTTCAAATCAAATAATTATGCTTGCCGGCACATTATTTGATACGGATTTAAAGTTTGTAATTGATCCATTCATTTTACTTTATGGATTTTTGGTCGGTGTGTTCTCAGTTCTGACATTTCAGATTGTTCCGGCTTATATAGGAAGTCGGGTTAGGCCAATAATAGTTCTTAAGGAGATGGAAGATGAAAAACCTTTCTACAAAGATTCAGGATTTGCTAAAATAGTGTTTATATCTTTTTTAATATTTGGTGGGATACTATATATAAATTTACGTTCGCTACTATTAGTTCTTGGGGTATATGGTCTAATTATATTAATGTTTATTTTTACAATAGTCGCTAGGTATGTAATCAAAATAGTTTCAAGATTTCCAAAATTTAATCTTCTATCTTTAAAACTGGGATTAAGAAGTATAGAAAGAAATCATTGGACCATTGCAACGGCACTTTTAGCAATTGCTATTGGACTTGGAAGCGTCGGTGCAGTTTTAACAACAGGAGAAGGATTAAAAGATTTTGTCTCTGATGCGTTTTCAACATTTGCAGATTACGACGTACAAATAAGTGGTATACCTGCTTCTAAAATATCAATAATGGAAGAAAGGCTTTTACTAATGGACGAAGTTCAAACTATTTATAGGACAACAGATGAATTTTCTGGTTTTTCGGTGCGTATCAGGGCTATAAACGGTAAGGATATATCTCGTTATATAAGTGATTTTACGGAGGAGAAACGTGAAGAAGCAGAAAGAACCTGTTCAAATGTAAATTTAGGCGGTAGAAATCTAGAAAATAATCCTCTTGATTCATTAGCATTCAAACTAGTAAAAGGAAGACTTTTGGGGAAAGAGGATATTGGGAGGAACCGAATAATCGTATCCACTGATTGTGTGGAAACATTTGGCTTTGATGTAGGGGATAAAATTACTTTTCAATTTAATGATTATGACGTTGATATGGAGATTGTTGGAGTATATACTTCAAGTTTTCAGGGGGGAGGCCCTCCATCTTTAAATCTAGGAATTATAACTTCTGTTGAAACTCAAGACAATATCAGACGAACATCTTCGAATATGCAATTTAATATATTAGAAATAAATAATATTAGTATTAATGATTATGTTTTATTATTGCCCCCTTCTCAAGCCAAATTCATTCCAATCTTCTCAAATCCTAAAGTAAACATTGTGGGCTTAGAATTGGAAAAAGATTATTTCGGGCTGTATGATACTGAAGGCATAATAATCTCAACAAGATTGGCAGAATCCCTGGGATTAGAAAAGGGGGGGGCCTTGACTCTTGAAGAAAATGGCCATAAGAAGACCTTTTTTGTTAGGGATATTCAAGAGGGACCATTTAATAAAGAATCTGAGATAATTGTGCCATATAGGGCACTTGAAAGTACATTTCCTGACATATATAAATATACATTAAATGTAATTGCAAAAGAAGGGCAGTTAGAGACTTTATCTAAAAAGACCAAATCAATGTTTTCTTCAGATTATTATGTATACGAATCTTCGGAGTTAGCATCTATAGTAAACAGACTAATTGATCAAGTAGTTATCCCTGTAACATTACTTGCATCATTTTCTCTATTAGTTGCCATTATAGTAATATCTAATACAATGTATCTCACTATAATCGATAGAAAGAGGGAAATAGGAATCATGAAAGCTATAGGGGCGAGCAATATAACAGTTCTAAAAAATCTTGCGATAGAGAACTTAGTAATTGGTGCAATAGGGGGAATTCTTTCTTTAGTAATTCTTTACTTAGCATTCTTTGGATTATCAATAATTTTACAGATTGGGGACACTCCGATTAGCTTTACAATATTAATTGGCATATTTATATTATCCCTAGTTATTTCTGTATTGGCTTCTATTGTACCAGCATACAATACTTCAAAAATAAGACCTCTGTCTGTACTAAGATACGAATAATAATTAATGTTTAGTATGATTTAAACAAAACTAGTATAAAACCGAAACTCTTATAAATCGATTGATTAGATTAACTTCAGGTGAACTTAAGTGGCCGTTTCACGAAACTGTCCAATGAGAATTGTTGTTAGGGATTTAGATGCGCCATTCGACGATTCTCCGGTAGAATATATAGAATGGGTCTGTGAGTCTCTAGGAATTGTCACTGGAAGAGACGTAAACAAGACAGCTATAACCTTGTTTCGAGCGATAGTCGAAAAATCTGATTATCGATATGGTATTTCAAGTACGGACTTAGCAGAAGAGCTTTCAATGTCTCGTGGAGCAGTTATTAATCAACTTAACAAGCTAATCGAGTGCGGCCTAATAAGAAAAAGTGGAAGAAATTATACTCTCCGAGGCGGAAATCTAACTAGAACTATGATAGAGATAAGAGGAGATTTTGATAGACTCTTTGAACGACTGGAGAAAGCTGCAACCTATATGGACAATTGCTTTGGCTTCCCAAGGGAGAATAATATCTATAAAAAATTATAGGTGTTTTAATGACAGAAGAAAATGAAATCCTTGAAAATAATGAAGACAAAACTACTGAACTAGAAAATGAAATCCTTGAACTAGAGAAACAGCTTTCAGAAAGTGAATCAAAGCTAAAAGAACAATATGAAAGGCTACTACGAAGCGAAGCAGATTTTCAAAATCTTAAGAAAAGAACAGAAAAAGAAAAAGAGGATACAAGAAAATATGCTTTACAAGAAGTAATAATGGGAATATTAAATGTCCTCGATAACATTGAAAGAGGAATAAAAGCTTATAATAACTCTGAAAAAGAAACTCTTCCTAAAGAAGAAGTGCTCAAAGGACTAGAACTGATTTATAAAGATCTTAAAGACGTACTAAGTTCTCATGGGTTATGCGAAATAGAGTGTTTAGGAAAAGAATTTGATCCATATTACCACGAAGCACTAGCTACAATTTGTTCAGAAGAAACTGAAGATAACAAAGTGGTAGAAGAGTTCCAAAAAGGGTATATGTTGAATGATAGGGTAATAAGACCATCAAGGGTAAAAGTAACAAAATATGGATAATTAGAATAATAATATTATGATGAAATGAGGTGAATTATAATGGGAAAAGTATTAGGAATTGATTTAGGAACAACGAATTCATGTATGGCTGTAATGGATAAGGGTCAGCCTCTTGTGATACCCAACGCAGAAGGAGGAAGAACTACGCCATCAGTCGTTGGTGTTTCATCAAAAGGTGAATGGTTGGTAGGAAGAGTTGCAAAAAATCAGATTGTTTCAAATCCTGAAAATACTGCATACTCCGTTAAGAGATTTATTGGGAGAAGATATGACGAAGTCGATAGTGAAAAGAAGATTATACAATATACTATTACATCTGGAAATAATCAAGAAGTAAAGATAGTTTTAGGCGGGAAAGACTATACTCCAGAAGAACTTTCTGCAAAAATCCTTAAGAAAATGAAAGACGACGCAGAATCTTACCTTGGGGAAAAAATAACAGAAGCAGTTATTACTGTACCTGCATACTTTAACGATTCACAAAGAAAAGCTACTAAGGATGCAGGTGAGATAGCAGGACTTAAAGTCTTAAGGATAATTAATGAACCAACTGCAGCAACTCTTGCTTACGGATTAGATAAACAAAATGAACAAACTGTTCTTGTTTATGATCTGGGGGGAGGTACTTTTGATGTTTCAATCCTTGAGATTGGTGAAGGGGTATTTGAGGTAAAGTCGACTAATGGTGACACGCATCTTGGAGGAGATGATTGGGATCAGCGTGTAGTTGAATGGCTAGTTGAAGAATACAAAAAACAGTATGGGAAAGATATAACTAAGGACAAAATGGCAATGCAGAGATTAAAAGAGGCTGCCGAAAAGGCCAAGATTGAACTATCTGGATTGGCTGAAACCTCTATAAATCTACCTTATTTGACTGCAGATGAAACTGGTCCAAAACACCTAGAAGTATCCTTATCCAAGTCAAAATTTGAAGCAATGACAAAAGACCTCATAGACAGGACAATGAAACCAATCCAACAAGCAATGACTGATGCTAAGGTAGAGCCAGAAGATATTGATTCTATCTTGCTTGTAGGTGGATCAACAAGAATGCCTCAAGTATACAACTATGTGAAACAGTACTTTGCTAAGGAACCAAAAAGGGACATAAATCCTGATGAATGTGTGGCAATCGGCGCAGGTATTCAGGGAGGGGTACTAACTGGAGAAGTAAAAGATGTACTTCTTTTAGATGTTACTCCATTATCTTTAGGAATTGAAACTTTAGGTGGCGTATTTACTAAATTGATTGATAAAAATACAACTATACCAACAAAGAAAAGTGAAGTATTCTCAACAGCAACAGATAATCAATCTTCGGTAGAGATTAATGTACTCCAAGGAGAAAGACCAATGGCGGCAGACAATCATCCACTTGGCAAATTTACTTTAAGTGGTATACCTCCTTCCCCAAGAGGGATTCCTCAAATAGAAGTCACATTTGACATAGATGCAAATGGAATTATAAATGTTACAGCTAAAGATAAAGGAACAGGGAAAGAACAGAGCATTACAATACAGGCATCGGCCAACTTATCTAAGAATGAAATAGAAAATCTAAAGAGAGAAGCTGAAGCTCATGCACAGGAAGACTCAAAAAAGAAAGAAGCAGTAGAAGCAAGAAATCAGGCAGACACCGTAATATACACAACCGAAAAAGCGATAAAAGACTTTGGGGATAAAATAGATTCATCTAAAAAATCAGAATTAGAAGGATTAATCACAGAACTGAAAAATGCTATGAATGGAAATAATCCTCAAGAGATAAATGAGAAAACTGAAAAACTATCAAAATCAATGTATGAAGTAAGTGCAAAAATTTATCAACAAACACAGGGTTCCCAAGAAAAGCCTAAAGACGAACCAAAAACCGAGGGTAGTACTAACACAGGTGACAACGTCTACGATGCTGATTTTGAAGTAACAGATGAAGATAAAAAAGATTAATTTATTTTTTATTTTAATTTTTGAGGTTTTAGGATGACTAAAAGAGATTATTACGACGTTCTAGAAATAAAAAAAAATGCTACTGACGATGAAATAAAAAAATCATACAGAAGACTTGCAAAAAAATATCATCCTGACCTCAATAAAGGTGATAAAGCCGCGGAAGAAAAATTTAAAGAAATTTCTGAAGCTTATGAAGTCCTAATGGATAAGAATAAAAAGGCCAATTATGATAAATATGGGCATGCTGGCATAAATAGTCAGTTTGGCCGAGAAGGATTTGAGTGGAGTAACTTTACTCATTTTTCTGATTTAGAAGACATCTTTGGTGGAGGATTCGGAGGAGGAGGCTTTGGGGATTCAATATTTGATATATTCTTTGGATCTTCTGGTCAAAGAGGAGGTTCATATAGGCCACAAAGAGGGCGTGACTTAAAAACTGGAATTACTATTACTCTTGAAGAAGCATATTCAGGAACAAAAAAATCTATTAAAATGGTAAAAGGATTAAAGTGTTCAGATTGCCAAGGAACTGGTTCAAAGGGTGGATCCCCACCAAAGGTATGTCCTGCTTGTGGTGGTTCAGGAAGAGTCCAGGCTAGAAGGGATACGGTTTTTGGTACTTTTGCAACTGTTACTACATGTAATACTTGCGGGGGAAGAGGAAAAGTAATTGTTGAAAAATGCCCTAAATGTAATGGTAGTGGTAGCTTCCGTGGAGAGAAGACTATTAGTATTGATATACCCAAAGGAATTGAGGATGGAAGCACTCTAAGAGTATCACAAGAAGGCGAAATGGGTTCCGTTGGTGGGCCTCCCGGAGATTTATACGTTGAAATAAGAATACTTCCTCACAAGCATTTCAAAAGAGAAGGGCCAGATTTAGTGTATTCACACTTAATTGGTATGGCACAGGCTGCATTAGGATGTTCTTTATCTGTACCTACAATTGATGGAAAAGCTAGTGTTAAAGTTCCTGCTGGGACTCAACCCGATACTATATTAAGACTAAAAGGCAAGGGGATGCCTAAACTTAGAGGATTTGGAACTGGAGATTTACTTGTAAAGATAAAAGTTGAAGTTCCAAAGAATTTATCTTCTGAAGAGAAAGATATGCTAAAAAAATATGCCCAAATAAGAAGAGAAGAAATTAGTTAATTCTATTTATTAATAAGACAATCAAGAAATTCAAATACTTTTTTAGTTACATAATCATTTTCATTTCCAAAATCACTGTTAATGCTCATATGTGATTTGTCCAAAGCCGGCAATAACTCAGAGTAAATATTTGCTTCTCTTAGTTTATTGACAAAATTCTCTGATTGCATATCTCTTTCTCTTAATGATCCAACTATTCCCCCGCCAGAGTATGCTATAAACATTGGAGGAATCTCTTTATCTTTTTTTACATAAGTTATGGGCGAAGAAAATTTCAAGAACTCAGGATCTTTTCCAAATGTAAGTATATACGCATCCGGAACATTAAAATAATTTTCATATAAAAGGTTTAAATCATAAACTGTGTCTAAGGATATTACCCCTTTTATGATATCTAGACTTATATTATTATTCATTAAGTACCTTTCATCAGTAGATACTAAAGTAACAAGATGGGCCCCTGCAGAATGACCCATTAAATAAATTTGATTTTTGTCCCCTCCGTATTTGTCTATGTTTTTATAAACCCATTCTATCGACTTAGCAATGTCTTGAGCATGGGATGGAAATTTCGCATTAGGAGACAATCTATAATTAATTGATATAAATACAAATCCTTTTTCGGTAAATACAATTGGTTTTAAACCAACATTTCTTTTATCACCTAATCGCCATGCGCCACCATGTACATAAATCAAGATTGGCTGCAATTCACCTGATTTTATAGCATATATATCCAAACTATTGAGTTTTGGATCCACTCCTTTAATTGATACATATGGGATATCATAAAATTTTGAAATGGACGAAGGGTATTGGAAACCTCTTTCAACATTACTGTCAAAATTTAAACAGCATGATAGTAGTATTGCAATGATAATAAAAAGAGATATTTTCCAAATCATGAAAATACAATATATTAGTTATTAAAATATTTATCCCATATATTCAATAGAACATATATTTTGATATATACTAATCAAGATAATAATAACTTATAAATAGTATTATGTTAATGTTAATATGCGTCATGTGGGGGAAAAATAATGGAGTATCTTAGAGAAAATATTGGTGCTAATGGGGAAAAAACAAGCCCTAAGTTACTAGAAGGATTAAAAAACTTTATTATAGATATTGACGGAGTAATATGTGATGATATACCAAATGAAGAGCCAGAAAGAATGGCATCTGCGAAAGAAATGCCAAATGCCAAAGCTACTATCAATAGATGGTATGAAGGGGGTCACATCATAACTTTTTTTACTTCAAGAACTGAAAAAGAGCGTGACGTGACAGTTGAATGGCTACAGAAACATGGCTTCAAATACCATAATATTATTTTTGGCAAACCTAGAGGTGGCAATTATCACTACATAGATGACAAAGATATAAGAGCAACACGATTTGAAGGCAAATTTGGAGATTTTGTGAGAAAAACTAAAGAAATACAGGTTTTTGAATAAATTTAAATATCGTTATTTTTTAATTTGTATGAATCAGTTTTTATATATAGATTCAATATATATTGAAGCATATCCCAATATTTAAAAATAATTCTTTGTTCTTATAATTAGAGGTGATTATATGAAAAGAGATATTAAACTATTTGGTGGCTATTTGATTATGCTACTTGCAATCTCTATTCTTGCAGGTTGCGTAACTCAATCCCCTAAAGAACTATTATTTCAAAATATTGAAAATGGACAAAATTCTGAATTAACAGAAAAAGTCTTCATTGTAATAAATACCGAACCTGAATGGGAAGGATTTTGTAGATTACTTAATAAAAATTCTTGTGAAATGGATTTAGACTTTGAAAAAAACACAATAATAGTAGCGTCCATGGGTGAGCAAAATACTGGCGGACATTTAATAAAAATTAAAAAAATTGTAGAACAAGGAGATACAATAGTAGTTTACGTTGAAGAAAAATATCCATCCGAGGGTGAAATGGTAACTCAGGTGCTTACTTATCCTTACGACATTGTATCTATATCTAAGACTTCGAAATCAATCGTTTTTAGAAATAATTAAGGCCCTATTATTATATTTTATTTCTTTAATTAATATTTAATTAGGTAATTTTTTATAGACGTATAGATTTAATTTAGTCATGGAATGCAAAGAGAGTTTAAATTCCGTTGCCAATAAAAATTCATTTAAATTCTATAATTCTCTAACTAAAAAGACTGAAGAGTTTATATTTAAAGATAATACTCAAATAAAAATTTTTACTTGTGGACCTTCTATTTATAGGAAACCCCATATCGGAAATTATAGAACTTTTCTTTTTGAAGATCTTTTACAAAGGTATTTAGAATATTTAGGTTACAACGTAATAAGATTGATGAACTTTACAGATATTGAAGATAAAGCAATTGAAGAAGCTAAAATGAAAGGAATAACTGTAAATGAGTTAACAAAGGAAATAGCAGAGGTGTTTCAAAATGAAATAAATCTTCTAAACATCAAAACTCCAACATATATAATAAGGTCAACAGAGGCTATAGGGGAGATTATCATGATTATCTCAAAATTATTAGAACTTGGTTATGCATATTACTATAAGGAGGATATATATTTTGATCCTTTAAAATTTAAAGCCTTTGGTAAACTTTACGGACTTGATATGTCTAAATGGCCCAAAAAGAAAGTTCGATTTAAAAGAGATAACTATTCAAATAATATTTGGAATTTAGGTGATTTTATTCTTTGGCATTCATGTAAAGACGACAGTTATCCATGTTGGGATGCGTCAATTGGTAGGGGGTGGCCAGCATGGAATGCTCAAGATCCTGGGATTATTTTACATTCATTTGGCAATAAAGCGGATATATGTTGTGGAGGAATCGATAATAGATTAATGCACCATGATTACAACATTGCAATAATGGAAAGTTATTCGGGAGAAGATTTCTGCCCTTACTGGTTACATGGCCACCATTTATTTGTAAATGGTAAAAAGATGTCAAAAAGGAAAAACAATATACTATACGTTGAAGACCTTATTAAAAAAGGATATTCTATAAAAAAAATAAGATTCTTTTTGATATATGGACACTATAGGGAAAGACTTAATTTTACTTTTTACAAAATTGAAAAAACTTCAAAAAAACTCGATAAATATGTTGAAATGATTAATTTTATACTATCCAAAAACAATATTGATAGTTCTTCATCAGAGGTAGCAAAATTAATAGACCAGTTGTCTGAACAATTTGAAGAGAATATGGGAAATGACTTAAATGTAAAAAAATCCTTTGATGAACTATATGTAACAATAAAAAGACTATATTCTTTAAAAATGAAGCAAAAAATTAGTGATAAAGATTGTGAACTTATATCTAATAAACTTCATAAAATAGACCAAGTATTAAAAGTAATTTTTACTAGTTAGAAGGAATTATAATGATAAGAAAGTCTTTACTATTAAGGATTTTTGACTCTGCATATATGCAAAGATGGAATGACAAAATAAGACCATTGGAACTTGTAGAACTTGATAAGCAAGGACATAAGATGATAATTGCATATGTTTTGGGTAAGTACGAAGAAAAAAAAGATGATTTCAACTGGATAGATATAATAGAAGGAGGGATATTTGAACTTCTACAAAGGATAGTAATAACTGATCTAAAACCAACTATTTTATATGAATTTAAGAAAGACGAAGATAAATATAGAAAACTAAATCAGTGGGTATTCAAAGAATTGGAACCTGTAATTTCTCCTTTGGGTGAAGATTTTTCCCAAAGATTTAGAACTTATTTCAATGAAAGCGATAATACTTTAAATAAAAGAATTCTAAGCGGAGCTCACTTTTATGCAACAAGATGGGAATTCGATATAATTAAACAATTAAATACTCATGATTATGAAATGATTGCAATTGAAAGAGATCTTCAACAGAAACAGAATAGATATTATGATCTTGAAGGTATCAAAGCCGGTGCGTATACAAAATTTGGGAGATTTATTGGTTTTGCTGGTCAACTTAGATTCCAAGCTAGATGGGCTCATGTACATAGAGTCCCAAAAACATCTGTATTGGGGCATATGATGTTTGTTGCTATTTTGTCTTATCTTTTTTCTCTTGAAATAGACGCTTGTGAAAAAAGAAGAATAAACAATTTCTTTACAGGACTTTTTCATGATTTACCTGAGGTATTAACTAAAGACATACACTCCCCTCTGAAGAGATCTGTTGAAGGATTAGAGAAATTAATTAAGGGATATGAAAAAGAACAGATGGAAGAAAAAGTCTATCCTCTAATCCCAAAGGAATGGCATCAAGAAATAAAAATGTTCACTGAAAATGAATTTGAAAATATAATTCATATAAAAGGAAAACCACAGATACTTTCCGAGGATATAGAAACAAAATATAACTCAAATAAATGTTCCCCAAGAGATGGTAAACTAGTAAAATCTATTGATAAACTTTCTGCATTTATAGAAGCTTATGAAGCAATAAAAAATGGTAGTGCAAGTCCTGAATTGCACAAAGCTAGATGGTCATTAAGATTCGAATCTGAAAAGAATCCAATTAACTCAGGAATAAATTTTGGGGAGATATATGCAGATTTTGATTAGGTGTTTAAATGAAAAATTTTAGAATAATATCTTGGAATGTCAATGGGCTTCGTTCTGTAGCAAAAAAGGGATTTTTTGATTTTATTGGAAAGGATAACCCAGATATTCTGTGCATACAGGAAACAAAAGCAAGAGAAGAAGATATCCCTAAAGAATTAAAAGAAGTTACTAATTATTATTCTTATTTCTCTTCTCCTGAAAGGAAGGGTTATAGTGGTGTAGGTGTATATTCAAAACAAAAACCTTTATATGTAATAACTAATTTTGGTATAGATAAATTTGATGCTGAAGGTAGGACTTTAATTCTTGAATACTCCAATTTCATCTTATTTAATGTTTATTTTCCTAATGGCAAAATGTCGAGTGAAAGATTGCAGTATAAAATGGATTTTTATGATATGTTTTTAGATTATACAAAAAAATTAGTTATTAAAAATAAAAAAATAATTGTATGTGGAGACGTAAATACTGCCCATAAAGAAATAGACATTGCAAGACCAAAGGAAAATGAGAGGATATCTGGTTTTTTGCCAGTAGAAAGAGCTTGGATTGATAAATTTATTGAGGTAGGTTTTATTGATTCTTTTCGTTATTTCAACAAAGGACCAAACAATTATAGTTGGTGGGACTACAAAAGTAAAGCAAGAGAAAGAAACGTTGGCTGGAGAATTGATTATTTCTTCATTAGCAGTAATTTAGTTCAAGAACTAAAATCAGCTTTCATCCTCAATGAGATATTTGGATCAGACCACTGTCCAATAGGAATAGAATTATAATACCAGAAAAGAATTAATAAAAATATAATAAAGATTTGTCTAGAAAAGATTAACTTTCTCATTGATAATGTCTTCGGTGACTTGTTTAATGTTATCAAGCCAATTGGAAGCTATTCTATAGACTTCTTTTTGATCCTCAGTTGAGAGTTCATTCTCAGTAGAAATATCGCAAGCTAGTGGTTCATTAATTGGCTTTCCTATTTGACTTAGGATTTTAACTTGTGTTTCCCCTGCGTTAGTGTTTCTATAAACATCTCTAGCAATGTATAGTGACAATACATTGTAAAGCTTTCCTACATGATTTACAGGATTCTTTCCAGCTGCGGCTTCCATTGACATTGGTTTGTATGGTGTTATTAATCCATTAGCTCTGTTACCTCTCCCCACTGAACCATCGTCTCCATTCTCCATTGAAGAGCCCGTTACTGTAAGGAAAGCACTTCCCCTTTCTAAATCATCAGCAGTGTTAACAAAATATTGGATATCGCAACTTCCAAATTTATCTTTTAATATCTCGGTAATTTCTTCTTTGAAAGTAAGATATTCTTTCATATTTTCGATATATTTATCAATTGTAGCCAAGGCGATTGTAATTTTGGTATTATCTCTAATTCTTGCGCCCATTACTTTTATATCCCTCCCTATTGCAGGATATTCTTTGTTGAGTTTATCTGAATTGAGAAAATTTTCAATATCAAAAACTAATTGCTCAACTTTAGTAAAAGGATAAAAAGAAACTCCAAACGAAGTATCATTTGAAAGAGGAATAGAATTTTTTCTACCAAAAACATCTTTTAAGTCTGAAGATCCTTCTCCCATAAAAGATTCAATTCCAACCTTCATATTTCCTCTGAATAATTCTTTAATGAATTTCTCAGTAGCTTCTTTTGCAATCTCGTGAATAGGCACAATTTCGTCGCCCACTCTTTGAGTTGCTCTGCCTGATAGAATAATCAGTGGATCTTCAATAATTTCTCCGCCAGAAAATTTTGAAACTGCTTGTCCCCCAACAACTTCCACCTGGTCTGTGTTGTGATGCATTATTGTACCAAATTTTTTGATATAGTATTTTGATAATTCATTACTAACTTTTTGAGCTATCCCATCTGCAACAGAATCAGGATGCCCGACACCTTTTCTTTCTACTAATTCAAATTCGCCTTGTTTAATTACTTTTGGAGAAATGTATATATTTTTCATAACAATCACTATGACTTATGTAAAATTTCAACTTTCGGTAAATTTATAAAAGTATCGGATTCTAATGTAAAAGAATTATTTGAAAATGTTTTTAACTTAATACCAATACATTTTTATTATTGTATTTAATTAATCTAAAAAGAGGGATTATGTGGAACTAGGCGGATCTGAAATAGTTAAACTTAAAGTTGCTAGTGCGAGTCAACAAGATGTAGGGAGAGGAATAGTTAGAATAGATAAAAGATACCAAAATATGATCGGTATAAAAAGAGGCGACATAGTTGAAATTTATGGAAAAAGAAAAACAGCTGCAATAGTAGTAGATTCCTATCCTGATGATAAAGATCTAGCAATTATAAGAATGGATGGATTAATCAGAAGAAATGCAAAGGCCAGTATGGGAGAATACGTTGAAATAAATAAAATAGAAGTAAAAGAGGCGACAAGAGTTGTCTTAGCCCCTACTCAAAAAGGAGTCCAAATGGTTATTCCTGGAAATATTCTTCAAAGGAATATCTTGGGAAGAGCTTTAATAAAAGGAGATATAATAAGTGTAAATAGCCAATCAAGAATGAAAGAAACTGGAGATCCACTTTTTGATAAGATGATTGGTAATTTACTTGAAATGACACCATTTTCACTTGGTGAAATGAGATTTATTATTGTTTCTACAAGCCCTCAAGGGATGGTAAGAGTATCAAGTGGAACTGAGATTGAAGTTAGAACACAATATAGTGAATCTGAAGAGAATGAGATTGCAGGCATTACCTATGAAGATGTGGGAGGGCTTAAAGATAAAATTCAAGTAGTTAGAGAGATTATTGAGCTACCTCTAAAACATCCAGAAATCTTTGATAGATTGGGAATTACACCCCCCAAGGGAGTTTTGCTTTATGGTCCACCCGGTACCGGAAAAACTTTGATTGCAAAGGCTGTATCGTCCGAATCACATGCACATTTTAAATCCATAAATGGGCCAGAGATAATGAGTAAGTTTTATGGGCAATCTGAAGAAAATCTTAGAAATATGTTCAAAGATGCTGAATCAAATGCACCTGCCATTATTTTTATTGATGAAATTGACGCAATTGCTCCAAAAAGAAGCGAAGTTACTGGAGAAGTAGAAAGAAGAGTTGTTGCACAGTTACTAGCATTGATGGATGGATTAAAGTCTAGAGAAAAAATTATTGTGATAGCTGCGACAAATAGAATAAATGCCATCGATGAGGCGCTTAGACGACCAGGTAGGTTTGATAGAGAAATTGAAATTGGTGTCCCTGATAAGTCTGGAAGAAAAGAAGTTCTCCAGATTCATACAAGGGCTATGCCATTAACTGAAGATGTAGACTTAAATGAACTTGCTTCTAAAACACATGGATTCGTTGGTGCAGACCTTGAAGCTCTGTGCAAAGAAGCTGCAATGGCGTCTCTTAGGACACTATTACCTGATTTAAATTTAGGAGAAACAAGAGTTTCTGAAGAGCTTTTAGAGAAAATAAAAGTAACAAAAGAAGATTTTGAAAATGCTCTAAAAAAGATAGAACCGTCTGCAATGAGGGAAGTAATGGTCGTTACTCCAAATGTTGGATGGAATGATGTTGGTGGATTAGAGGAGATAAAAAGAGAACTAAAGGAAGCCATAGAATGGCCAATAAAACAGCCTGAAGCGTTCACAGGAATGGGTATAAGACCGCCAAAAGGAATTTTCTTATATGGCCCACCAGGATGTGGAAAAACTCTTTTAGCAAAAGCCGTTGCGGGAGAATCTGAAGCAAACTTTATCTCAATAAAAGGTCCAGAAATATTAAGTAAATGGGTGGGGGAAAGTGAGAAAGCTATGAGAGAAATATTCAGAAAAGCAAGGCAAGCAGCCCCCACAGTTATTTTCTTTGATGAAATTGATGCAATAGCCCCAAGAAGAGGGGGAGAAGAGGGAACAAGAGTCTCTGAAAGATTGGTAAATCAACTTCTAACAGAATTAGACGGATTAGAAGAATTGAGCCAAGTTGTAGTAATTGGAGCGACAAATAGACCCGATATGGTAGATCCGGGACTATTAAGACCTGGAAGATTTGATAAATTAATATTAGTTCAAGCACCAGATATAAAGGCTAGAAAGAAAATATTTGAGATTCATACAAAGAAAATGCCATTAGATAAAGATGTAAATCTCGATGAATTTTCTAAACTTACAGAAGATTATTCAGGTGCCGATATAGAAGCTATCTGCAGAGAAGCAGCTATGACAGCATTGCGAGAAGATATTACTTCAAAAATAGTTACAAAAGAACATTTCATGACCGCTTTAAAAGTTATATCCCCAAGCTTACCTGAAGAAGTAAGGAGAGAATACGATAAGAGAAAATATGAAAAATTGGGCCATATATATGGCTAATTAAATATTTCTTTTTATTAGGAACTCAGAGAATGCCTTTAAGTAAGATTTTGCTTTACTTTCTTCTAAATCATTATCAATTTCATTCCAAGAATCAAGAATAAGTTTATTTGCAGTGTCTCTTGATAATTCAATAGCACCAGTTTCTTTTATAAGGCCTATAGCCTCTTCGATAATTTTCTTATCTTTAGTGTGTGAATTTAGTATTTTTATCAACTTAGCTCTTTTCTTTTTTTCAAGAGATAATAATGAATAGATCACTGCAAGACTTCTTTTGCCTTCACTTATGTCATTTCCATAAGATTTCCCGAAAGCTTTTCGTTCTTTTTCTGTAGTTGTTAAATCTAATAGGTCATCTTGAATTTGAAATGCTATTCCAATACTCTCAGCAAATACGCCAAACTTAATTTCTGTTTCTTCATTCTTTTCTGAAAGTGCTACAGCCATTCTAGCAGCCATTCTAGCAAGAGTTCCAGTTTTGAATGCAGTCATTTGTAGATATTCTTTAACATTTGGTTCTTTATTTAGTATTCCTTTATGCCAAGTTATATCTAAAGCTTGACCAAAGTGTAGATTTCTCATTTCTTCTAAATATATTGAATAAACCCTGTTAAGTATA
This sequence comes from uncultured Thermococci archaeon, assembly GCA_964500005.1. Lineage (GTDB taxonomy): Archaea > Methanobacteriota_B > Thermococci > Methanofastidiosales > Methanofastidiosaceae > Methanofastidiosum. The sequence continues at coordinate 55,426 of CAZCMP010000005.1, forward strand.
TCGGATTTTATCTTGCCTTTATGTTCATCTACTACTTGTAGGGGTAGAAAATACATTGCGTTTCCACAGTTTATTGTTATATCTTCTCCATAGACTTTATGCAAGGCTGGTTTACCTCTCCTTAAGTCAGCATTGTCTTCTATATCGTCGACAATTATGGTTCCATTGTGAGCAATTTCAGGTATTATTAAAAAATCACTTATTTTATTCATATCTGCCCCTAAAGCTTCGGATATCAAAAGAAAAAGAAAAGGCCTCCATCTTTTTCCTCCGTAACTAAGGAAATCCCACATAGGTTTTGAAATACCGTAATTTAACGCTTTAAAATCTATTTCATATCTTGACTTTGATTTGAAATTATCAATATTCATTTCTTTTGGAATATATTTTTCTATGGTATCCTCAATAAATTTTTTCTTCCCCTCGATGCTCTTGATTATGTCAATCTCCTGCATGGATAAAATAACAACATTTCTTTTATATCTTTAATGTAGATGTTCTAATAGAAATAAAGATATTTTTATATCTAGATTAATTAAACTCATATTAGGGCGTGATATATTTGAAAGAATTGTTAAAAAAACTATCAGAGGCGCCAGGAGTTTCTGGTCATGAAAGTAGAATTAAACAGATTATTATTGATGAGATAAAACAAAATGTGGATGAGATACAAGAAGATTCTATGGGAAATTTAATCACAACGAAAAAGGGCTCAGATAATTTTAAAGTAATGATTGCAGCCCACATGGACGAAATAGGTTTCATGGTTAAGCATATTGATGAAAAGGGTTTTATCTCTTTTGAAACAATTGGAGGATTTGATCAAAGAAGCCTTGGCTCCCAAAGGGTAAAAATTCATTCCTCTAAAGGCGATTTTACAGGGGTAATAGGGCTTAAACCCCCACATATAACACCTCAGGAAGAAAAAGACAAAGCATTGAAGTTAGAAGACCTTAGGATAGATGTAGGGCTAGGCTCAAAAGAAGAAGTTGAAGAGATTGGAATAAAACCCGGAGATCCTATAACAAGAGACGTTTTATTTACAAATCTTGGAAAAGAAAATATTGTAAGCTGTAAATCATTTGATAACAGAGCAGGCTGCGCAGTCCTAATTGAAATTCTAAAACAAATAAAAAATCCCGATTACACATTATATGGAGTTTTTACAACTCAAGAAGAAGTTGGCTTAAGAGGTGCTAAAACTGCTTCTTATGGGCTTGATATAGATTTTGCAATAATTATTGATTCAACTGTTGGCGGCCCAATACCCAAAACAGAACCAGATAAAGTTACAATTACTCTTGGAAAAGGCCCATCTATAGACCTTATGGATAAAGGCTTTATTTTAAGTGAAAAGGTAAAACAGGTCTTAATAGAAGCAGCAAACGAATCTGGTACACCTTATCAAACTCATATTTCAAGTGGAAGTACAGACGGGGCTGTAGTCCATACTACTAAGGAAGGGATACCTACTGCCGTTATTTCAATTCCATCAAAATATATTCATTCTACTGTTGAAATATTAGACCTAAATGATTTAGAAAGCACGATGAAATTGACTATTAAGTCTATAGAAATTGCAAAAAATATTTTTTAAATATATTTATTTTCCCTTGGAAAACAGATATACAGATACGGTTGTACTTAGAATACAATATAGTTAGAGCGATTAAATCTAAAGCAGGTCCAATTTCAGTAAAACCCGTCATAATCCATCTCATAATATCTACCCCGTAGGAAAGAGGATTGATATTTATCACTGCAGATAGCCATGGGGGAAGATTGGTAATGGGGAAAATAGCGCCACTTAGAAGAAACATCGGCATAACTATGAAGTTTATTATTAAATTAAATCCTTCAAATGATTCCATTCTAGCAGCAATTATTATTCCGATTCCTGATATAGTAAAAGCTATAAAAAACATTAGAGGGATTATCGTAAAAAATTTTGTTAATGTTAGATTAATTCCAATTAGTGGAGAAAATACTAAGATTATTAATCCTTGTATCGTGCTTCTAGTTGCACCCCCAACAGCTTTTCCTATAGCTATAGATGTCCTACTTATCGGTGCAACTAACATTTCCTTAAGAAATCCAAACTCACAATCCCATATTATAGATATTGCAGAGAACATTGAAGAGAACAAAAGTGTCATGACAAGAATTCCGGGGAACATAAATTGTATATACTGTAAGTCTCCAACTCTACCAAAAGTCGCCCCAAAACAGTCCCTATTAGTAATAACCAGATTAATGGCTGAGCAATTGAAGATACCAATCTAGACCTATCTCTAATAAATTTTTTTAGTTCTCTAAGCCAGATGACATATATTGCATTTAACAGTATTATCTACCTTTTGGCCTTTCCCTCATTCTTTCTACAGCTCCTACATTTTCTTCTCTAATTTCCCTTCCTGTTAATTTTATAAAAACATCATTTAATGTAGGTTTTGTAACACTGATGGACATAATCTCAAAATTTCTTAAAGCCCTAAATATCTTGGGAATAAAATTTTCTCCGTTCTCAGCATAAACATATATTGAATCCTTTTTAATATAGGGATCAAGGGAGAAACATGTTTTAAGGATTTCATTGGCATTTTCATTGTCAGATGTTTTTAGTGTAATCAAATCTCCTTTAAGACCCTTTTTCAGATTTTCAGGTGTATCCAATGCAATAATAATGCCATAATCAATAATAGCTATTCTATTACAATTCTCAGCTTCTTCCATATAATGAGTAGTTAAGAAAATAGTTATTCCCTTTTGTTCTTGTAAATCTCTAATGTGTTCCCAAATTCTATTTCTAGTTTGGGGATCAAGCCCTATTGTTGGCTCATCAAGAAAAAGGACTTTGGGATGATGCAGAAGTCCTCTTGCTATTTCAAGCCTTCGTTTCATACCCCCCGAATAGTTTTTTGTAAGTTCATCCTTTTTATCATAAAGTTCTACCATCTCGAGCAAATTTTTTATTCGCTCTTCTCGGATATCTTTAGGGATATTGTAGACTATCCCATGAAATCTTAGATTTTCTTCTCCAGTTAGATCTCCGTCTAAAGATGGGTCTTGAAAAACTATTCCAATTGAATTCCTAACATTATCCCTTTCTTTTGTAACATCGTATCCCGAAATACTTGCAACACCACTCGTAGGTTGTAACAGAGTACAAAGAATATTAATTGTAGTCGTTTTACCTGCCCCATTTGGTCCTAAAAAGCCAAAAATTCTCCTTCCTTTACCTCGAAAGATATGTTGTCTACTGCAGATTTATCCCCATACTTTTTTGTTAGATTTCTAATTTCGATAATATTCATTAAATTGCACCTTTAGCAAGATCTTCCAAGATCTGAAATGGATTTTTTGCTTTAGTAACCCCGGAAGCTAAAAGAACGCCCTCTGCGCCTAATTGAATAGCTTTTTTAACATCTTTTCCGTTTTTCACACCGGCACCACATAATACTTTTATTTCTGGAGAAATAGCCCTAATATCTTTGACTGTGTTTTTAACAATGTCTGGGTCTGCATCAGTAACTGATATGTCTCCACCAATCAGTTCAGGAGGTTCAACTGCAATAAAATTAGGATTGAACATTGCGACTGCTTTACTTACTGCTATATTATTGGTACAGACAACCGATAATAATTGCAAATCTCTACACCTATTTACAAGGGATTCTATATCTGCTAACTTTAATCTATTTTCAGAATGATTGATAAGGGTACCTAAAGCCTTAGAATCTTTAATGCCTTCAAGAGTAGTTTTTCCAGTTCCACTTCCGGGTTTTATATTATCTGCATGTTGTGAAAATACAGGTATAGAAACTTTTTCAGAGATATAGGACAAATCAATGATTTGAGGAGCAATGGCTATGTTTACCCCAGTTTTATTAGAAACTTCTTGGCATATTTTTGCTAGTTCAAGTCCTTTAGGTCCGGATATTTCATTATAGATTTTAAAATTAACAAGAATAATTGGTGTATTCATTTTATCACAATCAATAAAAATCAAAGTTTATTTTTATTCTTTTGCATGAATTCATATGAAAAAATAACTCAATAATACAACTACAAAAAGACTGGGCAACATATTTATTACTTTAAATTTCTTAATTTCAGCTATATTCATTCCAAGACCTAAAAGTAACACACCACCGACTGCACTGAGTTCAACTATAAGTGCATCACTTAGATAATTACTAACATAATTAGCGAATAATGTTATGCCGCCTTGATAAATCAAGAGGGGAATAGTCGAAAATATTACTCCAATCCCTAATGCAGAAGCTAATGCTATGGAAGCAACTCCGTCCAAAACTGATTTTGCAAACAATAAGTTTGGAGAACCTCCAAGCCCCTCTTCTATAGACCCAAGTATTGCCATTGGTCCAATACAGTATATCAATGTGGCGGTGATAAATCCCTCAGAAAACTTGTCGCTTGAATTTTTAATTTTGCTTTTCAATTTGTCGCTTAATCTTTCTAAATATTTTTCTAAATCTATTATTTCTCCAATAACAGACCCAATTAAAAGACTGAATGCTACGATTAGAATATTATTTGTTTTTATGGCCATTGTAATTCCAAGAGTTATCGTAAATAAACCTATTACTTGGAATATAATTCTATTTATTCTTTTTGGGAACCTGGATTTTATCAAAATTCCTAATATACTGCCTAAAATAATTGCAAATACATTAACTAAGGTCCCTAGCATGAAAAATTAATAATAATATTACTTAAAAAACTATCTAATTTATTTTATGATTTATATTTTAATAAAATTAAATGCTAAATAGAATTATTTATCTTTAAAATAATAATAAGATCTTATTTTATAGTGCCGAAAAGTTTAAATATAACTCTATTTTTCCTAGTCAAAAGCTTAATAGAAGCAAACATTTATATAAAAAAACGACATAATTAACTATTGCTTTGAATTTTTTAATTGAAGGGATATCATGGAATTAGACCAAAGATTACTATTTGACTTCCTTGAAGAGTTGCTAGGCGAAGAAGGTGTAGAAGTTGCAAACATTATTTATGAAAAAGAAGCAACTGACGAAGAAATCTCAAAAGTTACTCATTTAAGGATTAATAACGTAAGAAGGGCACTATACAAACTTTATGATAATCGTCTAGCCACTTACAGAAGAATAAAAGACAAAGAAACTGGCTGGTATATATATTATTGGAAAATGGACCTCTCAAAAGCACCGGAAGTAATAGACAAAAGAGAAAAGGATTATGCTGACCATCTTGAAGAATTACTAGAATATGAAAAAGATAATATGTTTTTTGCTTGCAAAAATAACTGTTCCAAAGTACCTTTTGATGTTGCAGAGCAACTCAATTTTAAATGTAATATCTGTGGAGAAAAGCTAGATTTCTTTGATAACTCAGAAATGATTAAAGAGCTTAAAGAAGCCTTAGAGAAATTCAAAAAAGTTGAAGATAGTTAAAGATTATCATGATATCCAAAGAAGACGCATTATCATTATTAATAGCTGAAGGCTGTTCTCAGAATGTGATAAAACATTGCATAAACGTTTCGAAGTATGCTAAAGAAGTAGGAGAAAAAGCTTCTAAGGATCTTAAAGTTGATTTAACTTTAGTTGAAATAGGCGGATTATTACACGATATCGGAAGATCAAAAACAAATGGTATTCATCATGGAATTATAGGTGCAGAAATCTTAAGAAATCACGGAATAGATGAGAAAGTTGCATTAATATGTGAAAGGCATGTTGGTGCAGGAATAGATGCAAATGATGCAGATTACTATGGATTACCCAAAAGAAATTATATCCCTGAGACCATAGAAGAGAAAATAGTTTGTCATTCTGATAATTTTTTTATTAATGGAGAAAAAGTATCTTTTCAAAAAGTTTATGAAAGATTTTTAAAAGAACTAGGCAATGAACATCCTTCAATTAAAAGACTGTTATTACTTCAAAAAGATCTTCAAAATTACCTTTAATTCTAATTTATACATAGGTTCAAGATATATTAAACCTTATCATAATCCTTATATAGTTTTTTTATATCCTATATATCGGAGGCGATATACATGGGAAATGAAAAAATCTATGGTATATTAGCAATTATCCTTGCGTTAGGATTGGTGGCAGTTGCAGTATTGAAGCCCTTACCTCAAGATCAATACGATCAGTTACAGGTAAGTGGAACTGCATCGTTTAAAGAAGCCCCAGACCAAGCTACAATTTATGTATATATTGAAACAACGAAAGATACAGCATTGATGGCACAGCAAGAAGCATCAAATATTTTAGCACGAGTAATTAAAGCTTTAGAAAATGAAGGCATACCGTCTAATAATATCCAAACGGATACATTTAGCATATATCCTGAATATTATTATCCAAAGGATAGAGAACCTACTTTGTTAGGATATAGAGCAGTTTACGGATTAAAAGTAATAACTACTGATGTAAGCAAAACTGGAAACTTAATAGACGCTTCTATAAAAGCTGGAGCCAACAGGATAAACAATATAGAGTTTGGCCTAAGTGAGGCAAAGATGGAAGAAGCAAAAGTCAAAGTTATCAAAGAAGCAGTCAAAGTTGCTCAAGTTAAAGCAAACGCTATGGCAGAGGCAGGAAATTTTAGACTCGGAAAGATTGCCTATATGAATGAATCTTCATACTATGTTCCATATACTAGAAGCTTAGATTCTATGATGAAAGAATCGTCTACAGTTGTACCGCCAGAAGATGTACAGATAAGTGCTACAGTTTCTTTAATATACAAGATTTAATTTTTAATTTATTTAGTATTTTCTTATTTTTTTCTTTACTTTAATTCCATTTTATTAGTAAAAGCTTTTATATTAATTCTAATTAATAGCTTCGGTGAATTTATGGACGAATTAGATAAAAAGATAGTTTCAGAACTCAACAAAGACTCCCGGCTTTCTTTTAGAGAATTATCAAAAAATCTTAACATCGCAGTAGGAACAATTTCACACAGAATAAAAAAAATGGAAGAAGATGGAATTATTAAAGGTTATATCCCTGTAGTTGATCCATCAAAAGCAGGGTATGACTTTATTGCTGTTATTAATGTCACTATAAAGAGAGGGAAATTACAAGATGTTGCATCCCTTCTTGATAAATTCAACAATATAGTATCTATTTATAATGTTACTGGAAACTATGATGCCGTGATTATTGCTAGATTTAAAAATAGGGGACAACTTAATAATTTCGTTAAAGAACTTCAGACTTTTGAAAATGTAGATAAAACTAACACTTCATTAGTATTAAACACAATTAAAGAAGATATTCGTGTTAAATTCGATTAAAATGATAGCATGAATAAAAAAGACATAATGGCTTTTATTTCTTTACCAGATATCTTTTCAATTACAAATGGGGCTCTCGGATTCTTTGCCATATATTTTATCCTAGTTGGAGATACATTAATCGCTGCTAGGATTGTTTTTCTTTGTATTTTTCTTGATAGTTTTGATGGCTTTTTAGCTAGAAGAAAAAATAATTGTGCAGATTTTGGTAAAAGTCTTGATTCATTATCAGACATTATATCTTTTGGAATAGTGCCTTCATTAATTTTTATTAGTTACCAAAATTATAATATATTTGCCTTTTTAGCTGGGGTTATTTATGTTATATGTGGACTATTAAGACTTTCAAGATTCAATGCAATGAGATCAGAAGATTATTTTGGGCTACCAATTACTATTGGAGCTATATTCATTGTCTTAAATTTTCTAGCAAAAATTCCATCTTTTCCATATTCTGTATTAATGATTATAACATCTATTTTGTTTATATTAGATTTTAGACTTAAAAGGCCTTCAAAAAACGGAAAATCAATAGTTATTTTTAGTATATTATTCCTTTTTATTTCACTACTCCCTTATCACAATTTTATAGTAGTAGCAAGAATATTATTAATTGCTTTATCTTCTATTTTTTTAATATACTTATCTAAAGGCTATCGATCTTAAATCTTAAAATAGCGCCAATTCCACCTATACCTTCAAGTTTTTTACCTGCATCGTGTTCGCTTGAGATTACATGAATAGTAGCACGTTGCTCTCTAGATTTCTCAGTAATTTCTTCAAATTCATTTATTCTAAGAAATTTATCCACTATCAGAAGTTCATTAATTGCCCCGTAATCTAAAGCTTTTTGAATTGAATTTATTCCATAAACGGCTTCGTTTTTTAGTATATTTTCAAACAATCTCTCGACCACATTAGTTTCAAGCGATACTCTGAGATCTTTTTGAGCCTTTTCTAATATGCCTCTTTTAATACATTCATAAACACCAGCCCTTCCCCCAGTAGATACATTTTCAGTAATTATATTATTGAGTAGTTCAGACTTATATTCTTTTATATAAGTTAAAAATTCATCTTTATAAAATCCTGGGCCTGCAATAATAACAGTTTTTAAATTATATTTTTGTATTATCTCTAGAATCTTAGAAGAAGTTTCTGCAAAAAATTCACGTTTGTCCTTATCTCTAGAAGATATTTCATGTTTTCCCGCAATGCTTTTAGAAACTGAAAATGGGAAATCTACACCGTACTGCGCTATAATCCCAAAATCTGCATCACCTTCTTCTATACAAACAATCAAAATTTTTGGTGTTAATGTATCCTTAATTGCTCTTTCTATTCTATCTAATTGATAATTTTTCCATTTTTTAGTGATTGTTATGGTTGAGTCTTCTTCAATATTAAAGGTATGATAACTTCCAGCTTCTTCTCCTTGTGTTATTACACCCATTGCCCGAAGTCTCATTACATCTTTTGAGAACTCAACTTTTTCTACTCTTATTTCCAATTTTACAGGAATTCTTTCGAGTTTTTCACTTCTTATTTTGTCTCCTTTTTTCATCTCTTTTCTATAAGTTTTTCCAAATAGCAAATCTCCATTTTCTAGTATGTGTGACAAGTGCCAAAGATCATCTGCATTATCTGCCTTTATCTTTAATACCCCTTTGTCAAGATCTTTGTGTATTATTTTCATTTAATCTCGTTCTACAATAATAATTTCCCCATCTTTTACAAGATTTAAATTATCTAAAGAACCTTCAATTTTACCAAAGAGATTAACTGCGCTTGCAGGCCTTATTTCTTTTTCAAGAGAAGCTGGAGTTTTTCCAAAGAATATGCAAAATGCATCACCTTGTGGCCAAAAAGCTAAATCTCCCTTATTTACTATCTCTTTTGGATTTTCATAGTCAATATGCACGGGGACAGAAAAATAAATTTCTCCACCCCATCTAAATCCTTTTGCTTTAAATGGAAGTGATTCATAAATAACTTTTGCAGTTTCTGATTCATCTAGTATTGCCTTGAACTCAAATTTATCGGTTTTTATTTTTATTTGCATAAAAAATAATTAAGAAAAGAATATTTAAAATCTTCCTTTTTTAAATTTGGACTTTTCAAATCTCTTTTTTGACTTACTGTCAAATTTCTTAGTTGGCTCTTTTTCTTTTTTAGGCGGGGCATTTGGGTATTTTCTTTCAATTTCTTCTATCCTTTTCAATAGATTATTTTTCAGCATATCTCCTACAAATTCTCCCCCTTCATTGTCAACTCTTGCCGCAATAGCTATTTTCGCTGCAAGTGTTCTTGCAATTTTTCCTTTTTGCCACCATGGAGCTTTACCAATCTCTGGATATTGAAGTATTATTCCATATTTTGGAGGATCAGAGCCAGTTTTTATATGTCTGAAAAGAGCTTTTTCTGCCCCCATTAATTGAATCGTTGACGAAGGTTTAACCGATAGATTTTTGAGTCCGCCAGCGTGAGATATTAGTTTTGCAGCAATAATGGGTGTAGCGACTTTAGAAGTATTTGCGGCAATTTCACTAACAATCTTCGTAATGTAATTTTCAAGAATTTCTTTCTTTTTGTATAGTATTTCAATTAACTCTGCAATTTCTTTAATTTGTGATAAATCTTCACTAGATAATTCAACACCAAGTGATCTATCGATTGTTTCATCACTAATTGTTGATTGATAGGATAATAAATTCTTTTTTTGTTGGTAATCGGCTTTATTGCCTATTTTTACTATAAACTCGATAAAATCTTTATTATCTGGAATAGCTGCTACAGATTCTGGAAAATGAATTGAATACCATTCCCTGATACGCTCAAGAAATAGATTAATTGTTTCATCAAATTCATTTAGAGAGTAAACTGCGTGAATAATAAGTTTATCTTTTTCTCCCAACAAACTTGTAACTTTTAATCTAGCTAACTCTTGGAGTATTAATTTCTGTTTTTTTCTGTATTCGTCTTCACTGATTTGTGCTTTTTCAAGATTTGCAATATGATTCTCTCTAAAAAAGAGCCCGCCTTCATTTGGGAAAATAAACTGAAATTTAGTTTTATCTTTTAATTCGTATTCTGAAGAAAAAGACAAATTAGGATTTCTTTCCATAATTCTTTTTAATTCATAGGGGACTTTGCCCTTCTCAAGTTTTATAATTGATTTAACTGAAGATTTTATTCCTTTAGAAAAACTTTCAAAATCATTTATTTTACCCCTACCATCAAGAAGATAAACACCATTTGCATTCACACAAATATACATGTATTCACTAAAATAAAGATATTTCGTATTTTTATATGTTTTTTGGATTAAAAAATTAAAATTAAATATTATCCTGCACCAGAACACCCGTCATCTCCGGATGAGTATTCTGCCTTTACACCAACTATCGCTGGAATAGAATATTTTCCACAACATTCTTCAATTAACTTGTCTGATTTTAATTCATTGCCACAAGCTTTTACGTCGTCTATAGACGCTTTTGTTAAATCTGATATCTTTTCAGGAGCTATCTCCCCTCTCTGGTAAATAATTGTAAGAATCTTTGATTTAAGTTCAGCATTACATCCCATATTTACACCTATAAAAAAAATAGAAAAAATAGTATATAAATTTATTGACCAATTGGAAGAACTTCTCTACCGTAAGTTTCATTTATAACTTCTGCTGCGGATAGATACAATGCTGACAAAGCTGTGAATATACCTTCATATCCTGCAATCATATGCACCGTGTGATTAAATTGTCCTATTGCTAAAAGGAAGAACAAGATTGTCAATGATATAAAAACTACCTGTAGCGCTTTAGGTTTTTTTAGAGTTGCAATTGTCATGTAAGCTGTGAAAAGTCCCCAAGCCCCAAGAAAAACAGCCATACCTGGTTTTGGAACAGGAGCTATTAACCCCGAATACTGAAATAAGAACATTAATGCTAAGCCAAGCCAAAAAGCACCGTATGAAGTAAATGCAGTAGCACCAAAGGTGTTACCCTTTTTCATTTCCCACATACCCGCATATACTTGACATGCACCACCATAGAATATGCCCATCGGTAAAACCATTCCTATGCTTTCAGCAGGGATAATTTCCGCATTGACAAAATTTAATATTAGGGTAGTTAACCCAAACGCAGCAAGCCCTAAAGGGCCTGGATTTGCTATTTTTTCTGTCATAATAACCATTTTTCAGCGAAAATTTAGGTATAAAAAGGTTACTGTTTATTCTTGATTACATCTTGTATAACTTTATGAATTTGTTTGACAAGAAAGGGTTTTTGGATTACTGTATTTGCACCGGCATCAAGAACTTCTTTAAATCTCTCCCTATAAGCCGATACCCCAATTACTGACACATTTGGATTTTTTCTTTTTATATAACTTGTAACTTCAACTCCAGATATGTCTGGTAGTTTTATGTCAACTATTACAGCTTCAGGATTTTCTTTATTAAAGATATCAATCGCCCCTCTCCCACTGCTAGTAGTGAAAACTATATAATCTTTACTCAAAATTAAATGATATAATTCAAGAAGTTCAACTTCGTCTTCTACTACTAGTAATTTAAGCATTAATCCCAATTAACTTTGATCATTTAAAACTCTTATCTGGGAATAATCCTAAAAATATTTAAGTTAATTTTTTAAGTTAATCCAAAAAGAATTGTTTATGGGTAGAATAAAGCTTGATTTCCATATACATTCTTATTATTCTCCTGATGGGAATATGAAACCTAATGAGATTCTAGAAACCGCTTTGTCAAAAGGGCTTGACGTGATTTCTGTTACAGATCACAATTCTATAAAAGGAGGCATTGAAACAAGAAACTATGCCGAAAAAAAAGATCTTCCTATAAAAGTAATAGTGGGTCAAGAGATTAATACTTTTTCTGGGGAGATTATTGTATTAAATTTAGAAGAAGAAATCCCTAGCGATATGACGCTAAAAGAAACTATTGATTGTGGAAAAAAAGGATTTATTATTGCACCACACCCTTTTGATAAATTTAGAAAGGGTATTGGTGGAGAAATCGATTCAATAAAGGACAAAATTGATGCTATTGAAGTTTTTAATAGTAGAACTCTTATTTCGGGTCATAACAAACTGGCTGAAACATATGCAAAAATGAATAATATTCCGGGAATCGCAGGATCAGATTCTCATTTTTCTGAAGAGCTAGGCTCTTCTTACTTTATGATAGAATCAAAGAATACTATTAAATCAATATTCAAAACTATAACACAAGGACAAGTGTCGATTTATGGAAGGCAAACAGGAATAAAACCCCATATAAAAACTAGTATGATTCATTTGCTCAAATAAACTTTCGTTAATACTTCTTTTAATTGTTCCGAGTACTCTAACAATGTATGATTTGTTGCTGTTACTATCGGAACTGAGAGTAGAAGAAATGATACTATTATAATAATAAATCCTGAATACATAAAAGCAAAATTTACTTTAGTCCCAAGGTATTCTTTTGACAGGATATACAATAATATAGTTGGTATCGCCATTCCAAGAAATATAATTAATACAACTGGAAATGAATAAATGAAATAAGATATTAGTAAAAATGAAGATAGCATTAGTGAAAGTGAGTATACTCTCAACTTGTTTTCTTTTGTTATTTTTTTAATATCAGTAGTATCATGTTTATAGTAAATAAAAAGAAGCGAGTACCCTACTGACAAAGCAAAAACTATGAAGAATGGGAATTCCTTTAAACTATTAGTTAAAAGAAACCAACCACTTGAAATTTTAGATATCTGTATTAATGTGATAATTATAGAAGATATGTTTTTATGATTTTTTAATCTAATGGACGGATACGAATAAAGTAAGTTCAAAGTAATCAATAAAATAAATATAATAAAAAAGTTTATTCCGGCTAAAAATGATAATAATGTTCCTAGAATAGATAAAACAAAAATCAAAATCTTAACTGTGGGGATCGATATACTTCCGTTGGCAATTGCTTTCCAAGATATTTTTGTTTCATTCTTTTTATCTTCTTCATAATCAGTGAGATCATTGAATAAATATATTGGCCCCAATCCTAAGGATAATCCTAACGTTCCGAATATTACTTTCAATAAATCGTAATCTCCAAAAACATTGAAGTAAAGGACGACTCCAAAAAGAAACAAGAGTACATTTTTTGGGGCATTGAGCGTTGCAGAATTATAAAGAATTGCCCTAAAATTCATATCCTATTTTAAAAAATATTATTTATAAATATTCCCACTTAAAAAAATAGGTCTTTGTGTATATAATACATAAAATATTAATAATAAAATAAAATTGGAGGAATAAGTGAATTATTTTCTATAATTGAATATAACATATTTTTTGAGTTTTTATACCAATCTGGATCTTCTTGCTTTTTTCTAGATAATAACTTTTCATATTTTTTATCTACTAAATAAAGAATATCTCTTTCTTTAGCTTCCCATGCTTCTATTTCTCCTTTTAAAGATTGTATAGTGCCCAAATAATTACAGGATTTAACAATAAATCCATAAGCTTGATCAAATTCGCTTGCCATGAGAGAATTGATTCTGTACAAAATATAATAGTTAGGCTAGTAGGAGTTACTAGTTTTTAAATATTAAGAATAAATAAAATCCTTATTTTTGGATATAACCCGTTTTTATGACCTTAAGTTTATTAAACGTATTTTGAATCTCCCAATTAACCATATAAATAGATATTTTACTTCTTTTGAATAATGAAAATTACAATGACTCGTAATAAGTACATACTTCTCTTAATTATAGTTTCAGTAGTTTCTCTTGCTTATTATGTTCCCCATTATGGATTAATATATGATGGAGGATTATATGCTTCTTTAGGCCATTCATTGATTAGTGGAAATGGATATTTTTTTAATGGGTACCCTGGCGATGTCCCTCCAATTTTACCGATATTTCTTGCTCTTTTTATAGGCATATTTGGTGAAAACGGGATATATTTGGTAGTGCCTTTATTTTCTATAATTCATTCAATTCTTTGTTTTCTTATTTTAGAGAAAAAAGTATCCAAAGAGATGTCGTTTTTAGGATCTTTGTATGTTTTCTTTACGCCGATTGTTTTCTATGGTTCGATTAACGTAATTCGTGAAATTCCTTTGTTAACTTTTGTGATGGCATCTTACCTAGTCTTTTTATGGAATGATGATTCATATAAAAAACATATACTCTTAGGTGTCCTAATTGCAATCTCTTTCCTAACAAAATCAGTTGGATTTGCTTACACATTTCCTATACTTGTCTATTATGTAATTAAAATGAATAAGAAAGTAGCAATTAATTTTTTAACTTCTGTTTTAATAGTACTTCCTTGGGCGATATGGTCTTACTCTTATTTTCAAACCCCCTTTGTATCACATTCAGCCTATCTTATGCCCCATATGGGGCTCAATATTGAAGTATTTTTCAAAAAAACTTTGCCATTATTTCTTGTCGGTTCATTTATACCGATATTGCCATTATCGGTTTTAGGCGTGAAAAAAATTGAAAAAATATTTTTATTATTTGGCTTTTTTGTTTTTCTATTGGCGTTTTTATGGCCAGTTCAAGAGCCAAGATATCTAATCGGAGGATATTTTCTTTTAGCCTACTCGGCGTTGATGTATCTTAAGGACAAGAAACAGAAGAAAGCAATTGCTTTCATAGCTATAGCAGTATTATTCCAATTCGGTGCAACGGTATCTATATTAGAAACTAGTGTTGTTTCATACGGCCTTTTAGATGAAGCCGGGCATTGGCTAAGAGACAATACGAACGAAGATTCAAAAGTAATGGCGCAATCATATAGGCAAATTAACTATTTTTCTCATAGACAAACTTATCAAATACCCCAAGATCCCTCGTTATTTAAAAAGACACTTGAACGAAACAATATCGAATATATAGTCATAGATTCATACGAAAAAACAACGCCCCAGTATGCAAGAGAATTTTTCAATGAATTAGAGCCTTCAGTAACTTTTCAAGATAATATGGAAACGGTGACAATTTATAGGTCCCCATACTACAAATCTAATCAAATTGAAAAATGATACTTATGCTTTACTTTAAAAAATAGTATTATAATAAAAATCTCTATAATTTGAAAAGGAAAACATTATAAAGAAAAACGTCAAACGTCTAATATTGTATCAACAATTGGTGATAATTTATGGCCTTTGGCGATAGATGTGACGGTAAACAGATAAGAAATCTTTCTAACTATAGACGTGTATACCCATTCGTGATGAAAACGAGAACTGAATCAGCAATTTACGCTGACTTTGAGTTTGAAGTAGAAAAAACTTTGGAATATATGGAAAATGTCAATGCAGGCCTAAGCGAAAAAAAAGTCAAGTTTTTCCACATATTTGTCGCTTCGTTAGTCAGGACTGTGGCAATGAGACCGCAGTTGAATAGATTTGTTATGGGCCGAAGAATCTTTCAAAGAAATGAGATACAAATATCTATGATTGTAAAGAAAAAATTAGACGAAGAGTCTGATTATTCCAATATTAAAGTTACTTTTGATCCTAGAGACACTTTAGATAGCGTAATCCAAAAAATGGCCAAGTCTTTAGAGTACGGTAGGGGCGATGAAAAAAAGCATGAAGAGAAGGAGATAGATCTCCTTATTAAATTCCCAGATATTATTCTAAGATTTATCGTCTGGCTCTGGAGAGGTCTTGACTACTATGGCATATTACCTGCATCTATAGTTAAAGATGATCCTATGTATGCAAGTGTTTATGTTACAAATCTGGGGAGTTTAGGGCTAAATTCAGTGTACCACCACTTATTTGAGTATGGCAACGCCTCGAATTTCTTAGCATTAGGAAAAATTCATAAAGCCCCTTTAGTTGATGAAAATGGTGAATTAAAGATAAAGGATGTGGTTAGAATAGGCTACACATTGGATGATCGTATAAGTGAAGGAATATATTTTGTTAAAGCAGTAGAACTTTTTAAAAATTTTATGCAGAATCCTGAAATCTTAGAAAATCCTCCTCCTGAAGAGAATATAAAGGATTATTTGATAGCAACGGAGGGGATATGATGTATGAAAAAAAACCCTGGTTAAAATATTACGATTATGTTCCGGAAACAATTGATTATCCAAGAAAGACGATATATGAGGCTGTTCGCGATGCCGCAATTAAAAATCCAACTAAAATAGCGTATGATTTTCTAGATAACACCTCAACTTATTCTGAATTCTTATCAGATATTGATCGTTGTGCCAACGCATTGTATTCAATTGGTGTTAGAAAGGGTGATAGAATCACAATTTCTTTACCGAACTGTCCTCAAGCTCTTATTTGTTTTTATGCGATTAATAAACTAGGTGCTATTTCTAGCATGATACATCCTCTTTCTCCACCTAAGGAAGTTAAGTTTTATCTTAATCTAAGTAAAAGTAAATATGCAATTACATTAGATGCATTCTATCCTAACTTTAAAGACATTCTTGATTCAACTTCAGTTGATAAATTAATTCTTAGTAAAATGACTGATTACCTTACTCTTACGAAAAAAATAGGATTTAAACTAACTTTAGGGAGAAAAATAAAGGAAGTTCCTCAAGATCCAAGAGTCCTATGGCTAAATGATTTATTAAAGAATGATTATCAAAAAATTGACAATATCGCCGTTGACCCTGATGAATTTGCGCTTATATTATACAGTGGCGGAACAACTGGAGTTCCAAAAGGAATACAGCTTTCGAATATGAACTTTAATTGTTTAGCATTGCAAGCTTTGGTGCAAGGGCCAGTAAGTGAAGATGATTCAGTCTTATCAATTTTACCTATTTTCCATGGATTTGGTCTTGGAGTTTGTGTTCATACTTTTCTTGTAGGTGCTGCAAAATGTATTCTTGTTCCAAAATTCAGCCCTGAAACAATTCTTGATTTAATTAAAAGAAAGAACCCTATGTATATTGCAGGGGTCCCAACCCTATATGCAGCCCTTGCAAGAAATCCCAAAATATCAAAAGTTAATTTTGGCTGCATAAAAGGTGCATTTTGTGGAGGAGACCACTTACCTCATGAGATTAAGATGGAATTTGAAAATGCCGTTAATTTAAATGGTGTTGAGCTAACTCTAAGAGAAGGATACGGGCTAACTGAATCTGTAACAGGAGTTACTATAATGCCTAAAAGAACTTACAAACAAGGTAGCATAGGTATCCCTCTTTCTGACATGTTACTTAAAGTGGTAAAATATAATACATTTGAAGAAGCACCGCCCGGTACTGAAGGAGAAATATGCGTTAGTGGACCTACAGTGATGATGGGATATCTTGATCATCCTGAAGAAACTGAAAAAACAATTAAAATTCATCCTGATGGGAGAAGATGGCTACATACTGGTGATGCAGGGCATATGGACTCTGATGGATTCTTTTATTTCAAACAGAGACTTAAACGAATTATTATATCTTCTGGAATGAATGTCTATCCATCTCAGATTGAAGAGGTATTAGACAGCCATCCTGCAGTTGCACTATCATGTGCCATTGGGATTCCTCATTCCCATAAAATGAAAAGTGTCAAAGCATTTGTATCTCTAAAAGACCCTTCCCAAGAAAGCAAAGAATTGTCTCAAGAACTAATGAATTACTGTAAGGAACATTTGATTAAATGGAGTTGTCCTGAAGAGATTGAGTTTAGAAAAGAATTACCATTGACTTTAATAGGAAAAGTGGCTTATGGGGTTTTGGAAAAAGAAGAATTAGAAAAAAGAAAGAATCGTGAAATGGATAAAATTCCGCCTCAAGATGGATTCCCTGAAACTACAATAGACATATCTTGCTCATCAAGTCTAGGGGCCCCAGATAATCCTTAAATTATTTATTTTTTCCATATTTTGTTGCAACAAAGTCTATTATAATTCCATAGACTACCCCTGCAAAAAAACTTGGAGTATCCCTAAATTCAGTTGAGAGGAATATGGCACTTGATACAATTAATCCGAGAAAAGCTCCCCGGATAAAAACGTTGCTTGAATTTTTTGTTATTACAATGTCTCCAGCAAGACCGATCATTAAGCCCATAATTATCCTATTGTACCACATTGCTATCAAAAAAATATAGTGCTCATACCCAATTCTATTTCCGACCCCTATAATGCAGAATATTCCTAGAATTGCACCAGTTAAAAGCGCTATTAATAACCTTTTTTTATTCGACATCTTTATCATATCCTATATAAATTATAGTAGTTTTTTTAATATCCAAACAATTAATAGTAAATAGATATTTAAATTTTTATATTTAAATAACGCTAGGTTAACATGAAAGAGAAAATCAAACTCACTGAAGAGGAATGGAAGAAAAAACTTACTCCAGCAGAGTACCATATTTTAAGAGAAAAAGGAACGGAAAGACCATTTAGTGGTAAATTATTAGACAATAAAAAGAAAGGAAAATATGTCTGTGCTGGATGTGGAAATGAATTGTTCGGTTCCGAAGCTAAATTTAATTCTGGAACTGGATGGCCAAGTTTTACAGAACCAAGCAAAGAAGAAAGTGTTGAAGAGCATAAAGATTTATCATATGGAATTATTAGGACAGAAGTCCTATGTAGTAAGTGTGGTGGTCATCTAGGCCATGTATTTGACGATGGGCCGAAACCAACAGGTAAAAGATACTGTATGAATTCTGCATCACTGAAATTTGAAGAGAAGGAATGAACACTATTAAATTTAGTTTAGAGTATTCTAAAAAATAAATATAATTTAACTTCTTATATAGACTGAATATGGATCTGTTAATGCGTAAACATTTGCAAATCCCTTGTTTGCTAGAAACTGTGCATTAGTGATAGCTGCCTGTGAAGTACTGCAATATACAATTATTTTTCTATCCCTTGGTATACTTGATAGTACAGAGCCTAATTCAACTCCGGTTATATTGACTGCACCAGGAATATGGCCTGCTCGATACTCGTCTTGACTCCTAACGTCTATAATAAATAGTGGCTCTCCACTAGCCATCATCTGTTTTAACTGAGAAGAGTTAATCACATGATATGGAACTGCAGGACTGCCTGTATCCTCAACTATACGATCTATTAAAGTAACAAGATTACTCTGAACTGCAAACCTTGTATTTTCCCTATCACTGCCTGCTATAACAAATACTTTTTGTCTGTTTATCCATTGATCACGCTTTTCATAAAAAATTTGGTACCCGGGAATTCTTCTTAGATTGTTAATTTCATTAGACAATAATATTTGGGATGCTAAAAATCCAGTATGGTCAGGTGCATCTGGGCCTCCGAGAATAATCACATAAGGGTAGGAGTTATATCCAGTATCAGTTCTACCAAAATAGACAATATTCATTCCTCGACTTTGAAGGATAGATATTATGTTACTATTTTGATTATAATCAATTGAATTAGCAACAAGGGCTACGTTTTTTTCTGCCGACATAATCCCAAGTGAAGATATTCCCAAAAATAATACAAGTAATAATACCAATATTTTTTTCATATAATCACCCAATTTTTTGCTTTATTTCTTTAGCCAAATCCTTTAGTTGCTCTTTTGAATGCTCTTCTGCTGGGCCTTTTAATGATTCTACTTTTATTTTAACACTTTTAGTGGCTTTCTTCATACCTTTTTCATTTAACATCTTTTCCATAGTCTCAATTGCTTGAGTCTTATCGGGAGCCATGCATGTCGTTACAGTAGTGTATTTTTTGCCTTCTTTATTATTTATATTTTTTATGAATCCTTTCATCTTTCCGCTAGGATATCCTAAATGAGTTGGAGAACTAAAAATGTATAATTCTGCATCAGGGAGTATAGAAGGATCTATTTCTTTAACAGAATAAACATCGATTTCATATCCACTCTCTTTAATAATTGAGTTTAGGTATTCCATGCAAGTTTTTCCTGTTCCAAATTTTGAATCGTAAATAATACATATTTTAATCTAAATCCGCCTCCGATACATATATAATTAATTTCAATCTATAAAAACGTTTGGTAAAAAGGCTAAAAAATTAGGATAAACAAAAATATTATATAATCCTAATGATTTAGTCTTTCGTGGTATAATGAAAAGGACATCCTCTAAAGAAAAATTCATTTCATCGCTGCAAAAAGGAGACATTATACTAAGTAAAAATCTAAAGAATCCTATTGAAGCCTTAATTTGTAAGGCTGTTCCAGATGCAAGATGGCCACACTGCAGATTATATATTGATTATCAAAAAAGTGTTGAATCTACTGTTGGAGGTGTTAAAGTAAAAGAAGTATGGGAGTACCTAGATACAGATGAAATGATGATTGTGAGGCCTCCAGGATACATTGACAAAGATAAACTTGTTAAAGATTGCATGATGTATTTAGGGTTAGGATACAGCTATTTACAATTTATTAGAACGGGTAACTTATTTTTTATTAAAAGACTAATTAAGAAAGATTTAAGAAAATATTTTAGAATAGACCTTGATAAAAATGTTGTTTGTTGTGAGCTTATTGCTTATGGTTTGTTAAAACAAGGATATGGGTATGAAGTAACTCCTAATTTCTGCTTTCCAGATCAGTTTGAAGATGATTCAAGAATGAAAGTTATTTTGAAATATGTTCCTGAAATTTATTTTAATATCAAATAATGTTGTTTTATCAATATAGGTAGTTATTTAAAGTTGGCTTCGAAAATAGAATAATTGGAATTTCATTTTTATACTCTTAAATTATCTAATTAGACGGGAGTTATAATGAACTCTTATGATCAAAATACGGGCCTTAAATATATACTTCGTGACGGAGTAACAAGTCAAATAATGATAACTTTGACAAGTGGAACTTTTCTTACAGCATTTGCATTAAGTCTTGGGGCATCAAATTTGCTAATAGGAATTATGGCATCAATTCCCGCTATAGCAAATCTCATACAAATTCCTGCAGTCTATATAGTTGAGAAATATAGGGACAGAAGAAAAATCTCAATGTTATCTTCAGCATTTAGTAGATCCTTTATTTTATTAATAGCTTTGTTGCCATGCTTAGTTAATTTTAATTTAGGCATTACTTTTTTCATTTTGTTTTTAATATTTCAATCAATATTTTCCTCTATAGGCGGATGCAGCTGGAACTCTTGGATGAGGGATATGATACCAGTAGAAGTATTAGGCTCATTTTTTTCAAGGAGAATGAGGCTCGCAACATTGTCAACTATTCCAATAGCACTTATGGCAGGCTTTTTTATTGATTTTTGGAGTAATTCATACCCAGATTTAAGTATATTTAGCTATTCTATAATATTCTTTTTTGGATATTTATCTGGGATAATTGGAGTTTATTATATTTCTAAAATACCGGAGCCAGGAATGTTATTGAAAGCAGAAAGTAATATCCTAAAACTTTTTTCTCAGCCTCTAAGAGATGCAAATTATAGGAATCTAATAAAATTTTTAGGATCATGGAATTTTGCAGTTAATTTGGCCGCACCTTTCTTTACCGTATATATGTTAAAGAGATTAGACCTGAATATGTCTATTATTATAATATTTATGGTACTAGGACAGTTGATGACATTTATCTTTCTACATTTTTGGGGGGAAATATCCGATAAATTTAGTAATAAATCTGTATTGCAATTTTGTGGGCCTCTTTTTATTCTAAGTATACTCGGTTGGACTTTTACAACATTACCGGAAAAATACTTCCTAACAATTCCATTATTGGTAATAGTTCATGCAACTATGGGGGTATCTGCAGCTGGAGTTTCCTTAGCTTCTGGAAATATCACTTTGAAATTAGTACCAGAAGGTAATTCCACTGCATATCTTGCACTTTCAAGCATAATAAATTCTATAACTGCGGCCATAGCCCCAATAATTGGTGGTTTATTTGCCGATTTCTTTGAAAAGAGAGAATTGGCATTAACTCTTGAATGGATATCCCCTGAAAACACACTATTATTTGAAACGTTTAATCTAAAATCTTGGGATTTCTTTTTTTTCTTAGCTTTTTTAATTGGGCTGTATTCATTACACAGCTTAGCAGTTGTAAAAGAAGGTGAAGAAACAGGCAAAAAAATTATTTTTAATGAATTATTTTTAGAAGCGAGACATGGCATTAGAGGATTTTCCAATATAGGAGGGGGATTAAGATATATGATTCAATTCCCATTTTCAACATTATTACTAGTTAGAAATAACGATTTTATAAAAAGAAGACTCGTGAAAAGAATTAGATTAAAAAAAATCTATAGGTATTAAGAATAGTCAAAAAACTAATAAATTGATATATTCTATTTAATTAAGGTATAATGGTTTTCAAACTTTATGATATTAGAGGGGTATACCCTAATGAGATAGATGAAAAATTTGCATACAGCTTAGGCAGAACGTTAGGTAAAATATATAAAAAAATCCTTTTTGGAATTGATTCTAGGATTAGCTCTGAAAAGTTTAAAGATCCATTCTTAACAGGAGTCTTAAACAGTGATGCGGACATAGTTTATGCCGGAATCATATCTACACCTTTGATGTATTTTTTGACTAAAAATAGATATGATCTTGGAGTAAGCGCAACAGCTTCTCACAATCCAAAAGAATTTGGAGGATTTAAAATGTGTGATAAAGATGGTATGCCTCTTTCTCCAATAAATGAAGTAAAACCATTTTTTAAAGAATACGAAATACCTCTAAAACTAGAGAAAGCTAAAAATTACTATCAAAATCTTGGAAAGGAATATAGAGATTTTTATCTAAAAATATTTAAGGATGTTAACTCAAATATTGGTATAGTGGTTGATTTTTCTAATGGTGCAACAATCCATGAAAAGAAAGTTATCGAAGATATTTTTTTAGATAAGAATTTCTTGTCTGAAAAACCAGATGGAAATTTTCCAGATCATTTGCCCAATACAATGACAGAAGACAATTTAAGAAATCTGATGTCTAAGGTAAAAGAAAAGAAAGCAAATATCGGAATCATCTTTGACGGGGATGGCGATAGACTTGGAATAGTAGACGAAAAGGGGAATCCTATCAAGGGCGACATTTTAACAGCAATGATTGCAAATCAAATACTAAATGAGAAAAAAGGAACTATAATTTATGATTTACGCTGTAGCAAAGTAGTCCCTGAAACTGTCATTGAACAAGGTGGAAAACCGATTAAATCACGGGTAGGTCATTATTTCATAAAAAAATTAATGAGAGAAAAAGATGCCATTTTTGCTGGCGAGTTATCAAATCATTTTTACTTTAAAGAAGCTGGAGGATTTGAAGCCCCTTTATTAGCATTATTTTACATTTTCAAAGAGCTAGAGGATAAAAAACTAAGTGAAATATCTAAAAGATACCAAAAATATTACCAAAGCGGAGAGATGAACTTTGAAGTTGATAATAAAGAAAAAATAATGAATTCTATTTTACTTAATTATAAGGATGCCAAAGTCGAAACTATTGACGGGATTTCAATTTACTATGAGGATTGGTGGGCTAATATAAGGCCTTCTAATACTGAAGCATTGCTTAGGATTAATATAGAGTCTTCTAAAAAAAATATATTAGAAGAGAAAATCAAAGAAATTAACTCAATTGTAGAAAATAATATTTAATATTGTGGTGTGTTTATGTCAGATTTACCTGAAAATGGGATAATTTATAGCAAGGAAAAAAACATTACCCCTCTAAAAATTCCATCGATAGCCGAATATAGTAAAGTTGTTGGTAAAGAAAAAATAGATAAAATTAAAGAGATAAGTGAAGAACTAGACGGCATTAGATTGCTTGAACTAAATTCCACTGCTTATGGAGGGGGGGTAGCAGAGATGCTAAAATCTTCAGTTCCATTTCTAAATGAACTAGGCATACATGACGATTGGAGGGTAATGCAAGGTACAACTGAATTCTTTGCAGTCACAAAATCAATGCACAATTTGTTGCAAGGTAAAAAACAGAATTTTACAAAAGAAATGCATGATATTTATATTAATTGTACTAAAAGAAATGCTGATGCAAATATCATTGGCGAAAATTACGATATTATTACTATTCATGACCCTCAGCCACTTGGATTAGCTAGCTATCTTAAGAAAAAAAATGAAAAATGGCTTTGGCGGTGCCATATTGACCTAGATGTTGAATTCTTTCAGAAAAATGAAAACATTCGAAGCTTGATAAGTAACTGGGCCCATTACTATGATGCTGCGATTTTTTCTAATGTTCAGTATATTGTTCCAGCTTGGGATTTTCCTAAGTTTATTACGCCCCCTTATATAGATCCTTTATCTGAAAAAAATAGAGACCTAAAAGAAGATTTTATAGATAAGACTTTAGAAAAACGTGGAATTAATAAAGAAAACCCTATCATCCTTCAAGTCAGCAGATTCGATAAATGGAAAGATCCTTTAGGCTTAGTAAAAATCTATAAAAATGTAAAACAAAAGGAAGATTGCCAATTAATATTAGTGGGTAGTATGGCATCTGATGACCCTGAAGGTATAGGAGTATTAGAAGAAGTACAGAAAAAGGCCAATAGAGATAAGGACATCCATATTCTCACAAATTTGACTGATTTAGAGGTAAATGCATTCCAGCGTGCTGCTACAATCATATCCCAAAATTCAATCAAGGAAGGTTTTGGATTGACAGTTACCGAGGCTTTATGGAAAGCTAAACCTGTTGTAGGTAGACCTGTAGGCGGTTTAACATTACAGATAGTTCCAGGAAAAAATGGATTTTTAATTCACAATGACGATACAAGGACTGAAACAATAATATGGCTTCTTCGAAATCCAAAAAAACGAGAGAATGTTGGAAAAGAAGGTAAGAAATATGTAAGAGAACATTTCTTGATGCCGGGCAGAGTATTAGATTTCTTACTGTCATTAAAGACTATAGGCAATGTTCCCAAGGAGAGTATAATAAGTTTTCATCCATGGTATGAACTTTAAATACTTACTTATCCAAGTAAATAAAAAGAAAATTAAAAAATATTTTCGTTCAATTTAAATAAAAATTCTTTTAATTTTACAAAAGGACTCGATTTATTCTCTTTTTTCAATTCAAAACGAAAATCTTATTTATTTGTTTTTACATAATTATATTATGAAAGCAATAATACTGGCAGGAGGGTATGCAACAAGACTTTGGCCAATTACAAGAGAAAGGTCAAAGGTCTTCCTTCCTATAGGAAAAAAAACTATATTAGATTTTGTCTATGAAAAAGTAAAAAAGTTGAATATTCCTATTATCGTTTCAACAAACGAATTTTTTGAAGAAGATTTCATAGAATGGGCAAAAGATAAGGACGTGAAATTGGCAATAGAAAAGACAATCAAGGAAGAAGAGAAACTAGGCGCCGTCAGAGCCTTAGCCCAGTTGGCCAAAGATATAGACGATGAACTTTTTATTATAGCAGGGGATAATTTATTCACCTTTGAACTAACAGACTTCTTAGGATACTACAACGATGTCAATGCACCGGTGACAGCTTTGTATGACGTTAAAAGCATGGATCTTGCAAAAAGATACGGCATTGCAGAGTTAGAAGGCGATAGGATAATAAGATTTCATGAAAAATCTGAAACCCCACCTACTACGATGGCAGGCATAGCTATGTATATATTGCCTAAGGATTCGGTCAAAATTCTATTAAACTATGTAAAGGAAAATAAAAAAGTAGATAATCTAGGAGATTTTGTAAGTTTTTTATCGGAGAAAACTAATGTTTTTGGCTATTCTTTTTCAGAAGGCTCATGGCACGATATTGGATCTCCGGATTCTTACATAGACTCACTTAAAACATATATGGAAACATATATCGGAGATTGTGAAACATCTTATAGTTGCAAGTATAGTTGTAAAATTATCGAGCCAGTCGTAATAGAGGATAAATCAGTAATTAAAGGAAAATCAGTTATAGGCCCTTACACATATATAGGAAAAGGATGCGAAATAGATGAATCAAGTATTACTAATTCAGTTATATTTGACAACACTAGTATAACAAAATCATTTTTAGACAAGAGCCTCGTTGACTCAAAATGCAAATTATTTGGGATAAAGATAAGTAATTCAGCAATCGGCGCTTACTCCAAAATTAATAAAATATTAAAAATTTGTAGTTTTTGAATAGTATTCTATTGCTTTATTCATATAATCTTTTTCAAGTATCCCTGGTAAAGTAGAAGTTTCGAATATTCTATTGGGTAATCTAAGGGATTTTATGTCAAATCCCATCTTTTTCTTAATCTTAACTTTTTCAAGATATATTCTCTCTCCGATATCGATAATTTCATCTTTACTAAATTCCATCCCTAGCGGTTTAAAAGCTTCAACTACTATTTCTGGGGTATAGACATTTCTAGCGAAAAAACATATGACTAAACTTGAGAGAACTTGTCTCCACTTCTCTTCTTCTAAAAGTTCATCGATTAACTCTTTGTAACCTATTTCTTTCTTCTTTTGATCAATCGAATACCCAGCATTATCAAGATGACTATGACGTAAACCTATTAGGGTACCTAGATGACACCCATAGCCTGTGTGGTACCCAGGCATTTCATTGTTACCAAAAGCCATTGCATAGTCCTTCCCCCCATAAACATCTGAGGCCTTTTCAACGCCTTCAGCGAGATTTTTGTAAAATTCAGTGGGTTGTTTAACTAAATATTCTATGCCTTTTTCATATTTTTTGTAGTCGCTAAAATCAAAATCTAGAAGTGTATCCTTATTAGTAATTAGGCCTTTTTGTAAAGCTTCTGTAGCCCAAGCCAAACAAACTCCGGTGCTTATTGCATCTATGGCATATGCTTCAGCTTTATGGATTAGTTTTAATAAACCTTTAGCAGATAATATCCCTAACATAGAACCCAAAGAATATATCAATTCGTAATCATAAGATATCATCAAAGTTTTAAAGAAGTAATCTGCATTCTCATAAGGCTCTCTTAAAGATGCTATATGTATACATGCTGTGGGACAGTGATTACAGGCAACACGCCTACCGAGATACATTTCCCCTATAGTCTCACCACTTATATTCTTCCCATATTCAAACTTTGTAGATTGGAGATTCTTTGTGGGTAGTCCACCAATTTCATTTAATGTCATAATATTAACAGATGTTCCTATAAGGTGGTATTTTTTCATAGCATCAGATTCTGTGGCTATTTTGAATATTTTATTATAAATTTCTCTGAAACTCTTGGCATCTTCGGGCATTTTGCTACTCCGGCCTCTAACCATAACTGCCTTGAGATTCTTTGATCCAAAAACAGCACCCAGACCCAATCTTCCAAAATGTCTGTAAGTCTCAGTAGTAACTGAAGCATATCTAACTAGTTTTTCACCGGCACCTCCAATTGCCATGACAGTTCTCATACCTTTTCCTTCTTCTCTTTCGGCTATTATTCTACCAGTAATCCTAGAATCTTCAATACCCCAAATAACCCTGGCATCTCTAAAGAATACTTTTCCGTCTTCAATTACAAGATAAACTGGATTTTTGCTAACGCCTTTTATAACAATTGCACCATATCCTGCATATGCTATACTTGTTGCAGTTCTTCCCCCAGCGTGGCTTTCTCCCCACTCACCTGTAAGAGGGCTTTTGAAAAGAGCTACCGTCTTAGTAGCTAAAGGATAAGCGGGAGTAAAAGGTCCAATACTAAAGATAATTACATTATCTTTACTTAGTGGATCTACGGATGGATTTAACTCCTCTTTCAGTAGTTGTGTACCTAAGCCTACACCGCCAATCCATTCTTTAAATAAATCTTCTCTCTCTTCTATAGTATAACTATTATTTGATAAATCAATAATTAGGACTCTATTATTCAATCGTTCACCTCCACAAAAGCAAGAACATCATGAGGACAGAATTGAACGCAATACCCACAGTGAATACAAACTGCAGGCTTACCATTTTCCCTTTCAAATATAGCCCCTATTGAGCATGCTTTCATACAGTTTT
This sequence comes from uncultured Thermococci archaeon, assembly GCA_964500005.1. GTDB lineage: Archaea > Methanobacteriota_B > Thermococci > Methanofastidiosales > Methanofastidiosaceae > Methanofastidiosum. The sequence continues at coordinate 83,716 of CAZCMP010000005.1, forward strand.
GGCAAGCTATACATTTATCTTCAATAAACATCACTCCGCCACCTTTCCGTGGAACTAACGCACCAGTAGGGCATACTTCAACGCAGGGTGGCTCTTTACAGGCTCTACAAAATATAATTGTCGCCCCCATCTCAAATCCACTTAGGCTTACTGCTAAGATTCCGGACGAGTTTATCCCTATCTCAGGTTTTTTGGGATTTTTTCTAGCACATGCAAACATGCATAGGCTGCATCCAACACATTTTTCTATATCTTTAATTTGTAGTTGTTTTAATTTACCAACTCCTTATAATTCATTTTCTAATATTCTTCTAGTTTCAATTTTGTATTCCTCAACGTTTGGTTGATTAAATGGATTTATTCCTAATAAATACCCCAAAAGCATTGTTTCAATCATCATAAATTGTAAAAACTGGCCTATAGAATATTCCGATTTATCAAGCATATGAATCTCTGTAAAAGGTCTTTTTCGGGCTCTGTAAGCTTTTATAACTCCTTTGTATATAGCCCTCATTATTGTCTGTAATCTTTTTCCAGATATCTCTTTAACTAATTCAGAGTATTCTCCATTTTCAGACACCTTAACAATATTCTTATTTTTCTTTATTTTGACAAAAGTTGTGAATTTGTCGGCGGGTCCACCCAGATACAACTGTGCCATTGAATGAAGGTCAGTTGAGCCTATAGAGATCGTGGGAGTTATGCCTACATTTACGCGCTCTTTTTTTAAATTATACTCTTTTCCTATACTCTCTCCTATCAACTGTTTGTACCATTTCCCTAAAGATTCTAAGTCTGGACTAAATATGAATAAATTATGAATATTTTTTCCTCTTTTGTAATGGATGTACTTAAGCGAAGCACTAATTACTGCAGGATTATCCTTTACTTCAGTATTCAAACATTTCTTGATGATTTCTTTTGCTCCTTTCAATAATTCGGTAATATCAATTTCTATTAATCCTAGGGGAAATAAGCCTACAGCCGATAAAATAGAATATCTTCCGACTACCTTTTTTGGAATAGGCAGGGTATCAAATCTTTCTTTTTGAGCCAAATTCCAAAATTTTGAACCTTCATCTGATGTTACAATTATATACTCTCTGTAGTCTTTTTTGTATTTCTTCAATAATTCAACTAAAATCTCAAAATTTGCAATAGTTTCTGTAGTGCTTCCAGATTTACTTATTCCATTAAGTATTATATTTCCTCCATTCTTTAAAACTGGTTCAATTATTTCTATTATATTATTAATCAGGTCAGAATCAACAGTATCTGCATAAAGTATTTTTGTATTTGGATTTAATTCGTTGTATAATCTCCCATATATGGCTTCTTGAACAGCAATCGTTCCTAGATTACTTCCACCAATACCTATTACCACTATATATGAAGGATTCAATTTCTTTTTTTCATTTATTAATTTTTTGATATTTTCGACATATTCTAAATCGTATGGAAGATTAATAACTGATTCATGCACTTCATAATGTTTTTCCTCTATGTCTGTTAACTTTTCTATTTTTTCTGTTAATTTCTTAGCTACAGCCATCAAATCTAAATCTAATACCATGCTATCTTTAAAATCAAATTTTAATTCATTCATTTTAACACTTATTTTATTTTAATAATTTTATGAGGATATTCACTGATTTTAGAATTGATCTCCTCTATATCCAAAAATTTATTTTTTGCACCCAAGTATTGAATTACAGATTCGGCTTCAGTTGCCCCATATTCTAAGGCAATTTTGATATTTTTAGATTTCATGAAACCTGTAAGAAATCCTGCACCAAAACTATCTCCCGCCCCAGTAGTTTCTTTTACATTTACCTCGTTTGGTATAATCATATGTCCTTCTTTGTTTGTAAATGTATAAGCTCCATGATCGCCATCAGTTATTATTGCTATTTCTGGCCCATAACTAAGTAAATTATCTGCCATAAGTCTTGGATCAGTATGGCCAGTAATCATTTTGGCTTCTTCAAAATTTACGCAAACTATATTAGAATTGTTAAGTATTTTTTCAAACTTTTCTATTCCTTTTCTTATTAAATAAGAACTAGGATTATACATTATCCCAATATTATTTTCATTTGCATATTTTGATATTTTTATCTGGGTGTCTAGTGAATCTTCAAGCATTGTACAAAGATAAAACCATTTGGTGTTTAATCTTGATAAGTTAATTTCATTAAATCTAAGTTTATCATTTTTATCTTTTAAGGTAAGGATTGTCCTGTCCCTTCCTTTCGCATCCAGAATTACAGAATAATCTGAGAGGCCTTCTTCTTGTATCAATAAAGATGTATCACATTGAATAGAGTTTAGATATTTCAATATTTTATCTGCATTGTGATCATCGCCTATTTTTCCCAATAATGCAACTTTCAATCCAAATGTTGCAAATGCTCCAGCAGTATTTGTTCCGCCACCTCCAATTTCAAAATTCATTGATTTAACAAGGATCTTGCTCCCATATGGTACGGATAATTGTCCATCTTTAGTTATTCTAAATAGATCTTTTCCTGTGTCTACAAATAGATCTATAGTACAACTACCCATGGTAATAACGTCATACATTTTTTCACCTTGGGTATTCTTTCATGATGTCTCTAATTTTCTCATTGATTTTCCAGGAATCTTCTCTACTTCTTTGCCAAATATTTCTTCCAAAAATTATTCCAGTGGCGCCAGCTTCCATGGAAAGTTTAACTTTATTTAAAAGATCTTCATCTCCTAGTTTTGATCCTCCAGATACGAGAACCATCGTATTGCCTGCAGACTTTACTACTTTTTTAATAGCTTCTTCTGGAGACAAATCTAGTTGATTATATGGTTCCGGATACAAATCCATTTTCGAATTGTCGATAATAGGAAAATTAATCTTTATAATATCTGCGCCCAATTCACACCCTACACGCGCAGCATAGTCTACAGCGTATAGAGATTCTTTTCCTCCCTTTGCTTCAATGGCCTTTCCTCTTGGATAAGACCAAACTATTATTGGCAGCCCATATCTATCTGCTTCTCTTTTTACTTTTCTAAATTGTTCAATATCTTCCTTTTGATTGGGAGTCCCAACATATAAAGTATATCCAACGGCATCTGCACCTAGTCTAATAGCATCTTCTAAACTAGCGGTCAATGGAGAAACTGGAGCATCGTCTTCTGGTATTGAAGTTTTTCCGTTTAATTTTAAAACTAGAGGTATGATGCCCGCATATTTTTTCATATATTTTTCTGCAAGTCCAATATGCATTACAATGCCTGATACTCCAAGACTTATAGCCAGATTTAGAACGTATTCAGGATCCAGACTTCCGGGATTTGAAAAGAAGTCTCGTGGCCCATGTTCTAAACCATGATCAATGGGCAATAGATTCAATGTTCCATTTCTTAATCCATGGCTGTATAATAATCTATACAATCTAACTCTTTTTCCTAAAGCTAGGTCCAAATTACTTAAAATATCCATATTTTTTACCTCCATTATCAAAAATATAACAAAAATAGCGTCTAAACTATCATTGAGATAAAAATATGAATCTATTGCCCAAACTACTCAATAATTTTTCTTTTTATCTAATATAACTCTTTCGGTAAATTACAAGGAGTTTACAATTGAGTAGAATGCAGCCCCATATAAACTAACGTTATAGTCAAGGATTAAATATACTGGGATAGACTTAAGAACTGCTTTTTGAGTCTGACAATAAATAAATTCATCTGAAAACTCTTTACTTTCAATTAGCCCCTTATTTTTCATTGCTATACCTCCTGCGATATACACACCCCCCAATGCAAGAGAATCTAAAGCAAAATTTTTTGCGCATCTGCCATAAAACATGCCAAATAGTCTAAAAGTTTCTCTGCATTTTAGATCTATATTTCTGTATTTTGATATGGCGGGAGGTTTATCCATAGATCTTTCTATTATTTCATCGTATTTTGTTTTTCCATAATTTCCAGTATTTTTTAAGAATGAGTATATACTCTCTATGCCCTGCCCAGACAATATATCCTCGTATCTTAAGGGGCCTTGAAGATTCTTTTTTTCTTTTATATAATTAATTAATTCAAATTCAAAAATATCTTTAATAGGAAAATCCGAATGTCCCCCTTCACTAGGAAGGGACTCATATATGCCGTTATGGTTGTTGAAATAAAGTATTGACTTTCCAAGCCCCGTTCCTGCACCGATAATTGCTTTAGTTTTTTCAAGAGTTTTCTCATTAATTCCTGGCCTAATAACCAAAATATCTGCTGGCCGATATTTAATAAGATAATTTATTCCGTAACCTATTGCCTGGAAATCATTTATTATATGGACTATATCTAAACCGGTTTCTTTTTTAATTTCATTTATATTGATTTTCCAATTTAAATTTGTTAAATTTATTATATTTTCTTTAATATTCACTCCAGCACATCCAAAACATGAAACTTTAATCTCTATAGCATGATTATTTTTAGCAAATTTCAGCATTTCTTTTATAGGATGTATAATTGAGTTAAGTTTTTTGCTATTATAGCGCTTAAAAAACATCAAATAGGGAATATTTTCACTTATACCACAAATTCCTATAGTAGTATTGGTCCCTCCAATGTCCGCAACAAGAACATATTTAGAATATAAAAGATTGTTATTTGAAACATATTCTATCTCTATTTCATTTACCAAATGAACACCCAAAAAGTCTCTATATTTATTATCATTATATATTAATTTTTATGTTTAAATAGATTAGTAATTTCATAATTAATAATTTAAACTAAAAGCCCGTATAATAAATGACTTGGTAAAATGAAAAGATTATTAATAGTTTCAAACAGACTGCCTATTACCATAGAAAAGAATAATGAGGGCTTAAATTTTAAGCACAGCGTGGGGGGTCTTGCTACAGGACTTGCATCATTCTATAAAAACTATGATAGCACTTGGATAGGCTGGTGTGGGCTTTCTTCAGACAAAATAAATATCGATGAAAATAAATATATAAAGTCAAAGTTATTGGAAGAATATCAAAATTACCCAGTTTTTTTATCAAAAAAAGATATTGAACTATATTACAATGGATTTTGTAATAGTACTTTATGGCCACTTTTTCATGGATTCACACAGTATACCGAATATATAAAAAAGAATTGGGAGACTTATAAAAGCGTAAACGAGAAGTTCTGTGAAGCCGTATGTGAAATTGCAAATAATGGGGATATAATCTGGATTCATGATTATCATTTAATGCTACTTCCAAAACTAATTAGAGAAAAATTGCCCCATACTTCAATAGGATTCTTCTTACATATTCCATTCCCTTCTTTTGAGATCTATAGGCTACTGCCATGGAGAAGAGATATCCTTGAAGGGATTCTTGAAGCTGATTTGATTGGGTTTCATATATCTGATTATTCAAGGCATTTCTTATCAGGAGTATTAAGGATATTGGGATTTGAAAACGTTGCAGGTAAAGTCTTCACGGGGAAACATTATTCTGAAGTCGATGCATTTCCTATGGGGATAGAGTATGATAAATTTTCAAGTATGGTAAAAGATGAAAATGTTCAAAAAAAAATAAATGAGATACGGGAGAAAATAGGGGAATATAAAACTATTTTTTCGATAGATAGGCTTGATTATACAAAAGGAATTCTCCAAAGACTTGAGGCATATGACTATTTTCTCGATAAGTATCCTACTTATAGGGGAAAGGTCGAATTAATTCTTGTAACAGTCCCATCAAGAACTAAAGTTGAGCATTATGAAAAACTTAAAAACAAGATTGATGAATATGTTGGAAAAATAAATGGAAAATATGGAAGAGTAAACTGGACGCCAATTAGATATCTATATCGTTATATCTCATATTATTCTCTTCTTTCATTGTACAATCTTTCTGATGTAGGATTGATAACCCCCATAAGAGATGGTATGAATTTAATTGCCAAGGAGTTAATAGCTTCAAAAAATGATGGAAAGGGAGTGCTTATCCTTAGTGAAATGGCCGGTGCTTCAGTTGAACTTGGAGAGGCATTGATAGTTAATCCAAACAATGCAGAAGAAATTGCAGATGCAATTAAAAAAGGATTGGAAATGCCAATAGATGAACAGATTGAAAGAAATAGAATCATGCAAAAAAGATTAAAAAAATATAATGTGACAAGATGGGCAGAAGATTTTATAGAAAAACTTGAAGAAGTAAAAAATGAACAGAAAACACTTGAAGTAAAACTTATTCTACCTTCAACTAAAATTGGCATGATAAATAGATACAAAAAAAGTGAAAATCGTTTATTCTTGCTCGATTATGATGGAACTTTAGTTCCATTTTCAAATGCACCCCATAAAGCATTACCGGATAATGAATTAATTTCTATTCTAAAAAATCTATCAAATGATCCTAAAAATAATGTTGTCATAATAAGTGGGCGCGATAAAAATACTCTTGAGAATTGGTTTAAAGGTGTCAATTTAAGTATTATAGCTGAGCATGGTGGGCAAATTAAGGAAAAAGGAAGCAATTGGATTTTAACTAAACCAGAGGAAGTAGAATGGAAAGGAAGAATCTTGCCTTTATTAGAACTGTATGTTGATAGAACGCCGGGATCATTAATCGAAAGTAAGGAACTTTCTCTTGTTTGGCACTATAGAAAAGTAGATCCAGAGTTAGCAGCTATACGGTCTAAAGAACTAAAAGCAGCTTTAATGCACCTAACTTCTAATCTAAATGTGGGAGTTTTTGAAGGTAATAAAATTATTGAAGTTAAGAATATAAATATAAATAAAGGACATGCGACTTCAAACTGGCTTAATAAAAATAAATGGGATTTTATAGTTACAATTGGAGACGATTTCACAGATGAAGATATCTTCAAAGTAGTTCCAGAAAATGCATATTCAATAAAGGTAGGTATTGAGCCTTCTCAAGCCAAGTACAATGTTGAATCGTACAAAGAAGTTAGGATATTACTAAAAGAATTAACCTCTGTAGAATCAAATGATTAGCCTTCTTTTCATAAGTTTTATTGAAACAAAGAAGAATATTGTAGTTGTAGCTAAAATCCAGAGTAGACTAGTTACCATGGAAAAACTGTAAACACCCAGTGTTAACGCCCTGTTTATTATAACTATGTGGGCCAAGGGTAGTATGCTTAAAGCTACGTATTGTATTGCCTCGGGTAAAACTGTCATAGGAAAGAAAGTACCACTGAACAAAAACATGGGAGTAATAAATAGGAAATTTGGGTAGCTTAAAGCATCAATTGTCGGGCTTAATGCAGTAAAACACATGGCGATACAGGAAAACAATAACCCTCCAAGAAATGCAAATGGAATAATAAGTAGAGATGATGGCATTTCGATAACGCCAAATGCCAAGAGTACAGGCAACATTATTGTGGCATAGATAGTGCTCCTAGTTGCACCCCAGAATAATTCCCCAGCAATAACTTCTTCTATGGATATTGGGGTGGCTATCATGGCATCAAATGTCTTTAGATAGTACATTCTGACAAATGAGGTATATGTACACTCAAAAAAGGATGCCGTCATTACAGATATTGACACAAGTGCCGGGGCAATGAATTTTGCATATGGAACCCCGTCAACGCTTTCTATAAATCCGCCTAATCCAAATCCTAATGCCAATAGGTATAGAATTGGCTCTAAGAAAGGTGGAACAAAATTTAGCTTCCAAGTCTTGACAAATGTTACAATATTTCTTCTCCAAGGTTTCAAAAGTCTATAGCTTAGCCCAAACATATCTATTCCCTTAGTTTTCTCCCCGTTAGTTTCAAAAATACATCTTCAAGTGTTGCAGGTCTTGCCGTGACCCCACTATCCACACACTCTTTGAGTATTAGATTAGTTATATCGGATATATTCTCACTGTATACCTCTACATTTTCATTTGCAACTTCGTAGTTAATATTATTTTTTTCTAGACACGCCTTTATCTCTAGAGTATTTTCTGCTTCTACAATGTGTTCTCCTACATATTTCTTAACAAGTTCTTTTGGAGTTCCTTGAACTAGTATTTCTCCATTGTCCATAATAACAAGCCTATCGCATAGCTTTGCAGCTTCTTCCATGTAGTGAGTTGTTATTATAACAGTTATTCCTTTTGAGGAAAGATCCTTTAGTTTTTCCCAGATCAGATGTCTTGCCTGAGGGTCAAGACCAGTAGTTGGTTCATCCAAAATCAATAGCTTAGGTTCATTAATCATTGCCCTTGCTAGAACAAGCCTCCTTTTCATCCCACCAGAAAGTTTTTCCACTGAACTATCCTTTTTTTCCGTTAGTTGAACATATTCGATAAGTTCATTAGCACGTTTCTTTGCTTCATCTATAGGAATGTCAAAATACCTTGAGTACTGAATAAGGTTTCCAATAACTGAGAAATCGGGGTCAAGATTATCCATCTGAGGAACGACGCCCATAAGCTTCTTTATTTCTTTTTGATTGTGTTCAACTTCGAGACCAAATACCTTTAGGGCCCCCCCTGTTTTTGGTGAAACACACTGGATTATCTTCATTGTAGTCGTTTTACCTGCCCCATTTGGTCCTAAAAAGCCAAAAACTTCTCCTTCCTTTACCTCGAAATTGATCTTATTGACTGCTATAATATCACTGAATTTCTTTTCGAGATTTTTGGCTTCGAGAACTATTGTCAATGAAACACCGATTAGGTTAATCTATCTTATTTTAAAATCTTTCCGCTTATTTCCCTCTTTTTAACCTGTTTACCCTACCCTAATCGACTAAAAAATCAAAGCTTTTTCCGCACTTTTCCACCTAAAACAAGCTCTAAATCACAACATATATCCTCCTCCATACAGCTAAAAAATCGCACTCCCCTCTGCCCCCAAAACTCCAAAAATCGACCAAATTTTTTCGATCACTCAATTTTTTTTCAATCCCATTTTTTCGAAAAAATTCACTGATGTAACAATATATATGTTACAACATATATAATTATAAAATTATTACAATATAGACTTTACATCTTTTACATATAATGGTATAAAAAAAACAGAGAAAGTATCCCCTGTTTGATTATTAAATATCGCAACCTATTAATTTATATAATTAAAAATTGTTTAAATAATGTGATGCTGGATAATTCTACTTCTTGGAAGCGATACTTTAAATTTAGTCCAGTTACTCCACTTATTTTTTCTGAAAATCAGGCTATAAACTATTTCGTTAAGCGAGATATTTTAGATGAAGAGCCAAACAATATGGAGTCTTTATGGATTCTTCCAAAGGTCATATCACTTTTTAATAAACAACAGAAAGATGGATCTTGGAAGTATTCAGGTGCTAGAAAAGATATTAGCTCTCAAATGATTTACAATCAAATTGAAACTTATAGGATTATCCGAGTATTGGTTGAAAAATATGGGCTAAACAACACAAATGATGAAATCTCCAAAGCTTGCGAATTTCTCTTTTCCTTTCAGACAGAAGAAGGTGATTTCAGAGGGATATATGGTAATGAATACACGCCAAATTATTCTGCTGCGATTATGGAGATGTTAATAAAAGCAGGATATGAGAAAGATGATAGAATAGACCTTGGGATCAAATGGCTTATGTCTATTAGGCAAAATGATGGTGGTTGGGCCATACCATTTAGAACAACTAAACACAAGATTAATTATGTCTTTAATGAAAATGATAAAAATGCTCCAATCAAAAATGACCCACTTAAACCTTCATCCCATTTAATAACAGGAATAGTTTTGAGGGCATTTGCATCACACAACCACTACAAAAAATCAATTGAGGCAAAGAGAGCGGGGAATTTTCTTAAATCTCAATTTTTTAAGAAAGATAATTATCCTGATCGTGGGACAACTGATTATTGGGAAAAGTTAGCTTATCCATTCTGGTGGACTGATATAGTTTCCTCTCTTGATTCTCTTTCGAAACTCCAATTTAACCCAAAGGACAGTGACATAAAAAAAGGATTAGAGTATCTTATTGATAATCAGAGGTCAGATGGAACCTGGAAAGTATATTATGGCCTCCCAAAAGATGATAACAATGATTTATGGATAAATTTGGCTATTTGTAGAATTTTCAAGAGATTTTATTCTATATAAATTAAATAATTAATCGATTAGGGCGGGCTAATCGACTAAAATAATTATTTTAGAAAATTATTTATTGATTAAATTTGAAAAATATAAATATCAACATATATATTTTATATAATATATATTTAAATAATTATTGCATTAAATAATTGATAATTTTTAACATTAGTAGCTAAAAATAGAATATCATGATGTTGTAGTATTTTCCTAAATAGAGATAATGGAATCGGTATTTATTAATCAAAATTTTTCGGTAGTTAGGATTAAATATTATACTTCCTTGTCAAATGACCGATAATATGGAATCTATCCCTATGCCCGATTAAGTCTTATTAAAAATGAAGGCATTATAGTTCTTTTTGTTCTATTGTCAATACAGCCACTTTACAGATTTTTAAGATAATCTCCAAAGAAGGACTATTTAAAATCTATTTATACCGGAGTAATTAAGATAATTGCAATAATTATATAAAATTATATAATGTAGAATATTATAATGAATAATAATTGCAATTTCCCATTAACCCTGGATTAAATGTTATTATTGAAATTAGATTGCCATTTATTTTTGGCATAATTTTTTGAATATGATAATGGAATTGGAATTCATTTACCAACTTTTTATAGGGGATAAAAATAAATACTTTGCAATCCTATTTAATAAGGTGAGAATATGGGATTAATGTCTTGGGTAGATAAGAAATCAGAAAAAATAAGCGCCTGGGATATTGCGTTTGTAAAAATTGGTGCTATGATATTTGGCCTTATTATCGGGGCTTACTTTCCAGTTTTAGTAAAACAGTATGTTATACTGCTTATAGTTCTTTTTATACTATTTTCCGCGAAACCTGTTTATGTATTTTTCAAATAGTTTGCTGAAATACATTTTTATCTAATTACCGGGCTTATTTGAATAAAAAGAAGACTTTAGAGATATTAAAAATAATTTAATATCGCCAAAAATAACGGGGCGATCTGATATCTAGAACTACCTTTAGTTTGAGTCCTAATTATCCCTAAAAAGGCCCTAATATCGTCCTTTATAGCTAAATATATGAGAAAATCTGCTTTATTACGTATAATATACATTATACGCAATAAATAATAGGATAAATACTAGAAAAAAGCCAGGGTAAACAAGCCATTTAGGGCCTATTTTACCTATAATTCATATTATCTCAAGAATTTAAAAATCTTATTATTCGCAAACGGTTTTTTTAGTCGTTTAGGGTGGGCTAGATAAAAATAAAATACCTTTCTAAGAGGATATTTTTAAATGTAAAAGAACAAATAGTCTATGATATTATGGCCGGAGCTTCGAAAGAAGTAAGCGAGTATATTAACAGTTTACCAGAGGATAAAAAAGAGATAGTAAAAGCACTTAGAAAGATTATTTTATCTGTAGACCCTAGCCTAGATGAATCGTTAAAGTGGAAGCAGCCAGTATACTCAAAGAAAGGAGATATATGTTATTTATTCCCTGCTGGCAATCATGTTAATCTAGGATTCTATAACGGTACAGAGCTTAAAGATCCTAAGAAGATGCTTGATGGGATTGGAAAGACGATGAGGCATATCAAAATAAGGGATTTAGGAGATATAGATAAAGAATATTTTTGGGAATTGATATCCGATGCCATTTCCAAAGATAGATGATTTTGCAATAAATTTACAATAATATATTTCATATAAAATATTTTGAAATAATATTTGCAATTATAACTTGCAATAATTTTACATTTATATATTATTAATAATAATGTTTTATATAATTATTGCAATTATTCTTGATTATTCTTTTTCCTTCTTCAATATGAATGGCAGTGTTGTAAATGATGTCCCTATCAGCAATATTCCGACAATTCCTATTATCCTTGCTATGGATATCGTATTCGCCCCAAGTAGAGTACCGTTAAACATTAAGAAAGCCCCGATCAAAGCTAATGATAGCCCTATTATGAACTGGATAGTAAACCTTTTCTTATGAATATCCCCTTTTCCCTGGAATAAAGACCCTTTTCTATTACTAAATGCTACGAATAGCACTAGTAATAATAAAATAATCCCGATTATGATGAGTACCATAGCTGGATTCACCATATAAAATATAAGCATAACTTCTATTTAAGGTTTTTGTTTATTAGATTAATTAAAAAATCTTAAATATTTAATAAATATCGGAAATATGTTACTAAATCCTATTTAATATAATAAGTGATAATTGCAATAATTTTATGTTTATATATATCCTAATATATAAATAGTTAAGATCCTAAAATACAATATTTTCCTTGTCTAGGCTACCCTAAACAAGAACAAAATACTATTAAAAATATAGAAAATTAATAATAGATCAATTAACGTTGCAGCCTTCTAGATCTGGGTGATTTTTGCATCTGTTGTTTCTTAGTATTGAAAGGAATTTATTCATTGGAAGTGTAGTTGGACAGCCAGTGTTACCTCTTGCATTAAGTTTTGGGTCTCCGATAAAGTAACTGTCGTTAGGATCGTCGTATATGTCTATGTCCTTTCCGTTGTTGCAGAACTGATTGTAGTACACTTTTGTCCCTGTTGGATTTCCGTCTGCATGGACAAAGTTATGATCATGGCGTTCCTGTATACCGAATTTTGGATTATTCCTGATAATATTGTTTCTAATTAATGTATTTGTTACTATCCCACCGATTTCAATTCCTCTATCCACTGATTTTTCGATTATGTTATTTTCAACTAGAACATCGGAGATTTCTCCATTGCCCCATGTAACTATGCTTATTCCGATATCGCCCCCACCGAGAATATGATTGTCTTTAATAAGAATGTTTTTCGCTTTTGAATTCCAAGTTACGCCCATTATTCCGGCGCTATCCCAGCCTTCCTTATAAGGTCCTCCTTCTACTATGTTTCCGATAACTTTTGAATCATTTCCTGCAACTTGAATTCCAACACGAAGATGGTTAGGTACTTTTATTTTGTTATTTAGTATATTGCAAGTTGTTCCTTCTCCACTGCCCGTTCCCTGAATAATTCCAAAAGATTCAGGCGATGTGCTGGATAAAATAATAGTAAAGCCTTCCACAGTTATCGTCCCTAGATTCTTACCATCAATATTGATTACCCTATAGCTTGTAACGCTTGTGCCAGGTCCGATTATTGTTGAATCTCTTCCCCCTACAGATTTTAATGTAATATTTGATTTATTTATCACGACGTTTTCATTATAAGTACCTGGATATACGAGTATGGTGTCACCGGCAGCTGCTGCAGTGATTGCATCTCCGATCGTTGTATATGTTTTTCCAGCTCCCACTTCACGAGTAGTAGCTGCACTTACTGGATCAATAATAGCCAATATAGAAACAACTAATAAAATTCCTATAATTATCGATTTTATTTTTTTCATAATTTTTCACCATTTTTTTTATTAGATATAGATAATTGTACCTAATTATTAGATATTTTATTATATATAAAGCTTTTGGTAACGATAATTATAGCTGGTAATTAAAAATTATAATTGTTAATTATTAATAGTTATTAAATATTATTATTGTTAAACGATAACTACTAAAAAATATATTGGATAATAATTGTAATAATTTTATAATTATATATGTTACAACATATATATTGTTGCATCTTGAGATTTTTAGAAAAAAATGCAGAAAAAAAATTGAGCGATGGGGGAAATTTTAATTGAGTTTTGGAAAAAATAGAGGGATAAAATGGTCTAAAGCGGCTGTGCTGGAACAGTATCGCCTATGATATATGTTGAGTAATCCGAGCCGATTTAAGGCGGAAAAGGAAGGGAAAAGCTCCGATTATTTAACCGATTATGGCGGGGGTAAACGGGTTAAAAAGAGAGGGAAAAAAGGAAATATTTTAAAATAAAATATATTATCCGGTGTAACCAAGTTCTCTCGCCCTGTCGAAACACTGTTGAGCTTCAGAGTATCTTCCTAAGTCCTGAAGTGTTCGCCCTTTGTTATTCCATGCGAGGGCATAGTTAGGGTCTATTGCAATAGCTTTGTCATAGGAAATTAAGGCTTCAGAGTTTTTTCCAAGGTTTCTGAGTGCTACTCCCCTATTGTTCCATGCTTGTTTATAGTCGGGATCTATTGCAAGCGCTTTATCGTATGAGATTATGGCTTCAGAAGGCCTTCCAAGGTTTCTGAGTGCTATCCCTCTGCCATACCATGCTTCTTTGATGTTTGGATCCAATGATATCGCCTTGTCGTAGACTTGTAGTGCTTCTGTGTACCTTTCAAGAAGTCTAAGTGCGGCCCCCTTACCGACCCATGCAAGGGCATAGTTTGAATCTATAGAAATCGCTTTATCAAAATTAGTTATGGCTTCAGAGTGCCTATCTAGCTCATTGTATGCATATCCCCTCCAATACCATGCTTCTTTGATGTTTGGATCTATAGAAATCGCTTTGTTATAAGATTGTATTGCTTCAGGATACCTTTCAAGATCTATGAGAGCTTTTCCTTTATTTGTCCATGCATCCTTAAAGTTTGAATCCATAGAAATAGCCTTATCAAAGCAAGTTATGGCTTCAGAATATTTCTTTTGTCCTTGAAGTAAAATCCCCTTGCCATTCCAGGAATTAACTAGGTATTTCTTAGTTTCTTTGTAATCAGGATCAAGCTCCATAACTTTCTCAAAATTTTTTATTGCTTCATCATATTTTGCTTGATCATAAAAAGACACGCCTTCGTTGTATAACTTTTCAGCTTCAGATGCGCCTGGAAATAAAATAAGGGCGGCTACCAAAATAATAACTACTCCAATGCCCCCTATTGCAATTATCTTTTTTTTGCCTTTAGGCGTGGGAGATTCCTGATAATTTTTTGCTTCGGCTTTAGGGGGTTCCATTGTTTTTTCAAAAGGAGTCCCACATTGCCCACAAACCTGATCAGACAATGCCATTTTAGATCCACAGTTTTGACATATCTTACCCTCTGCTTCTACCTTTGTGCCACAAGATGGACAAAAGAGAGAGCCTCTAGGAAAAGAACTATTACATTTACTGCATTTATTTTCGTCCATTATATCCCATTTAGCCATATTATTTAGCATATATAAGGGTATGGAAAATAAAATAAATATTCTTTCATGCATTTAATCTGAATTATTAACATGCATAGGGAAAAGATTTATTATATTAATATCCTTAATTTCATTGTTACCAAATTTTATGGAGAGTTGTGTTATGAGGATTGTTAAAAAAGATATGATGAGGCAACAGAAAATACAGAGGCAAGAACAAGACCCTGAAAGGCAAGCGCAGGACGAGCAATTGAAAAAGCAACTAGAAGAAATGAAAAAACAGAAGATAAAAAAGCAGAAACTAGATGAAAAGGAGATAGAGAAGAGTAAAAATAAACAGGAACAAAATAAAGAAAAGATGAAAATTAAATAAAATTAAGTTTTATTCTTTCTGTCAAGATCCAGTATAACATTAATTATTGCAATAGGAAAGATCTAGATGATTAGACCCCTTCAAAAAGATGAAGAAATTCCTTATAATCTATTATTGCTAGCCGATGAAACAATTGATGCTATTAATAGGTATATCAATGATTCTGAAATTTTCATATTTGAAAAGAATAACGAAACTATAGCGATCTATGTACTCCAAAAAATAAGTGATGACACTATTGAAATAAAAAATATAGCAGTGGATACAAACATCAAGGGCAAGGCATAGGTAAGCTACTTCTGAGAGATGCTATTTCCAGAGCAAAAGGATTCAAAACTATTGTTATTGGAACGGGTGATATAGCAATTAAACAGTTGTATCTATACCAGAAAGAAGGTTTTGAGATATTTGACATTAAAAAAAGCTTTTACCTAGATAACTATCCAAATCCGATATATGAAAATGGGATACAGCTTAAAGATATGGTAATGCTAAAGAAAGAACTGATTTAATTTGAAACTAATTATTAAAAAATTTTTTCCAATATTCTTATATACAAAAATTCAAAATAAATAACAATGTCACAATTTAGAACCCCCAAAGGATTTTATGGAAGATTATTGGCTAGGGGCATGGCATGGGGACATAAAGATTTTTACAAAAATGCTGCAAAGGCCCTTGATCTAAAAGAAGATGATAAATATCTTGAAATAGGGTTTGGCTCTGGATTATTCATAAAGAGATATGCTTCACATGTTTCAAGAATATCAGGATTAGATTATTCCATAGAGATGGTAAATCTAGCAACAGATACCAATAAAGACCTCGTTACATTGGGCAAAGCTGAATTTAAGCTAGGCGATGCATCTTCTTTGCCATGGAAAAATGAGGAATTTTCTGCAGTAGCTGGAATTGAAACATTTTTCTTTTGGAATGAGCCGATGAAATCGCTTAAAGAGGTATACCGGGTATTGGCCCCAGGGGGCAGATTGGTAATTGAAATGGCATACAATAAAGAGGACGGATTGGATCACTCAAAGCATGTTAAGCAAATGAATCTAAAA
This sequence comes from uncultured Thermococci archaeon, assembly GCA_964500005.1. Taxonomy (GTDB): domain Archaea; phylum Methanobacteriota_B; class Thermococci; order Methanofastidiosales; family Methanofastidiosaceae; genus Methanofastidiosum. Next base: position 100,306 of record CAZCMP010000005.1, read on the forward strand.
TTGTATACTGCAGATGAAATGACTAAAATGCTAAATGAAGCTGGATTTAGCGATGTAGCCGTCACTTATTTTAAAGGATTTTGGCTTCCCTTGAAAGGGCATGTTGTTCCAAAAGGCATGGTCATTAAAGCTATTAAGAAATAATGTAAAAATAGTAATATAAAAGAGTTGTAATAAAAAAATTGAATTAATCTTCCTGATTTTCCTTTAGGATTTTTAATATCTGTGCAATTGGAAGTGAAGGTTTATTTCCTGCTTTTGCCAATCTGCTTGGATTCCAATTTATTATCTGATTAATTTCTTGGAGGTCGTATTTCATTTTGGCATCTTTATAGTTGTATAGGTCTTGTGCAAGTGCTATGGCATCATTGTTGTTAAATGCCATCCCTCCAAAGTGCATTAGGACGACAGTCTGCCCCGGATTAACGGTGACATTCTCCCAACTGTAATTAATATACCCGCTTTCATCAGAGAACTCCCACAGCGAATCTATTCTGTCAGAACCACCAGGCCCATCCCATACATGAGAAAGAGAAGGGTCATGTGTACCATCGCCATTATCAGTAAGCTGGTCATACGATACTGCCCAGTAATCGTTTACATCTGCTAATGCATCGCCACTTGAAGTTTTAACAACTCGATTGTTAGAGTCAGAGCCAAAATTTGAATATATCCGCACACCAACTGATATAGGGGATTCTGTGGGATTGTAAAGTATCTCTAAATACCTTACCCAGTTCCGATCTTCAGGGAAGTAAACCTTGCGCCTAACAATCAGATTAGACATAGTATAATCATCCAAAAAGTATTCTCTGCCATCTGCTTCTGTAGTGTAGTTCTCGCTATCATCGTTATTGTACTGTGGATAATCCTTTGGATTTCCGATTCCAACATAAAGGCGGAAAGCATGTTCGTCATATGCATCACGTAAGGATCCATCCTTGCTGTGTGCATCATTAATATGTCCAAATTTCGTATCAAAATCATCAAAAATGAAGTCCATAACATCTACGTCAAATTTATCGCCGAAAACAGACGCAATCCCAAACGTACTTACTATAAATAGAAAGCTTATCAATATCGCCATTATTTTCTTCATAATAATCACTGTTGATAATCAGTTCTATATAATGACTAATAGTATATAAATATATCGAATTTTGCCTATATAATTTTAAAATAACAGATTATAACCCCTTATTTCTTGTTAGCCCACTTCTTGGCTGCTTTTGTGGGGAAAAGAGTTGCAAATACAGTTTGTTGCCATTTAAGAAATTTATCGATGCAATCTAAACATATGTCTACGCTATGAGATTCATCAATTTTCAATTGATTAAATTTTGGATCATATCTCTCGATTTCTTTCCTACATAATATGCAATCCATTGTAATCACGTTCCATAATGATATGTTTCAATATACCTCTCATTCATTTTTTATATGCAACGTAAATATCTGCTTCTATCATTTTGTTATCTTTATAGAAGTGGTGGGTAAAATAGACATTTCCATCAACATCTATAGAAGCCTCCCCTGCGAGAGGTGAGATTATAAGCTCAGGTTCTGTCCACTCCCCATTGATCCACTTTGACCTCCAAAGGCCATAGTCTCTACTAATCCACAATTCCTTTCCATCTGGGGAAATAACGGGCCACCCTTCGTCTCTTGCAGTGTTGACATTTGTAACGTTTTTTGGCTCAGACCATTCACCTTTGGAATCTTTTTCCATTACCCAGATGTCTAATCCCCCCTTTCCACCTGCCCTGGCTGAATGGAAATACAACTCATCGCCGTAGAAGTGTAGCTCCCCAACTTCATAACTTTCAGGGAAATTGACTTTCAGCCAGTTTTTCCATTTATTGGTCGATGGGTCAAATTCAGCCGTGAACCAATTCATACCTGGGTACCCCTCTCTTGCAGAACAGAAAAACATTGTATTATCCTTAACAAAGCTGCACCCGTCTAAGGCCAGTTTTCTAGGATCCTGTAATATAATTCTTTCAGGCTTGCTCCACGTATCTCCAGATTTATGTGAAACGTATATACCAGTTACTCCATCGATAAGTTGTTTTTCAACGGGTATGTTGACATCAGGGGTAAACCAAAAATAGAGAGTTTTTCCGTCTGGTAGTATAAAAGCAGAATCTTCACCACCTCTAGTATTAATCGGGTATGGCAAGGGAACTGGATCATAATAGTCTAAAGAGTAAGATTTTGGAGGATTCGAATCTGTTTCAGGCGTGACCTTTATTGCATTTGGCGGGATTTTGCTTTCCCTGTCAATTAGTTCAATCTCTTTAGTTGCACAGCCCATTACGGAGATCAACAGTAAAATCCCCAATAATAGGACAATTATCTTTTTATTCATATCTGCGCCCATTTTAACTTATTTTCAAGAGATATAAGTTTACCGGGAAAAGAAAAAAATAAAATCATGAAAATTGTTTTCAATAGTACTAAGTTATCTAAAAAAAAGTTTAAAATAAATTTATTTTTCTTCGTTTTCCTTTAGGATCTTAATTATCTTATCCACCGGGAGATATTGAGTCTCTGAGCCACCTATAGATGGGTAGTGGTACCCCATATCTACAGTTCCTCTATCAAATACCCCTTTGACATTTGTCGTAAAACCTGTTGAAAGACTAAGGTTTTTAGCTAAGTCAGAACCACTGTCAACACAAGGGCTCAAATTAGAGAGGTAGAATTCCCCTAAGGGCCCTTTGGTGAAAATTGGATCTACAGATATGCATCCTTCACCAGGCTCTACCCCTCCAAATGCTTGTCCCCAGTTGTCCTTGTTGTTCCAGGAATTAGAATATATAATTGAGTTGAAAAATAATAAGGGGGGTACCCATATGCCGTAAACGGGTGTTAGGTCATCGCTAGCAGTATTACTGCTTACTATGCAATTTTCAACTGTTATGCCAACACCTATGGCAGAAATTCCATAAACTGATCTTCCGTCAGTATAAATATTATTGATGGAATTATTACTAACGGTACAATTGATAATTAAACTGTTTTCCGTTAGATAAGGATTATCCACGTCAAGATTAATACCTTCCAAATAAGTTCCCCTTAGGAGCTTATTTCCGCTGATTGAAATATTTTTTATTAAAAAAGGGCTTTTGCCCGCAAGATATACGCCAATTAAGGCCTCCCCATTTTCTAAAGTGTTATTGTTGACCGTTCCATTTTTTATTGTCCAATTGTTGCCACCCCCAACTACAGGCCTAAATGTAGAAGTAATTTTAAACAAATTTCTGTCAAATTCAAACCCATCTATCAACCAGTTATTTCCATAGCCTGAAATACCAATAATACGGATTCCATTATAAAAAATATTATCACTCATAGAAACGTTTTTTACTGACCAATTGTCTCCTATTCCAAGTATACAAGAAAGATCTCCAGACACAGGAATGACGTCTGTCGTGAGGTCGAATTTACAGTTTTCTATTGTTACATTGCTTCCCTTAAAGGTAATACCATATAACTGAAAATTTCTTAAACCAAGATTTTTGATTGTTATATCGTTTAGAATCTTATTTGTATAATCATAATTACCTATACAAATATCAGATCCTCCTCTACAATCAATTATGGTGTTTAAAGGGTCATCCCCTATTATGGTGACATTTGGATTATTGATTTCGATCCCATTTGGGTATGTGCTAATGTCATATGTTCCATAGTGTACATAGACTGTATCCCCCGGTTCTGCTGCACCTATCTTGGCTACAATGTCGTCCCCTGGGTAAACATGTATATTTCCAGCAGAAACTGGATTCAAAAAGATAAGAAAAGCGCCTAAAATAATAAAGACCGTTATAATACTTGATACTTTTTTCATGAAAAACACCATTATAATTGTAAAAATAGATAATCATTAATATTTAAATATTTGCTTAAGTTGAAAAGTAAAATAATTTTGAAAATAAAAAATTATTTTTTGTATTTTGGATGGACAGGGGATGCCTTTTCACGCACTAATTGGATAATTTTAACGAGCTCTTCTTTATTAATTGAGTCGATGTTTTCAAATTTCAAGTGGCGCATAGTCTTTCCCCCACCTTGAAATAATTTAACTTCCTCTGGCGTTAGTCCAACAATTGAGAATCCCATGTTAATTTGTTTAGGGAGATTTGCAATGTAATACAGATCATCATAGCACATTACGCCATATTCCATTTTTTCGTTTAGACTAGGGATTGCATCAAGCAGAACTTTGCGTAAGTATAACATTATTTTTTGTCTTTCAAGAGGTTGTTTTTCTAAATATTGTTTTATCTGTGGATTCATTCTATTACCTATTAATCTTTGAATTTACATAAATATAAAGATATGGAAAAAGAAGAAAATAAAGAAAATAAAACCTATAAAATAAAAATAAAAAATTAAATTTTTATGAGACAACAAAGTCTATTGTGGCAGTGTCAAATACGCCACTTGGCGAGTATGCGACCATTGTAACCTTGTATGTGCCTGAAGGAACGTTTGAACCCAATGTGAATAATGCAGAGTATGCGCCTATGTTGTGTGCCTTTAGCTTTTGTGTTTCCGGTACAGTTTGAACTGTGACGCCTTCTGGAAGCCCGTCAAATCTTAACCTTGTGTCGTTTTGTGTAAAGAACCCTCTGTTCTCTACCTGTAGGAACACCTGTTGGCTACCGGGGGACATTTCAAATGATGATATGATCTTACCATCTTGGATTACAGTTTCCCCTCCTGGGACTGAGAATGTCTCAATGTCTACCTTTGGGTAGAGTATTGTGGCAGGGAGCGATGGATTCGGTTTGCAGTCGTAGCAGCATTTCTGCTCAAGTGAGAATAATAATCGACCTTTTCCCTCGATTGTGATTGTCCTTGGAACGCCTTGAATCATGACAACATCAGGCATTTGGTCAAAAGGCCTCTCACCATTGTACCAGACAACCATGTGTGGGTAATTATTGGCTAGTACTGCAAAGCTTCGGACTTCACATGTAGGAAGGCTTAATGGTACGCCGTTTATCACAATTTCTCCACATCCAGCAAATAGCATAATCACATACTCGTTGACATCACATTTGTAGTTTGCAGGCATGTTGTATCCGCTGCAATTTGTTGCACATTCAAGTGAAGGGTTGCTTCCACACCCCCTCATGTCAAAGCAACAGCTATTTATCAGCTTTCTATCCTCTGAACTAAAATCCCCTTCGCCAGCACACGGTGGAGGCTCATTAAAGAATGTTCTGGAGTCGTTGCATGATGGAACATTGATAACCAATGATTTAATTTCTGCTCCACCCACATATTCAAAGTATGATTGTTTACCATATAGATAACATTCAGAGCTTTCACAACTTTCAAGGCATTGATTAAAAAATGGCATATCGCCACAAGATTCATAGCAGTAAGCTAAGCATGACTGTGTGGATTTTGGCATATTTACACATAATAGATCCCTTGCATAGCATCCTTTCACATTGCTAATGTATATCTCCATCCAGTAAGGATGGAACCATCTTTGTTGGCACTCAAAAAAAGCATTGTATGAGCAGTCATCACATGGATCATATTGGTCAACTGTTTGAGGTTGAGAACACGACTTCATGCAATCATTGAAGATGCATTCTTGACATCCCGAAGGAAGAGTATCTTCGCATGGTTCTTGTGAACTTGCAATAGAAAAACTTGCTATTCCCATAAGGAAAACTATAGTTAAAGCTAATATTTTTTTCATATTTTACACTATCCGGATAGTGACTACTAATGTAGTCTCATATTATAAGATAATTATATTATATATCCCTTTTGGTAAAACCACGCACTTAGTTGATTATAAAAAAGTCTGAAATAAAAAATAAATTTATTCCTTTTCTTTTACATATTTTACATCTTCAGGGGCTTCATATTTTGTTCGCATGACAATTGTATTTGAAATTCTGTTAAAAAGTCGTAATTTACTGTTAGACATGGCGAGCCAACCGATGAGGCAGTCCAAAGGTAAGATAAATGCTTTGCCAAAACTTTCTAATGCCGCGATGCCATAATCTATTTTCTCTCCTTTTCTATCCGTAACTTTTAGATTCAATGCCATCTTTCCAATAGATTGTCCGCTATAACCTTCAAATATAGTCCAATAAGCAAACAATAAAATCCCGTTAACACCAAAACTCTTGACATTGATAATGGAAAGAATATTAATGAAGCTGAACTCACCTAAAAATCCTAGAAAATTTGTAAGAAAATTTGATACTACGCCTATCAATATGATGTCAATAAGCCACGCCCAAAATCTACTTTCCCACTTAGCCAAATATATTGTTTCCATTTTATCGCCTTTTAATATGATTATAGAAAATATATTTAGTTATAATAATATAAGCTTATTCACTAGATACCTTTGTCTTCCCCACAGGCGCAGCATATATTGTGAACTCATCTTCTCCATCAACACCTAAAAGATTGTCCATCAGCTCTTGATTGTATGCGGCAATTGCACATGTCCCACACCCAATGGCCTCACATGCTAAATAAAGATTTTGGCATGCATGACCTGCATCAAGGGCTATGACTTTGTAAGATGCCTGCCCATACCTCCATTCCATCCTATAAGGAATTGTGGTCCATATGAAGGTGACTGCGGCCTTGCCAGCAAATTCTTGTCCCAAAGCTGCTGCTGAAGTCTTTGCTTCTAGATCTTTCGGTTGGCTTATGAAAAGTAATTGATGAGTTAAGGGTAGGTATCGATATATGCCCTTCTTAAGGCCTTTGATATTAAAAACTACTAGGTAAGTCTCAAAGCTGTGCCTGCATCCCGCTGAAGGAACGTTTCTAAAGGCATGGCCATAATCAAGTACCTCCCTTACACCCTGTGTAGACCAGACCAGAAAGGATAGCTCCTCCATTGAGAGGGGCTCATTTTTAAATATGCGTCTTGATCTCCTCTCTGCTATTGCTTTAGTGAGATTAAACTCTGGCGTGTATCCTTTTGGAAGGTCTACAATTACAGCATTTTCAGGCACAGATTTTTGTAAAGGTGGTGGTGAAACCCCCATGTTTTGGTCTGTTTTGGAAAAATCTGTACTTAAGCGTACATTATCTTTTAGAAATTCTCTGCTCATTGCATCGTATATTATTAAAGAAAATAAAAATTTAATCCCTGTAATTTGAATTTATTTTTTTATAATTACCTTTGTTTTATTGTTCTTTTACCATATTTTCTATGTTCCACAATAAGTCTTGTATCCAACTTCTGACTCAGGCGGTTGTTGAAACTCTTTATTGACATTTTTATAGTCATAAGGCTTTTTTAGAGCTTTAAGTAACCTTTCAAACTCTGTTTTGTCCCTTATTGCTTTTTCAACATGATGATTTCTGGGTATTAGGGCAGGATTAGTCTTCTGCATTACCTTCTGAGTTTTTGAGGGATTTTGTTTTTCAATTCTTTTTTTCCACCTAATAAGCCAATCCCTTCCTTGATCTTCGGTAAAAGGATCTTTATTATTAGAGAGCTTGAAAAAAGTATTGGTGTAATCCATTTTGTATTTCTTCATTAAATCAAGAAGTTCTTTGATTAGTTGTACATCCCCCTCCTGTTTTGAGAGAAGACCCAATTTTTTACTCATCATTTTGATATATGCATTTTGAAACTTTTCATCAAAACTTTCTATAATCTTCTCTGCAATTTTAATGGATTTTTCTTCATTTTCATGAATTAGGGGAAGGAGTGCTTCAGCTAATTTTACAATGTTCCATTTTATGATATTGGCTTGGTTTCCAAATGAATATCTGCCTTGTTTATCTATTGAGCTATAAACAGTTTTCTCATCATATGAATTCATAAATGCGCATGGCCCATAATCTATTGTCTCTCCAGCTATACTTGTATTGTCCGTATTCATAACACCATGAATGAAGCCGACCCGAAGCCATTCTACTATTAGTTTTATTTGCTTTTCAATGACTTTTTTTAGTAATGCTTGTGCGGGATAATTGGATTTTTTTAATTCGGGGTAATGCCTTTCTATTGTATACTTAAGCAATTGCTTGAGTTGTTTTATTTCCAAAAGGGATGCATACTCAAAAGTGCCTATTCGTATATGGCTTTCGGCTATTCGTGTCAGTACTGCTCCTGATTGCTCTGCTTGCCTGTATACTTTGTCCTTAGTTTCGATAACGCACAAACTTCTTGTAGTTGGTATTTTCAAATAATGCATCGCCTCACTTATCAGGTATTCTCTAAGCATTGCTTGAAGTGTTGCACGTCCGTCACCCCCTCTACTATAGGGTGTCCTCCCCGAGCCTTTTAGCTGTATATCGTACAGTTTATCTTTGAACAGAATTTCACCTAAAATAATTGCCCTGCCATCTCCAAGTACAGTAAAATAGCCAAATTGATGGCCGGCATATGCCTGGGCAAAAGGCTTTGTATTTGGGATTATCCTGTTTCCTGAAAAGTAATCTACAATCTCCTTTTCATTCAAATTAATCTTGAGTTTTTTAGCCAACTCCTTATTGTAATAAAAAATGCTTGGTTCCTTTACAGGTAGCGGATCCTGTAGCGTGTAAAAAATTTCGTCAAGATTAAGATAAGTTTTATCTAATTTGATGTTATACTCAGTATTTCCATTATCCATTTTTCTTTATTTATATCCCCTATATTTAACTTGGCCTACTTTAGAAAAAGAAACCTATTGATTATTTAATTGGAAAATATTTATTAAGATTAAAAGAAACCTATATTTTAATATGAAAATAGGGTACCCTTGTATCAACAGAGGCATTGGATGCACAGCAAATTCTACCTTTAGATTGGTAAATTATTCTGAAAGTAATCTAATTGAAAAAGTTACCAATAATCTTGATTGTCTTAGTAAGATACTAAGATACAACGTAGATAATGGTTTGCTCTTCTTTAGAATAAGTTCAGACTTAATCCCTTTTGCAAGCCACCCCGTATGCACTTTTAATTGGCAAGAATATTTTAAAGAAAGATTTCAGGACATTGGAAATTTCATATTAAAAAACGAGATTAGGATTTCAATGCACCCTGACCAGTTTGTATTGATAAATTCAAACAATGAATCAATCGTGACAAAAAGCATTCTGGATTTAAAATGGCATTGTGAAGTTTTGGATTTAATGGGGCTTAATGAAACGGCCAAAGTACAGATTCATGTAGGGGGCGTTTATGGCGACAAAGAATCTGCAATCGGTAGATTTGTAGACAACTACAAAAAACTTCCAGATTTTATTAAGAGAAGATTGGCGATAGAAAACGATGAAAGATTATATTCTCTTAAAGATTGTCTTTCTGTATCTAAAAAAACAGGTATTCCAGTTATTTTTGATTCTTTTCACCATAGCTGTCTGAATAATGGTGAAACAATGAAAGAGGCTATAGAGTTATCTGAAAAAACATGGAGCAAAAAAGATGGCATACTAATGACAGACTACAGCTCACAAGCGCCAAATGAAAGATTTGGAAAGCATGTAGATCACATTGATGTAGAAAAGTTCAGACAATACTTAAAAGAAACTAAGGAACATGATTTTGACATAATGCTTGAAATTAAAGATAAAGAAAAAAGTGCCTTAAAGGCTATAGAGGTAATCAATGATAGTTAAAGTGCATAGGAATCTATTGGCTAAAAAATTAAACTTAAATCATCCTTTCAGACAGTTCTTCAAGGCGACAATAAATGTTTTTGGATCCTCAAACATGGGCAAATGCCCTACGCCTGGTATAACTTCCAATTGACTATTTGGGATTCTTTCCTTTAAGTAATAACCCTTAGAAAGCGGTACCCACGTATCCTCCTCACCCCATATCATAAATGTAGGTACATCTATTTCTTCTATAGGCTTTTGCAATACATTTTTATAGCGTGTTGAGGTGATTTTAATTAAAACATACTCCCAGCCTTTAAAGATCGTTGGATTTACAAAAAGCGGTTCTTTAATCTCCACTTTTTTGTACATTGCACTAGTAAACGTTTCTGAAATCCTAGACTCATTATAAAATAATTTCATGATAATCCTCACATATTCTCTAACAATTGGCCAATCTAAAATTTTAGTAGCTTTGATATTCAAAGAATCATCATCCGCTTTATCCATAATTGAACCGGAAACTAAGACTAGCCTTTCAACTTTTTGTGGGTATTTCTGGCAATACATCGTTGCTATGTTGCCCCCCATACTGTGACCTACAAGTGTAAATTTATTTAACTCTAGTTTATTGACAAAAGAGTTTACAAATTCTGTTTGAGATGGGTGTGAATAATCTTCATCCCTCTTTTTTTCTGAAAGGCCAAATCCTTTTAGATCAACAGCAACTACCCTGTACCCCTCTTCAGCGAGCGCGGGTATTACAGGTATCCAATTTGTAGATGACCCACCAAACCCATGTAACAAAAGAATAGTTTTCTCAGATTCTGGATTTACATCAATGTAAAAAGTTTTGTAATTATTTATTTCTATAAAATTAGCCCCTTTTATTTCAAAATTAGAGATATAATCTTCTGGAGTAATGCCGGTGTCTCTTACAAAAATAGGAGAAAGGATCAAAATAATTAGAAACGTACAAATAGTATATTTTACTATCTTCTTAGATGAAGTTTTCTCTTTAATAAAATCACCTTCTATTGATTAAGAATATTAATTCATTTTTTGGTTCCGCACTCGCTACAATATTTTCTGTGAACATTTATAGTGCCACCACATTCTGGGCATCTCCACCTTATCCTTTCATTTTTTACAAATTGTCTTATTCCCAATTCTCTAATATTTTCTAGATTCTCAATCATGCTCATAGCATATTTAGTCCTGTACCTCTTATCAAGATTTTTAAGCCTCTTGCATGGATATTTTTCACATCTAAAACAGAATTTGGTCTTTTTAATAGTCTCACAATTTTTAATTATGCATCTAACACAGCTCACCGCTTTATTTTCATCAGATTCATTGCATCCAGGACAATGATTTTTCTCTCTTAAATACGCCATGCATATACCACAGTTCATTCCGCATGGAGCAATGAGTTTAGAGGTAATTGTATTTATTGCCATGTATATATCTAGGCGTAAAAGAATAAAAATGTAATTATTTTTAAGAATTTAGAGCGCTATATTATAAATAAAATTATTCTAAGTTGATGTTCTCTGCACCTTTTTGGATTTTTCTGAATAGCTTTTCAAATTCAATGGGCTTTAGGCCCTCCTCTTCACATTCGTTTGAACAGTAGTAGTTGTCATCATATGCGGGCAAATGGAGCCAGCCATTTTGAAAATCCCATACCTCAACATAGTACCTAAATCGAACGCCTCCACATTTTCTGCATGTCTCGTCCTCTGCTATCAGCCAAAGCTTGTATGTGAACTCCTCTCCACCCTTCCCAGCCAAAGTTATCTTTTTTGTGTATGTTTCCGTGTATGCTTGGGTATCCATCTCCCATTTATCCTCTGGATTTCCAATCTCAAAAAATGCCATCTGCTCACCTTTATATCTTAAGTAGATAAATATAAGAAAATATCAAACTTTCTCCAATGTAAGATCCCATGTCAACTCTGCAGTCAAACCCAATATAACGGTTATTGGACAGAACTTTGTTACAACTTCTTTTGTTATTTCTTCCATAAGATCTTTTTCAAGATCCCCTCTTATTTTAATTTTTGCATGAATCTTATCAAAAATTCTTGGGTACTCATCTACCCTAGTGCCTTCAATGTCCACATGACAATATGTGTAATCCTTTCCCTGCTGCCTAAGTAAGATCTGTGTATTAACAGCTATGCACGCACCTGCTGTAGCGAGCAATCCTTCTAAGGGTATGGGATGATCTCCACTTCCACCGAATGCTTTTGAAGCTGCAAAAGGTATTTCGTGACCAACACTATCCTTGCCTAAATACTCCATGTCTTTTTGCCAGCTTACTGAAGCCCTTAATATATCTTTAGGTTTTGGAATCATAAAATAATTTTCCAATTTTCAATATATAAATATATGGAAAATAAAATATATGCTATAAATCTTATTATATTATAGCAACCAAGTTGTATTTAATTTAGCATTGTGTATTGTATGTCCCTAATCCCCCTTTGTTTGCATAGTTCCACATTAAGTTTACACCTTTTGCTTTCTCATAAACCTCAATTTGGTCTAAAAGATCAAGGTATCCTTTAGCCTCTATTGTGTCTATTAATGCGTTATCCCTTGCATCATACACACCGTATGCTATTGTATCGCCAACTCTACATAGTTCCCTTATAGTGACATTCATTGTTGGTACTGCGCTTGCCATTCCCAATGTTGTTAAAAAGAATAGAAATACTAACGCTATAGCAATCTTTTTCATATTATATTCCTCCTTTATTTTTTTATACCTAAGCCATATAATTATTCTCTTTCTGATATATAAATATATTGAAAAAATAGAAATAAAGAAAAATTGACATTAATTTTAAATAGGGTTTACCGATAAATAGCTTGTAGATTATATCTATTATAAAATTAGAGTAATATAGGAGGTTATATTTATGGGTATTAGTTTAGATTCACAGGAGCCCCCAGGTGGCCGGTGGACAATTGTAATCGTAGGGATCATATTACAACTCTGTCTTGGAGCGATATATGCCTATGGTGTTTTGAGAAATCCTTTACTTGAATACTTCAAATCCAAAGGATTAAACCCTACGGCAATGGATATGACGTGGCCATTCATTGTATTCTTGGCATTTTTTGCCATATTGATGCCATTGGCAGGGCCCTATATCAAAAAGCTTGGCCCTATGAAAGTATGTATGGCTGGCGGAGTTCTCTGTGGATTAGGATGGCTTGCAGCTTCCTTTGCAACTTCACCTTTGATGCTCATTCCGTTATACGGGATAATTGGCGGTGTGGGTGTTGGTATTGCATATGGGGCACCGATTGCTGCCTCCACACAATGGTTTCCTGATAAATGTGGACTTGCTGTTGGATTGACAGTCCTAGGCTTTGGATTCTCCTCAGCTATCATCACTTATGCAACTAGATTTCTATTGGGAAGTGGCTGGGGCATAATGAGCATTATGCAGATATTCGGAATAGTTTTTATAATCCTAAGTATTGTGCTTTCACTACTACTTAAATTTCCGCCAACTGGATGGAAGCCAGCTTGTATGATCGCATCTAAAGCTGGAGCTAGTAGTGTTGATTTCATGAGAGATCAGATGGCTAAGACCTCAACCTTCAAAGGGTTATGGATATGTTATACTATTGGTGCACTTGCTGGCCTAACTGCTATTGGAATTGCAGGTCCTGTTGGGGCAGAGGTATTTGCCAATGCAGGTATGAACCCTGATGTAGCAAATGGATTAATATTTACTTTGATATTGCCCTTTGCAATATGTAACGGTGCAGGAAGGCCAATCTTTGGCTCGCTTACAGACAAACTCACGCCCAAGAATACTGCAATATTATCGTATGTTCTGATTATCGTAGCCTGTTTAGTAATGTACACAGGGTACAATAGTGTCTTGGCATATATCGTTTGCTTCTCACTTCTTTGGGGATGCCTTGGGGGTTGGCTTGCAATAGCTCCAACTGCCACAGCAAGCTATTTCGGTAGAAAAGACAATTCTAGAAACTACGGGCTTGTCTTTACAGCATACGGCGCAGGGGCCATCATTGGCGGTATTGTATCCGCACAAGCAAAGGACCTCTTGGGAGCCTTTCAGCCATTTTTCTTGATAGTAGCTGGACTTGCTGTAGTAGGAATAATAATTGCCTTTATTCTATTGAAGCAACCTATTGTTAAGAAAGTATAAAAAATAAATTTTTATTTTTATTAACTATAAATAATTCAAGCGCAGATGTGGGTGGAGATATACAAATATTAGGCCTTCTTAAGTTGTTTTAATCCGAGTGAAACAAGAGCAATTCCTATTACTATTACCAATACGTTGTTTATTAGGGCGCCCATATTAGGGTTCTGTAGTAAGCCTGTTATTGCAGACAACGCTGCTACCACTCCAATAGTTAAAAGTATGTATCCTAAAACTTTTCCCATATTTAATCACCGTCAAAATATCTTCCTAATTTTTCGCTATTTCTTAGATTCTTCTTGCTCTTGTGTTATCTGTTTAGAATATTTTCCCCAGTTATTCTGACAAGATTTACAGTGCCAACAAGGTGAGTCCTCGTTTACTAAACACCCTCCTAAAAGAACTTCATGAATCTCTTCCTTCTCAAATAACTCATCTGATGGCATACCGTATACTATAGGCACTATATCATTTGATCCACATTTTGGGCATTTCGAGTTTTTTTCCATATAATAAATATTGAATATATATCTATTTAAGTTTATCGAAACACTAGATGTGACATCACTAATTTGAATTAGATTTATAAATAAAAGTAATATTTTATATGTAAGGCCTTAGTGGCCAAACAAAGGGAGTAGTTAAAATGTATGGTGAAAGAAGAGGGGCACGTGATAGGCCTCCTCGTGAAATGCATAAAGTGGTTTGTCAAGAATGCGGACAAGAAACTGAAGTCCCATTCGAGCCAGATGGTACAAGACCTGTTTACTGCAAAGAATGCTTCCAGAAAAAGAATCCAAGAAGAGGGGAAGGTAGGCCCCATCGTGGCGGAAGAATGGGTGGGCGTGATAGGCCTCCCCGTGAAATGCATAAGACAGTTTGTCAAGAATGCGGACAAGAAACTGAAGTCCCATTCGAGCCAGATGGTACAAAACCTGTTTATTGCAAAGAATGCTTCCAGAAAAAGAAACCAAGAAGATTCTAAAAGTATTTTTTGGAAAGATTACTTTCTGAATAGAAATGTACTTTTATTTTTTATATTTAATTCTTTAATCATAATTAAAAATAGATAAAATTAAGTTTATCCTGTATACCCAAGTTCCTTAGCCTTTTCATAACACGCCTTTGCTTCTGTAGTTCTCCCAAGTAATTCAAGCGCGATTCCTTTGTAGGCCCAAGCCTCCGCATCATTTGGGTTTATAGCAATGACCTTATCAAAGCAAGTGATTGCGTCTTGGTATTTTCCTTGGTTCCCAAGTATAATTCCTTTGTTAAACCATGGAACTGCATAATTTGGATTTAGGGTGATAGCCTTGTCATAGGATGCAATCGCTTCAGAGTATCTGCCAAGATCATCAAGTGTGTTACCTTTGTAAATCCAAGCGTCTATGTTATTCGGCTCCATCTCTAAAGCTTTTTCAAATTTTGATAATGCCTCACTATATCTTCCTTGGTTATATAGTGATACGCCTTCATTGTAGTACTCTACGGCGCTAATTGTACTATCGACTTGTACTGAAGTCTGAGGCTCCTGTGATTCATCCTCATAAGATAAAGATTCAGGAGGATTTGAGAATAAAAAAAATCCAGCTACTGTCACTAAAACTACAATCCCAATAACTGCGGCCACAATCATCTTTTCATTGCTCTTTTTGGGAACAGGTTTTTCTGTGTAGACTTTTGTTTCTTCTTCTCTTGGCAAACTAGTCCCTGTTTGAACATTACTTTTAACATCTGCCCCACAGTTTGGACAAAAAGTAGAATCCCTAGGTATTTCTTCACCGCACACAAGGCAGAATATTTTCTTACCTATCATAATATCACTAACTTAATTTAAATTACACCCAACTAATTTTACTGAGATTTAGATATATAAGTTTATGGAAGCATATCTAAATTCTTAAATACAAGTACAGGATTATCTAATCTGGTGAAAATATGGTACTATACATCACAAGTTGGATGAAACAAAGTAGAGATGGAAATTATAAAACTATTAAAAGAATTGTAAATTTGCCAGAAATAGTAGCAAATGATATTATAGATTGTTTTGGGATTACCAATGTCCTCCTAGGCAAATCTGAAGGTAGTAACTCAGATAGATTTTATGTTGAATTAATCTCTAAAGATATGTCTATCGAATATAAAAATGATAAAATTACTATTATGAAAAATAGTGAATCTACTACAGTTTACTCTATGCAAATTGTAAATCCATTCCAAGAAATCGAAGAAGATGATTCAAACGAACAATAAAAATATTATTTAATTACGGCCTTTCTTACAAAGTCTAATTGGTCTGAGATTGCCTTTTCAAAGTATTCGCCTTTGTAAAGATCATAATGGCCTATTGGATATTTAATGACTGTTACCTTCTCTTTTAATATCTCAGCAACTCTTTTATGAGAATCCGGGGATACAAGAGTATCCTTCTCGCATATAATCAGTAGTACAGGACATCTAACTTTAGGGGCGGTTTTTATAGGGTCTGGCCCAGGTGGAATAAGTAAGCTCCTCGCACATAACCTATTGATAAAATAATCAGATTCAGAAAAAATATTTTCATATCCGGCAAATGCTTCTGGTGCATTCAAAAAGGCTAAAGTTCCAGGTCTCCCAACGATAGGGATATAATGGGGGGAGAGTCCAAACCTCGAACGTCCTTTGTCCCTTTGAGCATGTATAAAAAGTTTTAGGAAATAACCTCTTCCTTCTCTTTCAAAAATAATCTTGTCATCTTTGCTATGGTCTAGACTTGGGCACTGGGCTATAACGCCTGCAATTTTTTCATCTACGGATGCTGAATTGATTCCATACCCCCCTGCCGCAGAGGTGCTCCACAGTACAATCTTATCGCCATTTATTTTTTTATTGCTCCTCGCATAATTAATAACGGCTTTTAGATCTTCCTGCTGTTTTTTTCCGTGAAATAGTTGCCTTGGCTCGCCTCCACTTTCACCAAAATAACGGTAGTCATAGGTGATTGCAGCAATTCCATTTTTTGCAAATCGAACGGCATATGGCTCTAACAATACATCCTTTGTTCCCCCAAACCCTGTGCTTAAAATAACACAAGGCACAGGTTTCTTTGTATTTAGGGGCATATATACCCACGCACTGATAAATGTATTATCTATATCTATATTAATATCATACCTGGACTTTGGCACGGTTTTTTCTACTTTTTTCTTCTTAATTACTTCTGGCTCAACTGAAATACCGGGATAAAAGATAACTACGGCCAAGTAACATATAACAATCCCCAAAAGAATCAACAAAATTTGTAATAACATCTTAATGGGCCTCCAAAATAATAATCAGGTATTTAATATAAGACCTTAACTATTTTTAGACTGGATAAACCTAAAATTAAAATAATCTGCCTAGTTCTTCTGAAACTTTTGCAATCTGTTTCTCTTTATCTTTGTTACATATCACAATTTCTGACCTGCAGAACTCCCCACCCTTTGATTCACAGATGCCCTTCATTTTTGAAATGGCCTGATTACCACCCGTTCCCTTTAATGGTAGTCCTTTAGTGACAAAGCATGATACTTTTTTACCTTCTAAGGATTTGAGTTGAGACAAGAAGGCAGTCATGACGGACGAAAGAGAGAATGCGTGAACAGGTGAACCAAAGATCAAAGCATCGTATTTTGATATATCTGGGCCATTAATAATCTGTATTTTTTTTATGTCCCGCTCCTTTTCATTTTTCACATCTATCCTCTCAATTTTTACACTGTTTCCTTTTTTGGTAAGGAGCTCTTGAATCTTCTGAGCCACCTCATAAGTATTCCCGGTTTGAGAATAGACTATTATTCCTATTTTCATATTTAATCTCCTTAAAAATAACTATAGTGCTAGTCCAGCTTTTTCATCTGAAGTCGAGTAGAAAATATCTGTGACTTTGATTAACAGAGCTCCTTTTGCAGGATATCTATCCCCTTTGGCCTTCATCCATTTTCTTGCTTCTTCGTAAATAGGCCCCTCCGTTAGATATTCACATTTTCCCCTAATTTGATAGGCCTCTTTTTCCCTAATTATTGCTATTGCAACCTTGGGATTTTCAAGAATGTTCTTTAATGTTTTTTTCATAAAGTTGTCTAATACTATAATTGTTTCGTCGTCCAAAAGGTATTTGCCCCCAATGTATGAGCAGTTCGGCTCCCCCTCCTTTGAAGCAGTTGCAAGTACGTGAAACCTTTCCTTTTCAAAAATATCCTTAACATTTGTAGGCATTTTCATAATTACACCAAACCTATTTCTCAAATATTATTTATAAATATCTCTGATGACAGTTCAGTAAAAATAAATTCTTATGTTAATTTTCAAGTATTCTTTTTATTTGTCAAATATTCATTTAACGCCTTTCCAATTTTATCCCAGAATACGAATGGAATAAAAAGGAATGCAAAGACCCCAACAATTGACCATCCTATAGTCAATCCAACAGCTATAATTATAATTAAAATAGATAAGACTTTTTTTAATGTATTTGATTTTTCATCCTTTGGCAAAGTTTCTGCTCCACAGTAAGGGCATGCCTCTAAACTACCTTCCATTAAGCTCCCACAGTTTGGGCATTTATGGTCTTCCATAAGAATCGTTATATATTAGTTTTTCATATATTTAAAGATATTGAGAAAATTAATAATAAAAAAGAAAAAAAATTAAAATTCCTCTATTCGAGATTCGTACTCATCGATCCCATATTTTAGATTTTCTAATAATCTAGCAATAGGAGTATAATCCTCATTCTTGTTCTTATCTCTTTGCTCGCAAATTAAATTATCACATTTAGCCACATGATTTCTTAACGCTCTTACCTTCTCTCTTTCACTTTCAAAACTTTGTTCATAAATGCTCTGTAAAGAATATATTTCTTTTTTCATTATATCTGCAAATTCCCCTAATCTTCCTTCTCCAAAAGAGGTTACAAATTGATTGAAATCTTCTTTTGCTTTATCTATATCCCTTTCAAAAGATTCCATAACCCCACCTAAATATTTTGTGTGGTTAATCTATTTAGAATAAACTAACCACCATATTATAGGCAGTACAAATATATAGTTTTAACTGCAATAGATTCAACATTTAAATGACAATATTAAATAAAATATATATTATGAATATATATTTATTATAAAATCAAAGGTAGCTTATTTATCTCTTTTAGCAAGATATTAATGGAGATTTGGGTAGG
Organism: uncultured Thermococci archaeon; assembly: GCA_964500005.1. Taxonomy (GTDB): domain Archaea; phylum Methanobacteriota_B; class Thermococci; order Methanofastidiosales; family Methanofastidiosaceae; genus Methanofastidiosum. The sequence continues at coordinate 119,302 of CAZCMP010000005.1, forward strand.
ATTATCCTTTAATATAAAACTCATAATTATTCTAAGGGGAAGAAAAATGCCTCAAATATCAAAGGGAGGAAAATTTGTATTTGGTTGGTCAATAATAAATCCAAAAGGATACGTAAAAATACCAGAAATTACATTTAACGAATACGGGTTGTCCACAGATGAAAATGTTATATTGTTTTCTGGAAGCAAAACGTCAGGAGGTTTTTGTGTATCCAACCGTACATTGATTAATAAATCAATAATTAAAGGTTTATTTGTTGAGCATCCAGAAATTAATGATTACTCGTTAAATGAAGGGGATTGTGTAAAATATAAGGGAAGGCTATACTCTTGGTCAAAGATCCATCCAGAGGGCATATTAAGGCTATTTCCTCATACAATGAAGCTATTCAGTGTGAAACCGGGGGATAAGCTTCTCTCAATTAGAGGTAGTAACATAGCTTTTGTATTGGCGGTAAAAGGACCTATAATCGAAGCTGCAAATAGATACGGCGGGATAATTGATGAGTACCTCTGTTAGAAATAAAACTAAGTAAATTATATATACTAGCTGGATTATTATTCACAATAGTTGTAGGTGATTTTTTTGAGTAATCTCAAAGCAGAGATGTTTAATAGAAAGGCTTCAAATCCTAAATCCAAGCCTTTTGAAGTAATTGAGATTCTATCAATAAAAGAAGGAGAAAGTATATTGGACATAGGTTCAGGTGGCGGATTTTTTAGTTTTCTTTTTGCTGAAAAAGTGGGAAAAAGTGGAATGGTATATGCTTCTGATATGAAGAAAGATTTTTTAGATTATATTGAAGAAACAAAAACTTCCAGAGGGATTTCAAACATAAAAACAGTTTACATTTCTAGGGAAATCCCTGAAGTAAGTGAGGGGAGCATAGATCTTATTTTCATGAGAAATGTCTACCATCATTTGAAAAATCGTGCAGAATATTTTTCAGATATAAAAAAGGTGTTAAAGCCTAAAGGAAGGGTGGCCATAATTGATTATATTGGAAACAGAGGCTTTAGTTTTCATCGAATGATGGGCCATTCGACTAGTAAAGAAATCATGATAGAGGATCTTGGAAAATCAGGGTTTAAATTGATGAAAGATGCAAATATACTTCCAGAACAGAATTTCCTGATATTTGGATTAAAATAACATATTTGAGATAAACAAGGAAAGGTAAAAACCTATTAATTTATCTGAATAAATATTTAAATATATTTATTAAATTCTAGTTGTGTTATCTGATGACGATGAGATTTCTATAAAACATATCGGATGCTGCGGTGCATATTGCAAGACATGTCCTGCTTTAATTGACAAAAGTTGCAGAGGCTGTAAACTAGGATATGAAACTAAAGAGAGGGACATCAGTAAAGCAAAATGTTCGATAAAGGTCTGCTGTATTAATAAAAATTACGAAACTTGTGCAGATTGTAATGAGTATCCTATTTGCGAAATAATTCAGGGATTTTATAGTAAGAATGGGTATAAATACAAGAAGTATAGGAAAGCAACAGAATTTATTAGAGAAAATGGGTATGTAAAATTTATCGAAATTGCAGATAAATGGAATTATGCCCATGGAAAATATTAATCTTTTTTAATTTTTGGTTTAGTTATTGGGCTAACAATCCACCACCAGCCACCAGAATACGAACGATTGCCAAATACGAATTGGCTAAGATTTTTTGCCCATAAATACCATGGGGCGTAACTTAAGAATAATAGTGCAGCAATCCAATCGAATCCTAAATAATTGTATGTGATATTAAAATCTAAGTCTAGTATCATAAAAGGATTCCACATAAAGTCCTTGCCATTTTGTATATTGGACCAAGGTATTCTAATGAGAATGTTGTCAAAAAAACCTATATATATAAGTATATCAAAAATCATAAAGAATGCTACAACTAAAATCGAATACCAGGCAATAAAGGTTTTGTGTTTAGTCCTTAATTTTTGGTAGAATTTATGAGAGAAGAATCCTAAAATCATTATTAATATATAACTGTCCACAAAGCCCATTAGCATTCCTCTGGCTTAATGATTTTATCCAACAAATGAAATTCTTCTTGATCAAACCACCCTGCGTTTACATACCATTTTATAGTTTGTCTTACTCCTTCAAACGGATTAGCATATTTGAATTGAAAGCCTAGATTTTTGATCTTTTTATTTGAAAAGTAGTACTGATGATTAATGTATTCTGACATTGCTTCATCTATTTTAGGGCGTAATCCCCATTTTCGAGCTTTTTTATTCTCATTTTTTATATAGGCCGATGCGATAGACCCACATAATTTATAGATAGGATACCATATTGGGATAATTGCATAATTAATTCCAAGTTCTTGGTAAATAAATTCGAGGAAATCTTCTTGTGTTACATTGTCTCCGCCGACATTGAATACTTCTCCTATAGCTTTGTCATTTTGAGACAAGAATAACGCTGCATTTACAAGATCTTCAACGTGAACCATTGGCATGACCAATTTATTTTTCTTTGGATATATTATTGGCAAAGGCATTGATCGCATCTTATTAATCATATAAAAAACATGAAACATTCCGTAAGTTTGATGTGGCCCATAAATCGGCATACTCCTGAGGATAGTATATTCTAATCCTGAACTTTTTGCAAATTCAATTATTATTTTCTCTTGCTCAGTTTTTGATATAGAGTAGTTATTTAGTGGATTGCAAGGAGTACTCTCATCAGCTTCGAGAATGAATCCATTTTCATTACTATTATATTTTGGTATCCCATATACTCCACATGTACTCCAATGAATAAATCTTGGATATTTCTCTAAATTTTCATAGGCAGCTTTCATCACTGTGATTAGATTAGATAGGCCTTTGACATTAATATTCATAAGTAATTCATAAGATGCAAAATAATCGTACAAACTTGCAGTATGAAATATTACATCATAATTATTGTTACCAAGAGAAAAAAGAGGTTCTAGCGATTTTGGATCAGTTAAGTCTGCAGCGATGAATTTAACTTTCGGATGGTCAACTGACCTATTCTTGAAGTTACCATTAAAAATAGTTTCTTTACACATTATAGATTTTCTTTTAGGGCCGTCAAGGTCAGTTCCTACAACATCCCATCCTTTTTTTACAAGAAGATCAATCATGAACGTGCCAGTATGCCCCAATGCTCCTGTCACTAACGCTTTTGGCATCTAATCTATAGATATTATTTTCTTTTTATTTAAGTATTTTGATAATTCGCCCTAGTTTAATAACACCAAGAAAAGTCCAATTCCAACAATTAAGAAGATCATGCTTAATATTAACAACTTTCTCATCATTTTAAATTGAGCCATGGTCTTGGGTTTACTTAATCCTCCAAAAGAAACGGCCATTGAGAGTCCTATCCCTATTCCTGCTGGGATACCCAACGCTAGATTATTGAATGTGACTTGCCCATATATTAATCCCAATGCAACACCTATTACCAACCACACTAGCATTGGTTTTGTAAATCCTACTCGTTCTGGGATTAAAGATTCTTTATCCTCTCTTATAGGAATTCGGATAAGGGACAATAAGATATAAACGCCCATGATTATAACAAACGCACCCACCATCAAAGAAACGTCTTGAATATCTATCATGATAAGGGAATAATATTATTCGTTAAAAAGTTAGTGGTTTAGAAAAGAGAAAAAAATTAAAAATTAAATTTTTAGGGGACAACAAAGTCTATTGTGGCCGTGTCAAACACGCCGCTTGACGAGTATGCGACCATTGTAACCTTGTATGTGCCTGAAGGAACGTTTGAACCCAATGTGAATAATGCAGAGTATGTGCCTATATTGTGTGCCTTTAGCTTTTGTGTTGCTGGGGTTGTTTCAACTGTGACGCCTTCTGGAAGCCCGTCAAATCTTAACCTTGTGTCGTTTTGTGTGAAGAACCCTCTGTTCTCTACCTGTAGGAATACCTGTTGGCTACCGGGGGACATTTCAAATGAGGACAGTATTTTACCATCTTGGATTACTGTTGTGCCTCCTGGGACTGAGAATGTCTCAATGTCGACCTTTGGGTAAAGGATTGTGGCAGGGAGCGATGGTTTCGGCTTGCAGTCGTAGCAGCACTTTTGTTCAAGTGAAAATTCTAGATAACCGTCTCCTTCGATTGTAATTGTCCTTGGAACGCCTTGAATCATAACAACGCCGGGTGTTGGGTCAAAAGGCCTCTCACCATTGTACCAGACAATATAATTTGTACATGTGTATCCATTCAAAGCTGCGCTTACATCTTGCGTACATGAATCATAAGGTATTCCGTTTATTTTAACTCCGCCTCCATAAATAAGTTTCATGATGACGTACTCGTTGACATCACATTTGTAGTTTGCAGGCATGTTGTATCCGCTGCAATTTGTTGCACATTCAAGTGAAGGGTTGCTTCCGCATCCTCTCATGTCAAAGCAACACCCCTCTATAATAATAGGTTCAATATCATTGAGTATTTGTACTTCCTTATTAATAAAGTCTTCATCACTAGTGTCTGTTTCAAATACCCTCCCACACGGCGGGGGGCTTTGGAAGAATGTTCTGGAGTCGTTGCATGATGGAACTTTAATAATCAAAGGTGGATTTGTGCCCCCTTTGGGGTCTATCTGTTGTAAAGGGTACTCTATATGTAAAGGTTCTCTGTATAAATAACAAGTGGCACTGTCAAAACATCCATCCATACATTCGTCATAGTGCTCAACATCGGCACAAATTTTATTACATGCATCTTCTGGGTAGTATTGATTTTCAACTAAATCATTGATACACAGCAGATCCCTTGCATAGCACCCTTTCACATTGCCATCGTATATCTCCATCCAGTAAGGATGGAACCATCTTTTTTGACACTCAAAGAAAGATCTGATTGAGCAGTCACAGGGGCCATATCCATTTAGGGATTCTAAGTCTAGCTCAGGAGATTCAGAACACCACTTAATACAATCATTGAAAAAGCATTCTTGGCATTGCGAAGGTGGTGTGTACCCAAATAAGCATGGATTTTGAGAACTCACAATAGAAACACTGGCTATTCCCATAAGGAAAACTATAGTTAAAGCTAATATTTTTTTCATATTTTTCACTATCCGGATAGTGACTACTAATGTAGTCTAATTTTACTGAGATTTAGACTATTTATCTCTTTTGGTATATCTAACAAAATTTTAGGAAGTTAGCGATAGAAAAATTAGATATAATTATAAACTTCAACTGAACGGATAATATGTTAAAATGGATATTAAAGATAAATTAACTCTCTGTAATTGCGTAACTCTCTCTAGGATATTGATTATATTCTTTTTAATTTATTTTGCTTATGTGAAGGAACTTCTGATTTTTTCCATTTTATTCTATGTTGCTGCAGCCTCTGATTATATTGACGGCCCTATTTCTAGAAAACAAAAAAACTCTTCTAAATTTGGAAGCGATCTAGATTATTCTGCAGATAAGATTATAGCTTTATTGTCCTTTTTATTCGTCTACCTATTTAAGCCAGAGATAATAATAGACAACAAAATACCATATTTTATACTAATAACAATAATCATTCTTCACGAAATGGTATTCCAATTAAAAAATAAGAGCAAAATAATGTTACATACAAATTCCGCGAGGATTTTTATTGGGTATTATTATGCTTCGCTGCCAATAATCTTCTTATTGGACTCATACCGGCCCCTGTTCTATCTTTCTATATTCCTTGGATCCTGGTCCATAGCTGAGATGACTATCTTGGGGTATGTCAAAAAAGATTTAACACTTGAAGTAAAATCAATTTTAAAGGACAAGTATGACCCTTTCTACTACTTAACTTATGCTTTTCCAATGAAGGCGATGTTGTTTCCATTCATGGCTTATTTCGTTTATTTGGGAGAATACGGCCTATTTATATTCAGCTTTTATATCGCATCATTTTTGGATTTTATTGATGGGGTTCTGATTAATAGAATTGTTAGGTCAAACCCTATCGCTTTAAGAATCAACGAATTTTTGGACAACTATTTCATTATAGCTTTTGTGTCAACTCTTTTAGTTTTTAGAGACTATTTATATGAAATGGATACATTATACCTATACGGATTAATTTTTATTATGGCTATTTTTTTAATAATTAATCTTCAAAAAAGATATTCTATTATTGAAGACAATAGCACTGTAAATAGGTTATTTCTAATAGTTACTTATGCCCTATTGCCATTGCCAATAGTAATACCCTACCTTAAATTAGTTCTATTGGCTATAATCACTCTAGGTTTATTTTCTATAGCATATCACTTTACTTCATATTTATTCTACGGAAAAAGTGATTCGGAATATCCGTCTCCTTTGCCGGAACAATTAAATTAAGAAGATAGGCAAGAAGGGTCAGCGCCCATTACCTTGCCTGATTCGACATACGCCCTTGCCCGGCATCCCCCGCATAAAATCTTATACTTACAGCTGCCACAGTTTTCTTCCAGATTTTTCCTGTCTCTCAACAAAGCCAAATTTTGATTCTCTCTCCAAATCTGTAATATATCATCTGTAAAAATGTTCCCTAGTTTAATCCTAAAAAATGGACACGGTAGAATATCCCCAGAACTTGTTATGGCAACTATGAATCTTCCGGCAAAACATCCACCAACGTAATCAAGCAAATACTCTGATTTTTTAAACTTAGTAAATCCTATCTGTTTTAGTTCTGACTTTTCTTCATTTTGAACTGCATAGTGAAGTCTTGCAACTTCCGGTGCCTGGAGTATTGTAATTTCTTTGAAATATTTATCATATTGTCTTCTTTTTACAAGCATTTCACTTATCAATTTTTCTTTTTCTATGCTGCTAAGTTCTAATGGATCATCACCCTTTGACATAGGAATATAGTTAAAAAAGCTACATACATCACAATTAAGGGATTTGGCAAGCTCTAAAAAATCTTCAACTTCATCTTTTACAAGGTTAGTCATTGTAATAGCCAGACCTACAGACAATCCTACTTCTTTGCAATATTTTGCCGCCTCGATAGCTTTCATAAATGAACCCTTTTCTCTATGTAAATCATTTTTCTCCTCATTTGAACTAAAGAGACTTATCTCTACATACTTAAGTCCTACGTCATAGAGTTTTTTTGCATTCTTTTGTCCAATCATTGTCCCATTTGTACCAAGAGACGTACTCAAGCCCTTATTATTTGCATAATCTATTAGCGTAAAAAGATCTTTCCTTACCAAGGGCTCTCCTCCAGAGAAAGATATGGCTGAAACACCGGCTTCGTCTAGTTTGTCTATAATTGTTAGCCATTGTTCAGTTGTTAATTCGTCGTGCCCCCCTACCTTGTTTATATAACAATAACTGCAATCGAGATTACATTTTTTAGAAATTTCAAGAACTGCAGACAAAGGGGAGCCTGAAACCATTGGCTTTCTTAATCCATATTCCATAATTCCTCTTAGGATAGAATTAAGGCCCTTAGAATAAGAAGGGACAGAATAGTTATCATTGAGCTTAGAAAATGATATAAAGAAATCTAGACCAGATCCACTATTTTTCTTGATAATGAAATTAAAAAAAGGTTTGTAAAATTTATATGTAGCATTACATCGGTCACATAATTTTACATCGTTTCCTGTTTTTGGGTTTCCCATCAACTGCTCTAAAACAGAAGAATTACAAGATTCACACTTGGAAGTCAATTGTTTTATAATGTGTATTGTCAAAGGATTTTTTGTAATTAAAAATAGTCCTAAGTTGCCTAGATATTTGTTAATGCGCATATAAATTCTTAAAATATTGGTTATATATGTCTATTGTAAGATGTCATAAAAAGAATAGAACTTAATTTACTAAAGCTATGTATATTATACTTGCTATTGCAACGATAGTGACTATAAATGAGTATTTTCTATAAGACGATACCTCTTTTGATGTAGAGTCGCATGCTAGAACTTCTATTATAAGGCCGGTATAATGGCCAACTGCAAGACCTATTGCAATGAAAACAAAATGATTGAGTAGACTGCCGATTATAATCCCAATGAGAAGGCCAAAAATAATTCCGAGTACCATACCTTCTCCTTTCTTGAGCCTTGATCTAGGCCTTATAAGATGGCTATTTTCAAGTTCCATAATGATTCATTTTTAATATGGACTTTCTTATATATAATTCTTTTATATAAAAGGTATACAATAAATATGCAAATAACAAGTTATATAAATGAATCAAATATTTTAAAAACATGGAAATAACAAGCAGTCAGATTTTAGGTGCGTTGATAGCTATCTTTGGATTTATCCTACTTGTTTCAAGCATAATTAAAATATCTTTGGATTTCTTACCTTTAGAACAGGATGGGCTTTTTGCCGTGGGGTTTGTTCTAGTTATACTAGGTCTTCTTCTAGCCTACCATTCTAAAAAATCCGAAGATGAATTTCCTTAAATAAATATTTATTTTTTTAATAATTTTCTAATTCTAATACCTTGATTACCACAGAGAAATCTTCTTCATCATAACCAAAGTCTTTGGCTTTTAGGTACATCTCAAGGTTTAGATCAGTTAGCGGAATATACGCCCCAATCTCCTTAGCTGTTTTTGTTATCAATTTAAGGTCTTTTATGCCATTTTTAACTGAGCCCTGAACTGGGAACTCTTCTCTGATGAAGTTCTTATGTTTCATCTTATAGAGATCGTTTGATACTTGGCCTGAAAGAACTATTTCAAATAAAAAACTTAGATCAATTCCTCCTTTCTTTGCAAAATTAACCATTTCAGAAAATCCTTCCATCATATGTAGTATCAAAAGATTAACAGATAATTTGATCATTGAAGCTTTGGGGATTTCACCACAGTATGTTATCTTGTTGCCCATAGTCTTGAATAATGGATTAAGGCCATCAATAATTTTGTGATCCCCGCTTGTCATGATAATTAAATTTCCATCCTCTGCCGGTTTTTTGGATCCTGAAACAGGGGCGTCGACATATTTTGCATTGAATTTCTCTAATTGTTCTTTTAATTTAGTTGAAAAAGATGGTGATATTGTTCCCATGTTGATAATTGTTTTGCCTTGATAAATATTTAGATCTTTTATATTTTTTATCAATGTAGACTCGATTATTTCAGGAGTTGTCAACATGAAAATTATTGTATCTGCCCATTGAATTACATCATCAACTGAATCTGCAATTAAAGCTCCTTTGTCCTTTAGAGCGGATAACTTTTCTTTTGTACGATTATAACAGATAAGCTCATATCCGGATTTTAATATATTTGTGGCCATTGGCTTTCCCATCACACCAATTCCAATAAAACCGATTTTCATTGCATCGCCTATTGTATATTGTGCCATATTAACTTTATATTTATTAGTATCAGAGTTTAATAAAACTGTAAATTTTATAAAAGCTAATCCCATCTATATTTTGTGGTTATAATGAAAGTTCATATAAAACAGGAAGAATGTATCCTTTGCGGAAATTGTAGTGAAACTTGTCCTGAAGTTTTTATTGTAGATCCTGGAGAAAATTCTAAAATAACTAAGGAATACATGGGAAAAAATGATTCTGAAGGAGAAATAGATGAAAGTTTGATAGATTGTGTACAAGCAGCTGTTGATTCTTGTCCAGTTGGCATCATAACTTTAGAGTAAAAGCTAATTTGCATCCTATTTTTTATGTCTGACAATTATTCCTTTTAGAATCTCGACACAGAAAAGATTAAAAACAGATAGATTTATTGATTTCAATTCATAATGGGTGACTTCTTTGACAAATGTTTACTTTATTCCAATTTCATCATATTCTGATACTCAAAAAATTAGCAATGCTGCAAAAGAATTACTGAAGAGAATTATCATAGATGAAGGCATTACTCTCGAAAAAAAAATTCCGCTAAAAGTTCACTTTGGAGAAAAGGGAAACCTTACTTTTATCAAATCTGAAAACTACGAAGGAATAATAAATTACTTAAAAGAAAATAAAAATGAGCCGTTCTTTATAGAAACAAATGTTTTGTATAGAGGACAAAGAACTAACAAGAAAAACCACATCAAACTAGCATTAAAGCATGGATTCAAACAGATACCAATAGTTATAGCAGATGGGGAGAGGGGAGAGGACTACGAAGAAGTTGAGGTGGGACTTAAGAACCTTAACAAATGCAAAATAGCTAAAGAGATTTCAAAGCAAAAACAAATGATAGTTTTATCCCATTTCAAAGGACATATAGGTGCTGGTTTTGGAGGGGCTATAAAGCAGCTTGGCATGGGATGTGCTGCGAGAGGCGGAAAACTTGAACAGCACTCAAATACTATACCGATACTTAATTTTCTTCAATGCAAAAAATGTAAAACTTGTACAAAAAAATGTCCTACTGATGCCATAAATATCGGTTTGATTCCTAGAATTGATAGGAAAAAATGCATAGGTTGTGCGGCATGTATATCAGTTTGCCCCCATGGAACAATTAAAATTAATTGGATTGGAACAATATCTAAAAAATTCTACGAAAGAATGGCAGAGTACGCATATGCCGCTCAAAAAGACAAACAGATGATATACATCTCATTTGCCCTGAACATAACTAAGAATTGTGACTGTGAGGGGCATAACATGAAGCCCTTTGTAAGGGATTTAGGGATATTTGCATCAACAGATCCTGTAGCAATTGATATGGCGTGTCTTGATAAACTATCTCAAAGGGAAGATAGGACTGTTTTTAGGAGAGGCAGGTACATTCTTGATTACTGTGAAACAATAGGTTTAGGAAAAAAAGATTATAATTTAATTGAAATTAAATAAATATTCTAGCATTCAAACTTCAACAATAACCCTACAAGGTATTGCCTCTAAATCTTCAATGCTTAATGGAAAACAGTACACTCTAAAAGTTTCTTTTTTGATTACTTCTAAGTTAATAAGGTTCTCAATGATATATATCCCGTTGTTTGATAAGTACTTATCATACGCCCCGTGATTCTTTCCCTTACCTAATCCTAGTGCATCTATCCCCACCATATTTACCTTCTTTTTTGTAATCCATTCAAGAACTTCAAAGGATATCTCAGGATGATCAAAATATTCCTCTTTCCCTAAGTATTTACTCCAATTTGTTTTGAAAAAAACAAAGTCATTTCTTTTCACTGAAAGTTTATTACTAATATGATCTATTGAAATAGTACTTTCTTTAATCTTAGAAACATCAATTAGAATGCCTCTACCGATAAACCTATCTAACTCTATTAAATTATCTTTACTAATAATATCTATATGGGTGCCTATGTGTGAAGGTGTGTTTATAATTGAAGTGTAATAGTATCCTTCCGTCTCGTGATAGCATTTAAGATTATTAATGGAAAGTTGAGGGGAGCCTTTTCGAAAAATCATGCCTTCTTTTAATTTTAGAGAAACATCTATTAACATATCGTGCACCGTTGGATAATAATCTTGATATTGTCTTATTTATTCCATTTTGACGCCGGTATACCACCCTTTCCCCAGTTAGCCTTTGGTATTTCAGTAACCAATATCTCGACTGCATCAAGGGGTGCACCGGTGATCTCACTTACGCATTTTGATACTTCTTTAATCAATTTTTCATTTTTCTTTTCATCTGTAAATTCTTTCCACAAATATATTTCTACAAGAGGTATAATATCACCCATTATACATGGAAGATTTGTAATTAAAAAGTTAATTATCCAGAAATCTATCTCAAACTTTTTTCTTTTCTGTACGCCATGCCCTGAAATGTTGCTATCAACTCATTTTTCTCATTAAACACGCGAATGTTATAAGTTGCAATTTTTGGATTAATTGATACTTCTTCTGCGTCAGCAAACAAAGTGCCTTCAGATACTGCTTTTAAAAAAGAAATATTAACATTTAAGGCTACGGCAATGCTACCGTGGCTATTTGCTGCAATTGCAAAGGCAAAATCAGCCAAGGTGAATATTGCACCACCATGAACAGTATTGACTGAATTAAGGTGAATGTCTTTGATATCCATTTTTACCCTTGCACGCCCATCTGATACTTCAACTAATTCTATACCTAGCTGCTTTGCAAGTCTGTCATTTTCAGAGAACTCTTTTATGAAATCCATAAAATCAATACAATATTAGGATTTTGGATATTTATTATTAATTGATTATCCTAGATTAGCCTTATAAGAAGGACACTTACATTTTGGATATATTAAATCTCAAAATTAGATAAAGATAAAACTGGGGCTAATTATGAACGGGAATAACAGAAATACCATTAAACGAGGAATGCATGTATCAATTGTATTAAAACAAGATCAACGCTCAGGAAAATTGACAAGTGGTATAGTAAAAGACATACTAACTAATTCTCAAACTCATCCCCATGGAATAAAAGTTCGCCTTACGACTGGAGAAGTTGGAAGAGTGAAAGAAATACTTCCAAATAAAGTATGAATCACTATCAAAAAATCTCTTACTCTTTTTTTACTTTTATCCTATAATGGCTAGGCGTGCCTTCTTTCTCTTTTACTAGCCCTTTATCCAAAACTATATATCTCTCGGTAGCCCCATTTTCTAGATTCCTTTCAATAACATTTCCCTTGTTAACAATTATGGTGGTATCAGCTATAAATATTACATCTTTTCCTATTGATGCTTCTAAAAACAAAGTTTTATTTTCATCTTTTTTTATCAGTTTTATAGGCTCCCATGGATTTTCCTTAAATATGCTCTTTATATCGTCCTGCTTTTTACTCTCTAATTCATCTTCAACTAATTTAATTGCATAAGGATAAAGGCCTTGAATCCAAAAATCAAAAACACCATTATAGTTTGAGGGTAAGGATATTGATTTTAAGAAATGATTGTCTCTTAAATGCACGTAAGCATTGTTAATTCTTTCAGGACCCCAGTCCTTAAACTCTTCAACAACATTCTTTGGTCCAATCCCATCTTTTTTATTATTAATTAATTCCCTGTATATATAGAGAAGTAATTTATTGTAGTCTTCTTTACTGTTCATGATACAGTTTCTGTTGGATTATCCCCTTAAATAGATAACTATAACAAATAAAAAAATACAAATTCAAAGGTATATAGATAATAATATATATGTAAAAATATAATAATTGTTGACAATAATATGTCGGGAAATGATCTTATGAAACATAAAGTATTTTTAATTATTTCAATGTTGTTAATACTGGCTATGGCGGTTGGATGTGCTAATAAGGCGCCGCCAAAAATTGAAACAATAAATTTTGAAGGCACTTCATGGAAATTGGATACCTATTTGAGTAATTTAAACAATCTAGTAAGTCCAATTGCAAATACTAAGATGACCCTTGAATTTGAAGATGAGAGGATATCTGGAATGTCTGGATGCAACAGCTTTTTTGCTAAATATACTGTTGAAGGACAATCTATGTCTTTTGGATTGATTGGAGCAACAAAGATGAACTGTAGTAATGTGGGGGTAATGGAGCAGGAACAAACATATTTTAAGAGACTAGAATCAGTTAAATCTTATAAAGTTGAAGGAAACAAACTTACCCTACTTGATGGAAACGGTAAAACTGTACTTATATTCTCTAAGAGTTGAATTAAAACCTAAAAATCAGGTGCTGACCCTATTAATGTGCAAAAAAATAATGAATACTATAAATATTATTAAAACTAAAATTATTTTTATTCTATGAAGCCTTTCATCCTCTGGGTTAGTTTCTTCAAAATCTTTTGGAGGCAGTAATCTTGGTAGTTTCATATATTCTTCAGAATCTTTAGATTTAGGAGTTGATTTAGGAATTTTCTTTTCTGTTTCACCGGTTGGCAGTAATGGCATTTTTAGTCCCCAACTTTGAATTTATTTAATCCTTTTTAATTCTTTTGATAAATAAGTTTTATAAAAAAGATAGCAAAAGATATTCTTATAAATAAATTAATTAACTAAATTTTGTATGGAAAACGAAGGTAGATCCCTATTAAAAGAGCCAAAATCAATAGCTGCAATAGTATTTTTTATTTTAAGTTTGATTTATGTTATAAGCCCAATTGATTTAATACCAGATTTCATTCCAATAGTTGGTTGGATTGATGATATTATTGCATTATTGATAGCGATTAGTATAGGCATAAAGTATTTTATAAAAAAGAGGTATTAATTACTTATTCTCCAATTATTTTTACAAGCACTCTTTTTTTTCTTTGGCCATCAAATTCCCCATAGTATATTTCTTCCCAAGGCCCAAAGTCAAGTTTTCCATTTGTAATAGCTATTACAACTTCTCTGCCCATAAACTGCCTTTTAATGTGAGCATCACCATTTGTTTCACCGGTTCTATTGTGCCTGTAAAGGTCAGGGTTGTGGGGTATATTTCTTTCTAGCCAGTCTTTGAAATCCTGGTGTAGTCCTGACTCTGCGTCATTTATGAAAACACTTGCAGTTATGTGCATAGAATTTACAAGACACAACCCTTCTTTTATTTTGCTCTCAATCATAGCATCTTCTACTAAGGAAGTTATATTAACAAATTCAACTTTACTTTTAGTATTAAACCAGAGTTCTTTTTTATAACTCTTCATAAATAATACTAGAAGAAATCAATTTAAAATTTTAATTGTATTACTCATGTGGGGAGTACAACCCCCACATGACCTGCACAAAATATTAGGAAAAGGTGATAAATCTTTTGCGCAGTTGATTTTGAGTAAGGCCACTGTTTTAAAAATATATCGTTTCTTTTTTAACAATATATTTAGATAATGTTAGGTTTGAAACATTTTATCTCACTATCATAACTGATGAAGTTGCATTGTGCAGTACCTTCTCTGAAACACTGCCTAAGAAAATCCTATCTATCGCAGAAATACCTTTTGCCCCCATCACGATTAAATCATTCTTTTTCGATAACTTGATAATTTCCTCATCAGGCGCCCCTTCTTTTATTTTTTTAGTAATCTTTAATCCGTATTTAGATGCCATTTTCTCTATTTCGTCCAGTAAAAGGACCCCTTCTTTTTTCATTTTTTTTCTAATCTCTTTTATCTCAGTATCATCGGTATAAATCACAGGAGAATATGGTGGGCCAACATAAGCGCTTATTGGTACATGTACTACATACAGTGCAATTAACTCGAGATTCGTTTTGCTTGCTAAATATATTGCTTTCTTTGCAGACCTCTTTGACGGTTCTGAACCGTCAACGGGCGTTATAATTCTTCTAAATTCATTTTCCATCTTACTATATTGGAAATTGTATTTTATATATCTTACCTAATGAGAAAGGCTAAATAGATCATTTGTTAAGGGAATATGTGAAAGAAACTAAATTTTCAATGCCTGTGATTTTTGTAGAGGACATACAAATCTCAAAAAAATTTTACCAAAATTTATTCTCTCTGGAAGTTGAAATGGATTTTGGCCAGAATATTGTATTTAAAGAAGCTTTTTCAATATGGGAAAAGAACCGTGCAAAAGAAATAATCTTCCAAAACAAATTAATTGATCAAGAAGAAAAAAGATACAACAACGTTGAACTTTATTTTGAAACATTGGATATTCAATCAATTTGGGAAAAGATACTTTCCTCAAAAGTTGAAATTATTCACCCTATAAAAGAAGAGGCATGGGGCCAAAGAGTTTTTAGAGTTTACGATCCTGATAAGTTTATCATAGAGGTGGCAGAACCGATGGCAGAGGTAGTAAAAAGACTTTCCAAATTAGGTCTTTCTAGAGAGAATATATCGATTAAGACACAGATGGCGCTAGAAACAATTGTCCATATTCTAGACGGAAACAGTTAAAGATTTATCCCCCTATGTCAATCCATATTCGATAAACTTTTTTTCCCTCTTGCATAATGGACATCTAAAAGTTCTAAGTATTAGATTTCTCGAAATTTGTTTCTTTTCTAATTCCTCCATGGGGATTTCATGGACATCGCAATTATAGTTGGGGTTCATTACACTACCTACTCGTATCTCTTTGCATAAGTTTTATTACAAAAACTGCACTTGTAAAACTTAACGTAATCTCCTTTGTACTCTCCTTCCTTTGTAAAATCTAGAATGCCTCCACAATCTTTACAATATTTTGGCTCTTCCTCTTTCTTTTCTTCGTCTTCATTTGAATCTATTCTAAGTTGGCTTTCGTTTTCTTCGATTATTCTTTTTTTCAGGATATTAAATTCTTCTAGTGTTATCACATTAGATTTTTTTAATTCATTTAGTCGTTCCAGATTAGAAATTGTTTCAGCAGTTTTATTCTCTTTTTCTTTTATATCCATATAATCGTTTGTGCTTTCATCGTATTTTAAATCAATATTTGAATCGTATTCTTCTTTTGGATTAAAATTCCCATATATTCCATTTCTTATAAGCCTAACAACAATTTCAGCATCTTCATGGGAGAGTCCGGAAATAATGACTTCATCAGATTCAAATCTGCTATTTAGATAGACTTCAGTTGAGAGAACTCCTTTTTTCATTCTAACGTTTGAAATATCTTTGAAATGATAATCATTAATTAATTTTTTTAGGCCCAATATGGTAGGATCTCTAAAAATAATACGATAGTTTGTCACATATATCTTGGCCGGAGTTGTAAAGGAACCACCTTTCTTAACTCTTGATTGTTGTGCAGCATACAATACTTCCTCACTTGGGAGAAGTATGCTTTCAATATCCTTCTCAACTTTAAAATCTCTCATATTCTCTATTATAATGGGAAGTATTAATTTAAAAATATATTTAATTTGTGACAATTTAACTAATTAGACATATATAGATATATATACTTTTAACCAAATCCAAATAGAATGACTAACATTAATTCATTTTTTCTAAGTATTGATTTAAAATTAGTATATACTATTAACAAACAATTCATGTTAAAAATTAAATAATGTGAATAATACAAAACTATTTTTTGAATATTTTAATATTTTATAACGGAAAGTTTTAAATAATCTAAGGATCTTATCTAATATTGCACAGGTCGAAACTTCACTGGAATAATGCTGAAGTAACTCTCTCATGATTGCTTTGCTTTTTTATATCAAGACCTCAAAAATCTTGTTATAAAAGCCTTGTAATCTTTTGAGATACGCTCTAGTCATGGTCAAATCCTTAATCAAACACTGCGTTTGAAGGAAAGAAAAGGCATGCTTCATGCTTATTTCTTTTGTCTCCTTGGATTTAGATTGTTTCGAGACGTCGAAACAAACTAGGGTCTTCACATAATCTAGTGAAGCGACAAACTGTGCATTTCTTTTATTATTACTTCTTAAGAATATATTATTTATTAAAATAATAATATTTTTATAGATTTAAAACTTTTAAGTTAAGAGACTTTATGGAAGGATATTTATGAAAAGAATAGCTCTGTTTGGAATAGTATTAATTGCTATATTGTTTTTTTCTGGATGTGCTACAGAAACACAGACACCGCCTGCTCAAGATTCTAAACCTATAGAGGAGCCCAAAACAACACCGACGCCAGAAGAAAAACCAGTTGAAGTGCCTAAAACTGATACACAAACTATTGTATGGAAAGCAGATGGCATTATAACTCAAAATGAGTACAAAAACAGTAATGAATTTGGAAACGGAAGATTTACTGTATACTGGTCAAACGATGATGATTATCTCTATATGGGATTAAAAGGACAGTCTTCAGGCTGGGTTTCAATAGGATTTGAACCTACCTTTGCTATGCAAGATTCAGATATGGTATTTGGATGGGTAAGGAGTGGGACACCAACTGTTTTAGATATATATTCAACAGGTGCATTTGGACCTCATCCACCTGACCAAGACCTTGGAGGAACTAATGATCTAATTGAAGCTGGAGGCAGCGAAGCCGGCGGATTTACGATAATAGAATTCAAAAGAAAACTCAGTACAGGAGACAAGTATGATAAGTCATTTGCTAAAGCTCAAAATATTAACATAATATGGGGCCTAGGCTCTTCTGATTCTCTTGAATCCCCACATACTACAAGAGGTAGCGGAACTATAAAATTAGATTAATTTTTTATTTTCTTTATTTTAAATACTATTAATTGCGTTTTTAGTATAAATTTTACTTGGGAGTAATTTCATTCATAATATGTTCAGTTTCAATTACTCTGACTTTTAGGAATAATATGTTTATTGAATACTCTTAAATATCTAAAAATCTTCTATTAATTGATATAGTGTCCAATATTAAATCGAGAAAGAGAATAAAGTGGAACAATAACGAAGAGGATTGGGACTGTGGAGTTCAGGCACTGCACAATTTGCACAAAATCACCGGAACTAAAAAGAAGGTTAATCCTAGAAAACTTAAAATAACAAAGAAAGAAGGAGTTTCGGATTTTCTGAAATACCGAAAAGCCTTGAAAGAAGACCCTAAAGTAAAAGAGTTAAAAGTCAAGACTGAGCCCAAGCCCAAAGAAATTAAAAAATGGCTTGAAGAAGACAAACCCTCTGGCAAAACACAGAATGTTGCAATAATCCATACAAAAGAAAAAAATGATAGATATGGCCACTTATCTCTAGCTTACAAATCAGAGGGTGACGAAATAAGAGTTGCAAATCTAGTTGACGAAGAACCGAGCTCAAAAGTGCATATTAAAAAATTAAGTAATAAAAAGACTAAATTAAAACGTGCTTATTTTCTAAAAGTAAAAAGAAAACAAAAGAATTAATTTTTGATATACATTTTTTTGATTAAAACAACTTCCTTAGGAACATCATTGTGTACATAACCATCGAAAGTTCTCTTTGATGTTGTAGGAACTTCTTTGATTTTATCAATTACTTCTGTTCCTTTTACTACCTTGCCAAAAACAGCATAGCCAAATCCTTGTGGAGTTTTGTCAACATGGTCTAAGAAAGAATTATCTGCTACATTAATAAAAAATTGGGAAGTTGCACTATCAACAATACTTGTTCTTGCCATTGCAATTGTATATTTGCTATTCTTAAGTCCGTTAGTAGCTTCATTTTTTATAGGGGCATTGGTCAATTTCTCTTTCATATCGTGATCTAGGCCACCGCCCTGAATCATGAATCCATCTATGACCCTGTGAAAAATAAGACCATCATAAAATCCATCTTTTACATAAGCTAAGAAATTTTCTACCGTTAAGGGTGCATTTTTTTCATCTAATTCAATTTCAAAGTCTCCAAGTGAAGTTTCAACAATAACAATATCTTCCATATCATCACCTAAGAAATCTAATAACAATTTATTTAAAAGCGTAGTGATATTTAATTAAAAAGTCAGTAATCGTGGATATTATGACAGATGAATCTCACAAGAAGATAATTAAAGAAGAATTCGCTAAACAGTCTTCAACTTTAGAATCCTCCAACATCTTCACGGATGCTGAGATAACAGAAAAAATAAAAAACGCTTTAGAGTTAGAAAATCAAATGACTGTTCTTGACCTAGGATGCGGCCCGGGTATTTTAACTTCGTGTATTGCGCCTTTTTCTAAGATGGTAATAGGTTTTGACATAACCCCAGAGATGACTATTAAGGCAAAAGTAAGATGCAGTACTAGCAAAAATGCAGTTTTCTTGATAGGCGATGCTGAATGCCTTCCCTTTAACGATAATTCACTTGATAGAATAGTGACTAGACTAACTTTTCATCATTTTATAAATGTTGAAAAGGTATTGTCAGAAATGCACAGGATATTAAAAGTTGGTGGAAAGGCGATTATTGTAGATATAATCTCCTCAGAAAAAAAGAGTGAAGCCGAAATACATAATGCCCTTGAGAAAATACGGGATCCTTCCCATGTTAAGATGTTGCCAAAGAGTGAATTATTATCCCTTACTAAAAATTCAGGATTTACTATAATCTCACAAGATGCATGGGTAAAACAAAGGTATTTTGATGAATGGATAAATATAACTTCGCAGAATGAAAACGCTTATTCTTTGGGCATAATAATGAAAGTTCTTGCAATTTCAGGAATCAATGCAGGAATAGATTTAGACGTCAAAAAATCAATGATTAAGTTTAATCATAATTGGGTTATGATTACAGGTATAAAGTAAACAAAACTTATTAAGGCAAACTCAAATGTTTTTTTATGAAGCGTCTAGGGGTTATTCTCTGTGAAGTCTTTGAAGAGGAAATACTTTATTTGCTAGGGAAGGAGGATATTTTTGACAAAATAATAATTGTCAACAATGAATCCTCAAAATACTTTCAACATATTCTCGAAAAAAAATTTAATCATGAGAAAATAAAAATAGCAAGAGAATTATGTTCTCCACGTTTTTTAAAAAGAGAGTCCCCTCTAGAGATTCTTATATATATTCTACCATTTTATTTACATACTAGCCCGCAAGAAATCAAAACCCAACTTATTAATGCTTCAAAAGAGATAGAAAAACACGTTGATAAACTTTTACTGTTATATGGCCTATGCGGTAATTCTCTTTCAGATATCCAAAATCTTCTAAAAGAGAATAGAATAAAAGTTCCCATATCCATACTTTTAGATGAAAAGAAAGAGATTGTTGATGATTGCATATGTGCCTTATTGGGATCTAGAGAGGAGTACGCAAAAGAACTTTATAAAGAGGGTGGAACTTGGTTTATGACAATAGGTTGGTCAAGACACTGGGATAAGATAGCTAAAGAAAGGGCTGAGATTTTAGGACCTGAACATATGGAGCAACTTGCAAAGAGATTAGGCATAAAAAAACTTGATGGTTTAGAAAATCTAAAGTTAATTTTTGACCATACCAAATACAAAAGGCTTCTTGCGCTAGAACTAGGCATTGAAAAAAATTCAGAATATAAGAGTAAATGTGAAGATTTTGCTTCTTGTTTAAATCTAGACCTTTGTTATAGGAAAGGAACTTTAGAATTAATAGAATCTGCTATAAGACAACCTCTAATTGATTTGTAATGTTAAGAAAAGTATTTATAATATTAGAATCCGTAAATAATTCTTAGTGCCGCTACAAATGCTAGAGACCCTACCCATATGCCAAAGGGAATTAAAAACCCACTTTTGGTAAAACAACTTAGAGATGATCCGCCCATATAAACTCCTCATTTTTTGATGTTTTCATATTGATAAGCAATAATCTACAATATTATTGAAACCTTAATGAATCCATCTAGACTATCTAGAACTTGGAATCAATTTAAAAAGTTATGGACAACAGATGATTCGGCAATCAACGTATTAAACAGTACTTTTGAAAAAATTTATAAATAATTAAAAAAGTTAGTAATGAGGTAAAACTATGTTTAATCAAATATCTTATTACCCAATTTTTGGATATCCTTTTATAATCTATTTAGGCATATTGGCCATAATCCTTTTTTTAATTGCCGTTTCAATATCTACAATATTTAAAGGAAAAATAAAAAGTCATTTTAAAACTCACAGAGCTATTGCAATTGTTTCAATTGTGATTGCATTGATACATGGATTAATGGGACTATTGGCATATATATAGTATTTATTCTCTATTTTTTATTATCCACATTTAAAAAATAACCAATTTTTTTCTTGATCTTTTAATTTAATAAGGCAGTATCTCCCCTTAAGCCTATTGCCATTTAAATTTACGACTATCTTGTCATTCTCATTTTCAATTAGTAAAAATGTTCCTTTGTCCCATATTTCTACTTTTCCTGCCCCATATTGTCCCTCTGGTATAGTACCTTCAAAAGCAGCATAACCTAAAGGATGATCTTCAGTAAATACAGCAAGTCGTTTTACGCCTTTCTCAGTTGGAGGTATCTTTGGAATAGCCCAAGACTTTAATGTGCCATCTATCTCTAATCTAAAATCGTAGTGCAGACGAGTGGCATCATGTTTGTGGATGACAAATATTTTCTCATTTTCTGACATTCTTCCACCTTTTCTCTAATTAAGATACTCAATATAAGCATGCGTTAACCATATTTATTAAGTTTAACATCAAATAAAATAATATGAAAGTTAAGATATTTGTCACAGGTGGAACTTTTGATAAAGAGTATAATGAAATCAAAGGAGAGCTATTTTTTAAAGATACACATTTACATGAGATGCTAAACATGGGCAGATGCAGAGTTTCATTAGAAATAAGAACTCTAATGATGATCGATAGTCTAGATATGACTGAAGATGACAGAAAGATTATTCTTGAAAACTGTAAAAATGCAAAAGAGGACAAAATACTAATAACACATGGCACAGATACCATGATAGAAACTGCAAAACTTCTTGCGGGCAATATTAATAAAAAAACTATAGTATTAACCGGTGCAATGATCCCATACAAATTTGGTAGTTCTGATGGATTGTTTAATTTGGGCAGTGCCCTTGCATTTGTTCAAACTTTGCCTTATGGAATATACATAGCTATGAATGGAAGATATTTTCAATGGGACAGAGTTAAAAAAAATAAAGACCTTGGAGAGTTTGAAGAAATAGAACTTGATTTGATTTGATATATTAGTATTATTAAGGATAGATAATTTTATAATTAACTCAATAAACTTATCTAAATACGTGATTTAATGACAAATTCAAAAAAAAATGACTTCAAGACCTACAGATTACTTATTTTTTTGATCTTAGGCTTCTGCTATCTTTTGGCCTTCTTTCATAGGGTTGCGCCTGCAGTTGTTGCAATAGATATGATGTCTGACCTAAAAGCTGGAGCTGTTCTGATAGGATTATTGGCCTCTGGATACTTTTACCCTTATGCTCTAATGCAACTTCCAACAGGAATTTTATCAGATTCTTGGGGCCCTAGAAAAACAATTACTTTATTCTTTTTAATAGCATCAATTGGCTCAGTTATACTGGGTTTGTCATCAACCATATCTACTGCTATCTTCGGAAGGGTGCTTGTAGGGCTTGGAGTTTCAACTTTATACGTTTGTGCTCTTAAAATATTATCTCAATGGTATAAAGGTGAAGAATTTGCAACCATGACTGGATTCTTAATAGCCATAGGGGGTATAGGTCTTTTAGTATCAACAATACCACTTGCCCTATTATCAAATGCTGTTGGTTGGAGAATGCCATTTATTCTTACAAGTGTAATAACATTAGCTCTAGCATTACTTGTTTGGTTTTTTGTAAGAAACTCTCCAAAAGAAATGGGGATGCCTGCAATTATTGAAGATATGCCGCCAAAGGATCCTGACATGCCACTACTTGGAATGCCAGCAGTTGTTGAAGAAAGTAAATCAAATAAGCCTAAGGTTCCGATTTTAAAAAGCATTATAAAAGTATTGAGTCTAAAATACTACTGGCCCACATCAATCTGGATGTTCTGTACTATGGCTATATACTTAGCTTTTGGGGGTCTTTGGGGTGGACCCTATCTAATGCAAATATACCAAATGACAAAAGTTGAAGCTAGTAGGGTATTATCGATGATAGCTGTGGGCATGATTATTGGAAGCCCGTTGATGGGATTATTATCTGATAGAATTATCAAAAAAAGAAAAATTGTAGTAAATGTATCAAGTGTTATATTGTTAGTAATAATGGTATTCCTTTATTTTTGGGTATCAAGTATACCAACAGTAGGATTATACCTAATTTGTTTAGGAATTGGAATATTCTCAGTAGGTAGCATTGCAATTGGCTATGCTCTAATAAAGGATCTCTTTCCAATCGAAATTGCTGGAACTTCTGTAGGAGTGGCAAACTTTTTCCCTTTTTTAATGGGGGCATTGTATCAACCACTTATGGGTTATATTCTAGAAATATATGGAAAAATAGGTGAATCCTACACTGTAATTGGATACCAAAATGCATTTTTAGTACTATTAATTTCTTCAATTATCGCATGTATCGCTAGTTTCTTCATAAAAGAAAATGCCCATAACACTCCAAGGTAATCTAATAGTCTTCTAAATTAAAATATTATCTTACTTTTATTTAATTTTTTAAGGTATTTAATAGAGTCTATTCCAAAAAGGTACTCTTCGAAAGAAAACGATGTTAATATTTAGAAAATCTAACTGCTACTTTGTAACGGCCTAATGTTACGGAAGATTATAATATTTTTATGATAATTTTTTATATAAAGTAGTCAAAGAAAAAATATGAAAAAGATAATTGGCATTCTTTTAATACTTTTTATTTCAACTTGTTGTCTCGAAACTATAAAATCAAAATATTCATCTAATCAATCGGAAGCGGTAATGGTCATAAAAGTAATAGATGGAGATACCATTGATATAATTAAAGAAGGGAAAACGGAAAGAATTAGATTAGTTGGTATAGACACACCTGAACCTTATTCTAATAATAATCAAGATAAATGGTATGGACTGCCAGAGGACCATCTAAAAAAATGGGGAGTCAAAGCTTTAGAATATACAAATGACAGATTGTATAAAAAAGAGGTAAATATTTCCTATGATAATGTACAAGGCCAAAAAGATGATTTTGGAAGAACTTTAGCTTATGTTTACATAGACAATATTAATTTTAATGTAGAGTTAGTTGAGAATGGATATGCAAGAGTATACACAGAAAAAAAATCTGACCTTTATCTTAAACTTATAGAGGCTCAGACTAAAGCTAAGATAAATAAAGTTGGTCTTTGGGATTATTCAACAGGTGATAATTAAAAAATGCGTGTTAGAATGGAGAAAAAGAATAAAATACTATTATCTCTCCTAATCTATCGAAATTGCGACAGGATTCTTAATTATTTTTTATATGGATTCCAGAATTTCAAGTTATAGTATATTTTACCATTTTTGCAAGCAATGAACTTTCCATTTTGATCTTTGTATAAATTTCCTATAATAAAATCATGTTTACTTTTTTCCATTTTACCTATTTCAATTCTAATAAATCTGGCTATTGATTTATTCTTCAATAAAAAGTTTTTTAGATAATTTTCAGTGCCTCTGAAAAAGTGCCAGAGCCTTTCTAAATCCCAATTCCAATCTATTAATGAGAAGTACTCTTCTTTTTTTACTCTTTTAGCCCTCATAGTTGGGGACTCTTTTGGTTGTTTTATTCTTTTGACACGTCCAGATTCTATTTTATTTATTGATTCTAACAATGCTAAAGACCCAGTAGATTCAAACTTTGTCCTTAACTCGTAGTACCTTTCACCAAGATCAACTTTTACTTCTTTTTGAAGAATTATGTCCCCTGTATCTTCACCTTTATCAATATAATGAACGGTTACCCCGGCATTTCTATCAAAAAGGTAGTATGTCCAGAATATAGGGACGGCCCCCCTATATTTAGGCAATAACGCAGTGTGTAAATTTATTGTTCCCAATTTTGGATAAGAAAAAATTTCCTCTTTTAATAAAAAAGGCATAGAATATACGACTATCAAATCAGGATTTTTGTCTTTAATCCATGTAAGGATTTCTTGTTTCTTATCTTTCATTAATAGATATGGAATATTATATTTTTTGGCAACTCTTTTAACATTTTTAAATATTGATTTTTCTACTATGGAACTAAGGCTATTATCTTCTCTTGGTTCAATTATTCCTACGATCTCCCTTGATTCAATTAGTTTACTTAGAACTTCGGATTTTTTTTGTGTGATTAATAGAATTTTCAATCTCAGCCACCAATTATAAATATTTTACATTCCCCACTTTATAAAAATATATCTAAGAATATGATTTAATATTCAAATTAAAATAAAGTGTAAAATATTTAAAATATATCCAAAAATATAGTTTATGAATTCATATGAAGATAAACTAAATTCTTTTTTGAAAAAAAATAATAGTTATGCAGAAATATTAATCTTTGATAAATCTTGTCATTCTGTTGAAGAAGCAGCTCAAACTGCTAAAGTTGATCCAACAAATTTTATCAAAAGTATATGTATGATAGGTTCAGAAGATACTTTGATTGTTGCAATAGTCAAAGGTGAAAGTCGGGCCAGCACAAGCAGAGTTTCAAAATATCTAAACATTGAAAGACCAAGAGTGGCCACACCTGAAGAAATGATTAAGAAAACTGGTTATCCCTGTGGCGGGACCCCTCCTTTTGGATATGAAGCTATTTTTTTAATTGATCCAAAAGTAATGGAAAAAGAGATAGTGTATGGTGGGGGAGGATCGGAATGCTCTCTTGTTAAAGTAAAAACTTCAGAATTATTAAGATTGAACAACGGAAAAGTTGTTAGAGTATCAAAATAAAATAGTATAATCACATTTCTTCATCTAAAGTGTACTCAATGTTCTTTATTCTTTTTCCACATTTAGGGCATTTGTAGGTAACTGTAGCCATTGAACAACAAATTCTTTCTATTTTCTCCGTTTCTTTTTTAGAATCGCAGTTGCAAAAGTTATTTTTTAAACAAACCATAAACGTCAAATCCTTATTTAATCTGGACCAATGCCATAGCTTGCTGAGGACATTTTCTTACACATCCCCCAAGTCCATCACATAGATCTTCATCAATTATTGCCTTGCCAGAGTTAATTAATATTATCTTTAATGGACACATAGCTGCACATACGCCACACCCATTGCATTTTTTATGATCAACTTTAACTATTCTTCTCATTTTATCCCTCTAGACAAAAAGACACTAATATTATAGATTATAAGATTGATTACTATATACTTTTCATAATATCGGCCTTTATATTTTAACTTTTAAGAAACTATTTAATCTTATATTAAATTTATAAGAGTATTATTAACTATTTCCACTCTATTTTTTTATTGAGATGAAAGACTAGGCTTGAAATTCTGATATTTTTGAAAATGCAAGAGCAATGATTCGTTCATTGCCTGATTTTGCAGCGTAATCTATTGCTAGAGTGAAAGACTCTATTGCCTCATTTCTAAGGCCCATATTATCTAAAGAAATGCCCCTTAAATAATAAGTTTCAGAAATATAGTAATATCCTTCAGGATTTATAATAAAATCCAATGCATTGTTTAAATAGTTTAATGACTCTGAATATTTTTTAAGTTGAATAAATGAATGGCCAATGCCATTATACGATTTTAACAAAATCTCATTGTCTTCTGCTTTTTTAGCAAAATCTATCGCCTTTTTATTAAATTCAATCATGTCATCATATTTATTTAACTGCCCAAAAATTAAGCCAATGCTAAAATATGCCCAAGATATCCCGCGATAATTATTAATCTTTTTATGATATTCAAGAGCTTTCTCAAAGCATTGAATTGCTATATAATACTTTTTTTGTTTATTATATGCTATGCCCATATTATGATAAGCCATTGCCGCCTCTTTTTTGTTTTTATTTTTCAAAGAATCTTCTATTATTCTTTTATATAATTCAATTGCATTTTCATAGTTGCCATAATTAAGGTATTTATTAGCTTCTATCATGGGATTGCTATCTAAACCTGACATATTTCATCAACGTAATACTCTTAGATTATAGAAATATATCTTTTTGGTATAGACTTATTAACTATAAAGTTGAAACTATTAACATACTAATAATCATGACGGGGGTAAATTAAATGGACTTTGAAAAATTAGGTTCTTTCTATTTAGGTAAAGAATTTGACATGAAAAACAATGTACTGACAGATAAACTAGTAATGTACGACTCAAGAGATCTTACAACTCACGCTGTATGTATTGGTATGACCGGTAGTGGAAAAACAGGCCTTTGTATAGGCATGATAGAAGAAGCTGCAATTGACAATATACCTGCAATTTTAATTGACCCAAAAGGAGATATAACAAACTTATTACTAGCATTTCCAGAATTAAATAAAGAGAATTTTTCTCCTTGGGTAGATCCGGATGAAGCAAATAGAAAAGGATTAAGTGTTGAAGATTATGCTGCACAACAAGCTGAGACGTGGAAAAAGGGTTTGGCGGACTGGGGGCAAGATGAAAATAGAATTAAAATGCTACGAGATAGTGTTGACTTTGTAATATACACGCCGGGAAGTGAAGCTGGAGTTCCTGTTTCAATATTACATTCTTTTGATGCACCTTCTGTTAGTTGGGAAGAAGATTCAGAACTTATTAGAGAACTAATACAGGGCACAGTTAGTGGGATATTGGGATTAATTGGAGTCGAAGCCGATCCTATTAACTCTCGAGAACATATTCTGATATCAAATATTTTTGAATATTTCTGGAGTAAAAATCAAAACTTAGATATAGCAAAACTTATCCTATCAATTCAAGACCCTCCTTTCAGAACATTAGGTGTTTTTGAAATTGATACTTTTTTTCCTAAGAAAGAGAGAATGAATCTATCAATGAAACTCAATAGCCTAATAGCATCGCCAAGTTTCAAAAATTGGCTTGAAGGGGATCCTCTAGATATATCTAAATTTCTTACAACTAAAGATGGAAAGACTAAACACTCAATATTTTATATTGCGCACTTAAGTGATTCTGAAAGAATGTTCTTTGTAACTCTTTTATTCAATCAGATAATATCTTGGATGAGAAAACAGAGCGGAACAAATAGCCTTAGAACTTTAGTTTATATGGACGAAATATTTGGTTATTTCCCTCCAGTTGCTAATCCTCCAAGTAAAAAACCGCTTCTCACCCTCTTAAAACAGGCTAGGGCATTTGGAGTTGGAATTGTACTCGCGACTCAGAACCCATTAGATTTAGATTACAAGGGACTGACAAATACGGGTACATGGTTTATAGGTAGACTGCAAACAGAAAGAGATAAAATGAGGTTACTAGAAGGTTTAGATACTATCAGTTCCAGATCGAGTGAATCCTTAAACAGAGCCCAGATTGATAAATTAATATCAAATCTGGGGAAAAGAGTATTTATTCTTCACAGCGTTCATGCAAAAGCGCCAGTTATATTCCAAACTAGATGGGCTATGAGTTACTTAAGAGGGCCAATGACTAAGAGTGAAGTAAAGTTGATAATGAAAGATAAATTACAATATACTAAAGTTTCTTCCGTACCAAAAGTAATGCCTACTGAAATAATTTCTGAAAAATTTACTGGGGCTCCTCCTACAGTTTCTAGTGAAATCCAGCAAGTATTTTTACCTTTAATCAAGAGCTCAGCTCTTGCTATGCAAGAAATAAGAAACAGATATCAAAAAGAAATCTCATTTGGAGAATCTTCGCTTATTTATACGCCCGGAGTAATTGGAAAAGCATTAATTCATTTTCAGGACAGGACCAAAGAATTAAAAGAAGATCAAGAACGAAATCTTATTTTATACTCTTCAGAATTTATGAACTGGGAAAAGTCTGAAGAAATAAAAATATCTGATTTTCTAAATATTCCGGAAGAAAAAGCAAAATTCATGGAGATACCAAGTGGTATAAATGATCCTAAAGATTTCAATGAGCTTAAGAAAAGTTTTGCAGATTTCTTATTTTATAATAGCAATTTCAAGTTATATCACAGCCCTTTACTAAAGATTTATTCAAAATCTAATGAATCTAAGTCAGAGTTTATTCTAAAAATAAATCAATTAGCAAGAGAGATCAGAGATGATGAAGTTGATAAAATTGAACAAAAATATGCTAAAGATATAGACAAACTTAGAGTTAAACTAGAAAAAACTAAAGACACTCTTGCGAAAAAACAATCATCTGCTAGCTCACTGAAACAAGAGGCCTTATTATCTGCAGGCGAATCAGTAGTTGGTATGTTTATGGGAAGACGTTCTACAAGTTCTGCTTCAAAAGCTATGAGCAAATACCAAAAGAGTAAAACAATTTCTGCAGATATTGATAAGGCCGAAAGAGATATTACTTCAATAAATAAAGAAATGGAATCATTGGAGAATGAACTAAAAGCTCAAATAGAAATCATAAAACAAAAAAGAGAAAAAGAAATTAGTGATGTCAAAGAAGTCATAATCCAGCCTAAAAAATCAGATATAGAAATTAAAATGATTTCATTAGTTTGGATTCCGCAATGGGAACTAACCTACAATGAAAATGGAAGTAGAAAAACAGAAATAGTTCCTGCATATTATTAAATTTTAATTTTTAATAGTTAAATTTTTAAATATCAAAAAGAAAATGGAAACGGTGGAATTATGTCAAAATTTGAAGTATATAAAGATAAATCAGGTAAATACCGGTTTAGGTTAAAAGCAGGCAACGGCCAAGTTATTGCAGTCAGTGAGGGATATAACTCAAAACCAGCTTGTATGAATGGAATCGATAGTATAAAGAAAAATGCACCTACTGCACCGATTGTCGAAGTAGAAAAATAATATTTGTTATATTCATTTTTATTTTATTTTTGTTCCAACAATTCTTGCATTAATTTTCTTATATTTTCATTTGTCCAAGGTTTTTCAATAATAGTAGTTACTGAAGCATTATTCATTGCTTCTTCTTTTAATTCATCATTTAGGAATCCCGTAATAAGAACTCTTTTTGTATTTGGATATTCATTTTTTATCTGACTAAGAAAATTGACTCCGTTCATTCTGGGTAACTTGTAATCACATATGACCAAACTGAAATCTCTTTCTTTAAACTGTTTGATTCCTGTCTCGGCATTCTTAGCAATAAAAACTTTATTATGTAAATCATGGTGCTTAATATATGAGAACAAACTTAACAATGTCTGAGGATCGTCATCCACAATTAAAATATTCTTAAATTTGCCATTTGATTCGATATTCTTGGGAATTAATTCAGGCACAGAAATATTCTCTTGAGTTTGAATATTAAGAATCATTTGATTTCTTATAACAGAATTATCTTTAAGATCTTTTTTAATTTTGATATGAAATATTATTCCCTCTCCAATTTCTTTTTTTAACTCAGAATCTAGTGTGTCCTCACTAGTTAGTATATCAAAAGTTGCGCCTATATTCTCAAGAACCTTATTGACTAAAAGTAAATCAACTTTCGATTTATTCCCTTTAATTATTGAATCCATGCCATATTCCAAAATAGATTCATTTTTGAGTTGAATCTGTATATTAATATTCTCCTCAGATTCAAAGGTTTTAAAAAGAAGTTCTCCTGTATCTACCAGTTCAATTATTCTCAATACGATGCAGATAATGCTATAGTTTAATTTATGAAAGCTGAAATTAACTAAGGGTATTTTAGAGTAATCCTCTAATATGTTATATTTAACATTTAATTGGTCCTTTAAAATTAATATACTATTCTTTAGAACTTCATTGACATCAATTAAATTGATATCATCGTCGTATGTAATAAGTTTTCTAAAGGCTTTTAGTATTAAATCAATTCTTTTCACACTTTTAAGGTTCAAACTTAGTAGATTATCTAAATGTACAAATTTTGAATCTTCGATAGTATTGTTTTCGTATTGTTCTTTTAGTAATGATAGCTCTTTTCTCATTAATAAATCTATAATATTTTGGATTTTTGGATTATTTTTTTTATTGAATTTTGAAAGTTTTTCTATGTGATTTACTAACTTAATATTAATCTTATTCTCTTTGGTATTTTTTCTTAAAGTAGATATTTCTCCCTGTAACAATTCTGAACTTGCCATAGATGAAGCCAAAGAATTATTGATTTCATGAATTATTCCTGGAACTAAACCAAAAACTATTAATTCTCTTGGAAAATCGTCTTTAGATATATTAATATCCTCAAAATCTTTTTGTTTAGAGATTTTCATATTATACCGATATCAATAATATTTTCATATAATATTGCTTTGCAGTAATTTTAATTGAATATACGATAAAGATAATTGATTATAACTATATAAAGTTATCTGTTAATTAATGTTTATCAATAACTTTAAAAAATATTAAAATATTTAATGAAAAAATATTAAATTTTGGGTTATTTGTATATATAATATATTATTTATATTTATTAAGATATAATGGATATATGATTTTAAACCAAAAGATTTATAAAGAAAGAAACTAATATCTTCTCTATGAATTCTATGGCAGATGAGGACTTAAGATTAATAAATGAAGTTAAGACGCTTATCGATGAAGTAATAGACAAGGTCCCTCCAAAAAAAGATATGAATCTAGTAAACGTGGGTGCCATTGTAGTTTTTAGTTTGGGTTGTATTGTCGGATTAGGAATGTTTGTTTTCACCCTTTACTTAACTTCTACTGTAATGCTTAGCTTTATTCTTCTAGGAATCTTCTTTGTATTGGGGTTTTTAATTGGAGTTTATATCGAAAAAGTTGATTCTATAAATAAATCTTCTAATCCCCTATATTTCAACTATTGATCCAAACAGGAAACTTTTTATTAACATTCTATTATTATTTTTTATGATTATCATTAAAGCAGGCGGCTCGGCAATTACAAAAAAAAGTGAAGAGTTCACCCCAAATATGGAAGTAATTTCTAATCTAGCTCAAGAGATAAAAGATGCAGGAAGAGTATCAATACTAGTTCATGGAGCGGGCTCTTATGGGCATCCTATTGCGAAAAAATATTCCCTAGGGAAAGGGTATTTCGACAATTACCAACTTAAAGGATTTTCTGAAACACGTGCTAGCGTCAGTGAACTTGACAGTATTGTTCTAAAATCTTTAATGCAAAATGGACTGACCCCTGTAAAAATAGGAACTTTTTCTAACTTTATAACTTCTAACGGAAGAATTGTAGAATTCCACAAAGAACCCTTACTAAGGGCCATAGAACTTGGATTATTACCAGTATTTACAGGGGATCTTGTCTTTGATAGAAGTAGGGTATTTTCGATATTATCCGGAGACCAAATAGTATCTTACCTATCAAAATTACTTAAACCTTCAAGAGTAATATTTGGAACTGACGTAGATGGAATATTTACAGGAGATCCAAAGAAAGAAAATGTTAAATTAATCGGTACAATTGATGAAGATAATATCAAAGAAGTTTTTAATTATA
Source organism: uncultured Thermococci archaeon (assembly GCA_964500005.1). Lineage (GTDB taxonomy): Archaea > Methanobacteriota_B > Thermococci > Methanofastidiosales > Methanofastidiosaceae > Methanofastidiosum. The sequence goes on from CAZCMP010000005.1 coordinate 152,086, forward strand.
CTAAGGATACAGGAGACGCCTCAGGTGGAATGGTAGGTAAATTATCTGAAATACTTCCCATATTAGATATGGGTATAGAAATAGACGTTATTAATTTAACTAAAAAAGGTATTTTAGCTAACGCTTTAAGAGGAAATGTAAAAGGAACCATAATCAAAAAGAAAAATTTATCAAAATAGTTTTTTTATTATAATTAATAACTATTTCTTTTTTTCTAAAATAAAATAATGCGCTCTAAAACCATATATTAAAATAATAAAGATTTGTTTTATGACTTCCCTTGAAAAAATAATTCATCTTGCAACTCAGAGCGAATACGATTGTATTGGAGATGAAGGGAAATCATTTACAGATATTGATTTATCTAAAATAGATGCTTTGGGCCAAGGGACTAAACATGACATTTGTACATCCTCTTCGACTTCTAGAATTCCAAATCAAAATGAGATTTTAGGCAATGTGACTCGATCTGGAATTTGCCATTCTTTTACGGCTAATGGGCGTTGTGTATCTATGTTTAAGACTCTTTTTACCAACTACTGCACACATGACTGCAAATATTGCCAAAATTCAACAGAATATCGAGGCCCTAAAAGTGTTTATTCTTACACCCCTGAAGAGTTAGCAAGGATTACTATATCCTTATATAAGGGCAACTATATAGAAGGTCTTTTCTTAAGTTCTGGTATTAGTTCAGATGAAGACCTTACCACAGAAAGAATGTTAGAAACTCTAAGGATATTAAAAGATAAATACAATTTTGCTGGGTATATCCATTTTAAGATCTTGCCGGGAGTTTCATATGATTACATCAAACAAGCTTCAGAAATGTCAGACAGATTAAGTGTAAATATTGAAACTCCTGCTAAAAGCTATCTTTCAGAACTTAGCAGCACAAAAGATTATGTGAACGATATTCTAAAGAGACAATCCTATATTAAAAAATTGGAATTAAAAAAAGAACTTCCCGCTGGGCAAACTACTCAACTTGTTGTAGGTGCGTGTGGTGAAAGCGATTTTGATATATTTAAAAGAGTACTTAAAGAATATAGAGAACTCATGTTGAAAAGGGTCTATTACTCGGTATTTAATCCTGTTATTGGAACCGCTTTACAAACATTATCGGCACAACCAACATGGAGGGAACATAGACTTTATCAGATGGACTGGTTATACCGAGTCTATAAATTCTCTGAAAAGGAAATTAGAATTGCATTTGATGAAGAAGGTTTTCTAAATAATAAGGACCCAAAGTTATACATTGCTGTGAATACTTTTGATTCTGCTATTGACCCAAATGATGCAACTTATGAAGATCTTCTAAGAGTCCCAGGAATAGGTCCTAAGAGTGCCTATAGGATTGTAAATTATAGAAGAAAAACTAGGATTTACAAACGAGAACAACTTCTAAATCTTGGCGTGAGGATTAAGAATGCCACTCCTTTTTTAAAAATCAATGGCGGAGAATACTCTAGACTTGATAGGTGGATTGAATGCCAGAATCAATGAAAGTTTCAGATTACCTTTTAATGAATAAGAATGTTTCCCCAATTCTTCTAGAAATATCAAAAGGGGTATCTTGGTATCAATTGAATATTTCGGCAGACCCAGAAATAGTAAAAATTAGGAAAAAGGTAGGAGAAGTTAAATCAGAAATACATAGAATTAGAGGATTTGTTAGATTCAATTCAATTGGAAATAAAATACTTTTTGGTTACATACGACCCGAAAACAAGATAGGAAGACTGGTCACAGATATTTTTGCCAAAAGATTCCAAAAAAATATAGTGATACTAGGTAATGAAAATAAAGTTTGGGCATCATACTATTCAGACAAAGCATACAAAAGATATGAAGATTCAAAAAATCTAAATGAATTACTAGATGAAGTAAGGTTCTTAGTAAAATCTGATAAAGAAATTGACATAGAAAAAATATGGAAGGTTTACTATGATTCCCAATATATTAAAGAAAGAGAAAATCACAAACTATTCTATAAAAATATGCCTAAGAAATATCTTAAATCAACAGGAAATAACATAGAAGGAAGATTAAACACTAAAACTTTAGACGAATATCTGCCATCTGATTAATAAATTAAGAATTTAAAATTTTAAGAATTTCTTTTGTCACTTCTGCTATATTTTTTTTGCCATCTACATTTTTTATTTTGTTTTTGTAGTATTCTATCAAAGGTGCTGTTTGTTTTCTATAAACATCAAGCCTATTTCTTATGACTTCTTCCTTATCATCATCTCTTTGATGCAATTTTGATCCACATGAATCGCATACCATATCTTTCTTAGGCTTCTTATACATCAAATTATAGACTTCTCCACAATTCAAACATGACATTCTTTTAGATATTCTATTGATTATGTCTTCATCCGGTACATCGATGTTAATAATATGATCTAAAGATATTTCCATTTGATCTAGTAAACAGTCTAAAGCTTCGGCTTGAGCTATAGTCCTAGGAAACCCGTCTAATAAAAATCCGTTAATACAATCGTCTTCTAAAAATCTATCTTCCATCATGCTAATGATAACTTTGTCTGGAACAAGACGCCCCGAATCCATATATTCTTTTGCAGCTAATCCAATATCCGTTCCTCTTTTTACATTATTTCTAAGGATATCTCCTGTTGAGATATGTGGAATATCAAAATTCTTACAAATAATATCTGCCTGAGTTCCTTTGCCACATCCTGGTGGACCCAAAAGAATTATTCTCATTAAAACACCAATTAGAGACTTCTATGTTTGTTTTTAAGGTTATTCTTTTGATAATGGATGCGCCTTATCATAAACTTTCTTTCGCCTCTCATCCGTTATGTGGGTGTATATTTGAGTAGTTGAGAGATTAGAATGGCCAAGCAACTCTTTTATAACTACAATGTCTGCATCACCTTCAAGCATATGGGTAGCAAATGAGTGTCTTAATACATGGGGCGTTACTTTTTTTTCAATTCCTGCCTCTTCAGAATATTTCTTTATTAACCATTGGATGGTTCTTGCCGATAGCCTATCCCCATGGGTGCTAATAAAAAGAGCTTCATTTGTATCTTTTCTATACAAGATATATGTTTCTAACATTTCCCTAGTTTTGGGGTCCACAAATACAATTCTATCTTTAGAACCTTTACCAGATACAACATGGATGGACTCTGTTTTAATATCGTTTCTATTTAGTTTAACTAGTTCAGAAACCCTTAAACCTGTAGAATACAATAATCTGATTAGGCATTTATCCCTTATTTTTTCAGGTTTTTCTAGAAGAATTCCAATCTCTTCTTTAGTTAAAAACTTTGGTAAAGGCTTAGATAATTTTGGGAGCATTACCTTATCGGCAACATCAATATTTTGATATCTAAAATAAGAACGCAATGCATTAAGATGCCTGTGTATAGTTTTATTAGTTGCATTTTTATCATTTTTAAGATAGATCATATACCTTTTAATATCTTGTTCTGTTATATCTTTAGGATTCTTATTAATAAAATTTAGAAAATTAGACAGAGTGTAACTATAATTTCTGATAGTATTCTTAGATTGGCCTCGAAGTTCTAATTCCATCAAATAGTCTTCAAGCATAAATAAAAAGATATTAAGAAATATATAAATTTTGCGCATAATTAATTAAAGACTTATATATTAGTTATCATAGCTCATCACATGCTAATACCTTATCTTGCCTTAGTTGGTAGAATTATTCTATTGGGCTGGGAGAGAATTCTGGTAAAAAAACTTGGTGAAAAATCAGATAGTATTAGCGGAACTTTTTTGTTTTTTAGTCTAGGAACAATATTTTTACTCCCTACACTTTTTTTTGTAGATATCGTAATGAATACTTCAATCCTAGTTTATGTTATTCTAAGTAGTTTTGTCTACTCACTTGCATTTTGGTTATATGTAAAGTCACTTTCTGAAGGTGAAGCTTCTTTAGTAAGCCCATTATATAACTTCAATGTATTTTTTTTATTAATATTAGCTGTGACTTTTCTAAATGAAGAGTTATCACTTTTCAAAATGTTGGGACTAATATTTTTATTTTATGGTGTTTCTTTCTTAAATAGAAAAAGCAATATTATTGAATCATTTAAATCAATTCTTTTGGATAAATCATGCCGATATATGATAATTGCCTCGTTTTTAATAGCAATTGGAAGGACTATTGATGGAAACGCTATAAAAATTACTCCCCCTATCCTATATGCTTTTTATCTTAATGTCGGAATATCTATTTTCTTACTTTGTTATATTATTGCCAGAAGAAATTTATCAACTACAATTAATTTATTCAGAGAAAAAAGAAAAATTGCTACCTTAAGCGGAGGTATAAATGCATATTCTTATCTTTTTTTATTGATTGCATTCACAGGGATTGAGGTTAGTATTGCTGAGCCTGCATCAATGACTGCCATGATAATCACAGTTTTATTAGCAGGGAGGATACTAAAAGAAAATATCAAAGAGAGATTAATTGGAGTCGCAATAATGCTCATTGGCCTTTGGTTATTGTTTATTTAAAATCCATAAATAACTTTTATAAATCAATTTATTTGTGAAATTAAAGAGATTTATTAACTTAAGAAAAAAAATGATAATTCAATAAGATTTAAAACCTAGTTTATTAATCATCATCATATATGAATCACGACTTTTTAATTTTACACTTGGAGGCTTAAGGAGTGGCAAGGAAAAAAAAGGTTCCCATATCATTTTGGGAAGAACAACTAGCAAATGAAAAACGAGAGAACAGAGATCCTGAGAAAATAAAATTTATCAGAAATGTACTTATTTCGGAGTATACATCTCTTTATGAGAAATTTTTAGATAAAGGAAATTATAAAAAAACAAACGAGATTAACGATAAAATTCATGAACTAAAAAAAGAAGTTGATGTAAGTTCAAAAGAAGAAGTAGTATGGCTATTTGAGAAAAAAGCTCTTGATTATCTACAAAATTCTTCATATGATGAAGCCATTTCATATTTTAAAATAGCACTAGAAAAATCATTGAATATCCACACTATAAAACCAGAAGAAGTAAAAAATATCAAAGAAAGTTTAAAAAAATCTTACTATGAAAAAGGATCTTCTTATTTAAACCAAAATAAATTCGATGACGCCATCTCCACTTTTAAGAAAATATTGGATTTTTGTGTTGAAAATAGTGGCAAAAAATCCGAAGAAACTAAAGAAGCCTTGAACACTTTGATAATGTCTTACAATCAAAAAGGAGAATATTTAGCGAAAAGAGATAAATTTGAGGAAGCAATCAATACTATAGATAAATCGATAGAAATAACTAACGATATGGGTATTGAAACAGAAACTACAAAATCTGCGAAAAATAATATATCAAAAATACAGACTTTATTTGCTTTTAATCAGATAAATAAAGGACTCTATGATTCTGCAATCTCCAACCTTAAAAAGATCTTAGATATGTCTTTAGAAATGTATGGAAACGATTCTGAAGAATACATCGAGGCTAAGAAAAATTTAATTAGGGGATATAATTCAAAAGGTAAGACTCTTCTTGAAAAGGTTAGGTATGATGAAGCCATTACAGCATTTGAAAAATCTGTTGAACTAGGAAAAGACGGAAAAGACTATTTTGCTAGATATGTAAATGATTCTATTGATGGGATAATAAAAGGATACTACCAAAAATCATGTGCTTATGAAGAATATGGAAAATATGAAGACGCTATTGTCAATTTAGAAAAAGCATTAAAGATAGCAACAAAGTATCAAGTTAACAGAATAAGAACTAATTATGTAACGGATAAATTATTTTTAATATTAAAATCCCAATATGAAACGGCATCAAGAAATTATAATTCTCAAAAAATGAAAGAAATACTTGATATCGCTTTGAACCTTATAAGAAGCGGTTATAACTCCATTAATTTTGATGAAAATACAATAAGGGTATATTTTGAACGAATAAGAAACCAGAAATTCGAAGAAGGCCAGAAAAAATCTTATGAAAGGCATCGAGAACAAAAGACAGAAAATAAGAAAGAAAAACAAGAGCAGAAAAAAAGCGTTGTCGATGAGATATCTCTTGAAGAATTACTTATTAAATTTGAACTTCAAGACAATGGGGACATCACAAAAGAAATAATAAAAGAACAGTATAGATACTGGGTTGATCTATTGCATCCTGATAAAAATATAAATAAAAGTGACGTGACCATAAAAAAGGCTGAAGAAAAATTAAAAGAGATAAATATAATATACAAAAAACTAATTGAACGTTATCCTTAAACTAATTAATTATTATATGCTAATTATCCTTCATTATTGATTTGTTAAGATCTTCAAATGACTTTGGATATATCCTCTGCAGCTCTTTTCATGTCAAGAAATACTAATCCCAACTTAGCATCTTTTCTAGCTAAGGCTGTAAGAACAGCTTCTTCTCCAGCACCCATTAACAAAATATATCCATTCTGTCCCTTAACAAAGACCTCTTCAAGACTTCCTTTCATAAGCTCTTTAGATGTTCTTTCTCCTAGAGAAAGCATAGCTGCAGACATGGCTGCAACTCTGTCCTCTTCAACATCTTTAGGTAGAGCACTTGCTATAACTAATCCATCAGTTGAAACTATGGCAGAAGCTTCTATGTCAGGAGATGCTCCGCCAAGATCCTTTAACATTTCAGTTAACTTTTCAATTCGACTGGCCATATTAATCACTTTATTAATCTTTGAATTTCTCAAATGAAACTAAACATGGGCTTTCTTTGTTAAATTCAAACTTGTACATATACTTCAAGGATTCTCCTTCTTTATTAAATTCCATTGCTCCGAGTAAAGTTATAGCCCTAAGACAAGCTATTTCTTTCCCCTCATCTATTAATCTTGAGCAGTGAGATTTGTAGGGGCAGTGAATTGCTTTAAATGTAAAGTTATTATCATCACCATCCATCTCGAAATCTGCACTGTTAAAAAATTCCGCTTTGACCAAAGCATCAACAAACATTTTTGCAGTATTATATGGGCTGAGCCCTTTCTGAAATTCCATTCCAAGATCATTCCAAGATTCTATGAATGGTCTAATCGCAATAGTTCCCCACCTTCTGTAAAAAAGTTTTGGTTTATCAAAGAATATATTTGCAGTGTTTTCAACTCCGTACAGCCAAGCATTCATGATTGTGCTTGTATACTTCAATTTTACATTTATGTCCATTTAATTCACCTTTGAGAATTTCGCAATTTATAGTCAATATCTACTTAAACTTTTCATATTTAAAGTTTTTCCTTAAACTAAATTAAAAAAAAGTTTATTTATTTAACATAAAGATTAATAAAAATTAGGCCAATAAATTAATAAAAAAATGTGCCGTTAATTTTTTAAATAGTTTTTAATTACTTAGAACAAATACCAATGTTTTTAGTTGAATATTGTTTATTTGGAACAGTTAATAATTATTTAAAATAAAAGGTGAGAATATGGCAAATATAAAAAAACCTATGGATATACAGCCTGAAGGCGCTCAAAGATATATGGGAAAAGATGCCCTTAGAATGAATATTATGGCCGGTAGAATTGTTGCTGAAATAATAAAAACTACACTAGGGCCTCGGGGAATGGACAAAATGCTAGTAGAGTCTTCTGGGGATGTAATGATAACTAATGATGGTGCAACTATCTTAAATAAAATAGATATTTCCCATCCGGCTGCCAAAATGATTGTTGAGGTAGCAAGAACCCAAGACCAAGAGGTTGGAGATGGAACTACAACCGCTGTAGTTTTGGCGGGGGAATTATTAAAAAAAGCAGAATCTTTGCTTGACCAAGAAGTTCATGTATCTACCATAACAAATGGGTATAATATGGCTTTAGAAAAAACAATTAGTATCTTAAGGGAAATAGGAAACAAAGTATCAATAAACGATGAAAAAGTACTTCTTGAAGTTGCAAAAACATCAATGACAGGAAAAGCGGCGGAAAAATCTATTGAAAAACTAGCCAAGATCGCCGTAGATGCAGTCAAAATAGTAACAAATACTGAAGATGGGATTAATTCAGCTTCTAAAGAAGATATAAAAATAACATTAAAAGAAGGGGGAGGCTTAGAAGAATCTGCCATTATTAAAGGACTTATTGTAGATGAAAATAGAGCTTCTGATTCAATGCCTAAAAAAATTAAGAATGCAAAAATAGCCTTGTTAACAAGCCCTATAGAAGTCAAAAAGACGGGAATTGATGCAAAAATAAGGATAACTTCTCCTGAAAACGTGCAAGCGTTTCTTGATCAAGAAGAGTTCATGCTAAAAAGAATGGTTGACAGGGTTGTTAACACTGACGCCAATGTATTAGTATGCCAAAAAGCTATAGACGAAACAGCACTTCATTTTCTTTCAAAGGCAGGAGTTTATACAATGAAAAGTGTAAGTGAAAAAGAAATAAAGAAGATATCAAAGGCCACTGGCGCAAGGATAGTCAATATGGCTCTTGATCTTGAGCCAAATGACTTGGGAAAAGCTGAATTAGTCGAAGAAAGAAAAGTCAGTGATGAATATATGACTTTTATTGAAGGCTGTGTTGATCCAAAGGCCGTAAGTATACTAATTAGAGGTGGAACTAAGCAATTTGTTGAAACTGTTGAAAGAGCTTTAGATGATGCACTAGGAGTATTGCTTGCTGTTGTTAAGGAAGGAATTGTTTGTACTGGAGCTGGAGCCTCTGAAATGGAAATTTCTAAAAGATTGGCCGTTTTCTCAAATTCTTTGAAAGGACGGGAACAGCTTGCCGTAAAAGCTTTTGCCGAAGCATTAGAGGGGATACCAAAAGCTATTGCTGAAAATTCTGGCTTTGATATGATTGATACACTAGTAAGCTTAAGGGCGGCCCATAATAAAGACGCTGGACAATCTATGGGAATAAATGCCAAAAATGGAAAAGTAGAAGACATGTCAAAAGCAGGAGTAGTCGAACCTTTAAAATTAAAGGAACAAGCAATAAAAAGTGCATCTGAAGCAGTAATAATGATACTTAGAATAGATGATGTCTTAGCAGGCAAAGAACTTGCTAAATCAGAAGCATATAGAAACATGAGTGGCTGGGGATCCCAGATTGCGTAGATAGTCTTATTATTTTTACTATTTTTTATTAATATTTTTTTGAAAATAATAAACTCTTTTTTATTAGACTAAATAAAATTATTAAACGGGTGGGAGAATAATCCATTTATAAAAACGTTTGAAATTCTTAATTTGATTTAAAAAAATAATAATTTAAAAAAATATTTTATTATGGGATCAAAACTTTGTTAACCATATGACATATGCCATTTGAGCATACAATGTCAGGTTTAATTACAATTGAATTCTCAAGCATTACTGTTTGAATGGAATCAGAACCAGTAGTGGCTGTGGCTTCAGATATTTTAAGTTCTTTGCCTTGTAAAGTTTTGACTTTATTCTTTCCCTGTTGTGCCCCTGCCATTTCTCTTAATTGGGCCGCCGTAAATTTTCCAGAAACTACATGGTACTTTAATACTTCTGTCAATTTGGCCTTATCTTTTAATAAGCCTTCTACTGTACCTGCTGGAAGAGCTGCAAATGCACTATCCTGTGGCGCAAAAACTGTAAATGGTCCTGGACCACTCAATACATCCACTAAACCTGCAGCCTTAACTGCTTCAACTAACGTTTTAAAATTTCCTGCTGCTATAGCTGTTTCAACAATATTTTTCATTTTTTTCACCATAGTTGATATAGAAAGTAACTACTTAAATTTTTCTATTATTTATGCAAGATATGTGCAAAATAATGCTATAATTAATAATTCTTAGAGTAAAGGATTTATTTAGCGAATAGAAAATGATTTTTTTGTAAATAAGTTAGTTTAATAAGATCTGATTGGTAAAACTTATATACTTATTAAAAAAAAACTAAACAATGTCTTGATAAACTAAGCTACACTTGGTTTACCTGACTAAAAACAAAGGAGGTTTAGAAAATGGAAAGAGAAACATGGGGCAGTAAAATGGGTTTCTGGCTTGCTGCTGCTGGTTCAGCCATTGGACTTGGTAATATATGGCGTTTTCCGTATCTTACAGGTGCCAACGGTGGAGCTGCATTTGTCTTCATATATTTGTTAATTGTATTTACTATTGGAATTTCAGTAATGATAGCTGAATTCACCATAGGAAGAAATACAAACCTAAATGCAGTTGGGGCGTTCCAGAAACTAAAAGCAGGCCCTTGGCAAATAGCCGGTTGGATGGGCGTAATTGCAGGATTCGTTATCCTGTCATATTACTCTGTAGTCGGTGGATGGACAATAAAATATATACTTAGTTCATTTACTGATATGATATCTACAAGTACCGATACAACAAGTTACTTTCTTAGTTTCATAGCAAATGGCCCTCAAACATTGTTGTTCCACGCTATTTTCATGGCTATTGTAATATTCATTGTATATAGGGGTGTTGGAAAAGGAATTGAGGACACATGCAAGATATTAATGCCTGCATTATTTCTACTCTTGGTAATATTGATTATTAGGGCAGTTACATTACCAGGGGCTCTTGCAGGTATAGATTTCTACCTTAATCCCGATTTTTCTAAAGTTACTGGAAAGACCATTCTTGCTGCACTTGGACAAGCGTTCTTCTCATTGTCATTAGGTATGGGATGCATGATCACATATGGAAGTTATATAAAATCAAAAAAAGAATCTTTACCAAAATCTGCAGCTACTATAACATTGCTAGATACAGGAGCGGCATTTCTTGCTGGGTTTGTTATATTCCCAACAGTGTTTGCATTTGGGGCTGAGCCAAGTGCAGGAGCAGGACTTACTTTCATTACACTACCTAAAGTATTTGCAATGATGCCTGGAGGCCAAATATGGTCTGCATTGTTCTTCCTACTTCTATGTGTGGCTGCAATTACATCTGCAATTTCCTTGCTTGAAGTAGTTGTAGCATATGTTATTGACAATCTCAAATGGCCTAGACATAAAGCTGCTTTAATCATAGGCGGAACAATTTTCCTTCTTGGAATTCCATCTGCATTATCACAAGGGGCAGTGTCAATCAATGTTTTGGGAATGAGTTTCTTAGACTTCTTAGATTTCGTGGCCAATAACATCCTACTAACTGTAGGGGGACTATTAATATCACTCTTCGTTGGGTGGGTAATACCTGAGATTGCAAAGAAAGAAACTACAGCACATGGCGCATTCCCGTTCCAGCCAATTTGGTTATGGATATGTAGGGTAGTAGCCCCTGTGGCAATATTCATCATAATCTTGGGCGGATTTGGATTATTCTAAATTAATTATTTTTTATTTTTTTAATTTAAATTCCTGGTGAGTAGATGTCAGATTGTTTGTATATGAAAGATTCGTATCTTAACGAATTTGATGCTAATGTAGTTTCAGCTAAAGGAAAATACATAATATTGGACAAAACTTCGTTTTACCCTAAAAGTGGAGGGGTAGAATACGATACAGGAAAAATGATTAACAAAAAAGATGGTAAACAATACAACGTTATTTATGTGGGAAAATTCGAAGGCCAAATAAGTCATGAAATTGATAAAGAAGGGCTTAATGAAGGTGATGAAGTTCATTGTTTTTTAGACTGGGATAGGAGATACAAGTTAATGAGATACCATACTGCTGCCCATCTAATATCTGGAGTATTTAATAGAAATTATAATTTGTTAATAACAGGTAACCAGTTAACACCTGAAAAAGGAAGAATAGATCTAAATATGGAAAAGTTTGATATTGAATTTATAAAAAAGATAATCGATGAAGCAAATGAAATTATAAATAAGGACTTAGCTGTTGATATTTATTACAAGGACATTGAAGAAGCTAAAAAGGATCCATCTCTTTTCAAACTTGCTATGGATTTTCCACATCAAGTGAAAGAATTGAGAATTGTGGATATTAAAGGATTTGATGCTCAGGCCGACGGTGGATGCCACGTTAAAAGTTTAAAAGAAATTGGAAGGATAATCTTTCTTGAAGCCGTCAATAAAGGAAAAAACAATAGGAGAATATACTTTACTTTAGAGGATAAATAAATTAATAAGTATAATTAATACTCATTAGTTAATGAAGAAGGAATATTGGAACATAATCATTTCTGCAATATTCTGTGGCCTAATAATTCCAGGAGGGCAGTTTTTCTCAAATCTAGGGTTTTCCCTATATGAAATCTCTGCGTATTCCTTATTATTCCTTTTCTTAATAACTTTACCAATTCTTGCTATTGAAAAGATAGTGCCATTTTCCAAGGACACAATTGTTTTTTTTGTTGTATATGGTTTTATTGGTGCATTATTGCAATTGACTCAATTCGGTGGTGTTGTATTTGGAACCCCTGTGGCGATAGTTGCCCTTCTCCTCTATACTCAGCCAATTTGGACTACATTATTTGGTAGTTTTTTCCTCAATGAGGAGATTTCTAAAAGGAAGTTATTATCCGTATCTATTGCATTTCTTGGAGTAATCTTTCTTCTGTCTCCATGGAATATAAGTAATATCGGCAGTTCAAAAGGAGTAGTTTCTTCGTTGATTGCGGGAATATTCCTATCTTTGTGGGTTGTTTTTGCTAGGAAAACTACCATAAATAAAGTCTACTACCTAAATACATTATCTGCATATTCACTTATCTCATTTATTTGGTTAATAATTTTATGGCCTGCGGCTAAATTAATTTACCAAAATGATTCATTAACAAGATTATCGTATCACTTTTCAATTGAATATTGGTTGCTCTTTGTTATGTTTTCTCTAGTTGGTGCATTCTTGCCTAATTATTTCTTCTATAAGGGGATCAAAAACGTAGAAGCATCAAAAGCAGGAGTTATACTGATTTTAGAGCCAGTGGTGGCTTCTATTTTAGCTATTGTGTTATTTAGACAATATCTAAGTTCAAGTAGTTTATTGGGCGGGATATTGATTATTTTATCAAACTATTTGACTATTAAAGAATAGTATAAGGCTCACTAACAGCATGCCTTTGAGATAACTTATGTAAAGATGTAAAATTTTTATTGGAAGGATACAACAACATATATTACTATAGTAGCAATTATTTAATTATTATTAAGAAAAGAAGTGTTAAAATAAATATAATAAATATTAATCCATCAAGAATATTGCGGCGGCTATGACAGTTGTCCATTTACCACAAGAATCGCCTTTGGTTGCAATGGCAACACTTTCACTGTCAATTATCTTACCGCTTGCTTTGTATATCTCGTTTCTTTCGTCCCAAGCAGTATCCGGATTAAAATCTATGCCTAAAGTCGTTGCTAGCATTGTGGCGGCAAGGTCTTCAGCATAATCTCCAGAAAATTTTTCATCTTGTCCAAACATATGGACTTCACTTAGATAACCGTAAGTACCTTTTTCTGCAGGTACTGCAAGTCCTACAGCTGCTGAAAGCTGCCTGTGTGGTTCATCTGTAGCATTTCTAGCCATAACGACATAAGTTATTTGACCTGCCTTCATACATTTTAGCCCTTCTTCTTTGGGTATAATTTCACAATAAGGCGGTAGAATACTTGAAACGTAAACAAGATTGCATTTTTCTATTCCAGCTTCTCTTAGTGCAAGTTCAAAAGACTGGAGTTGGTCTTTGTGAACTCCTTTTCCTTTAACAAAGAACACCCTTTTAGGTACCATGGTTTTAAAGTATTATATTGGTATTTAAGCGTTTTGGGCCGTTATTATTAGACAAATACCACTTTAAGCTTATAATAGAAAGTATTAATCAAATTGATTACTAATAACTTAATTAAAAAAAGATAAAACGGCTATTATAGCCCTAAATACTAAACAGAGTCTTTTAATAATTTAAAAGACGATTATAAATAATAAGAGAACTTTTTATACCTAAATAAAATAAATCTATTTTAATATTCTAAAACCTTATAAATATTAATCAAAGACAAAGTTAATATGTTCCCCATTGCAGATGAAAATATTTCTGTCGAAAGACCTTATGTGACCTATGGTTTAATAGTATCTAATATTATTCTTTATACCATTAATTTTTTTACTGGAGATTCATTAAACAACGTATTTGCTTTTATTCCAAATAATTTTCTATTATTGAAAGACGTCTGGGCAATTATTACCCATCAATTTATGCACGGTAGTTGGAGTCATCTCTTGGGAAATATGTGGTTTCTAATAATATTTGGGGATAATATTGAAGCGGCAATTGGAAAAGTGAAATATATTATTTTTTATTTATTGTGCGGTATTGTTGCAGCTCTTTCACATATGGCATTTAATCTTGATTCAATTATTCCAACTGTAGGTGCATCGGGAGCCATATCCGGTGTCCTAGGAGCTTACATAATTCTTTATCCAAAAAATAAAATTAGCACAATAATACCCTTTGGGTTTGTTAGAATTTATAAAGTTGAGGCACTTTACTACCTAATCATATGGTTTGCTCTGCAGCTAGTATTTAATTTTACTGATCCTTATGGAAGCGTCGCATATATGGCCCATCTTGGAGGCTTTGTTGGCGGAGCAATTTTAATATTGCTATTTGGAGGAAAAAAAGGTAAAGTAAAAAATGAGTCTTTATACAGATGGGAAAATGAATATAAAAAAAATTAAGAATTAGTTATATAAAGAAAAATAATTTAAGATTTTTGCTTTCTGATAAAAGTATCCATTCCAACTTCGACAATTATTGCTAACACAATTATTACCATACTGACAGCAGCTGTCAATGCTACATCGTTTTGAATGCCATAGAAGGGATCTGTTCTTTTAATATAAATACCTAATAATGCCCAAACTATAACAAGACTATAAGCCACATCCTTTCTTGTGACAATCATTAAGAGTGTAATAATCAAGGCAACAATAATTACAATCATTGCCCAAATTACATCACTAATGCCTAGCCCGTCCCAATTAATTGTTACAAGAAATGCTGTAACGTTTGCAATGGTTGCAACCGTTATCCATCCTAAATAAACACTTATTGGAATTTGTACAAAAAGCCTTTCCTTTCTTGATACTAAATCTTTCCCTATTTCCAGATTCAAATATATTTTCATAAGAGATGCAAATAGAATTAACATCATCAACACAGAGAGCAAAACTTGCTGATAATGCCATGCAAATATCCATCCTATATTTGCAAGTCCTGCTATGAAGAAGTAGTATGATGTTTTCTTTATGTAAGGCATTTCAATCTTTTCTTTCTTGAACAAATCTCTTGCTTGATAGACCGCAAACATTATTATTAAAATATAAATAATTCCCCATATTGAAAATGTTAAACCAGCTGGAACAAAAAGATTTGGAATTTCATCTGAAAGCTCTCCTGGAGTTTTTCCATTTATAGGAAGTGCATTAGAAAGGTAGTTTACAATTAGTGTTGCTATCACAGCTACTATGTTTAGAACTTGTAATAAAGATTTATTGTTAGAATTTATCATGAACTATAAGACCTCTTTTAAAATATAAATCTTTCTATAATGAAATCTAATCAAAAAATGATTTGTTTAGATCAGCATTATTGCTGTAACCTCTGCTCTCCCAAAAGCCTCTAAAGTCTTCATTGTCAGATATTTCAATTTTTGTGATCCATTTAATCCATTTATACCCCCATTTATCTTCGGCCACTAAAATAAATGGGTATCCTGTTCCAGATGTAAGAGTGATGCCATTTATTTTATATCCAAGTAGTATATTATTATTCACAATATATTCTATGGGAAGTGAAGTAGAATAACCATCGTATGCATAAAAAATAACCGTTGTTGCTTCTGGATCTATACCAACTTCATCGAAAATATCTTTTAGTAATATTCCTTCCCAAAGATTTTTAGAGTCCCAACCTTCAACACAAAATATTTCAACAACTTTCTGATACTTTTGATGATTGTTGATAACTTGATCGTAGGTATACTCTCTTTCCTCTTCAACTAATCCAGATATTTCCAATTTGTAAGTCGATATATCTATTTTTTGAGGCCCTTTGATAGAAGCGTCTCTAACTTCAACAAATGAAGAGAGATCTTCTCCATTATATTCTCTGACCTCAACTGACTGTAACTCTTTAATTTTTTCTTGTGTTGCACAGCCAGATGCCAATAGAATAGAAAAAAATATGAGCACTAGAATTTTTTTATTCAAATTATCCCCCTCTTAGATAAATAATGTTATATTTTACTTTATAAAACTCTAATTCGCATAAAATAAAACATTTAGGCAGTATATTAATAGAATTTATTTTAATAATTCTTCTTTTTTTATTTTTTATATTCAAAATGTCGATTAATTAACATTAATCTTATATAGCATCTATTATACTTTATTAAAGGGGATTTGATGAATATTATTGATGGAGGAATCACAAAAGTTAAGGGGATAAAGGGTCAAGGTATTCATGCAGGCTTTAAAAAAGAAAAACTAGATTTTATGATTATTTATTCTGATAAGTTATGTAATGCTGCAGGTGTATTCACGAAAAATAAAGCTGCTGCTGCTCCGGTTATAGTAGATCGTGATTTTCTTTCTGATGGAAAAGCACAGGCAATTGTTTGTAATAGTGGATTTGCAAATGCTTGCACCGGAGAGGACGGAATAAAAGATGCTTTATTTACTGCAGAATATACAAGTGCTAAGCTAGGTATAAAAAAAGAGAATTGTCTTGTATTTTCAACAGGAATAATAGGTGTACCCATACCAATTGATATTATGAAAAATGCCATTGAGGATACTGTTCCATTGCTGGATAAATCGGCTAGCGCATCTGAGAATATAGCAAAGGCCATCCTTACTACAGATTTGGTAAAGAAAGAAATAACCGTAGAAAATGAGGGATACTATATATCGGGAATTACAAAAGGAAGTGGAATGATACATCCCAATATGGCCACAATGTTGTGTTATATTTTTACTGATGCTGATGTACAATCAAATATTTTAAATGATTGCCTAAAATCGGCAGTTAATAAATCATTTAATCGGATATCTGTGGATGGAGATACAAGTACAAATGATTCTGTTGTGATTTTGGCAAATGGTCTTTCAAATGTTAAAATAGATTCATCAGAAAAAATTAATAGCTTTAAGCGAGCGCTGGATTATGTTTGCATAGAACTTGCCAAAAAGATTGCAAGAGATGGAGAAGGTGCAACAAAACTAATTGAATGTGAATGCATAGGTGCAAAAACACAAGAGGATGCTGATAAAATCTCCAAATCTATTATATCTTCTAGTTTAGTTAAATCTGCAATCTTTGGTGAAGACCCAAATTGGGGTAGAATCGTAGCAGCGGCAGGATATGCTGGAGCAGATATGGAATTAGATAAAATTGAGGTCTACCTAGGGGATCTAAAGATTGTAAATAAAGGGAAAAGCGCAGGAATTCTAAAAGAAGAAGCTAGAAAGGAACTACAAAAAGAGAATATAAAAATCAAAATCAATATGAATTTGGGCGAGTATTCTTCAAAAGCTTGGGGTTGTGATCTTTCATACGATTATGTTAAAATAAATGCAGAATACCATACATAGGGGGGAATAAAATGAATTTAGAAGAAGCAAAAAATTTAGAAAGTAAATATGTTTTTAGTACATATGGAAGATTCCCTTTAGTTGTAGAAAAGGGAGAAGGATGTTATTTATATTCTACAGATGGCAAAAAATATCTTGATTTTTTATCTGGTATCGCTGTTAACTCTCTTGGCCATGCTCATCCCAATATTGTTAAATGTTTATCGGAACAGGCACAAAAAGTAATCCACGTGAGTAACTTTTATCATATTCCTTCACAATATCTTTTAGCAAAAAAACTATGTGAAACATCTGGTCTTGATAGGGCATTCTTTTGTAACAGTGGCGCTGAAGCAAACGAAGGTGCAATAAAACTTACAAGGCGTTTCCAATCACAGAAAGGTAAAGATGAGATCGTATACTTTTCACATTCATTCCATGGAAGAACTATTGCAACTCTAATGACTACAGATAAAGAAAAGTATAGAGAAGGTTTTGGGCCTTTTCCCCCGGGATTTGTAAAGGCCGAATTTAATGACATTAATGATGTTGTTGAAAAAGTTAATAGTAGAACTGCAGCTTTCTTAGTTGAACCTGTGCAGGGAGAGGGTGGAATCAATATATCTTCTAAAGAATTTATGAAAACTCTTTCGGATCTTAGAGAGGATAAAAAAATTCTGATTATTTTTGATGAAGTACAGTGCGGTATGGGTAGAACTGGAAAATGGTTTGCATTTCAACACTACGATATTAAACCAGACATTATGACTTTAGCAAAATCCCTTGGTAGCGGTGTGCCGATAGGTGCAATAGTTGCAAAAAAAGAAGTCTCTGAGGTATTAAAACCGGGGGACCATGGAACTACTTTTGGTGGAAATCCTCTTGCTACTTCTGTCGGATTAACAGTAATGAATACTATTGAATCTGATAAATTAATTGAAAATTGTAAGACAATGGGGGATTATCTAATTAAAAAACTAGATTTCATGAGAAATGTGCCAAATGTCAAAGATATTCGAGGCATGGGGCTTATGGTAGGGATTGAGTTTGAAGGTCTGTGTAGTGATTTTGTAAAAAAATGTTTTGACAATAATCTACTGATAAATTGCACAAGAGACAAAGTAATTAGGCTTGTTCCTCCATTGATAGTTTCAAAGAATGAAATTGATGAAGCTGTAGAAATAATGAAAAAATCATTATAATTATTTCTGAAGCTCAAGAATAGTTGCAGCTATATCTCCTTTATTTTTTATTAAAAGATTTTTTGCTTTTTCTTTGTCTACACCTGTTTGGGCAACTACTAATTCAATATCATCATCATTTATTTTTATCTCTACTTCTTTTATTTCTTCTCTGAAGTTGCCCGCAAGTTGATATGTTTTCTGGCCCATCATTGTAGTTTCCGTTACTTGTGGCTTATCAAAAATTAGTTTTTTGTCTTTTGTAAAAATGATAACTTTCTCTGCAGGAATATCTTTTGTTGATACCCCCATCTGTTTCATCATCTTCTGCATTTTTCTTTGATCCATCTTTGGATACATCATACCACCTAAAAATAAAAATAAAAGAAAAAATATAAGGTTAACTATTTATTTTCTCTTTCTCCTAGAGATTAGGTAGTAAGCAATTGCTGAACCCCCAAGTACTGCTGGAAGTTCAAATCCTGGAACACCTTTAATAGGAGACTGTTGCTGTTCTTTAACAGTTACGTAAAGGACATCTTCGCCTGTAGAACCTTTGTCATCTGTGACTGTAAGTGTTACTTTGTATACTCCTGCATTTGTGTATTGGTGGAGAGGTTCTGCATCAATTGAAGTTTTACCGTCTCCAAAGTCCCATTTATAAGTCGCTATACTCCCATCTCCATCAGTTGACTTTGTTCCATCAAATCTAACTGCGTCACCGACTTTTGTCTCAAAGTCACTCCCAGCATTTGCAACTGGTGGAATATTTGTTGTTTGGGTTGTAGTTTGTGTAGTTTCTGTCGGAGTAGTTTGTGTATCTTTGTCAGGTGTATCGCCTGCTATGGCAAATTGTTCTGTGTTGAAGAAGCAAACAGTATTACTAAGTTTCATTTCTAAATTTCCGCCCATATACTTACCTGAGCCTGCAAATAATCCTTTACCATCGTCATTGACTTGTATAGACCAGAAGTAATTTTCAGGATTTGTTTTTGTCCATAATTTTTGACCGTTCCAATTAAATAGGTAGTAGCTATCTCTGTCAGCACCTGCTGCGATGTATTGGCCCTGTGAAGAAATATCAACAAAGTTTACTTCACCTTTAGTTTTGTAGGACCATAGTTTTGTTCCTTTATTATTGAAAAATAATACATATCCGTCCTTTGATCCTGCGGCTAAATAGCTTCCTGTGTTTGTAATAGAAAGCCCACTAACGCCCTTACTGTTCTTGTAACTAAATACAGGTACACCATTTTTATCTATTAGATATATGTGCCCAGAATTTGTTCCAACTCCGACATAAGGCCCAGTCATGCTTAAGACTAACTTTTCAGGTATCCCACTTACACTGTATGACCATAAAATATCTCCTGCAGTGTTAAAAAGATACACCGTATTTTGAGAACTCGAAACTATGTATCTCCCGACTATTTCAATGTCAGTTATTCTGCTATTTAGGCTATACTTCCAAATTAGTTTACCTTGTTTATCGATTAAAAAAAGTGTATCGCCTGCCGCTGCAAGAACTTGTGAAGCTGTTTCTGATACTGCAAGAATTCTAACTTCATCGTTTGTAGTGTATTTCCACAAAGGAGTACAAGTTCTGTCTATTTGAATAATTTCTTTATATCTTGGTGGGAAAGTCATCGCAGAATAGGTTATTGTTTGTCCTTCAGTAAAAGATCCTAGCTTATAAACTCTTATTAATATTTTAGTAACAGTAGTATCCACCGCATTAGAATTATCATATAACTCAACTCCATTATACATTCCAACAACTGTATACCTACCATCAGGAGTCAATAGGATCGATAGAGCTCTTTTTGGGCATGACCAAACTATTCCATATGGGTCCGTAATAAATATCTCTGGATTTTCACCTACACCTGCTGCAGCAGTATAAAATCCATTTGACACTAAAGATAAGCTTCTAACAGTATCTGGTACAGGGTAACATAAAGATTCACCAGTTTGTTCTTCTCCCATTACGCCTATTACTGATATGGTGATTAAGAAAATCAAATATATTGCAATCGGCCTTAATTTTAATTTTATCATAGATTCACCGATTATATTTGGAATTACTAGTATAAGAATTTTTCTATTAATTATTCAAAGTAGAAAAATAGTTAAAATAATTATTATTATCTATCAAGTAAATGAAAATTAATAAATAGACTTCTTCTTGAATAATTCTTTAATATATAGTCTTGCCCAAATGAAAGCAATTACTGATCCTATAATGTTGCCTGCTACAAGCCCCCACCAAGCGCCGTTGATTCCCATCTTCATAATTATGGCAAATAAATAAGCAAAAGGCACTATGAATATTATTGTCCTAAAAAGAGTAACTATAAGAGAATTAATACCTTTGCCAGTTCCTTGAAACAAAGCTGAGGAAAACATTCCAAAAGCCACTAATGGATAAAAAATGGCGGTTATTCTTAAGAAACTGATAAGATTATCGAAAATTCTCACTCCCTCGTCAGATTGTGTAAATATAAGAGCAATTTGTGGTGCTAAAATGAAAACTATTGTTGCAACAAATGCTTCTATTAAAAGCCCTATTTTTACAGAATAGAGGTAAGCAATGTCTATTTTTTTTATCTCATTTGCACCATATGCTGCTCCAGTAACTGCAGTGACTGCCGTTGACATTCCAACTAGAGGTAGAGTTCCAAACATTACTATACGCCATCCAGTTGTATATACTGCAATTCCATCTGTTCCCGCAACCGCCACCACAATTAAGTTCAATCCTACAAAAGAAAATGACATAAGTAACTGGGATAGTGTAAAAGGAATACCTACTCTTAATATATCTAACAAAATAAATTTATGAAATCTAAAATTAGAAAGATTGATTGAAACGTAACTATCTCTTTTGATGAAAAGCCAGTAAAATAGAATTAGAGATGATATGGCCATTGAAACAATTGATGCCCAAGCTGCACCTGCAACTCCCATCTTAAGTGGATAAATAAATATTGGGTCAAGTATAATATTTAATATAGAGCCAAATGCCATAGCGTACATAGACCTCTTTGCATCGCCTTCTCCCCTAAGGATAGAATTTGCAACGTTTGAGAAGAAAACAAGTAAAGTACCAGCAAACATAATCTGCGCATATTTAGTAGCGTCTTCAACTATATTTCCAGCCCCCATTAATTCAAAAATATTTTTTGATAGTAGAAAAAAAGGTATTGTGATAAAAACTCCTAGTATAACCATCAACACTATAGTATGGGCGGCAACATTGTCAGCTTCCTCTTTTTTGTGTGCTCCAATGAACCGGGATATTGCTGCACTTCCCCCCATCCCAATTCCGGCACCAACTGACATAATCATGAAAAAGAATGGAAAGAAAAATCCAACTGCAGATAAGGCGTCTGGACCCAGAAATGAAACCCATAGTGCATCGGCAAAGTTATAAAGAGTTTGAACAAACATTGCGATAATCATTGGCATGGCTAGTTTAATTATGGCTCTTTTAGGATCGCCTAAAAGTGTCTTTATGCCATCTGTATTTTTTTTATGTTGATTTTGAATAATATTTTCGGACATGAAAAAGCCTAAACAAATTTATAGACTTCCAAATCTAAATTCTAATTATAAATCTATCTATATTTTGCAAAAATTATTTTAAATAATATTTAATAAAATTTATGCCAACAAAAGATTTTTAATATTATCATTCTTAAAAACAATTATGAAAAAGAACAATATTGTAAAGCTCCCAAAAATGGATAAAAAAGAATATGATAAACTCATCTCTAAACAATATCTTTGTAGAGTTGCTTTTAAAGGAGACAAATATCCATATATCGCCCCTCTTTTATATATTTTTGATGGAGATTACATGTACTTTTTATCAACAAATTATGGCAAAAAAATATCTTTTTTTAAAGGATATCCTTATGTCTTAGTGGAAATTGAAGAATACGAAAAAGACTTTTCTGACTTTAGCTTTATGGTTCTTTCTGGAAAACTTGTTCAAATTAATGATGAAACTGAAGACACCAAAATAAGAAGGGAATTTATAGATATGATAAAAAAAAGAAATCTATCAAAAAATATTTTAATAGCCTTAGGCCATTCTCCGGAAGATCCTTTAGACTCTCTTGTTAATGAAAAAAGAAGTCTAGTCTGGAAACTAATTGATGTCGAAGAGATAAAGGCATTTAAGAAAAGCTAATTTATTCCCAATAATCTCTAACATCACATGCATTAATATCCTCGACAGAAAGTAGTTCATCTGGATAAGGTTGAAAAAAAGTCTGATTTTCTAAATATTTTTCATCGTACCTCAAGACCCATGATTTTAAAATATTTGTTGGAACACTTAATGAAACATTACCATTACGATATTTTTCTATTGTTTTTAAGAAAAATTCTTTCTCCTTTTTGGTTAGATTTTTAGAAATGTACCCAAACCCATGCATTAGAATATTAATATTTGAAGGACATTTTGGAGGTTTTAAAAAAAGAGTATAAATATGTTTTTCATAATTTTCAAATATTGTATTTAAAGGAAATTTTCCCATATTAGCAACAATTCTTCCAAGTTCTTTCGTTTCTTTTTGACTATATGCGCCAAACAAAAGTTTGTTGTAGGACTGATATTCAACCAATTCTTTCTTTGACAAAGTTTGTTTAACTTGCCGAAACTTACTTAATGAGTATATCTTTGTCAAAAAGTGCTGTTTTATTCTAGAATTTGTTAATCTTCCCTCATCTTCAATTGCCAAGTTGGGGTATTTTTCTAAAACTGCTTTTCCAAAAAAACCTGGGCCTTTAGTTTCTTTTGGTGCAGGCCCACTTCCAACATGAATCTTGACATCTTTAATCCCACAAGAAGGAGATTTTGACTTTAAAATAAATCCATCTATATCAGTTAAATCATCTAGAAAAGAATTACAAAATTCTACCATAAATCTAGTTACATCTTTTCCTGTATTTGGTTGTAATAAATTTGGACTTCCATCAGAATAGACAATTCTTATTGGGTCCCTGGGTATACCAAGACCTATTTCAAACTCAGGACATACTGGAATAAACTCCACAAAAGACTTTAATTGTTCTACAAAATCACTTGATATCATCTGTCCATTGTACCTACAACTATCAAATTCAATGCATTTGCTCACGACAATTCTTGGTTTTGAAAAATTTTCCAAAATCACTCACCAAATTTTTCAGCAATTTTAATCATTTCTTCTATGTCTTTTTTAGATGCAAATCCTATTCCCCTAAATCTTATTAAACCTTTCTTGTCCAAAAGAAAAACATACCCCTTATTTATATTGTTGATTAAAAGATATGACGTATATTCTTTGTAATTACCATAGAGAGTCAATAGATCGGAAGAGCGTCGTGTAGGGAAAGAGTGTAGGATAGGGTG
>CAZCMP010000006.1:0-117012 GCA_964500005.1 uncultured Thermococci archaeon
CGGCATACGAGATAATCTCGTGACTGGAGTTCAGACGTGTGCTCTTCCGATCTTCAAAAAGTTATTACAATAGAAAATAATGCTTCTGGACAATTTGCAAATCTTATAAAAAAAGAAACAGGGTTTGATATTAAATACAGGATTTTAAAATACGATGGTAGGCCTTTTTCTGTTGAAGAAGTTGCGACTAAAGTAAAAGATATTTTGGAGGAATAAGATGGAAGCAAAAGATTTTGATTTGGAGAATATTGATATTTCATGGTGCCCTGGGTGTGGTAACTTTACTTTACTAAGAATACTAAAAGAAACATTTGCGGAACTTCAAATAAAACCCGAAAATCTTGCTGTTATTTCAGGAATTGGTCAATCGTCAAAAACTCCTCATTACTTCAAAACAAATACTTTTCACACATTGCACGGTAGAGCTATTCCAATAGCTACTGCAGTAAAGGCAATTAATCCAAACCTCACTGTAATTGCTGAAGGGGGGGATGGAGATATGTATGGGGAAGGCGGGAATCACATACTTCACGCAATAAGGAGGAATCCCAATATAACAAATATTATACATAATAACATGGTTTATGGTTTAACTAAAGGACAGGCTTCCCCCACTACAATGTTAGGGGTAAAAACAACACTACAAGTTGATGGGGTTATACTAGAACCTTTTAATCCGATTGCGATTGCTATAGCATTGAATGCTTCATTTGTAGCCCGTGCGTTTGTGGGGGATATTGAACAGACTAAAGAAATATTGAAGAAAGCAATAAATCATAAAGGATATGCAATAGTGGACATATTTCAGCAATGCCCATCTTTTAACAAGATAAACACATTTGAATGGTTCAAAAAGAATACTTACTATCTTGATGATAAACACGACCCATATAACAGGATTGATGCTTTTAAAAGATCTATTGAAACTGAAAAACTACCTCTGGGTATTTTTTATATTAATGAAAAAAATACATTTGAAGAAAATATCGGGCCTTATAAAAATAGCAAAGAACCTCTATGCTTTAGAGAAAGAGAGCCAAATATAATACAACAATTCATAGACTCAAAAATGCGCTGAAGTTATACACAATTGACAAAAGTCTTTTAAACTCAATTAATTTTCTCAATTTAGGTGATAAAATAGCTACTAAGAAAAAAAAAGATGTTACTAAGAAGAAAGTAACTAAAACTACTACTAGATCCACTACAAAAAAGACTGTTGCACCAAAAATAGAAAACAAAACCATTGAAACAAAGAAGGAAATCCCAATCTTAAAAGACAATAAGAAAATAGCAATAGTTGGTGCAGTTGGACTAGTAATAGTAATTGCTGCAATAGCTGGAGTTTATTACTTCCAAGGAAGTGATGAAAGTAAAGTTGAAGAAGCAGTTAAATTGAATATTCAATATTACAATACTAGGAATATA
Source organism: uncultured Thermococci archaeon (assembly GCA_964500005.1). Classification (GTDB taxonomy): domain Archaea; phylum Methanobacteriota_B; class Thermococci; order Methanofastidiosales; family Methanofastidiosaceae; genus Methanofastidiosum. The sequence goes on from CAZCMP010000006.1 coordinate 1,429, forward strand.
GATGCATATTATGACTTAGTGTCTCAAAACTCAAAAGATCAGTACAACATAAAGCTAGAAGACATTGCAAATCTATTAAATAAGGTAGAATACGATGGAAGGACTATTACGCTAATCAATATAAGCCAAATATCAATTCAAGGGGATATTGCCCAAGTTAGTGGGATAATCTCAATAAAAGATAATCAAGGTACTCAAACTGGCCAATTCTCCCATACATACAGAAAAGAAAATGGCGTTTGGAAATATGAACAGAAAATGACTGAGTCGACTCAAACTTCAAGTGGAGCTATTCCTCAGTGATAATATTCTTACCTTTTTCAGAAGGAACTATTTTTAATTTTGCATTTTTAAATTCTTTTTTAATCTCTTTTCCCTCGTAAAGCCTATCTAAAAATAGGGCAAGTGCAGATATTTCAGAATGGGGCTGATTTGTTACAGAAAGATTATATGTTGACATTTCGTAAATATCCTTAGGAACTTTTTCTGCTCCAATTACTATCATTAGATTTTTATTATCTTTAAAAACATAATCTTTAATCTCTTCAATTTTATCTTCAAATGGAATTCCATACATAGTCAAGTGAACAGATATTCCCTCAAATTTTTTGAATGCTTGTTTGTATGTTTCAAAATTAACAGAAAACTCTCCGCCCCATCTCTTACATACGCTATCTAAACTCTTTTTTATTTTTTCATCCTTTTCCCAAATAGAAATTGAATTGGCACCAAAGGTTCTAGAAACTAATGCAACATGAGTTGTAATACGATGATCTCTTTCAGGTCTATGGCCAATTCTAAGAACGGTGATGCTCATTTTTTGATCATTGTAGAAGACATTTGTACACCAGGAACTCGTCTAATAGAGCTGGTGAGTATATCGAGTTCTCCTAATTCTTTTACGTTAACTTTAACAATCATATCATATTCGCCATAGAGCTCATGTACTTCAATCACATTCTTCATATTAGAAATTTTTTCAATTACATCTTCTTCCGTTCCGGGCTGTACAACACAAAGTATAAATGCTATCATTTTTATCCCTTCTTTTTTAAATTTAACATATTTTTAAACTTTTTGTATGATGACTGCCATTTGTCTAGATTATGCCATAAAATTCTGGCTTTCTATCATTAAATATGTTATTTTTTGGGTTAAGATTTTTATCTCTTGCTTTTAATGGATCTACTTCAATTTCACTTGACTCTTGCTTATCTTCTGAAGCTCTAAAAATGATTTTACCGTCTGGTCCTACTATCTGACTCTGCCCAATAAACCTTAATCCCCTTTCTTCACCGACCCTATTTGACGTAATAGAATAAACTCTGTTTTGAAGACATATAGTTTTCATTGCCTCGGGGCAGTAAGGCATGACTAAATTAGCGGGATGGCAAAGTATATCGGCCCCCATGAGGGATAACGTTCTAGATGATTCAGGAAAAAACCAATCAAAACATATCATTGCACCAATTTTTATTCTATCAATTTCAAATATTTTAAATCCTAGATCACCCGGAAGAAAATAATCTTTCTCGTCAAAGAAAAGATGGATTTTTCTGTATTTCCCAATATATTCTCCTTTACTAACTACTGCAAGAGAATTATACAATCCTCTCTCTGTTTTTTCAGATAATCCAAACACAATTGTTTTATTTGTATCCTCTGTAAAATCTTTCAAGGTTTTTGCAGTATAGCCATCTGGTATTTTTTCTGAAACTTCTATTACTTCTTTTTTATTCTTAAAATTATAGCCAGTATTAAAAAGTTCGGGCAAAACTATTAAAGAAGCATTATTTTTTTCCATTAATTTTATTGCATTATTTACATTCTTTTTAATATCAAGTAGTTCAATATTCATCTGGATAAATCCTACTTTCATAAATCTATTTAGAATTAATAATTAAAAAGACTTTCTTCCAATAAACACAATATAGCGTCCAAATATATTTAGTATTGGTAAAAATGTTAATTTAGGATACAAAGATCCAATTCTTTTCTGATAATTATTGAAGATAAATACTAATTCCCTTTTCGAGTAATACCTTATCCTTATGGATATTTTTTTTCCATATGAGTATACAGATATTTTGCCTTTTCTTTTTTTTATTGCCCTGAGAGGGTTCTTGCCTTCTTTTAATGATTTAAGTATCCAAAATATATTATAGATATTACCAACTGTAAATACCAAATAACCGTCTTTTTTTAAGCAGAAATCTAAACATTCTTTAAAGTATGAGATTTTTGCATGATTTAAAGCTCCAAATATAGAAATAACATTATCAAATGTGTTAGTTTTAAATGGAAGTTTTTCTATATTTGCTACTATATATAAATCTCCATTTTCATTAATTTTTGACTTCTTTACCATCTCAAAAGATATGTCGGCACATACCACTTTATGGTAGTTATTCTTCAATATTCTAGAGTGATAACCTGTCCCACATCCAATGTCTAAAGTTAGCCCTACAGGTAACTTTTTTAATAATTTTTCTTCTTCTTTTCTCATTTTGTTGTTTAAGCTATCGGAATATCTTAAATCATAGTCTCTAGAAAGTAAATCATAAAAATTTCTTTTATCCATTTAATCTAGCTTTTGATTATTATACCTAATTAAATATTTATTGGAATATTAAATTAAATCAATAAAATTTAATAAGCATTTAGTATTAACAAATTTAGAGTGTATTTATGAAATATCTAGGATTATTCTTTATTTTAATATTACTAACTTCAGGTTGTATTGATCCAAGAACAGGTAATTCTCCAGATGAAAATGAATTAAATTCTCATTCTAATATTATTCTTCCTAAAAAATATTCAATAACTGAAACAGATATCCCCCTTACATATTATGGAAATGTTGATGACGTGGATTTAGGCTATCAGATTGCGCCACATAACGTCGCAATGAAATCATTAGAATCTTTTTATCAATATCATGATACTGGAAATGAATCCTATCTAAAAAGGGGATTATATCTAGCTGACTGGCTCATGGAACACGCTGATTACAGAGGAGATAGTACTTTTGTAGTTTGGACCTACGATTATCAATGGCCCCCTTATGACCTTAAAGAAGGGTGGACTGGATCTCTAAATCAAGCAACAATAATAAAAGCCCTCTCATTCGCATATTTATATTCTAAGGATGAAAAATATAAGCAAATGATTGACAAAAGTCTTAACGCTTTTGAAATTGACATAAAAGACGGCGGGCTTAGAATACTTAGAGAAGATAATGGTAGTTACTATGTGTGGTATCCGGAGTATGCAAAAGAAAACCCCCCCTATGTTCTTAATGGATTTATAACAGTGATAATTCGTTTGAGAGAGTACTACCTTATTACAACTGATAAAAAAGCAGAGAAGCTTTATCTTGAAGGACTAACCTCTCTTGAACATTATTTACCAGAGTATGATGCTAGAAACAAAAGAAGCTATTATGATGCTCTTGGGAATATAGCAAATGACCACTATCATGAAATGCATGTTGCCCAATTAGACTCTCTTTATCAATACACTAAAAATCTTATATTTAAAGAATATAAAGAAAAGTGGGAAAGAGAGTAATTATTTAATATCCGGAATCTTGTCTCTCTGTAGTGTCAAAAGATGTTTGATCTCTCTTTAGGGAGTCAGAAACATTCATAGCTTCTTTTTTCATTGCTTCTATCTCTGAAGAAATCATTTTATGTTTTATCTCTTCAGGAGGGCCAATTTCTAATATGTTACCTTCAAGTAGAAAACAAGATCTATCGCATGCTTCAACGACAAAATCTGAATCATGAGTTACTATAATGAAAGTTTCGTCAAGTAGATTTCTTGCTGCCCGTATGGCATTTGCGATTTCTTTTGTCCCCCTGGGCTCATCTAATATAATAAGGGTTGGTTCTTTGACTAAAACTTGTGCTAGTGCAACGGTGTGTTTTTCACCTTCAGATAATGCTTCAGATTTTTTATTTAATAATTCGGGAACTATTTCTTTATTAAATCCAACTGCTTCTAGAACATCTGAAGCTTTTTTCTTTGCAATTTCAAGCGGAAGTTTCATCCCGATTGAGTCTGTTAAATTATCTAACACCGTTTTATTTGGATATAAAGAATATTCTTGATGAAGAATCCCAATATAAGGGATGGCCCTTATTCTACCTAAGTCTCCTGTTTCTTTCATGTTTATCCATTCATCACCAATTCTAAGTTTTAACTCGCCTTCTTTAAAAGGGATTAAACCTCCTATAATCTTTGAGATAGTTGTTTTACCAGATCCACTTTTTCCTACAATTCCAAATATTTCTTTTTGATTAATTGATAAAGAAACATTATCCACTGCTTTTATTACTCCTCTGGAAATAGAGTAGAAATATTTTTTAACATTGCTTAAAGCAATCATTTCATTTCCGACTTCTAAAAAATCTGATTTTTCAATTTCGATTTTTTTATCATCTAATTCAGAAACTAAGTCTTTCGAAAGCATCTCTTTTTTAAGTTTGCCTTTATCTAAATATAGGGATTTTTCTGTTATCTTGCCAATAAGTGTTGGTTTTTGGGACGAAATAACTAAACTTCTATCATCATTTTTAAAAATATCTCGTAATGTGTCCTCAATTATATTTGAAGTAACTGGATCAAGAGTAGCTGTTGGCTCATCTGCAAACAAAACTATAGGATCTATTGCAAGTTGTCGTGCCAAAACAAGTCTTTGCTTTTCTCCGCCAGATAGATCTCTTGCAACATGAGTTAACCTATGCATCAAATTTACTTTTTGTAGAATTTCAACTATCTTAGAATTAACTTCTTTTTCAGGTAAATTCATTTCTAAGTATACTTCGTACATATTTTCAAGTACGGATCTTTGACCAAAAAGAGAAAAAGTCCTTTGGAACATTATTGCAGTTCTTTTTTTTATTGCATTGAAAAATTCTTCATCATTCCATAAATCCACTTTATTAAAAACATAATTCTCTTCACATTTATTACATCTTTCTCCAACGTGGCTTGGGGACTTTATATATTTACATCTTGGGCAATGAGAAATATTGTAGAAGATATTCCCCTTGGATGGCATATACCCCTTTGTACCTCTTAAAATATTAAGTAAAACAGATTTTCCACTGGCTGTGGGGCCATATATCCCTAATGCATCGCCCTCGCATAATTTGAAAGATATATTATCTAAAATAACATTCTTATCAGCGATGAAAGAAATATTCTCAACTTCAATTAGATTGTGTTCCATAATATCCCCAAGAAGTACATTAAACTAAACAAATAATAAATAAAAAGATTTTGATTGTAAGAATGATATTAAAATAGGAATAACATTTTTAAAAATTCTAGAATTTAGAATAATCACATAAAATATAGGAGGCACTCTATTTTTTATAGTTTTTTTCATAGAGTTTATATATTCAAGTGAGATAATATAAATTAAGCAGAGGTTATTTTGTGATAGCAAAAACAGGCAAAAACTTTGATATTATTTTAATCACTGCAGAATATTATGATGATCATCCCCTATCGCCTTCTGGAATTATCTCAAGAGTCTTAGAAAGCAAAGGGTACAAAATCGGCATTATAGAAAAGCCTTTAACAAAAGAAGATTATTTAAAACTTGGAACTCCAAAATTATTTTTTGCAGTTACTTCAGGATCTATAGACAGTATGCTACACAATTATACCCCATTAAAAAAACAAAGGTCAGAAGACCCACATTCCAATTTATCATTAATGCCTGATAGAGCCTTGATAGTCTATTGCAACAAGATTAGAGAATATTTCAAGCCAGCAATAATAGTAATTGGAGGAATAGAAGCTTCAATGCGGAGATTTGCCCACTACGACTATTGGGATAATAATATTCGTAGAAGTATTATTTTTGATACGAGAGCCGAAATATTAGTTTACGGAAATGGTGAAAAGCAAATATTAGAGATAGCTGAAAGATTAAAAAAAGGCCTAGATCTTAAAGGCATTCGAGGGACATGTATAATAAGTAAAATTCTAGAAGACGGATTTATATTGCTTCCTTCTTTTAAAGAGGTAAAAGAAGATTCTTTAAAATTTTGTGAAATGCAAAAATTACTTTCAAATAAAAATAATTTAGCACAGTTCTATGATAATAACTACCTTCTCCAATATTCTTATCCAGAGTATACTACAGAAGATCTTGATTGGATATATTCATTGCCCTATTCAAGGAAACTTCACCCAAACTCTTTTCTAAAAATGGCTAAATTCTCTGTAGTTAGTCACAGAGGGTGTATAGGAAACTGTAACTTTTGCTCCCTAAAACTTCACCAAGGCGATAAAATAATCTCAAGAAGTCAAGATTCAATATTAAAAGAAATAGAATCGCTTGTATCACATCCTGAATTTAAAGGATATATAGATGACCTTGGTGGCCCTTCTGCAAATATGTACGGAATGGACTGTAAAGATAAATGTGATGAAGAATGTATTAATTGTAAAAAATTAGATAAAAGCCACAATGCACTGATTATTCTTCTAAGAAAAGCAAGAAAAATAAAAGGCGTAAAAAAAATATTTATCCGAAGCGGCATAAGGTATGATCTTGCAATGGAAAGTAAAAATTACATTAATGAGATTTCAGAATACCATATATCCGGATGCCTTAAAATAGCACCTGAACATTTTTCTGAAAAAGTTTTATCCTATATGAATAAAAATAATTCTAAATTTGAGGAATTTGTTTCTTTTTTTAAGAGTATTAACAAAAAGAAAAAGCAATTTCTTAAATATTATCTAATGATTTGTCATCCCGGTGATGATGAAAAAGAAATAATGAAATTAAAGGAAAGAATAAGCCATCTATCAAATATAGAAAGTTTTCAAGTTTTTACTCCAACACCTATGACAAATTCAACATGTATGTATTGGACTGGGATAGACCCAAATACTCTGGAAAGAGTCAATGTAATATATGACTACAAAACAAAAAAGAAGTTAAAACGTTTATTACTACAAGAAATCAAGAAAAAGAATAAGTCTTATAGTTAGATTTTTTTAATGGTCATTATCAGTAAATTTTAAATATATTAATCCCCTATATTAATAGAATAAAAATATCAAGGAAGTATTAAATAATGAGTGAGAAAACAACAGAAGGTTTTAGAGGGGAATCTAGAGAAATGCATGAAGCTGTCTGTTCTGAGTGTGGCAATATGACTAAAGTTCCATTTAAGCCAGATGGAATCAGGCCAGTTTATTGTAAGGATTGCTACAAAAAAAGAAGGGCTAGAAAATATTAAAAGATTGAACTAATTAAAAAAAATATTCTTGTTAGATTATAAAATAAACGATGATTAAAAGAAATCCCCAAGAGTCATCTGTTTATTCTTAGAATACTTTAACTTTTCTTCGGTATACCCAAATCCTTTGAGAATTCTCATAACTGCAGGCAATACCTGATTATCAATATAATAATCAGCATCATATTTATATCCTGCTTTTTTGAAAGATTCGACATCAAAAGATCTATCTCTGACCATGCCATCGCCACTTTTTACAATAAATGATATCATTGAACCTGCTTTAACATCTTCTCCTCTCTCTTTCATACGTTGGGCTACGATAACATGAGGTCCTATTTGCTTGTAGCTTGATAGAGGCATAGTTAATTGAGTGTATATAATAAGTGAATCCAAAGGAGTTCTACCTTCAATTAGCTCTTGAGTAGTTTTTATTACTATTTCGGCTGCATTTTCTGGACCTTTGCCCTCTAATATTGCCCTTAATACGTCTTCTTGTGTCTTTTTTGCGATGTCGGCCCAATCTCTTCTTACGACTTCTAATCCCTTAGTTGTAATATTATTTTCTTTATCGATGATTGCATATCTTTTCTTAGAAACAAAAAAACCACGCCTATAATACCCTTGGAACTCAAGTTCCATGAAATCAGGGAGGGTAGAATTAACTTTATCTCTAAATTCTTTTGATTTTTCCATATCCTCTGATCCCAATCCTACAAATAAACTATCAGTGTCACCATAAAGAACATTTAATCCCATTTCTTCAGCAATTTTTATTGCTTTATGAATATATTCTCTCCCCCATGAAGCAATACTAGAAGCTGCCTCTTTAGAATACCATCTTGAACGAGGGTAACCCATATATCCATAAAAAGAGTTGGCAAGTATTTTCAGAGCCCACTGTTGGGATTGATAAATAGTTTTTTCATTTTTATCGGATGCTTCTCTTAATTTTTTCTTAATCTGCACTCTTCTTTCTATAAGTTCTTTCAATATTTCAGGTATGAATCCTTTTTTATTCAGGCAAAAATTTACACCTTCTGGAGAAGTATTATCACAACAATCACAACCTATTGTATTTGGATCTATATTATGTGCAATGATTATGGAAGGATAAAGGGATCTAAAGTCAAAAACAGCTATGTGTTCATGAAGTCCCTTTTTAGGGTCAAGTACAAATCCGCCTTCATAAGTCTCAGAAGACCTTTCTAGATATTCACTACCCCTTGGTTTATTTGGAACTATTGTTTTTTCTTCAAAGGCTCTTTTCATTAGAAGGTATTCCACCATATTAGAAGATGCCATTCTTGATATATCGAAAATATTCTGTCCAACTATTCTTGAAAGTTCTATTTCTAAAGGGCCTATTGCCGCCCCAATTTCTTTTGCTGCTATAGCGTCTTCTTTATTGTATAATGCTACACTTAGAAGCCCTTCTTGTGTTCCTTCTTCCCAAAACTTATCCATTTCAGCTAATTGGATTTTACTTTTCTCTTTACCCAAGAAATTAAGATAAACATTTTCAAGAGTATATTTGTTTAGACTTAGAAGCTTTCTGCTTAAGGGATAAAGATCAATATGTACCATTCCGGCTATTTTGCTACTGTCATTTATTCCTCTTTTATCAATTTTAATTTCATTTAATACAGGATGAGTTATTTTTAGTTTTTTTGCTCTTTCATAAATATAAGGAAAATCAAAGGTATCACCGTTATAGGTATAAATTATCTCAGGATTGTACTCCAAAAGAATATCAAAAAATCTCTTTAACATCGATGTTTCGTTATCTACAATCTCAATATAATCAGAAGTGACTTTTTTATAGGTAATTACCTTATCAAAATCATTAGTAGAAATACCAATCATGATGACTGGGTCATTTTGGGCGTCAGGTTTTGCCTTACAGTATACTTCTATATCAAATGCTAGAACTTTAAGGGATAAATTTAGATTTCCCTCGATTTGAAAGTTTTTAATATTGACGATTTCTCCTTCTTTTTGAGTTTCAAAATTGTAGTGTATTGCAGGAATAAGATTTTTATCAATAAGAAATCTTCTAGCAAATGGGATGTCGTATTCATAAATATCCGTAATATCTTCTATTTCTCTTCTAAGATTAGGTACATCTGAAGGATGATTAAATATAACTTTGATGGTGGGAATCTTATTGCCAAAGATGTACCTGTCTTCAACAATGCATTTTTTTATAGTCAAGGATTTTCCATTTACTTCTTTTTTTAGCCCTTCTATAAGCTCCTTTTTAGATTCTACCTCTCTCTGATCGCACACTGCCCATATATATGGCTCAAAGTCTTTATAAAATGCCTCAAGTTTTGAATCGTTTTTAAGTATTAGTCTAACATAAGCTTTTTCATTAAACGTTTTATAATCAGAATCTAATAAAAACATAAAAATAATAATTATGTTTAATATAAATATCTTATGACGATATATGCCAAAAATATAATTGTTCAAAAATAATTTAGGTCGCTAGACAAAAGTAAAGCTTATAAATAATTTTTTAAAACGAATGTTAATGAAAAATTTAGAGATATTGGTAATTGTAGTAATGATGTCTCTTCCATTTTTCTTATTCAAAAAGGAGGATTTTACTACTTTTATTTATTGGACTGTTGTGACTTTTGGTTACTTACTCTATATTGTTTTTTCAACTAAAAGGTGGACAAATGAATAACATATTGATATTAATTGGTCTTTATGCCATAATAGGTACATTTATTGCTTTATATTTCAAAGGCGCCAAGACACAAGAAAGTTTCTTTATTGGCGATAGAAATATCAGTGGAGTTGTTTCAGCACTTACTTATGCTGCCACTACCTATTCTGCTTTTATGATGGTTGGGCTAGTTGGATTATCATACGCAACTGGAGTTGGAGCTTTAGGATTTGAATTAACTTATCTAGTTGGAACACTATTCTTTTTATCATATTATGGCCCAAAGATATGGAAAATTGCAAAGGATAGAGGGGTTGTATCGCCATCAGGCTTACTTGAAAAAAGATATGGATTAAAAACTGCGAGGATAGCAGCCATAATATCCTTATTAGCTTTAATACCATACACATCAGTTCAATTGACAGGTGTGGCTCTAATACTTGAGACTAATGCAAATTTGAGTTTTACCACAGGTATTTTAATTGTTGGAATTCTTATTGCCTTATGGGCATTTTTAGGTGGATTGAGAGGAGTTGCATTGACGGATTCAATTCAAGGGATTTTGATGATCGTAGTTTCTATATTTGCTCTAATTTGGGTGACTTACAAATTTGATTTTTCGGCAATTTCTTCAATGGGAGAATTAATGTATGTTCCTAATGCTATTTGGACCCCAAAATTTTTCTTAGGGTTGACATTACCTTGGTTTTTCTTTGCATTGACTAATCCACAAGTATTTCAGAGATTATTTATTCCAAAGGACTTGTCAGCTTTAAGAAAGATGATTGTATATTTTGGATTATTTGGAGTAATTTACACTGTTATTGTTAGTTTTATTGGTATCCAACTTAAAGTTCTTACATTCCAAGGATTATTTCCAGTTGTTCAATATAGAGATAATGTAACACCGACTTTACTTTCGCTTATGCCTGAATGGTTATCACTTTTATTGGCATTAAGCATAATGGCTGCTGCAATAACTACCGCAAATTCAATAGTTCTAACTCTTTCTTCAATGGTTTCAAGAGATATTATAAAAGAAAAGGGAATTTTTTACGGGAGAATCTCGATAATTATTATGACTATATTTATTGGGCTTTTTGCGGCAAAGAAGGTAAGTTATATAGTTGAATTGTCTGTTTTATCTTCAACTATATTACTTTGTTTATTACCCCTAATTTTCGGATTATTCCACTATAATATTGGAAAAGATTTAACTGGTTCTGTAACACTAGTTGGAGGATTTTTGATAGCAGTGTCACTTACATTCTTTAAAGTATCGTTAATTGGCCTTCCAACTGCCATAACAACTCTAATAGTTTGTTTTGGGCTTTTCTTTGTTATAGGGACTCTAGAATCAAAATATATTATTAAAAAAATATAAAAATATAATGGGGTTACTCGAGTAGTCTTTTCTGACCTTCAAGTATTTGTATAGAAGCAATATTTTGACTTGACTCAAGACATCCCAAATAATTTCCATCTTGATCTCTTAATGCATAATATTCTATCATTACCTTTTCTTTTTCACCACTTTTTCCGATAGGAAGATCAATCCAAAATCTTGCCTTGTCTCGTATGCCTTCTCTCATTTCACTGATTATCTGTTCAACTTTGTCAAGGCTTCTTTCAGGATGACATTGTCTAACATCCCTTCCTAAAGCGGCCTCTGGTCTTTTGAATATTCTTGTTTCATGTTTATTCCAAGCTAAGACCTTATCATCTTCATTAAGAACTGAAAATTCAATAGGAATAGTATCAAAAATTGCTTCAAGTATTTTGCCATCAATTTTTCCAATCATAGTATCTGCCATAATCTCTATTTTATTATAGTACTTTTGTTTGTTCAGTTGGTCTTGGAACTTTTACAACTAGAAAACGAAATACTTTATCGCTTTGATTGATTAGTCTGTGCGGGATCTTTGCAGGACTTTCAATAAGCATATCTGGACATACTTCTTCCTTTTCATTTCCAATTTCGACAATTCCCTTTCCTTCGATCACATAAAAAAATACATCGACGGGAGTTATGTGGTTTAAAAGAGCTTCCCCTGGATTTAACTTTATATGGATAGCTTGTGCTTTTTCGGTATCATACAATTTTCTTACATCGACCTTATGGGGTGTTTCATTAATTTTTTGTTCACTTACTTTAACAACTTTCATTATATCACCTATTATTTCATTTTTATTGAATCGCTTTTACATTCTTTTTCACATTGATAACATAAAATACATTTGCTGCCATTGATATACAGATTTTTATTATTTAATTCTATTGCTCTAGTTGGGCATATCTTCTTACATAGATTACAATTTGTACAGCTAGAATGATCTATCTCAGGTAAAAATAACCTCCTTAAAGCAGGTAATTTCATCACAAGCCCGAAAGGACATAGATAATTATGCCATAATTCAGGAACAAAAATAGCCAATATTGGAAATGCAACTATCAAAAATGGTATTTTTATTTTAATTGGCAGATATAGACTTGCTATCTTAATTACAACTAAAGAAAGTAAAATTAAGCTTAAAGGTAAGTAAATATATTTTCTTTTTAAAAAATTTGGATAACTTATTCTGTTAATTTTCATTTTGTCTAGTAAATATCCCCAGCCCTTGTCAAAAGCATGAAATGGGCAGAAATATCCGCAAAACACTTTTCCAAAAATTATTGATGCAAAAGAAAAACTTAACATCCATACAAGTAAAATAGATTCATTTTTGTTCTTGATAAAAAATACAAATGCTATTATAGAAATGGCTAAAGTTAGAGTTTGAATTATTCTTCTATTATTCATGTTGTTCAAAATCCTTAGATAAGATATAAATATTTCCATAACTTTAATATATTAAAAGTGTTTCTAAAATACATGGAAATTGAAGAACAGCTAATGAGACTAGGGTTAACAGAATATGAATCTAAGGTAATTGTTTCTATTATTAAATACGGTGAAACTTCAGCAAAAGAAATCTCTTTGAATTCTGGGGTACCTTACTCAAGAATATACGATACTATTAATGATTTAGTAAAAAAAGATTGGATAAAGAAAAAAGAAGGTAGGCCCTCTTTGTTTTGTGCCGGAGACATAGATCAAAAAATTAACGATTACCTAAACGAGAACAAAATCATGGCTGAAAAAATTAAATTGAATTTAGAAAACTTATCTGAAAAGAGTCGATATGAACTACTGCCTACAATCAATGTTGAAAGAACTTGGAGAAACTTATTTAGAAAAATTGAGGAGCTAAGCAATACTTCAAATCAACTGACTTGTGTTTTTGGTTTCTACCATAAAGATGCATTTGAGAAAATAAATATGATATTTATGAACAAATTTTATCAAAAAAATCTATTTGTAAAAAGTGACATATTAAACTATGATTTTAAAAAGTATTTAGGGGAAATATCTCAAATCTTTCATATTAGAATTCTTCCTTTTACGCCTAAGGTTTTATTGTTTCTATTTGATGAAAAGGATATAATTATAGTTCTTCCTCTTTCAGAAAATTATAATTCAGACGAAGAAGAAATAAAATTCCTAGAAATTAGAAACTTTGAAATAGGTAAAATATTGGAAAAGATGATAGAAATAGCATTAATAGAATCATTACCTCTTGAATAGCACAAAGTTATAATAAAGGAATTCGTAGATATACAAGTTGCAGAAAAAGGAACTTGTGTAGAAGTTAGAATTTTATAACTTTTTTATTTATTGAATCTGTGCCAGTAACAAATTTTTTATACTCTTAAGAATATATTCATATGGTGTTCAATATGAAAATTGAATATTTGGGTCATTCGGCTTTTAGAATAACGGGTTCAAAAACTATAATAATAGACCCTTTTCTAAATAAAAATCCCAGGGCTTCTTTAAAAGCTAGTGATATTAAAAATGCGGATATTGTATTAGTAACACATGGGCACGGGGATCACCTTGGGGATTCAATAGAGATATGTAAAGCTACTGGAGCAGTTTTTGTATCTATACATGAATTAATACTTTATGCTCAAGAGAATGGAATTACAAAAACTGAAGGAATGAATATGGGCGGCACTATCGAAATTGATGGTATTGAAATAACTGCTGTGAGGGCGGATCATTCTAGCTGTATTAACGTCACAGATAAAGGAGGCTATTCTGGAGGCAATCCTATTGGTTTTGTTGTGAGGGATGGAAATAAAGCATTTTATCACGCTGGGGATACCGGCCTATTTAAAGATATGAAATTAATTGGCGAGCTTTACAAACCTGACGTTTCATTACTTCCAATTGGTTCAAGATATACAATGGGACCTAGAGAAGCTGCTTATGCTGCCAAATATACAAAGTCAAAAATAATAGTTCCAATGCATTATAATACTACACCTCTAATAAGGCAAAATCCAAGTGAATTAACATTGTATGTTAATGAATTTGAATTAGATGCAGAGGTGAAGATTTTAGAACCCGGGGACTACTTTGAAATTTAAAAACGAATTATTTTCTCCTTATATTTTTTTAATTGGTTTTATTATATTTTGTATAATAGGTCTAATTGGTAAGAGTTATTTTAGTGAGTATTATGATACGGGAATTTCTTTCTATACTTTAGCTTACATCTCATTAATCAGTATATTCTTTATGATTGGTAGTAAATTTAACCCAAAAATAAAAGAGAACATACTGGTAATAACAATTCTTTTTCTAATAGTATTGTTTAGTTTTAAGAGATTTAGTTATTATTCAATTATTTTATTGTTTTTAGGATTATTGATAATTATTATGGTCAAAAAAAACTATTTTTCTAAATATTACAGAGAAATATATATTATGGGTATTGGACTTTGTATTCTTAATATAATAATTTTAGGAAAACTTCCACTTTTAAACACAGAGATAAGGGAGTTATCCCTCACACCTTTATTTGTTCTTGGGTACTCTTTTCTTTTGATATCAAATAGCTTTGGACTAATAAACGGTAAATATCCTTCCAATCTTATCTTTCCTATTAGTTCTTTATTTTTATTTGTTCTTTATGGATTTAGGACATACATCTTGCTACTAATTATCTCAACGATGATTAGTTTTTATCTTATAGGCAAAAAAGAAAAAACATTATATTTTGGAGTAATTGGTTTGGTTCTAACGGTAATCCTAGGTTATATTACTGTATTTTTACTACCCCAGAACTGGAAACTAAATCCATTTCAATTATTGTGGTATAGATTTACTTTCACTTTTGATGTATTTGATAGAATATGTTCTTCTGTCGGATTTAGATTTTTAGGGGATTACTCTTTACTGACAGAAACTACCACGGGCTATATAATAAGTCGGGAAATATTAAATTACTCCCACAATATTACTTCTACTATATTTGGGCCACCAATTTTTGATGGTGGCGTAATTGGGATCTCTTTATTTGCCTTATTTGCGTCAATGTCTTTATTTACACTATATAAGAGAACAAGAGAAAATAGATTATTAATACCTTATTATAGTCTAATTTTATCAATATTTCTAGTTTCAATAGAGATAAGTCCTTACCCTTTAATTTTACTTCTCATACCCCTTTCATTTTACATTAGTCAGATTGATAATTCCTAATGAACAATTATCAGCTTGTCTCCTTTCTGTAAAATATCGTCTGCACTCGGATTTCTTATAATTTTATTGTCCCTAACAATTGCAAAAACTTCATCTTCTATGTCTTTTACATACTTTCCATGCGAATCTTCCTTTATTCCAACCATACATATATTCTCATCTTTGGAAAGGAATATTCTATCCATAAGTGTAAGAAAATCAGGCATGTTCACAGAGTGAGCAAGTATTTTTCCAGTAACTACCTGAGGGGAGACAACTTGGTTTACTCCAATTTTATATAATTTGTCCATGTTCTCTAGATTAGCAGCGGTAGATATTATTCTTATTTTGCCATTCATGGACTTCGCTGTGATTGCAGTAAATACATTATCAGAATCTTCACTTAAGGCCGTAATGATTGTTTTAGCCTTATCAATTCCTGCTTTTCTTAAAATATCTTCTTTTCTAGCGTCCCCTAATATAATGTTAAAATCTGTTGTATCAGAAATTGTTTTTGTCAAAGCCTCATTAATTTCTACAATTACAAATTTAGATCCTATCTCTTTTAATTCAGAAACAATTACCTTTCCAATTCTGCCATACCCACATATAATAATATGATCCTCAATTTCTTCCATTCTTTCAATCCCCAAAACCTCTTCTATTTTTTGTTTAATTAAACGTTCGCCTATCTGTCCAACAAAAAAAGCTAAAATCGCTATATTCGCTACTATAAATAAAGAAGTGAGAAATCTCCCTAAAGTTGAAGTAGGGTGAATATCTCCATACCCAACGGTTCCAAGAGTAACAATTGTAAAATAAATGGCATCGGGTATAGATAACTTTTCTACATATGCAAATGTGTTTACTTCTAGTATAAAAAAGATAATTATGGCTAGAAGAATCCGTCCTTCTCTACTTTTTAGATATTTAAAATTATTTTTATTCTTAAAATATCTAATCATTATTTAAATAATATTATATTTAGATATAATACTATTGGTATCTGATAAAGATATTTTTATATACTTCTTAATTTTAATATTAGAAAGATATTCATGAAAGAGTACATATTTAATATTTTTAAGACAGTCAAGGCTGAAACTTTAGAAGAATCAATAGAAATTCTCCTATCAGAACCTATTAAAATGGGGGACATAAAAAATTTTTATCGAATAAGTGAAAAACGACTTGTCTCTCGAGAAACACTAAAATGTAGTAGTTGTGAATATGAAGGGCATTTTGGAGTTCTTCATATTGATATGGATAAATTCCCAGAAAGAAAAGGTAACATAGTTACTATTTACATGTGCCCAAAATGTCTTTCTCTTGAAAAAATATATTAACAAATGATTGCGACTTTTTGGATTTTAGTTCAGAACTCAAAATCCTCATCATAGCATATGCTCAGAAGGGGTCGCTCATCATTATAGTAATTATTTAAGATAGATTTTTAAAGTTTTTTTCTCCGAAATTATTATGGACGAACATGTGATTGAGGCCTTGGGGAAATCAAAGATAATTGTAAGAAATGGAGAAGTAATAAGTGTTGAAGAACCTGTTATTGATTATTGCCCACTTTTTGACAAATATAGGGGAATAAAAAAATTAACTAAAGAATCAATTAAAGATAATATTGAGTTCAGAATTAAGGATTTTGGTATGTGTACTGAGAATAGAAAATTCCCTTCACAAGATTTTCTTTCTATCGGTGCTAGTGAAATTATGTCTACTTTGATAAAAAAAGGCATACTGGATGCAACTGTAATTGTAGGAGATGGTTGTGGAACTGTAATTATAACAGATCCCGATAAATTAGAAGGGATAGCAGGAAGAATATCGGGGATTATTAAAACTAGTCCAATCGAAAGTATAATTTTATTTGTAGGAAAATCCAATGTATTAAATCCCGAGATTTGTGAGATAGATCAAATTAAAGGTCTAAAAATGGCCATATTGAAAGGATATAAAAATATAGCTATTACAGTATCTAATGCAAAAGATATACCTGAAATAAGAAAAATCGAAAAGAACAATTCATGTAATGTTCTAATATTTGGGGTACATACAACTGGAATTTCAAAAGAAGATGCCGAGTTATTTATGGAATATGGAGACATAGTAACTGCGTGCATGTCTGAAGAAATCAAAGAAATAGGGGATAAAAAAGGTATTTACAAAACAAAAACTAAAATCCCTATTTATGCACCTAGCGAAAAGGGGAAAAAATCGATTGATTTAAGACTTAAAGAAATTGAAAAGAAAAATTAAATTATTCAAGATAGGCTTTGTGAATTGCCCTTATTGCTTTATGTCCATCCTCTTTAGAAACAACAAAAGATATTGATACTTCTGAAGAGCCCTGAGAGATCATTAATATATTGACATTATCATTTGCAATAGCCGTGAATAATCTCGCTGCAGTTCCTACTGCACCTTTCATGCCTTTACCCACTACACTGATTATGTTCACTCCTTTTATATGTGAAATGTCTCTGACCAATTCTTTTGTGGGAAATGCTTCTCTCAAAGCTTTTTCAGATTTTTCAGTGTCTTTTTCGGGTATTACAAAAGAAATATTGGCTTCTGAGGATCCTTGAGATATCATATAAACATTAATATTGTGATCGCCTAAAGATTTGAAAACTTTAGCAGCCACTCCTGGAACCCCAATCATTCCAGCACCGGAGACATAAACTATTGATGCGTTTTCCACTATACTTATGGCCTTTACAACTTTATTATTTGCATTTGTATCTTTTAGAATTAATGTTCCTGGCGAATCTGACATGCTATTTTTGACTCTAACAGGGATACTTTTAGAAATTGCAGGTTCGATAGTTCTTGGGTGTAAAACTTTGGCCCCGAAATATGCAAGCTCCATTGCTTCAAGATAAGACATTTCAGGAATGGTGTATGCATTATTACATATTTTTGGATTTGTAGTCATTATCCCGTCTACATCCGTCATTATCCAGATTTCGTCTGCATTGATTCCTGCACCTATTATTGAAGCAGTATAATCAGATCCCCCTCTACCAAGTGTAGTGATATCCCCATCTTTACTTTTTGCAATAAATCCAGTAACTACAGGAATCATGCCCTTCTTTAACAAAGGCAATAAACCATCAGATGTTTTTTTATACGTCTCATTAAATAATACAGATGCTTCTCCAAAGTTATTATCTGTAACAATCAAAGAAAATGCATCAATCTTATCAGAGGAAACTCCTTGTGCTTCAATTGTTTTTGACAATATTAAACTTGAAAGTCTTTCCCCAAAAGATACTATCCTATCCTTTGAACGTAAAGAAAGTTCTCCTAAATAGTGTACCCCTATTAAACTTTTTTCTAGATCAATTAAGAGAGTATCAATCCCTTCTTTAGTAATTTTTAATAATTTTTCATTTGTTATATTTTTACAAGCTTCAAAATGCTTAAATCTAAGTTCATTTAAAATGGGGGCAATATCTTCTCCTTTAAGGGATTTATCCGCGGCCCCAAGGAGCATGTCTGTAACCCCGGACATTGCAGAAACTACAACTACTACTTCGTTATCGTTATTATACTCATTGATAGCTATATTCGAAGTCTTAAGGAATCTTTCAGCGCTGCCTACAGATGTCCCACCATATTTCATTACAATTCTCATCAAAGACACCCAAATATGTTATTTAAGCCAGAAATCTACTTAAAAGACTTTCTAAAAAAGAAATCGCCTTTCTCTACCTGAGATCTTTTTTAAATAGTCAATAGATTCTTTATATAATGGAAATTTCTCTTCTTCTTTTTTAAATTGTCCAGTATGTATTTTTCTTCTACCCCTCTTATAAGTGAATCCAAACTTAATATGGAGCATTTCATGATACATTATATATTCAACTACAAATTTAGGAGTTTTTTTCTCGTCCAACAGACTTGAAATAACTATTTCATTTTTAGAGCGATCATATCTACCAAAGATTCTGTAAGCTCTCCTTTTAGACCATCTTAAAGAAAGTTTAGGTATTTCATTTGAAAAGAAAACATTATTTATACTAGAGAATATTTGATCAAGATTAAAATAATTTCCGATTGGTTCATGAAAACCTTTTGTTTTATCTAATGGTTCATTAATAATAATCTTATGGATATAATCATTATATGTCCTTTTATATCTTGGTGGCGATCTAATCCCTTTAATCTTAGATAATAAAACATATGCAAGAGCTTCTTTTACTTCATTAGGGGCCTCTCTCAATTTATCAGACACTCTTATGTACAAAATACCTTTTTTTACCCTAGCAGTATTTTTTATACTTTTGTAAGAATAATAATCAGAAACGACCTTGTATTTAATTCCTAGGTTTGAAGATACATCAGATATTATTTGATTTAGCTTGGCATCCATTGGACAAATTTCTAATTTTATCTTATAAAGATTTTTGGGAAAAGATTTATAATATGATTACGTTGTTTGTTCGTGGTTAATTGTACTTTCCAATAGTTCTAAACACTAACAAAGAAGTTTTAATTATTGGTGCAGGCAATGTGTCTTTAAGAAAAACAAAAAAACTTCTTAAATTTACAGATAATATAAAAGTAGTTTCATTTGATTTCCATAAAGAGTTTGATGATCTAAATATAAAAAAAGTCAAAATGGAAATAAACGAATTTAACTTTCCTAGTTTTCTGACTGATGAAATCAGTTTTGTTGTATTAGCCCTAAATAACAAAGAACTTAATCAAAAGCTCTGTAAAATATGTAAAGAAAATAAAATACTTGTAAATCTAGTTGATGATAAAGAGCTATCAGATATAATCTTCCCGGCCATAATTGAAAGAGATAATTTATTAGTTGCAATATCAACTAAAGGTGAATGTCCTTATTATTCCAAAAAACTTAAAGAAGAACTATCTGAATTTATGGATAGAAAAGATAAAGAAGCGAAAATATTGATTAATGCTAGGAAAAAAGGAGAAGCACTTGAAGGCACATATGAAAAAATCAAAAGAGGATTGTAAATGTTCCTACTAAATTTTAAGATTACTTACCAAAATGCCCCCGTACATGTGAGAGAAAAATTTTCTTTTTCAAAGAAACAAAGAAACGAGCTTATGCGACAAATATGTTGTGAAACTGGAGTAAAGGGGTGTGTCATATTAAATACCTGCAACAGAACAGAGATATACGCTGTAGCAGATAGAGGAGAATCTATTGAAGGAATCATTCTTATTTTAAAAGACATTGCCTCTGATGTTGAAAATTATTTAGAGGTATCCAGTGGAAACGAAGCTATAAGGCATTTATTTAGAGTTGCGTCAGGATTAGAATCCCTTATAATTGGAGAAAATCAGATCTTATCTCAATTGAAGAATAATTATTTTGAATGTAAAGACGAGTGCTCTACTGATTCATTGTTAGACATTATTTTCAATCAGGCAATAAGGGTTGGAAAACTCGTAAGAACGAATACAGATATTTCAAAAGGAGGTGTTTCTGTTGGAAGCGCCGCAGTTAAACTTGCTGAAAACATATTTGGTTCTTTAGTTGATAAAAAAATATTAATTGTTGGTGCAGGAGAAATGAGTTGTCTTATTGCTAAATCCCTCTCTTCCAAAGGTGTTAATGGGGTATATGTTTCAAATAGAAATTACGAAACTGCAAAAAACATAGCCGAAACTATAGGGGGCCAAGCTTTAAAATTTGATTATTTAAGTGACCACATCAAAATTTCTGATCTTGTAATAACTGCAACTTCTGCCCCTCATACCATAATTCATGATAGTGAAATTAAGGAAATAATGAAAGAACGAAATAAAGATTTAGTTATGATAGATATAGCAATACCCAAAGATGTTGATGAATCTGTTGGACAAATTGTTGGTGTCCATCTTTACAATATTGATTCACTTTCAGAAATAGCAAAAGAAAATATGGAAATACGAAGAGAAGAAGCTGAAAAGGCCTCATTAATAGTAGAAGAAGAACTAATAAAACTTGAAAATAATCTTAAAGGAATGTTTGTAGAGCCATATATAGCTGATGTTTGGATGAAAGCTGAAGATATAAGAAAAACTGAATTGGATAGGGCATTAAGAATGTTAAACTTGGGTAGTGAGAAGGAAATAAGCATATTAGAGGATTTGACCAAGGCAATTGTTTCCAAAATACTTCACAAGCCAGTTCGAGATCTAAGAGAGAAAGTATACAATAAATTGGAGGCGGTAGAATCTTTCCAGAAGTTAGATTGAGAAGATTAAGAAAAAATGAAAAATTAAGATCATTATTGAGGGAACATCATGTTACTTCAAATGATTTAATTTACCCTATTTTTGTCCATGAAAAGAATAGAATTGAAGAAATACCATCTATGCCTGGTCAATTTAGGTATCCTATATCGGGGATTAAGCAAATAACAAAAAAAGCAGAGGATCTTGGAATTCCTGGAATCTTACTTTTTGGAATGCCTGAAAGAAAAGATGAAGTTGGAAGCGAAGCTTATAGTGATAAAGGAATTATCCAAAAAGCAATAAAAACTACAAAAGAGAATACTGACCTTCTAATAATTACTGATGTTTGTCTTTGTCAATATACCTCACACGGACATTGTGGAGTAGTTTCTGATGGAATAATTAAAAATGATGATACACTTAAATTATTAGCTAAAACGGCATTGTCTCATGCAAAGGCAGGGGCAGACATAATATCCCCTTCAGATATGATGGATGGTAGGGTAAAAGCAATACGGTCAGAATTAGATAATAACTCTTTTGAAGATATCTTAATTATGTCTTATGCTGCAAAGTTTTTATCCTCTTTTTATGGGCCTTTTAGAGAAGCTGCTCATTCTGCTCCAGTGTTTGGGGATAGAAGAACCTATCAAATGGAACCCGCAAATATCTTGGAAGCGCTAAGAGAAGTTGAACTTGATATTGAAGAGGGCGCAGATATTGTTATGGTTAAACCCGCTTTAGCATATCTAGATGTCATATTCAGGGTAAAAGAAAGATACGGATTACCTACTGCAGCATATAATGTTAGCGGAGAATATTCGATGGTTAAGGCCGCTTCAAAAATGGGATGGGTTGACGAGAAAAAGGTAATAGAAGAATTACTTATAGCTATAAAGCGTGCAGGAGCAGACTTTATTATATCTTACTTTGCATTGGAGTACTTATCTCTATGAACAGTTTTGAATTATATAATACTTTAAGGAATTATTTTGGAGAAGTAGGAAGCTGGTGGCCAAAAGACAGTCCTTTTGAAGTTATAATCGGCTCTATATTGACTCAGCAATCGACTTGGACTAATGTTGAAAAGGCTTTGAAAAATCTAAAAGAAGCAAATGTTATCGCTCCTAAAGATATAGTTAATTTGCCATTAGATTCTCTAAAACAAATAATAAAATCCAGTGGATTCTTTAATCAGAAAGCAGAAAGGCTTAGAAACATATCTCAATATCTTTTGGAAGAATATAATGGAAACCTTAATCTACTATTTTCTAAGGATAGAAAATATCTAAGAGAAGAACTTTTACAACTTAATGGAATCGGTAAAGAGACTGCCGATAGCATTATTCTCTACGCTGCCGAAAAAACAGAATTTGTTGTTGATACTTATACAAAAAGAATTTATTCAAGACTACAAATAGTTGAAGAAAAGATTGATTATGAAGATCTAAAAGAACATATAATAAAGGAAATTCCTGAAGAATTATTAGTTTATCAAGAATTTCATGGATTACTAGTTCTATTGGGGAAGAACATATGTAAGAAAAATAATCCAAACTGTAAAGAGTGCCCACTTAAGTCTAAATGTAATTTCAGTTTGAGTAAATAATAACTAAATTTGTCTGTATTTATCCATTATTTCTTTTAATTCATTTAAACTAAAAGGCTTTCTTAATACTTCTTTTGCTCCTACTTCTAAGGCTTTAGAACGAATAGTAGAACCATAAGCGGTCATAGCAATTATTTTTGCTTTTGGATCAATCTGGATAATCTCCTTAATTGCATCAATTCCATTTTTCTTTGGAAGTCTTAAATCAATAAAAACAATATCGGGCTTATACTCTCTATATAGGCTTACTGCAGTATCGCCGTCTGAAGCAATGAACAAATTATCTTCTTCCAAGAATTCTTGATAAAAATCTGATAAGTCTTTATAATCTTCTACAATTAATATCTTAGACATAAAATCGCTTTATCTTTGGATTTATATTTCTTTATTAATCCCGATATAAATAAGTTATTATGAAAACGATAAACTTTTAATAGATACTAGTTTAGCCCAATGGAGCTTATCTTTTCAACAAAACCTTTAAAAGTAGTTGAAAGAAAGATAAGTAGCACAATATATAAAATAAGTAACACGATATATTTGAGGTGTAATTGATGAAAGGTGCAATATTAGTTGGACATGGAAGTAGACTAGCATACAACAAAGAACTTCTAACAAAATTATCTGAGATTTTTAGAGAGTATTTTGATGGAAGCATAATTGAGATTGGATTTATGGAAATGAATTCTCCTAAAATAATGGATGCAGTTAAAAGCGCCGTTAAGAGGGGTGCAGATGAATTGTATATCATACCTGTATTCTTGGCAAAGGGAATTCATACAACAGAAGATATACCAAATGAAGTTGGCGGTTTTCAAAACGGAAAGAGTACCATTGATGTAGATGGGAAAAACGTAAAGCTAATTTATTGCGATCCCATTGGGCCTGACAGAAGAATTGCCGAGATTCTTTGGGATAGAGTAAAGGAAAAATATTAATGAACAAATTCATTATACTTGATATAAATCATGGGGGCGATTACTTGGCAGCCATCCTAAAAGATAGGGGCTACGAAGTCATCATCTATGATATATATCAAACTAGGGGCGAAAAAAGACAAAAACTTGCTGAAAAGAATATCAAAGTAATTGATTCAATCGAAAAGAATTACTTAGATTATACCATTTCTTATCCAGTTCATTGTCCCAATCATTTTCTTTCTATTTTCCCTAACAATGAAAAAATGACCCACCACGAACTAGTAAAATTTCTTTATAATAATAAAAATAATATAATTGAGATTACGGGATCTAAAGGTAAAACAACAACTGCCCATACTTTAGCATATCTACTATCATTTGAAGAAGACATATACCTTAACTCTTCTCTTGGATTTAATAATGTTAGAGCAGGTGATTCTAAATTAATTTCCAAAGATAACTCAATATCGCCCGGGTATACTGCAAAAATATTATCTGGTTCGGATAACAAATTCCATGTTCTTGAAGAAAGCCTTGGTATTTGTGGAGTTAGTGATATTTCTATCTTGACAAGTACTACGCCCATCTATAAAATAAAAGGAGGAGATGGCGATTCAATAGAAGCAAAAAAGCAGATTTTTGAATTATCTGAAAAAAACATAATAATTGATGGAAAAGATAAAATTGCAAATGAGTTAGCTAACAATTTTACGAAACAAATATTTAGAATATGGGATGATGTAAGTATTAATCTACCTGACTATTTAGAAATAGGAAAGGAGACTTGTTTCACTATTGATTTTAAAGATTTAGAAATAAAATCCAGATCTAACGGGAATTATCTTATAGTGGGCTATGTGAATCCTATTTTATTTAGTTGCATGGCCATGAAAATCTTAAATAAAAATCTGACAAAGTTATTGGGATATTTATCTGAATTTAATGGTGTTTCTAATAGACTATCGGTTGCAAAAGAATACAATTATACTAAAATTATTGATAAATCAGGGGGGTTTTCAGAAGAAGGTTTAAGGCATTTATTATATTTATTAAAAAGGAACTATGATATGTTTTATAAAAATATTAATTTGGTAATTGACTTAGAGAGCGTATCAAATTGCCAAAAAATTGATGTTAATTCTTTAGATAAAACAATTGGAGAATTTGGTAACTTAATTGACAACGCATTTTTATTAGGAAACTATGATTTTGAAAGATTTAAATACCTAAAAGATAGTTCCGAGCTTAATATAAAAAATGGGGATCTTTTAATAGAATGTGGCAGATGATGACATGAATATTTTAACTCCAAGACCTAATCCAATAGTTGCAGCTTTGTATACATTGAGAGATCTTGATGTCGACGTTGCAGTTTTACATGGGCCCTCTGGATGTGGATTTAGGGCAGCAAGATTATTAGAAGAAGATGGAATGAAAGTTGTTACGACTTCTATGTCTGAAGAAGATTTAATTTTTGGCGCTAGTGATAAACTAATAGAAGTGTTGAAAGAAGTTGATGAACTCTTTTCACCAAAAACTATAGGTGTTGTCGGTTCATGTGTTAGTATGATAATAGGTGAAAATGTAAAAAAAGCAATTAATGATTCTGGCTTAAAACATAAAGCCTTCTTTGTAGAAATACATGGTTGTATGGGGGCGAATACAAGAGGCGCTATCGAAACTTTGAAAGCTGCAAGGGAATTTGGTTTAATAGATGAAAAAGAGCTTCAACGACAGGAGAATATGCTTCTTTTAGCAACTGAAGTTGAGTCAAATAGAGGCATGGCAAAATCTAAGTATACCAAGCCTTCAAGAGGTGCCGATCTTAGAACTGTTGCAGAGTACATAGTCAATCTATTAAAAGATAACAAAAAAATAGCAGTTATTTTAAATGCAAAAAAGGAGACGGGATACCTTTTTGCCGACATACCTTTAGCAATAAATCTAGCTTCTAAAAAACTTGGAGGCCAAATTATAAATGTTGGCAACCTTTCTTCAGATGTAGGACTATTGAGAATAAGAAGATATTCAGACGATATAAAAAATAATTTTGACTCCAACGATATTTCTTTGGATTATATCTCTGGAGGTTTGGACGAGTATCCAATAGCAGGTAAGAATGCCATAGACTATCTAAAAGACAAAGATTTTGATCTTCTAGTGGCGGTAGGTATACCTCAAGCCTTACCAGTTATAGGAAAAGATTCTATAGCAGTAACAAATGGTCCAAGGGAAGTACATCCCTTAGAAGATGCAGGATACAAGTATGTAACGGTTGAAATAGCGTCACACTCAACCGTGATGGGTACAAGAGAAATTGTAATTAGTGAACTTGGTGAAGCAATAAGAATCGCTGCGGGGATTAAATGAAACAAATTGGGATATACGGAAAAGGTGGAATAGGAAAATCTTCAATATCCTCAAATATATCAGTTAACTTAGCATCTCAAGGATTAGAAGTTTTGCTTGTTGGTTGTGATCCTAAGAGTGACAGTACTATCAATCTCTTTGGAGGTAAAAGAATAGACACGGTTTTAGACTTATACAAAAAAGGAATTACAGATCCGGATAAATTGATTTTTGAAGGATTTAAAGGTGTAAAAGGTGTTGAAGTAGGAGGGCCAGCCGCAGGTGTGGGGTGTGCAGGTAGAGGAATTCTTGTTGCTTTGAAAACACTTAACAAAGATTATTATCTTGAAAAAGGATTTGATATCGTAATTTATGACGTTCCAGGGGATGTTGTTTGTGGTGGATTTGCGGGTCCAGCTAGAGAAGGGTATGCAGATGAAGTATATATAGTAACTAGTGGAGAATATCTTTCAATTTATGCGGCAAATAATATTGCAAAAGGATTATTTAATTTGAAAGTAAAGATGGGCGGAATAATAGGGAATATGAGGGGCATACCTAACGAAGAAGAGAAGATTCGAGCATATGCTGATGAAATAGATTCACAATTAATCAATGTAGTTGAAAGAAATTCTAAGATTCATGAGAGTGAAATTGAGGGAAAAACTGTTCTTGAGAAATATCCAAATGACCCTCTAAATCTAAGATTCAAAGAAATTGGGACTAAAATACTTGATAATAAAAAATCTAAAGTTCCAAATCCGACAACAGATGAAAAAATAAGGTCGATAGTTGGGGGCCTATATTGAAGATACCGCGGGTCGTAATTGCTGGTACCGCATCAGGAGTTGGTAAAACTTCAATTTCTTGTGGGATAATGAAATCCTTGTCTAAGAAAAAAAAAGTTGCGCCTTTCAAAGTTGGACCAGATTTTATTGACCCTATTTATCACAGATTTGCTACTGGAAATTTCTCAAGGAATCTTGATACTTTTTTTATGCAAAAAGATGCGCTTACTGAGAACTTTACTAGAGGCGCAGAAAATAAAGATATAGCAATAATAGAAGGTGTAAGAGGCCTTTATGAAGGAATAGATCCTATAGATGAAATAGGCTCAACGTCACATGTTTCTAAAATATTAGATTCTCCGGTAATTCTAGTTATGAATACTCGCTCTTTAACCAAAAGTGCAGCTGCATATATTAAAGGGTTTCAAGCATTGGACCCTAATGTCAGAATAAAAGGAGTTATCCTAAATCAGGTTAGGGACGATACTCATTTTAAGAAATTAGAAAAGGCTATAGAAACTTTTACGGACGTTGAAGTTGTTGGGAGTATAGAAAGAGGCTCAATATCACTAAGTTCTAGGCATCTTGGACTTGTACCCTTAATTGAAAGAGAAGATAGAGAAGAAGTTATGGAAGACTTAGGAAATAAAATTGAAAACTCTCTTGACATTGGTAAAATAATTGATATAGCAAGTGAAGCCACAGACTTAGAAAAAAAAGAAGGATACCTATTCAAAATTAATCCAGAACTAAGAAGAAATAAAATTACTGTTGGAATACCTTTTGATAAAGCCTTCAGCTTTTATTATAGGGAAAATATAGAGGCTTTGGAAGAGAATGGCGCCAAAATCATATATTTCAAACCTACCGAAGGCGATGATTTACCTGACACCGACTGTTATTACATTGGAGGAGGATACCCTGAGATCTATCCAGAAAACATCTCTAAAAACCACGATTTTCTAAAAAATTTAAAATCGGCTTCTGAGGATTCTAAGCCAATATATGGTGAATGCGGTGGGTTAATGGTATTATCAAAATACATAGAAGTTGAAAATAAAAAATATCCAATGGCCGGAATATTTAGCGAAGGAACGCTAATGAAAAAGCATAAGCAGGGATTGAGTTATGTTATTGCACAGCCTACAAAAGAACATTTCTTTCTAAAGGACATCGTAAAGGGCCATGAATTTCATTATTCCAAAATAGAGCCAATGCCACAAAATAAAGATTTTGCCTATAAGATTTTGAGAGGTAAGGGCATAGCTAATGGCATGGACGGATTAATAAAAAATAAATGTATAGGCTCATACTTACATATACACGTTGGCGGATCTCCTTCTTGGGCATCTTCTTTTTTAGAGAGTGTATAAAATATTACATTTCAAATCCAGGTGGCATCATGGGCATTTTTCCTTTCATTCCCCTCAGTTGTCTTTTGTTCATGCCTTTTAAGAACTTCTTAATCATTGCGTACTGATTTAATAGCTCTTTAACTTCCCCCTGATTTGTACCGGAACCTCTTGAGATCCTTCTTACGCGCTCATGATTTATTATCTTCGGATTTTTCTTTTCCTGCATGGTCATTGAGTCCATTATTATTCTAAACTTTGTAAGTTTCTCTTCCCCGACTTCAACCATGTCTGTGGGAAGGTTGGATCCCATTCCAGGTATCATTGACAAAACCTGCTTAAGTGGACCCATCTTACTTACCATCTCAAGTTGATTATACATATCAAAAAGATCGAATTTACCAGAAAGGATTTTATCTTTATCAAGTTTTGAATAATCCTCTGCTTCTGATGCTTCTTTTACTTTTTCTAATAAAGTTTCAAGATCTCCCAGTCCTAATAAACGTGACACGAATCTTTTTGGATCAAATGGTTCAATTGAATCGATTCTTTCACCGGTTCCAATAAATTTAATAGGTGCTCCTGTAGCGGCTGCCGCAGATAGGGCGCCCCCTCCCTTTGCCGAACCGTCAAGTTTTGTTACAATTATAGATCCTACAGTTGTTGCATTCGCAAAACCTTCTGCTTGGACAAATGCTTGCTGGCCAATTGTACCGTCTATAACAAGAGTGACTTCATCAGGATTGATAGTTTTAGAGATCTTCTTCATCTCATCTATTAACCCTTTTTCTTCTCTATGCCTCCCTGCTGTATCCACAAGAATTATGTCTGAAACTTTTTCCTTGAAGAATTTTACGCCTTCTCTTGCTAGTTTGATGCTGTCCTTTTCCTTAGGATCCCCAAATACAGGTATATTGTTTTCAGCACAGAATTGTTTCAACTGTTCATATGCTCCGGGCCTCCATGTGTCAGCCCCCACAACCCCGACCTTAAATCCTCTTTTTTGATAAAATCTAGCAAGTTTTCCAGTAGTTGTAGTCTTTCCACTTCCCTGTATTCCTATCATTAGCATTACTTTGCCTTTTTTATCGGGGAGATGTTCTTTTTTTGTGTCTGATCCCATAAACTTGGATAGTTCTTCATATACTATTTTAATTATATGTTCTTTTCTTGAAACACCTTTTGGTAATTTTTCTTCCATTGCTCTTGATTCAATATTTTTAGATAATTCAAAGACTAGTTTAACGTTGACATCGGATATTAAAAGTGCCTTTTGGATATCCTTGACAAGCTCTTTTATTAGCGATTCATCAACTACTCCTGCCCTCGTCAATTTTCTTAATGCACCACTTAATGCGCCTGAAAGGGAGTCTAAGACCATACAAACACCTAACATAAGACATTAACTTACTTATAAAAAACTAATGGTCAATATTCTTTTTTAATGTAATAATAAATGTTCTACCAAAAGATTGTCTTTCGATTAGCTCCTTCTTTTCAAGATTCGAGAGAATTTTAGTAATCTTGGCCTTTGAAAATCCAGTCAAACTTGATAATTTCTTTTGTTTAATCTTTCCTCCCTCATTTTTTAATATTCTACATATTATCATTTCATCTTCTGAAAGGAGAGAAGGGGGTATCTTAATCTCTTGTTCTTTATTGTTTGAAGATCTAAAAAATAGAAATAATCCGATTGTAATCAATATTATTAAAATTATTATCAATGATAATAGAATATTTGTATTGACTCCATTATTTGTTATCAAAGAAGCATACTTAATTTTAAAAATCATAGGGGTTGATGGAGATTTCATTTCCCAAAGCACAATAATTCTTTTTCCATCGCTTTGTAAATAAGTAGGCTCCGGAATAATTGAGGATATATCCTCATTATTAATACCGTAAGCAGGAGGAAGTTTTATTCTAAAGAGGAAATTTTTAACATTAGGGTACACAAATTCCTTGATGTATACATAATCATTTTTCTTAACTTCTACAGAATCTGGAATAGTATATGTTATCTTTATATTGTTTAATTCTTCTGGAATCAATTTTATAGACTGGCCAACTGTAGAATCTAACTTTTCATCATTGTGTATAACTACCAAATTTTTGTAACCTTGGGGTAGGTATAGGTTAAAATCAATTTCATCATTTGTGTAGATGATGATGTCAATTGATTCATTTGAAGAGTGATCTTCCATTATTTCGACATCAAGTTTTATGTAGGTAATTTCAGGTTCAGATTCACCGATAACAAATGCAAATGATAGCGGTAGCACTAGAAAGAATAACATTAATGCAATTAATAATAATCTAATAGCTTTTTTTTGTTGTATTCCCATAACATTGCCTACTGCTAAAGCATATTTAATCCATTATTTTATTTTAGTAGGAGGTAAATATAATATTTTTTGATTAAAAATGCATATAAGGTTTTAGATAAATTCTATTTTATTATAATTACTTATTAATAAGTTAACACAAAAAGAAATGAATTGTGCGTTAATAAATAAATATATCTAAAAATTGTCTGTTTTAGAACCGGCCACTAATAAGAGTTATTAATAGTATTACCTTTTCCCACTTAACATCTTTGATAACAAAATATGATTTAAGATGGACCGGTTCTTTAATTTGTCTTAAAGCGCTATCATAGTTGAAGTCATTTGGACTCCGTCAATGTTCCTAATCTTCTCTGTAAGGAACGGATCAAGGTCTTTTAATTGTTCAACGTTTACCTTAACAACAATGTCATATTCGCCATATACTATATATGCTTCTTCAACTTCCTTCATTTTATTTAGACTCTCAAGGATTTTCTTTTCTTTTCCTGCATCCCCCACAATGAGGGCAAAAGCAACAACCATTATATCACCTATTATATTTATGAAGTTATATATTTAAAACTTTTTATGGCTTTCTAGATATAGTTTAAGACATTTGAATTGATAATCTAAATTAAAATAAATCTAATCTAATTTTCTAAGTCCTGCTCCAAATATTTTTTTAAACTAATGATTTTGATATCCTCTATGAAAAAAATTGTCACTATTCTTTTTTTATTTGTGCTAATTTTTCCAATCTCATGCGAACCCAATTCCCTTATTATCCCTTTAAATGATAGTGATATCCCAAAGGAAATAAAACCACTGATAAAGGAGGGATACAGAATCAATTTTGAGGGATATGAAGAAAATCTCATCGAATTTATATGTTATGATGAAAATTCGGCTTCACAACTCCTAATTGAATTCTTAAATTCTAGAGGAGGATATACAATCCAAGATTATAGAAACTATTCGTACAAGGGTATCAAAGGTTACTCTTTTACTTCAGCTTGGGGGGCGGGATACATACTAAAGGATGATAATAATAAAGTCTATATTTTTAATTCTCCTTCTGAGAATATGGCTAATCTTAGAGTAATCTTGGAAAATAAGTTTGGAAAAGAATATCCTTACTATTATCTTGGTCTATTAGCACTAGTATTAGGGCTAATAGTTTCGTATAAGATTATAAAATAATATTTTCTACCTTTTCACAGATTTCCTTTACTTCTTCCATATTCATGCCAAATAGTTTAATAGTTTCAATTACAAAACCATTTTCTTTTATTCTGTCATATCTAGGACATCTAGTAAAAAGCGATTTTCCAGTTTTTGGTTTTATTCGCTTATTTAATTCCAATAAAGATTTGTTAGAATTCTCATCCTTAACAAAGACAGATATAGATTTAGGATCTTTGTAAGGAATATCAAGTGATGAATTATGAAATATATAGGCAATGTTTCTTAGAGTATTTAGTTTATTTTGACAATTATCAACTTCCTGGTCTAGCTTTATGAAATAACTTTCGGGTAATTTTGAAAGAGACATTAATTTTTCTGAATCTTCAATGTCAATATCTGGACTGATTCCAACAAACCCCCCATATCCACATTCCAATATTTTTGGACTTCCTGTTGAGCAGTATATTATATCTGCCCAACCAAAATCTTTATCTGGGAATACACTAGAAATATCCTCAATTGAAATAATTCTTTTATTAATTAATTCTTCACATATTTTCCTAGATGGGTTCGACCTGATATGTCCTGAAAGAGAAGTAAATAAAAAAACATCGAAGTCTTTCTTAAAATTAGGGAGTATGCGTCCATTGTCTGTAGGTATCTCTACATAATTTTTCTTTAGAAGTTTAGGAATTTCTAAAAACCCTTTAAATCCGCCTTGGTCTGGTATTCCAATTCTAGAAATATTAGAATCAAATAGAATAGAAAAAAGGCCAAATGTTGCAGAATTGACAAAAAATATTTTGTAATCTTTATTGAGGAACTGCGATATCCTTCTTTTTAGATTCAGAATATTCTCTTCCATATTTCTTCCACCAGGTCTTAACTGTAAAGTTATCTGGCCTTATAAACTCATTGTTTTCTACAGAAATATCAGATATAACATCAATTCTTAAAGCTTTGATACATTTTTCTGCAGTGTCGTAGCCAATAAGATATCTCTTTTCAGCTACAACGACTCCCAAAGGATTTATTCTTGAAGTTCTTGATACTTTGTCATCTAAATCAAAATAGGATAACAAAACAGACTTTTTTCTTTTTGACGCTTCGATTAAGTCTCGAGTTATATTGGGCCTTATATCCATACTCCTTTCAAATCCTTCCTCTCTAAAGAAATATTCAGTGTCCTCTTTCTTTAAGCCAGTTAAGTATCCTTCCTTAATTGATTTAATCTCTGATTTTAGGTCTATATTCTCAGAAGATTTTTCTAAAAATGATTCTTTCTTCTCGTCGTACCCCTCTATGTGTATCTGAATGAATATTCCATTCTTCTCTAGAATTTCTCTAATTTTTGAGATATTCTCTTCCTTTATTACTATAATATTGGGCTCTATTGACTGCTCAACATAGTTTTGTATTCTCTTGTTTATTTCTAAAAATAAGGGAATATCATTTACTACAATAAATACCCCTTTAAAAGCCCTAACTTTGCCATATTTAGAAGCCCAATCTCTTAGTTGGTATATTACATTTTGAGGAATATCGTTAGAAGAATATTTTTTCAAGAAACTTATTATCTTATCAAGAGAAAATCCTGATTCAATACCCGTCATTATTGTTTCTGACGTTATAGTATACAAACTTAGAACATCTGCCTTCTCTATATTTGCAAATCTATTCAAATCAAATAGCGCAATTTTATCAATCTCTTCAGATAAAACTGAAATCTCAAAATTAGGAGTCATAAAAAGCATTTTTTTCTGTTCTGCTTTCTTACTCTTATCTAAATATATTGTTGGCTCTTTTGAAATTTTTCTTTCAGAAGTCAAAAGTTCTTTACCAAACTCGGTTAGAGAAAAAGAAATCATTTTTCCATCTTTTAATCCTCCGTCTACTATACCAAGCCACAATAAATAATCAGATATTACCTTCTCAAAAAATTTATCATCAAAATATATCCAACGATTTTCATCCTTTTCATCAAATAGCATATTCTGTAATTTTTTGATGAATGACTTAATGTAGATATTGGCTCCAACTTCTTCTTTTTTAATAGAATCAAGTACTATCCTAATATTTAGTTCATTTACCCTGCTTATGAAAATCTCTTTTCTCTTAAATCCCTCGATACTCTCTAATCCAAAAAATATATACTTAAAGAATAGTCGAATTAAGTCTTCATCGGTAATAGGAAGAATTTCATTAATTTTATCAGTTAGTATATACTGATCGCCTGATACCTTAATTAAGCCAAAATCAAGAGCTAGACTTTCAATGAATTGGAATCTCGATTCATTTTTTATATGAAGTTTTTCTACAAGCCACTCCTGATCCTTTTTAGAGATCTCCTTTTTAGCCGTTAATTTTAATTCTTGTTTGGCTACAAAAGAAAGAAAAATAATTAGGTCTGATATAAGTAAATGTTTGTCTTTTCTGATCTGCAGGTTATCTAGCGGTATCTCCTCAGGCACCTTCTTGAAAATATTTATTAATTTTTCTTGTAAGGCAGAATTTACGACATAAGTCTTAATTATTCCGTCCATTCCATCTAAAACCAATAAATTGGTCTCAAGAGTTTTAATAACTTCTTCAAATGTCCAGAAGCTGTATTTTTCTATGAATATATTCTGCGCATCTTGCTGTTTTTTGGCTCCCCCTGCCATAAGCAAAATGCCCAAAAATTCCTTTTCCTTGAGGGATAAAGAATTAAAAACAGATTCAATATTGCCCTCTTTTTCCATTGCTGTTTTTAAGGAATCAATTACTTTTTCCCTAGGCGTCGTAATATCGATTCCCCAAACTTTAAGGGTATTCTCTATCTGTTTTCCGGATAATTCTTTAACTTTTTCCCAATTGTCCAACAACTCACCTATCGAGTGATTCTGTAAGTTTTTCAAATTTAAATACTTTATATGGACACGAAGATTGGCACCTTAAACAAGCCTCACCATTGCATCTTTCAGATAGTATTCTTATTCTGAAATACCCTTCTTCTATTTGTTCTACCTTTAAAGCTCTTTCGGGGCATACTCTTTGACACTTGCCACAACCTTGGCAATTTTCAAATTCTGCCATTAATTCAACGCCAATATGATCTATTACCTTCAATTCTTGGCCAATGTCAGGTATGTCTCTCTTCACAATCTTATTTACTTCTAGATCCCCTTTTACAGGGGGCAATTGTTGGATATTTTTTAGAGAAAGCATCTGATTGTATTTGTCAATTGACATTCCCTGCTCCCAGTATGCAAGTTCTTGAACATACACATCTGTGAATATTTTTGAAGTGGCAAACATAATATGTTTACTTCTTATTTTATCTGCAAGTTTTTGTAATTCTTCTAAAGTGTAGGTTCCAACTAAAACATCATAAGCTAAAAGCAAAGAGGTATTTCCAACTTGATACACTTTTTGTATAGTTGGAGGTATAAGGCCTATTTTCCTTGACTTTATTGCATCAACATAAGTTCCTGATGCCCCACACATATACATAGTCTTGACTTCTTCAAGTTTTATCCCAGCTTCTTGTGCAAGGGTAAGATGACCTGCTCTTATGGCGCCAATAGCTTTGCCCGCCTCTTTTAGATCTTCTTCTGTAAAGTAAATATTCTCGTCAAGTCTTAATCTGTGAGTTTTTGTGTAGATGTAAGGAAGCTCTATTACTCCTGTTTCAAGCCCCGCATATATTGTCGATACCACTCCTGTACCTGTAACGCCTATTGGTTGAACGTTTGATAATCTTTTTCCCCTAAACTCTTCTTTCCATAAATCCAAAACTCTAACGCTTTGTGGCATCATATTTTCATCAAGGGCTAAAGTATGCCATCCAAACTCAAGGACAATGTCAGATATTGCCCCAGGAGAAGCCAGCATCCCACACGACACTTCTTGACCTTCAAGTGCCGGACCAGATGCTGCTGAACCAGTGAAAATCTTATCTCCAACTTTTAATGCCATTTCTGCATTAGTTCCATAATCAGTTACTAAAGAAATTTCTTTATTATCTAAGAAATTACTTTTTAACATCATTGCAAGAGCATCTGCACCAATTTCATGTTTTATTGCAGGCGGTATGAAAATATCAGCATCCATTCCTTTGATTCCCAATTCTTGTGACGAAACTACCTTGGCGTTTCTTTGTTGAATTTGAATATTTTCAGATTCAAGATATTTTGGGTCAGCGTATGCTAAATCCTTGATACTAATTCCTTCAAATAAAGAAAGCTGAATTGGATTTCCACAAATTGCAATCTTCTCAATGCTGCTAAGGTCTATGTTCATCTGATCTAAAATTCTTTGAAATGCATCGATCATTAATTTGTGGGCTATATCTTCACTTACCTTTATGGCAAAGTTAAGGTGATCCATCACATTTGCACCAGGTAATGGGTGTCTTAAGGTAATGGCAGTTCTTATGACTTTTTTAGTTTCTAAATCGACAAGCTGCACCCTAAAGCCGCTGGTGCCAATATCAAATGCAATGCCCATTGACATAATATATCATCTCACATTATTATAATTCAAATCTCATGAATAAATTATCCCTTTTTTAACCTTTCGGAATAATTAAATAATATAACAAAATATGTTTAAATATCCTAATTAAAAAATAATGTATTTATAAGATTGAACAATTTTCAAAAAATAATTATTAAGATTTTCTTTTAGACTAAATAGTATTTTATTATTTATATTTATTACTAATAACTTATTAATCACTCTAACATTTGACACCGAAAAATATATAAATGGTCATTTTAAATGACAATCGGATAAGGTAACCTTATTTTAAAACCTTGTCTAATCAATCCAGGAGGAATCTTTTTGGACAGAAAAGAAAGAATATATAAAACATTAAGCCAAATCGTAGGCGATGAAAAATGGGTTTCTAACAGTCCTGTAGACTGTTGGGCTTATTCCTACGATATGACATACAAAAGGCCAGCGATGCCAAATTATGTTGTTCTACCAAAAACGCCAGAAGAAATTCAGTCCATCCTCAGACTTGCAAACTCTGAGAAAATACCAGTTGTGCCATTTACAGCCGGTACAAACATTGGTGGACTTTGCGTTCCAGAACAAGGCGGTATCTTGATGGACCTTAAGAGAATGGATCAAATTCTCGAAATCAACGAAGAAGTAAGATTTGCTGTTATAGAGCCAGGTGTAAGTCAGGCTCAGTTTGCACAAGAACTTTTCAAGAGAGGATACAGATTTGGATGGCCAGTAGGTCCACCATCTGCATCAGTATTGGCTTGTGCACTACACCATGGAATTGGTGGAATGAGTGGCAGATATGGGCTTAACAGCCAGCACATCACAGGAATGGAAGTAATAAGACCTACTGGAGAAATACTCATGTGTGGATCTCCAGCAATAAGAAGAGACTCGTGGCAAAGCTGTATGCCTCTTCCAAGATTTGACGGTCTTTTTACAGGAACTCTTGGAACAACAGGTGTTGTAACAAAGCTCGGATTATTTATCCCTCCAGTGCCTGATTACGTACATATAGGTACTTTTACTGCAGATAACTTAACAGATATGGAAAAATTCATGAGAACATTCAGTAAATACGAATATGCAGATGATCTTACTGCAATCTCGTGGTGGTTAAGCCAAGTACCAATTCCTTATCCATACATTGAAAAGCCAAAGGGTGCTCCAGAATGGTCTGGATACTGTACCTTATACGCATTTACAGAAAAGGAATTAGAAAACAAGATTGAAATTTTCAATAAAGTTATTGCGGCTGAAAGAAAAGCAGGAAACACAATAGACGCAACAGATGTTCCTGAAGAGTCAAAGAGGGGAAGAACTCAACTACCATCCCAGATCGTAGGTTCAACAAAGAACTACTGCAAACAGGGTGGAGGAGGAATCGCATGGCCCGGAACATTTACACCTTCAAACAGATGGGTAGGTGTTTACAACTTGTGGAAAGAAATCTACACAAAGAAAGCTAAGATCCCACTATCACCATCAACAAGAGTAACAATGTACCGTGGATGCCACTATGGTATGCTAAGAATTATGACTCCATTCCCAAGAGACAGACCTGAAGAAGAAGCAAACGCTGCATGGTGTGTCAGGGAAGCTGCAAAAGTCTTAATTGATGCTGGAGGTATCCCATATAAGCCACCAACAGACTTCGCTAGAGAAATAAACAAGAGAGCAGACCCAGGGTGGATAGACCTTATCTGCGACATTAAGGACATGCTAGATCCAAATGG
This sequence comes from uncultured Thermococci archaeon, assembly GCA_964500005.1. Taxonomy (GTDB): domain Archaea; phylum Methanobacteriota_B; class Thermococci; order Methanofastidiosales; family Methanofastidiosaceae; genus Methanofastidiosum. Next base: position 39,917 of record CAZCMP010000006.1, read on the forward strand.
AATCATGAACCCAGGTAAATGGGGAGTAAGGTGATACAAATGCCAGAAAACTTTAAAGATATGAAGTGGTATTCTCAGTTCTTTAGAAAATGCAGTAAGTGTGGAACATGTAAGTCCGCATATTCTTACGGACCACCACCCACAAATGCAACAATATGTCCTCAGGGTGACTACTTTAAGCTTGACTCATACTTCGGTTCAAGATCAAAATCATTCCTTGGACATGCTCTTTTAGAAAACAAGTTCGATTTAACTGATCCATCTATACAAGAGGATTTGGTAAAGACTGTTTTCTCATGTACAGTATGTGGTGGATGTCAAACCCAGTGTCTAGTTGATTATAAGCCTTGGATTTGTGACTACATTGAAGAAATGAGGCACTATTTAGTCGGCAAAGGAGTCGGACCAACAAAAGCAGAAAAAGGATACCAAGAAAAAGTCATAAAGGACCACAACCCATACGGAGAAACACACACTTCAAGATTCAATTGGTTAAAGGATGTAAAAGACCTTAAGACAGACGGTAACATGGTTTACTTTGCAGGATGTACAGCTTCCTACAGAAGACTTGAGATAGCCAAGTCTACAGCCAGTGTTTTGACAAAATTAGGTGAAGACTGGGGAGTAATGGGAGAAAATGAATACTGCTGTGGTTCACCATTGTTAAGAGCAGGACTTAGAGAAGAGCCAGAAAAACTTGCACAACACAACGTTGACTATATTAACGACCACGGATTCAAAACAGTCGTTACAGCTTGTGCCGGATGTTACAAAGTTCTTTCCAAAGAATATGAAAAATGGTGGGGCTTAAAGCTTAAAGCAAAGGTCATGCACACATCTGAATATCTTGAAGAAAAGATGAAAAAGGGTGAACTAAAACTCAACAATGTATCTGCAACAGTTACATACCACGACCCATGTCACATGGGAAGACACATGAACCACTACGAAGTAGACATGGAAGGAAAGAAGCAATGGAAAGGCTCATTCATCCAGATTGACAAGCCAGGTCTATACGAAACACCAAGAAAAGTCCTTACAGCTATACCAGGTATTAAGTTTAAGGAAATGTACAGAAATAGGGACAACTCATATTGCTGCGGTGCTGGTGGAGGAATAAAATCTTCATTCCCAGATGTAGCCCTTGAAACTGCAAAGACAAGAGTAAAGGAAGCAGAAGACTTAGAGGGTGTACAAAAGATTGTAACACCATGTCCATTCTGTGTCACAAACCTTGGTGACGGTGCAAAAGCACTTGGATCTAAACTGGAAGTAGTTGACCTTATTCAGTTAGTCGACCAAGCTCTAAAGAAATAAATTAAATATATTTTATTTTTTCTTTTAAATTTTTAATATTAAAGAGGAGTTTTTATGAAACCTGAGCATTATTTATTTGTTCCAAATAAACCTGATGTCTTTTCAGACATATACTCAACAAAATCGTTAGGAAATTATGCAGTATTTGAATTAGAACTTAGAGATGAGGGTGGAAACCTAATTAAGGAAGGAGAGTTACATGTGCAAGTACTTTCAGAATTATTCGTACCCCTTATTGTAAAAAGATATAATCCATTTCAAGGTAAATTATCATTAACAATAGGCAATGAGCACATTGGCCTATGTGAAGCTTTCTTCTTAATCCGATTTAAATCAGATAAGATTATTGATGTAAGTAAATCAAAAATGGATATCGACTTTGTGGATGATGTTTAAAATAAAAAAATTTATTTTTAAATTAAATTTTATCTAAAGCTGTTTTTAGATCATTTATAAGGTCATCAGAATTCTCTATTCCAACTGAAAGCCTAATCATGTTGTCTGTTATTTCTGCATCTTTTAGAGTTTCTTCGTCCACTTCGGAATGTGTCATTGCTTTTGGGTGTTCTATTAAGGATTCGGTTCCTCCAAGACTTACAGCTAATTTGCATAATTTGACACTATTTAGAAATCTAAATGCTTCCTTTTTCCCTCCTTTAATATAGAAGGATATTAAGGATCCTGGACCTTTGCACTGCTTTTTATATATTTTGTACTGTTCACTTTTCTTGTCATAGAGTTCAGGATAAATAACTTTTTCGACTTTTTGATGTTTTGATAGAAATTGAGCTATTTTTGTTGCATTTTCCATTTGCCTTTGCATCCTTATGTGTACAGTTTCCAGAGATCTTGCCATAAGCCAAGAATCAAATGGATTTCCGTTTGTTCCTATCATTCCACGTATTACTTTTATCTTAGATATGTCTCCCTTAGATCCAAGAACAGCCCCAGCTATAACATCAGAATGTCCCCCAATAAACTTAGTTGCAGAATAGATAACTAAGTCAACTTTTTGTTCAAAAGGAGATTGGAATATAGGCCCCATAAAAGTATTATCCACAATGACTTTGGAATTAATACCTTCCTTGACTAATTTATCCTTTATTTTTACTATAGCCTGTATATCAACCATTACATTATTAGGATTTGCTGGTGTTTCAATGTATAAAATAACAGTTTTTCCTTTAAGTTTTGATTTATTTGAATTTATCTTATCTTCCATTAACTTTGGGGTATCTGATCCAGCCCTAACATGGAGTGTAGAAACTCCCATTTTATCAAAAAATTCTTTGAATAAAAATTCAGTTCCCCCATATACTGGATTAGTATAAAATATGAAATCGCCATTTTTTACAAATGCAAGTAAAGTTGAAGTAATTGCTGCCATCCCGGAACAGAATATGGCTGCTGATTCAACTCCCTCAAGAAGAGAAAGTCTTTCTTCAACAATGTCAAAGTTTGGATTTGAAAATCTAGAGTAAACAAATCCTTCTTGTCCTTTGTCAAGTCCTAATGCTACCCTAATAAATGATTCCCCTTCCTCAACGCTTTTGAATTTGTAGGTGCTTGTCAAAAATATAGGTGGTTTAACTGCACCATTATATTTTAACGGGTCATACCCTTTGCTAATAACAACAGTTTCTTTTTCCATAAAAATACCCCTTATACTATTCAAAATATTTATAAAGAACGTTATAAAAGTTTCTTTTATGAAGTCTGTTGGGGGGATTCTTTATTCAATTGGGCCCCTTTTCATATTAAGATCAAAAAAAGTTAAAATTAAGGATATTGGAGCTGATGCCTATATCGGGGACAAAAAAATTGGTAAAGTTATAGAATTATTTGGTCCCGTTGAGAATCCTTATGTTAAGATTGTCTCTAAAAGAGATTTAAAAGACAGAAAGAGTTTTGTTGGAAAGGATGTTTCGATTAGATGAGTATTTGAGGTCTTTTATGGATAACATCTTAAAGACAATGTTAATAGTATTCTTGCTTATATCTTCGTTCTCAAGTTTTGGTAATCCTGTTACTGCACAAGAAAGTCCAGGTTATGCTATTGAGGTATTGCCTTCTTTTTCTATAGCTACTCAAGAGGATATCCCAAAGCTTGTTGATTTAGCTTCGAATAACAATGTGAATACAATCTACTTACATGTAAAGAGGGGCACTGGAACAAATCCTTCACCAGGAGTAGTTTTTTATAACAGCAGAATTGCACCTACCTTTTATAATTTTGATGTTCTTTCGTTGATGCTTGAAGAAGCACATAATAAAAATATTAAAGTATATGCAGTAGTTCCTGTTTTTTACGATGTAGTTGCATCAAACAAAGGATTCGCTTCAGAGGGGCCTCAATCAGATGGATGGGTATGCCCTCAAACGGGATTTAGTTATGAGAAAAGTATAATAGATGAAATAACAAACGGGTATAACGTAGATGGAATAGTTTTAGAATACTTTGGTTATCCAAATAACCTTAATTGCCAATGCTCCGAGTGCATTAAAGAATTTGCTAGAAAATACGGGGTATCGGCTGAAAGATTAAATCTAGAAACAGAAAAAGAAAATAATTCTGAATTATGGCTTAATTGGAATATTTATAGGGCAGACAAGCTTGCTGAAAATCTTAATGTTTTAGCTCAAGAAATAAGAGATAATAAAAAAATAAAGTTAGGAATCATTATCCCGCCCACAACTTATAGAGACTATTTTGAAAATACTGATTTTGGAATCGATGTGAAAAAAATAGGAGAATACATTGATTTTTTAATTTTTAGAAGACAAGGCTTGCCTTTAGAATATGTTTCTGATGCCACAAATGGTTATGGTCTTCAATATGATGGGGAAATATATGTTACTGTAGAAAACAAAGATATTGGACTCTTAAATCTTGTATATTCAAGTTCCGATTACACTTCAGGCGTCATTTATTTCCAAAGAGAGCCTTGGACTGCCCAGAGTTTTTCAAGAATAAATAAATCAAGAGCTGAAACTACAAATATATGGGCTGTTAGGGTGGATTCAAGAGAATACTTTAATCTTGATCTTGATTCATATATCCCCATCTGGAAAAGTAACAATATTAATACTGTAATTATCAGCGCAGGTAGGCCCTATTGGATAAATTTTAGGAGACCAGGTCATGAAAAAGAATACAGTTCTTTAGTTCAATTGTCAACTGGTGATCCCTTAGAAAGAATGATAAACAAACTGAAAAATGAAGGATTTAAGGTAGTAGTTTCTTTTAGTCTGAACAGCCCAGAATATATACAGGCAAACCCAGCTTCAGCTGCACTTGATTATTCATTTTCAAGAAGCTCTTCAAAGGTATCAATGGTTGAAATATCACAAGGTGATTATGGTAAGTATTACATAGATAATGTTGATTATTTAATAAAGAACTATGATGTTGACGCCATCTTAGTAACTAACGGAGATTATTATGAGTATAGTTTTGACTCAAAATCCGAGGCCGAATATCTAAAATACATGAACTCAAGGGGTATTGTAATCTACGAATGGCCCAAAAGGGATCTAAGAGTCAATATAGACGACGGTACAATTACAAATTGGCAAAATTTTGAAATGGAAAAATTTTATTCCGCACTTAAAAATAAGGTAGTTAATTACGAAGTGGAATTGTGGGTTTCGGCAAAGACTGATGAAAAAGATCCCACTAACCTATCTAGAAAATATAGTCAAGATTTGAACATGTTAAACAACTATGCAACAAGAGTTGTTGTAACTGCACCTGTTACTGAAGAGATAGGGGCAAAGAATAAAAATTTGGCAGATAATTTGCGTGAAGCTGGGATATCTTATGTTTTAGAGGTTCCCTTAATAAAAGGTGTAAGTACTCCTGTTACAAATGAGGAACTAGAATTGATACTCCAAAACTCTATAGAAGGAGGTACAAAATATACTTTATTCTCATCAAATTATTTAATAAATGAAACTATTTGGGATTCCATTTTGAAACTGTCCCTATACAAAGAAATTGCAGGAATAGATGATGCGCAACTCACAAAACTCTATAATGATGGCCTTTATACCTTCTTAAAAGAACGAATTCAAGAAATAAAAAAAATAAGGGAAGAGGAAACTACAACACTAAGAAATCAGTCAAAAATTAAAATTAGGAATCTTGAAAAATTAGTAAAAGATATTGACTCAAAAGTTACGCTTACAAAGAGTTTATCTTATGATACCTCTCAGATCGCCGAAAAGATAGATTTTGGTAAAAGAGAATACAGTCTAGCTAAAAATTCTTTTATAGAAGGGAGGTACAAAGAAGCGCTTGATAGATCTGAAAATGCAGAAATTGTTTTAGGGCAAGTTAATTATGGCCTCCAAATTGAAATTGACAAAGTATATTCTTCAAGAATGTTTATTGGATTTACAGTAATCATCATATTTGTTATATTTATGTTTCTTATTTATTATTCAAATAGGAAATAAAAGAATTAGATTTAAATATTAATTTACTTTTTATTGATTATATCATTAATTTATAAAATTTTTTGTGGGATTATAATGGTTAAAGATATTATTTTTGGTCTGACAGAAAAAAAGTACAGATGGATTCTTTTATTGGCTATTGCCTTGGTATATTTTTTTGTTTATTTTCATAGGGTCTCATCTGCCGTAATATCCAAAGACTTACTTCAAGAATTCGGGGTATCCGCTCTATCCCTGGGGCTCTTATCCTCAATGTACTTCTATTCATATTCAATATTCCAGATACCTGTAGGCATATTCTCAGATACAATAGGGCCCAGAAAAACAATAGCTTTCCTAACAATATTCTCTGCCATAGGATCATTCTTATTCGGAATCGCCTTGAATTTTAATATGGCTCTTTTTGCAAGACTAATCATCGGAGTTGGAGTTTCAGGTGTTTGGATACCTGCACTTAAATTATTTTCAGTTTGGTATTCTAAGAGAGAATATGCGACAATGGTTGGGGTATTACTTGCAGTTGGGAATGTGGGCGCTATTTCTGCTTCATACCCTCTAGCCTTAATTGTAACTGATTTTGGATGGAGATATGCATTTTATGTAATAAGTATAATATCTATATTTCTTGCTTTGATAGCTTGGGTATTCATAAGAGATTCTCCCGAACATTATTTAAATAAAAATAAAGAAACAAAAACATCGCCTGCAGTCCCGAAAAGACAATACATTTCTAAAGAGCATGTCAAATTAATCTTTAGAAATAAGGATGTATGGATCCTTTCTATATGGCTATTTGTTGTATACGGAGCTCTTCTTGCATATCAAGGTTTATGGGCTTACCCCTACTTTAGGGACGTATTTAATCTTTCAAAGGCCGCTTCAGGATTTATACTAATGTTTGTAAGTATTGGAATGCTGATAGGATCTCCTTTCGTAGGATATTTCTCAGACAAAATTATGAAAAGTAGAAAGAAAGTAATTATACTATGGCTTTCTTGTTTTTTATTACCATGGATACTAATTTCATTTTTTACTGCTAGAATTAATGTGGGACTTCTGTATCTACTTTCATTCTGGATGGGATTCTTTGGGTGCGGAAATGTTGTGGTCTTTGCCATAATAAAAGAACAATTCCCCCTAGAAATAACTGGTACGGTCCAAAGTATAGTTAACGTTTTCCCCTTTGTCGGTGCGGCATTCTTTCAGACTTTCTTGGGATACATATTAGATATCGTAGGTGGATTTGATGGCGTTTATCCTGTTGCTGCTTATAGTTTAGCATTCAAATTTGTATTCGCCTTTGTTGTTATAGTATACATTATGTCATTTTTCGTTAAAGAAACTCTGACTACAGACTAAATTATCAGGGGCTTAATATGAAAGTCAATGCAAAAAGAATTGAAAATGACATAGAACAAATAAATAAATTTAACTCAACGCCAAACTCTGGCATAACTAGATCAACTTTTACCAAGGAGTATATGGGTGCACTAGATTACATTTTCAAAGAACTTGAAAAAGTTGGTGCAGAGATAAAGATAATGAGGGGTGGAAACATAAGGGCCAGATTAAAAGGTAGCATAAAAGATGCTCCTTCTGTTATGATTGGTTCACATATTGATAGTGTCTTTCAAGGAGGCAAATTTGATGGTGTTGTAGGAACTGTTACTTCTTTAGAAGTTATCCGTACTATCTATGAGAATAATATCTCTCATAGAAATCCTATTGATTTTGTAGTATTTGTAGAAGAAGATGGCTCTAGATTCTCATCGGTTTTATTAGGTAGTAAGATATGGGCTGGCAAAATAAAAGACGAAGAGCTTAATAAAATTATAGACAAAGATGGGATAAGCTATATAGAAGCAATGAATAAATCAGGGCTCCTACCGCAAGACGAATCATTTCTTGAAAGTAAAAATATCAAGGCTATGATTGAACCACATATAGAACAGAGCTTAGTTCTTGAAAGTAAAGGGCTTTTTATTGGTATTGTTGAAACAATAGCAGGAATAAAACAGTTAGAAGTAACAGTTCATGGAGTTTCAAACCATGCAGGTGCAACTCCTATGAACTTAAGAAACGATGCATTATGTGGTGTAGCAGAAATAATTTTGAATTCTGAAAAAATAGCTTCAGAAAACGGAACATCAGTTGCAACTGTAGGTCTTTTAGAGGTCAATCCTGGAAAAACCAACATAATTCCGGGTAAAGTCAAGTTTACGCTAGATATTAGGGATAAGGATGATGTCACCCTAAATGAAATAGGGAGTAAAATAATCGATTCAATTGTCTCAACATGCAAGAATAGAAGTCTTTCCTATGAGATAAAACAAGTCTCTTATACTAAACCGGTCCTTTTATCTAAAAATATAGTTAAATTAATCGAAAATGCTGCTAAAAATCAAGGCGCTACTTCATTGAAAATGGTGAGCGGTGCTGTACACGATTCATCAATTATTGCAGAATTAGGGGATACAGGGATGATCTTTGTTCCAAGTAAAAAAGGTAGGAGTCATTGCCCCGAAGAAGATACGGATTTGAAAGATATAGAAACAGCTGCAAATATTTTATTAGAATGTGTAATAGAACTTTCCAAATAATTCTTAGAATATTATTTCCAGGATAGCAAGCCATAGATTTAGATAAAATACAGAAAGAAGTGCGGAGATAAGGTTAAGAGAAGCTATTGTTTCTTTAAAAAAGTCATATCTTTCACTAAGAACTATAGTAGAAACTGCAATGGGCATTCCATGCATAAGAACAATTATGATGCTCTCAAAAGAAGGTATCACAAACAAGTATTTCAATAAAATAATGGCTATCAGAGGTAAAAATACTACCCTTAATAGACTGAGCCCAAAGGCTGTCTTTAGATTCCCATAACTCCTACCGTAAAAGAATAATCCAAGCATAAATATGGCCACAGTTGAAGTAGTACTACCCAACCTATGTAACGTTGTTGACAAGAAAATAGGTACTTCAAATCCAATTAAATTAATAGAGATGCCCAATAGAGTGGAAAGTATTAAAGGATTTTTTGAGAACCTTGACACAAGCGTTTTAATCCTGGGACTTTTTTCACCACCAAGTTTGTAAAGCTCCAATACAGAAGTAGCAGTAATAACACTTACAAAACTAATAGTAGATGCAAATAATGCTGCTAGCCTTTCAGATTCTCCAGTTCCAAAAGCAAACACTACAAAGGGTATGCCGAAAAATGCAAGACTCCCAAAGACAGTTGTAAAAATCAATAAGTATAGAGTTTTTCTATCTTTGACAATTTTCAATATGAATATTAATATTAAGAATGCAAGTGCAACAAAGGTTGGTGCCACTCCGGCAAGAATATACCCCAATACTTCTCTTGTGAATTCTACTTCATATATATTTATGAAAAAAAGTGAGGGGAGAGCAAAATAATAGATATAAGAACTAAGGACCCTCTCATCCCCATTCTTTAGAATACCATATCTTCTAGATAGATAACCAAGAGCTATCAAAAGTAGAATTGGAACTGAAGTTCTTATTATAACGCTCAATTTATTCCTCTTGACTTTTGATTTAGAGGGTACGATTTAAAATCTTTTGTATTTTAGTTTAAAAACTTTTAAATTGGCCATTAATAATTCATTATTGTAATGAAAGATAGTATATCTCTTAAAAAAAATTTTCCAGAAGAACCTGGCGTTTACATCATGAAAGATTCTAGTGGGAACGTTCTTTACGTTGGGAAGGCTAAATCTTTGAAAAAAAGATTGCCTTCATACTTTAAAAAAAACATACCAGATAGAGTAGCTTTTCTTATGAGTAGGGTAGAAAATATAGAATACATTGCTACTGATAACGAAACAGAGGCCCTCCTACTTGAATATAATTTTATAAAAAGATACAAGCCAAGATATAACATTCATTTTAGGGATGATAAGAAGTATCCTTACATTAAAATTACTAAAGAAGCATTTCCAAGAATAATTGTCTCTAGAAAGGTAGAGGAAGATGGGGCATACTATTTTGGCCCTTATTCTGATGTAGGTTCAGCTAGAAGAATGCTTGCACTTGCCAGAAATATATTCAAAATAAGAAGTTGTAAAAAAATGGGAAAGATGCCATGTCTTAATTTTTACATTAAAAGATGTACAGCGCCTTGTTCTAATCCACATTCAAAAGAAGATTATAATAAACAGGTAAATGAATTATTAATGTTTTTTGAAAATAAGGGGGAAGAGTTAATATCCAAACTATCAGAGGAAATGAACTCTTATTCAACTGAACTAGAGTATGAAAAAGCATTAGTTTTAAGAGATAAAATAGATGCAATCAGAAAATCTATGGAAGAACAGAAAATATTCCTTGATACCCCAATAAATAAAGACATTATAGGATATTATGAAAAAGAATCAATATGTATTTGTATAGTTATGGTGAGGTGTGGAGTTCTAATGGGTACTAAAAATTATGTAATAGACGAAGCTTTATTCGAAAAAGAGGATACGCTTTCATCATTTCTTAAGCAGCATTATAGAGAAGACTTCCTACCAAAAAAGATTATCTTGCCTTTTGATGTTCCTGATAGAGAAGAGATCAAAAACTTCTTATCAAATGAAAAATCTGAGTTAATAATTGCCCCTCCTTTGTCCCCTAGGGAGAAAGAGGAAGTGCTTCTGGCTACTAAAAATGCTGAGCTCTACGTATCATCAAAAAAGAAATCTGCTTTAGAGGGGCTTATGGTTTCTCTTAAGCTTGAAAGTCTTCCAAGAAGGATTGAAGGATACGATATTTCAAATATAGGCTCTGAGATAAATGTAGGGTCTCAAGTAACCTTTATTGATGGCAAGCCATCAAAAGAGAATTACAGAATATACAAAATAAAAACCGTTCTTGGCCAGGATGACATATCCTCTCTTAAAGAAGTCTTGACAAGGAGATTTAAAAACAAAAATTCAATACCAGACTTGATATTGATTGACGGTGGCAAAGGCCATTTAAATACTGTCCATTTAGTACTAGATTATTTTGGACTTGAAATACCAACTGTTGCACTGGCTAAACAAGAGGAAGATCTATACTATAAAGATAATTTTAATCCAGATATAGATGATGATTCTAAAAATCTTTTAATCAAAGTTAGAGATGAAGCCCATAGATTTGCGATTAAGAATTCAAGGAATATGAAAAGAAAGGCTAGCGTTTACTCTCCTTTAGAAGATATACCTGGACTTGGTCCAAAAAGAAAAGCTAAGTTACTTAAAACATTTGGGTCAATTGAAAATCTAGAGAAGGCAGAAATTGAAGAGATTGACGCCATTATTAGAAATAGTTCTCTCTCTGAAGCAATTTTTAATTTTCTTAAAAAAATGAAATAAGATTATCGATAAACGAAATTGGAAACCCAAAACAAAAGATATATATATTCAACTCTTAAAATACAGATATGGATACTGAATTCAACGAACTATTGAAAAATGCAAAGAACAAAATTCTTCAATCCAAAAATTCTAAAATTAAGATTATATCTCATATCGACGCTGATGGTATTTCTTCTGCGTCAATTCTTTCTCTTGCGTTAGATAGACTTAATATTAATCATGAAGTTCATTTTACGTCTCTTGATGGTATCCCCTCTTCTGATCTAGGCGATCTAACAATATTTCTTGACATGGGAAGTGGACAGATAGATTATCTGATGTCAAAACATGAAAACAAAGAAATAATAATTTTAGATCATCACCAAGGAGAGTATCCAGATACTCCTTTTTTAGAGGTTAATCCAAATAAGTTTGGATATAGCGGTTCTGAAGAAGTCAGTGGGTCAGGATTATCTTACCTTTTGTCATTAGAGCTTGACAGGCATAATAAGGATCTATCCTCAATTGCTATAGTTGGGGCTGTTGGGGATATGCAAGGCTCTTGGGGAGGGCTAAAAGGATTGAATCGGGATATACTTCTTGATAGTATAGAAGTGGGCCTAGTTAAAGCTCAAGAAGATTTACTTTTATATGGGCGTTCGACAAGGCCAATTTACAAATCCCTCCAATATTTTTCTGATCCTCCAATCCCTGGGGTTACCGGAAGCGATTCAAATGCGGTAGCACTTCTAAATAGTTTAGGCATACCTTGCTATGAAGGCGATTGGAGAACATTATCGGATATGACAAGTGAAGAGAAGAAAAAACTTGCAACTGAGATAATAAGAAAGACCATTGTAGCGGTCCCAAAAGAGTATGTTTCTTTTATTCCCCAGATGATTATGGGTGAATCTTATTCTCTTATAACAGAAGAGGAAAGAAGTCCCTTAAGGGATGCTTCAGAATTCGCAACATGTCTTAATGCATGTGGTAAAAACGGAAGACCTGAAGTAGGTTTTTATGTCTGTAAAGGAAACAGAGGAATTTATTATGACATATTATTAGGGCTACTTAGAAAACATAGAAAGAATATTGCAAGAAGTATGAGCCTTGTAGAAAGCAGGGGCGTAGTTATGAAAGAGAAGTTCCAGTACTTTGATGGAAGCGGGATAAATGATACAATTGTAGGAACTGTGGCAAGTTTAGTCCTTGGAAATAGAGATACAGACCCTTTTCTACCTATAGTTACGTTTACAACACTTCCGAATGACCCAAATATTTATAAAATCTCTGCACGCTGCTCAAGATTGTTGGTGCTTAAAGGTTTAAATTTAGGTAAAGAAATAAAGAAAAGTGCAGAATTGGTAGGTGGAAAAGGAGGGGGACATCCTCCCGCATGTGGAGCATATGTGCCAATTGAAAAATTAACAGAATTTCTTAATATATTTGAAGAGAACATAGCAACTTGCATTTAGAGTGTTTTTATGTATGATTTTAATGTTTATAAGAGCCTTACAATTCCTAAAGAACGGATTATTTTAAATCCTTCTGAGGATTTTTATATTGAGTATCTAAGACCTTATTACGTAATTACAAGAGATGGACAATATCTTTTTGCCTCTAGCCAAAAAGGTAGAATGCCGGACCAAGTTCACTACATGGTCCCTAAAGGATACAAACTTGGGACGGGTCAAAAACTTTTTGATATTGAAGTTGGTAAGGCTATTTTTGACATAGTTATGAATTATCTTAAAGAAGGCCCCCAACTTATTGTGGCTGACGGTATCCAAGGGGAGAATGATTACGAAGTTGGGATAAGATCTATTGTAAGCATAGCAAATCCACATAGTGCATATATATCTTGGATGGGAAGAATGATGATTTTCCCTCCAAAAGAAGAAATAGAATCAAGTTGCTATAACTTTATAATACCTGAAAAACTTCCTGAGAAATATGTTAATCAAATAAAAAAGATATGGCCAGAATATAATGAGAATCAGGCACTTTCGCTTTATGATTTTACAGAAATAGAAAAAAATATTAGAACTGTTTTAAACCTTGGAATTGATTATTTTGGTGGAGCCTTCAAAAAACCCAATTTAACTATGGTCTGGAACAAAGGCGAATCCAATAATATGATATCTTTTCATGCTGGACTTTCTGAAAACTCTGTCATAATAGGATTGAGTGGTACAGGAAAGACTACCTTAACAGTTGGACCCAATCTTGAACAGGATGATGCAATTTTAGGTAAAGTTATTTCCAAAGAAGGGAAAATCGTTGATGTAAAACTAATAGGTCTTGAGGCAGCAAGTTTTGCAAAATCTGAAGGATTGTCAGAAAAAAGTCCAGAGTATCCTGGTTTGATGAAATCAAAAGATGGGAAGCATATAGTTCTAGCAATGAACATTGACTGTGAAGGCGTAGATTATGTTAAGAAGAACATTAAGGGATACGATATTGAAATTCCGGTAAAAACTGGTAGTATAGGATCGTTATTGACTAAGAACTATGAAAAGAGTAAAACAACAAATGGAAGATTTATCTTCCTTTTTAGTGATTTGAACTATTCTTGGGGTAAAAAGGACAAGTACTTAAGAAATTATGTTTTGAGCTTTAAGAGATATGACATATTTAATCCCCTAGTTAGAATAAATGATGCCCGTATGGGGGTTGCATTTGATAGTGCTTGTGAAAGTATTATTACTTCCGCAATTTTAGGTAAGGTTCCTGGAACAAGAGTAAGATCTTATTCAGCTACTGATTTTATGGCACGAGAGCAGGCTGAACAGGCATTTCTAAAAAAGAAAGTTTTCGGGGACATGGGTCTTGGTCAAAATGGAAAGATTAAATTTTTAATCATAAATACTGGTTATGTTGGAGAGTTTGATCTAGATGGAAATTCTATAGGTGGGGAAAAAATTACTGTTACAGATTCAAAGACTCTTCTAAAACTCTCTACAAATGGCCTTATCAAAAATTGGATAAAAGACCCAGTATACGGATATCTAATCCCCTCGCCCCAAGAACTCAGTGAAGTTCATAATATGAAAAATTTTGGTGAGAGATTCAACCCCCTTAATTATTATTCTCCTCATGACTATTTAGAATTTGTCAAGACTGATATAAAAGAAAGAAAAGAATTTTTATACAAGATTTTTGCTTCACAGAGTAAATACGCATATCTAGAGGAGATTATAAGCGTCTGGGATGAAATTAAGATACCCCACCAAAAAGAAATCAAAAAATTCTATGACGCCCATTATTAATGAACACCGAAAAGCTTTAAAATAAGTTCATTTAACTTCATTTAGCCCGGCGTGGCCTAGTCTGGTTAGGGCAGTGGACTGTAGATCCACGGACCGCTGGTTCAAATCCGGCCGCCGGGACTTTTGGGTCTTTTCTTGGGGTTGATTTACAAAGATATGTTTATATATTATCAAACTTTTCTTAGAGTATGTTTAATTTAGAATTGCGTTGGAGAATTCTAATTATCTTGTCCTTATCAGCAATTCTATCTTTCTCCCTCTGGTTTAGTGCAAATGCAGTAATACCTCAATTAACAGAATATTTTAATCTTAATGATTCTGAAAAAAGCTTACTCAGTATTATTGTTACCATAGGATTTATTGTAGGTGCCTTCACTTATGCAATTCTAAATTTGCCAGATGTATTTAAAACAAAAAATGTATTTGCTGCCTCTGCTGCCCTTGGAGGACTGACAAGTTTTATTATTACATTTTTTGTAGAATCTTTTGCATTATTACTTTTACTAAGATTTTTTACAGGATTTTTTTTGGCTGGTGTATACCCCCCGGGAATGAAATTAGCATCTTCTTGGTTTCAAAAGAAAAGAGGGTTTGCAGTTGGGTGTATGGGAGCTTCACTTGCATTGGGATCCGGAATGCCTTATCTGTTTAACCTTACCGGTATACCTGAATGGAGAGTCCTAATCAGCTTTTCTGGACTAGCTTCTTTGATAAGTGCTTTACTAGTTTTTATATTTGTAAAGGAAGGCCCTTACGCTGCTGGCACGATAAAATTTAGAATAGAAAATTTAAAAGAAATCTTAAGAAATGAAAAATTAAAACTTGTTAATTATGGATATTTTGGTCACATGTGGGAACTCTATGCGATGTGGGCATGGATCCCTATTTTCTTGAGGGAGTCATATTTAAAATCTGGGAACAATGAAAATTCAATTCTATTTTTTTCTCTAATTACATTCTTAATTTTTCTATTTGGCTCTTTAACAACATTATTTGGAGGTATATTTGCCGATAGGATAGGTAAAGCAAAGTTTAACATTCTAATGCTTTCGTTAAGTGGTTTTTCTTCTTTAGTAATTGGATTTACTTTTGGGGTTAATAATATCGCTATGATTATTATTGCTTTAATTTGGGGGATGTCGGCTGTTGCAGATAGCCCCCAATATTCTGGGATGGCTACTGAAGTCGGAGACAAAAAATACATGGGGACAGCTGTTACTATACAACTTGCAATTGGATTCTTCATATCTATTATTTCAATTAAACTAATACCTATGGTTGTAGATGTTGTTAGTTGGAAATATGCTTTTTCAATACTATTTTTAGGGCCACTTTGTGGGCTTATCTCTTTGAATAAATTAAGAACTATGAATTATAGATAGTTTTTCTTGTATTTAGAAATACTTTTATAGTCACATTCTTTATTATTCCTAATGAAAGAGATTTTTAACAATGTTTTTATTGATGGAGACAAACTTTTCACCAAGAATCTTATCAAAGGGGAAAAGGTATACGGTGAAAAGTTAGTTGATTTAAAAGGAAAAGAGCTCCGAGAATGGAATCCAAGAAGGTCAAAACTTGCTGCAGCTATAATGAAAGGATATAAGAATTTACCTTTCGAAAAAGATTCAAAAATACTATATCTAGGTGCTGCAACGGGCACTACCGTGTCTCACATATCAGACATCGTGGAAAATGGAAAAATATTTTCTGTCGAAATATCCGAGAGGAGCATGAGGCAATTTCTTAATATAAGTGAAGTAAGAGAAAATATTTATCCTATCCTAGAAGATGCTTCAAGACCTAATCTCTACTCAGGACTTGTAGAAAAAGTTGATTTTATTTATCAAGATGTCGCCCAAAAGCATCAGCACGAAATTCTTATTAAGAATTCGGTATACCTCAAAAAAGGTGGGATGATATTCTATTGTGTTAAGGCAAGAAGCATTGATTCAAGTAGGCCCCCTGAAGAAATATTTAAAGACGAAATAAAACAGCTTGAAAAGAATTTTAATATTGTTGATACAATTGATCTTTTTCCATACGAGAAGGACCATATAATTATAATAGCAACTTTAAGGTGATTTAATTGGAAAAGGTAAAACTTAGGTTAAAATTGTTGGCATCTTACCTAGATAATGCAGATATGAAGAAGGCTAGAGAGAACTATCTTCAGATTGCAGAACATCTAAGTAAAACGGAATTCAATAAAGGTTACTCAAAGGCCATAAATGGTATAGTAACTTCCATGGAAAAAAATGATAGGGATTCTATTATATGCAAAATAGTATCAAAAGAAATTGAGAAACGGGATCTCAAAAAGCTACTCCTTGAATCCACTAAAAGAGCGTCAGAATCATTTAGAACTGATGAAGAGAAGGGTTTTGAAACTGCATGGACAGATATTCTTTCAATTTATATTGAAAGATCTTGAGCTTAGAACTTTATCAATAGTAATTTTGCTTTTTCTTCAATATAATAAATCCTTTTTAGAAGTTTATTTTTCTCTTCTCTATCGTTGTCATTTCTAAAGTTTGTTCTTTCTAGCTCTGTTCTTAATTTAGACAGCTTTAAGACTTCTTTGAAGCTATCTTTTTTATCGAGTTTTTCAGAAAGTAGTTTATACTCAATAGATTGAATATTGTCTCTAAATCTAATTATAGCGATTGCATCTTCTCTTTTTCTTTCATCTTCAAAGTTTTCTTGGAAATTATTTAAATGAGAATAAATCTCCTGGAATTTTTCCGTTATTTTTCTACCATTAGGTGTCAATCTCAAGAATCTTATTCGACCTTCCTTGTAAGACTCTACTAAACCTACCTCTTCTAATTCTTTTAGGATGTTAAAAACATGAGGATAAATTGAACCTACCTCCTCTGCAATTACTTTTGGGTATCTTGGCTTTTCATCTTCAAGCATACTAAGTAGGATTTCAACAGTTTTTATATTGAAAAAAAACTCCTTTAAGTCTTCCATAAATATCAATATATGCCTAACCTTAAATAATTTGCTTTTTAATTAGATAGGACAAATAATGCCATAATTAAGTAGCAAAACATTTAAATCAATAATAAAACATAAAACACGGGATACGATGAGTCTTATAGATAAGAAAGGGCCACACGTTTGTATTAATTGTGATAATCTTGTTCAGAAAGATGATGAGAAAGAGATTGGGATATGCTCAATTGCAGCTTCCACAAAAACTACATTCAAAAAATACAATCAAAAATGCGATGAAAGATCTGCCCTTACTGGAGAACTTTGGATATATATTGATGGAGAAGATTGGGGTTAATTGCAATTTTTAATTCTTTTTAACAGGTAAGATATTTATTATACCTTGAATTTTACTAAAAATCAGTAGCCGGGGGCGGATTCGAACCACCGTCTCAAGGTCCAGAGCCTCGAAGGATTGACCACTACCCTACCCGGCTATTAAAATCAAAACATTAATCCCTATTAATAAGTTTTTCTGTTTCACTAATATAAATCAAACTTTCTTTTTCTAAAATAGATCTTGCTGAAAAATCAGTGAAAAGTTCATTGAATCTTCTTTTTAAGGATCTAAGAACATAATCATCATAATACATATCAGAGTCTATTTCAATGTCATAAAGAAGGAGATACTCTGGCGAAAAAGGTGTTACATTCAGAGTAGTTTCTCCTTCCAAAGCCGATACAATCTGATTTTCACTTAGATTTCCATTTGCATAATCCACTACAGATCCAACAATCCTACGAATCATTTGCCAAAGAAATCCTTTTCCTTTAAATTCAAGGATGTAAATATTTCCTTCTTTCCTATAACCTGTTTCAATGGTCCTTTTTGTATCGTCAACTCCATTAAATTTAGAAAAAGAGAAGAAATCATGAGTTCCGTTAAAAAGAGATAAGCCTCTAGAGATATATTCTTCTTCGTAATCTTTATCAAAAAGATAATACCTATATGTTTTAGTCATAGGAAACTTAAGTTCATTAATAGTTTTTCCGTAAATCCATATATCTTCCAAAGAATGTGTTAATTTTTTTATATTTAAGTCATCTTCAACTTCTAGTCTTAAAATATTAGAGAGTGCAGAAACGCCCCTATCAGTCCTTGATAAAAAACCATAATTGATCGCTTTGATGCCTTCTTTATCTAAGGTTTGGATAATATCTCCTTCAACCGTCCTAACGTTGGGCTGATATTGAGAACCATAGAACTCTCTTCCGTTATATGCAACTTTCAGATAAACCATTAATAAACTATTTTAAAAAAAATATAAAAGGGTTTTTATAATATTTCAATAATAAAGTTTTTGTCTTTTATGACATTTACTTTCGTTCCTTTTTTGAAAAACTCTCTTTCCACCCTTTCAATGAAATCCTTATCGAGCTCAAATCCGTCAACTGTAATCTTACCACTATCTTCAATTCTAGAAATGTTATCTCTTAGTAATGTTTTTACCTTTTGCACATCTTTGCCAAATTTAGGGCCTATTATGTCATATCTTGGGATGACTTCAATTATCTTTTCATCAATATCAGGCTTACCATTTTTAAGCTCTAAGTTTGTAATATTCATTGATTTTGAAATATCCTCTGAGATTTCTTGGATATTTTTTTCTGTGTAGACTATAGCTCCATTTATAGGTGCATTTAATGGCATCTTTAGGTCTGACTTGTACCTTCTTATTGCTACTGTTATATCTTTTAGAAGTTCTCCTTTTTCAAAACTTTCTTTATCATAGAATTCAAATGAAGGGTATTCAGTAAGGTGAATACTATCTAAGCCTTCATTTCTAAAAATCTCATTATATATTTCTTCAGTTATATGTGGCATATACGGAGAAATCAATCCAATTACATTTCTAAGTAATGTTTTCAAAGTAAAAGCTGCTTCGTCTTTTTTGAAATTATTGTACAATCTATACTTTACCATCTCAATATAATTATCTGCAACTTCGTGCCATAGAAATGTTCTGATTTCTTTTAGAACTAGGGCAAAATTGTAATCATCAAGCTCTTTTGTTGAGAGTTTAATTAAGTCATTTAATTTTGATAAAATCCATTTATCCGATATTGAAAGTGAATCAAGATTAATATTTTCTGTGCTAGAATCAGATATGTTCATTTCAATAAACCTTGAGACGTTCCAAAGTTTATTTAAAAATCTATTCCCATGCTCAATTTCTTTCCAGGTAAAAGGGAAATCTTCCCCTTTTGAAGCAAGAAGCGCCCACTGTCTTAATGCATCGGCACAGTACTTACTAAGAGGCTCGTCAGGCTCAATGACATTTCCAAGTGATTTACTCATTTTTCTTCCATCGGGCCCTGCTACCATCCCGTGGATTAGAGTTTCGTTCCAAGGATTCTTTCCAGTTATGAGATTACACCTAAATAAAGTGTAGAATAACCATGTTCTAATTATTTCATATCCTTGAGGTCTAATGGTAGAGGGGTATGTCAAATTGAAGAATTTTTCATCATTTGAATACTTTGATATGGCAAGAGGAGTTGCCGAGGAATCTACCCAACAATCACAAACATCTGATTCACCAATGAATTTTGTTGATCCGCATTTGCATTTTTCCTTTGGCATATCAAATCTTGGGTCAACAGGAAGCCACTCTTCTTTTGCAGGTATTAGCTCTCCACATTCTTTGCACTTCCAAAATGGTATTGGCGTTCCAAAAACTCTCTGCCTAGATATAATCCAGTCCCAGTCCATTGAGTCAGTCCAATCGTAAAATCTATCATACATATATTCAGGATGCCAAGAGATCATTTTCCCATTTTCAATGAGCTTGTTCTTGTAATCCCTTACATTAATAAAATACTGCTCCATTGGTAAGAGCTCTATTGGGGACTTGCATGATCCTCTTTCAACATGAAGCAGAACTCTATGTTTCATTTTTTCTTCCTTTGTGACAAGCCCTAAATCATTTAAATCTGAGACTATAACTTTCCTAGCTTCTTTAACTGGAAGTCCATCATACTCCTTTCCAACTTTTAGCTTTCCGTCCTCTG
The DNA here is from genome assembly GCA_964500005.1 of uncultured Thermococci archaeon. GTDB lineage: Archaea > Methanobacteriota_B > Thermococci > Methanofastidiosales > Methanofastidiosaceae > Methanofastidiosum. Next base: position 60,318 of record CAZCMP010000006.1, read on the forward strand.
TAATAGAAGTAATAACTTCAAGATTATACTTTTTCTGCCATATTATATCTTGTTCATCACCATAAGTACAACAGTAAACTACGCCTGTTCCAAAAGACATATCGACTTCTTCGTCTGAGAGTATCGGTACTTTTCTGTCAAACAACGGAAGGATAACTTTCTTGCCCTTGAAATTCTCATATCTTGGGTCTTTTGGATTAAAGAATACACACACACATGAAGGCATTAGCTCCGGTCTTGTTGTTGCTATCTCTACATGCTCTTTTCCGCCTTCTACAGGAAGCTTAAGGTAGTAAAGTTTTCCATCTTTTTCTTCATAACCAACTTCAGCCTTTGCTAGAGCAGTCATGCACCTTGGGCACCAAAGGATTGGGTGTTTTTCTCTAAACAAATGCCCCTTATGATAAAAATCAATTAATGTTTTTTGTATAAGCTTAACATATTCAGGTTTCATTGTGAGATACATTCTTGACCAATCTGGAAAGTAGCCTATGTCTGTCATTTGTCTTCTCATTCTGTCAACACACTGGACAGTCCACTCTTTGCATTTTTCAATAAAGGCTTCTTTATCATCTTTTGAGATTTTAAATTCGTGCTCTACCTTTAACTCTGTTGGAAGACCATGACAATCAAAACCCTGTGGGCAGTATACATTAAACCCCCTCATTCTTTTGTATCTCTGGACAAAGTCTATCCATGTGAAGTCCATTACATGCCCCATATGGAGTGAACCCGATGTAAATGGAGGTGGTGTATCTAAAACATATACTTGGCCCTTCTTGTCTGGATTAAATTTGAATGTTTCTTTTTCTTGCCAGTAGTTCTGCCATTTCTTTTCAATCTTTTTACCGTCATAGTCTTTATCCAACATTATTTCACCATCTCTTGGTAGCTAAGTTGCCTATCCATATAAATCTTTAACCCTTCATCAGCAATTAAAGTTTTAACGCCAGTGCTCTCTTGAATATAAAGTCTTTCTTCTTCTGCACCTTTTAGATGCATTTTGTAACCAATATGTGTGATTACTGCGACTTCAGGATTTATCTTTTTTATAATATTTATTGCATCGTCTGTTGTGAGATGAAAAGGAATCTTGTCTCCATTTGGCCTTGTGACGTTAAGAATAATCACCCTAGAGCCCAAATACTGATTTTCCATGCCATTGAAATACTCTGTATCTGAAGTATAGGAGATAGCGCCAGAATCTGTAAAAATCTTAAAGCCTATTGAAAAAGGATCAGAATGCTTTGCATTCAAAGCCTGAATCTTCTGCCCTTTTATATCAATAGTATCTCCGGGAGAAAGTGATATTATTCCCTTCAAGTTTTTTCTATAGTAAGGGAAAATAATCGAAGCGTATTCGTCCCTTCCCTCAATAACGCTCTTGCTCCCAACTACAAACCCTTCTTTTTTCAACATTCCCCCAGTCATGCTCTCAACCATTATTGGAACATCATTGAAATGATCTGTATGGCAGTGCGATATTAAGAGGGCCTCTGTCTTTCTAGGATCAAGACCATTTTGAATGGATCTAAGGTGGGCACCTGGTCCTGGATCTACATGAATCTTTATCTTGTCCTCGATATAGAATCCTCCTGTTCCACGTTTTTGAGTAATGGTCATAAACCGTCCTCCCCCACTACCCAAAAAAGTTATCTTTGCCATATACCCACCTAAGTAACTTTTTTAAGAGTTCAATTTATTGAGTATATAAAACTAATGAGTGGTAGCGTGATAGAAGCACTGAAAGAAAGCCGAGGCGGAACTTTAATTGAGATTGAAGTCGTTGCAAACTCAAGTGAATTCCATATTGAATATAATCAGTGGAGTAAACGAATACGATTAAAGATAACATCACCAGCCATCAAAGGGCAGGCCAATAGAGAGATTCAGGCCTATTTTAAGGATATTTTTGGGGGGGCTAATATCGTAAAAGGGGGGCATAATAAAAAGAAATCGGTATTTGTTAATTCTAGTTTAGAAGAAGTTTCTAATAAATTAGCCAAAATTTTAAAATAATCCAAAATTCGCTATAGCAAGACTTATAAAGAATTAAATACTAGTTATCAATAGGTGAAATTGGATGTCAGAAACGAAAGTCAAACATGCTGATGAAATATTTAAGTCATTTAAAATGCAAAGTGTTTCTGAGTTCTTCAAAAAGAATGCAGCAATGCTAGGATATACTGGTAAATTGCGTTCATTAACAACACTTGTTCACGAAGGAGTTACAAATTCGCTTGACGCTTGTGAAGAAGCCAGAATTTTTCCAGATATTTCTGTTTATATTAGTGAAGTGGGTCCAGAGCATTACAGAGTAATAATGGAGGATAATGCTTCAGGAATCCCCCTAGACTATATTCCACACGTCTTCGGTAAGATGCTCGCTGGAAGCAAAGCACACAGAAACATTCAATCTAGAGGACAACAAGGTATTGGTGTCTCTGGCGCAGTTATGTATTCCCAAGTCACTACTGGAAAACCAACTGAAGTAGTTACTTCTACTGGGGACAAAACTATTAACAAGGTAACTATCAAAATAGACGTTGAGAAGAATGCTGGAGAAATCCTTTCTCGTGAAACTTTAAAAAATCCTGAAAAGTGGAGAGGAACTAGAATAAATCTTGAAGCTAAAAATCTTCAGTATAACAGATCAAAATACGGACCATACAGTTATCTGAAGATGACTGCTATTGCAAATCCACACACAAGAATTCTTTTTGTGGAACCTGACGGTACAAAGATCCTCTTTGACAGAAATGTTAGAGTTATCCCAAAAAATCCAAAAGAAATGAAGCCACATCCTCACGGATCTTCTGCTGATGATATCCTTTCTATGATCAAGAATTCGACTGCCACGAGAGTAAGGAATTTTTTAGTTTCTGATTTCACGAGAGTTTCTAATAAAAAAGTCGAGGAGATAGAGCAAATTTCTGGCCTTGACCTTAACATTAACCCCAAAAAGGTGGATTGGGAATATGCAGAAAAACTGGTAACTGCTATTAAACAAATATCATTCATGGCCCCGCCAACTGAGGGGTTAATACCAATTGGTGCAGAATCAGTTAAACTTGGCCTTGAGGGTATTCTAGCACCTGAATTTGTCCATACAGTAACTAGAAGCCCACAGACCTACCACGGAGGTATAGCTTTTATTGTTGAAGCAGGTATTGCCTACGGGGGAGGTGCAGGCAACAATGGGCTTGACATTATCCGTTATGCCAATAGAACCCCTTTGATATTTGATCAAGGTGGATGCTGCATTACAGAAGCTGCAAAATCTATTGAATGGAAGAGATATGGTGTAAAGGATGATAGCGCCCCACTTACCATATTTGTTAATCTTGTTTCAACACACATTCCATATACCTCTGCAGGAAAACAGGCAATTGCAACTGAAGAGGAGATCTTTAACGAGATAAGATTTGCATTGATGGATGCAGGTAGGGCTTTATCTAGGTACCTTTCTGGGAAGAGAAGGGCGAGCGAGAAACTTACAAAGAAAAAGACCCTCTTGAGATATGTAGTAGAAACATCAAATGCCATTGGTAGTTTGATTAAAGCGGAAGACAGTTCTAAGATAATTAAAGCACTAACAGATATAGTTGAAAAGAAATATGACTTTGAAGAAACAAATGGGGAAGAAGAAATTCCTACAGTTTCAGAAGAGAATGATGTTGAAGAGGTGAGTGAAAATGGAGACTAAACCTCAGAACGTTCCTTCCATACTTGGTAAGTTTGGTGAGGAAATATACGATCAGATAATGAATGAGGATAATCCTTCAATAAAGATACCCCTAAGAGGAAAATCTAACGTTTTTTTTGATGATACCGAGAAAGTTATCCAACTAGGGGATAAGTTCTCTAAAAGGCATTTTCTAAATGTGGCCCACACAAAGAAATTCATGCAAACTGTGCTTGTCGCCTCTTACTGTAGAAGGCTTGTTGAAGAAAATAAACATGCCGGCATCAGAGAGTTGTATTACGCCTTGAAACATACGGTAGAAGGTTCTAAAGAGAATACATTTGATGACCAAAACGAATCTAATCCAATCATTGAGGATATAGAAACAGCACTTGACATCCTAAGAGAAGAACTCAATCTTACGGCAGATAGAAGAGGGTATATTTACGGTGATGTAGTTCTAAAAGACGGCGAGGACGAATTTAACGCTTCAAAGCTCGGAAGGGGTGGCTGGGCCGTACCCGGTACAGTTGAAGAGATAGATTTCTTAAATCTTAACGCTGAGTATATTCTTGTTATTGAAACTGCTGCAATGTGCGATAGGCTTATTGAAGAAAAATTTGCTCAGAAAAACAATGCATTGCTAGTTGCTTGTCAAGGGCAGGCTCCGAGAGGTATAAGAAGATTGATAAACAGACTTCATAACGAAAAGAATTTACCTGTTTATGTTTTTACAGATGGTGATCCTTACGGGTGGTACATCTATTCTACTATAAAACAGGGATCAATGAATCTAGCTTATCTTTCTAGGAGATTAGGGGTACCAGATGCAAAGTTTATAGGTATGACCATGGACGATATCGAAGACTACAGTCTCCAGAAGGTAACTGAAAAGCTAAAGGATATGGACAAAAAAAGAATAAATGAAATAATGGAGTACGAGTGGTTTAAAAACAAAGACTGGCAAGAACAGATGAAGAAATGTCTTAAGCTTGGGGTCAGGATAGAACAACAGGCACTTGCAAACAAATCTCTAGAGTTTGTCGCTAAAGAATACTTACCTCAAAAAATAGAAAATGAAGTATTTTTACCTTAAATAAAATAAAAATATATTTTTATTTAGAAAGAACTTCTATCATCAGTCTTATTGCTTCATTTATTGCTTCACATTTTTCTTTAGTTAATCTCTGTGCTTGTCCATAGTTACCTTTTTCGTAATTAGTTTGGGCCTCTTCGCATAGTTGATCTGCATCGTCTAATATTTTCAAAGCTTTGATGTATCGTGGATCCTTATCAAGGCCGTTCTTTAGTATCTCAAACTTTAGTTCTTCTATTAGATTCTCCGGCCTACAGCAAGTATCTTCTTCATCAACTATATTTTGAGTTGTGATTAATTTTCTTGCTTCTTTGAGTAAGTCTTCGTTAGTACAAAGATCGCATCTCTTCATATAGCTTCCAGTAATTATCCTTAAGGTTTCTTTTGGATTAATACCAGGGTGTTTTAGGATATCAACTTGATCATCATCTTTAACAGTGAATCCATTTGGCGGTGTTCCTTCAGTTATTACGTAGTTAGTACTCTTGATTTCTTTTCCATTAAACTTAGTAGAGAAGATTATGGTCTTATTTTCTCCAACTGCTAATGGACCAATATTGCCCCATGTTATTGTAGTTGTTCCATCCGCATTTACTACAACTGAATCTGGAGCTATTGAAGCCAAGTTAGCATATGTAAGTCCTATGGGTAAAGTATCTGTAACAGTTACGGGATCCAATGCCACTTCCCCAGTGTTAGTTATTATCAAAGTATATTCATTGATAAATCCTAATTTCCCCCAGGGTGGCTCAACAGATTTTGTTATGTTTATTGCTGGACCTTTTACACCTACAGTAGATGTATCTGTATCGCTAACATCGCCAATACGAGAGGTTCCAATGACTGTCGCTTCGTTTATGAATGTTCCAGTTCTGCCTGGATCGACTTGTGCTTGGAATTCCACTATGATTATGTCTGTTGGATTCATCAGACTTGGGGTACTGAGATTGATATTATTCCAAATTATTGTCTGAGTACCATCGGCATTGTCTTGAATTGAATCTGGAGAAATTGGGGCACCATTTACGGTGCTATTTCCAAAGAATGTTAGTCCATCAGGCAACAAGTCTATTAATTTAACAGGATCAAGCCCCATTGCACCTGTATTAGTTATTGTAAGTCTGAAGAATACAATTCCCCCTGGTGAAGGAACATTTACATCAGTGTTTAGTGTAACTTTCTGTAAATCAGTACCTGGGGATATGACGTCCCAATAATCAGATAATGGATCGTATTTTCTCCTTCCATCATTTCCACTAGGTAGTGACCAATACTCGGTGTTTGTCACCGTATTTGTGAAGCTTCCGCCTTGCGGTGGAATTGTAGCATCGTACTCTAAAGTAACTTCCCCAGATGGAGGAATTGATAGATACTCCCATTGGATTAAGTCTCCGCCTATTACCATTGTATTGTATGCTAACGGTGAAGATGTAACTGATCCTCCGACTAAAGTTAAACCGGAGGGTATTTGGTCTTGAATAACTACATCGTATGCAGAACTATTTCCTATGTTAGTTACATTTATTGTATAATGAATATTATCTCCTGGAAGCCCTTCTGTTTTATCTGCGCTTTTATTAATTGTTAATTCAGGTTCAACTATTCTGACATCATCCAAATCACTTATGTCGTAGGGAGCATCATCTTGAACAAAACTTGTATTGGCATTATTTACAAGTGTTACATCCCTAATATTCTCTGAAATATCCATTACTCTTCCAGTAATCTTAATCAATACATTATTTGGCCCCACAAAATTTCTATTTGATGCTCCAATAGGATTTCCAAGCTTCCATGTGAGAACTTGACCATTTTGAGTAAATTCATGAATTGTCCCGCCATGGGAATCAGTGTAAGTATGAGAAACATATTCAATTCCATCAGGTAAATGGTCAATTATTGTTGTATTTGTATAATTGGAATCTACTCCCGAGTAAACTACTGCCAGGTCAAATACAACTTCTTCGCCAATTGTAGCTTTTTCTTTTTCTGACTCCTTGAAAAGTCCTTGGATATTTATTATCCTTGCAGAATCCATTGTGCTACTGTATATGCAACCATTGGAACATTTTCCAACAGCTAAAACGCCATTAGTCGCTGTACCTGCGTCATTATTCAATATAGCTGAAAGTGTGGCTGACCATGTTCCTCCTGACTGTGCAATTGGCCCCGGTATTTTCCAAGTTACTGTATTACCAATAACATTTGCAACTTCGCCATTAGTCCCATTTCCTGCAACAATAGGAGTTCCCCAATCTGAACTTAATGTATCTAGCACTGTCACATTATAAGCAGGTGTGTTACCATTGTTTGTTACTGTAATGGTCCAACTTCCAGTTCCACCGGGTGCGACAGGCTGTATTGCAGGTGTTTTTGAAACTGATAAAATTGGATTTAAAGGAGTTATAAGAGAACTGGTATTTGTTACATTAAGAGAATTGTCACAGCTATCTTGATAATCAATTTGGACATTATTTGTACCAGGTGTTACAGTTCCACAACTCAAGCCATCATTTATTACTTTGAATTGAAGGACTGTATTTGTTGAACTTGCAAGCATGTTTCCTAATGACCATACAGGTTGAGAAGGATTAGACGGTGGATTTGGGATTGGGTCTGGCCCAGTAATCATAGAGTCAAAAACATATCCGGGCGGTAATGCAGAAGTTACAGAAACATTGTAAGCAGTTGGATATCCTGAACGATTTCTTAAATTTATTGTAATAATACCTTCACAAGTGGTGAATGTGCCGATAGTTTGTGATAAAGTAAAGTTTGGTCTTGTTCTTAAAGCACGACCTGTAGATGCTATATAATTAAATATACATCCATCATCGCAACCGTATCTAACATACGCTGTATTATTTCTTGAAACGTCACACCCGCTTACAGTTCCCCAAATGTAATAAGTAGCAGTGTTACTTCCCAAAACATTTGTTAAAGTACCATGTATCCACGGACTTACAGATGTTCCAGAGCCAGTAGGTATTGTTCCCTCTACAAGGTATGGACTTGTACTTATACCCCCAAATGCCATGTTAGATGGTAAAGCATCATAGAATTCTACATTAGTTGCAGGGGCACTGCCACTATTTGTAATAAGAATTCTCCATTCAACAATGTCACCAGGTTCTGCTGCTACATTATTGGCATATCCCGACCCAGTGGTATAATTTCTACCTTCCTTTTGTATTAATAAAGTTGGGGTTACACTAGTTATCTGTGAATTGGCTTGTGGCGATATTTTTGAATCGTTGCACGGAGTTAAATAAGTAGCTTGAGTAGTAAAAGTCCCAGAAGAAGGCATGGTGCAACTTGAACTAATTCTAAAAGAAATTTCTACCTCAGACGAAGGAGCTATAGCGACTAATGCAGGTATTTGTACTTTGGTCCATCTAAGTGGATTAACGCCGGTATTTTCAGGATCCGGACTTGTTCCACTTACATATGAAATCCCAGTCGGTAGTGTCGCTGTAACATTGACATCATAAATATAAGTCAATCCAGTATTTTTTACTATGACAGTTGCAGTTTGTTCATCACACATGTTTATTGATTGTGGAATTACATTAGTTGTTATTGCGCTAGATGGAGGTATTCTAACAGACGAACTATCTGTCTTTATAGGCAACTCACAATCACTGCCCAAGCAGCCTGCGCTAGTTGAAGCTAGGTTTGTTAGTCCTGTACATGAATCTATGTTGGCAGTGAAAAAAATATCTTTCTGTTCCCCTGCATAAATTTTATCAATTATCCATGTTGCCCCGTTAATTGGATTGCCGCCTTTATCTTGATTGATAAAAAGTTGAGAATAAGTTCCGCTTGAAGAGTTATATGAGAGCCCGGCGCCAAGTACATCTTCTAGCCAGACATTGTAGCTTGCACCACTTCCAGCATTAATGAGACACAATTTCCAAGTTGCTTGATCAGTTGTAGCCCATAATAATTCTGGAACTTTCATCATGCATACATTGCCGCTTAAAACAAGTGGATTTTGGGATGCTCCGTCCTGGCACTCCCTATCATAAGTTCCATTTCTGTTACATAGACCATCCCAATAAAGACTTGCGCTCATGTCACCTTGATCAGTACATTTTTTTGTTACGTTCATTTGAATTCTTGCCTGGGTATTGTTAGCAAAATAATCCCCATATTTCCAAACAAAGTCTGTGGGACTGTTATTACTCTCTGATGGAATATGTCCAACGTAAGAGATTGAATTGATATGATATTTATTAAGTGGCAATACAACTTCAACATCATATGCTCCAACAGAGGAGCTTCTGTTAATTACTAATTCTATATCATATGTTCCGCATTTATCAACAACTTGTGGGAGACCACTTATACTAATTCCCATCTCAGATCCATTGACAGGTACAAATGTACCTTCTCTTATTTGTTGCAAATCCTCATAACAATTACCCCCTGTTATTGTTTTGCCAGTGTTTAGTATTGACCAGTCAAAAAATGATCCAGAGCCACAAGAAGGCTCTGAAGAATCTTGGGTTGACATATTATATTCTATTCGGATTCTGGTATTTCTAACTGAAGTTGTGTCTGGAGAGATAGAACATGAAGAGAAATCGATATCTGAGAAGTTAACGTCTAAATATGTCGAAACAGAAGGGTTGTAGTCCAAAATGCATGTTCCATTAATATCTATCCTAACTTGTCCTTGAAGGATCTGATTGTTCGATCTTTCTTCACGGAAGTTTAGATCGGATAAATAAACGTCATCCCAAAAATCATTATCTGAAAAATTAAATTCATTAGTATATTTTATTGGAGTACATTTCTCAAAGTTAAAATTAGAGGTAACATACTTGTTTGAAGAAAGAGTTTCTGCACATTCAAGTATTGTTGAATCAGATGCAGAAGCTGTTCTAACACATCCACAACAGTCTGTAACTGTTGCGTTAACGCTATTTGTGGCTGTAGTGTAACAATACTCACAATTATTGTATGTTGGGGATTGAAGAGTAATTGATGTTGTGAGTCCTGTAGTAGCTGGAACAGTCCAAGTTATTGTATCCCCAGAATCAGAAACAATGCCCTCCCCACTATTTAGTATAATAAATCCATTAGGTATAGTATCCACGACAACTATGTTTGAAGCAGAGCTATTGCCACAAGATGTTGGGCCGGAATAAGATGCAGTAATATTATAAGTAATTTGTCCTCCAAGATACATCTGCGCTGGAGCTCCAGTCTTAGAAACTGAAATGGAAGGTATATTTGATATGGAATAACTTCCAATCTTTACAGGAGGAAGGAATTCTTGATCACAGTACAAGTACTTTGGCTGAAATATCACCGTTCCAGAAGGTAGAGGATCACTACACCAACCACTAACTGGGACTAGATCAAATGTCAGATTAGTAGTTCCATTTGGAATATCTCCAAGAATAAAATACTTTCCAGTCGGATCGTAAGATGCTCCAGAGGGTGAAGTAATATTTGCAACAGTCAAACTGCCAAAATCTGCAGAAATATTAAAATCGTAAGCTTTTCCACCGGTATTTGTAATCGGTATTGTAAAAGTGTTCCCAGTTCCACAGTAATTTACATTAAAATCGGGGAATGTATAATCAATTTTAGGTGGATTTGGCTGAAATGCTATGCTAGCTATAGTTTCCTGAGTTTCACACCCGCTTCCACAGCCCCATTTAACTCTAGCTGTGTCATAAAGTCCAGTACACCCTATTACTTTTGCACTAATTTGTATTTGCACTTCATCATTTGGATCCATGTGGGAAAGGTCTGAGATCTCATTAGATGTCCAACTATAATTTCCTGGCGCAGTTTGAACTCCTGCTGGAGAAGAAGATAAATATTCTAATCCCGGTTGGAGTATATCTGTTATGTTCACATCTTCTATTGGTCCAAGGCCAGTGCTTTTTACAGTAATTGTCCAAGAAACAGTCTCTTCTAGAGTAGCGTTCTGTGTAGAGGGGGTTTTTTCTATAGTAACAGCACCTTGGTAAACTGTGATTGGTTTAGTAAAAGATAATGTAGTGGAAGTATTGTTATAATCATAGCCTCCATTAACAGAAATGTTTCCACCTTGAGCATCACATAAAGTGTTAACACTAATTTTTATTTTATCAGTAAGCCCAGGACGCAATAAAGGAATATTATAAACTAATGGATCTGATGTGCTAAATCCAGACGGTAAAGAAACTGTGTAATCAATATTACTGGCATTAAGTGTACTTGAAGTATTTGTTAAAGTAATGTTATAATCATAGGGAGAACATACATAAACTGATGAATTACCATCTATACTTACATCTATTATCTGTGCAGATACAGAAATAAAAGATAAACTTAATATCGAAACTAATATTATAAAGACAAAAGATATCTTATCCATGTAAATTAAATTTAATATTAGAATATAAAGTTATCGTTTTTTGCCTACATTACTAGTTAACAATTACCGATTATCAATTATTATTGTTATTAAATCAAATTTAGAATTTAAAAAAATAAAAAATATTAAAGTCCCTTGAATGCTTTGTCAATTAGCTTCTTTTCTGGTGGTTTTGTCAATAGACTAACAATTATCATAAGCGCAACAGATATAGGTATTGCAATGAAGAATGGATCCAATTGCGTCAAAGAAGCTTTAGCATTTAGTAGTACTGGCTTCCCGAATATCCATTGAGATATCCGTAATGGTTCTGACTCTGATACCTTAAAGAACAATGTCCATATTAGCCAAGATAAAAATCCTCCTGTCATTGAAGCTATTGCACCAATTCTTGTAGCCTTTTTCCAAAACAAAGCTCCAGTATATGCGGGCAAGAATACAGCGCTGCACATACCCATAAATATTGTTGTACCTCTAGCTATTATTGCTGGTGGAAGTATGTATCCCAAAGCAAGAGATACTAATACCGTTGCACCGATTCCTATTTTTGTTATGTTCACTGCATTTATTTTTTCTGAAGCATTTTTTACCAAAACGTGATAGAAATCATGCCCAAATGAAGTGCCCATTGCATGGAACTGGCCTGAAATAGTAGACATTGCGGCAGAGATTAAAGTCAACATGAAAAGCACAACAAACCAACTTGGAAACCTATAATTTACGTATTCTGGTATTGCAGAATCTGTCCAGTAAACATATTCCGAAGGTCTTCCTGAAAGTTTACCGCTTTCGTCATACTTAAAATATAAGTTTCGAATCTGTTGATTTGTAAGTGTTGGATTGTATTCGGCCTTTATGACTTCAACACCTTCTTTCTCAAAATAGGCATTAGTGAGAGACCCAACCGTAAATGCAACGCCGGTCATCAAAAGAATAAAAACTCCGCCTATTCCTACAGCTTTAGTGAGATCACGTTTACTCTTAGCAGTCATGCATCTAACAGCAAGCTGTGGCTGGGCAAGAACACCAATCCCCACTCCAAATATCAAGCCCATAAGCACAGACCAAAATATCCCCTGTGTATCATTTAAACCTGTTGCATCTGCAGGAGTATTCCCTAAACTCATTACGGGAAATGAGGTAAATCCCTGATGCCCAAATACACTAAGAGGTGCCCCTTTATTTGTTAAAAGAGAATAAGAATCGGTCAGTTGGAAGTTTTCAAGTGCTTGATGAGCTTCAGTTATGCCTCCAAATGCAGAATATGTTCCAACTAGAAGCAGTATCATTCCTATTGCCATTATAGTTCCCTGTAATGCATCGGTATATAGTACTGCAAGTAAACCTCCAAATAAAACATAGCCTGCAACTATTCCGGTCATAACGATTAAAGCCAGATTAAAATTCAAATTAAACGTTGATTCAATCATTCTGGCCGCTCCAATTATAACAACTGAGGTATATAATGGCATGAATATAGTGATTAGAAGGCCAAAAGAGCCCTGTAATACTTTGGAATCAAATCTTTTTCCGACAATCTCTGGAAATGTCAACGCCCCTAAGTTTTGTCCAACGTGTCTTGCTCTGTTACCCCATACTACAAATGCCAAGAATATTCCAACAAAGATATTCATTACAGTAAGCCATAATAGACCCATACCAAACATTGACGCAGAACCACCAAATCCTACTATGGCAGATGTGCTGATAAAAGTAGCCCCATAAGATATTGCAATAATGTAAGGGTGGACATTTCTCCCTGCCAACATATAGTCTTCTTTATTTTTTGTTTCTTTCCATCCTTTGTGGGCAAGAAAACCAGTTATAACAAGATAACAAAATATTACAATAATAGATATAGCTGTATTTTCCATAATATCACCCGTTATTCTCCTTTAATTTAACTACAGACCACCCTACACATAGAAGGGCGGACAAAATGGTCAACAGGTAAGCTGACCATACCCATGGATCAGTAATTCCGAACATTTATAATCCCGTATCAAATGGCAATCTAATATTTATAAATATTTCGCTTATACTAAGAATTTTTAAGAAAAATTATACTATAGTTATAATAATATTTTTTTATTAACTCATTTAATTAATTAAATAAGAAAATAAATATTTTAAGAAATATATGGATACAATATCTTTAAATATTGTAAAATCCTCTATTTTTATATTAACACATTAAAAGTAAGAGGGGATATTGATGGATCTTTGGAATTTTATCCTAAACAGCCAAAAAAGGATGGATATATTGGAAGAACTGTCACTTTCAAATCCTCAAAAAAGTCTTGATATTGCAAAGAAGTTGGAAATTCGTTGGCAAGATGTTTCAACTCAATTAAATCTCTTTGTTGAAAAAAAGCTTGCGGTAAAGGATGGAACTCAATTTTACCTGTCCAAACAAGGACAAATTTACAAATCCCAGATAAAAAATCTCCAAGATCTAGAAACTAATGTAGAAACACATTCTGAATTTATAGAAAAACACAATATAGAAAAGATCCCAAATTGTTTTGTTAGAGATTTTTTAACTTGGGAAAAAAACAAAGTTAATCATCTAACATCTCTAGATGTCTTTCCTTTTATATCTAAAAACGTAAAATATTCAAAAAATGAGCATCTGGGCGTTTTCTCAAGAATATCGAAAGATATTGAAGACATATTTTCAGACATGGATAATGGAATTAAAATTAGGATAATATACCCTATAGAAGAAATAGACAAACTAAACGAAAATAAAAATATTTTAAATAATCTAATAACATATGATGTGTGATTTTTTGAAAGTATAGATATGTATTGCGTTATGCTAGTTTGCGACAGAAATTTTTCTTGGATAGGATTTGAAGATGATAAAAATGAATTTGATTATCTAAATATAATTGAGGGGACAGATATAAGATTTTTAGATTGGTCAATATCGAACTTTGAATTTTTATGGAACAATTCTAAAAAACTTTAGGGATAAGATGGATTTTTTAGATAGATTAACAAAGGCTTTTGAATTAACTGAAAAATATTTTGATTATATAAATATTGAAAGAGCAATCTTTTTATCTTATTACTGTGACTTACGAGATTGTAAATTTTGCTATATGTCTACTATAAAGACTGGGCCCAAGAAAGGATTGAGAAGTATCGAGTCATTATTTGCTGAAGCTTTCCTTGTAAAAATGGCAAACTGGAAGGTAGAGTTTCTATCTTCTGGTTATGGCGTTTATGATGTGGAAAAAATAGCAGAAATAGTAAAAGGTGTAGCTTGTATATCCGGAGAACCAATATGGCTAAATACAGGAGTGCTTGAAAAAAAGGATCTATCGTTTTTCGGGAATGAACTTAAAGGAGTAACTGCTGCTATAGAAACATTTAATGAAGCTCACTTCAAAAAAGTTTGTCCTTCGAAAAATTGGGATAAGTTAATGAATTTCTTAGAAACTGCAGATGAATTAAGCTTTAAAAAAGGAATTACAATCATATTAGGGATAGGAGAGAAAAAAGAAGATCTTGAAGATCTCTTTGAAATAATAGAAAATTATAAAATAGATAGGGTAACATTTTATTCTCTAAATCCTCATAAGGGAACGATTTTTGAAGAGTCTGTACCGCCGCCTTCTTTTTATTATCTTGATGTTGTTTCTGAAACACGATTAAGATTCCCTAAAATAGAAATTATTACTGGAATTTGGTCGGATAGAATAAATCTTGTTGGGCCTCTTTTATTGGCGGGTTCAAATGGGATTACAAAATTTTCATGGAAAAAGTTTTATGGCTCAAAATTAGGAAAAGCTCTAACTTCAGAAATAAATGAATTTCAAAAGATATCCAAAAGAAGATTTAATGGAAACATGACCGATATATCCATACTAGAAAATAAACTAGAATTCCCCAAAAATCCAATATATAAAAATAAAGATATTGAGAAACGGATATTGGATAAACCCGAGAGAATAAAAGAAATAGTGGAATCTTATATTTCTGAGATCGAATCATTTAAATGAATTAAAAATTCCTTTAAATCTTTCTTTGTGGAATCTGATAAACGATGCCATCTGACACCTTGAATTGCGCCTTCCAATCCCTGAAGCATACTAAAACAAGCAGTATTGTCAATAGTCTTTATTCTGATAAATGCTTCCTTGCTACCCAACTCAATCAGTTTTTCAGGGGTATCGATTCCAACAGCTATAAGTTTCTTTCTGGCTTCTTTTCCAATGTTTGGCATTTCATTTAAGTCCATAATTAACAACTTCTTTCAGCCTTTCTCTTCTCTTCAAAATGTTTTCTTTCTTCTATCAGATCTAAAATTAACTTATCAAAAGTCCATTCAATATTATGCTCTGTTAGTACACAGAAGAGAGGTTTAGGGATATTTATGTCAGAAAAATTATGTAGTATGTACCTTATTTCCTCGTCTAAAAAATCAAGGAACATCAAAACTTTATCTTCTTTATCTTCGAAAAAGGAGCCTTCGTTGCTCTCAAGGACATCTGCAATCTTGATATTTTCTTTTCCTGAAGCTGAGATAATTTCAAGAATGATTTCAAGTTTATTATCGAGAAATCCTTTTAATTTGTTCACGTCTTCTTCATAGTATCCATAAACAACAACATGTTTTTGCTTTTTCATCGAAATATAGAATTATCTTATCTTTATAACTTCTTTGTATCTTTTCTAAATAGTTTTCTTAGAGTATAGATTCTCTTTCAAAAATGGAATTAGTGCAACCTTAAGGGCAGAAATGTAAAGATCCTTTCTTTCGACAACTCCTTCTGTTAAAAATCCAACGGCCCCTCCTTTTCTTTTCACTTCAGAATCGCCTGTTATATCAGCCATTATCTCTCCAAGTTCACTTCCATCGAGAACTTTTTCTATAGCATCGTTCCATAATTCAAACATTGGAGAAGATCCAAATCCAGTATTACCCTTTTCATCCATAACACATACTACTCCAATTCCAAACCACTTAGAATAAATATTAATTACTCCACCTTCAATACCTACAAAAAATGATGCGCCTATCTTTGCTTTCTCATTTAATTTCTTTAGTATCTTAGCACGATGCTCTGCCCCTTCAAATGTCTCTTCGTCTATTGGCTGATCAGGTACCGAACTATGTAAGTCAACTCCTTCAACTTCTACTTCTTTAAAATAAGAAGAGAATGCAACTTTTGCAGCATCTATCTTCACAGGATTTTTAGAACCTACTAATACTTTCATTATTAAAAATAAAAGAAAATTACTTATATATTTTCTGGAAAATAAGTGATATTTCTCACGAAACCTTTAAAAACTCCTTACAACTCATTTGTCTATCTTATGGAATGTGGATTCAAGCGAAATGCTTGCCGAACCATAAGGAGGGATTTATTTGGGATATTACAAATATATGGAAGAGGCTTGGAAAAAGCCTAAAGAAGGTTATACAAGAGAACTTTGGACTGAAAGACTAATTCAATGGAGAAAGGAACCCACAACAATAAAGATTGAAAGACCCACAAGAATCGATAGGGCAAGAAAACTTGGTTACAAGGCAAAGAAAGGATATATTGTTGCAAGAACAAAAGTTTCAAGAGGAGGCAGAAAAAGGCCCACTATAAAAGGTGGTAGAAGGCCTGCAACAAAGGGTATTTTGAGATATTCTCCTAAGAAAAGCCTTAAATGGATTGCAGAAGAGCGTGTTCAAAGGAAATTTCCAAATCTTGAAGTATTAAATTCATACTGGGTTGGAGAAGACGGTCAGCGTGTCTTTTATGAAGTCATTCTAGTCGATCCTTTTGCGCCTGAGATATTTGCAGACCCTAGAATTAACTGGATATGTGAAAGACAGCACAAGAGAAGGGTATTCAGGGGTCTGACCTCAGCTGGAAAGAGATCCAGAGGGCTTAGAAACAGAGGAAAAGGCGCTGAAAAGTTAAGACCTTCACTTAAAGCTCGTGGAAACAGAGGTAAGTAAGGTTGAATCCATTTGGTATCGCGTGGATACAAATAGAAACTTTTTCACATGCAACTGAAGATATAGAGAAAGTAAAATCTTTACTTTCTAAATTTTTTTCTTTTGAGATTAATTTTAAAACAAATAAAACATATGGCCACTTTGGTAACGAGATAACTATACTAGCTGTTGAGCTTTCTAAAAATAAAGAGATAAAGGATTTTATTTCAAATTTCTTAGAAGTTATAGACAAAAAGTATATCCTTGAAACTCTAGAAAGGCGACTAGATGAAGATGGAATACTTTTTTTAAGGATGAACAAAGAAAGAGTATATAACGATGATTTTACTATTGATGATAATGGTGACTTAGTGATATCTATGAAGTTTGTCACCTATCCAAAAAGTAGGGAAAAGGTTATCGAGAATGGGAAGCTATTATTCAGCAATTGATCTAAGAGGTTACCCTTCACATTATTTCTCAAAAACAGGTTTAGTTAAACAGGTCAATATAGAAAATTACAAGCATATTTTAGAGAGTTTTGACGATAATAAACAAGAAAATACTCTTTTTGGGATTGAAATTGATGACGAGTCTAAGAATGTCAAGAAGATTATTAGAAAGGCTGATGGATTAGATATTATAATATTCAAGAGTAGGGACTCTAAAGAAAATAGAGAAGTACTTAAAATAAAAGGTATCACTTTGATTTCAAATCCAGATAACCTTGATAGTGTCTGTTTTGATCTTGCTAAGGAGAATTCAATTGGTTTTGAAATAAATTTACAGGATTTTATAATTAATCAGAGATACAAAAGGGTAAAGACTTTAGAAACTTATAGGGAATTAATAAAAGCTTATAAGAAATTCTTATTTCCAATTGTTTTAACTTCTGGAGCACGAAATCCAAATGAAGTAAAGACGCCTTTAACGATTGTATCTTTTGGATGTATTCTTGGTATGGATATAAGGGAAGCCAAGGGGTCAATCACAACTGTTCCTGAGATGTTAGTTAACAAAAAATTTAAGAACTACAAATAATAAGCTTTGATATAATTCTGAATAATTCTTGGATTTCTAATTGCAAATAATAAAATACTTGGAAGTTTCCTAGTTATAATGCCTGAACCACGAGTGCAACCATAAAAACATGGTGTGCTCATATAACATTTTTTAACTTTTGAATAATCTAATTTTTTTAGCGCCTGACTTATGCTATTCTCTTTAAGACTCAATATATGTTTGAACTCAAGACACTGTGCTATTTCGCCCTTTTCTGACAATATTATTGATCTTTTCATTGCATCACAGGGGGCACAATAAGTACCCTCAAGATATTTAATTGCATCGTCATAAATGAGTTTATCAAATATCAATTTTTCTTGTTGGGCAATTAAACTCAATTTTTTGAAAGCTTCAATAATAATTGTTGGATCTTCGTCATAACTCAAATCTTCATCTAATGCACTCGAATGACAATGAGAATAGTTATATGGATATGCGTTGAATCTTAATCCATTGTTTTTTGCAAAATTAAAAAGATCTAATACCTCGTCATGATTGATCTTACTTATTGTAGAGATTATTTGCCATACGCCTTTTTTATTCTTTATTTTGCTACACTTTGATATATTGTCCAATAGAAGAGGAAGTTTGTTAACCCCCCGGATTTTCGTATATCTTTTTCCGTCTAAAGAATCAAGACTGATACTTACATTGCATTTAAGGTCTGCAATTTTAATAGAAATTTTTTCATTTAGAAGTAAACCATTTGTGATTAAAGTAGGATTTAATCCTAATCGGATAAGAGACTCAATAATTTGTACTATGTCTTTTCTAAGTAAAGGCTCTCCTCCTTGTAAAAAAACATGTTTAATACCATAAGATTTCAAATCTTTGAATATTGCTTCAATCTCTTCAAGTTTAAGCTCATCTTTTAATTTGGAAGGAGTTTTCCATATGCTACACATTGGGCATATAGAATTACATCTTCTTGTAAGATTAAAAACAACGAGAATCGGCCTTCCAAGAAGAATATTCTTTATCATAAGCTCCCTTTCTTAATATGTTCTTAATCCAATTAAATTTTTATTGTATATTAAATTAGTGTCCAAATCTAATATATTCGGGCAAATGTTTCATATCTTCATAAAGCCAGACCATCCTATCAATAAACCATAACTTCCCAGCGTACTGAATAGCCCCGCCAAATAAGACTGGCCATATTTCTAGTGCATAAACTCCCCAAATGACAAATATAAATCCAAAGCCTGAGATAATACTTAGAATATTCGGTAGCTTTATGTGGTATTCTGGAACTGGTATTTTATCCCGATTTAACCATATTCTTTCACCAAAAACACCCTTTGAAGCCCAATTATCAGTTGATTTTGGAGCGGGAAATATACGAGGATTCACATACATCCAAATCAAGCTTAATATAATTGGAATAAGGGAATACCATCCTATCCATACTCTGCTCCAGAAGGCAAGTACAAGTGTAGGGGTGACTGTGTTTCTTGTTATAACACTCCATGGATTAGAATGCCTCTTCCATGTTTCTTCATCCATTTTGAATAATAGACCGATTTTTCTTTCTAAAGTCATTTTATCAACTAGTGTATAGTATAGCCAGTATAAATTATACGATATAACTCTTTAGGTTATTAGATTCATTAATAACCGTATAAAAAGCAATATTAAAAATATAATTAAAAAAATAGATTATAAAAAAAGTTTTCTAATTTAGTTCTTTCTTTTAAAGATATCAGAAATTGCTTCTTTTAAAGTCTTTTTAGTAGTTGCAGTTGTTTGTGTTTCTGTTTTTGGTACTTTTACAGTTTCGCCTTTTTTGACCACTGTTTCTTCGCCTTTACCTGTTTTATAGATTACTCTTTCTTTCCCAGGTATGACTATCCCGATCTTTTGAAATGTCTTATTTGGTGGAGTTTTTCCAACAACATTAACATTCCATTGTGTATTTTGAGAAACATATTTTTGAGCCATAGTTTCAGCTACGCCTCTTATTTTCGTATCTGACCAATCTGGATTTTGCTGTTTTACTTCTAAAACAAATTTCTCTGTGAATTGTTTTCTTAAATCCATTATTATTTGATTTCTTTCAGCCATTGAGATAGTTTGTTTTCCATCTCCCACAATAATAGTTTCATCCATATTGATTACCTCCTTTAATTTTCATATTCGTAAAAAATTATTATGAAATATATCTTGTCTCGTGAATTTAATATCAAATAAATATTCTTTTGTGATATTTAAATATATTGATTAAACTAAAGAATAGTCAAAACAAGAAAATAAAATATTATTCTATTCTCTTATCAATAAACCTCTTCTATGCCTATGTCTACGATGATTGTGTCCATTAATTCTTCTTACAAATATATCTCTTGCAATGCTTTTTTCTAAAGCAATTTGAGTTTCATCAACTTGGACTACAAATGTAGGAAAAGTCTGAATTACTTTTATTTTTGAGCTTGGGCTAAGTCCTAGAGTAGAAAGCCTTTGGAGTCGTTGATGGCTTTTGGTCACAAGATACATTATTGTTCCTTCACTTCCAGCTTCCATATCGTCAAGGGATAATATTATTGGCTCCAATACTTTTGAAACATTTTTACAGCAGTTACCGGGGGGTATTTCAAATCCATGTGGACATATGCTAGGGTGGCCCAAGAGTGTACAAATAGAATCTTCTAATCCTTCAGTGATTGTATGTTCGAGCCTACATGCCGGTTCCTCTATTTCATCGATTGTCATCTGTAGTATGTCCTTTAGAAGTCTCTCGGTAAGCCTATGTCTTCTTATTATCTTCCTACCTATTTCTTCACCCTTTTTCTCAAACTTAATATTGTTATTTTTTATATCAATATACCCTTCTTTTTTCAAATTATCTAGAACTTCCTCTGGAGACAAATCTCCTGCAATTTCAGAAAAATTACACCTAGAATAAATACCTTTGACAAAATTTTCAATAGATTCATTATTTTGTTCTCTCATAGTCCATATATGTTCAAGTGATTCTTCAATTATCTCATCTAACATTTAATCCCTCTAAAACATTATTCCAGTATATTTCAGAAATATATTTGTTACCCCCCCAATAAAGATGGCGTATACTAACACAAATATAAATATCATTGTGGCTATCTTTGTTCCCCTCTCTTTGATTATCACGAAAAGATTAGCAATGCATGGTACAAAAAGAGTAATAACAATTAAACTTACTACAGTTTGTACATTTGACATTAAGCCTACATCTTGCAATTGAAATAATCCTGCTGCACCATAATCTCTCCTAAAGAATCCCATCAAAAATGCTCTTGCCGCCTCCTTGGGCAGTTCAAGAAAACTAACAACTACAGGTGAAAATATTCTCTCAATTATCACTAGTATATTAAATTCATTGAAAAAGAAAAGAACAAGTGTACCCAATATAAATATAGGTATTACCTCTTTTGCATACCATTCTAATCTCATTAAAGTTTTATAGAGTATATTTGAAAACTTTGGAATCCTAAGAGGGGGCAATTCCATTATGAAGTCTGATGAGTGTCCTTTAATTATCCTAGATGATGCTGCACCAACAATTATTAACTGGAGTAAAACTACAGAAAAAACAAAAAGTAATGCTTTAAAAGAAAGTGCTGATGCCATAGCGAAAATAACTGCAATTTGTGCAGAGCAAGGAACACCTAAGGCCAATAAGAGTGTTGCAATGATTCTCTCTTTTTTTGAATCCAAAGTTCTTACAGTTATTGTAGCCATTGTGACACAACCACACCCAAGTATTAGAGGAAGAATTGCTTTACCATTTAGGCCTAAAAATTTCAAAGGTTTGTTTCCCATGACTGCAAGTCTTGGAAAATAACCTGAATCTTCAAGAAGACCAAAAGCTATGAAAAAAGTCAAAACGATTGGGAATATAATTGCAATAGCATATGTAAGCGCCATGGTAACTATACCAAACTCTCCAACAAACATCCTTGAGACAAAATCATTTACCATATACTTTTCAAAGATTATTTTTAATGCAGGATTAATTATCCTTCCAAATAAGTTTTCTTCCAAGAACTCAACCATTATCTGTGCTCCAAGAAACCCAACAAATTCATAAAGCAATAGTACTATACCTAAAAATATTGGTATACCGGTCATGGGATTTAAAGTAAGGTTACTAAGTTTTTCAGATAATTGTGTTTTTTTAATACTTTCTTCTTCTTTGACTTTTCTTAGAATATGCAAGGTTTCTTCTCGTCTTTTTTCGCGTATATAATAAAATAGTGGGGTTGAAATGGACTCTTTTTCTTTTTTTATTATTTGTTTTACCTCTTCAATCATTTTTTTATCTTTTAGAATCCTTTCCGCAAAAGATTCATCTGACAATGCCATTATAGCTTTACCTCTATTCCCCAAAATTTTTGTTAATTTTTCAACAGAACTTTCAAGCTTTCCATAATTTACTTTAAGATGGGCTTTTGAGGAATTTAATATTGATTTCTTCATCTTAGCAATGCCTTTGCCTTCAACAGCAACAGTTTCAACTACTGGAACCCCAAGTATTTTAGAGAGTTTATCGAGATCTATTTGCACTCCTTTTCTTCTGGCTTCGTCTGCCATATTTAAAACAAGTGTGAAAGGTATTTCTAACTCAGAAAGTTCAGAAGATATCATTAAAGCCCGTTGCAGATTCTTTTCATCCGCTACCTGGACCACATAGTCAATATCCCCAGAAATCAGTACATTCCTAGTAACCTCTTCATCTTCAGACATTGGTACAAGACTATTTGAACCAGGAGTATCTATAATATCAACTTTTTTTAATCCTAAGAATCCTTTACCTTTGGACAGCTCAACTGTTGTTCCAGGATAATTCGATACTGTTACATACTTGCCAGTAAGATGGGAAAATATAACGCTTTTACCAACATTTGGACTTCCCACAAGGGCTATTGTAACTTCCATTATTTATCTCCTCTTACAACCATCGCAATATTTGTATGGATCACATTCTGGTATATCTTTGCCACATGGACATTTTGAAGGTCCACCCATCATTTTACATAAAGCATTGGTAACCTCATCTGAAACACAATGTTCCATTCTACAGGCTTCGGCATGGATATTTTCTGGAGTTATTTTTAGGTAATCAGAAAGGAATACTTCAACTATTCTATGTTTTCTTTTTATTTTATTGGCTATCTTTAATCCTTTTTCTGTTAATTTAGCTCCTTTATAAGGCTCATAAAAAATTAAATTGTTTCGATTGAGCCTCTGGATTACTTCAGTTACACTTGATGGCGAAACACCCAAGGCTTTTGCAATCTCTGATGTCTTAGCTACGCCTTTGTCTAACTCTATATCGAGTATAGCTTCCAAATATTCTTCAACATCCTGTTTTGGCATTATATCAATAATTGTTTTCGGTTAACCTAATTTATAAATCTTTCGGTCAACCTAAAAATTATTAAAACGCGAGTTAATTTTAAACTGCTTTCTGATGACTATAGTTTAGAGGAACAATTTCTTTTAACAAAGAATATGCCTTGCTGTCAATCTTTATATCAAGTAACCTCATCACATCTTCCGGGGTATCTAGATCATAATAAAGTGATTCGGAATAATGGATTTGAAACGGTATCTTTTTCTTTTCAAATTCAGAGATATGTTTCTGAAAACTTCTTTCTCCAAACTTTAGTCTAAATTTTCTATCTAAGGGGAGTATTATTGCTGAAGTCCCATCTCTGTAAGAAGGAGATATTACTCCACCTTGAGTTTTTGATAAATAAATAAGATTTTTTATATCTTCTTCATTGATAAAAGGCAAATCTAAGGGTAATATCAATAGTTTACTTTCCTTTTCCTTTAGGAAACTTATTCCTTTTTCTAAGGCTCTGTTCAAATCTGCCTCGTCTTCAAAGATTATTCTAACTCCAAGTTCCTTTGGGATAATATCGACATTTTCTTTTTTTGTTATTAAATATACTTCAATTTCTGGAAATTTTTTTAGCAATAATATCATGTCTTCTAAAAGTGCAATCACAAGTCGTTTTTTGTTTTGGCCTAAGATTTCATTAAGTCTTGATTTAGAAAAATTGACATACTTTAGGGGCAAAAATACGGGCAATGTCATTTAATCATCCTTTTGAGAACAAACTTAGAAAGACTTATTCTTTCTTTTTTTGTTTTCATTAAAGTATTTGTTGTGAGTACTTCCATATCGAGTTCCCCCCTAATTCTTTCAGCCATATCTGATTCAAGAATATCGATTATAAATATATCTAATAAATCTTCATAATACTTTGCTATTCCAAATGAGTTAACTTCATAATTTGAGTGGCTCATTAGTTGAACTAAGGGCCCCTTTACAGCTCTTCCTTGTATTAGGGGAGAAATTCCAATTACTTTTTTTTCTCTTAGTCTCTTCCTAATTCCTTTTAGAGATAAAATTGTCCCTATACTAACCAAAGGATTTGATGGCGGAATAATTACATAATCAGAATTATCAAGGGCTTTTAGAAACTCTTTAGAAGGCTTTGCTTTTTCATTACCTTTGTAGAGAATATTCCTAACTTCTCCTTCTGGTCTTTTTATATAATACTCCTCAAAATGAATTATGTTATTATCCAATTCAATGTGGGTTTGGAAGAAATCGTTGGTCATTGGTATTAAAGGGATATTAATCTCAAATCTCTTACATAACTCAGATGTTACTTCAGCCAAAGTTTTTCCTGACTTAAGAAGTTCGGTTCTCTTTATGTGAACTGCGAGGTCTTTATCACCTAAACTTATCCAATCTTCATATCCTAAAGATTTAAGATAATTCTGGCATACAAATGTGTCATTTTTTATTCCCCATCCTTTCTTCAAATCAAGTTGCCCAGAAAGGGTATACATAAGGGTGTCTACATCAGGCGATACATGTAATCCATGAATTTCAATATCATCGCCTGTATTGGCAATTACAGAGAAATCTTGAGTTATTCTTGAAAGGCCATCGACAAACTTTGCTCCACCGCCTCCACCAGAAAGAACTGTTATCAGACTACCACCTATTTAGATGTATTAATTCATTTAAATTTCTTCTTTTTGGTTTTATTGGATCTTCATCAGGAAACCCGATTATTAGTATTTCCTGAGGTAAAATATGTTCTGGAATACTAAGTACATTCCTTAAATCTTCTGGACAGAATAGAGGTGCACAAAGCCATAATACTCCTAATCCTTTTTCAGTTGCTTTAAGTAAAATATTTTCTGATGCCAAAGCAACACTTTGTACTCCCATAATAAATTCTGCAGTATCCCTTTCGTCTCCATATTTTTCTACCTTTGATGTATCAAAACAAGGTATAATTAGAAGTGGAGCATTATTTATTCGCCACTTGGATAAATTTATTCTTTCATTTATTTCAATCTGAGATTTTCCATCTTTTTTTAGATTATTAATCCAGGTTAAAGCCATTCTAGATGAAAGCTTTTCTTTGACTTCATTGGAGTCAACAACTATAAATTCCCAAGGCTGGAAATTATGGGCTGACGGTGCATTTATGGCTGCTTCGATTAATGATAAGATCTCTTCTTTTTCTATTTTGGTATCCTTAAATTTTCTTATCGTTTTTCTTTTAGTTATTGTATCAAAGCCCATAGTCCCCTCTTGTCTATTTAAAATACTTTCTGACTTCATCGACAACAATTCCGCCCAATGCTACTAAAGCAATTAAGTTAGGAATTGCCATGAGTCCGTTAAACATATCGGATATATTCCAAACTATATCTACATAGGTAATTGAACCGAAAAATACTGTAAACAAGAAGATTAGTTTATACAGATATTTTCGCTTTACTCCAAAAAGATACTCAAAACATTTTTCGCCATAGTAAGACCATCCCAATATTGTTGAATATCCAAAGAGAATAGAACATAAAACAATTACAACTGTTCCAAATATCCCTAAAGTCTGAGCAAATGCTGCACTTGTTAGTGCTGATGAAGTGAGATTTCCTCCCCATATATCAAGATTGCTCTCAAGTATGACAAATCCAGTCATTGAACAAAGAATTATTGTATCAATAAAAACTTCAACTATTGCAAGAGTACCTTGCCTCACAGGATGTGGGGTCTTTGCTGCGGCATGTGCAATTGGAGCACTGCCCAATCCAGCTTCATTGGAAAAAACACCTCTTGCTATTCCAAATCTAATTGCCCTAGAAACTGCAAATCCTGCAACTCCGCCTGTAAATGCAGTTGGAGAAAATGCATATCCTATAACAGACCCAAATGCGTAAGGTATTCTATCAAAATGAATCAATATAATTGCTAATGCGGCTAATATATACATTATGCTCATAAATGGCACAAGATATGAAGTAACTTCTCCTATTCTCTTAATTCCGCCAAAAATGACAAGGGCTGTAAGAATTACTAATACTCCTCCAAGAATTGCTGAGACTGTGAATATTTCTCCATACACAGGGATAGAAATTGAACTGCCTTTACCAACATTAGATATTATGGCCAATATCACGGAGTTTGCTTGCGCCATACTCCCTATACCAAAGGATGCAATCACACCAAAAACTGAAAATAAGACTGCCAATATTTTTGCATCAATATTATATCTTTCTTTGAACCCTTTCTGGATATAATACATTGGCCCTCCAGAATATTCTCCTTCTGTGTTTTTCTCCCTATACTTTACTCCTAAAACAATTTCGGAGAATTTTGTGGCCATACCTACTATAGAAGTTATCCACATCCAAAAAAGTGCTCCAGGGCCTCCCATTACAATAGCTGTGGCAACACCAGCAATGTTACCAGTCCCAACTGTTGCTGAAAGAGCAGTTGTTAGAGCTTGGAATGAGGGGATATCACCTTGAAGATCCTCTTTCTTAAAAGCGCTTTCTAATAAATTTTTAATCGATAATAAAAGTCTTCTAAACTGTATACCCCTCAAAATAACTGTAAGGTATATACCAGTTCCAACAAGTAATATCAACATTACAGGGCCCCATATTATAGAATCTAAGGCCCCTACTAAATCCGAAATAAATTCTAAAAAACTCATATCTACCAAAAAAACTTAATATAAGCCATTTAAAAATTTATCCAAAAGTAGTGGGCCCACTGAGATTCGAACTCAGGACCTCCGCCGTGTAAAGGCGACGTCATGACCAACTAGACCATGGGCCCGCAAGTTATCGTATTAAAATTAATATATAAATCTTATGATTTTTTCCCAGTCATTGATTCAATATCTATTCTTATTATGCAAGTTTTTTCTATTATCTCAAGAGGATAATCAAAAAAGCCTGTTGAATAATGAGACATGATTGTGTCCAGTGCTTTCTTTTTTTCTTTAAAATCATAGACAAAAAAGGCTTTTCCAAATCCAATAACGCTCTTATATTTCATAGTATAGCCACATGCTTTTTCAGATCTCACAAGCTCTGTATCTATTTCAACTTCGAAAGAAATATTATTATTTCTATTTAGGATATCTATTTTCTTTCCTTTTTTTGAACCGTGAATATAAATGGCCCTTTGATTGTAACCAAAATTTACTGGAATTATATGAGGGGTATCATTTTCACATAATGCAATTCTTAAAATATTTGCCTTATGTAATATTTCTTCAATTTCATGAATATCAGTTATCTCTCTTTCTTTTCTATTCATAAATAAAATATGTATAATTATTATTTATGGCTTTTCTATAAATGATTTTATATAAATAATGAGTAAAATTTAAATATTTAAAATTCCATAAGTTAACTATGCCGTTCCAAAATTTAAAGGATATTAAGGAAAGAGAAATCTTTCCAGGGTACAAAGCTAAATTCGTACACTCTGAAAACATGACTTTTGCACACTGGACGATTGAGGAAGGATCGTCATTTCCAGAGCATTCTCATGAGCATGAGCAGGTTCTAAGTATGCTAGAAGGAAAACTTGAAATAAAAGTGGGAAGAGATACTAAAATATTAATGCCAGGGGATATAGCGACTATTCCACCTAATGTTCCACACTCTGGTAAAGCTATAAAAAGGACAAATGCGATAGATGTCTTTTATCCAGTTAGACAAGATTATGTTTAATTATAATTCCAAATAAATAAAGAATTTTTTTATTTATTTTTACCTAGTAATGCTTATATACTAGGGCTAAGAGTGAACCACTGTGATTTCAGTAGCAATACTGTTGGCAGTATTTTCACTGATTGCAGTAAGGCAAGTAGGGAAAATTAAATTAGAGATATGGCAAGTGATGACTTTCGGGGCTTTGGCTTGCCTTATTACAGCTCAAATATCTCCAAATGACGCATTGAAGTCTATTAATCTTGACGTAATCATTTTTCTATTTGGGATGTTTGTAGTGGGTGTCGGACTTGAAGAAAGCGGGTATCTTTCCCATATTTCATATAAAATATTCAAGAGAGCGAAATCTCCTGATGAATTATTATTTCTAATTCTTTTTGTCATAGGTATAGCATCTGCATTTTTGATGAACGATACACTTGCAATAATTGGAACTCCAGTAGTCCTTCATCTAAGCAGAAAACACGGGACATCACCAAAATTATTACTTTTAACCCTTGCATTTGCAGTTACTATTGGAAGTGTGATGAGTCCTATTGGAAATCCTCAAAATCTTCTAATAGTCCTAGAAGGAAACATAAAAACCCTTTTATTTTATTTTTTAAATTTCTTTTAGTTCCCACAATGATTAATCTAGCTGTTGCATTTTTTGTATTAAGATTTTTCTATAAAGATAATTTTCATAGTAACTCTCTTAATCATTCACAAGCACCAATAAAAAATAAAAGACTGGCAAAACTTTCTAAAATCTCTCTTTTCCTTATTATTGCGATGATACTGCTCAAGATATCTATAGTAACGGCTGGATTAAACATTGATTTTAGATTAACTTATATTTCATTAGTTGCATCTTTGCCTATATTGATTTTTTCAAAACAAAGAGTCGAAATTCTAAAAAATTTAGACTGGAAGACATTAATATTTTTTGTTTCAATGTTTGTCTTGATGCAAAGTGTATGGAATAGCGGATTGATTCAAGAAGTAATCAATGATATGAACATAAATATCCCAAATCTTTTGATGATCTTTATTGTGAGTATAATTCTAAGTCAGTTTATTTCAAATGTCCCTCTAGTTGCTTTGTACTTACCTATGTTAGTTGAAGCTGGCGCTTCTTCTAAAGAGATGATCGCACTTGCTGCAGGAAGTACAATTGCGGGTAATTTATTTATCTTGGGTGCTGCAAGCACAGTTATTATTATACAAAATGCAGAAAAGAAGTCAAATCAAACTATCACTTTTGTTGAATTTGCTAGAGTTGGAATACCCTTAACTATCTTGAACACTATTGTATACTATATTTATCTTTCATTATTTTGATTTGCACTTCACTATTCCATGCTTTTGGAAGTATTTCTGATGGTACTCTTCTGCTCTATAAAATTTACTTTCAAGTATAATCTCTGTAACTATTTTTTTGCTAAATCTACTTGATTTTTCAAGTTTTTGCTTATATTCTAACGCTTTATTTTTTTGTTCCTCGTTATAGTAGAATACAATTGACCTATATTGACTTCCAACATCTGGCCCCTGCCTATTAAGAGTTGTTGGATCATGTATGTTCCAAAATAATTCTAAAAGCTTGTCATATGATACTTTTTCTGAATCAAATTCTATTTGTACTGATTCTGCATGCCCGGTTTTGTCTGTGCATACTTCTTCATAAGTAGGGTTTTCTTTATGGCCACCTGAATAGCCTACTTGTGTCGATATAACTCCATCAATCTGACAGAATGCCGATTCCACTCCCCAAAAACATCCGGCGGCAAAAGTTGCTTTTTCAATTTTACTCATAAGTCTAATATGTATATCTATTACTTAATTTTAATTATTATAAATAAAAATTGAGTAGAACTCCTATTCTATATTTAAAAAGAAGAAGAAAATAAAAGGTTTTAGTATGTTTCACATTGTCTTTCAAAATAAGCTTTTTCATGATCACATGAAGGGCAAGTTTCAGGTGGTTCTGTGCCTTCGTGAATATATCCGCATTTTCTGCAGACCCAGACCACTTTTTCTTTCTTTTTGAAGAATGTTCCTGCTTGAAGTTCTTTTAAGAGTTTCTTGTACCGTTCTTCGTGGTGCTTTTCAGCTACAGCAATTGCCCTAAGTCTCTTTGCAACATCCTTGAATCCTTCCTTCTCTGCTGTATTTGCAAACTCAGGATACATTTTGGTATACTCATAGTTCTCGCCTTCAATTGCACCTTTTATGTTCTCAATAGTATTTCCAAGTATTAAGGGGGCCTCGGCGTCTACCTTTATTTCAGTAGGACTTCCTTCCTTCTTTTTTATATCGTTAATCATTCTAAAAAGCCATTTCGCATGCTCCCTTTCATTGTCAGCTGTTAAGAGAAATAGTTCAGATATCTTATCATATCCCTCTTTATATGCAATCTTAGCATATATGGTATATCTGTTTCTTGCCATGCTTTCCCCAACGAAAGCCTTAGTCAGATTTTCTAGAGTCTTGCTCATTTTATCACTCTATTAGACTCAAGTAATCGTACTATTAAAATTTATCCTTATTTTTAATAAATATTTATAGAAAAAATATTGTTTGAAAAGCTTTTATTGGGTAAGTTATTTAAATTTATATTTAAAATAAGTTCAAGGTGTTTTTTAATGATACCGCTTGAGGGAATTAAAGTAATTGATTTTACTGGAGCTTTGTCTGGGCCATACTGCAGTATGCTTCTAGGAGATATGGGTGCGGAAGTTATTAAGATTGAAAGACCAAAAAGAGGAGATGACTCTAGGGGTTGGGGTCCCCCTTATGTTTGTGAGAATTTAAGTACTTATTTTGCAAGTATTAATAGAAACAAAAAAAGCTTTAGTCTGAACATAAAAGAGCCAGAAGCTATAGAAGTTATAAAGAAATTAGTAAAAGATTCAGATATTTTGTTGGAAAATTTTCGGCCGGGAACTATGGAAAAGCTAGGTCTTGGATATGAAGCGATGAAAAAAATCAATGAGAAATTAATCTACTGCTCTATCTCTGGATTTGGTCAAGATGGGCCATACAAGTTTAAACCTGGTTATGACCTTATTTTGCAAGGTATGGGTGGACTTATGAGCGAAACAGGTGAATCAAATGGAGGCCCAGTTAAGATAGGGATTGCAGTAACAGACATTTCTGCGGGTATGTTTGCATGCTACGGCATTCTTAGCGCAATTATCTCGCGGTCAAAAACTGGTAAGGGACAATTTATTGATACTTCTATGCTAGACTGCCAAGTTTCATGGCAAACTTATTTTGCAACCGGATATCTTTTTTC
Organism: uncultured Thermococci archaeon; assembly: GCA_964500005.1. Classification (GTDB taxonomy): domain Archaea; phylum Methanobacteriota_B; class Thermococci; order Methanofastidiosales; family Methanofastidiosaceae; genus Methanofastidiosum. The sequence continues at coordinate 91,805 of CAZCMP010000006.1, forward strand.
AGGAAAAATCCCATCAAGGATAGGAAGTGCACATTCTCTTATTTGCCCATATCAGTCTTTTAAAACAAAAGACATTTTCATCAACATTGCAGTTGGAAACGAAGATATGTGGAAAAAGTTTTGTGAAGTCTTAGAACTTAGTATAGCCGAGGATGAAAAATATTCAGATAATGGAAAACGTCTAAAGAATAGAGATGAACTTGTTAAAATAATAGAAAACGTCCTTGTAAATAAATCTGGCGATGAATGGCTAATTCTTCTTGAAAAGGCTGGTATACCTTCCGGTCCAATTTATACTATCGATAGATTGTTAAATGATCCACAAGTTATTCATAGGAAAATGATAGAAGAAGTGACAAATCCATTGTATGGAACTATAAAGATCCCAGGATTACCGGTCAAATTATCTGAAACTGGCGCATCAGTAAAATTACCACCGCCTGTATTAGGAGAACACTCAGAAGAAATATTGAAGAGCCTTGAATACACAGAAGAACAAATTAAAACATTTAAAGATAAAGGGATTATCTAACATACTCTTGGGACGGGATCTGCAACAGGTGGTTCTAATAATCTCTTTCCACCTATTAATGTTTCAAGTATTACTTTTTCTCCTTTTTTTACCTCTCCAATTATTGCTGCATTTTTCCCTAGAGGATCTTTTCTCAATATATCGATAACTGTATCTGCATCTTCTTTACCTACAGCAGCCAAAACTTTGCCTTCACATGCTATTTCCATAAAATTTAATCCAAGAATATCGCATATGGCAGATACTTCTTCCCTTACAGGGACTCTTTCTTCCTTAATTTCTATTCTTAAAGCCGATTTTTTTGAAAATTCGTTTAATGCATTGGCAATGCCCCCCCTTGTGGGGTCTTTCATTGCATGAACTTGATATGGAAGAATCTTTTCAATCATCTTATTTAAAGGTGCAACGTCTGATTGTATATTGGATAAAAATGGGATGTCTTCTCTAACTGAAAGCATTGCGGCCCCGTGATCTCCTACAGTTCCTGAGATTATAATAAGGTCTCCCTCTTTAAGACCTTTATCAGAAATTAAATTCTTGGTGTATCCAACTCCAGAGGTATTTATGAAAAGATCTGTACCTGCAACTTTTGTATCTCCTGTTATCAAAGGAACTCCTGCTTCCTTCAAGGTTTCGTTCATAGATTTTATAACTTTTCTAAATTGGTCTATAGGAAATCCTTCGGGCAGTATAACTCCTGATGAAAGAGCTAGAGGTTTTGCACCCATAACCGATATGTCATTAATAGTTCCTGAGATAGAAAGTCTGCCAATATCCCCCCCTGGAAAAAATAGAGGGGTTACCGTATGGGAGTCAGTTGTAAAAACAATATGTCCATCAGAAAATGGAATGGTGCCAGAATCGTCCATATCAGATAGGCCTAATCCTCCTTTGATTTTGTTTAAGGAAAATCCTTTGACATAGAGAGATCTAATCATTGCTTCCATCATCTCCCCTCCCCCGCCATGCTCTGACTTAATTATTTCAGAATTAAACTCATCCATATGAAATTAGAATATAGGAAAACTTTATAAACATTGTTAAGACTTTTAGGCAAGATATACAGGTGATAATGTGTCAATTTGGCAGGCTAGATCAAAAAGAAAATCTACTGGTGGAAGGTTAACACAGGCAAGAAAGAAACTAAAGAGAGAACTTGGTAGAGAATCAACTTTTACAGTAATCGGTGAAGTCAGCAAGAAAAAGGTAAGATGCTTTGGCGGAACTGAAAAGATGAAACTAATGAAGACAGATTACTCCAACATTCTAACAAAAGAAGGCTACAAGAAAGCAAAAATCACTGGAGTTACAGACAATCCCGCAAACAGGCACTTCGTAAGAAGAAGCATCATTACAAAGGGCGCAATAATAACTACTGAACTTGGAAAGGCAAGAGTTACTTCAAGACCTGGACAAGACGGGGTAATTAACGCCGTTTTAATTGAATAATTCTCTTTTTTAAAATTAATTAAACTCTTTTTTAGAGAAAAGTTTAAATAAGACTTTTTATTAGTAATTTTAAGTTTAATTTTGCCTTTTTTGGCAATCCAAGGAGGTATAATAATGAGAGAGCCAGAAGAACTTCCTCTAGCCCCTCTTGAGAGGCTACTTAGGAAAGAAGGGGCTGAAAGAGTTTCAGAAGACGCATGTAAGGTGTTAGGTGTTGCTCTTGAGGACTACTCAAGAATAATAGCAAGAAAAGCAAGAGATTATTCTGCCCATGCTAAAAGAAAGACCATAAAGGCAGAGGACATTGAACTTGCCTTGAGGGATTTACATATTTAATTTTTTCTTTATAGATAGAAAATTTTATATTTAGTAGTATTTTCCGATTGGTGAGGTAAATGGAAAAGAAAATTAAAAAATGCTCCCATTGTCAAACAGATTTTGACATAAAAGATAAGAACAGGATAGTCCTAGAGTTGTGGAAGGATAAAAAACACCTCACTAGACTTTATTTTTGCAACAAAAGCTGTTTTGTTACTTTCTTAAAAGATAAAAAAGTCATTTGAAGGGAGTATATGTCAAAGGAAAAACTCAAAGGCATAAGAAAATCTTTATTGGAACAAAAATATAGATTTGATCTTGGAAGGCAATTCTTAGTATATGTAAACTTTGCACTTCTTATTATAGCAGCTTCTGATAAGATAAAACTAATAATTGATCTAAAAACTACTGAACTTTTACTAATTCTTGTTCCTATGTCTTTTATAGGAACTTATATACTGGGATACATTCTAGATAGATTTGTTAAGTTCCCACAGGCTGCACATATGGTAGAGGCAAAAAGAAGCCCCTATACATTGATGACGCAAGAAAAACTTGACAAAATTATAGAATTATTAGAAAAAGAATAGGAAAAACTTATATTCAAATAAGGATATTACAATATATTATAAGGGGATATTATGGGTAAAATTGCAGCAACTAGATTAAGAGACAAAATGATTGTTACAGAACAAGGCCATGAAATAGGAACTCTCTTTGACATGGTCATTAATGAAGATACAGGAGAGCTAATCGCTCTTGTAGTGGAACCTACAACTGATGTTATCTTAGACAATATGATAACTGACAAGGAAAATTTAGTTCTTGTTCCTTTTAGCGCTGTAAGGGCGGTAAAAGATTTTATTATCGTCGATGTCAGAAGAATTCCAAAGAAAAGCGAAAGAGTAGGGATGTTTGCAAAGGTTCCCGAATAATCAACTTTTTTTTATCTTCTTTTCAATTTTATGTTTAAGAATTTTCTGTATTGTTAAATAGGCTATTACAAAAATTATAGTTCCAATTAAAGGCATTTTAAAGTCATTATTCTTTAATAAAAATACGTTTATACATATGAAAAATACAAAATATGAGGATGCTAAAAGTAATAAATATAGTGCAGAATTTATTTCTTTTGATCCCATGAAATTATCTTTTCAATGGGATTTATATTCCTAACCCTTTTTAAAGAAAAGTTATTTATGTTCAAAAAACTAAATTATTTTATGAAACTTCTGGGATTTATTGGTGGAATGAATTGGCAGTCTACAGTTGAGTATTATAAAACTATCAACAATTTAGTAAATAAAAGGCTTGGCATGAATCATTCTGCAAGAATTTTATTATATTCAGTTGATTTTGAAGAAATTTTGGAAATGGAAATGCAAAATAACTGGGATTTAGTTGAAGAGAAAATGAGCGATATCTCAGTATCCCTCGAAAAAGCTGGTGCAGAAGGGCTTGTTATTTGTTCAAATACAATGCATTTGATTGCAGAAGATCTTCAAAAAGTAACAAATATTCCAATAATAAATGTCATTGATGCAACGGCTGATGAAATAAAAAAGAACAGGATTGATTCGGTTGGTCTACTCGGTACAAAATTTACTATGGAGAGAGAATTTTATAAAAATAGATTAAAAGACAAGCACAAATTAAAAGTTTTTATTCCAGAATCTAAAGACATAGAGATAATTAATAATATTATCTATAAAGAGCTGGCCCATGGAAAGGTAAACTTAAACTCCAAAAAAGAAATCAAAAGAATAGTTGAACAACTTATCTCAGATGGCGCAGGTGGGATCATATTAGGATGCACGGAACTTCCAATGATAATAAAGACTAATGAAACTGATGCACTACTATTTGATACCTTATTGATACATATGAGGGCAGCAATGAACTTCTCATTTAATGAATATTTGGGGCAAAATATATTAAGGGGTCAATAAAAATTTATCAAGAAGGGACTACTATGCAAAAAGAAAAAATTAAGCAACAAAAAAATAAAGATAAAAAGGCTAGATCAGAAAGTATAAATATGCTCATCGGTCTTGGTTTGGGTGCATTATTTTACTTAATATTTGGTAACTTAACATCAAATAGATTACTTGGTGTTATACTTGCTGCTGTGATGGCAATAATAGTTGTCACCATTTTAGGAGTTGGAAATGAGGGCAAAAAATGAGCTAAAGAAGCTTTCTTTGGAGTAAAGAATCTTTTATATTATCTAAAGTTTTCCATTCTGTTCTTACAAAATCTGGAAAACTATTATTAATTTTATAGTACTCTTTCAGAAAGTTTATTGTTTTAGGATCGCTTGGATACCCACTGCCAAATAATACTCCCGCATCTTTTTCTATTTTTTTAAGAAGTTCGTCCCTCTTTACTTTTGCAAGTATTGATGCAGCTGCAACTATTGGGTATTTGTCCTCTGCTTTATGAGATGCAATAACTTCAGAAGATGCAAATTTATTTCCAAGTAATTGTTTTAAATTATGGGAAAATCTATATGCGTCAACATCACAAGAGTCACATATCACTCTTTTTATAGGGGATTTGAGCCCAATAATAGCTTCTTTGAAAGCAATGAGTTCAATCTGATTTAAAGTTTGTCTTTTCATTTCATTGTTAAGAAAAGTTGGACTGAGTACCTTATAATAATGATTTCCAGGAAGATTAATTATCTCTAAAAATAGTTCTTTTCTTTTTTTTGGAGTAAGTTTTTTTGAATCTTTAACTTCAAGCGATTCAATTTCATTAAGCTTATCTTCAGATATTGAAAAGGAAGCTACTACAAGAGGGCCTATTACAGGACCTCTTCCTGCTTCATCAACCCCGCATACCTCCATTACCTTATACCTCCGTGGATAGGAGGGCATGTTTTACTGCTTTAACGCCGTTGAGACCTTTTAATTCATTCAAAAAATCTTTAACTTCTTTCGTCTCTCCTTTTAAAATAAATATTTCAAGGCAGTTTTTCTCGTCAAGATGTGTATGTAATGTTGTTTCAACCACATGTTCATACTTATGATGAATGGTATTCAAAGGACTTTCTGATTTCTTACTAGAGATTACCATACCTGTAACGACTAGAGGCCCTTTACCATCTTCCCATACTTCAGTTGTGACATAGTCTCTCAATGCTTCTCTAAATATTTCGGATCTAGTTGAGAATCCTTTTAATGGAAGTAATTTATCAATTTTGTCAAGTAGTTCATCATTAATTGAAATACTAATAACTGACATCATATCTCTCCTAAATTTATTTATGATTTTTTTATTGTCGACTTTATTCCTAATAATCCCAAATAAGATATACCTGAAACAAGTACTATTGTTGCTCCAGAGGGCTGATTCAAAATGAAGGACATGCCTATGCCCAAAATCATATAGATTACCCCAATAGAGGTAGAAAATACTATCATTTTTTTGAGACTATTTGTAAAAAGACTTGATGTTGCGGCAGGAAGCGTTAAAAGTGCCATCGCTAATATTATACCTACAACACTTACCAAAACTACAACTGTTAGTGCAACAAGAGATAATAAAACAATGTAAGTCTTCATTACTGGAACATTTGTAACTTCTGAAAATTCCTCATCAAACGAAAAAGCAAGAAACTCGTTGTATCTCACAAAAACAATAAGCGCTATAATAATATTTAGTGCAATCATGATTAATATATCGTTTCGTGAAACTGTTAGTATATTCCCAAATAAATAACTAGCTAAATCAGGCACATAACCCGGTGTTTGGTATATCATAAATATACCAAAAGCCATTCCAATCGCCCACATTGCCCCAATTAAAGTATCTTCCCGCTGGTATGCTTTTTTTGATATAACTCCAAGTATGGAACTAGAAAAAACACTGAAAAGAATTGCAGTTAAAAGAGGATTGTATCCTAAAAATAATCCTAAGCCTATTCCGCCAAAAGCTGCGTGGGATATCCCTCCAGATATAAAGACCAATCTTTTGACCACTACATAAGAGCCGATTACCCCACATGCGATTGCGGCTAATATTCCTGCCATTAATGCATTTTGAAAAAAAGCATATTGGAAAACCATCAGTCATCATGCTCCTTCAAAACTCTATGAGGTATGCCATGCCCTATCAATTCTATCGGGCAGCCATATAACTTCTCAAATACTTTAGGTGGTATGTTTTTCTCCCCATGATAATGAAGTGTCTTATTGATACATCCAATCGTTTTAACATGAGAGGATATGGCTCCTGTATCATGTGTAACAAGTATAATTGCCATTTTTTCAGAAAGTTCGTGAAGAAAATCATAAAAACCTGTTTCAGCTTGAACATCAATATTAGAAGTAGGTTCGTCAAGCAGAAGAAGCCTAGGTTCTGTTGCAAGAGCCCTTGCAATTAATCCTCTTTGAAGCTGACCCCCAGATAGTTTTCCGATTTGAGTATCCCTAAGATTCTCAATTCCCATTATAGTCATGGCTTTCTCTGCAATTTTTCTATCTTTTTCTGAATATCTTCTCAAAAAATCTGTATATCTTATCCTCCCACTAAGAACAACTTGCCCAACATTAATTGGAAAGTTCCTATCAACTAGGGTATACTGTGGAACATAACCTACGTATTTCCTACCTTCTCTTGGAGCCTTGTTGAAAAGAAGAATATTTCCTTCAGTAGGGTTAATAAGGCCAAGAATTAGTTTTAACAGAGTTGATTTACCTCCACCGTTAGGCCCTATTATCCCAAGAAAATCGTCATCATAAACTGTTAGATTAATATTTTCTAAAACCCTATGATCTCCATAATCAAATGACACATTTTCCAATTTGACAATTTCTTGCTTCATATAATTACTTCTTCTTTATCTTTTCTGTTGTGATTTTAAGATTTTCTATATAATTTTCTGCTAGAGAGTCAAGAACTTCAATCTTTCCCTCGATTTCTTTTGTAATTATCTCGGCTGCTTTACTACTAAATCCGGGAGAAACAAATATAGTTCTTATATTTTCATTCTTTGCTTCTTCTACTATGAGGGAAAGTGATTGGAGTGTTGGCTCTTTTCCTTCAACTTCAATTGCTATTTGATTTAGATTATAATCTTTAGCAAAGTATCCCCATGAGGGATGAAATATCATAAATGACCTGTTATCTAAATCCTTTAGTTCATTTTTTATATAATTGTCTGCGTCATCTAATCTATCCATATATTCGTTCCTATTCTTCAAGTAGTACTCTTTATTAATGGGATCGACGGCAACAAGCCCCTCATATATGTTTTGAACCATTATTTTTCCATTTCTCAAAGATGTCCATATATGTGGGTCTCTTCCTTCTTCTCCTCCATGATTACTATCTGACATTCCAATTAATTCAATTCCCTTAGAGCTATCTATAATAAACATATTCTTATTCAAATCTCTAATCTTATCAATAGATTTTACCTCAAACTCAATTCCTGAACCAACCATGACATATATTTTTGCTTTTGACAATTCAATCAATTGATTTGGCTTTAAGTCTGTATTATGGGGATCGCTACCTTGCGGAACCATTATATTAACTTTAACCTTATCCCCGCCAACTGCCTCAATCATCTCTTTTTGGGGCGATATAGTCGCATAGACAACTAATTTTCCATCATTCTCCTGAGTTTCTTGATTTACACACCCCAATGAAAAAATAATTAAAATAATTAATGAAATAGAAAATATATTTTTGTTCATTTTAATCTCCTATACATATTTAAACATAATAATATTTAAGTTTTTCTATAATAAATATTAATAAAAAAGTATTGATTTTATAATAACATAATTTCATTGTTAAAAATAGAAAACTATTAAAAGATTTAACAATACTCAATTTTGATGTACAAAAGACTGGGATTCTCATCGCTTGCATTTTACGAAGACCCCCTTGAAAATGCGCTTTCATGGGGCGAAAATAATGATTTTGGAATTATTGAAATAGTTGCTGAAAATAATCATGCGATTGATGAGGAAACTTTGCCAAAGATTAAAGACATCTTATCTTCTTACAGTTTTGAGTACACAGTTCATTCTCCTTTTTCTGACATAAACATATCAAGCTTAAACAAAAGTATAAGAAAAGAATCAATTAGACAAGTGAAGTATTCAATATTTGCGGTGAATGAAATCGGTGCAAAGGTTATGACATTTCATCCTGGAAGGCATTCAGCTGCCACAAGTAAAACAAGAGATAAAACAAAAAAAATACTTTTTGATTCACTAAAAGAAATATCAAATTATAACAAAGATTATGAGGTTCCTATTGCTTTAGAAAATATGCCAGATACGTTTATCACGACGATGAGGGTGTCTCAAGAAGTATTAGAAGTTCTCGAGAATAAACAGCTTTCTGGAATAAAACACACAATGGACGTTGGACATCTTGAAACTAATAATGTAGATATAGGTAAATATATCCACGATCTCAAGAAATATCTAATACATATGCATTTACATGATAATTTCGGCGAGTTTGATAACCATTTACCTCTTGGTGAAGGAAATATAAACTTCCCACAGATATTCAAGGCATTAAAAGAAATTGACTATTCAGGCAGAATAATCCTCGAGATGACAAAAACTGAAGACATTCTGAAGAGTCGTAAGTTTTTAGAAGAAAGAGGATATTTATTATAGTTTAATAATTGAGAAATCTGATGGCCATTTTTGACATTTTATGGTAAAATTCAAAATCAGGCTTTTTTCCTTTTGGTTCAACAAATAGTTTGTCTAGACCCGTCCAGAAGCTAAACCAACCACCTGGTTCAGTTATAATTAATGGTATGTTAAAAATTGGATTTTCTTGATGAATTAAAAAAGTAGACAAAAGGGATAATACAAATCCTATAAAAATCCATTTACCACCCTCCCTCCTAGATATCTTTAATTCTTTTTGTTTTTCGTTTGCCTGATTCTGGAAATACTCTTTCAATCTTCTTTTTATTATAGTCTCATCAGTTGTTTTTCTTTTATATTTAGGCACCAAAAGTCTAAGTTCAAGATTAGGAGACTCGCTTTTCTTTTCTCTGGCTGCTTTTTTACACTCTGAAAGAAAATCATCGGATAATGCCCTTTCTGAATAGGGCCTAGGGTCAAAATCAGAAAATAAATCTTCGTAACCATCTAAGATTAAACTAATATTCCCTTGCCTTAGGTACGTCTTTAGAACTTCATTAGGGGATTCTGAACTAATCTCCATAATATCTCCTCTTTCAGCACAAGCTATTTATTAACTATACTTAAATGATTATTTAAGAATTAGTAGGTTAAAATATGGCAACACATAAAGATAAACGCCACTGGTATGATGGAAAACTATACAGCATGTTTATTGATCCATCCACAGAAGATACAAGAAAGATAATTTCAAGCCTAATTGAAAAGAATTCCAAAGTAATTGATATTGGGTTTGGGACAGGCTCTTTGGCGTTTTACCTTTCAAAAAAATGTAAATACGTCTTGGGAATAGAACTTTCAAAAAGAATGGTTAATTACGCTGACTCATTGAAATTAGAAAATAATGTTTCTAATGTTCTTTTTCTTCATGGAAACGCAGAAAAAGTTTCAGAATTAACAAATGAAAGGTTTGATTATGCGATTTTCTCTTTATCCCTTCATGAAATGGAATCAGATACTAGAATTAAGGCTTTAGAAGAAATAAAAAAAATTACTGATGACATTATCGTTTATGATTATCTAGTAAAAAGGAACTTTTCATTTCAAGGAGTACTTAATATGATTGTAGAATTTCTTGCAGGAAAAGACCACTTTGATAACTACAGAACTTTTCTTAAAGAAGGTGGGATATATGGATTATTGGAAAATAATGGGTTTAAGGTTGAAAAAAGTATCATTGATAAGGGGGCGTTTGTTGCAGTAAAAGCTAGATGGAAATAAACTTAAAAAGAAGTTTTTCTAAGATTAAAAAAGACAGGGATTTAGATGTATAAAGTAGTACTATTAAGGCATGGAGAGAGCACCTGGAACAAGGAAAATAGGTTTACTGGTTGGACTGATGTGGATCTTTCTGAAAAAGGAATTATTGAAGCCAAGAAAGCAGGAAGGGTTTTGCTCGATTCCGATTATGTATTTGATATAGCTTTTACTTCAGTACTCAAGAGGGCCATACGAACATTGTGGTTGACACTCGATGAGATGGATCTTATGTGGATTCCCGTGATTAACTCATGGAGACTAAATGAGCGACACTATGGAGCTCTTCAAGGGCTTAACAAATCAGAAATGGCCGAAAAATATGGAGAAAAACAAGTCTTAATATGGAGAAGAAGCTATGACATAAGGCCACCGGAACTAGAAAAAAATGACAAAAGATACCCCGGCTTTGACCCACGTTACAAAGATTTGGAAGATAATCAGATTCCACAAAGCGAATGTCTTAAAGATACTGTAGAGAGATTTTTACCTTATTGGCACGATACCATAGCCCCCACGATAAAGAATGGAAAAAAGGTACTAATTGCTGCTCATGGAAATAGCCTTAGAGCACTTGTAAAATACCTTGACAACGTCCCAGAGAAAGAAATAGTAAGTCTAAATATCCCTACAGGCATACCTCTTGTTTATGAGCTGGACAATGAACTAAAACCAATAAAGCATTACTACCTAGGGGATCCTGCCGAAATTGAAAAAGCAATAAAGTCCGTTGTGAATCAGGGAAAAGCAAAGAAATAATTCATACAAAGCTTTATAAATAGATTTATGATTTAATTTTTTGGTACTATGAGTTTAGAGCCATCCAATACAACCAAAGTAGTCACAAAAGACTCTTTTCTTAGATTTTGGTGGTGGCGATACTAAGCGGACCTAAATTTAGGTTTTTCGCTTACTCATAGGAATTTTAGTATAAATTAGACATCTAGATATTTTTAGAGGTCTTAATTTATTTTAGTTTAGTTATATTTAGATTTTTAAGAAAATATTAAGGGAGGATAAATATGGAAAAAACCAAAATATTTTTGGACGAAAATGAAATGCCAAAAAAATGGTACAATATACAGGCAGATCTACCAAAACCTCTGCCTCCAGTATACAGCCCACAAACACTTAAACGGGCAACATTGGAAGAGCTTTCAGTACTCTTTCCAATGGAAATACTAAAACAGGAAGTATCTCAAGATAGATGGATTAACATTCCGCAAGAGATACGTGATATTTACGCTGTATGGAGACCTTCTCCCCTTTACAGAGCTTTAAGATTAGAAAAGGCATTGAAAACGCCTGCAAAAATTTACTTCAAATGGGAAGGTGTTTCACCAGCAGGGAGTCACAAACCGAACACAGCAGTGGCACAAGCTTATTACAATATGAAAGAAGGTACACAAACAATAACAACTGAAACTGGTGCAGGCCAGTGGGGATCTGCTTTAAGTTATGCTACAAGTTTATTTGACATAAAGTGCAGAGTTTACATGGTAAGAGTTAGCTATGACCAGAAGCCTTACAGGAGAAATTTGGTTCACTTATGGGGGGCCGAAATATTCCCAAGTCCAAGCAACAAGACAAATGCAGGAAGATCAGTCTTAAAAGACCGCCCAGACCATCCCGGAAGTCTTGGAATAGCTATATCTGAAGCGGTAGAAGATGCCGCAACTCATGACGACACAAAATATTCTCTTGGAAGTGTCTTAAATCACGTATGTATGCACCAAACAGTAATAGGTCTTGAAGCTAGAGAACAGTTAAAGATGGAAGAAACATATCCAGATATAGTAATAGGTTGTGTTGGCGGAGGCTCCAACTTTGCTGGCGTTTCATTCCCATTCATACATGATAAATTAAAGGGAGATAAAAAGAATCTAAGAGTTGTTGCCGTTGAACCGCACTCATGTCCAACTCTTACCAAAGGTCTTTATGCATTCGATTATGGCGACTCCACAAAGTTAGGTCCAATTGCAAAAATGTTTACTTTGGGTCATGACTTCATCCCCCCAGGCATCCATGCCGGAGGATTAAGATACCATGGCGCCTCACCAATAGTAAGTTCACTAAAAGACCAAAACATTATCGAAGCTCAAGCATACCACCAAACAGAAGTATTTGAGGCAGCAATGCTATTTGCACAAACAGAGGGGCATGTTCCGGCTCCAGAAACTGCACATGCAATTAAATCTGTAGTAGAAGAAGCAAAGAAATGTAAGCAGACAGGCGAAGAAAAGGTCATCTTATTCAATGCAAGTGGTCATGGACACTTTGATATGAAATCATACGAACTATTCCATCAAGGGAAACTAACGGACTACGAATACCCAGTAGAACTTGTAAAGCAATCACTTAAAAAACTTCCAAAGATAAAGGAGGACTAACCCTCCTATTTTTTTATTTTTGTGATCAAATGAAAACTCTTGGTTTTTTAGTCAATCCTATCTCAGGTATGGGTGGCTCAGTTGGATTAAAGGGAACTGACGGCCTTTATGAAAAAGCTCTAGAGCTTGGCGCAGAAAAGATATCAAAAAAAAGAGCCGAAATATTTTTTGAAGCTCTGGGCCATGTAAAAGATGCAAAGTTCTTAGTTCCTTCTGGTGAGATGGGCGAAGATCTCATAAAGGACAAAGAGTATGAATATGAAATAATCTATAATGTTAGTGGGTTAACTAGCAAAGAAGATACTCTAAAGACCATAGACGAGTTCAAAAAGAGAAATGTTGAACTTATTATATTCTGTGGTGGCGACGGAACTGCAAGAGATATTTGCGAAGCAATTGGTACAGAAATACCTGTAATAGGGATGCCTGCAGGAGTGAAGATGTTTTCATCAGTCTTTGCAATTAATCCTAAGGCGGCTTCAGATATTCTTAAATCATTTTTAGAGGGCAAATCAAGATACAAAGATTCAGATGTTTTGGACATAGACGAAGAAAGTTACAGAGCCGATAAATTCAAAATGAAACTATATGGATATCTAAAAACGCCGTATATACCAAACCTTATTCAAGATGCCAAAGCTTTGTTTGAAGGCCATGACGAAGAGATCGCAAAGGAAGGCATAGCTGTATTTGCTAGTGAGTTTATGTCTGATGGCTCTTTGTATATAGTCGGAGCAGGTTCTACAACTGCAAAGATTGCAGAAGTTATGGGTCTAAAAAAGACAATTCTTGGAGTGGATTTAATAAAAGATGGGAAGCTCATTGCCAGTGATGTCAATGAGAAGGCAATTTTAGGCTACATAAAAAATGAAAATAGTGTAAAGATAATAGTAAGCCCTATAGGGGCCCAAGGATTTGTTTTTGGTAGAGGAAATCAACAGATCTCTAGTCAAGTTTTAAGAAAAGTTGGAAAAGAGAATATTATAATTATAGCAACACCTCAAAAACTCGACAACACACCTTTTCTACTTATTGATACAGGTGATGAGGGATTAGACAATGAGCTATTGGGCAAGACTCTAGTAGTCTGTGCTTATAGGATGGCACAAAGAAAAGAGATAAGAAAAGATTAAACTTAAAAAGAATTAAAATCAGGTTATTCTGATATTATGGATGAATCTGTTATTACTCCTTGGGAAGTAGAGGGAGAAATTGATTATAATAAACTCATAAAAAAGTTTGGAACTGATGTCCTAAGTGAAGATCTATTAAATAATATTAAAAAACATACTAAAGATTTACACCCATTTCTTAAAAGAAAATTATTCTTTTCCCATAGGGATCTTGGATGGATTTTAAAGAAGTATGAAGAAGGAGAAAAGTTTGCCCTTTATACTGGAAGGGGACCTTCTGGCCACACGCATCTTGGGCATCTTGTTCCCTGGATATTCTGTAAATGGCTTCAGGACAAATTCGATTGTGAGTTTTATTTCCAGATGACTGATGATGAAAAGTTCATGATGCGACCAGACCTTACATTAGAACAGACACATGCTTTTGCTTATGAAAATGCTCTTGATGTAATCGCCTTAGGATTTGATCCAAAAAAGACTTTTATATTTTCTAATATAGATTATGCTAAAACTTTATACAAGATATCGATTCAAGTCGCAAAGAATGTAACGACCTCTACAGCCAAAGCTGTTTTCGGTTTTAAGAATTCAACTAATATTGGGATGGTTTTCTTCCCATCCGTTCAGGCGGCCCCGTGCTTTTTGCCATCTGTTCTAAAAGGTTACAATGTTCCTGTTCTAATTCCAGCGGCAATTGATCAAGACCCTTACTGGAGAATTACTAGGGACGTTGCCCAAAAACTTGGTTATTATAAACCGGCTGCAATACATAACATGTTTCTTCCAGGCCTTGAAGGCCCAAGCGGTAAGATGTCTGCATCAAAGAGTGATACAGCAATCTTCTCTGTAGATCCACCAAAAGAAGTCGATAAAAAGATTAAACGAGCTTTCACCGGTGGCGGACAAACTGTAAAGGAGCATAAGACAAAAGGTGGAAATCCAGGTGTATGTACCATCTACCAATATTTGTACTTTATTTTTGAAGAGGACAATAAAAAGATAAAAGAGATTCATGATGGCTGCAAAAGCGGAGAAGTCTTTTGCGGAGAATGTAAGAATCTCTTAAGTCAGAAACTTGTCAAATTTATCACTACACACCAAGAAAGTAGAGAAAAGGCACGAGACGTCCTAGATAAATTCCTTTTAAAAGATTAAAGCTTTCTAAGATAGTATTTATGGCCTTTATAGTTTATTTCTTTTATTTTACCCTTTTCAATCATATGTATAATGATGCCAAACCCTGCTCCGGCTTTTTTTAGATAGGATTCAATGGCATCTTTTCTCATCGGATGAACTGATGTTATGCTTAAAATTTCTTCTTCAACGTTACCTGAATAAAAAAAATCATTTCCCTCATATCCAATCAATACCTCTGTTTGAAGATTATTTTCACAAAAGATTTGGTAGGCAAGATTAATTTTTTCTTCATTTGGTATTTCAACTGTTTTTTCTGCTGGAGGCCTTATAGGGACTGAAATAAAACTTTTCTGAGGATTTAATCTCTTAATAAAACTTGCAGTCTTAATCAAATCTATGGGCGCATCATTATAATTATTAATAAGCATAGTTTCAGTGAACAAAATACCTTTAAAACTCTTTGAGAATTCTATCAATCCGGATTTTATTTTTTCTACATCAAGTGATTTATGGGGCCTATTCAATTTTTTCCAGGTTTGTTGTTCGATTGAATCTATTTTTACAGATACTAAATCTGCCTTGTATAAATCCAATCTAACCTCATCAAGATCTAATAAAGATGAATTTGTGATTACGGCAACTTTTTGGCCTAAGGATTTTAGTAGATCTATTTCCTTACCTAGATTTTTATCAAGTGTAGGCTCCCCATCAGGTACAAAAGTAATATAGTCTACAATGCCACCTTTATTGATGATTTCTTTGACTTTAGACTTAGCAGACTCAAATATATATTCAGGCTCATAAAAAATGGTTCTTTGGCAACTCATTTTTAATGTTCTTCCAATCTGACAATAGATGCAAGAATAGGTGCATACCTTTGGCGGTATATTATTTATTCCAAGGCTCTTACCCAATCTTCTTGAAGGCACTGGTCCAAAAACAATTTTACTATTAGTTTCCATTTAATCCTCAATAAAATCCATTATTTTCTCCCATATTTCTATTATTTTAAGTGAGAACTCTGAATCCGGAAGTTCAATCAAAGTCTTACGTGAAACTATAGCCATACTGACAATAGGGTCGTATGGCAATTCACCGGCTACAGGGACATTATTTTTGCGACAGTAATCTTTAATCATAGCAGTATTATCTGTGTTTATGTCTGATTTATTTATGCAGACAACTGATCTTACCCCAAAGTGTTTACTAACCTCTATTATCCTTTCTAGGTCATGTATTGCAGAAAATGACGGTTCTGTAACAATTATGGAGAGATTAATTCCAGTAATTGTTGAGATTACGGGACATCCTATACCTGGAGGTCCATCGATAATTATTAAATCTTTATTCTCTTTAATTGATAGATCTATTGCATTTTTTCTAACTTCGTTTACAAGTTTTCCAGAAGCTTCGGCACCCGGTTTTAGATATGCATGAACTAGTGGCCCTAAACGAGTTTTAGAAACATAAGTATAACCCGACACTTTATCTTCCATCTGAATAGCATCTGCAGGACATACAAGTAGACAAACTTTACACCCTTCGCATAGCGATTCTAATACATCAATATCTTTTGTAATGGCACCAAATTTACATTTAAAGAAACATTTTAAACAATGCGTACACTTACTTTTGTCTATATTCGCTATTGGCATACCCATGAATTCTTTAGTGTCCAATATTAGGGGGTCTAAAATTATATGTAAATTTGATGCGTCGACATCACAATCTGCAAGAACGGCATTTTTTGCAAGAGAAGCAAATGCAAGTGCTAATGAACTCTTCCCAGTTCCGCCCTTTCCGCTAATGATTGCAACTTGTTTCATTTTTTCCTGTCCTTAATATTATTGAACATTGATATAAGCTCATCCTTTAGCCATGGTAATTCATTTACAAATGGTTTTCCCTTTGAGTAAAGTTTTGCTATATCTTCATTATGGGGTATTTTCAAAATTATTGGTATTTCTTCCCTCTCGCAAAAGAGTTCAACTCCTTCATCCCCTATCCCATCACGATTTATTACCACCACAAATGGTATATCCATTTCTCTTAGTGAATCTACTGCTAATTTTAAATCGTTTAAACCAAAAGGAGTTGGCTCAGTAACTAATATACAGAAATCTGAATCTTTTACAGTTTCAAGAAATGAACAGGAAGTTCCTGGTGGACAGTCTAGTATAACATCAATATCAGACCTGATCTGATATTTTAGAGCTTTTATTATTGGAGTTGGACGGCTCTCGCCAATATCTAAAATACCTTCAGAGAAATAAATCTCATTATTATTTCCTTTTCTTATAATCCCTATTTTTTTATCTTTCCAACTTATTGCTTCTTTAGGGCAGACCAATTTGCATCCACCGCACGAGTGACATAGCCCGGGAAATATCTTTATTCCGGAAGGAAGGTCTATTATTGCATTAAAACTACAAAAATCTGCGCATTTTCCGCAACGTATACACTTTTCGTAATTAATTTCAGGTATTTCTGTGTTTACATCCTGCGTACTATTTATAGTTGCTTTGATGAAAATATTGTCATTTGGCTCTTCAACATCACAGTCTATCAATTGTACTCTGCCAAGACTTAAGGCCAAATTGACAGAAACTGTTGTTTTCCCAGTTCCTCCCTTCCCGCTAGCTATAGTTAGTATCATTTTACACCTAGATAAAAAAGAAAAAATTAATGATGATGAGTTTCTTTGTGGTGATCCTTAAACTTATGTTCGCTACATGAATCAAAAAATGTTGCTTTTTTTAGGAGCATATTCTTATAAGAAGTGATGGAATCTTCAACAGTTCCTGTTGCCCCAATGTAAACTTCGATCCCATATTCATTGAACATTGTTATTGCTCTTCTGCCTAATCCCATGCACACCATAACATCAACACCCTCTTTTTTCATAAGTTCTGGAGGGTAGCCAATTCCTCCCATATGCTCACTTGAATTCTCAATGACTTTCACATCATGAGACTCCAAATCGTATATAGTGTAGGTTGGTGTTCTACCAAAATGCTCACCAATTAATTCATTTAATCCTAAATATCCTTCCGTTGGAAAACAAAGTTTCATCTAATATCCCCTTTACCTAATCCCTGAATGTGTCCTTACATTGGGGGCAGACGCTCTTGAATAATTTCCCTTCTTAAAGAATTCAACTGCCTCATTTACAGTTCCGTTAAATTCTGTAAGAACTTCTACATTTTCAGCTTTTAAAATCTGAAATGCGTTTGGCCCAATATTCCCACTAATTATTGCATTTATTCCTTTCTTAACTAGATTTTTTGCAGCCTGGATACCTGCACCATTAGATGCAGTTGCAGCTGCATTTGGAAAAACTTCAAAATTATTAGTTTCAAGATCAACTATTAAAAAATAGTTACACCTGCCAAACCTCTGATCGACTTGAGAGGTAAGTTCTGTACCTGAAGACGATATGGCTATTTTCATTTTGTTCCTCCCCTAATATCCCTTATCATTGTGTCTCCACATTTAGGGCATTTCTTGTCCAAGCAAGGTGTACCTCTTCCATGGGCTTCCTTGTAACCACATTTAGTGCATATGCAGAACCCACCTGGGCCAACGCCGTAACTATACCCTACCATTTTATTTCACGTCGCTAGAGATTTTATTTAATCTTTCCTCTAACTGTTGAATCTCTTTCTTCAAGAGATCTATGTTATCTAACAAAATTTTCTTCTCTTCTTCTTGAGGGATTTTCCCTTCTCTTATAAGTTGAGACTCTAGCAGATATGCACATGGCCCTCTTCCAAGTCCACCTCTACCTCTTCCAATACCTGCAACTCCGTATCCTATGTCGTAAGGATACCAGTTGCAATAGGCATGAAATCCTCTATTGTATCTTCTTCCCCACATTTTATCACCAAACGAATATATATTCATTATTATATAAAGGTTTCGGTTGACCTTAAATTCATAAAGACATCTGAATTAATGCAATCCAATAATTTAAAATAATAAATCACTATTCAACAATAATATTGCATTAATGATGAGCTATACAACCAAAAGATTTATATACTAATGATTATCAATATTAGTAACTAACAATTGAGAGATGATAGTTAGCACTAAAAGGTGAAAAAATATGGGATGGAGAAGACAATTTGAAACTAGAGAAAAGCGTATCAATGAACTAAGGGTTCTGCTAAAGCAAAAGTTAAACAGTGGTAGGGACTACTTCATTCAAGAACTTGTTAACGATACAGACATACCCAGAAGTACCGTTGAAAGGTATCTTTATGAATATCTTAATGAAGAAGTAGAAATCTACTACGAAGGGCCTTTAAAAAAGATACGCTATAAAGGACAAGGAAATTAATTTAAGAAAAGATTTTATATCTTTTCTTTTTTTATTAACATCTTAAAATTATTTTTATATTTTATTCAACACTTAACTAATTTTAAAGTATTAAGTTTAATTTTAATCGGTAAATAATTACCCGTCTATGGTAAACTTTAATAACATTTAAACTTATTTTAATTGGGATTTTATGGAATTTGAAAAATTATGTATGGTATCCGATGTTAAGCCGGGAACTATAAAAAAATTCGAATTTAAAGGAAAGGAGATTCTAGTTTCAAATATTGGTGGAAAGTTCTATGCAATTGATAACAAATGCACCCATAGAAACGGTGATCTTTCAGCCGGTAAACTTGAAGGAAACATAGTAACCTGCCCTAAGCACGGTTCAAAGTTTGATGTTACTACTGGAAAAGTAGTTTCTGGACCTAAAATACCTCTTATAAAGATTAAGATAAATGACGAGGAAAAATATGAAATTAAGGTTGTAGGAAAAGATATCTTAGTTAAAATATGAATTATATTATAATCCAAATGTTAAAAAAGCAATAATCTTTAGAAAATCATGAATAAATTTATATTCACTAGCTAGGAAAATGTTCTAAAAACATCGAGGTGTAAAGAATGGCAGAATTCTGGATGCAGAGAAAAGTAGCATTGTTTGCATTTAATGGGGATCCTATGTGTGTAGTGCACGCTTTAATAAATGCCCTTGAATTTCATGCAAAAGGATACGACATAAAGTTAATATTTGAAGGCTCGGCTAGCGGGCTTATCGGAAAACTAAACGAGGCAGGCAATCCATTGCACTATTATTATGCAAGAGCAAAGGACGAAGGATTAATAGATTGTGTATGTAGGGCATGTGCTACGAAGAACGGTACCATTGATGAGGCAAAGAAACAAGAACTAAAGCTATGTGATGAATTATTTGGACACCCAAGTATGGCAAGGTATATGGAAGAAGGGTATGAAATAATTGCCATATAATGATATTTATTTTTAATTAGGAGGGGTTAATATGGTATGTATTTTGATGTGGGTTGCCCAAGAAGGGTTTAGGGACGAAGAATTATTTATACCTAGGTCAATATTTGAAGAAAGAGGGTACACTGTAACTGTCGTTTCCCACAATAAAGGAACTGCATGGAGTAAATTTGGGAAGATCATCGAAGTACTTGGAATTGATGATATTAAAATTGAAGATTATGATGCCTTCCTATTGGTAGGGGGGCCAGGAACCTTTAATCTTGCTGAGGACAAGATACTCCATCAATACCTAAAAGAAGCAGAAAAAAAGTTATCCCTATTTGGTGCAATATGTTATGCTCCAAACATTATGGCAAAATCTGGGGTACTCAAAGGAAAAAAGGCTACAGTATGGGGCGGGCCGGATATATTTTCTCAGGAAGGAGTTGTCTTTGAAGACAAAAATGTCGTTAAGGATGGAAAAATTATCACAGCCAACGGTCCTGACGCTGCACTTCAATGGGCCAAAGAAATTGTTAAGTATATAGAATGTAATTTGATAAAATAAATTAAAATTTTTGGCAGAATTTCAAAGCTTTCGGGAGTCTCTGAAGCATGTCAGAGCCCCTAAAATTCATTCCTATTTCTTCTGCCGTTATTTCTCCTGCTATCCCATTTAAGAATGTCCCTGCACAAGCCGCTTGTAGAATTGGTCCTTTGGTAGAAAAGGCAGTTATTAGTCCTGCTAAGATATCTCCTGTCCCTCCTGTTGTCATTCCAGCGTTTCCTGTAAAGTTCTTGATAACTTTTTTACCATCAGAAATAAAGTCAATTTCACCTTTACTGACTATTGTAAGATTATACTTCTCTGAGTTAAGCAATATATTGTCTTCAGTCAAAGGCTCATCAAACACATTTCTATATTCATAATGATGTGGCGTTATACAGACATCATTTTTATTTAAGATATCAAGATGCCCTTTTATTGCATAAAGACCGTCGGCGTCAATTATTATTTTCTTACAAGAAACACTTTTCAAAAACTCAATTACAGTCTCGATAGTTTCTTCATCTCTACCTATACCAACGCCCAAAAGTATTGAGTCCGCCTTTTCTGAAAGTTTTTTAAACAATTCGAC
The DNA here is from genome assembly GCA_964500005.1 of uncultured Thermococci archaeon. Classification (GTDB taxonomy): domain Archaea; phylum Methanobacteriota_B; class Thermococci; order Methanofastidiosales; family Methanofastidiosaceae; genus Methanofastidiosum. The sequence goes on from CAZCMP010000006.1 coordinate 113,139, forward strand.
ATCTTCTAAAACAAAATGCTTTTTTTCAGTAGGGAAAACTATTAAGTCCGGGGAGTATGACTTTATTACAGTGGCAGATTTTTTTGGGGATGCAACATAAACAAGATCAGAGAGATAAGAAGCTGCAAGAGAAGCATATATCGGCGCTCCATGGTATTCCCTTGATCCTCCTATGACTAGTACCTTTCCGTTATCCCCCTTATGGGAATCAGAAGCTCTATAATTTAGTTTATTGACATAACCTGGCCCAGTTAAAAGATTGAACTCTTTTGGTATTCCTATGTCAACGACAGTAGTTGCCCCCTCTTTTGGTGTGTGTAATGATATTACAACGTTTGGTATAAAGTATGGGGAAGCCACATCAATTGAAACTTTAACTCCATTTATCTCATTTATCTTATTGATGACATCAGAATAAGGACGCCTTAGTGTTCCTTTGGCACCAACGCCAAATATTGCATCGACATAAATTTCAAAGTTGGATCTTATTTTTTCTATATCCGAGGAATCTTTTAATATTATTTTTTCTATATTTAGATGTCTTAATAGGTTCCATTTTGAGATGGCTGGGCCTTCTTTGATATTTTCAGGATCCCCTATTAGGTAAACTGTAACCCTGTTCTCTTTTGAAAGGTATCTAGCACAGACAAAACCATCCCCTCCATTGTTTCCAAGGCCACAAAAAATAGCAATTTTGTTCCGTTTCCCAAACCTCTTTTCTATTTCAGATGCTACCTCTCTACCCGCATTTTCCATGAGAATTGATGTATCAAGCCCATAATACTTACAGTTTGAATCAATAATATATGTATCCATGTTACCCCCGTAATTAGATTTGGTTCGGGATAAATAAGTTTTTGCATATTGGGGAAATTTTATAAGTAATTTGAATAAGAATTCTCTATGGTCAAGGTACTAGAATGTGAGAAATGTGGGTACAAGGAGTATCTATTTGCCGAAGAGAAGGATTATGATAGATGCCCATCTTGCAAATCTATAGTCATTGGCCAAGATAAAAATGAACTTCCTCCGCAACTCAAAGAGATAATAAATGTTGCAAATGAGAATTTTTCTTACGGAAATATTAAAACCGATAACTATTCAGCATTATTTGAAGTAAAAGAACTTTTCAAACGCCCAGAAGAAATAATTACATCTTTTGAGAAAATTAATTTTTATCCGTTTATAAGTAAAGAAAACGGAAAGCTCTTTATTTTGATAAAATCTTCTCCTCCAAAAAAAGATTTTACTTACAAAAAGAACTTAATATTATTTTTCTTGACAATTATCTCAACTACCGTTGCTGGTTATTTCATGTCCCTCCCACACGTCGATTATGGATTTATGGGAAATCCTTGGATTGGCGCTATAGCCTTTTCATTTTCAATCATGATAATTCTTGGAACACATGAGATGGGACATTATCTTATCGCAAGAAGAAATGGTGTTGACGCTACACTTCCTTATTTTATTCCTGCTCCTTTTGTCCTTGGAACAATGGGGGCTGTTATTAATATACGCTCATTTATTCCAAATAAAAACACCGCTATTGAATTAGGTCTTTCCGGACCACTTGCCGGAATGTTGGTGGCGATACCTGTAACTATAATAGGCGTTATGTTGTCACCTGTCGTTCCCATTGATCTCTTCGGAGAAAGTTCTATCTTTCTTGGGGAGCCACTTATCTTCAAATTTATAGCAGAATCACTTGTAACAGTAACAGAAGGCAGTTCTCTTTACTTGCACCCTGTTGCTTTTGCAGGTTGGGCGGGCATATTCGTAACTATGCTTAATTTAATACCCATGGGACAACTTGATGGCGGGCATATTGCAAGAGCTGTTTTAGGCCCAATAAATCACAGATACCTCTCCTTTATTGTTGCAGGTTCACTTTTTGTTATCGGATTAATAACTTGGCCTGGCTGGAGCCTTTGGGGGGTTATTGGATTTTATCTAGCATATAGGGGGCATCCTGGGTCTTTGGATGAGATAACGCCAATCGAAGGAAAACATTGGGTTATGGTAGCCGTTGCAATAATATTATTTTCTATATCAATGATGATTGTGCCAATAAAAGTAGTCTGAGCTTTGCCCATATAAAAAAGACTTAAATATCTCTAATTAGTTTAAGGGGCATGCTTAATAATATTCGTAATAACAAATCATTTTCATCAATCATTAATCATATAGGGGGAGTATTTGGGTTCCTGCCGCCAAATCTCATAACTGCCATAAGTTTAGTTGTCGTTTTCTTTTCAGGATACTATTATTATCTTGGACTGCCATATATTGGGGCAATTATACTTGCTGTTTCAGGATTTCTTGATCTAGTTGATGGTGCAGTTGCTAAGTATACTAAAAGAACGACTGTTTTAGGGGGTTTTTTAGACTCTACATTTGATAGAATTGGAGATGGCGTTGTACTTTTAGGAATTGGATTATCCTATAATCTTACACTTTGCTTTGTAATTATGATTGGTGCTTATCTCATTAGCTATATGCGTGCCAAGGGGGAGGCTCTTGGAGTAAAAGTCATGGGCATGGGCATTGGTGAGAGGGCGGAACGGATACTAATAATCTTTGTGTTTTCCTTCATCAATTTAGAGATAGGGCTTTATGTGTTGCTTGCAGTCGTCTATATAACAGTCTTTACAAGATTTTATTATATCTCAAAGGAGCTAAAAACTAAGACTTAGAAACCTTTTTATATAGCCAAAATAATCTTTCCAATACGCGGGGGTTGCCGAGCATGGCTAAAGGCGATAGACTCAAGATCTATTCCCGCAGGGGTCCAGGGGTTCAAATCCCTTCCCCCGCACCATTTCTTATCATAATAACAAACAACTAAAACTATTTAATACTCACAATTCTAAAATTAATATAGGGGTTATTATGCTTGAGAAAATTGATTGGGAGTCTGCAATAAATATTCGTCACTCGGTAAGAAGTTATGAGACGCGTGAAGTTGATAAAGAGACTATAGTTAAACTTGAGAATTTTGTTTCAAATATGAAAGTTCCTTTCAAACATAACGTCAAGATACGTTTTTTCAAAGCCGATCCAAATAGGAGATTATACAATAACATTAAAATTACTCCTAAAGATGGTATGGCCTTTATCACTACTACCAACATAGCTTCAATCTCAACTGCTGGTTTTGTTGGTGAAATGGCAATTCTATATGCAACACACTTAAAACTTGCCACTTGTTGGTTTGGCCATTATGCTCTTGAAGAATTAGAGCGAATTATTCCAGATATTAAAACGAGTACCATATCACAAAATCCGAAATGGGGATATGGAAAAGATGTAGTTGAAGGTGAACGTGCAATTTGCGTATCACCTCTTGGATATTGGAAAAAAGAGGGCCTTAGATTGATGGATAGAGTAACAGGGACCTTAATGAGCTACAAGAGAAAAGAAATTAATGCCTTACTTGATGGAGAAATAAAAGAAGAATCACTTACCCCAGAACTTTTATATGCGTTTGACCTTGCTAGGAAAGCTCCATCTGGGGCCAATAGCCAGCATTGGAGATTTAAAGTTTCGCCTGATTTTAAGGAAATTTCAATAGCAATGCCTGTTGGATACAAACATATTAAGTGGGAACATCCAGATGTGGACATTGGGATATGTGCGTGCCATTTCTGGCTTGGACTAACTATGAAAAAAATAAAAAGTAAAGTTTCAGTAACTGAAGAAGAAGGTCGTGCCGTATGGCGATTTGAGATTTAATTATATATGCCATATGGACTACCAGCAAGAACTGATTCAATATTTCTTTTTGATGATTGCCGTTACAAGTTATCATTATTATTAAACATTTTAAAGATCGGAAGAGCGTCGTGTAGGGAAAGAGTGTAGGATAGGGTGT
>CAZCMP010000007.1:0-63362 GCA_964500005.1 uncultured Thermococci archaeon
CGATAATGAGCGGTGACTGGAGTTCAGACGTGTGCTCTTCCGATCTGGGGTTTGGCCTTGCAGGGCTACATGTAGCAAATATTCCTACTTTTGAAAAGCATTCTCTTCCCATGGGGTGAACTTTTGTCAAAGAACGGCTTTGTTCGGGAACTTTGTGAGCCCAGTACAAAATTATAAGATGAGAGTACTCCTCAATTCCTTCGAGGATATCAATTAAATTTTTATCGAGAATTATTTCTGATATCTCCTCGTGAATTTGGCGAACACGTTTCATATTATCCTCATGCTGCTCCTTCATCTCTATTCCGTCGTCGCCTGCAACAAGGAAAGGCTCGTGATTATTATTTCTTACAACTCCAACTGATTTCAAAATAAAGCTCAAATTTTCATTATTGTAACAGCTTTTCTTAATATCCATCTTATCACTAAAGTACCTATTCTTAATTATTTCAAAAGAGTTTCTATAGAATAATTACATTCTTTCTATTGTAAATCTCTTCTTGTATCTTGTTAGAATTCTAACTGTCCTTTCGCCAATTATTCCCATAAATAGGGCGTTTCCAATTGCATGACTAACGTCCCAGCCAATACTTAATACATATGTTCGGATAAATGTTTCAAAAGTTTGAGGTTTTACAAAGAATGCAAAGTGCCAGATGTTCATTATCCAGCCGTAGAGGAAACCCCAAGCGATTGAAAATAATATTATCAATTTAAAATTAATTTCTTTTCGTCCAAGATATCCTGCTGTGAGCCCTGGTAAACCCCAACCTATCATTTGAAGTGGTGTCCAAGGTCCGTGGCCCAAAAAAAAGTTAGAAACAAAAGGCGTTAAAGCCCCAACAAAAAAACCTGCAATTGGACCATAAACAAGACCAGAACAGATTATGAGCGTAGTGCATGGCTGAATTCCTTGAAAATTAGAGAACGGCACCCTTAACACGGCAGATATGCCGGAGAGCATTGCTATCAAGGTAAGTTGCTTTGTGCTAAACTCCTTTCTTTCAAATTGGTGAACAAATGCGATTATGACAAGGATAAAGATTAGAATTATCTCGTAAGGCCACAGCCTAACTATTGTCCTAGACTCATCAAATACTAGCCCCCCTCCAAAAAGCAAGATTCCAATCCCAATAAAGATTAGAGGAAAAATGTCATTTAATTTTATCCGATCACCTCTAATACTTCCTCTACATTAAGGGTATCTTCAGGTATCCCATATTTTGTGTAAGGCTGTACTAGTCTATTAATTTGAGGGGAGAATAGAAGAGCTTTAGAAAGCACATCCCTCTTATTTCCATCGGCGATAATACTGCCCTCGCTTAGTAATACAACTCTGTCTGCAAACTCTGCTGCAGTTTCAATGTCGTGAGTTACCATAATTACTGTTTTGGCTTTTTCTCTCAAGTAAGAAATTAGTTCTTTTTTCAGGTAATAATCCATGCCCCTTGTTGGCTCGTCAAGTATCAGTATTTCAGGCTCAGATACTAAAACAGATGCTAATGCCACCCTCTGTCTTTCCCCACCGGAGAGGTCATGAGGATAGCTATTTCTATACTGGTGTATCTTGAACTTCTTTAAAATCTCCTCAGTCTTCTTTTCAACGAGCTCGTCTTTCATCTCAAGATTTCTCAATACGAATTCAACTTCCTCTTGAACTGTGTCGTTGAAAAGGTGAAGATTGGGATCCTGGAACACTATGCCAACTTTTTGTATAAGGTCGCCCAACGAATAATCCCCGATCTTTTTGCTGAAAAGTAAAACTTTTCCTTTTCTTGGTTTTACAAGACCATTCATGAGCTTCACAAGTGTTGTCTTGCCGCTTGCATTCTTTCCCATGAGAGCTATCATATCCCCCTCGTAAACGTTGAATGATATGTTTTTCAAGACATCTTTTTCACCATCGTATGAAAAGAAAACTTTGTCCATGGAAATAGTAACTCTGTCAGAGCTTTTTTTCTTCTCCCATGAAACTTTGTTTTTTGGATTGCTTAAAACATCTCTTAGAGAAAATCTTGCTTCCTTAACTGTAAGTGGTATCCCGTTATTCACAATTTTGTCCTTAAAGTGCAAAGATAGCCTTGTTACTGGTGGTAGCCCAACTTTCCAGTTTTCTACGTTAGCAGATCTTAGCTTTCGTGGGCTCCCATCATATATCAACTTTCCACCGTCCACCATTAGCATCCTGTCGACATGATGGATTACCCTCTCTAACCTATGCTCAACCAACAGTATGGTAAGTCCGAGCTCATCATTTATTTTCTCTATGACGTTTAGAACACTTTCAGCGCTTCTAGGATCAAGCTCAGATGTTGGCTCATCTAACAACAATATTTCTGGGTGTGTTGCAAGTGCAGAAGCTATAGCTACTTTTTGTTTCTGACCACCAGATAGCTCAGGAGTTATTCTGTTTCGTAATCTTGAGATGTTTACTGCATCAAGAGACTCCTCTATCCTCTTTCTCATAAGCTCGTTTGAAAAGCACAGATTCTCCATGCCAAATGCTATCTCTCTCTCAACTTGATTAGAAATTAATTGATTTTCAGGGTCTTGGAACACCATCCCTACTATCTCTGACATCTGATTTGTAGGGGTATCTGATGAATTCTTTCCTTTTACTAAAACTTCACCACTTATTTTTCCACCGTAGAAGTTTGGTATGAGCCCATTTATAGCCCTCAAAAAAGTTGACTTTCCTCCTCCGGAAGGTCCAGTAATAACTAGGAACTCCCCCTCATCTATTCTAACATTAATTTTATCGAGGGACGGAGTTAGAGAATCTGGATAATAAAATGAGAAATCTTTGAATTTAATCATATGCCATCATCCCTTTAATTTTAAGTAGGGGCAATAGGAAAACTTGGAACAATAATATTGCTAGGATATAATATGATTCAGAAGTTGATTTTATCAGAGGATCGATTCTCTGGTAGAACTTAAACACACCTATCCCTTGGGATGCCATATATAGGGATATAATTAGGGGTGCAATTGATATCAATATAAGAATAATGTCTGAAAATAAAATTTTAGTATCTTTATAAAAACTTCTCTTTTCGTACCTTCCAAATCCCCTCGACTCCATTGCTTCGGCAATCTGGACACTCCTATCAAGGCTCTTTGAAAGAAGGGGGAAGAATACAGCGCCGTATTTTCTTAGCCTATCTTTAAGTGTTCCTTTAGAAAAATCAACACCTCTTGATCTCTGTGCTTCCTGAACGTTCTTCAAATCGGAAAAGAGAACAGGTACAAATTTTGTAGATAGGGATGTGACAACAACAGACCTATAGGGGAGTCTAAGTTTTGTTACTGCTCTCAAAAGATCGTCTGGATCAGTTGTAAGATTTAAAACAGCAAATGCACCAAGGATTGCTGCCAATCTTATGCACATTGTAAGTGAAAATGCAAGTTCTTCGAGAGTTATATTCAATATACCAAAAATAGGTATCCTAAAAGGCAGCTGCCACAGAACAGTCTCTCCATTTGCATTTACAACAAGATTAAACATTATTACAAAAGGTACAAAGAAGACAACTAACTTCATCACTCTTGACCACTCTAAAAATATTTTTGATATGGCCGCCATGAATAATGAGGATAAGAAGAGAACAATAAGTATTATGGGATGCTCAAAGATAATAGAAATGAGTAGAATTGATGATAGCCATGTAATTTTTAAAAATGGAGAGGCGTCGTGAAAAACTGATCTTTTTCTTTTATAGGTAAGTTCGAGCATTTAATCCCTGGATGGTCTAGCCATCCGTATTATTTAACCTTTTCTAGTCCAAAATCCGAAAGTTATATATATGGATGGTCACCCCATCCATATAGCAATATTAAACCGGAGGAAAATGAAATGAAAGGAGTAAAGTTTAGAAATTTCTATGTATTATTTGTATTTCTTATATTATTTGTACAGTTACCATCTCTATTAATGGCAGAGAGTATAGGTAACGTGCCATCTTCATTTTCAAATGGCACAGTTTTTGTAACAGGGAATAATGCAAATTCACTTGACCTTCTCACAAGGGACACAGTTTCAAAGAGTTTCAAGGAAATGGGTGTTTTGAGCACAAATTCCTTAGATTTTGAGGCGCCTACAAACAAATCTCTTGTGGTCATAGGCGGGCCAACAATCAATTCCAAGACAAAGGAGCTAAGCGATGTTTTTGCTATAACGTATGAGGAAACTCAGGATAGGATAATAATAACTGCCAAGGACATCTCCATATCAAAGCCAAAGATAGGCTTGGGAGAAGATATAGGAATCATTTACTTTGGAAAGTCCAACGACTCAAATGTTTTGATTCTTTGGGGGGCTTCAAGGGAAGGTACATTTGCAGCAGGACTTATCCTAGAAGATTCTGAAAATTTACAAAAATATGGTAATTCTCAATTTCTACTTTTGAAGTGGAAGGATAACAACGGGGACCTGTTCGTTCAAAAAGATGAAATAAGCATAACATCTGAAGCGCCGGCAACTTCAGGTTCTACGACAGCTACAGAAGACAAAAACACTATTACTGTGAATATAACAGCTGACTTTGGAAATAGTTACACAAAAGAATGGAAGGATGTTGAAGTACCAAGAGACTCCACAATCTTTGATGCGATGAAGGCATCTGGAATGAAGTTTGATTACAACATACAGTCACTTGGTGTTTTCGTGACTTCAATTGAAGGGCTTGCTGAAAACAGATCAACTGGAAGGTACTGGCAATACTGGATAGGCGGAAACTACTCACAGCTTGGTATTTCAAGCGTGAAAGTTACTGATGGCATGAATATTGAATGGAAGTATACTGACTCATTTCAAAGTTAAGGTGAGCCTATGAAGAAAATTATCTCTATTTTTTTATTAGTGGCATTTGTACTGTCTGTTGTACCAAATTACTCTACTCAAGAACTTCCTGGTAGGGATTTCTTTATTGATCAAAAAGGAAATCCACAAGCATTGATAGTATTAAGTGAGACTGCAACTGCAAAGGATATACAAAAAGTAGCAGAAGTTGTGACTAAAATTACAAATGAAACTTATTATAGCGTTACAGGAACTGACGAAAAGATAATTTGGGAGTCTCCGAGTCTAGTTGAAGATGATCATGACAATGTTGCTCTTGGTTACACTGGGATTAAATCAAATCCAGATTGGGTTTGGAACATGAGAAGCTTTACAACTCCCGCTTACTTCTTCTCCCATGGAGGAAATCCGACACCTTCTTGGCCAAACTGTCCATTCTACGTAGAAAGTGTAGAGGCTTTGTTTGATGGGGACAGAAACACAAGAATAGTTGGGAGAACAGGTTATGATTTTGGGGGCACTTGGTATGAACCAATTACTATCTTAGTTAAGTTCAACAATTTCAAGGAGATCTCAGATTTAAACTTTACATTTGAAAATTTTCCTGTTGCTGCAGGATACCAAATATATTCTCTAAATTCCTACTGCCCAAATACTCTTTATAGTCCTGGACCGCCTTTATGGATGTATGGCCCAACTGGAAACTGGACTTTGTTGCCAGTTAGTGGTGGGTGGCCAAGAGCTGGGAGTGCAACAAAAACAACAGATAGCTTTTCATTGACCAATCCGGTAAAAACAAATGCATTGCTCATAGAAATAAATCCTTGGTATGGAACTCCTCCAAATCCTGCGATGCCCTACTCATTATATGAAATTGAAGTAAAAGGCAAATCATTTTCAGTATTATATGGAAATAGTTACTATGTAGATTTCACTTGGGGAGATAAGAGCTCAGGACAGGACAAAAATCTTCTAAAGAACCTAGACTACTGGATTGAGGATATAAAGGAAACTTTACCTGGAGATTTTATCCAAACTGGAGGAAAGAGTTACTCAGTTGAAACATCAAGTTATAATCTCTTAAATCAACAAGTAAACCTTCTAAGAATGTACAAATATAATGAAGGCCAAACTTTTCCAGATAAAACAGTTGGTAGAATTTTCTATGGAACCCCAATGATATGGCAAGATGAAGAATTCAAAGTTGGGCAAACTAAGACATATGGGGACTACAAAGTAAGATTAGTTGATATCAACTGGGACAAGAGCCAGACTACAGTTAACTTTGATCACAAAACTGGGCGAGATTATTTGGGAGAAAAGAAGGTCACTATAGAAGTTAAAGGACCTGACGGCATTGTCAAAAGACATATAATGACTGTTGATTGTTGTGAGAATACTCTTGCTGAACTCTTTGTTGATACCCAAGCAGATTCTGAAGCTGCAACAAAAGCACTTTGCAGATTGAAGACAGAGGGTTATCTATGTGATATAACGCCAATAATATTCCATTCAAACATGAGTGAATCTGCAATTGATCCCTTATACCTTGAAGCGTCTAGGGATCATTTTGGCACGGGAGTTAGTGGTACATCGCCATCCTATGCATACATCTACGGATATGAATACGACTATAATGCAAATATAAATTATCCAACACTAATCTTCAACGGAAATAAATCTAAAGCAATCCAAAAAATACCACCAAACACCGAAGACGCATATTACGAAGCGTTCAAGGCAGCGTATGAATCAAATGTTAGTAGTTGCTGTGATGCTAAAATAATAATAAACACAAATATGGATCCTGAAAGATTTACAACTACCAAGGATAAAGAGACACTTGTAACAGTAAGATTAAACAAAGATCTTCCAAATACAGAGCTATACCTTAACGTATGGGGCATAAGTTGCGATTGCTGTGCACCAGTTGCGACAGGCTTGATAAATTCACAGTACTGGCAGAACATCAACAAGTGGTCTACAGAATGCTCTGAAAAGGTAACCGACACCTACTGGAAGGAGCTAAAAAGCGGTGATGTCTACAGGACTGAAATCAATCTATGTGGAACAAACTACTGCGGTATGGTCGCATTCCTCCAGGACAAGAACACTGGAAATATCTATGGCTCAGCGATAAGGCACTTTGATCCAGCACCGGGGGCAAACTTGTCACCTGATATTGCATCATCGGACTGCCAGTGTGTAATTGAATATAACAAGGATCTTGACTGTGACAACTACGAAGAAGAAGTTGAGTTTGCAATTGAAGGTGCAGATGTTGCTTTTGTAGGCATGGGACACGATTTAGAGAAAAATATTGACGGTGAAATAAAGAAACATATGATTGCACGATTCAACATTTACACACTAATAGACTATGGTTGTATTGATGACTGCGATTGTAATTATATACAAAATGACGGATCAAGATGGAGACTAAAGTTTATGATGAACGATCAAAATCTCTATAATCCGTACGTTGACAGGTGCCAAGACTGTACAAAGGACCTCCGCTCAATTAAAATTGAGCTCTGTGAACCAATACCATTTGAATGTCTGGAAGAAGGTGCGGTATTCTGGGGCCCAGACAGATACTTTAGAGTCTATGTTGAAGACTACGATGAAAAGAAATACTACATTAAATACAAGATACAGAGGGTTGACCAGATCCCAAAGAAAGAAACAATAAATGTCAAAGTAGAGCCAACAAACTTGATTAAAACAGACAGACAGGTTACACCTCAAGACAGAGCTAAGTACAACATGATCCTCATAGGAAATAATGAAAACAATGAAGAGATAAAGAGGGTCTATGAGCTAGGAAACTTTATTGAATCAGAGGGCATGATATACCTAATAGACATCTATGGCCAAAAGGATATACTAATACTTAACGCTGCAAATACATCTGACCTAAATGAGCCAATCAAACAACTTTCATATCTTCTTGATATGATACTATAAATTTTTTATTTTTTCCAAACAAAAGTAATATATATTAACATCTCAAATTGATTGATATGTTTGAAAGGAGAGTAATTCCCCAGGCAAACTTCACAAATGCTGACATTCTCATAGTCCTAAAAATCATTGAAAAAGAGGAAAATATCGGGAGAAAGCTTCTTTCAAAGAGGGTCTTTCTAAATGAGGCTAGCATTAGATCAATCCTTACCAAGCTAAAGGATTTAGATTACATTAGTTCTTCAAGAGTCGGTCACAAGCTTACTACAAAGGGCAAACACTTCCTTGAAAAGTCTATCCAGTTTGAAGTTCCAAAAAAAATCAATGCCAAAACACTAACCCTAAATGATCAAAACTTCGGTTCGATAATAAAGAATGTATCTTCTAAGGTAAAGGACGGAATGGATCAAAGAGACAGCGCCGTCTTTGGAGGAGCAAGATCTGCTATCACACTGATATTCAAAGACAATCACTTTTCACTTCCAGAAACAAGGCCAGAGATAAAAATTCCATCAATAAAATTGAATTTGAGCAACGCTTTAGAAACAGAACTTCATGTTAAGTTTTCTCCAAAAAACAATGATATTGTAATCATATCAAGTGCTGAAGATGAAGAGCGCGCCTTTAGGGGAATAGTCCACGTGATTGATTCATTTATTTAAGTAGAGAATTTATATATTTCAAATTGTAAATCATTATCCAGAATATACCAAGATTGGTATTTATGAGGAAAAAACTTTTAATTATTGGGGCCGGACCTGCAGGTTTGCCGGTGGCATCTCAAGTTAGAAAAGAAACAAAAGATATTGATATTACTGTGATTACAAATAGGAGCTATTTCTCATACAGCCCCTGCGGAATACCTTTTGTTATTTCAGGGGTAATTAAATCATTTGATGAATTAGTTATGAGAAGCGCCAAACATTACAAGGATATCGATATAGACATACTTATCAATACGAATGCGATGTCTATAGATACAGAAAAACAAATTGTTACTACCAATAAGGGAAATTATGATTATGATATCCTAGTGATTGCAACTGGGGTTACACCTCTAGTTCCAAAAATCCCTGGTGTTGGACTTGGTGGAATCCATGTTATGTATTCCATTGAAGAAGCAATAGAAGTGGAAAGTACCTTAAATAATTCAAATACCGTCACGATAGTTGGCGGTGGTGCAATAGGTCTTGAAATGGCTTATGCCTTCAAGGAAAGAAAAAAGGATGTTATTGTTATCCAAAGAAGCTCCCAAATTATGAACTCAGTTCTTGACCAAGACATGGCTTCGATTGTTGAAGAGTATCTTCTTTCGAATGGGATTACTATAATGAAAGATACAGAAATAATTGCTTTTGAGGGAGAAAATGGTAAAGTCACTAGAGTTGTTACTGATAAAGGAACGATAAAAACAGACATGGTTTTAGTTTCCGTGGGCGTCAAGCCGAATGTCAAGATATCTATTGAGTCTGGGTTAGAGAGAGGCGTTACTGGAGGACTAATAACAGATTCCTGTCTTAGGGTAAGGAAAAACGGAGTATTTTTACCTAATGTTTATGCTTGTGGAAATTGTGTAGAGGTTGTTGATGGAGTCACATTCAGGCCTTCTCTCAGTGCCTTGGGCTCAACTGCTATTAGGCAAGCCCTTACAGTTGCAGAAAATATACTTGGTACAAACACTGTTTACACTCCCGTTGTAAGTCCGGGTATTTCGATTATAGGAGATCTTGAGATAGGAACTGTAGGGGTAAACACTAAAAGGGCTATCCAAAATGGCATATTCCCAAAAGAATCAACTGCAAAAGGACTCACCCGAGCAAGATACTTCCCAAAAGGGGAAACAATTACTGTTAAATTATTAGTTGACAAAAACTATAGATTAATTGGATCACAGATTATTTCAAAAGAGGGGGTAAAGGGGAGGATTGACTCGATGTCATTTATGATATCCAGAGGTGTTACTGCACATCAGCTTGCTTTGATTGAAACATCCTATGTGCCGCCAATCTCAAGTATAATAGACCCGCTAACAATTGCTGCCCGTAAGTTGATTGGTATAACAAGGGACAAATTCACTCCCCCAGAATCGATGGACAACACAAATTAAGGATTTATTAATGTTTTTTGTCCAATAACTATGAACCGCTATTTGTTTTTAATAGGATAAATTCTCATCTCTTCTAAATCATAGAATGTTTTGAAAAAGTTATTAATGCGTGATATAAGCTCTTTTTCACCTTTTTCTGTAAGGGAGTATCTTTTCTCCTCATCGTCGATTATCAGATCTTTGTCCTTTAGTTTTTTTAAAACAGGGTAGATGGTACCAGGGCTAAACCTGCGGCCCTTTCTTTTTTCTATTTCATCTGTTATCTCTGAGCCATTCATCTTTGTATCCCTTAGTAGCCATAGTATGAGAAATGATAGGAATCCTTTGCCGTGGTGTTTACGGTCTACCATGGTTATAATAATCTCTTTAGGTATTAAAGAGTATCGGTTAACCGAAAGACTTATAAATAAATATCGGATATACGATATTGGAGAACCGATATGGAGGTGATAGTGTATGTGGAAACATAGAATGGAACACGGTCCAAGACCTAGACATATGAATCATAGAGACGGATGCCATAGAAGAAGACACTTCTATACAAAACAAGAAAGAATAGAAATGCTCGAAGAATACAAGACCTGGCTTGACAAAGAGAAGCAGGGTGTTGAAGAAAGGATCGAAGAAATAAAAAAAGCTTTGTAATTTAATTTTCTTTTTAGTACGTTGCTTCTAAAAAATATTTTTAGATTAGCTTTTTTGTATTTTAATTTAATATTTGATTATTTTGTAAGTGTAACTACAAAAAATTTATAAGTCGTCTTCGCTGTTCTTTGCTAAAGCAGAGGTAGTTACATGAAATCTGATGAGATAATGGACATTGCACTTAGAAGAGGATTTATTTTTCCATCTTCTGAAATTTATGGTGGTATTTCCGGTTTTTATGATTATGGTCATCTTGGTACCCTTATGAGAAGAAAATGGGAAAATGCGTGGAGAAAACATTACCTTGCGTTAAATCCTAACTTTTTTGAAATTGATGCAACTAATATAATGCCAAAGAATGTTTTTGTAGGTTCAGGACATCTTGAAAACTTCAATGACCCTTTAACTGAATGCGAAAAATGTCATTCAAGGTTTAGGGCTGACCACCTAATAGAAGAATTCCTTGAAAGAAGTGCTGAAGGTATGTCTGGAGAGGAGATGTCAGGATTATTGAAAGAAAACAATATAACATGCCCAAAGTGCGGTGGGCATCTTCTTGATGTGAAGATGTTCAACATGATGTTTGAAATATCAGTTGGTGCAACTGGAGAGTCTGAGATTGCTTACCTTAGGCCTGAAACTGCACAGGGTGCATTTTTAGCATTTAAAAGAAGTTTTAACACATTGAGGGGAAAACTTCCCATGGGGCTTGCTATTGTGGGCAGAGCGTATAGGAATGAAATATCTCCAAGACAAGGATTCTATAGATTGAGAGAGTTTAATCAGGCTGAACTCCAAATATTTTTTGACCCGGACACTATTGAAGATCATCCAGATTTTGATTCCATTAAGGATGTAAAATTGAGGATGTTTCCTTTACAGAACAGAAGCACTAACGAAGTTGATGATATAACTGCTTCAGACTTGCATAAGAACTTTGGAATCCCGAAATTTTATATCTATCATCTGGCAAAGATTCAGGAGTTTTACCTTGATAAGATGAATATCCCAAGAGAATTATTTAGGTTTAGAGAGCTTTCTGCTGATGAAAGAGCTTTTTATAACAAGATTCATTGGGATGTCGAGGTATACACAGAATCTCTAGGAGGGTATAAAGAGATGGGAGGTCTTCATTATAGGACTGACCATGATCTTGGTGGTCATCAGAACGCTAGTGGAGAAAGGCTTGATGTAAACATTGACGGCAAGAAGTTTGTACCCCATGTTCTTGAGCTTTCATTTGGAGTAGATAGGAACTTCTGGACTTTACTTGACGTGTTCTATAAAGACGAGGGAGATCGAAAGGTAATATCTCTCCCCAAGGGGATTTCACCTTTTAGAGCCGGTATATTCCCACTTCAAAAGAAAGGGGACCTAGACAAAGTTGCAAAGAAAGTTTATGACGCCCTATCAGAGTGCTATGATGTTTTCTACGATGATTCCGGTTCAATTGGCAGAAGATACAGGAGACAGGATGAGATCGGAACTCCTTTTGGAATAACAATAGACTTCCAGACACTAGAAGACAATACTGTAACAATAAGAGAAAGGGACTCTATGAATCAGCACAGGGTAAAGATAGACGAAATCTGGAAAAATATCTAATTTTTTATATCTTTTCAAATAGTATATCTTGGGCGCCTTCCCATAGTACTTTTCTTCCTAACTCTGGTAATTTTTCTTTCCCCTCTGTAATTGTAAGGAAGTGATTCCCAGCAAGCTGTCCCATCTTACTTGAAAAACAGGTGCTGCCATAAGGGATTAATATCTCAGTTTCACTTATTCCCCCAGGATAAATTAGAATTTCTCCTTTAGAAGGGTGACTTGTATGATTTTCATATTCAAGTCCTAAATTAAGATCCCCTAGTGGGATCCATACAGCTTCTCCACTCCAGCGTACATGGACTATCTTGTTTTTGAAAGGTAATAGTTTTAAGAATTTGGAGCAAGTTTTAGGTGCTTTTTCTTCTTCCAATCTTGCTTTAAAAAAAATCTCTCCGGCCATAATTTTTAATTCAGTCATGAACATCCTCAAAAATAATTCCAATAGGGAATATAAAAATCTTATTTATTCTTAAGAGTCTCTGTAGGAAATTGTTGCAACAACTTGTCCGGCTGGGGAACTTCCTATGAAAACAAAACTATGTACATTACCTGTAGTGGGTTTTCTATTGGCCGGTGGTGTTAAAACAAATGTTCTTGAAGAACCGGGAGAGATGTCTAGAGAAGAAGGATCTGGGGAGATCCCAATCCAAGTATTTTGACCATCCATTATAAAATCTGAATTTCTTAAACTAATTTTTCCTGAAGAAGATGCATTTTTCAACGTAACATAGTATTTATTTCCGTCATCATTTATGCTTAAGACTTCTAATTTAATAGAAGGTGAAATAACAGACTGCTGTTCAACCTCCTCCTGTATCTGGGTCTGAAAGCTCCTAAACCAAACCCAATAAGAACTGACAGAAGCTACTGCAACGGCAACAAGTAAAATTGTAGCAACTACAGGTGAGACTGCTTTTCTATTCATTAAATATAAGGAGGATTAATAAGTTAAATAACTATCCTTTGACCCCTTGTGCAAAGTCGTCTCTTCCTCCACCCTTACCATACTTCTTAATAAGCTCGCAAGCCTTGTGTCCACTTTCTATGGCTAATTTTCCGCATGATACAACTATGTTACCTTCGTTGTTAGTTAATACGATTACCTTGTTTTCCCCAGAAAGCTCTTTTGCAATTTTTCTCATTTCATCAGGTGATGTGTCAACTTTTTCTTCCATGAATAGAACACCATCAGACTCAATGAAGTTGCATTCAAGACCTTCCTTCTTTAAACATGACATTTCGGCTTTAAGTCTTTCAATCTCTTTTCCTCTGTTTTTCCATTCATTAAAAAATCTCTTTCCAGTGTCTAAGAGCTTGTCCTTTTCAACTTTAAAGACGTCTGACAGATCCCTTAATAGAATAGATTCCTCTTGTATCGCATCAAGCGCCTTAAGACCTGCACAAAATTCAAGTCGAACAACTCCATCTTGGATCTTACTCTGTTTCAAAATCTTGATAGGCCCTATCTGACCGGTGAAATCTGCGTGAGTCCCTCCGCATGCCTCAACATCAAGGCCCTTGACATTGACTACTCTAAGTTTTTTTCCGGGAACTGCACCCCCTTGGTATAATCTAAATCCATATTTCTTTTCTGCTTCGGCCCTTGGGAAAAATCCTTTTGCTATGGGGAGATTTTTCAAGACTATTTCATTAGAGATTCTCTCAATCTTAAATAGATCATCACTATCAATAAGCTTGTAATGCGTTATATCAAGCCTTGCCTTTTCTTCAGTTTTCTCTGCTCCTGCCTGCCATATGTGATTTCCTAATATCTGCCTACTGACACCGTTTATAATGTGGGTAGCTGTGTGGTGTCTTGTTAGGTTTAATCTTCTCTCCTCATCAACAAAACCCTTTACAGTGTTCCCTTTCTTGAAGTTGATCTTTTCCATTATGTGCAAAATAACATTGCCTGACACCTTGGTATAAGAAACGGGACAGTCGTTTAGTAAACCCCTATCCCCTTCTTGACCCCCACTTTCAGGATAGAATGCTGTTTTGTCAAGTATTACAATATTTTCTTTAACGTCAAGAACTTTGGCAGAGAATTTTGTTATTCCATCATAGTAGAGCCTTTCTGTATCAGGCAGGTCGTAGTGGATTTCTTTTTCAGCGTTAGTTGATTCCTTCTTCTCATGCCTTTCTGTTACTCTCTTGTAAAAGTCCTTGGGCGGTTTTACCCCCATAACTTCAGGTGTAATTCCGTGAGAATCATATAATTCGACTAGTTTGTCTTCGGATAGCTCTTCACCTTTTTCATTTAGCCTCTCAACTATCCTTCTTGATTTATCTTTTGTATTTTCAAACTTCTCCATCTCATAAGAAATAATTTGACATATATCGTCAATGTTCTCTTTTAGTTCGGGATATTGTGGCATCAAGTATTTTGCATGTTCTTCGAGTACCTTCTGAAGCTCAATGTCCCACGAGAATCTTTCAATAAATGAAAGTGCCCTTCTTAAGATCACCCTTAGATTGTAACCTCCTCCGACATTTGATGGGAGTGCACCGTCAGAGAGAGCAAACAGTAAGGATCTAGAATGATCGCCTATGGAATATATCGCTTGTAGGGGTAAAACTTGCTTCTTCAAATACTCTTTCTCTGAAGAAAGTTTCTTTGCTATGTTGTCCCAGACCTTTTCGATATCTTCGACTTCATCCATGTTTAACATTCCAGAATAAGGTATGAATCCTTTCAAGAATTCTTTATCTGGAGTAATACCTGTCCTTCTGTAAAGGTGATCACAGACTGTCGGGAAAACTGTTTCGTAGCCAATTGGATTTGCAAGAGAGAACCAGGAAAACCTTTCTTGTCCTGCCCCCATATCGAGAACCTTCAAATCAAGCTCCTTGCCTCCTGAAGGTGTAACTTCATACTCGATGTAAACTTGATTTCCAAGCTCTAATCCCCTAGAGAAAAATTCCATGCAGGGTCCAAAGTTTCCTCCGCCCGCCCATGCGTCTTCATGAAATATCAATTCCTCTGAAGGTATACCAAGCCCAGTTTTTAACCAGTCATAAATATCAGATAAAAATCTGTCTTGAGAGAAATCCTTTGGTGGGAAAAAGGCGTGTTGGCCTACCATGACAAAACCTGTGTAGTGTCTTAGTGTGACGCCTACATTGTCAATATCATTGAATCTTACACAAAACTGCGGAACTAAGAGAGGATTTGCCGGCGGCTCCTGGACGCCCTTCACAACATGTGGTTGGAAATCATAAATGGATGCCTGAACAAAATCAGTGTCGTCTCTCCATCTTGCAACTACAGGATACCTCTTGATAATAGAATATCCTTTTTTCTCAAAGAGGGACGACATCTCCTTCCATACCTGTATAAAGTCTAGTTTTTTCTTTGCAGGTGAATTCTCAATGAAGGAATAACCCCCCTCGCATTCAGGATCCCCGCAAATATCCCTATCCTTTACTGACCAAAAGTAGGTCCCACATTTTTTACACTTCTTTCTAGTAAACCCAAGTGATTTTAAGGTATCAACTGCATAATACTTTTGATAATTTTGACTTGCCTTTTTCTTGAAGTCTTTTTTTAGTGCTTTATCGTCCATAATCCCACCAGGACATCACTCTTTTATAGACATCTTTTAATTCTGTTATATAATTTACTGTTAGTGATTACGATGAAGAGTAGAATCGAAAGGCTTTTTGAATATATCGCTAAAGAAAAGAAGGATATTGATTGCGTACTCATTTCAAGAGCTACATACCCTGACATAAACTTTTTTTATTTTAGTAATGTATCGGGAGGGGTTTTTGACGGATCTTTTCTGATACTATATCCTGATGGCTCCTCAAAGCTCTTTACCTCAACTTTGGAGAGGGAAGCTGCAGAGAAATCAAAAGGTGACTTTGATGTATATGTTTACAGCTCAAGGGATGAAAGAATCGCCCTGCTTGAACAGCATTTAAAGGGAAAAAATCTTGGGATCTCCTTTTCTTCGATAACTTACTTTGAAGTTGAGAAGCTAAGGGAAACGTACAAGGGAGGTCTTATAGATATAACAAAAGAAATTAACTTCACACGTGCCATAAAAGATAAGAAAGAGATAGAAAACATCAAAAAGGCTTGTGAAATAACATCCAAAACATTCGGTGAAGTTCCAGACATGGTGTGTGATGGGATAACGGAAAAAGAGCTTTCATTTAAGATAGAGTTTCAACTGAAGAAAAACGGCGCTGAGTCACTTTCCTATGAAACGATTGCAGCATTTGGCCCCAATTCTTCTCTGCCGCATCACGAGAGTTCGGCCACACAATTGAAGAATGGGAACTTTTTATTGTTGGACTTTGCAGGAAAGTATAACAGGTACTGTTCTGATATGACTAGGACCTTTTTCTATAGAAAGGCAGACAAAGACCAGAGAAAGATATATCAAACTGTCCTTGAGGCACAATTACTTGGAATTGATGAATTAAGGCCAGGGGCAGTCTCAAAGGAAGTTCATAATAAAGTTTCAAAGTATATCGATGACACTGAATTTAAAGGTAAATTCATTCATTCTCTTGGGCACGGTATCGGCCTTGAAACACATGACACCCTTGGCCTAAGCCCAGTAAGCGACTACGCTATTGAAGAAAATATGGTTTTCACTGTAGAGCCTGGAATATATATCCCTGATTATGGTGGTGTTAGAATAGAAGATACTGTCGTTGTCAAGAAAGGAAAGCCACGAATACTTACCCCTTTTACAAAGGATCTCTTGATCATATAGGGCCAAGTAGCTCAGCGTTCTTTAGTGGTAGTCCAAGCTCCAGTATTTTTTTCTGAACCTTCTTTATGTCGTAGTCTAAAAACTTGATTTCTAAAGAATAGTCTTCCTCATCGAAGATTATGTATTTTGCCTTAAAGATCCCGTCTCTTGGCTGACCAACACTTCCAACATTTACAATATACTTATTTTCTGTATCGAGAAAAACTACACCTTGATTCAAAGGTTCGTGTTTCAATTCATTATTATCAAGGTAGTAGTTTGCAAGAAGGTGAGTGTGACCTATGAAGCATATTTTTGCATCGAACTGACTAAATAGGTATCTGATCTCATTGGCTCCCTTGTTTGTTATGTAGCCGCGTACATTTTCTGGTGGCGATGCATGAACAAAATGAAGTCCTCTAAAATCCATAGATTTTGGTAATTTTGTAAGATATTCTTTTTCACTTTGCCCTAAGATATCTAAAGTAATTACAATGCTCTGATTTGCAACTTCACCAAGATCCATCAAGAGATCCATATCAAAAGTAGCAAGGTCATGGTTTCCAAGTGTCGAAGGAATTTTTTTATCAATAAATTTATCGATTACCTCGTTAGGAAATGGGCCGTATCCAACTAGGTCTCCTGTACAAAATACCTTGTCTACACCAGAGATTTCAATATCCTTTAAAACTGAATCCAAAGCCTCACTGTTACCGTGAACGTCTGACATTATGGCAATTTTCAAGTAATGGCCCCTTTGATTTTAATTCAGAATATAGTACCTATCCCTAACGTTATAATACTTACTATAATACCCGCAAATATTACGCCAAGAAAAATCATGACAAAAGACCATTTTCTATCAAGACCCAATAAATAGGATAGCAATGTTCCAGAATAAGCCCCTGTGCCAGGTAGAGGTATTGCTACAAATATCATGAGCCCAACTAACTCCCACTCAGAATATTTCTTGTATTTTCTTTGTACTTTGGACTCCCAGTATAGATAAAGTCGATCAATAATATTGATTTTTCTTATAATTGGGAAAATATGGTCTAAAAGGACAAATGTAAATGGTATAATCAGTAATCCGCCAAGGAGACTGATTAAGAATACTTTTGTAAAATCAAGTCCCATTAGTATTCCTATAGGAACGCTACCCCTAATCTCGATCCAAGGAATTACTGATATCAAAAAGATATAGAAATAATTATCCATTTATTCTCCTCTTATCTCGCATCCCCCAGGAGGAAGTGCCTGAACAATTCCATCAATGTCTTCAGTTTCTAGAATCTTTGCAATTCTTTTGGCAAAAGACTCCTTCTTATGTTTTCCAGGCATTATTTTGACATTTTTAACTGTATGCTTTTCCACTGGAAAATCTGGGCCGCACATAATTTTGCCATCGGAGGTAATCCCTATGGTAAGTTTAATTGACATGGATTTTAGGTAGTTTCTTTTGCCTTTTATTGCAAAAGCTCCTTTTTTTAAGTATTCACCAGATGGAGCCTCCTTTGTAACTTGGTCAGGCTTGACCCAATACGCGTCCCCCCCGCCATAGCCGTCCTTCCAGAGTGAAGAAAAAGAAACTGCAAATATTGCCGCCTCATTTAAAGTGACATCTGTCACCTTGCTTCCGTCCTTAACGATAACATGTGGTGCACCGTATGCATCGGCATGAAAGTAGATATCGTTGTCCTCCATGTACTTTTTTACAATGACTTCGTTAGAAGAAGAGTCTCTCCCCCCAAGGACTATGTTTCCTTCACTAGATACAAACCACCTAAACCTCTCATACCACTCTCTAGCTTTCCTTTCAATTGCCTTGGGTTTTTCTACCTCTAGCTCTTCCTCCTCTTCTTTTAATTCTAATAGTTTAGCTTCAGTGTTATCCATGGCTATTTTTGCACCGTCAATTTTTCTCTTCATCTTTTTTGACTTTTCGTAAAACATATTTGCATTTTCATTGACGTCTTTCTTGAGCTCTATTGGGAGTTTTATATCAAAGTTGAATGTAATTATGCCTGTTTTAAAATCAACATCAGAAATCAATTTATTATCAGCTAATTTTTTCTTTATTTCCTCAAGAGAATAATTCTTTTTTGCCTGTTCTATGACTTTTATGGATTCCTCAATTACTGGATATTTCTCGTAAGCTAAATCACCCATTATTTTGTAAATGTCCCTCTCCCTAATGTATGAATCATAAAGATCCTTTTGGGATTTTAGCATTCTTTCAAATTTCTGTATTTTCTTCTGATGACTTGATAGCTCTTCCTTTAGTATCTCTTCAGATTCTCCTTTTCCATAAATCTCATCGAGCGCTTTGGAAAAAGTTTCGTATCTTTCTTTCTGATATTCTGTAGGGCTATAAGAAATTAAATCGTAAGGTAGTATACCAACTACCTGATCATTTTTATTTACAATCATTGGATTTTTTTCCAAGTTGTCTAATTTGAGAAGCGCTTCTTTTATTTTGATTGCGTCTTCTCGTGAAATATCTTTACTAGACTTGTCTACCCCTGCTAAGAGACATACTTCTTCAGCGTAAAGACCTCCAATATTAAGCTGTGTTGCAAGCTCCTTTACAATTTCTTTCTCTTTTGAGAGCTCAATTATTTCATCTATACTGAGATCAAATCCTTTTTTCTTTTCAGGAAACGTGTAGATTGATTTGGGAGCAAGCGTTCTATCTTTCATATACTCTCTTGAAAGAATTCCTATAATCATGTTGTCTTGATTTGCTAGTATGATGTTTCCGTCCCTGAACATCTCCACGATTAAAACAAACTTCACAACTGGGTTGTTTTCTTCGTAGAATCCAAAAGATAGGAGTAAGATCCTATCAAAGTCGTACTGCTCTATTTTGAAGAGCCACATAGCTTTTAGATGCTTTCTTAAAAGCATTGCAAACCAAGTAGGATTTTTTGGTGCAGGTTTTGGGTAAGATGTAATAAAAACTGCAAGAGGTGGCTTAATAACTAGATCTTCCCTACCTCGTCCAAAAAATTTTATCCTTATCTCGTTTCCAAGCTGATATATCTTGTCTACTCGCATTCGCTCGATATCAGAAAGCTCTTTTGAGATTTCCTTAAGGTCAAAGGTAGAGAACATAAAATAAAATAAAATAAAAGATTTAAAAAATTACGCTTATTTAGTCCCTAAAAAGAAAAGAATTGCTTCAAGAGTAGATTCAGGTTCAACAAAATTCACAAAATCTGAAACTTCGTCCAAAACTTTTTTCCCTTCGGCCATTACCTCTTTTGGAACCATTACAAATACAGGTATATTGTGGAGCCTGCAACCATAAAGTAAATCGTTTGGAGTTATTTTTTGATCGGTCAATGGTAAAAATTTATGTAGATATCCTACAACAGCACAAATGTTGTCTGTTGGCTCTATGTGGGCAAGGAATTTCCCATGCCCATCAAGACCATTCCCCAAGGTCATAGTGTTGTATCCCTTTGCAATGAAAGAGCTTAATATTTTTGAGTCTGTGCCTTCCAGATAGGCTATTCTTTTTCTCATTACCTCCCTCCAAATATATTTATTCTCCATTAGAAAGTAGTTTTACTTATCATTTGTAGAGAATATTTATAAAAAAGTATAATAACCTCTAATATTTATATTTAAGTATAGATATATGATTAATCTAGGCCAAATAAAGTAATTAGAATATTATTAAATGCGTTTAATACCAGAATTATACATGAAAGATAATTAATTTGTGCCAAGACAAATCTAGAATCAAATAAGTAAAATTTAACTTAAATATGACCATTATGGGACAAAAATAAATAATTAAGTAATAAATTAACAGTAATATTTTTAAATCATTTCAAATCAATTAATATAGATATTGTGGAGCCCATAAGTATGAAAACTACTTTTAATAATACGACGGGATTTTAATCCTAATTCATAGGCTCCTACTTTATAGTAAATTTATGATTTTACTTATGATTTAGGTTGAGGTTATCATGTCAAAAGTCAAAATAACAGATACAACATTGCGAGACGCTCATCAGTCTCTTATAGCCACAAGGCTTGGAACTGATGATATGCTAGAAATAGTTGGAGAAATGGATAAGGTAGGCTTTCATTCATTTGAGATGTGGGGTGGAGCAACCTTTGATTCTGCTATTAGGTATCTAAATGAGGATCCATGGGACAGAATCACAAAGTTAAAGGAAGAAGCACCTAAAACACCTTTTCAAATGCTTTTAAGGGGCCAAAATCTTGTTGGTTACAAACATTACCCAGATGATATTGTCCACAAATTTGTTGAAGCCTCATTTAAGAGAGGAATTGATATCTTTAGAATCTTTGATGCACTAAATGACATAAGGAATATGGAAGTTCCAATTGAGGCTATTAAAAAAGTTGGTGGGCATGCACAAGGTGCACTAAGCTATACAATAAGCCCTGTCCATACAATTGATTATTATATTAAAGTGGCTGAAGAGATGGTTGCCCTTGAAATAGACTCGATTTGTATCAAAGATATGGCCGGTTTGATTAATCCAATGGATGCCTACAATCTTGTTAAGTCGCTTAAAGAGAACTTCAATCTTCCAGTATGTTTACATTCACACTGCACAAGTGGGATGGCGCCTACAAGTTACTTCAAAGCAATGGAAGCAGGAGTAGATATAATTGATACCGCCATTGGTCCATTTTCTTTTGGAACAAGTCAGCCCGGCGTAGAAACAATGTATGCAATGATTGAGAACACAGAATACAGATCAGATATAGACATAGAAAAGGTATACAAGATTGCAAATTACTTCAAGAAATTACTGGACAAATATAAGGGATTACTTAGTGAAGCATCGACCCAAGTAAACACCCAAATTCTCCATTTCCAAATCCCGGGAGGGATGATGTCAAATTTAGTGTCACAGCTTAAGGAACAAAACGCAATAGATAAACTTCAAGACATACTTCTTGAAGTCCCTAAGGTAAGGGCAGAATTGGGATATCCTCCATTAGTAACTCCATTAAGCCAGATAGTTGGAGCTCAGGCTACCTTGAATGTTCTTTCTGGCCAGAGATACAAACTAATTCCAAATGAAGTTAAGAACTATGTTAAAGGGCTATACGGAAAGCCTGCGGCACCTATTAACAAAGATATTCAAAAGATCATAATTGGTGATGAAAAAGTATCTTATGAAAAATCACCTGAACTCAAGAAACCGTCATATCAAAAATTCAAGAACGAAGTAAAGGATAAAATCGAAAAGGAAGAGGATATAATCTCATATGCGCTTTTCCCGGAGATAGTTTTGAACTTCTTTGAAACAAGAAAAAACAAATTACCCTCAACAAAAGTTGAACACAAGGAAGTAGAAAAGGCTGCACCTAAAGAAATAACAAAAACTCAGGTAAACACTCAACAGACTCAGAATAATGGCGACATCGCTTTAAAGGCCCCTCTGCCGGGTGCAATTCTAAAGATAGTTGGTGAAATAGGAAAGCCCATAAAAAAAGATTCAGTACTTTTTATAATATCTGCAATGAAAATGGAAAATGAGATTGTTTCTCCGGCTTCTGGCATTCTACAAAAGATCTTTGTAAAAGAAGGGGACGTTGTAAAGACTGGGGATGTACTAGCAACTATTGCATAGACTTTTTAAAAATAAAAAATATTTATTTTATTTCTTTAGTTCTTTAATTGCTTCTCTTATTAGTACTCTAATTTCTTTGTAAGTTTGCTTTGCATCTTGATGAAACCTATTTAGTTGAGCCCAACTTGATTCTTTAGATATACTCGACCTACTATCGGATAAAGAATCAATTTTCTTATTGATTTCGGTGACATCTGCACCTTTCTCTTCAAGTCTATTTGATATTCGCCCTAGCTTTTCAATCCTATTGTCAATAGCCTTTAAGTAAATCTCTCTCTTAAATTTTGAAGTTTCGGCTCTAATGTCTAGTAAGTAATCTTTGTTTTCTTTAAGGGCATTTCTAACAGCTTCATTTTGGCCTTCAACGCTTTTTTCCTTAACTAGTTCCCTGAAAGATGCTATTAACCCTCTGCTTTCTTCCATGGTATTATAGAATTCATCTCGATTCATTGTTTCAGCAGCTTTTTTGGCCTCAATATCAAGATCAATCAATCTTACCTTGAGGTTAGTTAAATCACTTGTATTTATGCCATTTTCTTTGTAAAGGTCTATTATTGCGTCCATTGATATAATTGCAATCTCCTTTCTCTGATGAAATGCCATATATCTTGAGTATAGCACGTCATCAGAAAGCCTCTCTGAATCTACTTGGACCTCAGCAAGTATTGCTGGATACCCCGAAATTAAGAGCAATAATATTATACCAATGCCTATTGCTCCATTTTTTGATATTTTCCTCATTAAACCACCTCTAAGTAAATCTTATAACTATCTAAGGTATAGGGATTCTGCAATATACTGGACTTTTAATGTTATAGAACAAAGGTAGGTTAACCATATATGGAAATAGAGTATAGAGCCAGTAACAAGATAATACTTGGGATACTAGAATGTATAATCAAAAGAAAATCGCCTAACAATAAAGTCCTTAAAACTCATATTATCCAATGTGCAAATCTAAAGGCCGAAATGGCTGAGAGGTACCTTGGAATACTAAAAGATGCTGGATACATCACTGAAAACGAAGGTAATTGGGGTAAAAGAAAAGTTATATATTACGAACTTACAGAAAAAGGAATTGAAAGGTACAAATGGTTTTTCCAGATTGATAAGGAGTTGTATGGTGTTTAAATGGCCGAAAATCTAACTGATTTAATGTATAATATAATCGAACATATGGAAAAAGAAAGAAAAATAATTCTTTTTGTGTCATTAACAGCCCTAATTCTAGTCCCTATAGGTCTTTTGTTTAATATCGTTTCATTCTTGTTAATTTTTAAAAATTATAGATTAGTATTTATTATTGCTAGATTGTTTAATCTAGACGGCCAGAGTTTTAGATTAGGTTTAGTAATTATAAACAGTTTAATAACTGCTGCATTAATTTTTATAGGGATAAGAAATATTCAATTTGTACATAGATGGGATAAAAAACTCAAGGATATCGCCAATTTTGAAAAGCAAACTTACAAAGAACTGTTCAACGAGAGTGAAATAACTGACAGATGAAATAAGAATAATTCCCGTTTTAGACATACCACTGATAAAAGAAAAAGATGACCTTGCCAAAATAATTTCTGATAGAATTGAACTCAAAGATAAAGATATTGTAGTTATCTGCGAGACAGTTGTTTCTAAGTCTCAAGGGAGGGTCATAGATATAAAAAAAATAAATCCAAGTGAAAATGCTATAAAAATATCAAAAAAAACAGGAAAGGATCCAAGACTTGTTCAACTTATCCTAAATGAATCAAAAGAAGTATTAAAAATTGGAGATACGGTTATTGTAGTTGAGACTAAAGACGGGAACGTATGCGCAAGTGCGGGGATAGATGTTTCAAATGTTTGTGGTGATGACTCCATAGTTGGTCTTCTACCAAAGGATCCCGATCAAGAAGCAAAGAAGATTAGATTAAGAATAAAAAAATTAACAGGTAAAGAAGTAGTAGTAATTATCTCAGACACTCAAGGTAGGCCTTTTAGAAGTGGAGCAATTGGAGTTGCAATAGGAGTTTCAGGCATGAAACCCTTGTGGAAAAGAGCGGGAGAAAAGGACCTGTATGGGTACGAGTTAAAATCTTCTATAATAGCAACTGCAGATGAAGCTGCTTCTGCAGCATCAATACTTATGGGCCAAGCAGATGAAGGTATACCGGTAGTAGTCATCAGAGGTGCTAAATACATCAAAGGCGAAGGCTCTTCAAAAGATCTATTTAGAAAAAAAGAAAAAGATCTATT
The DNA here is from genome assembly GCA_964500005.1 of uncultured Thermococci archaeon. GTDB lineage: Archaea > Methanobacteriota_B > Thermococci > Methanofastidiosales > Methanofastidiosaceae > Methanofastidiosum. The sequence continues at coordinate 24,697 of CAZCMP010000007.1, forward strand.
TAGGTATTAACGGAGAATATTAATTGGCCCTTTTTTTACCTTACCTTCGGGAAATATGATTTGTATCAACTCTTCTCCAGCTTTTATTTTGTATCCCTTAGGCAGGGTAATATACTTCATTCCGGCTACCCCCTGTAGAGTATCTGTTTTAATCATCAAACCATCAATATTTCTCTCAAGGTAACTAATCGTTTTAGGATCAAGCTCTTTGATTATGAAAATTTCACCTTCATTTAATACAGAAAGGACTAGTGTCATGCCATAAATAAAGGGTCTTAAATATAAAAATCTTTGCTAGTATTCTAGCCTTTTCTACGTTTTGGGGAAATAAGGACTGAAATCCCAAATATTGCCGAACATACTATTGCAATTGAAGACCCAGTTGGTAAATCAAGTGAAAATGACATCAGCATCCCCAATAGGCATGATATAACTCCAACTATTGGTGAAAAGAGGATAATCTTCTTCATATCATATGAGAACTGGTATACTGATGATGTGGGATTAATCATCAAAGCAAATACCAATAGACCTCCAACAAGTTTTAAAGAAAATGCTACCGTTAGACTTGTTAAAAAAAGAATCAGGTAATAAAATGGTTTATCATTTATTCCCGAAGCCCTTGCAAGTTTTCTATCAAATAGGAGAGCATTAATCTCCTTAAAGAACATTGTTACAAACAATATTGCTATTACGGTTATAATTAAAAGGTAGATAATATCCGCTGTCCTCATTCCGAGTACGCTTCCCCACAGTATACTAAGGGCGGTGCTTGACATCGCGGTGTCTGGAGACAAATTCAAGAATAATAGACCTAATGCCATTGATAAAGAAAATATGACTCCGATTATAACATCTGTCTTTAGTTTTGCTTTATCAGCTAATGGCCCCATTGCTAATGAAACAAAAGTTGAGAATAACAAAGCGAAAAGTAAAGGATCTTTTTTTAAGAAAATGCCAAGAGCTGCGCCGGCAAAAGCTGCATGGGACATAGCAAATCCAAGAGAAGAAAGGTTCATCCTAACAACAAATGTGCCCATCAAAGAACATGTATAACCAGTTAATACGGCGCCTATAATTGCAAAAAGAAGTATTTTTGTAGAAAAAAGCTCTAACATACAATTCCCTTATATCCCATCTCAAGCAGCTCGGGCTTTAGTATATCCTCTTTATTACCATCGGCAACTATTTTTCCGTTATCCATCACAATGACCCTATTACAAGACTTTGGGATTGAAGCTATATCATGGATAACAATAATAAAGGTCATACCGTTGTTTTTATGGAAATGAATAAGTTTTTCAGAAACCTCCTTTCTTGCTTCAAAGTCAAGGTTTGAGAATGGCTCGTCCATCAGTATAATCTCTGGCTCCTTAGCAAGGGCTCTTGCAATCATTACCTTCTGTGCTTGGCCTCCAGAGAGTTTTCCTATAGGTCTTTTAGAGATTGTATTAATACCCATATATTCCATCATATTGCTTGCTATTTCCCTGTCTTTTTTTGTTATAGGTTTTAATAAGCCAATCTTTCCGTACCTGCCCATCAATACAACATCTGAAACTAAAAAAGGGGTCAGTTCGTCAATTGAGTAATCCTGAGGAACATACCCAACATATTTTCTAATATCGTTCCCATCTCCCCTTAATGGCTTCCCTAAGACCTTTACTTCCCCTCTGTTTGATTCAAGAAGCCCATTAATAGTCTCAAGTAAAGTAGTTTTACCGGCTCCGTTTGGCCCTATGACGGCTATGAATTCACCTTTATTTATATGAAGGGTGATATCTCTCAAACAAGGTATCTTCTCACCTTCATATGTTGTATCTACAGAGTTCAGCTCTACTGCCTTGTCCATTTTTGAACCTCAAAAAGTTCATTATATTCCTTATTCATAATCTGCCAAGCCAACATTTCAAGGTCTTCGTGACCAACTTTATTTTTAATCTTCTCCAATATATCTTCTTTGGGAAGAATAGAAATGCCATCATTTCCTTTATAAAAAACAATTTTTATAGGTAAACCATCTGAAACTTTTAGATTTGCTTTTCCAGTAGTTGCACCAGATGTAAACTGTATACCGTCAATTGTGCATGATAGCGGGGGTTTTAGAGGCATTGTAATTTCAGCAGAAATTTCAAATGGAGAGCTACTAAGCTCTTTTTTTGCATAAAGGCCCATTTTTGCACCCAGCACAAGGTACGGTCCAAGGTGCCCATGGAATTCAGAAAGCCTTTTAGAAAGTTCTTCTGAAGAGATGTTATCAAAATCAATCGTGTGTATCTTCATTTTCTCACCATAACACTAATGGCTATTTCGTAACACTACTTATAAAGTTTTGTTCGGATAGCCTAGATGAAAATAGATCTGCATTAAAAATAGTTTATTATGTCCCTGTGGATCTCTTCTATACTTTTTTCACCATCTATGGCAATAAATTTGTATTTTTTTGACAGTTCTTCATATATGTCAAAAACTTTCTTTTGGAATTCCAAGTTTTCTTCATAAAGATCTTTCTCCTTTCTTCTTTTCATTGTAGATTCTGGCTTTACACGAATATAAAATACAATGTCGGGATCCAAAGAAAACTTCTCTATCTCTTCAATCCATTTGGGATCGACGCCATTTGCCCCTTGGTAAGCCATGTTTGAATATTTGTATCTGTCGGATATAACGATTTTATTTTCTTCTAAAGCTTTTTTTATTTTGAGATAATGCTCATACCTATCTGCGGCATAGAGCATTGCTACTGTTTCGGATGAGAGAGAAATCTTTTTTTCAAGGTTTGATTTTATGACTTTTCCAATAGGTTCCTCATATATCGGCTCATGAGTCAATAAAACTTCAAATCCCTTCTTTGTAAAAAATGATGAGAGTAGTTTTGCCTGTGTTTCTTTTCCTGATGCATCTATGCCCTCAAAAACAATGAATCGTTGCATGATGAGATTAAAGTCGATTCATTTTTATAGTTTAGCGTATTAATTTGAGGTTGCTAGTAAGTTTTTTAAGTAGTATGATTAATCAACTTTAATGGTTTATAACAAACTCTATATTAGAATAGCCGCAGCAGGAAACTTTGATGAAAAGTTTCTTACAGAGTTCCAAAAAGAGTTACAAAGTATTTTGTGGGAAACTCTTGGAATAAATGCAAGTTGCTATTACAATGTTTCAAATTCTGGCGGCATCCCAATATACAAAATTCCGCCAAATGCTTATACCCCTCATATCGGCAAATATAATACTCAAAGTTTATTTTTATTTGGAAAGGAAAGGAGGGAAGAGTCCCTTAAGAAGTTTGGTAAAACTGAAGTACTTCTCAAAGTATTGGTATTGGTAGATTTTGAGATATACAAATCCGGATTTGCAGGAACGCTTTTTGGTGAAGCTGAGGTAGACGGGGAGATTGCAATTGTAACAACTGCCCCCCTAGAAAATCATTTTAAAAGTAGTTTCCTAATAAAAGAAAGGGCATTGAAAGAGGCGTTGCATGAGCTTGGCCATACCCTTGGTCTTCATCATTGCAAGATACCTGGATGCGCAATGAACATATCTAAAGACATCTACGATATAGATGAAAAAAAGAAAACTTATTGTAAGGAATGTCTAAATAAGTTATTTAGTGGATACACCTAAGATACCCTTATGTATAATGTACTAGGAAATGCAGATTCTGCCATCCCTTTGTAGGCTACCTCTCCAGTGTTTTTTATAACTTCAAATTTTAAAGCATGGTAACTCACAGTAAGATTGTTGCCATCAAGTTTTCCAATTCCTCTCAAAACTTCTATTTCGTAATAAGTCCCTTTGTCACTTATCTTGTAGGTTGGGCTATAGGGGTGGAATGAAAAAGATTTAGTATCTGCTATTTTTTGGCCATTTTCCCATATATATGCGTCAACTAGCTTAAGCGCGTTTTTCTCTGAAACGGGAATCATCGTCTCAATCTGTGTTTTCAGTGAGTCTCGTTCTTCAGTAAGGAGGCTTTTTTCGATTGTAAGGGTGTTAATGTCTTCTTTCAAATCCTTATTTTCTGTAAACATGAGATATGATGTCGCTCCAAAAATAATTATAAGTATCCCAAGAATTGCCATTATATTTTTACTCATAGTATCACTTATTCCTATTTTAATATAAAAAATATCTATATAAATATTTGTAAAAACTGATAATTAATTATTAATTATTATCGTTATATAAAGAAATTGCTATAGATTATAAACGATAATTTAATCTTTTTAGAAAGATTTAAATATTCTTTTCCAGAATTCAATTTATGAACAGGAAGCTAAGAATGGGCATTTCGCTTTCCTTGGTGTTATTTACTTTAACGTTGTTTATAGCTTATGCTGCGGCCGAATATGAGTCTAGTTCTCAGCACTATAGGTTTCAGATGAAGTTTTTAGGAACAGAAGGCACCGTGAGGCCAGATGAAAATCTTAGGATCTCAGATGTGAGAGTTATACTCGATAAAGACACAATCACTTTGAAGATGAATGTGTATATACCTAGAAACTCGGGGATAGACAAGATGGAACTTTCCTTGATAAATGATCCTGATCGTTCAAAAAGATTTTTTCTTGAGCCTGCTGAGGCCAAGGGAGTCGTGAGCTCAATTAAGCCACTCTATATGGATGCTGAGAAATCTTATTTTTTAAGGGACGGTGATGTTAATAGAAAAGTATCAATATTGAACCTTTCTTACAAAAGAGTGGGGGACTACTATTACCAGTTACCACTAAGTGCAACGGTAGATTCATTTTATGGTGAATTTTGGATAGTATTTGATAGAGGCCTAGATGATCCTTCAATACTCCTTGAAAATAACAACATTAACATATCTTTTTCCTACCCCTATGGAGACGCAGGTATAAACGGAATTAAAGTTCCCGATGATTACACAATAGCAACAGTCACACCTGAAACAACAGAGAGGGTCAAATCATTTGTTGTCTATTACTCTTCACCGCCAACTAGCGTTTTTATAGAGGCAGTAAAAGGTGCTTCTGAACCAACCCCGCTAGAGAGATTAAGTCTATGGGGTAATTCGAATCTTGGTATATTCCTTATTATTTTCACTTTTATATGTGGGATAGACTCATCAATGGTGTTCCTATCGAGCTGGAAGAAATCTTTCTCATCGAAGAGAAATAATAATATAAAAGTTACAATTAAGAAAGAAGAGTGTGATGAAAATCCTCCTCCAGAGAAAACTACTAGACCTAAGTCAATGACTGGACCAGTTGAAAGGGGAAGTCCGATAAGAAGAGAAGCTCCAATTAGTAGATATCGCCCTTACCAAAGTGTAGACAATACAAAGGATTTAGTTGAAGACATTAAAAGACTTGAGAAAGCCATGGAAGAGTATGAGAACTCAGTCAAATTTAGAAAGAAGTAAAGGTTGGGAATTATATTGGACGATAAAAAATCTGTAGGCGTATATGCAGCATCCCTTGTAAAGGATGGAGATGTAGTGGGGCTTGGAACAGGAAGCACTACTGCATTTACCATAATAGAGCTTGGAAGAAGAATAAAAGAAGAAGGAATTTCAATTTACGGAATACCTACTTCTTTTCAGGCAAAGCTTTTAGCTGTAGAATCAAATATCCCTATTACTACGCTTGATGAACATGATATAGACATAGCAATTGATGGTGCAGACGAGGTAGATCCCGAATTATGCCTACTAAAAGGTAGAGGTGGAGCACTTTTACAGGAAAAGATAATTGATTACAATGCAGATAGATTTGTTGTAGTTTGTGAAGAGAGAAAACTTGTAGAAAAGCTAGGGAAGCTCTTCCCGGTTACTATCGAGGTATTCCCCTTTGCATACAGGAAAGTCTTTGAAAAACTGTCTACTTTTGGAAGCCCTATATTAAGGAATGCAGCGAAAAAGGATGGGCCAGAGATGACAGACAACGGAAATTTCATAATTGATCTCTTTACCTCTGTAGAAAAACCTAAATCAATGGAGAATGAACTTAACGATATACCAGGAATATTTGAAAACGGCATATTTACTTCAAAATGTGAAGTAGTGTTCATGAAAAGTGGAAAAATAGTGGGTCTTAAATCAAAGTGATAAATTTATATAAGAAAAAATAAATAAATGTAAGGTGGTAAAATGAAAGAGTATGCTAGGGAAATAAAAATTAACGTTCCAGAAAAAAGTGACTTAGACAAAGGACTAATGGATATGCTAAAGTTCTTTTTGGACACAGAGTCAAAAGTTAAAATCTATCTATATCTTCTAAAAAAAGGGAATTCAACGTATGACAGCATAGCTGAAGGAACGGCCATATATCCAAGCACTTGCCGTGAATCTTTATCTTCGATGGAGCAGATGAAGGTTGTGGAAAAGATCAAAGGAGATCCAGAGATGTATGTTGCAGTTTCTCCTTCAAAGCTTGTAGACAAAAAGATTGGGGAACTTGAAAAAGAACTTAACGAATTTCTAAAACTTGAAGAAGCGGTAAAAGAAAAAAGGGAGATTAAAACACCCATACTTCCTTTCAAAATAAAGATTGAAAGGGTTGAAAATCCAGAGGATAAGAAAAAGGAATGAAAATCTTTTGATAAAGATCGAGAATGAACTGTTAGATTTCATATCCCATGCTGCAAAAAATACACACCCTAATGAATTTGCTGCTTTTTTAAGAGAGGATGAAGGAGTAATCTCTGAAGTTGTTTTTTCTCCTTTTAGTATATTTGGAGAGAATTCATCTACAATTTCACATTTTAGCCTTCCAATAGATTCTTCTATTGTTGGCACTGTTCATTCCCATCCATCAAGAAATGGTTTGCCTTCTGAAGTAGACCTAAATTTTTTTTCTCATTATGGTAAGATCCACATAATAGTTAGATATCCTTATGAAAAGGAGGATTATTTCTTTTATTCAAGGTCGGGAGAGAACATAGCATATGAGGTCGTATGATGGGGGTAAAAGAGGAAGTTCTTAAATATCTTTCAAAATCCGTTTCTGAATTAGTAGATAAAAGAACTGAGGTACCTGTTTCATTTTCCGGTGGGGTCGATAGCTATATCACAGCTGCCTTAGTTAAAAAATATTCAAAGCCTATACTCTATACAATTGGAAACAACAACTCAAAAGACATATTCTACTCAAAAATTGCCTCAGAATTTTTAGAATGCCCCCTTAAAATAATTGATTTATCGGATAAAGAGATAATAAAAGGGATAGAAGAAACATTGAAACTAATCGGGGGGCAAAATAGTCTTGATATATTAATAGGTTCTACCTTTTATCTTATTGCCAAAAGGATAAGTGAAGATTCCTTTGATATTTGCCTTTCTGGTCAAGGTGCGGATGAATTATTTTTTGGTTATGATAAATATAGGAGGGCCTTGTGCGAAGGAGAAGACCCAACAAGATTAAGAAACAAAGACGTAGCTGAATTGGAAGATGTACTTTCAAGAAGAGAATGCAAAATCTTTGGAAACTTTGGTATAAAGTTTTCGTCTCCATTTTTAGACGGACAAGTAAAAAAAATCAGTATGGAAATTGAAAGGGGGGCAAACCTAAAAGATTCAAATGATAATTTAAGAAAGCACTTGCTTAGAGAAGTTGCTTTAGACCTTGGGGCGCCAAGTGAGATCGTAAATCGCAAAAAGAAAGCCCTTCAGTATGGTTCGGGCATACTTGGAGATATAAAGAGAATATCCAAAGAAAAGGGTTTATCGCCGTCCCTTAATGCTTATTTGGAATATATAAGAAAATCGTAACTCTTTTAATAAACTTTTACATTATAGCTATTATGGAGCTTAAAATAAAGTATCTCGACATCCAGGAAAATCAGGATATTGTTTTTTTAAACGTTAAGGATGCGATAAAGGAAAGAATTGACCCTGGAGAAAAGGTTATTATTAGAAAGTCAGACTATTCATATTCATCATCTGCTGTTTTGACAAAAAATCTCATAGAGGAAGGATTTATCGGAGTTCCAATAGAAAAATCTAAACGTTATAATCATATTGAAAATGAAGTTGTTGAGATTTTTCCTGATGTAAATGAGGAACTTACACATATATCAAAAAAGAAACTCGAGGGAAAAATACTAACAAAAGAAGAGATAACAAAGTTTGTTGGCGGAATAATAAATGGCAATATTGATAATGTTATAATATCTAGTTTCCTCACTACAACCCAGATTCTTGGAACATCAACAAAAGAAATAGAATACCTCACAAGAGCTATGGCAGAAACAGGGACAATGATAAGATTTGATAAAAGCCCAATTATGGATGTTCATAGCATAGGGGGAGTTCCAGGTAACAAAACTGCTCTTCTGACAATCCCCATAGTAGCGTCTTCTGGCCTCTATATCCCAAAAACATCTTCAAGGGCTATAACATCACCTGCAGGAACAGCAGATGTTGTAGAGGTAATCTCACCTGTTGAGTTTTCTCCCGATAAATTAAAGGAGATTGTCAAAACAACAGGAGGATGTCTTGCCTGGAGCGGTGTTTTAAATTTATCTCCAGCTGATGAAAAGATAGTCGAAGTTGAAAGAAGGCTTCATATTGATCCTGAACCGATTATACTTGCAAGTGTTTTAAGTAAAAAATATGCGATGGGGGCAGAGTTCCTTTTGATTGACATACCTATGGGGGAAGGAACCAAGATTAATACATGGGAGAATGCAAGAAAGCTTGCATCTAATTTTACAGAACTTGGGTCTGCTCTTGGGATGCATGTGGAAGTAGCAGTCACATATGGTGGTCAGCCAATTGGAAATGCCGTTGGCCCAGCTCTTGAAGTAAGGGAAGCTTTGCTTGCATTAGAAAAAAAACAAAGTGGCAGCCTAACTGAAAAAGCAATTGGACTTGCAGGTATACTCCTTGAACTTGGAAAGAAGGCTCAAGTAGGTAAGGGTAAAGAAATGGCTAGGGAAATTCTTGAAAGTGGTAAGGCTTTGGAGAAATTTAGAGAGATTATAGCGGCACAGGGAGGAAATTCAGATATAACGCCAGAGGAGATACCTATAGGTAAATTTACTGAGAGTATATTGTCAGAAGATTCGGGGTACATAACTAAGGTTGATAACAATACTATCGTCAAAGTTGCAAAGATTCTTGGCGCTCCTTTTGATAAAGGCGCGGGTCTTTTGTTAAATTATAAGGTGGGCGATAGAGTTGAAAAGGATGATGTCATAGTAGAGCTTTATGCAGAGAACAAGGAAAGACTTTTATCCGCAAAGAGATTTTTGGATTACAACAGGATATTCCAAACCGAAGGAATGATCCTAAAAAGATTCCCCGGACTAAAAGTGATTTAATGGAAATAGACTATCATACCCTTAAACACAAAAGATTATTGGAAGATGCAAGAAAAAAGAGAGAAGATGGAATTATTCTGTTCTTTACACTTTTCTTATCATCTATGTTTCTATTCTTAGTTGGATTTGGATTCTCTATAATTCTTATTATTGCAGGAGTTATAGTGCTTTTGTTAGGCGTCTTACTATTTATTTATGAGGATTCCCAAAGTAAGAAAATACTTAGAAAAGCTTCTGAGATGGAGTGCCCTCCTAAAAAGTCAGCTGAAAAAGAAGTTGAAAGTGTAATCACTGATCTATTGATTGAAGGAATTTCTTATCTGATGAAAAAATGACCGAAATAGTATCTGTTAGAAAATCCCTAGACTATAAAGAAAGTCTCCCAGAGGCCATAGATAAACTCCTAAGAGATTTGGGCGGTATCGAGAGGTTTTTAAAAAAAGGGGATAAAGTTGCACTAAAGCCGAACTTCATTGTTTATTCTTCGCCCTCAAAAGGGATTGTAACTCACCCATTGTTCACTTTCGAAATTTTCAAAAGAGTCATTGAAGCCGGTGCAGAGCCTTTTGTGATAGACAGCCCTGGAAGCGGCATACCGTTTAACAAACATTCGCTTAAACATATGTATAAATCAACTGGGTATTGGGAAACATTCAAAGATTATAGGGAGTATTTGAACTTTGATACCTCTTCAAAGGTAGTTGGAATAAAAAATGGCTTGTTATTGAAAAAAGTAAGAATCCTAACAAAACTTGCTGATTCAGATGTAATCATAAATTTACCAAAGATGAAGACTCACTCCCTTACTTTTATTACAGGTGCAGTAAAAAATATGTTTGGTGCGGTGCCTGGAATTGAAAAAACTGCTTACCATTCTAGATTTAAAGATATAGAAGACTTTTCTAAAGCGCTTATAGACATCTTGAATATAACTAACCCTGCCCTTAATATAATGGACGGGGTAATATCACTGGAAGGTGATGGGCCAGCATTGAATGGAACCCCGAGGAATACTGGAGTTATACTTGGTTCAAAGGATCCTTTCTCACTAGATCTTGTTTTATCCGATATTATTGGATTATCCCCAAATTCTATCCCCTACCTAAAAGTCGGCTTAGAAAATAATGTCACGAAAGGTTCATATAAAGTGGTGGGGGATCAAGTAAAGGTGCCTGATTTTGTGCTTCCCAAAACCTTCCACGGAAAAAGTTCAATAGAAATAATATATGTTTACAATAAAATCGTTTCTCCAATATATCGAAAACTTTTTGTTCAAAAACCAAATGTCGTAAAACAAAAATGTATAAGGTGTGGGGTCTGTGTAAGAAGCTGTCCTGAGAAAGCAATTACTCTAGATAAAATTTCGGCAAAAATAGACCACGGTAAATGCATAAAGTGTTATTGTTGCCATGAGCAGTGCCCCGAGGGAGCCATTGACCTTAAAAGAATTAACTTATAGAAATTCTTTTAAGTATAGGCAATACTATTGTTTTGGTGATAAAATGAAAGAAGAAGTATTCTATGGAAGAGGAATGAAAAAAATAAGGACTGAATATCCAGAGGTCTACGAGGTAATTATAAAACTAAATGAAGCAGTTTATACGGGAAAAGCCTTAGACTACAAAACACAGAAGCTTATAGCAATTGGGATAGCTGCTTCTAGGTGTGACCAGAGTGCCACTGAAAAGCAGATGAGGTCCGCAATTAAAGAATTAGGGGTTACCTCTGACGAAATAGCAGATGTTTTAAAGGTGGTATTGCTATTGTCTGGAATGCCATCCTTTACAAAAGGTATGAGAATCTTAGAAGAAATAGAAAATAAATAATAAATATTAATTTACTATTTTTATGCACAGAATAGGCTTTCACGTATCTGTTGCTCAAGGATTTCTAAAAGTCTTTGATAACGCAAGGTCAGTTGATGCAAACTGTTGCCAAATCTTTACTCATTCTCCGCGGAGTTGGGCATTTAACATAGTATCAAAAGATGTTGGAAATCTATTCAAAGCCATGTACGATAAAAATGATGTTAAGCCAATAGTAGTACACAACTCATATCTACCAAATCTGGCGTCTGAAGACCCAAAGATGTTGGATAAATCGATTGACTCTATTAAAAAAGAGTTTATATCTTGTAACAGATTAGGGCTAAAGTTTTTGAATATACATCCAGGTGCACATAAAGGCCAAAGTAAAGATGCTGGGTTAATGCAAATTTGTAAATCGCTTAACTCAATAAAGGAGTATGTAGAAGGTGTTACACTCCTCTTTGAGAATACTTCGGGTAGCGGCTCAGTTTTGGGGTCAACTTTTGAAGAACTTAAATTTTTACTTGAAAATACTGATTTTAAATGTGGGATAACACTTGACACCTGCCATCTTTTCACTTCAGGGTATGACATATCGAAAGAAGAATCAGTTGAGAATACCTTCTCTAGTTTTGATAAAATAGTTGGAATAGAAAACCTAAAACTATTACATCTTAACGACTCTCAAGGTGAATTAAATTCAAAAAAAGATCGCCATGAGCATATAGGGCTTGGAAAGATTGGCCCCCGAGGTTTTAAGGCTATAGTAAATCATGAACATCTAAAAAAAATTCCAATGATAATGGAAACCCCCGTGAATGAAAAAAGAGGGGATAAAGAAAATATTATTTTTTTGAAGGGAATGATAGGGATTTGAGATTCCTATGTGCCTGTAGACTCTTTTCTTTGTGTTGTTTTTCCCATTCATCTAGAGGTATGGCGTATTGTTTCTCTATTTTCTCCCTATGAATGCTATTATAGGTACAGAAGGGAATGACTTTGCCCCCTGGAACTGCATAGTGTATTGCACATCTTTTCACCCTTTCAACATCAAAGTTATAGGGATCTTGGAAGTGCATGCAGCCAATCAACAATGTTTTATAGCTAAAGTCTGCCAACGCATCAACGTCACCTTCCTTAATAACGCTCAGCAATAGTTTCTTTATATTAAGATTTTTTGGTTTATTCTTCATGTTAATTAAGTGAGGCAATTCTTTTGTTATCTTTGCAACGGCTAGGGTTTTACTAATCTTTCCTCCACCTTCTACTTTTTCTGTTAGGTCATTTAGCAATCCAAAGAACCCTTCAACGTCTATAAAATGTGTGATTGGTGTTAGTTTCCCGTTATCGATAAAGACATATGTAGCAACGCCACAATGCTCATGACAGGTGAATCTAACTTGAGGTGTTTTTCTCCAAGCTTCAATGAAATTTGAAAATGCATTGACACTTGGGGGGGAATAGAAATCCTCTGCCAATATCTCTCCATTTGTCTGCTCCTCTACCAATTTAACAAAATCAGGTATTGTGATCCTCATTTTCTCAAGGTCTTCCTTATCGATCCTGCCTGCAAAAGAAACAGGCTGGAAGTTTATGCCTCTTATTATATCAAGATTATTGGCTCCAAAGCGTATTATATCCCCAACTTGATCATCGTTTATGGTCTTAACTAAAGTTGGTACTAAAACAACGCTTGTTAAACCTGATTTTCGGAAATTTTCAAAAGCTTGAAGTTTTATTGGAAGGGCGTTAAAACCCCTTGCGGCTATATATGGTTTCTCGGTTACTCCATCAAACTGTAAATAAATAGTATTAAGGCCCTTTTGTCTAAGTTCCTTACAAAAGTCTAGATCCTTTGCAAGCCTTACTCCATTTGTCGCAACCTGCGCAAGTGTGAATCCTAATTTTTTTGCTTCTTCCACAATTTCTGGCAGGTCATCCCTAACTGTTGGCTCTCCTCCCGCAAATTGAACGACCATGCATGGCACAGGTTTTTCATCCCTGACCAGTTTCATCATTTTAATTAGTTCTTCTTTTGAAGGTTCAAGAACATAGCCCGCGGTCTGAGCATTAGCAAAACATATTGGACATTTCATGTTACATCTGTTTGTGACATCTATGTTACATAAGACCGTGGGTGTAAAATGGTCTGAACAAAGTCCACAGTCATATGGGCATCCTTTTTTTACTTCTGTGTTCGGATTTTCTAGTTTTGGGCCATCAACATGATATTTTTTTGCATTTTTGAACATTTCATAATCTGACCAATAAATATCTTCAAAATTACCATGCTCTTGGCAGCTCTTTTTTATAAGTACCTTGCCCTTGTCTTCAATAATATCTGCATTAATGACACTAAAGCAAACGGGACATATTGATTTAGTTTTATCAATCAACTTTGACATCTGGATCACCGATAAAAGATATAGTAGGGTATCTTAAAATAATATTTAAAAGGTTTTGCTTGATATTTATTATATCAATTATTAATATTATAAAATAATTAATCTAAAAAAAATGGAATTTAATTAATTAATAATTGTAATTGTCAATTTTTATTTATTAATTTAACTTTTTCCATGCCTGCCTCAAAAGCATTTAGATTTAAATCAAGCATTTTTGGTATGCTGTCCTTAATCGAGTCTATCATGGAATCCTTTGATATAAGGCTACAAATATTACTGAATGCGCCAAGCATAACGATATTTGCAACAATCTTTGTACCAAGCTCTGATGCTATTCTAGTTGCATTTATTTCGGCTAGCTTGAAGTCGCCCTCAATTTTATTGTCTGGAATCAATTCTGGATCGTATATTATGACACCTTCTCTTTTTGTCCTTAAAGCATATTTATTGAAAGCCTCTTGACTCAGAATTAGAGAGATTGAGGCGGATTCAACCTTTGGGTAGTCAATCTCCTCATCAGAGACAACTACTTCAGAGCGAGTGGATCCCCCTCTTGCCTCTGGCCCGTAAGATTGAGTTTGAACAGCATTATACCCATCGAAAACTGCGGCCTTGCCTACGATAACACCTGACAAAATTATCCCTTGCCCGCCAAATCCACTTATCCTTATACCAGCTTTCATTTTAATTCACCGCAAAATTTTTTATATTTAGTGTTAAAATCCTCTTTTTCAATGTCCACAAACTCACCTATTACCATCTTATCAGTTGTTTTGCCTTCTGTCAACATTTTTTCGTAAAGCTTGATATTAATAGTGGATTCCTTAAAATGTTTTGTCATATCAAGTGTAGTCCCCATTTTGTTTAATCTTCCATATGATGTTGGGCATGGAGATAAAATTTCAACAAATGAGAATCCTGTTTTTTGAAGTGCCTTTTTTATTGAGCCTATACATTGAACTGGATGCGCGGTAGTCCACCTTGCAACATATGGGGCACCAATCACCTTTGCCATCATCGAAAGATCAATAGGGTACTCTATATTTCCATAGGGCGTTGTTGTTGTCCTTGAATTAAGTGGAGTTGTTGGTGCAACTTGCCCCCCCGTCATCCCATAAATGAAATTGTTGATTGAGATTACAGTTATGTCAATGTTTCTCCTTATTGCATGAAGAAAGTGATTTCCCCCTATAGCTCCACAGTCCCCATCGCCAGTAAATACTATAACTTTTAATTCGGGATTTGCAAGCTTCACACCTGTAGCGTATGCAATTGCCCTACCATGTAAGGAATGTAGGCCATCTGAATAGATATACCCGGGAACCCTAGATGAGCATCCAATGCCAGACACAAAAACAGTCTTATTCATGTCTATATTTAGGTCATGGATTGCACGAAGGGAAAAATTCATTACACTGCCAATTCCGCAACCGGTGCAAAATATTGTAGGGAGCATATCCTTCCTAAGGTATTTCTCTATTATTATATCATTAGAAACAAAGCTCAATCTTTATCCCCCTCTATAAATTTAAGAATTTCATAGGGTGTATGTATTGCCCCGCCTATCTTTGGCGCGGATATAACCTTAGTGTCTTTTCCAGAAGCCTCTCTAATAGGATGAATCATCTGACCAAGGTTCATCTCCGGAACAATTACGGTATGTGCATTTTTCAAAAGCTCTTTCATCTTTTCGTAATGAAAAGGCCAAATTGTAATAAGCCTTATGTGGCCAACTTTTACCCCATTCTTTCTGGCCATCTTGACAGCACTTTCTGCGGGCCTTGAAGTTGTGCCGTATGAAACGACAATTATTTCAGCATCATCTAAAAATGAATCTTCATAATACCATATAATATCAACATCATCCTGGACTTTTTCTATTAATCTCCTTACAAGCTCTTCATGAACTTCTGCAGATGTAGTTACAGGAAAACCCCTCTTATCATGGGTAAGCCCTGTGACATAGGTCCTATAGCCTGAGCCAAAAGGAGCAAATTCTGGGACTTTTGAAGGTCTTGTAAATCCTGTTCTATAAGGTCTGTATTTGTCAGGACCTATTGTAGCACGAACTCTTTCATCGACCTTGACAGTTGTGACTTCAGGTATCACAACTTTTTCCCTCATATGACCTATTTCAGCATCCAGTAGAAGAATGACAGGAACTCTATAATCTTCAGAAAGGTTAAACGCCTCAATCGTTAAATCAAGAGTTTCCTGGACTGATTTTGGGGCGAGAGCGATTACTTGATGATCCCCGTGTGGTCCCCACATAGCTTGCATCACATCTCCTTGTGCTGCCTCTGTAGGTTGACCCGTACTTGGGCCCCCTCTCTGTACATCAACAATGACGCAGGGTATTTCTGCCATGCATGCATATCCTATACACTCCTGCATCAATGAAAATCCAGGCCCGCTAGTTGCGGTCATTGACTTTACCCCTGTGCATGATGCCCCTATTACTGCAGCAATACTTGCTATTTCATCTTCCATTTGAACGTATACTCCGCCAAGCCTTGGCATCCATGTTGCCATTCCCTCTGCAACTTCAGTTGCAGGGGTAATAGGGTAACCTGCAAAAAACCTACAGTCTGCAATTAATGCCCCATAAACTGCAGCTTCGTCACCCTGTATGAAAAGGTTCTTCTTGCCTAAGAGCCTAATAACATCATTTGTCATCTTTATCCTCCACAATAATTGCAAAGTCAGGGCACATCAATTCACATAAATGGCACTTAACACATTTTTCAGGGTACTTTACTTCAGGCGGGAATACACTCTTTTTACTAAGTTTTTCAGACTTGACATATACTTTTTGAGGGCAGTATTCCAAGCACAAAAGACATCCTTTGCAGTAGTTTGTGTTGATATGAATCAAGAACTCACCATAATAATGTAAAAAAGAAAAATAAATCTTTTATAAAGTTTATCATTAAAATGATTATTCTAACTTAACAAATAAAAATAATAAGACATTTGTCCAATAAATTAAAACTTTATCGCCCATATTCTATGTGGGCCTTTGCAAGATGCCTTGCTGAAAGAGCTCCAATTAACGATATCTCACCTGCCAGTACCGTAGCAGCGCATATCTCAGATAATGCCTTGGAGTTGTCTCCGCTATTTTTTCCCCCTCCAGAAATCCCAAGTATGCTAAGAGCTTCTTTCTGAGTCTCAATCTTAGTTCCGCCGCCTACAGTAGCGACTTCAAGGGATGGGATAGTCACTGCAAAGTAAACGCCATTTTTGTCTTCTTCAATCGTTGTGAATCCTTGGCTACCCTCTACTACCTGGGCAATGTCTTGGCCTGTGGCCAAAAATATAGCTGCGATAATATTTGCAAAATGAGCATTAAATCCATAGGATCCAGCCTGCGCTGAACCTAAGAGATTCTTTCTATAATTTACATCAATCAAAGTATTTGAATTGGTCTTTAGTTTTTTCTGTATTACTTCATGAGGGATGACAACTTCAGCTGTAATACTTTTTCCCCTTCCTTCGATCAGATTTATCGCCGAGGATTTTTTGTCGGTACAAAGGTTTCCAGATAGTGAAACGCTTGTTACGTCAGGGAATTTATCTTCAATAAGCTTCAATGCTGAATCTGTCCCGATTGTTACGCCATTCATTCCCATTGAGTCCCCGGTATCATAGACAAATCTCAAGAAAAGATTTCTCCCCACAAGGTAAGGGACTATCTTCTGAAGTTTTCTGAACCTTGAATCTTTTTCAGCTTCTTTTTTGATTTCTTCAAAGTTATTGTCAATGTAATCAGTTATCTTGTAAAAATCAGTTGATGAGCTTAATTTTAGGACGGGTGCCCTTGTCATCCCATCTCTAAAGATTGTTGTTATTGCCCCTCCAGATTCAGTGATAACTGAAGCTCCTCTATTGGCACTTGCAAGAAGGGCCCCCTCGGATGTTGCCATTGGGACATAGAATTCACCATTCGCATATTTTCCGTTGACCTTCAAAGGTCCAATAACACCCATTGGTACTTGGACGGCTCCAATCATGTTTTCAATGTTTGTTCCAAAAAGATTATTCGGATCTAGGGAATATTTGCCAATTGAATCAAGAGAAACCTTTCTAATTTTTTGGATAGCCTCTCTTCTTATTTCTACTGCTTCTTTTGGATTTTTTGCAAACTTTTCAATCTGGTATATCTTTATCTCGCCGCCAATTACCTTGTTTAAAATCTCTTCTTTTTCCATCTGAACATCTCATGGGTGTGCATATTCAACTATTGGCCTGAACTTGTAACCATAGCACAATAATCCATTGTCATTATACTCCATTATCTTCCTTGTGACCATCTCAACTTCCATGCCAATCTCAAGCTCTTCTGCTCTTGCATCAGTTATCTGTGCAGTTATAACTGGCCCTTCCATAAGTTCAATCAGTGCGGCTGCAAATGGTAAGTTATACTTGTGTTCCTTAGGAGGATTGTTTATATTTGTGAAAGAGATAATTTTGCCCCTTCCGATAAATGAATAATCCTCGCAGTTTCTGCTCCTGCATGAAGGGCACACTTTCCTAAAAGGAAACGATAATTTTTCGCAATCCTTACATTTTGACCCGACAAGCCGGTATCTCCTAACTTGCTCTCGCCAATGCCTTGGTACATCCATCTTAATCACCCCTCTCAAGAACGGCTACAGATACTGTCGCTCCGCTGCCGCCTATATTTTCTGCCAAGCCTCTTTCGGCGTCTACCCTGCCATCGCCTCTAAGACTAGAAACTAGCTCTCCAATCTGGTATACGCCTGTGGCGCCGACGGGATGTCCCCTTGCCTTAAGGCCACCATAAAGATTAATTGGGAGCTCTCCACCGATATAATGCTGCCCTTCCGATGCCATTTTTGTACCTTCCCCTTTCTTGGCAAATCCCATATCCTCTATTGATAGTGCACTCATTATAGAAAAGGCATCGTGAATTTCTGCAATGTCAATGTCTTTTGGCGTAACGCCAGCCATCTTGTAGGCTTTCCTACTTGCATCAGATGCTGCAGTAAGAGTTGTGATGTGCTTTCTATCGTGAACGCCTAGTGTGTCTGTTGCGAGCCCCACGCCAGATACAATAATGGGGGTATCAGTAAATTCCCTTGCCTTCTTCTCAGAGCACAGGATTACAGATGCCGAGCCGTCACATATCGGGGCACAGTCCATAAGTGTCAGTGGATCGGCTATTATTGGAGAGTTTATTACAGCTTCAAGGGAGATCTCCTTCCGATACATAGCGTGCTTGCTGAAAGGCGCGTTCTTGTGGGATATAACTGGGAATAATGAAAGGTCTTCCCTCTTTACATTAAATTCATACATATACCTCTTCATTACAAGGGCATTTAGGGCTACAAAGGAAACCCCGTGAAAAGCCTCGTAATCCCTGTCTGATGCATTTGCAAGAATTGAGGTTGTCTTTGATGGTAAGACATCCGTCATCTTTTCAACGCCTGTGACAAGCACATAATCGTATAATCCTGACTTTACGGCCATGTAGCCCTCAATGAAAGCTGCCCCTCCAGATCCGCATGCGGCCTCAACCTTAACAGCAGGTATAGGCCCAAGCCCAGCAAAATCTGCAATCAAGGCGCCAAGGTGCTCCTGCTCTACGAAAGGTCCAGAGGACATGTTTCCAACGTAAAGTGCATCAACTTTATCTATACCGCTATCGTCAAAAGCCATCCATATAGACTCTAGTGCAAGGTCCCTAAGAGATTTATCCCATAGCTCACCAACTTTTCCTAGGCCAACTCCAATTACGGCAACATTATCGTCCATTTGATCACATCCTTATCTTCTTTCTATACCTTGCATAATGTGCGTAGTCTATCTCTTCTCTTCTTTCGATGTAAGATTTGACTGAAGGCGCTTTTCCTTTTCTTTCAGCAAGTTTATCTGTAACCTTAAGTGAAAATGAATCGCTTCCCGCACCAGAACCGTAAGAGGTACAAAATATCCTGTCCCCTTCTTTAGCCTTGTCAAGAACTGCAGCAAGCCCTAAAAGTGCGGAGCCGGCGTAAGTGTTACCTATGTAAGGTGAAATTAATCCGTCAATCACCTTTTCTTTGGTAAAACCAAGTATTTTTGCAGCTTCAAGTGGGAACTTTCTGTTTGGCTGGTGAAAGATAGCATAATCGTAATCATCAGGTTTTGTTCCAAGCTCTTCCATCAACGCCTTTGAAGCGCTAATGACATGCTTAAAGTACGAAGGCTCACCTGTGAACCTGTTCCCATGCTTGGGGTAGTGCTCATGTTGCCTTCTCCAAAAATCTGGGGTGTCAGTTACATATGACAATGAACCTTCTAATACTGCAAGACTTTCCTTTGCGCTTCCTATTATGTATCCTGCCCCTCCGGCTGCGGCAGTGTATTCAAGTGCATCACTTGGCGCGCCTTGAGCGGTATCTACACCTATGCCAAGGGCATACTTTGCCATGCCAGAGCCAACATATGCTATGCATGCCTGGATTGTTTCACTCCCAGCCTTGCACGCAAACTCCCAGTCTGCTGCATTAACAAAAGGTGTAGCTGCTATTGCCTCAGCCACTATAGTAGAAGTCGGTTTTACAGCATAAGGTTTGGATTCAGTTCCGACCCATACTGATCTCAGCTCTTTTGGATCTATTCCCGCCCTCAAAAGGGCATTTCTGGCTATTTCAATGGCTATAGTTACTGAGTCCTCATCAGCTCCTGGAACTGACTTTTCTCTTATTGGTACAAGATTTGGATCATTTCCCCAAACTCTTGCAATTTCCGTGCTTTGTATCCTATATTTTGGGACATAAGCACCATAGCCAACAATACCTACAGATTTACTTGGCTTCATTAAATTCCTCCTCTAACAAACACGACTTACTACAGATAAAAGAGATGCAATCAGTGTAATATATTAGATGGAAAATAAAATATATATAAATATTTCGGTATTAGTGAAATGTTATATCGGCAAAAAACGTTATTTTTTTATTTCCTTTATGTAAATTGACTTTTCCTTGTTAAAATCAATCTTTACCTTGTCAAGATCAATTCTCCCGACAATATTTGTGCCGTCAAACTCCTCCCCGGTAGGGCCATACAACTTGTCATCCTTCAATCTAACACCTATTAGCCCCTTGTGCTGTCTTGACATATTTGTAATCCCTATGTCCCCTCTGTTTGACGTCCCAACAGGAGAGTTTTCTGGTGTCAGTCCGGCAGCCTCAATGCTACCCCCTTCAAACGCAACGAGAGAGACGCTTGGATGTGCAAACTGAATGTCAAGTTTTCCAATCGGTTTGTTGATAAGGCCTGTAATCTTCCTGAAATATTTTACAGTGCTTGGAGCTTTGTCTTCGTATAGCTCAACTTCAATTATGTTATTTTTATCAATCCCTAAAGTTTTGGCCGATTTATTTTTTAGGACTTCTGCAGTGTAGGGCGGCTCCTGTTCTACAATAATCGCCTCATCAGATTTATCCCCTGTCCTTTCCTGTTTAATTGATTCTGAACTTAACCTACCCTCTGCAACTTTCTGTGTAAGTCCAAGGAAGGAAAGACTTTGGGGCGATGTCTTAACTGCAATTTTGTCTCCACTTTTTAACATCTCAATTAATTCAGAGCCAGAATCAATCATGCCGCAAACAGAGTGATTTGGTGTTGTGATCCTTTCCTTTTTATATATGTAAACAACACCAGTACTCTTGCCTTCAGTCCTCACAGAAATTGAGTTCTTCTTTCTTAGGTTTGAGTTCTCAGTTTGTACGTCAAATCCCATAAGTCCTTGTGAAGCCACATAAGATTCATTAACTTCATCGATGGCAATAACCCCATCTTTAGTAAGTGAAAATATGTGCTCCATCGCCATAGGGGTATTATCGTTAATTTTGATTGTTATATGTGTGAATACCCTCTCCCCATCCTTTAGTTTGTATGAGAGATCAGTTGTTGTTTCAAAATCTTTTTCAACTGTAAAAACTTCGACAGGCTCAATGGATAATATTTGGTCGCCCTCTTCAATGATGGACAAAACATGCCTGCCTTGGGTAATCTTACCAAATATGTTCTTTGTGCCGTAGTCCCCTTTCTGTATTTTCTTACAAAGGCCGATGTATGTTGTGTTGCTGTCAAATCCAGCCAGTATGAAAAAAACATCCCATGGATTGTATATTTTCTCTTGCTTTGTAGGGGTCAAGTTTGTAGAAACAGAACCTATCGCTACAAGTGTGGAGGTCTTCCACCTGACGGTCTTTTCTTCAAACTCTTTTGATATTTTTTTGAATACCTTGCCTTCTTCATTGTCTTTTACCTTTATGACAAATGAGCCTTTGTTGGTATTAACAAGGAACTCATCAAGGTAGGAGGACTTCTCGGTCTCCTTCTTTATTATCCCTATTGTAGTTCCCTTTTGGTAAGAAATATTGTTATCAGAAAAAATTTGATTTAATGTGGCCCTATCCTCTGCCTGAATTTTATTGCCATCGATTTCAATCTGCATAATCATACCCTCATCAATACTATGTCACGAATACTGTCTTCCTTTTTACCCTTGAATGCGTCAAAGACCTCCCGCCTCTCCTTTCCTTTTGAGTTCTTGTAAACGACAAGCCAGTAAGGAAGGTATACTTCCTCAGTCCTCCAGATTTTGGCGTTTCCTAAAGTTTCAATACCTTTTGACACATCGTTTTTAGTTATGAGTGATTCAATTACCCTTCCGGACAGCTCTATATTATTAGGAGACAACTCCAGTTTTTTAAGTTTTTTATCCTCAAATCCTCTGACCAATTTAAATTTGACTTTTGGCCTAACATTGATATTGCTACCGCTCTGTTTGTACTCAATGAGCCCCTTTGCTTCGAGGCTTGATATTAAGGAATGGGTCTTTCTAGGGGTAAGCCCAGTATCCTTTTTTATAGCTGTGAGCGTTGGATTCTCCCTATCAATAAGGTAATCCAAAAACCATTTTTCCTCCTGTTTAAGTTTATAAATTTCTGAAAATCCAACTGTTCTTGAAATCTTTCCATCCCAGATGACAAGCTCCCCCGTGATCCCATCAAAAAAGCACGACATGCTCTTGTAACTGCCCTTCTTCGGCATATAATCAAGAAATACCATATGAAGCGGATAGTAAATAGGAACAACTTCCTTTATATCCTCGGACCTCAAAGATATCTTCTTCCTGTTTTTATTTGCAATCTCCTTTATCTCCTCATACCCTACTTCAGGAGGTATAACTGGGGCTATCCTGATACTGCCCTTAAATGGAGGCTCTTCTATTTCAGGATAATCCTTTTCATAATCCTCTATGACTTCAACTTCCTCAAGAGGCTCCTCGTCAATCATGGGTATATCAAGGACTACCGGCTTTGGCTCCGGTTTTGATACTATCTCCTCTACCGCATCAAACTCCCCCTCTATCCTAAGCTCTTCTATAATGTCCTCAAATGAGAAGTTTAGCTTGTACTCCTTGTTTGCTATGTTTACAACTTCCTCCATCTCTGATAGCGGCCTCTTCTGACGATATTTTTCGATTATCAGATTCTTGACATTTGTCTTCATAAGATCTGGATCGATATCAAGGAGCGGCTGCCTTTCCCTTCCCTCGTGCTGGCTTATCCTTGGTCTGACAGAGATTAAAAAAGCCCTTGAAGTGGACTCTTCCTTATCCCCTATTATGGCGCTTCCTATTGGAAGGGACCTTATGAACCTAAAGTCAGAAAGTTTGTGAGGAATCTCTGAAGGCATCCTCTGTAATACGGCCTTTATATCATCCTGGTAGACCAACTTGTGGCATATTAAAAGATCAACTTGGGACAGTATCCTTGAATCGATTGCCGAAGGCTGTTGTGTGGCAAGGACTATGGAGCATCCTGGCTGCCTTCCCTGCCTCACATACTCTATCAGGCTATCAGTTGCTGCTGTGACTTTTCCACCCCTTGGAACGAGTATGTGCGCCTCATCAATCATGAGCCATGTAACGGGCACATTTCCTATCAGATTGATATCGCCCATCGCTTCTTGTCTTGAGATGACTTTTCTTGTGTTCAAGATGTTTCTAGAAAGAAGCCCAACGACAAGCGCCCTGACATTATCCTCCAAAAAGCTAACATCAATAACAGAGACCTGCCCCCTCTTTGAAAGGTCATTTAGCCTTGTCCCATTCTTATCAAATATGCCCCACTGAATTGCACCTGTAAGCCTGGCATTTAGCGCCCTTCTAGTGTTCTCCTTAAATCCGCCTTCCCTAGAAGATATGCTAGATTCGTTCTCGATTGTCTTAATCATGTCCTCAATATCGTAGTCGTCGCCAAGCCCCCGGATATGCTTTTCGTCAAAGGTATTGTACCCTGTCTTTGTTTTTTCTATAACCCTCTCAATTAAAAGGCCCATCGTGTCAAACCGCTCGATATCAAAAGTAAGACACCAATCCTCTACCCTAAGCTCTGAAGGCTTGATCTTGAAAACATCATCCCATGTCTCTTTGGGCGCCTTGTTGACGTACCCTTTTGGAATAAAGACCTTCACGTTCTTTATTCCCGTTGGTTTTAATCCCCACCGCTCTAGTAGCTCGCCCTCGCTAGTCGTCTTGTTCTTTTGCTTCATACTCCAGAATATGCCCATCGGGTCAATTATCAGTATACCAACGGCATCATTCTTCATTGCCATCTCTTCAACAATGACACCAAGGGTGTATGACTTACCGCTACCCCTCATACCGCAGATAAATATTGCGTGAGGGCTTATACTGTCTAAAAGCACCTTTTTGTTGAAATAGTTCTGCCATTGCCTGCTTGTCTCATTTACCTTGCCTAAATATAGGGCGGCCTTGCCCTTGTACTTCTCAAAGGTGCTTTTTTTCCTGCCGACATATGCTCCCTCTTCATCAGATAGGAGTTCTAGGTTTTCTTCAATGTCAATCATGTTCACTAAAAAGATATAAAAAGCTCTATAATTAAAACCTTTTCGGATTTAATGGACTCAATTCCTAAAATTAAGACAGCCCACGGGGACATCAAAACGCCTGCGCTGCTCCCTGTATGTGCGCTTACCTACGGCGTCTGGGACGTCTTTATTGAGGAGAGGGTAACTCCTCCCTGGAAGCTTTCTGATGCAACGCTATTTTCCTTAGAGTATGTCAGGAACACAAAGTATGAGGAGAAGGTCAGGGACGGGTTTCACAGGATCTTTTCAGAGAAAAAGCCCATATTTGTCGATTCAGGGGGATTCCAATCCATGAAGAAAGGGATAGATAGGGATCCAATTGATGTCCTTAGATTCCAAGAAAATCTCAAAGCAGATGTTGCTGCGACCTTTGATTATCCTGTGCCGCTAAACGTCGAAAGATCTGATTACATGGAGATGCTAAAGAAAAGCATTGATAGCGCAAACCTTGTACTTCAAAACAAAAAGAGAGAAGATATGCTCCTATACGCTTGCGTTCATGGATTTTCAGACAAGGAGATAGACTGGTATTTTTCAAATCTTAATAGCGGTTTTGACGGATATGCTATGGGATCTCTTGTCCCGAGAAAAAATGACTATAAGACGCTAATTGAGATTATCCATCGGGCAGAGATCCATGCCAAGAATAGAGGAAAGCCACTTCACATATTCGGAGTGACCGGGTTTCCGATGCTTTATGCGCTTAGCTATATGGGAGTTGAGACCATGGATTCCTGGACCTACCTTGTTGCATCTGTCTACAAGGAGTACATCCATCCCGAGACTTTGAAGAGGGTCAAGATGAGAAAAACGGGGAGCATTCCTAAATGCGATTGCTTCATATGTAGGGAGTTTAAGATGGAAGATTTTTTGGGCGCCACAAGCGTTCCACAGGCCTACCTTGCAATACATAACCTAAACATATTCATGAAAGAGATGAAGCTAATAAAAGAGCATATCGCTCAAAATAGCTTTGAGGAGCTAGTTAGAGAAAAGGGCAAACAGAACAAGAAAATAAAAAAGGCTTTTGATTATGCGGACAATCATATGAGGAAAAATGGAAGCAAAATATAGAAAATATTTATATTTTTAGGATAACTCTATTATGTTTGAGACAAGGGTAAGCCAATGGAAAAAGAAAAAAAAATGCTAATGGAAGAGGTATTCAATCAGCTAGAAATTTATGCTATGGTGCTGGATGAATCATGTAACATCCTAATGACAAACAAAAAAGTCAAGGATGATTTTGGAGATGTAATTGGAAAAAAGTGCTATGAAGTCCTCCACGGAGCATCTAGCCCTCCAGAGTTCTGTGCCATGAAAAAGATTAAGGAGGGCATGATTGGAGAAGAGACTTTTTTCGATGATGTGATTACTAAGAAATGGTATGACGTTACTGTAAGCAGGATTCAGGTAGAGGATAAATTTCTATACGTCCATCTAATGAGCGATGTAACTCAAAAACATCAAAGCGAGGAGAAGATAGTAGAGCTAAATCACGCACTTAGGGTACTAAATAAAATCCTAAGACACGATATGCTAAACAACATATCTGTTATAATGGTCTCCTTGGAGATGATGAAGACAAAAGACTTGGCGCTAAAAAATAGGGCACTCAAAGCCGTTGAAAAAAGCATCGAGCTTGTAAACAAGATGAGGGATTTAGAGGCAGCACTCTCTTCTGGTGGAAAACTTTCCCCATACGATGTTAATAAGATTATAAAAGATTCCATAGTTAATTTTCCTGAGATAAGATTCAAGGTTAGTGGGGAATGTAAAGTTTTGGCCGATGAGGCATTGTTGCCTGTGTTTAACAACATTATGGGAAACGCATCTATACATGGAAAGGCCGACAAAATCGATATCTCAATAGAAAAGAGGGATGACTGTTGCACCGTTAAGATCTCAGACAACGGCCTAGGTGTCCATGAAAAAATAAAGGACAGGATGTTTGAGGAAGGTGCAAGCTACGGTGAAAATCAAGGCATGGGTCTTGGGCTTTACATAGTGAAAAAGACAATCGAAAGGTATGGGGGCTATGCTTCATTTGAAGACAACTCTCCAAATGGTGCCACTTTTATTTTGAAGCTAAAAAGTGTTTAGAAAAGAAAATAACAACTACAATCTAAGGAAATCTTGAGTTGTTCTTTTATTAAATAACTTTGATATATGCTAAATTTATTGAAATAACAGAAAAATAGATAAAGATGTTTAGCATATAAGTATTGGCAAATTAGTTTTAAATTTGTCAAAAAGAGGGAGAAGATGAGAGAGTTAAATAAAAAAATTAGAGAGATAGCAATTTCGATAATTTCATTAACTCTTTTACTATCATCGGGATGCTCTGTAGCTAAAGATATCCCCGTTGACACAAACGTTGATGCCATTGCTGTGTGGCAGTACTATGTGGATGACCCAGTTAGAGGGGCAGACTGGGACGCTTACTACTCCCTGTGGGATGATGATAAAAGACAGTGGTGGACTCCAAATGGAACACCTGCACACTGGATATCGGAGCAAATTGGGGATGACTTTGATCCGAACGTGGAGTTCGGCCCATCAAAAAAAGCGATTGCAGTTTGGTCAAATCAAGCAACTGGCGACATTTACTATTCGCAGTGGTCAACAGACTCACTTAAGTGGACAGGTGAATTGCCTGTTTCCGCCATACAAGGGTTGGATATGGATCCAGACATAGCTTATAACTGGGACGGGAAAGCCATTAGTGTATGGGTCCACATAAACGAGGAAGGGAGCAGGGTAATTTATTACTCAATATTTGATGGAAACAAATGGTCTGAAGGAAAGCCTCTTGTAGACAACTACACTCTTAAGTGGGCTCAGCTTCCAGAGATAACTTTTGTTTCAGAGTTTTATGGAATGGATGCAGTTGCAATATGGACCGATTACCAAGGAAGCATACCTAGAGTTTACTACTCAATATTCAATGGAGCTACATGGTCAACACCCGGCCCTATACCTGGGCAGAGTGAACCTGCTGTTGTTGACTTTTATAATTTCACGCTTACACGAAGTGGAATTTCTGAGTTTGGAAGGGTTAAAGCTGTGTGGGCGACATTTAATGAGGACAGTTGGAATGTTTTCTACTCTTTGTGGGACGGTGCTAACTGGTCAAAGCCAGCTATAATCGGAAGCCATTATATGCCTGAGGTAGACTGTGATGCTTACGACTATTCAATGGCTGTATACTCTTACCTAAATCCGGGGTTAAGCATATACTCTTCTTACGAAGGGGATATGTTTGTGCCAAAACCTGTCGGCGACACAGGCAAAAACGATTGGAGGCCTGCAGTTTCATATCTTGAAAACGGAGCCGCAATAGCGGTCTTCTGGTCGGAATCCTCAGACCAGGATATGTACTACTCAAGGTGGGACGGAAACTGGAGCGCTGTTGACCTAATATACCCTGAAGAGAACCTAAAGGGATCCACAAGAAACCCAGAAATATCCTCCGATACCCTCTTGCCCTCAAAGAGGACTTGGTGGTGGAAATGGACGCCTGCATACCCGCCAGGCAGACCGCCTGATCCTCCCCCTGGAGAGCCGCCACCTGACGGAAGACCTCCGCCACCTGGAGAGCCTCCTACAGGTATACCTGCACCCCCAAGGTTGCCGCCAGACCCGCCTGATGATCCCGTGCCTGCTGACGGAACACCTTCTGGACAGCCTACAGAGCCTGAAGGAACTGATGTATGCCACTGGGACCTAAAGACAAAATCATGTATTGGTGGTTGTAACACAGGATATGAATGCACAAGAACAGCTGGCCCGGGTGCCACAAGCCCGTGCGCATGCTTAAGCAAGGACAGGTACACCTTACCGTGCAGATACAGCAGAGTGGAGGGGAAATGCATTGGAGTATGTGGATCTGGAGGCAACTGTGTACAGACCTCTATAGAGCAGTGCGGATGCGATACTGTTATCCAAGAGCCTGAATCGTTCTTTGATATTTTCACAGAAATTACTTTAATCCAAAAGTGTAACTTGGGCGAGCAGTGCAGAGCCTTTGCCATGGTAACAAACCTCGGGAATAAGAGTGTATCAAACTTGGAGTATAGGGTAGAAGTTGGGAGCAGATCCTATGGGCCATATCTATACGAAGAAACTATTGATCCAGGGGAGTCTGTCAGTATCGGTGTAACACTTTCTTTCACAACCCCCGGTACATACGACTTTAGATTCATAGTTGACCCCCAGAATAAAGTAAATGAATCAGATGAGACAAACAACATATCCACACAAAAAATAACCGTGGAAGAGGTTCCTGGCCAAGTAAATTTGTCAATGAAAGAAATAATCGTTATGACACCACCCTTAGTAGGACAGCCCACAATGTTTTTATTTGAGTTTGGATTTAGCCTACCAAGTAGTGCTGTAATCCCATATCCTGCCGAAATAACAATCAAAAAAATCGACGGTTTACCTGAATTAAAGGAAACTATCTCTGGGATGGTAAACCCTTCTACCCCGCAGTATACCATACCGTATATATTCCCATATCCAGGAACTTACTCAATCCAATGCACCATTGACCCAGAAAATATACTGGAAGAGACAAATGAAGCTGACAACTCAAAAATCATTGAGTTACTAGTAGAAGGTAGTTCAATTCCTGAAGGAGCAAAAGATGTGATAACTAGGATAAATGAAGCCCAGAGCTATCAGAATCTTGCAAAAACACTATTGTATGAAAAAATGAGTGAAGGCGACACAGACTTGCCCTGTGAAGCCATCTACACTAACGGAACAGACCTTTATAGCATGGCAATTGCCCAATATAATGTTGGGGACTATGCAGCTGCTAAAACTCTAATAGACCAATCCATAATCGCATTCCAAAATTCAATTGAATGCGTTCAAACAGATTGATTTTAATTTTTTATTTTTATTTTTTAAAAAAAGAAATTTAATATGAAACAACATTATATTAAAATTTTACTGATACTTAAAAATAAGTAAATCTATAAAAGAAAAATTATATTTAGGTTAAGATTGCTTATTTTTTCTTATTTTCAATTTCGACTACTTCTGCAATCGGGGCGTTCTTCTTTATGCTTGCAATCCCATTCATGCATGCCCTCTTCGTGGTGTATGCTTCACCGGTAGCTACTATTTCCCCGTTGGCTGCTTTCAGTCTAAATCGAAACTGCTTTTTTGAATCCTGATACACTTCAAATTTTGCTGGCATAGTATCATATAATGGAATCCATTCTTACTATTTAAAGTTTTTGGTATTCAAAATTAAAAAATTGATTTCCAAATTGATTTTATTCCATTTCAAAAATAAAATGAAGTAAATAAAATGAAATGAAAAAGAAAAATTATTTCCAGATCCAGCCAAGTATGCCCTTGTTTTCAATTTCTTCTTCTGCTAATAGCTTAAGCCTCAATTGCTCTTGTTCTATGTTCTGAACTTGCTCTTGGAGAATCGCCTTTGTTTCGGGATCGAAATCACTTTGTTCTATAAGCCTGTTTAGTTCCCTGATCCTGTTTTCATTTCTCACGATCTCTTGTGCTATGAGGCCTGCTGCTTCGTTGTCCCCGCCTACAAGGAATTTAACAAATCCGCTTCTGCCTCTGATCTTCTCTTCTGCCCTAGTTGTTATCTCAAATGAATTTTTGATTTCATTTGATAATTGTGAGATGTTTGCTTCTGACTTGCCAAACATAGAAGCAGTTCCTTCCATTGTCTGAACTGCAACTTGGGCCATCTTTTGATTTTGCGTTGAGTTTGGCATTGTGGAGTTTACTTCCTCTTGCTTTTGTTGGATTGTGGATCTGATTTGCTGTTGGACTTGAATACTTGTGTTTACCCCCTGATTTGCAGTTTGTTGTTGCGTCTGTGTATTAACCTGATAAGCGTACTGCGTTGGAGTTGTATCTTTCTTTGTTGTATTTACAGACGCATTATTGTCACCGTTTTTTTGACCGTTGGCCCCTTGAGCTTGAGTGTTTGCTGCAGAGACAACTGTGGCAGAGACGAGCATCAACGCCACTAACACTATAATTACTTTTTTCATGTTTTTACCTCCTTACTTCTTTCCTCCGGCACTGTTGTTTGCCGCACCGCTAGAACTGCCATTGCCGTTTTTGTTTTCTTTTTCTTGGTCTTTATTTTCTCTTTCTTCTAGCTTCTCCTGTAGTTTTGCCTGATTTTTGTTCTTTAGCTCTTTCATTTTAGGGTCAGTTCCTAGGTATCTTTCTGTTACTCTGACTCTTGCCTGAAGGGAAGTCAAAAGGCCAAAAGCCCTTCCAGTCTTATCTTCTTCAATGGCCAGGGAAATTTTGTCAAGTGTTAATGATACCTGGTGTAAGTGGGAATCGACAGATTGAGGGAGGTTTACACTATCTATGAAATACGAGGTGCCATCTGCACCGGTAAAGTAGTAGCCATCTTCTTTTTCCTCGAAATAGAACTCATAATCGCCAAGAGCGTAAAAACTATCTTCTGAATTTTCAACTGTTTGTGGCGTAACGCCATAAAGGATGAATATCCCTTCTATGGCTTCATAAAATGCATTTTCCTTTTCTATAAACTTCTCACCGATTGTGGAGCTATTGGAAGTTAATTCTTTGATCTCGCCCGCTTCTTCAAAGGACACGTTAGTAATATCGTGAATGGTACTTTGTGCCAGTACCGGGGCTATTATCCCTAATAGGAGCCCTACTCCTATGAACAATACCACGTATTTTGAGTTTTTCATACAAAATAAAGTGTTTTTTTAAGTATTTAAAGCTTTCTGTGCCTTTATTTCCAATTTAGAGCTATATAATAGTTCAGAACAGTTTTTAATCGTTCATAACAGTTTATTGTAGTTTTTAATCGTTCATCATAGTTCATAACAGTTTTTAAAGTGCATAATAGAGCTAATTATTTATTTAAAAGATGGAAATAACTGAATAATCAAAAATAAGTTAAAATTAGAAAGATTTAGAAAATAAAATAATAAATTTATTTTTTCTTACCGAAGCCTAATATCTTCATGAATGCAGACATTGGTGTAGCTTTTGGTGTTACTGTTATTGTTACTTCTTCATTACATTCTTTATTAGTTAATGTAATTGCTCCTGGTTTTGCCCCTCTAAATGTCCATCGTATCCATTTGATTTTATTGTAATCAGTTGGATGTGCATTCCAGTAACTTTCTTGAGCAAATCCTCCATATATTAGGACCCAGTTTTCGTCGAAGTACTCTACATTGATTAAATCAAGAGGCCCTATCTGGTATGGGAGTCCCCCCTTAGCTTCAATGTCATCACTTATATCCTTTAATGATTTAGCATCAATTTTAATATCGTCAGTAGCTTCAATATCTGAAGACATTGTTAATATATCCCCAATGTGTGCTGAAGTTCTGCTAATTCTGTAGTAGTCATCGCAAGAATAATTTAATCCTGCCATCGTCTGTGCTACTCCAAAAACACTTGCTACAAAAAGCAAGGTCACTAAAACAGCAAATATTTTCTTCATAATTATCGCCTATAATTTTTTACGGCGAATGGCTATATAAATATTTGCTTTTAATCTTTGATAATTAAAAATTTTATTAAAATTAACTATAAAGAAGAAAAAAATTGAATTTTATGGGACGACGATCTCAACGATAATCCTGTCAAATGTCCCGTTCAGTGAAAATGCTGTCATCACAACTGGGTATCTGCCTGATGGAACATCTGGGTCCACTGAGAATGTTGCTTTGTAGGTCCCGATCTTGTGGGCTTTTATCTTCTGTACCCCAGGATTTAGGTCAAGAGTAATTCCTTTTGGCAATCCATCAACTCTAACCCTCACATCATTCTGTGTGAAGAATCCCCTGTTTTCAATCTGTATCTCTGTCTGTTGAGTTCCAGGCGATATGTTAAAGCTTGATACGACCTTTCCATCTTGAATTATTGTATCCCCGCCGACTATCTGGAAGGCTTCTATGTCGACATTTGGGTAGAGGATTGCTGCCGGTATTGATTTTACTCTGCATTCGTAACAGCAGACGCCAGATAAAATTATGCTGACATCATATGGCCCATCAGCAGTAATTGTTACAGATGACGGGATGCCAACGATTGAATTTGGAGTGACATCTGGACCTTCCTCAGGCCTATCTAAAAATGTAACATTTAAAGGACTGCTAGATGCTACAAAGGATGTTCCATTGACATTTATATTGCCGCTGCCAGAATAGTATATTCCAAGTTGATAGGATTCACCTACAACTTGGCACCTATAATTACTCGGCAAAAGGAAATTTGAGCATGGTGTACCGTTGCATTCCTGACCGGGTGTGCAGCCTGTGTAGTCAGTGCATGTGATAGCATTTTTAAAGTCCTCCCTCGCGTTGTTTGGACTGCACCTTGGAACAGAAAAGGTGTAAGGCAACGTCACTTGTGTAGGTACTGCAGCAGTGCATTCAGTTTCACAATCTGGATTTTGATTAAGAGTACATAAAGCCATGCACCCTGAATCTAAGCTAGTGTCATAAATAATTGGCCTAGTCTGACAACCTTCAACATGGTCATTATATATCCTAACATAAGAAGTTGTTAAGCAGCCACACGTAAGCGATATGGCAAAAATCCCGATTATTAATAAGGAAATTGTTTTTTTCATAATAATCACATGTATTAGTTACCAATAGGTATTGCTTATATTTAAACCTAATTATATACTTTAAGAAATAATTTAATTCCTAAAGCTTGTAACTGACGCAGGGATCCTTAAAGCCCTTTTTCAATCATCCACCTATATGCCGGAAGAACTCTAATTATTTTATCATCTATAGCAATTTCTTCAGTTTGTTCAAGAGTTAATATCAATCCTTCATTTATCATAAACTCATCCATTGCGTCTTTCAATCCATTTATTTCACGGTCTCTGTTGGTATCATCCAATAAGTAGCAGACCTGAATAGCTTTTGTTACGCTGTTCCCTTCTTTTACTAAAAAGTCACACTCATTATTATTTGAATAGTAGTAGATATCCTTTTTATCTCGCTTTAATTCGATGAAAACGGCATTTTCAAGATTCCTTCCTTTGTTTGGTGTGAAATTTATTCCGCAGACCTTGTTGAATGCCTGATCGACAAGGTATATCTTCCTTGGAGAGTTAAGCTGCCGTCTTAAAGAATGGGAGAATTTCAAAAGTTCAAAGAATAGGTAAGAATTGCTTAAGTAAGATATATATTCCTTCACAGTTATTGCGTTTCCCATACCAAGTGTTTTCTTAAGAGAGTTGTATGTGAATTTCGAGGACACATTTGTGGCAAGGATGTTAACAAGCTCTTTTGTTATTTTCTCTTTTTTAATAGAGTAACGTACTATGATGTCCTTGTAGAGTATGTTTTCATATAATGTTCTTATGTAATCCTCGTCTCGATTCTTAAGGTATTCAGGTAACCCCCCGGAATCTAAATATTCTTGAAAAAGAGTTTGCATCTTCACCTTCTTTTGGATTATATAGGAATCATCCTTGGCAAAAGTAATATTTTTGAAGGACAAGAACTCCCTGAATGAGAATGGATACACCTCAAATGATTTGTATCTACCTGTTAATTTAGTTCCAAACTCCTTGCTCATTAATGATGCGTTTGAGCCAGTGATGACAATCTTTTTTCCCTCGTCCTGTAATCTACGAAGAAAGGTTTCAAACTTGTCCACATTCTGAATCTCATCAAAGAAGTATATTATAGATGGACCATATGACTCGATTAGCACTTCATTTAGCGCCTCAAACTCCTGGGCTTTGAAGTCTATTAAACGCTCATCTTCAAAATTTATGTAGCACCAGCCGGATTTGTTCCTCATTATCTGCTTTAAAAGAGTGGATTTGCCACATCTCCTCATCCCTGTTAGGATTATGATTCTTTCATCGGAAAAAGAGTCTAGTATTCTGTCGAGAATCTCCCTTCTTACAGTATTTTCCTGGAGATTTAATTCATTTTTTTGCTTTATTACTACCTGCCTCAGCACTTCCTTGGTAGTCATACTAATTAGTAATGAGTACTTATATATAAATCTACTCATTGGTAATGAGTATTAGAAAAAAAATAGATTAGTTCCTGAAGCTTGTGACTGATGCCGGTATCCTTCCGCCACGCTTTACGAATTTAGAGCAGTCAATTTTTTTAACTGGCATGATTGACCCTTCACCCAGAAGCCCTCCGAAGTGAACGTAGTCCCCTTCCTTCTTGCCCTTGATTGGGACAAGCCTTGCGCCGACGGTCTTGTTGTTGTAAACACCTATTGCCATCTGATCTGCTATTATCCCTGCGATAACCTCTTCTGGGGTATCCCCTGGAATTGGCACCATGTCTAGCCCCACAGAGCAGACCGATGTCATGGCCTCTAGCTTTTCTATGTTGATGTGACCTGCCTTTGCTACCTCTATCATGCCCCGATCTTCTGATACTGGTATGAATGCGCCGCTGTACCCTCCGATACGAGAGCTTGCCATAATGCCTCCTTTCTTCACCGCGTCAGTTAGAAGTGCTAGCGCACACGTTGAGCCTGGCCCACCGCAGTGCTCGATACCCATGTCCTCTATTATCTTTGCAACGCTATCCCCGACTGCCGGTGTTGGTGCAAGAGACAGATCAATTGATCCGAAGTCTACCTTCATTCTTTTGGCGACTTCCTCTCCTATTAATTCCCCGGCTCTGACAATCTTAAACGATACTCTCTTTATCGTGTCGCAGAGCTCTGTGAAGTTACCATCGGTCTTTTCTACCGCGGCTCTAACGACGCCTGGTCCGCTTATACCGACGTTTATTGTTGCGTCAGAGTTCCCGATGCCATGGTATGCACCAGGCATGAAAGGGATATCCTCTGGCGCGTTTGCGAGTACTACTAGCCGTGCGCAGCCAGTGTCTGATACTTCAGAGGTCTTTTTGATAATCCTTCCCATTCGGAGTATTTCATCCATGTTGATTCCATCACGAGTTGATGCGACGACAACTGATGAGCAGAGCCTTTCAGTCGCTTCCATTGCTTCAGGGATTGATTCAATCAAGATGTTGTCCCCTAAAGATGCGGCGCGGTGCACTAAAGCTGTGTATCCGCCGATGAAATTGATACCTAAGTCTTCAGCCGCCTCGTCCAAAGTTGTTGCGATCTTTACCGCTGCTTTCTTTGACGGCATGCCGAGGGCATTTATTATGAGAGAGATTGGGGTCACAGCTATCCTCTTGTTCACTATGGGGATGCCAAAATCCTCCTGGACGCTGTTTACTATCTCGACAAAATCCCCCGCCTTATCAAGGAGCTTATCAGTAATACGCTCACATGTGTGCCCCACATCGTTTTTGGCACAGTCCAATAAATTGATGCCGAGCGTAACAGTCCTTATGTCAAGCTGCTCGACCTTTACCATCTTGATTGTCTCAAGGATCTCATCTGATGTAACCATACACTTCAAACCCTGTGCATCCTGTCAAATATCTCCTTCCTCTGGACAAGAAGGTTTATGTTAAGTTTGGCCCCTTCGTCTTCAAGGTCCTTCTTTATCTTTTTGAAGTCATAGCCTGACGTTTTGATATCAGCTATAGCTATCATCGAGAATACGCCGTCAAGGACCGTCTGGCTAAGCTCTAATATATTGACGTTTAGGTCAGCCAAGACCCTTGTGACCCCCGCCACAATGCCGGGCCTATCGGCTGATAATACGGTAATAACAATCTTTTCTCCAATTGGGTCTGCCATGTCTAAGAAGGGCGTTATTATCTTAAAAAGTTAGTGGGTTAAAAGTGAGAGAAAAAGGTTATTTGAAACTAAGATGCTATACCATAAAATATATAAATAGGTAAGATAATCTTACTTTATGACTAAAACTATCCTAACTCCTAAAGAAGAGTTCACCCGTGTAAGCTCTAAGGGACAGATCGTCATCCCAAAAGATATTAGAGACGATCTAGATATCAAGGAGGGCGATCTTCTAGCCGCCGTTTCTGAAGAGAACTTCATCATCTTGAAAAAGATTAATCCTAAAATAACTGAAGAGGAGAAGGTACTCCTAAAAAGAATAAAGGAGGCCTGGGACAGCATAGATAGGGGCGACTACAAAGAGATGGAGGCAATAGAGCTCTTAGAGGAAATGAAGAAATCTAAAAGGTGAAAGGTCTGTCTATGTCCCCTCATATAGATTAGTATATGCGCTTATTGAGGATAAGATATTTCTTCTAAGGTTTAGACACAGGGAAGATGTCTACGATTGAAAGTTTTAATAAAGAGAATAAAAAAATATAGAATTAATTATTTTTGTTTCCCATAAGAATCTTTAGTATCTGTGCCATTGGCAATGACTTATGATCTGGATCTGCGCCTGTAGTATACCAAAGTGCAAGTTCATTTCTTATTGGTCCATCGTATGAAACGCCTGTGACATCGTCATAGTCAAGCCCTGTAACTGGTCGGAAGCCTTCATAGCCAGTTGTGTATGTAAGGCTCTTGTACTGCATCTTGATATTACCGTTCTTGTAGAGTATCACCTGCATGGTATGTTCCCCGGCAGTTGGATTGTCTGAAGTACCAGCGCTATAATACATAGGCACTTCATAGTACTCAATGACAAAGTAATCTCCAAAGTTCTTGTAATAAGCAGTTCCACAACCTGTTCCATAATCCTCCTCGAAATCCATATCAATGAAGAAAAATGCAATTAATGGATTTTCTCCCCATCCCTCATCGAAATTGCTTCCAGTCGGTATTTGATAAATAGGGGGAGGGCTCTCGTTGTAGTTATCATTCCCAGGGCCTTCAACAAAATCTATGTGGCCGTTTGTTGAGAGATAGAGTTTATTGTAATTCTCACCATAGAATGGAAAGTCAAAACCTATATCTATTTCAGCAGAGCCATCGTCACTGTCTCCGCCCCAATCAGTAATCTCTGTCCCCGTATCTTTTATTTCTATCCAGTTGTACTGTGCGTCATAGACTCTGTAATTGTTTGCGCCGAAGCTTGTAAACTGAGCCCCAAAAACTGAGGCAATTCCAAATAAACTCCCTACAAAAAGTAAGGATATAACAATAGCATATAATTTTTTCATGATTATCACCACTAAGTTAAGAATAATGATAGTTACCAATATTTAAATTTAACTATTATGGACTTTTATATTAAAAAAATATGTAAAAATAGAAGAAAATTATTCTTGATTCTCTTTGAGTATCTTTAGTATCTTGTCCATTGGTAGGCTCGATGGTGGGCCTCTATTGGAAGCATAGTGGAATCCCATATCGACTGTGCCTGTGTCCCATTTGCCATCAGTTCTTGTTGTAAATCTTTCATATAGTCCAAGAGCAGCTGATGATTCTGAGCCCTTGTCTACGCATGGACTACTTGTTGAAAGGTAGAAAGTGTCTATGCCATCGACAAACTTTGGGTCAACTGATATGGAGCCAGTTCCTGGGGGGGTGTGCTGATACTGATTATCGCTGTTGCCCCAAGAATTTGAGTATAAGATTTCTGAATCAGGCCATATATCAAATCCATCGTCTTTGTTTCCCACTGCTATACAGTTTACTAAAGTATCTTCTCCATCTTCAGAGTAGAATCCACTGCCACCATTGTTTGCCGCTGTGCAGTTGATATAAGTACACTCTTCTTCATCATTAAATCCATCATCGCCATTATCGTAGGATAGACAGTTCTTAATTGTGGAATATTCATCAATTCGAAAACCATCGCCCACGCACCCATATACAATACAGTTCTCGACCAGGCATTCATCGTCAACTATTATCCCATTTCCAGCGGAATTTTTCACTGTGATATTCTTGATTGTAACGCCATCCTGTGAAGAAGCGTCAATGCCTCCTCCAACCTTGTTGAAATCGATTATTGTGTTAGAAGGGCTATCCCCAATTATTGATGGATTGCCAGAAACTGTAATTATATCTGTTGGATAATAAGTTCCTGCGTGGACATAAATCGTGTCCCCAGGCGACGCACCTTCAATTATTGCTTCAATATCATCACCGGGGTAGACATTATACGTTGCCGCTGAAACTGGACTTATTACAATAAAAATACTTACTAATATTATTCCCATTATTAAAATAGATTTCATTTTATTCATAATAATCACTATTATTAATTAAAAAAAGAGTAAATAATATTTAAATATTTCCATTAAATTAAAAATAAGGAGATAGAATAAAAAATAAAATTTACTCTTTTTTTAATTAATGATCGGAAGAGCACACGTCTGAACTCCAGTCACCGCTCATTATCTCGTAT
>CAZCMP010000008.1:0-61440 GCA_964500005.1 uncultured Thermococci archaeon
TTTTTTTTCTAAAAAAGGTGTAAGGCTTTGCAATATAATTCCAATGCCCCGTACGGGATTTGAACCCGTGCCACGGCCTCGAAAGGGCCGCATTCTTGACCGGACTAGACTAACGGGGCCTAACAAACCATTTTTATAAATACTTATAAAACTTTTGGTTATCTATTTCAAGTATTTATCTGGATTCTGATCAAATGCTTTTTTACAACCTGGTGCACAGAAATAATATGTTTTACCTTTGTAATCACTCTTAAACTTTGCATTTTTCTCATCAACTATCATTTTACAAACAGGATCAATTGCCATATTACTACCCTTTTACCTTTTTGGATTAAATCTTTTTAACATTAGCGATAAAGTAACAACTGTAACAGAACTCATTGCCATAGCAAAACCAGCAAACTCAGGCCTTAGAGAAATACCAAATGAAGGATACAATATCCCTGCTGCAACAGGTATAAGTGCAGTATTGTAGGCAAATGCCCAGAATATATTTTGTTTTATTCTATGCATAACTTTTTTACTTAATTTTATTGCTGAAACAACATCTCTTGTGTCATTTTTTACAAGTACTATGTCACCACTTTCTATAGCCACATCTGTGCCACTCCCAATTGCAATTCCCACATCTGCTTGAGCAAGGGCAGGAGCATCATTTATTCCATCACCTACAAAAGCAATAATTTCTCCATTTTTCTGAAGTCTTTTAACTTCATTTGCCTTGTCTTCAGGCAATACTTCTGCAAGTATATTTTTTATATTCAAAATATTTGCGATAGAAGAAGCTGTTCTTTTATTGTCTCCTGTAATCATGTAAACTTTGAGTCCATTCTTCATTAATTCACTAACTGAATCTTTAGAAGTTTCTTTTAAGGTATCTGAAATTCCTACAATTCCGGAAAATTTTTTCTCTGAAGCTATCAGGACTACAGTCTTACCTTCATTTTCTAACTTGGTGATCTGTAATTCTTTGTCTTTTGAGATATCAATTTTCTTTTCATTAAATAAGATTCTGTTTCCAATAATTACTTCTTTTCCAGAAATATTAGCCTTAACACCTTTCCCTCCAAAAGTATCAAATTTTGTGGTTTTTATGATACTTATCCTTAGTTCTTCAGATTTTTTAACAATGGCATTTGCTAGGGGGTGATCT
Organism: uncultured Thermococci archaeon; assembly: GCA_964500005.1. Classification (GTDB taxonomy): domain Archaea; phylum Methanobacteriota_B; class Thermococci; order Methanofastidiosales; family Methanofastidiosaceae; genus Methanofastidiosum. The sequence goes on from CAZCMP010000008.1 coordinate 1,154, forward strand.
GAATTCTTCTCAACGCTACCTGCAATTTTGATGAGTTCTTTCTCCGGGATACCAAATGAGATAATATCTGTAACTTCTGGCATCCCTTTTGTCAATGTTCCAGTTTTGTCAAATAAGACTGCCGTCAACTTTTCCGATATTTGAAGAGCGTCTCCATTTTTTATAAGAATACCAAGATCAGCACCTTTTCCAATCCCTACAGTAACTGCAGTTGGAGTTGCAAGCCCCAAAGCACATGGGCATGCTATCACAAGAATGGATATCAGTCTTGTAATTGCAAAAAGGAAAGTGCTGTTTAAAATAAAGTACCAGCTAATGAAGGAAATAGCAGCAATTGACAAGACTGTGGGTATGAAATAGCTTACAGCTTTATCTGCTATTCTTTGGATTTCAGGTTTTGACCCTTGAGCTTCCTCCACCAGTTTTATAATTTGTGATAATACTGTATCTTTACCTACTTTTGTGGCCCTAAAATTAAGCACACTGTTCTTGTTAATAGTCGCCCCAATTAACTTACTTGTTTTATCTTTAAGTACTGGTATAGGCTCTCCAGAAATCATTGATTCATCAACATAACTCTGTCCAGATATTACCTCTCCATCGACTGGGATCTTCTCTCCAGGCTTGACTATAACTACATCCCCTACAACAACATCCTCAATAGGAATTTCTATCTCTTTTCCCTCACGTATCACAGTTGCATTCTTTGCCTGAAGCCCCATTAATCTCTTTATTGACTCAGAAGTCTTTCCCTTTGCTCTTTCTTCAAGAAATCTACCAAAGGTTAGAAATGTTGCAAGCATTACTGCCGCCTCATAGAACATAAATTCACTGCCCAATAGAATATTAAAAGTTCCAAGTATGCTTGAAAAAAATGCAACACCTATCCCCATAGAGTACATGACATCCATATTCAGATTCTTATTTTTTAATGATCTGTACGCTGCATTAAATATGGGGTAACTTAGGTATAAAAAAGCTGGAAGAGCTATTAAAAACATTAGAAATGACATTGATATTGGAAGCATCATCATTGGTGCGTACATAAGCCCCATCAATATGGCAGAATCAATGACCCCCACAATTATCCTAATTTTTTTCTTTTTCTGATTATCTTCTCTTTTTAAATCCTCAATAATTTCTCCTTCTATCCCAAGATACTGATAACCTGATTCTTCAATAGCTTTCTTCATTTCAGCTATTGAAACTATTTTTGGATTATAAGTTACATAGACTTTTTCAGCGGAAACGTTTACACTAACTTCAATAACACCATCAAGATTAGATAATGCATTTTCTATAGTTTTGGCACACATTACACATGTCATCCCGCCAACTTTTAGCACTACCTTATCATTTATTACATCATATCCCGCATCTTTTACAGCATTATCAAGGTCGTTTATCTTAAGTTTGTTTGAGTCGTATTCCACAGAAGCAGTTTCTTTAGCAAGGTTCACTTCAGCTTTACTCACCCCTTCTAAATTAAGAAGTGATTTTTCTACAGTTGTAGCGCATGTCGCACATGTCATGCCAGTAACTTTAATCTCTGCGCGTTTATTCTGTTTTTCTGCCATTTTATTCTCCTTACGAATATATTTGGGCGTACTTATTTATATTTGTTCTACATTTTAAATTTTTTATTTTATAAAAATCCATATTATTTAGAAAAGTATCATTGGCCAAATATTTTAAGCCCAATACAAATATAATAGAGAAAGATATATATAGAATAATAAAAGAAAAGAATTGAGGGAGAACTTAGAGTCTCCATTGGATTTTTCGACTCATAAGCTTCTTCCTCAAATTCTTTTAGCAGTCTGTGCAACTACTTGTATAGCAGCATGAACATGAACTTGGACAGTACCAGTCATAGTAGCAGTACCCGTTGCATGTGCAATTATATCTATAGTACCCGCACGAGCAGTAAGACAAATAAGTCTTTGGGGTCTTATGTTCACATTCATATAGCTGATCCTCTAACGACTTAACCCGTGTTTCGTAGTTATCTATTACCTTTTGTTTTAAATCAAGATTTCTTTGAGTTGTATCATACTGGGATTTAAGGGATTTTGTTTCTGATTCAAGGTCTGATATCTTCTTGTTTTTGTCTACGATTTGTGATTCTAATAGAGATACCTTATTTTCAAGGCCCATCTTTTCAGTAAGAAGTACATTGTATTGGGTACCTTGGCCGGCATCTGAAATTGAACGATACAAGAAAAAGAAGTTTCCTATTATTGATACTAGTAAAAGCACTGCAAGGACTGCAGATAATACTTTCAATCCATCGCCATTATTCATAGCATACCTCCTTATAATAATTTACTTATTACAATACACCTAAACATGAAACAATATATAAAAGTTTAGATGAAATAATATTAAAACCGTTTCATATTCTGAAAAAGTCAAATCAAAACTCTTAAAAACATATTTCTTTATAATTTTTTATGAGAATCCTCTCAATTGTAGGGGCAAGACCTAATTTTATGAAAATAAAGCCCTTATATGAAGAGTTTAAGAAAAGAAAAATAGATCAAGTCTTAGTTCATACCGGTCAACACTACGATGAGAATATGAACAAAGTATTTTTTGAAGATTTAGAACTGCCAAAACCTGATGTTTTCCTCGGAATTGGTTCTGGAACTCATGGAGTTCAGACAGGTGCAATGATGTCAAAAATAGAAGAAGTGCTAAGTGAGGAAAAACCTGACCTGACAGTTGTTGTGGGTGACGTAAACTCTACACTTGCAGGCGCAATATCCTCGATTAAAATGCAAATTCCAGTAGCACATGTGGAAGCTGGATACCGCTCCTTTGATATGAGGATGCCTGAAGAAATAAATAGAATTCTTGTTGACAGAATTTCTCAATTTTTGTTTGCCCCTACTGAAGATGCGGTAAATAACCTTATGTCAGAGGGTTTAGATAAAAAAAGAATTTTTTTTGTAGGGAATGTAATGGTTGAGACATTGTTATCCCACTTTGAAAAATCAAAAAAATCTAAAATTTTGAATAATTTGTCCTTAGAACCCTATACCTATGGTTTAATGACCATCCATAGGGCTGAGAACACAGGCGAGCCGGGAAAATTGATTGAATTATTTGACTCATTATCCAAAATAGAAGATAAGGTAATTATTCCACTCCATCCAAGAACAAAAAAAGTACTTGAAAGTAATGGTTATACCAATAAATTTGGGAAAAATATCATGATAATTGAGCCACTAGGATATCTGGACTTTTTACAACTAATGTCCAACTCAAAATTTATTATGACGGATTCTGGAGGAATCCAAGAAGAAGCTTTAATGCTTGATGTGCCATGTATAACCCTTAGAGAGTCTACTGAAAGAATAATTACCCTTCAAAAAGGTGCGAATATCCTAGTTGGGACAGATGTATCAAAAATTCTTTCTGCCATAGAAGAAATCTCAAAAATAAAAAGAACATACACAAAACCACCTTTTTGGGACAATAAAGTTTCAAAAAGAATTGTTGATTCAATAATTGGAAATCCCGAACTTCTTGCCCTTTAAATTTATATACTCTTATAATATTTACCATTAAAAAGAGACGATAATATGGAAGAAATTGAGTACAAGATTGCAATTGCTTCAATATTTGCATTCTTCCTTATAATTGCAGCACTTGCTCTGTTTCCTTTAGTAGATGCTTTTATTGTAACTTTAGTTCTAGTTTATCTCATGAGGCCAATTAACTCTTTATTAGTCAGGTATATGAGTAAAACATATGCGGCCATACTTTCGGCAGTAGTTATTAGTGTCCCAGCTTTTTTACTTTTCTTTTATCTTATGATTGCAACTTTAAATTACATAGTTAAAGAAAAGATTTTTGAGAAAATAATTGTAGTTCTTAATGATTTCGATGCTTATTCTAAGCAATTGATTATTTCGTTTCTTGAGTACTTCAACATAGAATATTCTAATGATCTCGATAAGATTGCAAATATTTTAACTTCAAAATTACATGAATTGTTGTCTTATATCTCTGAAGAGATTATAGATATTACAATTCATATTCCAGAATATGCAGTTAAACTTTTACTTGCATCAATACTTGCATTGTATCTACTAAAAGAAGGCAAAACGATTAAAGATACCTTTATCAATCTATTGCCTGGAACAAAAAAGAAGACAATTGTATCACTTCTTAATGGCATTGATCTTGTCTTTGAAAGTATAGTACTCGTTAATATTTTAAAAGCGATTCTAACTTCAATAATCAGCTATTTCATTTTCTTGGTATTTGGTGTACCATACCCTGCTATTTTGGCCATAATGTCTGGATTTATGGACTTTGCACCCATATTAGGTCCTTGGATGCTTTTTTCTGGAATTGCAGTAGTTTACATTATGAATGGGCAAGCAATGATAGGCATTTATATTTTTATCATAGGCCAGTTATTAGTTACCGTTATACCAGAACTTTACATAAAGCCAAAGCTTGCCGGAAAGTACGCTAAAATACATCCAATGATATTCTTATTTGGTTTTTTTGGAGGTCTTTTAGCATTTGGCCCAATAGGTATTTTTGTTGGGCCAATCGCAATTGGGATTGTTGTAGTTTTTATTAAATATTACCTTTTGGGCAAAGACATCGAAAGCAAAAACTCTCTTGTTGATAGATTGTTAAATCAAGTTGATAAAATGATAAACATAGAGGGAACTAAAAATGGTAAATTATAAAGCCATCTTACCTTTGATAGCAGGAATAGTTTTAATATTCATTTTTATTCAATTTGTTGGTTACAGAGAATTTATAGATTTATTAAAACGCTCTAATCCTTTATACCTTTGTCTTGCACTTGTATTTCAATTGTTAAATTTATTTTTTGAAGCTTATAAGTGGAAACCTCTTCTTGAATCACTAAAGCCAAATGTATCTATGAGAAATGTGTTCACTGCAACAATGATTGGCATTTTCTTTAACAATGTTACTCCCAGCGCAAAAACAGGGGGGGAACCAATGAAGACATTTCTTATTTCTAAGGACGAAAATATTAGTCCAGTTGAAAATGTTTTTGCTACCGTGACTGCCGATAGATTCATAGAAGCTCTACCGTTTTTTGTCCTTGCTATTTTTTCTGTAATGTATGTTAATCTATTTTATAGTGTAGGTTGGGCTACAATATCATTATTATCTTTTGTGATAATTATCTATATCTCCATACTTTTAGTGGCTACCTATGTATGTTTCAATAAAAAAGCTGGTGAAAAAGTTGTGTTTAAATCTCTAAGATTCATTGGGAGATTTTCTAAAAGAATAAATAAATATGAAGATTTAGCCTTGTCTATGGTAGAAAATTTCCATCAACAGTTCCAACTAATTCTAAGAAGTAAAGATTCGTTATACAAGTCAATTACCGCATCAGTAATAATGTGGGCATGTTGGATACTTAGAACTTATTTTGTTTTTTTAGCACTTGGAAGGCCATTAAATCCTTTACTTGTAGCACTTGTATCCACAATAAGCCTGCTTGTAGGTCTAATCCCATTATTACCTGGTGGGGTAGGCATTGTTGAGGTAACTATGACAGTTTTATATGCGTCATTAAAAGTTGGAAAAAATATAGCCCTTACAGCGACAATTTTAGATAGAATACTGTCATTTTGGTTTGTTTTAGTTTTTGCAGGAATTATAACATCACATAATCTACCCAAACTTAGATTTATGAAATCTGAAGCTAAAAGTCGAATGATAATCCATAATCAAGAAAATGAGGAAGATAAACAGAATAATATTTAAATAGAAAAGATAATTATAAATTAATTTTATATAGTTTATGATATAAATTTGATAAGGTGAATTTGTTGAGAGTTAGAGAAGCATCTTTTAGGGACAGATATAATATATATGATCTTATTGAAAGCTTGCATAATGTACCTCTAAAGTCTTCTGATGAAATTGCTGATTTTAACAAGGTACTAAGTGAATATATTAAGAATCCAAACATAAGAATATTTGTTGCCGAAGAGAACCTACTTGACAGCGTTGAAATTTGTGGGTTCTTATCCCTATTCATTAAACCAATACTATTTTATAATTATAATGTATGTCACATTGAAGATATTGTAATAAAAGACGAATACAAAGGAAAAGGTGTTGGAGCAGGACTTCTAGAGGCAGCGATAAACTATGGAAAGAAAATCAAATGTAAGTACATAACAGTTTCAATTGAGGGTGGAGATCCAATGAGTAAGAAATTCTACAAATCATGCGGGTTTGCTGAGAGCTCTCTTGAAATGAAATACTACTTATAAATTATCTTATTTTTAATCTTATACTCTTTTTGATATATCCTATAATCATTCATGAAAGATAGTTTTTTATATTCAATTTTCATTTTTAAAACAAGATGAATATAGAAATTATAAAAGATATCATTAGTTTAATAAAAAGCGAAGAAAACTATGCTAAGGAATTTCTAGTTGATGAAAAACCTCAATTTAGTGATTATAGGTATAATTCCCACCCATTGAATGAAAATAATGTTAAGACTTTTAGTCACCTTACTGCAGATGCCAAAATATGTTTTATTGATGGAGGCAATATTGAATTGATTTCTTCGCCCTCAGTTTATCTGGGACTAGTTAGGGTTTATTTCAATATTTTTAGAAATAATAAACTCATAATCCCGAGAAAATTGCCTCAGAAATATGAATTTTATATTTTTGGCAAATCTTTAGGTACAGATAGGGATATAGATTTCAAATTTAGTCTTTTCCCCTTTAACAATAATTATGGAATTGATCTCAAAGAATTTGATTTTACCATAGATTCCAAGGATCCAAATATTTCAAGTCAAAATTTTAGAGCTGAATTAAGTTCTGTATGTGGAATTGCAAGACGTTTTTTGGAATGGAAAATATCTGAAATAGTAATAAAAGAGGAACTTGATAAAGGCGATATTATGGTTAGAGATGGTTCACTTCAGACCGCAATTAAAGGGGAATCAGATTTTTCTAAAAGAGTTTATAAAGCTGCGGATGAAAAAGGGGTTACATTCTGTGGCGTAGCAAAAAGTTCTAGGCTGTATACAAATAAAGGGCGATCCCTTTCTTATGCTATTAGGCTACTAGGGAATAAAGCGTATCCAAACAATAGGTGGTACTATCATCCTATTGTAGATATTAATTATCTTGATCATAATGCTGAGATGTACTTTGTAAAGTTTCATCCATCTTCAAGATATATATTTAGATTTGAAATCCAAAAAAATAGAGTAAAAATATTGGAAGAAAAAGGGGTAGAGGAGGTATTGGGGTTAATAGCTTCAAACTCTGTCGATCTTAGATTTCCCGGATATCCTTATGGATTAGTCGATGCAGATTATATTGCAAGAATTAGATTTGATGAAAAGGAAACCCACAAAGCACTTTTCCTGTCTCTTTGTGACGATCAAGATATTTTAAGATATATAGATGAGAATATTAGTTCGGAGGATGCCCATGATGTTCTTGACGATTTACAATAAACTTAGGGGATGTTAATTTGAATATTGTAGGAAAAATAGTTTCTGGCGATTTTAGTGGAATAATAATAAGGCAGAAAACTGGAGTCGACGTTGAACTTGGAGAATTGTTAGTTACTAGAGAAAACAACGGATATTTTATATTACAAGTTTTTGACATATCATATGGATCACAAATACCTGAGAAGATAAGGAGTTTGGCAGCGGGATTAAAACTAGAAGAAGAATCTAATTTGTCTTTTTTAGATAGTGAAATTTCAAATTTTATCCTTATTATCATAAAACCAATTCTTTTTGTTACTTCAAAAAGCTACTATCTACCAAAAAGATTGCCTAAATTCTTTTCAAGCATTGAAAGAATAAAAGAAGAAGATTTAAAATTCCTTAAAAAACCAAGTAGGCCACTTTACTTTGGACAAATAAGAAGTGGTTCAAGAATATTAGATATTGACGTTTTTTTAAAGGGGGACGATGTCCTAACTCATCATATGTTAATATCGGCCTCTACGGGTAAAGGAAAATCTAATCTAGTGAAAGTTCTTACATATGCTCTGCTAAATGAAGATTATGCCGGTTTGTTAGTTATTGATCCGCATGATGAATATTATGGTAGGGTAAAAAAAGGATTGAAAGATCATCCAAAAGCGGGGAATAAAATTGTATATTACTCGATAAATCCTCCTGCAGGTGGAAGTACACTTGTACTTGATTTAAAAACAATAAAGCCTTGGCACCTTACAGGTATAGTATCTTTGACAGAAGCCCAAATCGATTGTATTTACCTTTTTTATAACAAAGACAAAGAAAATTGGATAGAAAATATTGTACTTTCAGATAAAGAGGAAGGAGTTTCATTAGTAACGCTTGATGTACTCAAAAGAAAATTTAATAATATATTTGGCGTTTCTTCAGAAAACGGACAACTATCATTTAGAAATAATCTATTCTCAAATAATAGTGGTTCGACTACAATAAAAAACGTAGTTGAGCATCTTGAAACTGGAAAAACTGTTATTTTGGATACCTCCAAACTTGGTGGAGAAGTTGAACTACTGATTGGTGGCATATTTGCCGAGGGCATTTTTTCAAGATATCGTGACTTGAGTTTTAAAGGCTACCTTCAAAGCAAACCTTGTGTTAGTATTATCATTGAAGAAGCACCAAGGGTACTTGGAAAAGATGTACTAGACAAAGGAACGAATATTTTTGGAACAATTGCAAGAGAAGGAAGAAAATTTAGAGTTGGTCTTGTAGCGATAACTCAGCTTCCCAGTTTAATACCAAAGGAGATACTTGCTAACATGAATACAAAAATAATTATGGGAACTGAAATGTCAAACGAGAGAAGTGCATTAATAGAAAGTTCTCCCCAGGATATTTCTGAAGAATCAAGAAACATTGCTAGCCTTGACATAGGAGAAGCACTTTTAACTTCGACATTTTCTAAGTTGGCCATACCTTTAAAGATACCTCTTTTTGAAGATATTTTTAAGGAAAAAAATAAATTTGATAATGATAAAAATACTTTCAGAGGGGTCGACTTAGAGTGAAATTTTCACATATGGCTGACCTTCATTTAGGAGGCTGGAGAGAAGAAAGTCTAAGAGAAATTGGGATACAGACATTTGAAAAAGCCATTGACATTTCTGTTGAGGAAAATGTTGATTTTGTCTTGATTTCGGGAGACCTTTTTGATTCTTCTAATCCTACTATTGAAGTAATGGCAAAAGCCGCAAAAAAATTATATGAACTTAAGACAAGAGGGATACCCATATATGTTATCGAAGGCTCACACGACTTTTCCCCCACTGGCAGAACTATCCTTAAAGTATTTCAAGAAGCAGGTCTTTTAAAAAGGGTCACTTTTGGAGAAGAAAAAGAAGGAAAGCTGATTCTAAAAGGAATTTTAGATGAAAAAACAAATATTAGAATCTATGGGATATCTGGAATTAGGGGCAGTCTAGAGAAGGCAACATATAAATCTCTTGATAGAGACGAACTAGAAAAGCAAGATGGTGAAAAAATATTTTTATTTCACTCTGCTATTCAGGAACTAAAACCAAATAATCTTTATCAAATGGAATCAATGCCAATATCCTTACTTCCAAAAGGTTTTATTTATTATGCAGGTGGCCATATCCATGAAAAAGGCGAATTCGAATTAGGAGAATATAAAAATGTGATATTTCCAGGAGCATTATTTCCAAATAATATAGATGAACTATTATCTTTCAAAGGAGGAGGATTTTATCTAGTCGAGTATAAAAATGGACTCCTTGATAAGAGGTATATCCCCATTAGAATTGCTCCTGTAATTATTCTTGAAATAAATTTGGAAGGAATACATCCAATTAGCGTTGAAGAAAAAGTAAGGCAGTCAGTAGATAAAAATGATATAAAAGGAAGCATAGTTATTTTGAAATTTAAAGGCAAAATAGAAGGCAACCTTTCTGATATTAATTTTAAAAAAATTATTATATATTTGGAAAATAAAGGAGCACTTTTGGTAAAAAGAGACACAAGAGAAATTAAGACTAAAGAGTTTAAAGAAATAAAAAATTCATCCTTAACTAAAGAGAAACTTGAAGAAGAGGTAATAATCCGTCATAAGGATCAAATTAAAATCAAAGATAGCCAGATAGAACCAGTATCTTTTGTTAAGACATTTATGGGAATTTTATCAAGAGAGAGAAAAGAAGGCGAAAAGAAAGATGATTATACTAAGGGGATTTCAAGTGAGTCCATAGATTACCTTTCAAAAAATGAACTTCTGGAGGATTTGGATGAAACTTTTAGCCCTTGAAATGTTAAATATAAGAAGTTATCAACATCAAAAAATAGATTTTCCAGAAGGTTCCTTTTTATTATCGGGCGACATTGGATTTGGAAAATCAACAATATTATTGGCAATAGAATTTGCTCTTTTTGGATTGGGGGATATAATGGCATCTTCACTCTTAAAAAGAGGTGAACGGGAGGGAATGGTGCGTTTAGAATTCGAATTAGAAGGAAAAGAGGTAATTGTTGGCAGAAGCCTACAAAAAAAAGGGGAAACAATATCCCAAACAACTGGTTATATTTCAATCGATGGAAGTAGGAAAGAAATGACACCCACGGAGCTTAAAGCAGAAGTATTATCTTTATTGGGGTATCCTAAAGAATTATTCTCAAAACAAAAAAATCCTATATATAGGTACACTGTTTACACTCCCCAAGAGGAGATGAAACAGATCCTATTGTCTAAAAGAGAAGATAGAATGGAGATACTGAGGAGAATATTCGGTGTTGATAGGTATAAGACTATAAGGGATAATTCTAATAATTTAAGACTAGAACTTAAAAGAAAAGCATCAAGTTATGAAGTCATATCAAAAGGATTAAATGAGAAAAAGGAAGAACTTAAAATTATTTCAGAGAAAAAAGAAAAATTAACTGAGGGAATAACCGAAATAAAAGAATCCTTAAAAAAAGCTAAGGCAAATCAACTCTTATTTAAGAAAAAATCCGAACATATTGAAGCGATGTTTAAACAATTTCAGACTATCTCCCAAGAAATTGCAGTAAAAGAAGCAGAAATCAAAACATATGATCAAAGTATATCGAATATTGAACTAAAAATTACACAAATATTGGCAGGGAAAGAAAGAATAGATCTAGAAAAGGAGATTTCTTCTATTGAAAATGAAGTTAAGGCCATCCAAGATAATCTTTCAAAATCTAAAGAGAAAAAAGAGAAACTTACAACTTGTAAAATTAGTTTAGGAAAACTTGAAGTAGAATTATCAAGTAAAAAAGAAGCAATCGAAAAAATATCAAATGAAATAAAGTTAAAGAAGGATGCACTTTCATTTTTAAAAGGGCCCTATGATCGGCCAATAGATCAAATAAAGAAAGAAATCTCAACAATACAAAAAAATATTGAAGCTATTTACCAAATCAAAGAAGGATTCAATAAAGAAATTGATAATTTGTTAAAATCAAAAGAGAGGTATAATACAAAAATTTCTGAATATAAAGACCAAAATTCTATTACTTTAGGAAGTCTAAGATCTATTGAGAATGATCTTTTATCATTGAAAAATCTCAAAGGAATTGCTTTGTGTCCGCTATGTAAACAGAAAATATCGGATGAGCACAGGCAAAATGAGATAACTAGAATTGAGAAAGAAAAGAATGCCCTTACCGATAATTTAAATCAAACTAATGAAGTTATTAAAAAAGTAGAAGTTAAGATAAAGGAGATAGAAAAGGACTTAGAAATAAAATCAAAAAAATTAATTGACTCTGAAAACAAGAAAAAATTAAAGCTTGATGATTTAATTAAAGAAATTGAATCTTTTACTCTAATTTCAAATGAGTTAACTAAACTAACTTCTCAATATGCTTTACTGGAAAAAGAAATTACTAATAAGTCCCAAGAGCAAATACAAGTTTTATCTTATATAGAAAAACTTTCACCTGTTGAACAAGAAATAACTGAACTTGAGAAAAGAAAAGAGACTAGCCTTGAACTTATTAGAAATTATAAAGATGCTTTAAATCTTAAGAATGATTTGGAAGAATTAAATAATAAAAAGAATGCTTTTATTATTAATATAAATGCACTAAAAGAAAGTCAAAAAAAATATTCTGGTATAGAATCTGAAAAACAAAAAATTAATCAAGAGTTAACACTGATTTCTGGAGAGATAATAAAAAAAGAAAGAGAAGAAGCTGAAAAATCAAAGGAACTTGAACTACTTGCAAACGACATTAAAAGGGTCAATAAAGAAATTGAAGATAAGAAAAGATATATCCATATTAAAGAAAAACTTGAAAAAGTTTCTAACTGGATCGATAACTACTTTATCGGTTTAATGGAAACAATGGAAAAAGAATTTATGGAATCTCTTAGGCTACAATTTGAATCATACTTCTCCAAATGGCTTGAAAATTTACTTGAGGGAAATGAAATAGAGGTTTCAATTGATGAAGATTTCACACCAATTTTGAGACAAGAGGGATTCGATGCAGATTATGAATCGCTTTCAGGTGGAGAAAGAACTTCAGTTGCCCTTGCATACAGGCTTGCATTAAATAGGGTAATAAATAATTTAGTTGACGAAATAAAAACACAAGATCTCATAATTCTTGACGAACCAACAGATGGGTTTTCAAGAAAACAGCTTGATAGGGTACGAGATGTTCTTGACATGATAGGAATGAACCAAGTAATAATAGTTTCTCATGAGCCTGAAATTGAAAGCTATGTCGATCACGTTCTAAGAGTAACAAAGAGGGATGGAATCTCCAGGGTAGAGAGCCAAGAATCTTTCTCTAATACTACAGTTGGATTTTGTTAGTTCAAAAGAAATATAAATGCCAGAGATAATTAGATTATGGGTGTTTAAATGCTTTCGAATATACCAATAAATCTGAGTAATGTAAGAAAAGAAGAAATAGATAAAGAAATTTTAAGGGCTGGGATTATAGCTGAATTAGACGCAATAAATCTTTACGAACAACTTGCGGCGATGGCAACTAATAATCATATAAAAATGATTCTCTTGGACATTGCAAAAGAGGAAAAGACACATGTAGGAGAATTTCAAACTTTGTTACTTACATTAGATAAACAACAAGCAGAAGAGTTGGAAAAAGGGAAAGAAGAAGTTGAAGAACTAATGGAATAATTTAAGATATTATGCAGAATTTCTATAGTTTAGAAAGCTCTAAATTGGGAATCTTCGGGCTTGTTTGGAAAGAAGAGAATCATCAAAAAAAAGTAATTAAAATATTTCTTCCTGAAAATAAAAATAATTTATTTTTTAAAATTAAGGAACAGTACCCCTATGTCAAGAAATCTAACTCTTTGAATGAATTTATCTTTGAAATAAAGAGATTTCTTTCAGGAGAGAATATTAATTTTAATCTTGAACTTCTTGATTTTAGTATATGTACGGATTTTGAAAAAAAAGTATTAATCGCAGATTTCAATGTACCTAGAGGATATGTAAGTACTTATTCAAGAATATCAAAATCAATAGGCGTTCCAAAGGGCGCAAGGGCGGTGGGCAATGCACTTGCTACTAATCCCTTCCCTTTAGTAATACCATGCCATAGAGTAATAAGAGCGGATGGAAGTCTTGGCGAATTTGGCGGTGGATTCGAAATGAAAAAGAGGTTATTAGAAAACGAAGGCATAACTTTATCTAATGGTAAAGTTGCAATGGACAAAATATACTATTAAAATTCGTCGAGAGTCTTTTGACTTTTAGAAAACTGTAAGTTTGAAATTCTTATTCCAACTCTTCTTATATTCTTATCAGGGTTTTCATCTAGATATTTATCTAGTAATTCTTTAGAGATTGAAATAACTTTTTGTATATCTTTAGTTTGAGGTATCGTTTCACTCTTTGTTTGAGTTTTTAATTCAGTGTCGATAGTAATTAAAGATACAGTTCTAAAAGATACATTATTTTTAATTATTCGATTTTCCATATCTTTTGAAAGCTCAAGGATTTTTTCATAAATTAATTTTTTATCTTTTGTGTCCTCTTTTAATGTTCCTATTCTTGAAAGCTGTTTCTTTTCCCTAGGTTCAACAGGGGAATCGTCTATTCCTAAAGATTTATCGTGTAGAAGCCTGGCCTTATTTTTGCCGAATATCTCTCCAAGTTCTCCTATGCCAAATGCACCGAGATCTTTTGCAGTTTCTATACCAAGTTCATTCAAAGACTTTGTAGTTTTATCCCCAATTCCATGCAATTTAGAAACTTTTAGATTTTCTAAAAATGAAATTATTTCATCTTCCCTTATAACCGTTAAACCATTTGGTTTTTGGAAGTCTGAAGCCATTTTGGCAACAAACTTATTCGGAGCAATCCCTATTGATACAGTCAATCGTTCTTGTGAAATAATTTTATTTTTTATTGTGTTTGCTATTTCAATAGATTTTTCCCAGTTTCCATTAACTCTTTTGGTAATATCTAGATATGCTTCATCAATGCTCACTTGTTCCATAACATCAGATTCATCTTCTAGTAGATCCATTATTTTATCAGATATTTCTCGATAGTAATCCATATCAACAGGTAAAAATGCTACATCTTTACCTTTTGCAATTCTCTTTGCAATTATTATTGGCATTCCAGCTTTAATTCCTAATTCTCTTGCTTTATAATTTGAGGTACTAACAGCACCACTGTCCTCTGTTCTTCCAGAATAAACACAAATTACTACGGGTTTTCCTCTTATTGCATCATTTCGATTCTCTTCTATTGAAGCATAAAAAGAGTCTAGGTCAACGTGCATTATTACCCTAACCATTGTAATCTTTTTGGTATTAGACGATATAATACTTATCCTTATAATATCTAATAGCAACAAATAAATAGCCTTTGTATATTTTACTATCAGGGATTATTATGTTAAGAGTTGTAAATCTTGGTGCCGAAGTTGAAGGTATACCTATACTCGATCATGTGAATCTTTATATTAAAGAAGGTCAAACTTATGTTCTTTTTGGCCCAAATGGTAATGGGAAAACCTCACTTTTAATGACTTTAATTGGGAATCCTGCATTTAAAGTAAAGTATGGCAGAATTATGTTTAAAGGACAAGATATAAATGACTTGTCAACTGATCAGAGGGTTAAAATGGGAATGGGAATAAGTTTCCAACATCCCCCAAAAGTCAGTGGCCTAAAATTAATTGACATGTTAATAAATTGTGCAAAGCAAAGTGGTACAGATCCTAATAAAATTTATGAGTATGCACAGATGCTCAATATGGAGAAATTCCTTAACAGAAGTTTAAATGTAGGGTTTTCTGGTGGAGAAGTAAAGCGTTCAGAAGTACTTCAACTATTGACATTAAATCCAGATTTGATACTATTTGATGAACCTGACAGCGGAGTTGATTTGGACAATATTGCCGTAATTGGTAGTGCAATGGGAGATTTACTCGATAGGAAAAAGAATAAAGATGATCGAAAAAAGTCTGGCCTTATTATTACTCATCAAGGCCATATTTTAGATTATGTTGATGCAGACTATGGACTAATATTATATAAGGGGATGATTGCATGCATGGGTGACCCATACGATATGCTCGACGAGATAAGTAAGAAAGGCTATGAGGGATGTGTTGAAAAATGTCTGAAAGGATTCCACAACTCGAGAAAGATGTAAAAGATAAACTAGAGAAAGTCGGAATTGAAATGGACAAAGAAAAAAGATCAGCCATATTTCTACAGGTAGATCAAAATGTTGAAACATCTTCCAGTTTTGCATCGGGCATTGAGATGATTGGAATCAAACAAGCTCTTGAAAAGCATGATTGGCTTCACGATTATTTTTGGAAAGTTGTTTCTAGAGATAAGGATGAATATACAAAAGAAGTCGATGTTGAAGATGTAAATGGATACTTTATCAGATCTCTTCCAGATACCAAAGTCACCTTTCCAGTAGAAGCTTGTCTATACTTAAAGTCCCCTAAAAAACAGAAAGTACATAATATAATTATCGCTGAAGAGGGATCTGAACTAAATATAATATCTGGATGTGCCTCCCACCCTGGGCTTACAACAGGCATGCATCTTGGGATATCTGAATTTTATGTCAAAAAGAATGCTAAATTATCCTTTACAATGATTCATAATTGGGAGAATAATATTGAAGTTAGGCCACGAAGTGCAGCTATAGTTGAAGATGGTGGAACTTACATAAGTAACTACATTATTATGAATCCAGTTAAGATAGTTCAATCTTATCCAACAGTTCACTTAAATGGAGACAACTCAACTGCAATAATGAGTAGTGTTATAGTAGCCATGGATAATTCCATAGTTGATACTGGAAGCCGAGTTGTAATTAAAGGAAAGAACTCAAGTGCAGAAATTCTTTCCAGAGCTATTAGTAAGGGTGGGATTATCTATTCAAGAGGGGATATTATTGGAGATTCCCCAGACGCAAAAGGACACTTAGAGTGTATGGGCATGATGCTATCAGAACAGGGGAGTATAATCGCAATTCCCGAATTAGAAGCAAAACATCCTAATGTGGACTTAAGTCACGAAGCAGCTATTGGAAAAATTGCTGAAGAAGAAATATTTTATTTAATGTCAAGAGGATTTACTCGAGACGAAGCAACTGCGGCAATTGTTCGTGGTTTCTTAGATATAGAAATCAAAGGATTACCAACTGCTTTAAAGAAAAAAATTGATGAAGCTATAAATCTTGTCGAGAAAGAATTAATTTAGTTTTTTATTCTTTCCAAAAATCAGGTACAAAAAGAACCATTACTGTAAATATTTCAAGTCTTCCAACCCACATACAAAAAGTAAGAACTATTTTGACTATATTCGGAAGTAATGCGTAGGTATATAGAGGCCCTACAAGCCCTAGACCTGGACCAACATTACCTTGGGTAGCAGCAACACTTGATATGGCCGTTATTATATCAATTCCATAAGCAGTAACAATTAGGGTAGAAAAAATAAAAATTACCATATACCCTACAAAAAATCCAATAACTCCCTTTAGAACATCATCAGGAATTGTTTCATCCCCGACTTTAATTGATAAAATTGCATTTGGATGGACAAATTGGTAAATCTCCCTATACAAATATTTCAATAATATGATGACTCTAATATTCTTTATCGCCCCTCCTGTTGAAGCCGCACATCCACCAATAAACATAAGAACTAGCAATATTGTCCTTGAAAGAGCAGGATAAGAATCAAAATTACTTGTTGTAAATCCTGTGGTGGTCAATATACTAGTGGCTTGGAAAGAAGAATATCTGAAAGCATCACTTAAGCTACTGTAAACACTGTACCTTAAATCTGCAGTCATTAAGATAATCGAAACTACTAGAACTACAGTATAGAACAAAAACTCTTTATTTCTGAAGTAATCTAATTTTCCCCTTAGTGCAGAATAATGTAACATAAAGTTCGCACCAGATAAAAACATAAATATTAATATAACAGCTTCAATAAATGGGCTGTTGTAATATCCAACGCTTGCATTCCTTGTTGAAAACCCTCCAGTTGCAAGAGTACAGAATGTGTGGCAAGATGCATCAAAAAAGCCCATTCCTCCCACTATCAAAAGAATTATCTCCACAACAGTAAAAATAAGATAAACTCCATATAAGATCTTTGCAGTTTCTCTTATTTGAGGCCTTAATTTGTCCAGTTTAGGGCCAGGTGATTCCGCATTAAACATTTGCATCCCTCCTATGGAAAGGGCAGGCAGGATTGCAACTGCAAGAACAATAATTCCCATACCCCCAATCCATTGTGTCATTGCTCTCCAAAAAAGAATTGACTTTGGTAAAATGTCAATATTACAAATAACTGTTGCACCAGTTGTTGTGAAGCCAGACATAGTTTCAAAATATGCATCAAGGTAACCTAAAGTTCCAGAAAGAAAAAATGGAAGTGCTCCAAAAGCCGAAATCGCTGCCCATCCTAGTGATACAACACCTAGACCTTCAATTAGTCTTAGTCCTTCATCTTTAGTTTTTATTTCGCTTAATCCATATCCTACTAAGAAAGTTATTAAAATAGAAGCAATAAACACAAGAGATTCCTTTTCCCCATAATAAAATGCCCATATTAGAGGGAATATCATTGAAACGGCTATCATCATAAGTAATTTTCCGATAATGTTGAGAACAGTTCTAGTTCGCATCGATAGACCTCATTGAAATATCTAAGTTTCTTTATTTTGTAAGTTTATTAAATTTACTCTTTACATAAGATTAAATAAATAAAATCAAATAGGATACAAAATAGTTCAAAACTTATGTTCAGTTCTTGAAACTAGAATTAGCATTACTTTTATAGGAATAATTTAATAAATATGTTATACTATTATCTATATATTTAGCCAGTGATTTATATGAAAAAAAAATTAGAAACTAATAATGCGCCTGCACCAGTAGGACCTTATTCACAAGGGGTAGTTGCAGGAGATTTTGTATTTGTTTCTGGGCAGATCCCAATTCGAAAGTCTGGTGAGCTCGTTACAAATGATATCGAAGAATCTACAGAGATAGTTCTTGATAACATTGAAACAATTCTAAAAGAAGAAAATCTTTCAATAAATGATGTAATTAAATCAGAGGTGTACTTGAAAAATTTGGAAGATTTTGAAAAATTTAACAAAATCTATGAAAAAAGATTTATCACTGATATAAAGCCATCTAGAGTTACTGTAGAAGTATCAAAATTACCTAAAAACTCTAATATAGAAATAGCATGTATTGCATACAAAACTAAGAAAAATTAATTTAATATTGTCCGAATAACTCTTTTATCTTTTTAATTTTGTCTACTTTAGCAGATATTATGACCTTGTCATCAATTTGGATTATATCTTCTCCCCGGGGTATGATAAGTTTATCGTCTCTTACAATAATTAAGAAGAGTATCTCTTCAGGTAAAGTAATATCCTTTAAAGTTTTCCCAAGAATCTTAGCCTGTTTTGTAGGAGAAAGCTCAATAATTTCTGCTTGACCTGTTGGTAGTCTTATAAGTGACTTAAGCCCTCCCATTCTAATAAATCTCATAACATGCTCAGCTGTAGACATCTTTGGACTTAAGGCAATGTCGACCCCCATATCCTCGAAAAATCTAATCAGTTCTATATTTTCAACTCTTGCAATTGTTTTTGAAGCCCCTAGATACTTACCTATCAGACATGAAAATAGATTTAATTGATCATATTTTGTTAAGGATACAAAAGCATCTACATCCCCTATTCCTTCATCTTTTAATAAAGAAAGATCCATTATATCCCCCTTTATTACAAGAGTTTTTTGCAGAATTTTAGAAATCTCTTCGCATCTTTTTGTGTCACTATCTATAAGTTTTACTGACATGCTTCTTTCAAGCATTTTTGCGAGTTGCACTGCAGTATTACTTGCGCCAACTATCATTACATTTCTTACTCTCTGGCAGTCGCTACACCTTTCCACAACATTTTCAACTAGTTTTGGTTTACCTAGTATGAAGGCTTTATCGCCTTCTTCGAATACATATTCTCCCGTTGGGATTATAGTATCCTCTTCTTTAAGAACTGCACCAATTATAGTGCCATCTGGAAATATTTTTTCCTTTAGAGCCTTACCAATATATCTAGAGTCCCTCTTTACCAAAAACTCAGCCATAGTAACTTTTCCTTCAGCTAAAGCTTGAATAGCTAGAGCACTTGGGAGTTCTAATATTCTCTCAACATCATAGGCTATGATTGTACCGGGTGAGAAAGAATAGTCCACTCCAACTTTAGTTAAGTCTATATCTTCAGTGAAAGAATATTCAATTGCTATCTTTGCAACTGTTTTTTTCGTACCGAGATTTTTTGCAGTTATACAAGATATCAAATTAACTTCAGAAGAATTAGTAACTGCTACCAAGAGATCTGCGTCTTTTGCTCCAGCTTCATTAAGAATCTTAGGATTTGATCCGTTACCTTGTATAACCATTGCATCTATTTTTTTTGAGATTTCTTGACATCTTGAAATATCTTTTTCTATAACAACAACGCCAATACCTTCTTCTACAAGAAGCTTTGCAATATTGAATCCAGTAAGTCCTCCACCTACGACTACTACATACATAAGTAACGATATGTGACTATTTTCTATATAAAGATTTAGTATCCTTTCCTATATATTTAGGATAAATCGATAGAATTAGAGATGTTTGTAATTGAATCTTCTAAAGAATTTTTATCTAAAACGATATCAATCGCATCAAATCTACATTTCTCAACGCATCTTCCGCAACCTCTGCAATTCATATCTATTTGAGCTTTATTATTAACTATTTTTATAGCCCTTACAAAACATATGTCAATGCATTCCCCACATCCAGTGCATTTATCAGTTACTTTTATTTCAAGACCTTTTAATTTTGTTACCTTAGAGCTTATTTCACTTGAAAGATTAGGCAACATCATCCAAAGACAACAACACTCACAACAGTTACATATGGTCAATAGTTTCTCAGGAGGCTTTGCATTTAACCAGACGGAATCAAGTTTATTTCTCCCAATTAAATGAACTAACCCAGCCTCTCTACATTTCTTGACATACTCTTTTGCCTCTTCTTTTGTTACATGTTTCCCAATTTTTGGATCTATTTTTAATGCAGCTTCACCAAGGAACAAACATCCAAAATTCTGGGGGTAATGTTGGCAATTATTAGATTTCCTACATAAGCAAAAATTCATTATGACATGATTCTTAGATTTATCAATAAAATAATTTAGCACTTCAGAAGGAAGTATAATTGAGTCATCTTGATTAATATTATGATTTATCTCAATTAATTTATCTTTTGGCATATAGAAGATTCTATCGTTCTCAAAGAACATATTATCCATTAGATTTCCGATTAATGGCAATTTGGTAAACTTAGCGAATAAGAATCTAAGTGGAAAAAGTTTTGAAAGAATCTTAACTAATAATGGAACATCATTCATATATATCCTTTTTTAATTTTGATATTATTTTCACAGTATTAATTTGAATTTAACTCTACTTTATTTTTTATTAATAGGAACTTTATAATATTAATCAACTAAAGCATTCTTTAAAATCATTTTTGTTATTTCTTTCCAAGTTTTTCTTATTTCTGAAATATCTACCCCCATTTGGATTCCAGCCATAAGCCCATCTTGGAGGGAGGTTATACCCATGGATAGTAAAAACGTATCTATATTTTTCTTGATATTTCCCCTATTCTTGTAATCTTCAAAGTAGTTAGCTATTAATTTAATTGAGCCCATATAATACTTAGTCATTTCTTCTTTTACAGAAGGATTACTCGCCACCATCTCAGAGATGGCAAGATTAAAGTCAAGTGGAGGGAATAACCTGTCTAAAAGATTGAGATTCTCAATTGATTGTGATTGGTCTATGTTAAACATAATGTCAAAAAAATCATCTGTGGCAATGTCGCTTGGCGGCCTTAAACTTAGGAATAATATTAAATCTTTTTGTGTATATTCAACGTAATATTTTATTACCTCTAAAAAAAGTTCTTCTTTACTAGTAAAATACTGGTATATTGCACCCTTGCTAACGCCCAGGCTCTCAGCAATTTCTGACATCTTAGTTTTGTGATATCCTTTTTCAGAAAAGAATTTGACAGATTCTTTTATTATTCTATTCTTGGCCTCTTCTCTGTAATCAGGAAAAACTTTAGGCATTATATCAATAAACATAATAATTTCTGATTTAAAAATATTTCGACTTAGAAGAAATATTAATGACTTATAAGTAAGTTTATTGTATAATGTTTAAATTACTATATAAATACTTTTATATTGGTTTAAAGTTGTATAATTAAAGGTGTTAAAATGGATGCGATGTTCTGGGTATTGCCTATTTTGATTTTTCTTGCAAGGGTGATAGATGTTAGCCTTGGGACTATGAGGATTATATTTGTATCAAAGAATCTTAAGAAACTTGCACCTATAGTTGGATTTTTTGAGGTTTTCATCTGGATAAATGTAATCGGTCAAGTTATGCAGAATGTTAATAGTATTATTCATTATGTAGCATACGCAGCTGGATTTGCAGCTGGAAATTATATTGGAATTGTAATTGAAGAAAGGCTTGCAGTAGGACATGTAATTGCCAGAATAATCACAAAAGAGAACACTGAAGGCCTTATAAAATTCTTAAGAAAAGAAAAGTGCGGAGTTACAGTGATTGATGCATACGGGAAAAAAGGTGCTGTCAAGATCTTATTTACTGTTATTAAAAGAAAGAAGTTAGATGAAATATATGGAGCAATTAACAAATATGTTCCAGATTCTTTTGTTTCAGTGGAAGATGTAAAATCTGTGAGTGATGAAGGTTTTGTGGGCATCCCAATTAAGAAAAAAAGATTTCTTGGAACAGTAAGATCTTTAAGAAAGGGTAAATGAAATAATTCATTCACTTTTCTTCTTCTTTGATATGTAAGAAATATAATTTTCTCCTATTGCATGCATACTAATTAGTATGAAACCTGTAAGTTTCAAAATTTTTCTTACTTCAGTTTCACTAAGTCTTTCTTCAATAGGTGGACCTTTTACAGTTTCTTTTTTCTGCCATTCTATTATACAAAGAGTTCCGCCATCTACAAGAACTCTATTTGTTTCTTCTAGAAAGTTTGTTTTATTCTCAACTTCATGAAGAACATTTGAAATAAAAGCAAATGTTCCAGAGTTAGATCCTAAAGGAAATTTATAAGATTCTGAAAGAATAGGGACTATATTGATTATCCTTTTTTTGTCTATTCTTCTTTTAAGTTCCTCTAACATATCGCTAGAATTATCAAGTGCAAATACTTTCCCTTCTGGCCCTACAATCGTTGAAGCAGGTATAGAAAAATAGCCTATTCCACATCCAATATCTACAAAGATTTCATTAATTTTTAACCCAGCTTTAAGTAAAGTTTCTTTAGGAGGTATTATCCTTCTTCTTTCAGGGGAATCTAATTTATGCATTTTCTTTACATTGAACTTGTGGGCCATATTTAGTTGATTTTTACATTGAATTAAAAAGATTTTTATTATTAATTATAAAGAGCAATAGACAACTTATGGCAAGAGTGTAATGTAAATAATTTTAGTAAAATTATAAAGTTGATTATTTTTCTCCTTTTTTAATCAAGATTTTTTGATAGACTTGATTTATTTCCTTTAACATATCTTCCATTTCTTTCTTGACTTGATCTGGCTTATTCACATTGAAATCGGGATGGTACATCATGTTTAGTACTTTCTTCCTCTTTTTAATGTCTTCAATTGATGCATCGGGAGCGCATCCAAACTGTTTTAATAGCACTTCAAGAGACTCACTATCTTTTTTGATTGACTCTTCTCTTCGTTTTTCTTTTTTGGAGTCATAGTTCCATTTCTGATAATCCCATTTTTTCTCTTCTCTTTTCTTTTTCTCTTTGATATCAAACTCTGATTTAACACTTTCAAAAAACTTGTTTTTGCCATAATCCTCATATGTTAAAAGAATCTCAATACTGCCCTTACCACTATACTTTGGAGTAAATCTCAATATACATCGCTTTTCCTTTTCCATTTCTATTTTACCTATATCTGCAGATTCGATTGTTTTAATGTTTGGAGAAGACCTTATTTCAACTTTTACGTTTAAAGCATCATCATCCCCTAAATTTTTAACCTTAATAGGTATTGATGCTATTTCCCCTTCCTTTATTTCTTCAAGAAACTCCTCTCTTAAGAATAATTTAGGTCTTGAATTCTTTTCCTTTAGAGTATAAAGAGGTTTTGAAGTAATACCTTCTTCAAGACATCTCTTACATACAAGTCTCGAATAATTCCAACATGAAGAGCATACTTTTTGTCCACAAATAGGGCATCTTCTTTTGTTCTTTGATGATTTTATTATTTTATTACAGATAGAGCATTTCTCAATAAGATTTGGTGTGATATTTGCCGATTCCTTCTTTGATGGCATCTTTATTTTGATTCTACATTTTGAACAAAGTAGGTATCTTTCATTACCTTTGAAGAGTATTGCAGACCTACAATTTGGGCAAAGTATCTTCATAGTACTAATTCAATAGGTAATTTTAAATATTTTTAGGAATAAATAGTATTGTGAAACTATTGGTGAGAAAAAATGACAAGAAATAATGGGCCAGAGGATAAAAAAGAAACTAAAAAATCTAAAAAGAAATCAGTTAGTTGGAAAGGCCCAATAGTAATAGTTTTAATCTTAGCACTCTTATTTATCTGGATATCTTATGACGTTTATAAATTAGGTAATGATAATGTACTTTTTCTCTTTGTAGATGAAGAGAAAGGAAATCCTGGAACTGTTGAAGTATCTTCTGTTATTATATTTTCTAATTTAAGGTCAAAGGGAAGCAGTGTGGATATAGATCCATTGTCAACAAGTATAACTCTAAGTTCTTTAGGGGTCAATATAAACAACTCTTTGATGAAAGCATCAGATATAAAACAAGGCACCGAATATGCCAAAAATATATCTAAAGAAGAGTCAAAAATTGATATTACAAGAGTTGTTGTCTTAGATTCTGAAACTTTAAAGGAATTAGTTGATGTCGTTGGATATATACCAATTGATTTTAAACAGCAGATTAATATACTTGGTCAAGATAGAGATATTACAGCAAAAGGCAACGTTACAGGAGAAATGGCGAAACAGATTGTTCAGGGAAAGGCATTTCCGGTAGTTGATTCTAATGAAATTAAGGATATACCTGAAACAAGTCTATGGAGAGTTAAAAGCAAGATAATTGGGGATATCTCTCAAAATATGCTTGATTTAGCAAAATATGATAAACAAACAAAAAGAGATATATCTTATAAGATATTAAATTTATATAGGGAAGATAAGATAAAAGTTTATAATAAAAATATGACTCTAATCCTGATTGATTATTTACCAGAAGGATTTGGTAGAATAATTATGGATTTTGCAGTCGAGATAATAAGTTAGGAGGATTTATGCAGAAAGAGGTATTTGTAGTAGCAACATTTATTTTGGCAATAGGCCTTGCAATATCCGTTTATAATATTAGCCTTTTGAATAACCAAAATACTGTTTTAAGTGAGAGGGTAGATACTTTAAATCGTGAGATTTCAAACCTTCAAGGTCAACAGACAATTCTTCAAAACAAACTCGCTGCTCTTGAAAATGAAAAATCACAATACGACACTGTTGTTAGAAATTATACCTTTCAGATTCAGGATTTATTAAAGAAAAATGAAGTTTTACAACTTCAACTTAAATCATGGGATATTCCAGTAATGTGGGTATCATCAGAAGTTCAATGGACATCTTCAACTTTCCATCCAAGCGATAATGTAAGGATATCCTTTACTTTGACAAATACATCAAATGAAACTGCTCAGAATATAAGAATCTCTTTGCCTGAATCTTACATGAGAGGATTCCAATTAATCAGAGTAACAGACCCAAGGGCAAGACTTATCAGTAACGAAATTACGATAGATTCTCTTCTTCCAAGAGAAAGTATTAGTTTTGATGTAGTTCTTAGAACTCAATCACCTGGGCTATACGGTGGTCCTTTGAGAATTAGGTGGACAGGTTTAGGGGATTTCTTTACTTTGACTGAATTAAGTACCCGCGTTTCATAGAGCTGTTTTCATGGAAATAAAGAAGTATCCTGAAGATTTTCAAGTAGAGGAAATCATAGAAAAAAAAAATGGCAAACATCTTATTTTCAAGGTAAAAAAAATAAATAGGGACACTATAGACGTTATTAATGAACTTTCAAGAAAAACTGGAATTCCTTTTGGAAAATTTGGATATGCAGGACTTAAAGATAGACATGCCATTACAATACAACACTTCTCTGTCGATAGATTCTTCGAGGACAAAATAAAGAATTTAGAATTGCGCGATGTCGAAATATATGATTTTTCAGAGGGACAGAAGATCGATATTGGTGGATTAGTAGGAAACAAATTCAATATTTTTGTTAGGGATATCCCTAATTGTTTAAATGAAATTATAAAATCAAAAGTTCAAGAACTAGAGAAAAACTCAGGATTTCCAAATTTTTTTGGCGAACAGAGATTTGGTGGAAATGAAGATATTGGCAGACATATATTGAAAGGCGAGTTTAAAGAAGCTATACTAACTTTTCTTTTAAAAGAAAATCTTACTGAAGAAGTTACTGACTTGATTAAAGAAGAAAAATATAAACAAGCACTTGAATTATACCCAAAATTAAGAAATGAAAAACAAGTGTTGGAATATTTGTCAAAGTCTTTGAATTATTCAAAAGCCTTTGTAGTTTTACCTCCTTCTGCTTCCTCTCTTTTTGTTAATGCTTATCAAGCAAAAATATTTAATCAGGCAGTTCTAGAAAGAATAAATCAAGTTCCACTAAATGAAGTTGAGATTGGGGATCTTGTGTCAATGCAAAAACAAGGCCAATACTACAGGACACAGGTAAATAATTCTAACTTTGGAAAAGTTAATGAAGGGATAAAAAAAGGAGAGATTAACGTTATTGCACCCTTAATAGGTTACAATTCTTTGATTCCAAAATCACTTTTAGGAAAATTATCAATAGATTTCTTAGAAAAAGACAAATTAGCAAAGGACAATTTTAGGGTTAAAGAAGCACCCTTTTTAGCATCTAGTGGAGCATATAGAAATATCTTGGCCGGGTACAAAGATCTTTCGTATACTATTGAAGAAGAAGGTGTAAGATTCAAATTCTTTCTTTATAAGGGCGAATATGCAACAGTTTTTTTAGAATACCTTACTTCTTCTTTATCTTGATTATGTCCCCAATTGTTGTTTCCTTTAAGTTTTGTTTTGATTTAGTTATGTCGATTCCAGAGTCTGACTTTTCTATTAATTTTATGTCTAGAATTTTTTCTAGTTTTTGGATAAGTTCATTAGATAATGAAAATCCTTCTGTTTCAATATGGTGTATTATTGATTCCTTTTCGTTCATTTTCCTAGCAAGTTCTTTTTGAGACCAACCCTTTGCTTCTCGAGCATCTTTTATAACTAGATGATAGTTGTCTACTAAATCATAGTCTTCGCTTTTTTTTACGAGCCCTCCTGTCCTTGGTCTTGTAGGCAGTGCTATACCCTCTGAACCTATTGAGCCTTTCCCAAATTTTGACCAACTTTGTTTATCTGTTCCAAATTTGGAGCATTTATCACAAACTTTTACACTAGCACCTTCGACTTTTACATTGAATACTTTTCCTTGTATGGTCTTACCACATATTTCACATATCATCTTATCAGAAGTTGTTCAAATTGAATATTTATAAGTGTTTTGAACTTGAGTTTTTTCTTAAGACTGATAATCACTATTGCAATTTTTTTTTAAAATATTCTTTACATTAATGATACTCAATGTAGAAACATTTATAAAGATGTGAAATCTAATATGTCATGTTTGGGGTGCTAATGATGGACAGTAGTATTAAGTATCGGACAAAAAGACTTGACGAAGAAGATGTTTATGAAAATGATGCCCAATATAATGATAAGATAATAGAACGATTGAAACTTCTTGAAATACAGAATAGAAGCTTCTTATCTGAAAAATTAAAATTGGAAAAAGAAAACGAAAGCCT
Source organism: uncultured Thermococci archaeon (assembly GCA_964500005.1). Lineage (GTDB taxonomy): Archaea > Methanobacteriota_B > Thermococci > Methanofastidiosales > Methanofastidiosaceae > Methanofastidiosum. Next base: position 28,775 of record CAZCMP010000008.1, read on the forward strand.
CCGAAAAGAATTAGAAAGGTTAAATGCACCCCCCTTAATAACAGGAGTTGTCGTTGAGGCAATTGATTTATCTAAAATAATTATTAAAAGTTCTAGCGGCCCCAAATTTGTTGTTGGAGCCTGCACCAATATCGATATCAAAGATCTTGCTCCAGGGGCTTTAGTAGCCTGTAATCAAAGAAATCTTTCAATAATGGAGGTTTTACCTTCTACAAAAGATCCAGAAGTTTGTGGAATGGAAGTATTGGATAAAACTGGCATCACTTATTCTGAAATTGGGGGATTAAGAGATCAAATTAATAAAATAAAAGAAACCGTAGAATTGCCTCTAAAGAAACCTGAATTGTTCGATAAAGTCGGAATAGAGCCGCCACATGGGGTTTTGTTACACGGACCTCCAGGTAATGGTAAAACTTTAATCGTCAAGGCAGTTGCAAATGAAACTGAGTCTACATTCATTAGAGTTGTTGGATCAGAGTTTGTTAGAAAATATATCGGGGAAGGAGCTAGGATGGTAAGAGAAGTATTTAATCTTGCCAGAGAAAAATCTCCCTCAATTCTGTTTATTGATGAGATTGATGCAATAGGTGCAAGACGTGTTGATACTGGTATAAGTGGAGATAGAGAAGTTGCTAGGACTATGATGCAGCTTTTAGCAGAGCTTGATGGTTTTGATCCAAGAGGTCAAGTTAAAATTATAGGTGCTACAAATAGAGTTGATATGTTAGATCCAGCACTTTTAAGGCCAGGTAGATTCGATAGACTAATTGAAATTCCTCCACCTACAAGAGAAGAATGTCTCGATATCTTTAAGATTCATTCAAGAAATATGAATATCAAAAATCTTGATTATTCTGAAATTATTGATTTAATAGCTGGTCTGTCTGGTGCAGAGATTAGGGCTTTGTGTACAGAGGCGGGAATGACTGCAATTAGAGAAGACAGAGACTACGTAACGTCCGAAGACTTTAAATGCTCAGTATCACGAATTACCTCATCAGAGTATCAAAATAATTCATTAATTGGAATGTATGGATGAGGAAACCGACAGCGTCTGATTCATGATGAGAGATGGGCGGTCTGACATATTTTTTATTTTTTATTTACTTTTATAGTAACCTTTATTTACTCTAAATTCCATTCTATTAAGGGGGATTATTTGAAAGGAGAGGAAATCGCAGATCTAATATTTGGCTATACGATATTTATTCTTAGTTTAGTGGCTGTATTTTTCTGCTATTATGCTGAGAACTTTATGTAAATTAGATTTCGATTAATATTTTATTTTTAATATTCAAAGTACTATTTAAAAAAGAAAAATATCTGAAGAGATGACAACAAAAGCATACTACACACTATAATAGTCATAACGACAATTATAAGTTTCTTTTTTTCATCAGGTTTCATATACTAATTATATTATTTAAGATTAAATATCTTTCTATAGATTATTTCAAAGCGAATTATTACCTAAAATCTAAAAATATGACCTAGTAAGGATTTTTATTTAATTCTAATCTAATATAAAATTATAATTTAATAAAAAATAAAATATTCCACTAAGGCTTACTTTATAATGCTGCCTTTGATAAATTCATTGGTGATTATATGCAAGAATACAAGAATTCAAAAAAGGTACCTTTTCCTTTATTGATTGAAAAGGCAATAGAACATGCAAATACTGAGAGAAGTGATAAGAATTTTGTCTTATCAAACATATTTATAGAAGTAGCTAAAGTATAAAAACTTAAAATAATTTTTTTATTTAATTATGTCAAGCAAAATAAAAGATATTCTGATGTGGGATGAATCATTATTTAGGAATCCCGAAGTCTTTGATCTTAGCTACATACCGGAGGTATTTAAGTTCCGAGACAATGAACTTGAAGCAATATCCCATAATGTAAAACCTTTGATTAAAGGAGATCTTCCAACAAATACGATTATATTGGGTCCCACAGGAACTGGCAAGACTACTTCAGTTAAATTGCTCTTTAAAGACATTGCTGAAGTCTCTAATGAAGTTATACCCGTTTATATCAACTGTCAGTTTCACTATAGAGAATTTTCAATAATGTCTCAGATTTTCAAAGCAATTTTTGGTTATCCTCCTGTAGAAACTGGTAAGCCTCTAACTACTCTTTATGAGTATACAATGGGAGAGCTACAAAAAAAAGATAAAAGATTAATTGTTGCGTTAGACGATGTAGATTTTTTATTTCACGTTAATGTTGCAGAAAATATACTATATAAAATCCTTAGGGCTCATGAGATTTTCCCAGGAGTAAAAACAGGAATTATTGGAATTGTTACGGACAATGCTTTTACATTTAAAGTTTCAGAAAAGATTAGAACAGTATTTATGCCAAATGAAGTCCACTTTAAGCCTTATTCTCAATCTACAATAACGGATATCCTTAGGTATCGTTGTGATGTTGGATTGTTTCCTGGAGTGATGGATGATGAAGTTTTAGAAAGAATATCCGAGATAACATTTGATAAAGGCGATTTAAGACTTGGTATAAGGGGTATAAAAGAAGCCGGAATGTTAGCAGAACTCGATGCAAGAAGGAAAATAACTATTGACGATATTGAAAAAGCAATAGCCCGTATCAGTTCTTCGTTACACGTTGAAAATGTTTTCGAAAGTTTATCTAAAACTGATAAAAAAGTATTGAAAGTAATAGCAGAAAACTCTGGTAAATTAACAAAAGCAAATGATTTTTTTAATATTTTATCTAATGAAATGTCTTATGAGCTCTTTAGAAAATCAGCATCAAAACTTGAAAATCTTAAGATAATTGACATCCAACGGGCGCAGTCAAGAGGTCGAGGGAAGCAAAATCTAATTCATTTAAGAGTACCTAACGAAGTAATACTTAAAATTATTAAGGAATAACCTTTAAAAGTAAGTTGTAGCCTCTTTAATTCAAATGAAAATACTTGTAACTAACGACGATGGCTACGGAAGAGAAGGAATAAAAAAACTTATAGAAGTAGCAGAATCTCTAGGCGAAGTAGTTGTTATAGCACCAAAAGAAAATTGTAGTGGAATTGGCCATAGTTATTCTATTTTTAAAAAAATTGAAGTTGAGCCATTATACTTAGAAGACAAAAAAAGAACAGATTACCTAGTTTCTGGAACGCCTGTAGATTGTGTAGCTTTGGCTATACGGCATTTTATGAGAGAAAAGATTGATTTGATTCTTTCTGGAATAAATCACGGGGAGAACATATCCTACGACATATACTATTCTGGAACAGTTTCGGCTGCAAGAGAAGGTATAATAAATGGGATACCTTCAATAGCAGTATCTTCGACAGATTATTTTAATCCTATGTTTGAAACAGCAACAAAATTTTTAGAAATACTTTTTAATTCTTGGAATTTTAAGAAATTGCCGACTAATACTCTTCTAAATATAAATGTACCTTCCGTTCCTTTTGATGAACTAAATGGCGTTGAATTAACAAAACTTGGGAGAAGAGTTTATTATGATGAGCCCTTTGAAACAGACAATAAAGAAGGCAGAATATACTTCAAAGTATTTGGTAAGCCACCTGGGGGTTTTGTTGAAGAGGGGACTGATTATTCAGCAATAAAACAGAAAAAAGTTTCCCTTACTCCAATACACCTTGACGCAACTAATCATAGAGAAATGAGATCTTGGAATGAAGTTGTAAACTTGGATAGGATAATAGATTTTTTTAATCAGTGATTCTTAATAGCATTAGCAAATGCAATTGAAGAAATATATTCTTCTTTTGGTGCAGCTCTTGATGTATCTACAACGATTATATCTTCCATAGCCAAGGGATAATATAAAGCTCCATGAGAACTCCCTCCCCCTAGATGAATCAATGTCCTATAAACTAAATTTCCAGAAATTCCGTCAGGTGCAAGTATAAAATTAGAAGATAATATCGCATTTTCGATCAAGATTTGTGAATGATTAATATTATATTTTTCAGCTAAAGCTTCTGCTTCAATAATGCTCTTATCTACCCTTTCAGATCTTCCTAAGTCTTTTGTTCTACCCCCAGATAAAACAGATATCTTTGGTTCAACTTTGAATCTTTTTAATAAATCTATTGCATACTTAACAAACATTTCTTTTTCTTCTAGACCCTCTCCTTCATCAATGCCGAGGGGTGCAAAAAAGAAATATTTTTTATCATATGTTCCCAAAAGTCCAATTCTATAAATTTTGTCAACATTAAAATTATTTTTTATCTCTTTTAAGAAATCAGAGCTTTGAAGAGTTCCTCTTACTATTGCATCTATTTTCCCAGTTTTTAGAGAAGAAATAATCTTGGAAGAACTATTAAAAACTTTAATATTACAAAAATCAACACTATTTGCAACATCTTTAATCTTATCAGGATTTTCATATACGCCTATACCTATTGTAAAATCTGGATTTATTTTACTTTTTATAATGTTTAGCATGGCTGTTTAGTATTTTTGTCCCTTAAATGTTTTCTGATAAATATTGGTAAAACGATTTCTAGCTGATAAAATTAATAATCTGACGATAATTTTAAAAAGCATAGCAGGTCATTTGATTAAAATGGAGGTGTAATGTTGGGAAGAATCAGACCATCATTCATTAAAAGAGTTTCAAAACAGTTAGTTGAAAAACATAGAGGAGAACTTACAAAAGATTTCGAAGAGAATAAATTAATAATTAAAGACTTAATAGATGTACCCACACACAAACTTTTGAATAGAATCGCAGGCTACACAACAAGACTAATGACTCACAAAGAGATAATGTAATTTGTTTTTAATAATCTTGAGATTTATTCTATTCTAACACTTTTTAACCTAAGGTTAGATAAGATAATCTTATATATGTCTATTTTGGTTAAAATAATGTCGTGATTATATGAACGAAGATTTTTTACTAATGATACCTGGCCCAATACCTGTGCATCCTAGAGTATTTAGGGCCATGTCCATGAAAATCATGCCTCATAGAGGCGAAGAATTCAACAAACTCTTTATGGAACAATCAGAGAGAATGAAAAAAATATTTAAAACAAAAAATGATGTTTTTATAATGTCCGGTTCTGGAACTGCCGCAATGGACGCTGCAATAGCTAATATTGTACAACCAGGGGATAAGGTCTTATGTATCACCTCAGGTAAATTTGGAGAGAGATTTAGAGATATAGTAAAGGCCTACAAAGGAGCAGTAATTGAGTTAAAATATGAATGGGGAAATCCAATAAACACAGAAGATGTGAAAAAGGCATTAGAAAAAGATTCTTCTATTAAAGCAGTAACAATGGTGCACAACGAGACTTCAACAGGAGTTAGAAATCCCGTGGCAGAAATAGGTAAAATTGTAAGAAATACCAAAGCTCTTTTGGTAGTAGATACAATTTCTTCCCTTGGAGGAGACAACATTGAAGTTGACAATTGGGGAGTTGATCTATGTGCATCAGGTAGTCAAAAGTGCATTGGTCTTCCCCCAGGAATGTGTTTTATTTCAGTTAGTCAGAAAGCATGGGGGGTAATTGAAAAAACAGACGGAACATGCTATTACCTTAATCTTAAGAAATATAAAAATAACAAATACAAGGCCCCATATACTCAACCAGTATCAATGACCTATGGTTTAAAAGAAGCTTTGGATATTATTGACGAGTATGGATTTGAAAACTGGATTAAAAAACATGAAAAGCTAGCTAAGGCCACAAGAGAAGCTGCAAAGGCACTGGGCTTAAAACTATTCCCGCAAGATGAAAAGACATGTTCAAATACAGTTACATCTATAAAAGTTCCAGATGGAATTGATGGCCAAGAACTTGTTAAATTAATGAGAGAAAAGCATGATATCGTCATAGCGGGTGGGCAAGACCACCTTAAAGGAAAGATAATACGAATTGGCCATATGGGAAGTATTTCAGAAAAAGAAATAATTGTTACTATGGCATGTTTGCAGATGACCCTAAAAGACCTTGGTTATAAAATTGAACTTCCTCCAATCTTAAATCCTATTTCAAAAATATAAAATAATAATATTTTTATCTTATTTTAATCTTTATTTCATCGAAACGTTTAAATAGGGCACTAAAATATCAATGTTAATCTCAGGCGAGCGTAAGCGTAAGAGTTTGAGAGGTGAAACTAATGAAGAAGTTAAATAAAACGAATCCAAGTATATTAAACCTTATAGACTTTTTTATAGATAAAGGATATTCAGAAAAAACACCCTTGTGGATCGATCTCTCAAAAAGGTTCAAAAGACCTACAAGGCATTTACCCCAAGTGAATTTATCAAAAATCAATAGATATTCACAAGAAGGGGATACAGTACTTATCCCTGGAAAAGTATTAGGCAGCGGAGAACTAGACCATAATGTTACAGTTTCTGCATTTAAGTTTTCTAAATCCGCCATGGAAAAAATAAATAAAAATGGAAGAGCAATAACTCTTTATGACCTTTACAAAGAAAACCCAAGAGGTAGTGGCGTAAAAATAATGGAGTGATTTCATGATAATCGACGGAAAAGATCAGATTCTAGGTAGAATGGCATCAGTGGCTGCTAAAAAACTTTTAGAAGGGGAAGAAGTTTTCATAGTTAATGCTGAAGAAGTTATAATCACAGGAAATAGAGAATATTTCTTTGACCTTTATAAGAAAAGGGCACAGTTCAAAGACATTGCTAATCCCTTGAGAGGTTCATTTTTCCCAAAAAGATCCGATAGAATAGTTAGAAGAGCTATAAGAGGAATGTTACCTTGGAAGAAGGACAAGGGAAGACAGGCATATAAAAAATTGAAGGTGTACGTGGGAGTGCCCGAAGATTTGACAGGTAAAGAATTCATTAGATTAAATGATGCAGATATTTCAAAACTTAGAACGAAAAAATACTTTAAGGTAAAAGAAATATCAAGCTTCCTTGGGGGCCGTATATGAAAATTATTCAATCAGTTGGCAAAAGAAAAAAAGCAGTTGCTAGGGCAACTGTAAAAGAAGGAAAGGGGCGAGTAAGAATTAACAGCAAGCCTCTTCCAATAGTTGAACCTGAATTGGTGAGAATAAAAATGTTTGAACCAATTCTTCTTGCAGGAGATACAGCTAATACAGTTGATATTGATATCGATGTCCGTGGAGGTGGAATTATGGGACAAGCCGATGCATGCAGAATCGCAATAGCAAGAGGGCTTGTTGAATTTACCCAGGACAACTCTTTGAAAGAAGCTTATTTAGGATATGATAGAATCCTATTAAGGGGAGATTCAAGGAGAACTGAAGAACATAAGCCAAGTAAGTCTTCTAAAGGACCAAGAGCAAGAAGACAGAAATCTTACAGGTGATCTTTTGATAATCCCTGTAAGATGTTTTACTTGCGGAAAAGTAATTGGGCATCTTTATGAGCCTTATTTAGAAAGGCTAAGCAAAGGGGAAAAAACAGAAAAAATATTGGACGATATGGGGCTAACAAGATATTGTTGCAGAAGAATGCTTCTTACCCACGTCGATCTAATAGACGAACTGCTCGACTATAAAATATAATTTTATATTTTAATAGTTTATAGTCGATTTCACATGGGACCGTGGGGTAGCTTGGACTAGCCTCTCACCTTGGGGTGGTGGAAACTCGGGTTCAAATCCCGACGGTCCCACCATTGGAAATTGAAAAGGAGAGGAAAGATTGACCGTAATAGAGGATATAAGAGCAAGGACGATTTACAACAGCAATAAAGAGAAGAATATAGTAGAAATAGATATCTACACATCTTCAAGTTTTGGTAGGGCTTCTGTACCTTTCGAAGAGGATATTTCTGAAATTGAAGAAGTTGTATTACCTGAACTTGCTGGTTTGGATGCAATAGAGCAAAAGTCACTGGATGAATTGCTTTGTGAAATAACGCCCTATAATAAGATAAGATTTGCTTTGTCCTTGGCATCAGCTAAAGCAGCAGCTTCTTTTTATTCATTACCCCTGTTCAGATACTTGGGAGGAATATACGAAGGTCAAATGCCTTTATTGGACATTGAAGGAAAAATATTTGATACTGATTTAAAAGAATTAAAAGCCAACCAAAAACCAAAGAAGATTGATTTAGATACAGTATCTCAGATATACTCTGAATCAAAGGACGATAAGAATTGTATTATCCCCGCAGTTGATGAAGGAATATGCCACATAGCTTTAGCATTTAATCTTAGATACTTAGAAGTAAAGGAAGAAAATATTCAAATAATAAATGAATTAATAAGAATTAAAGAATATTTAGGAGAGGAGATTTAATGAGTGATGAAATGTTAGTGCCCCTTGATTTGTACCTTGCATCAGGAATACATATTGGAACGACCCAAAAAACAAGAGACATGGAGAGGTACATATTTAGGATAAGACAAGATGGTCTTTATATACTTGATATAAATGAAACAAATAAGAAGATTGAAAAAGTTGGAAAGTTTCTTGCCAAATTCGAACCAGAAAAAATACTTGTAGTTTCATCAAGAATCTATGGGTTCAAACCAGTATTAGCTTTTGGTCAAAAAACAGGCGCAAAAACAATTACAAAAAGATTTATTCCAGGATCTTTAACAAATCCAAACTGTGAAGACTTTATCGAACCTGAGGTAGTAATATTGACAGATCCAAGGGCCGACTACCAAATATTAAGAGAAGCTGGACTTGCAAAAATACCAGTAGTAGCTTTATGTGACTCTGAAAATTACTTGTCAAACGTTGATTTAGTTGTCCCAACAAATAATAAAGGTAAAAAAGCATTAGCACTTGTTTACTATCTTATTGCTAGAGAAATGATGAAAGCAAAAGGACAGATAAAAGATGGTGAGGAGCCTCCATTCTCAATTGATGATTTTAAATCAAAGGATGAGGAGGATTAAATGGGAGAAAAAATAACAGTTTCTCTTATTAAAGCAGATGTTGGTGGATGGCCAGGCCATGCTTTGGTCCATCCAGATTTAATTCAAACAGCAAAAAAAGAATTAGAAAAAGAAAAAGGTAAACTATTAATTGATTTTCACGTTACTAACTGCGGAGATGATCTGGAACTAATAATGACTCACAGAAAAGGTGTTGATTGCCAGGAAGTTCATCATCTTGCATGGAATACTTTTGAAAAAGCAACAAGTGTCGCCAAAGAATTAAAGCTTTATGGCGCTGGCCAAGATTTGTTGGCCGAGGCATTTAGCGGAAATGTTAGAGGAATGGGTCCTGGAGTAGCAGAGTTAGAGTTTGAAGAACGAAAAGCAGAACCTTTAGTCGCATTTATGATGGACAAAACAGACCCCGGTGCCTTCAATTTACCAATGTATAAGATCTTTGCAGATCCATTTAATACAATCGGCCTAGTGATAGACCCTAATGCAGTATCGGGATTTAGATTTGAAATATGGGACATATTAGAGAGCAAGAAGGTTTTCATGGATTGCCCAGAAGAACTTTACAAAATGCTTGCTTTGGTCGGCGCTAAGTCTAGGTATGTTATAAAAAGAGTATTCCCTAAGAAGGGAGGAAAATTACCTGCCGATGAAGCTGTAGCAACTATTAGTACCGAAAAACTCTATAAAATAGCTGGCGAATATGTGGGAAAAGATGACCCCGTTGCTTTAGTAAGGGCTCAATCAGGGCTTCCTGCGTTAGGCGAAATACTCGAACCTTTTGCGTTCCCCCATCTAGTAGCTGGCTGGATGAGAGGATCACATAACGGACCAATAATGCCCGTAAGTCAAAAGAATGCAATGTGTACTCGATTTGACGGGCCCCCAAGAGTCATTGCTCTAGGATTTCAGATTGCAAATGGAAAATTAGTTGGTCCTGTTGATTTATTCGATGATCCTGCATATGATCTCGCTAGAATGAAAGCACAAAGAGTAGCGGATTATATGAGAAGACATGGGCCTTTTGAACCACACAGATTGCCTTGTGAAGATATGGAATACACAACTCTTCCAAAAGTCCTAAGAGAACTTGAAAAGAGATTCGAAAAATTATAATAAATATTTTAAATTTTTTTATTACTAATTTTGTATTTGATCTAAAATGTCTTTAGAGCTAACCTTATTTTTTCCATTATCTAAATTGTCCAGGATTTTTTCAATTTGTTTTTGTACGTGTTCTATTGAATAACCAGTATTAATAATATTCCAATTATTTACCAATTTCAATGCTTTTTCTCTTACTTTTATTAAATCATCTAAGTTTTCAAACATTTCTTTTTCGTTTCTTTTAGATATTCTATTTAGGGACTCTTGAGGTTCAACATCTAAAAAGAACATATAATCCGAAGTTGGAAGTATAGTAGAAAAAAATTTGTAGAATAATTTTGCCAAAGGTAATGGTAAATATGCAACCCCCATAAGGTAACGTACAAGAATTAATGTATCTCCTTTTCCAGCATACATTCTTACTGACCGTATGACATCCAAAGCATAATAAATTGAAGCTTTTATGTAGTTTAATTTTCCCTTGCCTAAAAGTGAATTTTTAGCCTTTCTACCAAAAGAATTATCTTCTTCTGGATGTGACCTTAGTATTACACTATCCCCTTTCTCCAAATATCGTTTACGAATTAACTCGGCATGAGTGTCCTTCCCTGCACCATCAAGCCCGTCAATAATGATAAATCTCATTATAACACCAACATTAAACCGTAATAGGCAAAAGCTGCAGAAAAACATGCAGTTAAATTATCAAAGCCTTTTGGGGTAATTGCTTCAAATATTGTAGATATAAGTGGAACAACAAGTAAAATTAAATAACTAATAGGCGCTAAATTTGCATTTGGATAAATATAATCATAATAATTTAATGCAACTAACATTCCAATAATTAAAGATATATACATACCAATTGATCCTTCAAAGCTTTTAGTTTCTCCAAATACGGGGTATTTTCTTTTGCCAAATCTTGTTCCAATTAATGCAGCCATTCCATCGCCATAAGACATTGCCGCTATACCCACTGCTATTATCCAAGGCTTATCAAAAAATAGAATGACTAGAACTGTCCAAGAAATGGCGTAATAAACTAATCCAAGACCATGTCCCGAAGAAGAAATTTTATCTTTTATCTTCAGTGGAGAGTAAGGACTCATTAAGAATGTTAACGCTATAAAAGGAGCAGCTGCTAAAAATGTAATTATCCACTTAGTTTGAAAAAGGGGCAATATAAATAAAATATTTCCAACCATTATATGGAGGAATTTTCTGCTAAATACTTTGTAATTATATAAAATTTTCTCAGATATAAAAAGTAAAATGGCCACATACCCATAGACAATTATGAGCCCTAGTATATCTCCAGATAACATTGTTTTAGTTTTTATAATTTTATATATAAGGCTATTGTATATATATCTTAAGTCAATTGGCTTAAAAAAGTATATCAAAGTTAAAAATAAAATTTAGAGAAACTTGCTTCCTTCTTCAAGAAGTTTATTTGCAACATCTATTTCTATAGATGCTAGAAAGAAATTTCTCTTTTTTATATTAATTTCTGCCCTGTCTTTCATCCTTTTTGCCTGTCTAAAAAATTTTCTTGCCTCAATATCATTCTTTCCTCTCATACTCATCACCTATTAATTATAACAGAATTATTGATTATTAATATTTAAGTCTTTTGGTTAATTATTGATTAGCAATAAAGGGTTAGATTTCTTCATATTTGGATTCTATGACATCTCTTATCTTTTTAGCCTTAATTTCTCCGACTCCTTCAACTTCCTTAAGTTCTATCCCATCTGCATTAAAAACTCCAAGAACACTACCGAACTTATTCAATAATCGCCTAGAAAGGACTGAAGATACTTCAGGGAGACCTTCTACTATAAATAACTGTTTTTCTTTTAGGCTCATTATTTTTTTCTCGCCCCGTATTATTGGCATTCTTTCCTTTTCGCTCTGCTCTCTTAATGACATCTCAATAAGATACTTTGCTGTTTCTTCTGAGGTTTTCGTCAAAATAACTCTTACTCTAAAATCTATCATGGCTGAAATAATGGCGCCACGTATAGATTTACTATCTATATTCCTTATTGAATAGAGGTCTTCCCCTTCTATTACTAGTATAGGCACTTCAAAAGTATTTGAAAGTGATAAGATTTGTGAAAAAATAGTTCCTTTAATTAGAGATTCAATAAAATCTTTAGAAGATTTTCTTTCAATTCCGATTCTATTAGAGAGTATGTAATCTCCCACTTCTAATCGATTTATCTTGAGATTCGAACTTTCTGATAAAATTTTTAATAATTTTTTATCTTCTCTATCATCTGCTATTATTTCTGGCATATCTATAAAATCCTTTAATCTACTCTGGCCCATCTCTGCCATAATCATTTCCTCACTTTTCTTGAAATCTCTTTTGAGCTCCATAACCGTATGTTTCATTTGTTTTTCTTTTTTCTTACTTGCCCAATAATAACCTTCATCTCTTGTTTTCTCTGCCATTAGGATTACAACTTCACCACGTTTTCTTCTCGCAGTTCTCCCTCTTCTTTGAATTGATCTTATTTCAGATGGAACAGGTTCAAAAAATATAACCATATCTACCTCGGGAATGTCCAATCCTTCTTCAGCAACCGATGTAGCAACAAGGACATTAAATTCACCTAATCTAAATTTTTCTATTATTTCCTTTTGTTTTTTTTGAGATAGACCTTCGTCACCTTTTTTAGAACTTTGACCAACGAACCTTTCTACCTTCAGACCTTCGAATTTGCATAGGTCTCTTACTATCCTCATTGTAGTATCTCTGTAGTGTGAGAAAACAATTATATTTTTTCCATTATTTATCTCTTTAACTACTATTTCATATAATTTTGAAAGTTTTGGGTGTTCAATATTTTGTTGATTTAGATTCTCTGCCATCGTTATTATTTTCATGATATTTTTTTCAGAAAGTAGTTCTACAGAAGAACGGCTTTTACCTTCTCGCATTCTTTTAAAATAAGATATCAAAGAGGATATTCCTTGAGTTTCCAGCAATTCTAGTGCATGGTATAATTTTAGAGCTTTAGCTTGAGATTTGAGAGCCCCATAATAAATAGATTTTTCCTGGAATGGCACATCTTTAATTTTCAAGTTTATTTTTTCAACAGTAGACAATATTTCTTTTTTTGTAACGTCTACTGATGAAATAAATCCTAAATCTCTTAGAATTTTGATTTCTTTTTTTAATAGAAATTCCAGTATTTTATTTATTTCTAAAAATTCATCTGGTAGTTTTACAGATACCCAAGAGATATCCATCTTCTGGACATAGGGTTTTACATCAGGTGAATTTTCATTTCTGATTTCTATATTTTCTATCCCAAGATTTTTTACTATGTCCGTCATCTTTTCCTTATTCGAAGCAGGAGAAGCAGTTAGTCCTAAAATTCTTATATCCTTTAAAATTGTTTTTTCAGCTATATATGTATAAGCATAATCTCCTATAGCGCGGTGTGCTTCATCGAAAATTATAAGCCCAAATCCGTCTAGATTAATATTTCCCCTTAGAATATCATTTTCTATTACTTGAGGCGTTGCTATTATTACTAAAGATTTAAGATATATTTCTTCTCTTTTGTTAGGCGGGGTTGTTCCAGTCAAAAGGGAGAATTTTCCGGGCTCAATATTTAAAACATCTGAGAAAGATTTTAGATGTTGTTCGGCTAGAGGCTTAGTAGGTGCTAGGACTAAAACTTTCTTTTCTAAAGAGTGTAGAGTATATGCTCCAAGTAATATTCCGATTAAAGTCTTCCCAAGTCCTGTTGGCAGAATAACTAAGGTATTTTTATCTTTACTTTTAACAAAAATCGTTTCTTGATAGGCTCTAGGTGAAATCTCTCCTCTAATCAAGGGGTGAGATAAAGGCATTATCTTCCCATCTTTTCAAATTTCTTTTCTGTATCATCCTTTTTCTTTAATTGCCATAAAATAATATCTTCTTTTTTAGTACTTTCAACTTTTCCTTCTTCCTGTAGCCTCAATAAAATAGATTTAGTTTTTATTAAGGTTTCTTTTGTTTTTTCACTGATTATCTCTGCAGAAAGAGGTACTTCTTCATTTTCAAGTAATTTTAAAATTCTTTGATACATAAGTTGCCTCCTAAAGCCTTTAACGTGGGAAGGGAAATCTAGCACTAGAGGTGAAAAAATATGAGAGGATCCTAAATTTTTCCTCCATTTCCCTTCCCAATGAAGATGATTATGTAAACCTATAAATACTTTTCTGTGAGCTAAAGTCTGTGAGAAATTTAAATTATAGGATTGATGATGGGTATTTCTCAATGGCCCTGGATGAAACTTTATTACTATTAAGGGCAAATAATAAAATAGGGGATACTTTCAGATTTTATTCATTCTTTCCGTCATGTGTTTCGATTGGCTATTTTCAAAGATTGGAATCTTCAATCGATTTAGATTATTGCAATAGAAATAACATTGATTATGTCAGAAGAATAACTGGGGGGGGAAACGTTTTCCACGATTACGAAGGAGAACTTACTTATTCGTTAGTTATATCAGAAAAAAATGTTCCAGAAAATATTTTAGATTCTTTTGAGTATATATACAGAGGGATCATTAACGGATTGGATAATCTCGATATCGCTGTAAAATTTAAGCCTCTTAACGACCTTACTTTTAACTCAAAAAAAATTTCAGGTTCTGCCCAAACAAGAAAAAATGGTATTATTTTACAACATGGAACTTTAATGTATAATACAAATATAGAATTAATGGAAAAAGTTCTTAGAGTTTCTGATAAGAAAATAGAAATAAGAAAAAGAGTCACAACTCTATCTAATGAAGGCTACAATTTGAGGAAAAAAGAATTAATTAAAGGCTTAATTGAAGGATTTCAAGAAATTTATGGGTCGTCCAATGAAGAAAATGTTTCTAAAGAAGAACTGAAACTTGCAAGAAACTTATCAGATGAAAAATATAAAACTGAAGAGTGGAATCATAAAAGATAGATACAACTATTGAAATCAAATTGTCTTAGGGACTATTTTATCAATAAAATTGTAAGGATTTTCTATGTAGATTCTTACTTTAATTGGGCCTAGAGGAGATAATTTTGAAAGATTAACCCTACCTGCAAAAGCAGCTTGCTTATTCATAGAAAAAGATATTTTATCTCCATGTGTGTCTTCCTTTAACACCATATTGACACTATCTCTAATGGCTTCAGAATAAACTAATTCAATAAATCTTGAAAGAGAGTTTTCATCTTCAGAGTGGCCAATAATCTCATTTTTTGTTTCTTCTAGAGTTATTTCGGGAAATATATTTAATATTGATCTTTTTACCTTTTCAGGATCTTCTGTTGATTTTATTTCACTATAAACTTTCAACTTAAAGCCCATATTTTTTAATCACCTTATCAATATTTGTTCTAAAGTCTTCTAATGTTCCATTATTATCTATTATAACATCTGATAAAGCTAAAGCTTCAGCTAATCCCCAAGAAATCTCCCTTAAATCCCTTTTCTGAAAATCTTCAAAGGTTTTTGGGTCATCTTCTCTTTCTCTATTTCTCAGTCTTTCATACCTTATTTTTGGAGAAACATGTATTCCAATTAGAAAGAATTCAATCTCATTTCTAAATCTTTCAATTTCTTTTATGCCACGTACCCCTTCAATTAAGAATTTATTATTATGAAACTCTCTAATTTTGTCTAGAGTCAAAACTGCGATTGCATCAAGACCTTTTTCATCTCTAAGAATCTGGGCAACCTTCCCACTTTCTTCCAATGTATATCCTCTTTTCACAGTTTCTTCCCTTACTATATCGCCCATTGATATAAATCTGTATCCCAATTCTATTGCTATATTTACAAATTCACTTTTTCCTGAACCAGGCATACCTACAACTGCTATCATCCTACCACCTTAGCTTCCGATACAATTGAAGAAGTTATAATCTCTCCAGTATTTTTAATTTCACCGTATACTCCTTTTACCTTTCTTAAAAGTTCAAAGACGTTTCCTACTACCATACCATGTTTTATTGGATATATTTTTTCTCCATTTTTTATTAAGAATCCACTAGATATTTCAACTGAAAAATCCCCTGAAATTGGATTTGCTGTATGTGCCCCTCTCAATTCATTGATAACAAATCCTTCTTTTATTCCTTCTAGTTTCTCTCCTTCAATAATGAAATTGGTAGTGCTGATCGATGGAAGTGATTTGTAATCCCTCCCAGAGTTCCCCGTGGATTCAACTCCAAATTTTTTTGCATAAAAATCATCATAAAGATATTGCTTTAATACTCCTTTTTCTAAAACTACATTCCTTTTTGTGGGATTACCATCACCATCAAAATTTGCAGAAGCGACACCGTATTCCATTTTACCGTCATCCACCATAGTAAGATTTGTTATCTTCTCTCCTATTTTACCTTTTAGAAAGCTCCTGTTTTTATCAACACTTTCTGCATAAAGGTGAGAAATAAAAGTATTAGAAAGTAAAGAAGAAATTGCTTCCGGCTGTAAAATTACATCGCAATAACTAGATTTGATTTTTTTTGCATTACTCGTTTCCTTAGCCTTATGCGCCGCCTTTTCTCCAATTGTGACAAAATCAAATTTTCTTCTCATAACTTCATAATCAAAACCTGTGGACACATCATTATCCTTGTAAATAGCAGACATATGCCCAAAAAGCGTTGCATATTCTTGACTTAGGGATATACCAGTGGAAGTTGAAATAGACTCTTCATGAAAAGTAAGTGTTGTACTTCCAGAAGACGGTGCCCCTTCTTTTTCTTCACACCCTTTAATCATATCTATCGAGAATTTCATTAAATCTTCAGAAGTTATAGAATACAAGGATTTATCAACTAAATTTCTCTTTTTTATATATTTTGGAGTGGGAAGACTAGCAAAATCTTTTCGTGGCCGAGATACTTTGAGAACTTTGTAAGCATTATTAACACATTCTTCTAAATTAGCTATGTTATTTGTAAACGAGAATCCTTGTTTTTTTCCTTCAACTACTCTTACTCCGACCCCTATAATCTCTTTTTCTTCGCCAATCTCAACATTGTTTTTTTCTATATCATATGAAATAACTTTAATTTTCTGAGAAAATACATCTCCATCTGAAATAATTAGTTTCATTGTCTTATTGGTAATCTCTTCTAAATCCATTTACGCACCTATTTAAAAAAGGCCTTGAGCATTAAAAAAGTTTCTTATTTTATTAATTGCTATTTCTATAAAAATAAAACTGCAAACCATTTAAATGTAACCATTAATATTTAGTTATGGACATAGTAAAGGACAAGGCATCTATTGAAGCAATTCTTTTCATTTCAGGGGAACCTGTTCCAATATCAAAATTATTAAAAAAACTTGATATAAAAGATAGAGAATATGTGGAAGAATTGATTGAAAGTCTTTCCAAAGACTACCGAGATAGAGGTAGTTCGATAGAGGTAGTTAGGGCTATTGAGGATCGGTATACTATGCAAGTAAAAAACGAGTATTCTTTGTTAACAGCTGATTTTGCTCCAAAGTCTGAAATAAGAGGGGCTGTTTTGAAAACATTAGCCATTATCGCGTACAAACAACCCTTAAAAAAATCTGATTTAGTCAAATATAGGGGAAGTCAATGTTATGAACATGTAAAAGTTTTAGTTGAAGCAGGACTATTAGATGCAGAGCCTTGTGGTAAAACAAAGATTCTGAAAACAACCTCAAAATTTTCTGAAATATATGGACTTGAATCTTCCACACCTACTGAGATCAGGAAGTTTATGGAAAGTATAATAAAATAAAAACTTTTATAAATAAATTATCCTTTAACCGCATGTTGAAAATCATGACAGACCTAAACAGAATTGTTCAGGAAATTAGAAATTACGAAGGCGTTAAACGGAAAAATCCAATTAAATACTTAATTAATCAATTCAAGCCATTTTCTAATTATGGCAATACTATCATTGATTTTGGTGACGATGCCGCTGTTTTAAAAGGTGATTGCAATTACTTGCTTTTTGCAGCAGACGGAATTTGGGCAAATCTCTTAAAAGATCTTTTTTGGGCAGGGTATTGTTCAGTACTTGTAAATGTAAATGATATATATGCAATGGGTGGCAAACCTATTGCCATGGTTAATATTATGTCTCTAAAAAAGGCAGATAACTGTAAGGATTTACTAGAAGGAATAAAGACCGGTTGTGATAAATTTAAAGTACCAATGGTGGGTGGGCACCTTCATCCAGACACAGAGACTACCACAGTATCTGTTTCAATAATGGGAAATGCATCAAAAATTCTTTCAAGTTTTTCTGCAAAAGAAGGAGAAGACATAATCTTAGCAATGGATATGGATGGCCGTCGTTATAATAATTTTCTTAATTGGGACACAACGCTCAACAAATCCTCTGAAGAATGCATATCAAAGCTTAGTATAATGAACGAAATAGCAGAAAAAGAACTTTCATTTGCAGCTAAAGATATATCCAACCCCGGTATATTAGGAACAATTGGAATGCTCCTTGAAACATCAAGAAAAGGTGCTGTTATCAATATTGAAGATATACAAAGACCAGATAATATGGACTTCATAGATTGGCTAAAGATTTATCCGGGTTATGGATTTACTTTGACTTCAACACCAGAAAATACTGATAAAATATTAAATCTTTTCAAAAAGCAAAAAATCGAAGCTAGGGTAGTTGGAAAAGTTACAAATGATAATAAAATGGAATTGAGCGATCATAATCAAAAAAAGACCTTATTTGATTTTAAAACAGATATAATAACGGGCATAAAATAAGTAACTTTTTAAATTATTTACATTTATCTTTTTTATGAGATGTAATGATTGTGAAGATTCTTTCTGTATGGATGGAATTAACTGTTATGATAAAGAAATACGAACTTATGCCGAAAATGAAATAAGAAAAGAAGAAAATCTTAATTTTTATATCACTTCAACTGAACTCGAAGTCGACGCTTATATGAAACTTCCAAGAGTTCTTGAATTAATTGAATTTTCTAAAAGAATGAACTACAAAAAACTTGGTATCGCTTCATGTGTAGGTTTGAAAAACGAATCTCAAGTAATTACGGATTTACTTCAAGAAAAAGGATTTGAAGTATCCCTTGCAATATGCAAAACTTGTGGAATTGGAAAGGGAGACTTTGGGGTAACTAAAACTTTATCTGGGAAATTAAGTGAATCTTCCTGTAATCCTGTAGGGCAAGCTAAATTATTGGAAAAAGAAGGAACAGAATTTAATATAGTCGTAGGATTATGTGTAGGGCATGACTCTTTGTTTATTAAATATTCAAAAGCCCCTACAACAGTACTTATAGTAAAGGATAGAGTTCTAGCACATAACCCAGTAGGCGCCATTTATTCAAATTACTGGATAAAAAAGATAAAGAATTACAAGTTAGAATGATTATCTATGAGAACTACACGTAGTTTTCTCTCCAGAAAACCTTTCCAGTTGCCCTTTGATAAATTTATCTAAAACCTCTTGAACTTTTTCTCTTTTTGTAAAAAATAAATCAAATCCTTGACAAGTAAGAACTTCCATCGCACGAGGGCCTAGATTTGAACAAATTACAATTCCAACATTTTCTCTAAGAAGTAAATCAACTGGGCTTTCTGAACCACCAAAGTGGTCGCTAATATTGTTTATTATATCTATCTTTCCAATTCTGTTTTCAACTATTTCAACAATAGTATAAGTTGGGGCCATCCCAAAATGATTAAATACAGTATCGGAAAGCCCACCAATTGAATCTGTTGGTATCGCAACTTTCATATTCTTACCTTTTATAAATTTTAATAAAATATTAGTTAATTTTAAGGGCTTTTGATTAATCGTTTTGATTAACTTTATTTGGATTTTTAATATTGGTTCCATTGCATTTTGGGCACTTTAAAATTTCTTCATCAGAAATAATATCAATAACCCAAGAATTATCACAATCTAGGCATTTAAACTCGTTAATTCCTATTTTATAATTCCCTCCGGAAATCTCTATAGCTTTAGAATTTACTAGGGCATCAGAAACTTTGTTTCTTGCATCTTTAAGAATCCTATGAAATGTTGGCTGTGAAACTCCCATCTTTTCAGAAGCTTCAGTTTGTTCTAAGCCAATTAAATCTTTAAGCCTAATAGCTTCAAGCTCTTCAAAAGTTAGTCTTATTATATCAAGGGTTCCTAGAGGTACTCCTCTTGGTTTAAAATAACGAGCATTAGTATCTAAGTAAATACATCTTCTTTTTCTAGCTCTTGGCATATTATATAAATTTATTTTTCAATTAAAAAACTTATCCCTTCTCCTAAATAAATTTAAATATTTCAAGTAATACTTAGTGTTATGGATAAAAAATTTATTTTTGTCTTAATTGGTCCAATCATATTGTTTTTTATTGCAACTATAGGTTTTCATTATATTGAACAATTATCTTTTGTAGATTCACTATATTTAACAGGTTCAACAATCACAACCGTGGGGTATGGCGATATTCACCCTCAATCTAACGGAGGCAAAATATTTAGCATCTTTATAATGTTTGGTGGAATAGGGATAGTTTTATACACATTGACATTTGTGGTTAATTTTATAGTTGAAGGTGAATTAAAGAAGATTTATGGGGGCAGAAAAATGGAGGCATCATTAAAAAAATTGAGAAATCATTATATTATTTGTGGTTATGGAAATGTAGGAGAAAGAATAGCAAAAAGATTAAGAGAATCTAAAAGATTTGATATTGTCGTAATTGAAAAAAATAAACAAATATGCGATAAAATTAAACTTACAAAAATACCTTATATTGGTGGGGACGCAACAGACGAGAAAATTTTAATTGAAGCAGGCATAACTACTGCAAAAGGTCTTGTAACGACTATTTTAGACGATGCAGAAAACGTTTACATTGTTATAACTGCTAGATCCTTGAATCCAGATCTACATATTGTAGCAAGAGGATCTTCAGATAAAGTAAAAGAAAAACTATACCGTATAGGTGCCAATAGAGTAATAATGCCGGATGATATAGGCGCTAGGATAATGGCGGAGTCTCTAACAAGGCCATATATAATTGATTTTATGGATTCTATGACTGAAGAGGGCGATATCCATACGGAGTTTATTAGTGTTAAAATTGATAATGATTCAAAAGTAAAAGACAAGAGCATAAGAGAAACAAAACTTGGTGAGAATTTTGGTGCTTTTATAATGTATATAAAAAGGGGAGACAAATATCTGAACGCGCCAAGAGCGGATACTAAGATTGAATATGACGATGTTCTAACTATGCGTATACCAAAAGAGTTTGAAAAAGAAATACTTGAATATCTTGGTGCAAAAATATAATTTAGAGAGATAAGTTCAAGATTATACTATTTACTAAGATATACTAAGTTAAATTAAAATAAAAATTATAATATTTTTTTTAGATATTCCTCTTTTGCTCCACCGAATTGGTTTGGCCAAAATATTCCTTCAACGCCAGAAATTTCAAATATATCGTAGGAAACATCACAACCTGGAAAATCCTTTTTACCTTTATATTCGACTATGTCGCCTATCTGTAATTCTTTTGTGATAGTCTTAAATTCAGATCTATAGTCGAATTCTGTCCAGGATATCGAACTGCCAAATTTGAGAATCTGATATTTTGTTCCAACCTCAAATTCCATTGAAATTTTCACTTGATTCATTATTTTTGTTCTTTTTTCTTTTTTATAAATTCCATCATTTCTTCGGGAAAGGGGAAAACAATAGTTGAATTTTTCTCAGAAGCTATCTCGGCCAATGTTTGGTATAATCTTAACTTCAATGCAGCAGGTGATTTGTCTATTATATCCCCTGCGTTAGCTAATCTTTGAGCAGCTTGTTCTTCCGCTTCAGCAAGAATTATTCTTGCCCTCCTATCTCTCTCAGCTTCAGCTTGATGGGCCATAGCTCTTTTCATATTATCTGGAAGTTCTATGTCTTTTATTTTTACATCAGTTACTTTTATCCCCCATGGATCAGTTTCTATATCTACAATTGACCGTATCTTTTCACCTATCTCTTCTCTCTTAGCTAGAATTGTATCAAGATCTGATTTTCCTGCCATATCTCTTAGTGCAGATTGTGAAAGTTGAGATATAGCAAATTTATACTGTTCTACTTCTAGTATGGCCTTGTCAGCATTTGTAACCTTGAAGAACACTACTCCATTTACTTTCATTGGAACATTATCTTTAGATATTACCTCTTGAGCAGGTATATCCACTGTGACTACTCTTAAATCCACCTTCTCTATCCTGTCTACTATAGGGATTATCCACTTTAATCCAGGTTGAAGTATACCGACAAATACTCCTAATCTAAATTTTACTGCTCTTTCGTACTGTTTTATCACTCGTATACCTGATAAAATGAATATCAATATAGCAGCTACAGGCGCCAACAATATTGGGTTAATCATCATAAGCCAATTCACTTTGGGATATATAATGTTTCCTACAATAAAATATGCATATCTTATAGAATAAATTAATTAATAAAAAAGGAAGATAATTTTATCTAAGGAACAACTGTTACCCTACATGAGGCATATTTAGCGACTTCGTCTGCTACATGACCTATGGCAAGTCTCTTTATTCCTGTTAAGCCTGTTTTTCCAATAATAATATGATCGAATTTTTCATCCTCTGCAGTCTGTACTATTGTATCCACAACTCTTCCTAGCTTCATCATTGTTTTTGGTTTAATCCCACTTTTCTCTGCAAACTTAGCCATCTCTTTCAATACGTTGTTACCTCTCTTGCATAAAGGATCTTCCATCATACAGCTTAATTGCTCCTCAAAGAAAGGGGAGTATCTTTTTACATCGTCTGTTCCTTTTATTTTATCTTGCCACTCAGGTAGAAACCTATCCATAGCTTCGTATGTAAGTTTCAATTTATCTGCATCTACAACATTGAGCAATGAAACCTGTGCTCCTGTTTTACTTGCTACCCATGCAGCATACTCTACTGCTTTTTTGGATGGTTCAGAACCATCTACCGGAACTAATATTTTCTTTATTAACTCAGCCATATTACCGCCATTAATTATTTAATCTCTTTATATATATATTTTTCGATATAATATTAATTCCTATTAATTATTTAAAGAATATTTAATTACAATATATATGATTAATTACTACATTATTAAATACTAAATATCCAAAATAAATTGTGAATAATAATGTTCATTTTGTTTTTCCAATTTAAACATTGAATACGTAATGGCTTTTATATCCATTTCTAAATTTGTTCCAATAAATTGATCTCCATAAATTTTGGCAATCAAAGATTTTTCATTTTTCAAAACTTTTACTTTAAAGTCTGAAAAAAGAATTCCTTCACTATCTCGAATAATTAACAGTTCAGTAATCCAATTTATTAAAAGAGAAGATATATCATTCCCCTCTATATAGAGTTCTTTAATTATTTTTTTTTCAATTTTGATTGGACTAATCATTAAACTTGTTACTGCAATTGCCGCATTTTCAAATATTTCATTGAGGCATTTACCCCATACTTTGACACCGATATCTGCCGTAACCTCGAAATATTCGAATTTATTAGGATTCATCATATAACTTATAAGAATAAAGCTTTTAAAATGTTCTATTTACTATTTATTATATGAGAAAACTCTATTCTATTATATTTATAAGTTTTATAACATTTGGATTTATTTCAATTTCTGGCATAACGGCTCCAAATGAAAAAATAAAGATTTATTTTGAAAATACTCCCTCTTTTTACTCCGGTGAAAGTGGAGAATTTTCATTAGTTTTTGAAAATACTAGTAATAGTATACTAAAAAATATTAATATTTATGTAAAAGATGAATTTTTTGAATTTTCCAAAAATAAATTTATCTATGGTGAACTTCAACCAGGTGAAAAGAAAGTCCAAAAGATGGATTATAAAGTTAGGGCTATAGATCGTGGCACTTACCCATTAAAAGTAACAACTCAATACTCTTATCAGGTATATTGTTCAGGTGTGCAATGTGATTATACTTCAGAGGGATTTTTACAAGAAGTTCCATTTAAGGTAGAAGGTGTAAGAACCCCAATAATTGATCTTAGGGTAAGAAGCTTTGAGATAAAGGAAGTTCCCACTATTGTTCCAATTTATATCGTTAACAGAGGTTCTGAAGTAAAAAGTTCTTCTATGATTTTAGAGTACGATAAATCTAAATTTAATTTTGATTATACTGAAGATGTTGGGCCCATAAGTACTTTGACAAAGAAAGATATTTCAGTCACCAAATTACCTGAAGTCCCCGGGGACTATACAATTTACCTAAATTTAGAGATAAAGGACCTAAATAATAAATCAAATTATTTGAAGTTTCCAATTAAATTAATTGTGAAAAATCTCGATGTTGTAAGATTGGACACTCCTAATGAAGTTCAGACAAATGAAACTAATACCTCTGAAACTATATCTGAACAAAAAATAAGTACATCTGAAACTCAAAAATCATTTAGTAAGATTCTTCAAGAAGCAGTATTAGTACTCGCCCTATTTGGTTTAATTGCAACCTTTTCCCTGATTTTTCTTTCAAGAAGATAAGACTTCCCCTATCTCTCTTATTTCTAGTAAGTTTGTCCTCTGAGTCTTTGAGTTACTAACACCAGCAGTAAAAACGAAAAGATCGTTATCATTTAACCCTTCATTCTTTAAATACCTGGCCGCATGAAGAACTGATTCTGATACTCCACCTTTTTCTTTATCTAAGTATACCTCATTTATTCCCCACACTATAGAAAGTTTCCTTGCAGTTGTCGCGTTGTTAGTCATGCCATAGGTAGGAACCAAAAGTTTGTGTCGGGACACCATACATGCAGTATAACCTGATCTTGTTGAAGTAACAATTGCCTTGACATCAGACAATAATACTGCCTTGGCAACAAGAGAGGATATTACATCCGTTACTCTTTTTGAAGGCCCGTATTCTGGCCTCGGCTTTAACTCCTTTTCCGTTTCAATTGCTACTTTTACCATCATTTCTACACTTTCAATAGGGTATTTTCCAATAGCCGTTTCACCCGATAGCATAACTGCATCAGCCCCACTATAAATTGCACTAGCAATATCTTCAACTTCTGCCCTCGTAGGTCTTGGATTTTCTATCATAGAGTTTAACATTTGCGTTGCAACAATTACCGGCCTACCTTTAAAATTACATTTCTCGATTATAGATCTTTGGATACTTGGTATTTTAGAAAGATCAATCTCTACCCCTAAATCCCCTCTTGCAACCATTATTCCTTCAGAATATTCAATTAGGTCATCTATATTTTTTATTCCAAAGTTAGACTCTATCTTTGAGATTATCCATTGTTCTCCATGTTCTTCTTTTATTATCTCTCTTGTTGTAGTTATGTCTTCTTTAGTAGATGCAAAAGACAATGCTATAAAATCAACATCATGTTTTACTCCAAACTGTATATCTTTTATATCATTTTTAGTAACAGCCGAAGGAAAATATTCATCTCCTGGTATATTTATACTTACTTTCTGCCTTAGATTTCCTTCATTTAGAGCTTTTAGATGGATGTCTCTACCCTCAACCCTTATTACAGAGAATATTAATGTGCCATCGTCAACTAAAACCTTGTCATTAGATTTTAAGAATTGGGATATATCATTTTGCAAAGGAATTGTATCATTTCCTTTATCCACTGACATTATGTATTCTTTGCCAGTAAAAATATGAATCGTGTTATTAAATTCTCCTACCCTTATATCTGGCCCTTTAGTATCAAGTAAGATTCCTACTTTCTTATTAGTATCCTCGGATACCTCTTTTATTAAATTAATAACTTTAAGATGTTCAGAATGGGTACCATGAGAAAAATTTAGCCTTGCCACATCCATTCCTGAAAGAACAAGCTTTTTTATCATTTCATAATTAGAAACACGGGGCCCTATTGTACATACAATTTTAGTTTTTTTCAAATTTAGAATTCCTCCCAAGCAATGTCGAATTCTATTTCTAGATTCATTATTTTATCAATAACAGATTTTAGAGTCATATCTTTTGATTCGTCCGGTATATTCATTAAAAATCCTAAATTACCTTTGTTAATTAGAATTGGATTTGTTTTCTCAATACTAACTTTCTTTCCAAGAATATCCTTTTCAGGAAAGCTATCAGGATCTATTTTGATTTTTGTTATTAATATTGAGCCTTTGTCATTAGTAATACTCTTCATTTTTTCCTTTAATCTTTTTTCTATTTCTGCGATCGATATGTTTCTATGTAGTCTACAATAGTGAACAGAGTGTATGGAATAAATATTTTTTTCACCAGTATATTCTAAAAAACCAATACTGCTATCACCAATATCACTACCTTTATGTCCAGGGAAGCTACAATTTTTTACTTCGAGAGGATCAATTGAGAACACCTTCATAATACCCAAAATATCTTTTGCCCTATCCGCCATTAAATGTTCCATTTGTTACACCTAAAAAAATAATTATTGAATTAATATAAAAGTTTCACTGTATTTGATTGACGTATGAATTATCGTTACATTTATAAGGAGCTTCAAAATATATGGTTTGGATTTAATTATCAAGCGGGGGTTGCCGAGCCTGGTCAAAGGTGCAGGGCTTAGGACCCTGTGATGTAGGTCTTCCTGGGTTCAAATCCCAGCTCCCGCACCACTTGGATTTTTTTTGGGCTGTTTTTGTGGGGGTTCTTCCATAAATCTATCTATTATTATTCCCTGAAAAATTGACATAAAAATCATAACACAACTCAAAACTAAGACATATGCCCATCCGAAATAAAAAACTGCAATGGGGAGTATAGGTATTTTAATTGATCTATTATATAAAAAACAAGAAATAAGCCCATAACTTACACCTTTATTTTTTAAATCTGCAAGAAATGGGTACCAAACATAAATTGGCCCTGATGACAATATCCCTCCAACAATAATAAAAATCCATTTTTTGGTTCCTTTTTTACTAAGGTGTTTCTTCACAACTTTTGGGGTTATAAAATAATTAGTTAAACTCATCAAAACAAAAACTGAAATTAATACTGGAATTATTTTCAAAAGAGTACTATAAAAGAATTTTAAACTTGAATAGAATATATCTACCCTAACAACAAATAACAAGAGATAAATTAATAACATAACTATCAAGAAATGCCACGATCCCGAAATTTGTTTTAGTTTATTTTTTAAGCTCATTTAAATTAGTCCTAAAATTAATACAGTAATTATAGCAACGATTATAGACGAGATAAATGATGTAAAATTTCTTATGGCAGCAAATCTTTTTCCCAGTATAGTCGATTCTGCCGGAATTTGTATAATCCCAACAGTTACCCATGCAACTAAAAAAGCGGTAACTGCTATTAAACTGACACCTTCTTTTAATAATTCTCCCCCTATAATATAACTCGTTATAGGATTGCCTGCAGATATACTGCCGATTAAACTTCCTATAAAACAATCAATAATAATATTCTTATTAAATATCTTTGTGTAAAATGAGTTGGGTATTAAAATAGATATTAAACTAACAAGTAAGATAATCCCTAAAATTAAAGGAAGAGCATTTCCTAAAGATTTAGCTGATTTGAAAGTTGCAGATTTAATTGTCATATACATTAGACAAGGGTATTCATTTATTATATATTTTTCGTTCTTTATTTTTCAGCGTCTGGCCAATCAATTATAGATGTTTACCATACATATATTTTGATAACTTCTTAATAGTAGTATTAAAGATATAAAACACTAAAAGAAACTATTCTGGAGTCATCTTCATACTACTGCCCAAAATGTCAGGAATTATGATTAATATTCTGGATTTCTATTAATCCCAAACAATCTAAGCAAACTGCTTATTATTCCATTAGATTTTTTATTTGAACCCTCTTTTAGTTCTGGTACTTTCTCAGAATGGTATAATCCTATAGGATCATTTTTTTGATTCGGCATATATGGGTTAAAATCAAATTCTTTTTTAGTGTCGTGATTGAAGTAAAAAACACATTCTCTAGAAGTAGATACCAATGTTGAGCTGTCGAGTGAAATTGCTAAAGAATTAATAGAATACATATAATTTTTGTCATTATAAGTTTGGTAACTCTTTATTTCTTTTCCATTATTTGTCAATATATATATGGTGTCCATAGAACCAACAGCAATTTTTGTTCCATCTGGATTAATAGACACTGAATATATCCCCTTATCTTCAAGAGATTGCCACAACTGTTTGCCATTATTTGAGATAATGTATACTCCACCATCTCTTGAACCGGCAACTATGTACTCTCCATCTGGATTAATTTTGACATTTATTACTCCGTCGTTTCTCTTAGTTTTACCCAGGATTTCTCCAGAATCTGAGATTATATATATCCAACCGTTCCTTGTTCCAGAAACAACATAAGATCCATCAAAGCTTATATCAACAGAACTGATCTCACCTAGAGTTTTTGTATCCCAAATGACTTTGCCTTCTTCTGATAAAAGATATACGCTTTCATTATTTGAACCTATAACAATAAACTTACCATTTGGTGTAATCGCAACTGTTGTGACTGGGGCGCCAGTTTTATATTCCCATATAAGATCTCCTTTATTGGATAAAAAATAAGCTGTCCCGTCGTCAGACCCCGCGATTATCCGTGATCCATCAAAAGATAATGCAACTGATTCAACAGTATTTCCTGTAGCAAAAGACCAGAGTAAATCCCCTTCCTTAGAAAACATATAAACATTTTTATCTCTCGATCCCCCTACTATAAAAGAGCCGTCAGGTGTTAAATCGACGCATAATGCCCTATCATTAGAAGTATACTTCCACAAAAGATTCCCTTCTTTTGATAAAAAATAAAAATTGTTATCTAATGATCCACATGCAATATAATCACCTTCAGAGGATATATCGACAGAGTAAACTATTTTATCAGTTTTGTAATTCCAATCTGGTTCGCTAGCTAATAAAAACGGAATTTGTCCTGCTATAACAATAAAAATAAAGAAAATAGCTATGGCATACTTAATCATAACAGCTAGATTAGTAATCGATTTTTAAATGTGATGGTTATCATTGCGAATTTTTCAATGGATTATCGTTAATTAAATAAAAAGATATCGGTAATAAAACAATAATATGATTATTTTATCTTTGCAGATGACAAGATTCTAAGAATTGTGTAGCTTTAGATAATTAATTAACATTCAACTTAATTCTATTAAGTTATTTTTACCATATCTCTTTTTTGTTATAAGACCTTTTTTCTCCATTTCAGATATAATTTGACTAATCTTAGATTTGGATAATCCAGATTGAAAAACTATATCATTTTGAAAGCATTTACCACCATAAGATCTTAAGATATTAGTAACTTTTTCTTCCTCAGATACCAATATTGGTAGAGTTTTCTTTCTTTTATTTATTCTAAAGTATATTATTCCTAAAAGAAGAATTGACAAAATAGCTACAAATCCAAAGATCAGTATATTAAAAGAACTGATTATAGATTTTCTTTCCAAAATTATTTTAGGTTCATTTTCCAATAAGATTTTTGGGCCATACCACAAGATAGATTTCTCTCTTTTTTCACTCGGCTCAGGAGAAACGTTGACTACTTGGTATTCTTCAGGAAATTCTAATACAAATAATTCCCCTTCCTTCAAATAAGTATCATTGATAAATACATCGCCTATTTCTATCGTATCTTTATCTTTTAAGCAGAAACCCTTCCACAAGAATTTTATATTAACTACACCGTATTTTCTATTAATTGAATCAATAATCTGATAGTTTAAAGAAATATTTTCAATACTCATTTCACGGCCAGATGCATATGCTACAGTGTTTATTATGTTTTGGAGAGATTCTTTCTTTTTCTGGAGAATGAAATCTTTATCTTCTTCCAAAGCCCCCATATAATCATTGAAAAAATCAATATCTTTTTGGGATTTTAGTTCAAACTTTGTTTCAAGGTTCCATAGTGCACTTCCATCCTCATAAACTTTAATGTAAATACTATTCGTTTCTTGACAAAATATCTCTGTCGTCGTAGAGAAAAAAAGAATTAAAAAAAGAGCAAAAATAACAGAAATATCTTTTTTCATATATATCACTTCATATTAAAGATTATTAAATTTTACTATAAACAAAGTACAAAAACATATAAATTAATTTTTACCGTTCAAATCATGGTAGACTATAACTTATCATTCAAAAAACCTTTTTCCGATTTCAGAAAACTTATTATCGGCATAGTTGTTAACATCGTTCCAATTGTGAATCTAATATCTTATGGTTATATACTTGAGAGTTCAGATATAAAAAAAGAGGAACAGACTGAAATAATGGAAGAGTGGGAAGATTTTGGTAGATTTTTTGTTAAAGGACTTTTAGGTTTTATAATCTCATTGGTATATAGCATTCCGGCGTTAATTGTTGGGGTAGTTGCTTTTGCTGTAGCTTTTGGACCATTAGTTGGTCAACTTGTATCAATGGGCCCTGAAAGATTTCAGACTATTAATCCAGAGGAATTTTTCCCAATATTTTTACCATATTTATTAGCGGCTTTACCTTTGATATTTATTGTAGTACTTTTAATACTATTGGCAACATATGTTGCACCTGTTGCAGTTTTAAAATATATAAAGACCGATAACTTCTCAGAGGCTTTCAATTTCAAAGAAATTACTAAATACATTTTCACTGGAGAATACATTCTTGCATGGATCTTAGTAGTAGTATTAAATTTGGCTTTAGTAGGAATATTATCAAATGTACCAATAATTGGCGCACCGATAGCATCTTTCATAACAGGAATGATTGGATTCTCTTTGTATGCTGGGGTCATGATGGAAATAGATAAGAAGAATTAATTTTTATTTTATTTCAACCGAAAATTATCTATACTCAAATATACAAGATTTATTAGGTGTACTATTGATTGAAACTGAAAGAATAAAATTCTTAAACAACAAAAAAGAGAAGAATGGAGATTATATATTATATTGGATGCAGTCTTCTCAAAGAACAGAATATAATCATGCTTTAGAGCATTCAATTATAAAAGCAAATTCGCTTAAAAAACCCTTACTCGTGTTTTTCGGGTTAACTGAAAAATTTCCAAATGCTAATCTTAGAAACTTTTCTTTTATGCTTGAAGGATTATATGAAGTTGAAAAATCACTAAGAGATAAAGGTATTAGATTCGTTTTATGGAAAGAATCGCCTGAAACTGGGGCTGCTGAAATGGCAAAAGATGCTTCAGTTGTCATTGTAGACAAAGGATACCAAAAAATTGAACGTCACTGGAGAGATTTTGTTGCTAAGAATATTGATTGTCCATTGATTGAAGTTGAAACCAATACTGTTGTTCCTGTTGAAGAAGTATCAAAAAAAGAAGAGTATTCAGCAGCAACTATAAGGCCGAAAATTAAAAAAATATTGGACCAATATATGGTTCCTCTTAGACCAATTAATCCAATTATTCCATCTTTGTCAATGGATGTAGATTCTTTAGAAATAGATTTTGATAGTTTGATAAAATCACTAAATATCGATAGAAGTGTGAATGTTGCACCTGATTTATTTGGCGGAACATCAGAGGCTAAGAGTAATCTTGATATTTTTATAAAGAAAAAATTAGATAGATATGATGATTTAAGAAATAACCCAAATCTAGACTACTTATCTAATATGAGCCCATATCTACATTTTGGCCAAGTATCCCCGATATATATAGCATTGAAAATTGCCCAAACTGAAAGCCCAGGAAAAGAGCCTTACTTGGAAGAATTAGTTGTCAGAAGAGAGCTTTCTATGAACTATGTTTATTATAACAATCATTATGACTCTTTTCTAGGTTTACCAGATTGGTGTAAGAAAACATTAGAATCACACGAGAAAGATTCTCGTGAATATATCTATTCTATTAAAGATTTTGAAAATGCAAACACACACGATCCTTATTGGAACGCTGCTCAAAAGGAGATGATCTATACGGGTAAAATGCATGGATATATGAGGATGTATTGGGGTAAGAAAGTCATTGAATGGTCAAAATCTCCTAAAGATGCATACGAAATCTTAATTTATTTAAATGATAAATATGAGTTAGACGGTCGTGATGCAAATGGTTATACAGGAGTCGCTTGGTGTTTTGGAAAACATGATAGGCCTTGGGTAGAGAGAAAAATCTTTGGAAATGTCCGCTATATGAATGATAAAGGATTAAAAAGAAAATTTGACGCCGATGCTTATGCGAAAAGAATAAATGATTATAGGGGACATACTTAGTTATGAGCAATCAAGAATTAATTGGGAAAATATTTCCAAAAATTACTGCATATTCTCTAGCCAGAACAGAAGTAAGGCTTCCCGATATGGCTATAGGAAAAGTGACACTAATTGCAATTGCATTTGTAAGACAGGCTCAAGAGGAACTTGATTCTTGGTCTATTCCATTTGAAGATAGATTTTCTAATAACTCTAATTATACTTATTATGAAATACCTATGTTAGGCGGAATCTGGAAGTTATTTCGTGGTTCAATAGATGGGGGGATGAGGGCAGGGATCTTGCCTGAAAAGCATAAAAATGTATTGACTCTCTATGGTAATTACAAAGAATATACGTCATATCTTTTAATCAACA
>CAZCMP010000009.1:0-61346 GCA_964500005.1 uncultured Thermococci archaeon
TAACCGTAACACTTGTATTCACCCGTATAATGGGGCTACTGCTTGGCGCTATAGCCATAAACTTCCTTGCAACAGGGATAAGAAATATCTTTATTGGAATGATTTAGAAAAAAAGAAACACAGTTTGTCGCCTCGCTTATGTTTTTGACAAAAGTATTTTCCGAATGTTTCGACGTCTCGAAACGGTCTCTCCTAGGTTTCAAAAGAAACATAAATGCTTCCTTCAAACACCTCCAAACTTCCGTCTGATTAAGGATTTCGACCATACTCGGGGTATTCCTATTCTAGATACTACAAATACATAAGTAACAAGAGACGAGCTCTTTCTACCAATGTACCTTCAGCCTCTAAAACAAGGAACATACTTCGACATTGACACAAAGCGAAGTTTCGACCTGTGGTAATATTACTAACTCTTTCTCATCTACTTAAGTTTTACTGTTATCGATTATTGAAGTTTATGAAAAAATAATTTTAAAATATGCTAGATTCTCTTTTTGTTTGTTTCAAAAATCCCTTATCAAATACTCTGCAATCCCGTAACCTATCATTCCGTCCATTTTGTATTCTGTCAAAGTTTCGTGCATGATTGATTGCTTTTTGCCATCACCGCTTGTAAATGGTAACTTTACATTCTTCACTATTTTTGCATCGACTTTATGAATGTCCCCTTTTTTGTCAAGGAGTTTCATCTGAAATGAGCTGGGGGATCCGTCCTCGTTATAGGTAGTTTCTATATCTGCCTTCATTATAGGGATATTCTCTCCATCTAAGTGTATGAATCCAGCGTCAACTTCACCTTGGGAAACCGTAAGTTTTGTGACGTTTAGGGCGGTATTTTCAGAGAACTGGCATGTTAGCCATATCCACATCTTAGGTGCATTCCAGTCTCTAACACCCCATGAGTGATCCCTCTCTCCAAGTCCAGAAATGGTGTATTTTTCATTCCCAACTTTTAGCTCTCCAGTTGCCTTCCCAAACTGCTCTAAATGCTCTGACGCAACAGACTGGGATATCTTCTCTTTAAATCCACTGACGCAATCCCTATAATCAAAGATTTTGTTCAAAGACTCAAAAAAGAGATTAAAGGAAACACTAACTGGTTTTTTATTAGAAAAGTCAATAAGATTTCCGTCAAATGTTAACTCCCACATCTTTTCAGCTTGAACCTTGTTAAACTTCAAGTTCTTTGCAGATAGCAACTCATTGTCATATCTGTCATCTTCTTTTAGCCCCACATAGGAGCCATCAGGCAGCATAAAAAAGCAGAACATATTTTTTAGAGGCTTGTTAGGCTTAAGTCCAATCCTCATGAAAGAGCAAATATCGTTATTTTTGTCATAGAAGCTAAAGTAGAAGCTCTCGTTCCATTCAATGTGGTCGCCTTTAGGATGGACTATGTCAGTATCCATCACAAACCCTCCACCAGATATATGATCCCATCGTTACCATCAATTTTTACCTTTTGACCATTCTTGAATATCTTTGTTGCGTTGCCAACTGCAGTCACCGCAGGGATACCATACTCCCTTGATACAACGGCGCCATGAGAAAGTATACCTCCAGTCTCTGTGATAAGCCCCCCGATCTTAGAAAATACTGGGGTCCATCCCGGATCTGTGTTAGAAGTTACTAGAATCTCACCGTCTCTTACCTTAGGAAGCTCCCTTATTGACTCAACGACCCTGATAACTCCAGAAGCTATCCCTGGGCTTGACGATGTTCCAGTCACCTTGAACAGATTGTCATATTTTTCAATAGCATCATCAAACTCGACATTTCCTTTCAAGAACTTTGGCGGCAGGACATTTTTGTACTTTTCAAACTCTTCTTTTCTCTTGGATATAGTCTCCTTGTCAATTATCAAATCGCCCCTTGAAATATCAAATATCTCCTCCTTTGAAAAGAAGAATATGTCCATCTTTGAATCAATAATCTTGTTCTTTAGAAATCTCTTTCCGTACTCCATGAAAATACGCCTTTCTCTTGTGAGCTCATGGTCAAGATAGAATCTTTGATTTTCCCTAAATATAAGGTACCTCTGGGCAAAGTCCATTACTTTGGTGAATATCATCTTTTTTATAAAGCCGTTTTTAGTCTTAGAAACAGCATCAATTATCTCAACTTCGGCTTTGAGCCTTTCTTCTCTCTTTTTCTTTTCAACTTCCTCTAGATCCACTTCAGCTGAATCAACAAGGCTTTTCAAGACCTCTGTCACAAGTGAAGGGTCATCGATCCACCTTGGGTAGTATATCTCCCTGGTATGGGAGCGGTGACCGTAGTCGCTCATAAACTCATTAAACTTGTATGAAAACTCCCTTAGCTCTTCATCGCTATCAAGCCTCTTTAAAAATTCTGAGGATGATAGTTTTTTTAGTAGCTCCAATACTTTCTTGTCGTTCTTGGCAGCTTTGGCAAGCTTTGACATTTCAATATTTGTGACTATTGTTTTGTTGTCAGGCAAACCAGTTATTAGCTTTGAATATAATACCCCAGATTTGTCATCCAACCAGTCTGTCAGCCATCTTTTTAGAATCAGATTTGATCCTATGCTGTGGGTCACCATGCCGTACCTTATCAGCCTGTTGTGCTTTAGGAAATTCCCCCTTAAATTTACAAACTCATCATGAAGCTCTTCATCAGTCAAATTATTAAGGTCAATTCTGTCAAACTCTTTTAGGTACCCTAGATAGTTATTTGCCCACTTTAAATAGGCACCATCTGTTGTGAATATCTTCCCGTCAGGGTCTAAAATTGCAACTCTGATCTCGGCAAGTATTCTCTTGAATAGCTTTGCATCTGCGTTAGCTATCCTTTCCTGCTCTGTTTTTGGGAAGTAGTTGAGTAGTTCTTTTGTCCTACCAAGCTTGGGGTTGTATGTAAAGACATCCTCCAAGGCTTGAGCATTAAAGTAAACATGCCCTTTGTGAAGTCTAAGAAGGTCCTTGTCCTTTAGCTCTTTGTAGCCCATTATTTTGGCCCCTTCCTTAAAAACATACTCCGATAGGTTTTCACCAAGGAGCGAGAAGAATAGCGGTGAAGTTACATCGGCCCAGTATTCATCGGAATACCCCCTTGTCCAGAGGGTCTGGTCCTTTTCAATAGTCGTGATTTTCCTTGACTGTAGGATAAATACCTCATCTTTGGATACAGCCCACTCTATGTCTTGAGGTGATTTAAAATAGGCTTCAATCTTATCCCCCAAATCTGAGAGGAAGATTATCTCTTCATCAGTCAAAGACGGAGTCATTTTTATAGAATCTTTAATTTCTGAAGAAACGCTTCCTTTGTTTGATGCGTATATACCTTTTGTCTTATTACTTATCTTTCTTTCAATAATCTCTTTAGATTTTTTCTCCAACGTGAATCGGTCAGGGCTTACTATCCCTGATACAATCGATTCCCCAAGACCCCAGCTTGACTCAATAACTATCTTTTCTTTATCCCCTGTTATGGGATCTGCAGTGAACATGACACCGGCAGCCTTTGCATCCACCATACTTTGCACTACTACCGCCATTCCCCCTTCTAGGTGGGGTATATTGTTACTATGCCTGTAGCTAATCGCCCTCTCATTCCAGTAAGATGCCCAGCAAAGCTTGACATGCTCAATGACATCTTTTGTTATTACATTGAGGAACGAGTCCTGTTGGCCAGCAAAAGAGGCTTCCTCAAGGTCCTCAGCAAGTGCAGATGATCGTACAGCCCATAGTTTAACATTCTTGTTTTCTTTGAGCGTCTTTTCTATCTCATCTCTTATGATCTTGTCAATATTTCCAGATAATAAAAGACCTTGGATATTTTTTGACGTGGCAACAACACTTTTTTTGTAATCAAACTTTGTAGATTTTAGAAGCTCAGAAATCTTTTCCTTGAAATTATTGTCAAAAATAAACTTCTCGTAAGATTCTGTAGTAACAACAAATCCGTAAGGCACTTTAAATTCTTCCCTACTCAATAAAGATAGGTTTAACGCCTTGTTACCAACTGATTTGAAATTACTCTCATTTATGTCAGAAAAAGGTAATACGACATTCAACATAAAATCCCTTCTTTTTTTAGTCATTTTGTTATTATACTTATAAAAGTTTGTTCCTCAATTTATTTTTAAATAAATCATAAAAATATCGCCCTTCCATTAATAATAAATAACTCACCTCTTTATCTTTTTCATGCATGCTCCAAAGACTACCCTTTGCACAGTATGCAGGGGCAACAAAAAGCTCTGTGGAAGGGGAGTCTGCCCTATACTTGAGAAGAAGAGGATTAGGGAGTCTATAGCTCCGTTAATTGATAAAGACATATTTGGGGCATCCCCCTCAGCCTTTTTTGTGGGTGACTGGAACTACCCGAAGGTCTTGGTGGGGCCACTTGTCCCACCGTTGCACGAGGGCACGGAAATATTTGACCTGCCAGAAGGCTGGCACGGTAAAGAGCTTGATGAGATTATTAAATTTAGGTCTCTTCTTGTAAGGTCAAAAGAGTTTGTGAAGGTCACAGATGCAAAAAATCCCAAGGGGTATCTAGAAAAAAGCCAGGAAATTGTAATGTCAAAGAGGCCTGTTGATGTTGAGCTAGTCTTAAAGAAGGCCCCAAAATTTGCTCTTGAGTTCTCCCAATTTTCCCCACCCACAGGCCCTTCTGAGTTTGTTGAGAGTTTCAAAATCACAGAGAATCCTAAAGTTCCGCGAGTCGTTGATAAGATTAATTCAGATGATATCAAGGCGTCAAAGGGGATATCAATACTTTATGATAAGGATATCCCTGTTTCTCATATTTCAAAGCTTCTCTCCGCCGGTCTTTTGGGAGAGCAGAAGAACAGAAAACTTGTCCCCACGCGCTGGAGCATCACAGCAACAGACGATTCACTTTCCAAGTCTCATCTAAAAAAAGTAAAATCATATCCTGAAATAAATAAATTTGAGCTCTACCATGATGAGGATGTTGGAAACAGGTTTGTCGTAATTCTATTTCCATCGATGTGGTGTTATGAATTTCTTGAGTGCTGGCTGCCCGGGTCATTGTTTTTGGAAAACTCACTTCCCCCAAACGTCATATCAGATTACGAACTATTTGATGGAAGGAAAGAATATGCATCACTTACTGCAGGTGCATACTACGCAGCAAGATTTTCTGTGACCGAACACCTGTTTGGCAAGGGAAGGCAGGCAGGCGCCCTTGTATTTATGGAGGTCCACCCATCATACCACACGCCTGTTGGAGTTTGGAGGGTGAGGGAGATAACGAGAAATGCCTTGCAGAAAAAACCCGAATCTTTTGACACAGAGGAAGAAGTTCTAAAAAGGGCATCGGAGATTCTATCATTAGATTTTGAGAAATACAGGGAAAAGAGCAGAATCTTGGGATTTAAGCACAGGCAGAAGACATTATTTGATTGGATCAGTTCATGAGAAAGGCTTTTATCCTTTTTAATCGCTTTTATACTAGGTGCTTTTATGGATATTAGAGAATTTATCGCTCATGAAAAGGATATTATCAAAATGGACAGGGAGTTAGAAAAATACGAGATGGCAAAGATAGTCCATGAGAATCCTACTAAAATTTTACAGTTCAAAGACAGGGGGTATGAAGTTTTTTGTAACATCTGGTCCACCAGGGATCGTGTGGCAAAATACCTAAAACTTGACAAGTCAAAGCTACTTTTTTCATTGAAAGAGGCTATGGATCATCCAACTCCATACAAACTCCTTGATAAAAGCCCATTCATTGAAAATGAAATCAAGAATTTTGATCTAAGGAAAATCCCAATTCAATATCATTACCCAAGTGACGGCGGGCCTTACGTTACATCTGGTGTTGTTTTTGTAAAGGATGAAAAGGGAAACAGGAACATGTCTTTTCACAGGATGATGGTTACTGGAAAGGATACATTCACGATAAGGATAGTACCAAGGCATCTCTTTGCGATGTATAATGAGGCAAAGGCAAAAGGCAAGGACTTAGAAATAGTTCTCGCTATTGGCCTTCCACCTTACGTTTTGCTACCCGCAGCGATGTCAATATCTTACGGGATAAACGAGCTAGAGATTGCAAACTCACTAAAGAAGATGGGGATTGGAAGTGACCTTACTGCTTACAGATTTAAAAACGGGATAGATGTGCCCACGTCATCTCAGTTTGTTTTCGTTGGGAAGATAAAGCTAGAAGAGGGAGACGAAGGGCCATTTGTCGATATAACTGGAACATACGACTTTGTGAGAAAACAACCTATTGTAAAGATAGAGAAAGTCTATCATGCAAAAGATGCATTCTTCCATGCTTTAATGCCAGGCGGATATGAGCACTTCCTTTTGATGGGTATGCCAAGGGAGCCTATAATATACGAAGGAGTATCCAAAGTTGTACCAAAGGTCTACGGAGTCAGATTAACTGAGGGTGGCGACTGCTGGTTACATGGTGTTGTATCAATTAAAAAGCAAAAGGAGGGTGATGGTAAGAACGCCATAATGGCAGCACTCGCATCTCACCCTTCTATGAAGAGGATTGTGATAGTAGATGAGGACATTGACATCTATTCCGATACTGATGTAGAATGGGCGATTGCAAC
Organism: uncultured Thermococci archaeon; assembly: GCA_964500005.1. Classification (GTDB taxonomy): domain Archaea; phylum Methanobacteriota_B; class Thermococci; order Methanofastidiosales; family Methanofastidiosaceae; genus Methanofastidiosum. The sequence continues at coordinate 6,569 of CAZCMP010000009.1, forward strand.
AAGATTCCAAGCAGACAAAGACCTCTTAGTTGTCAATAACGCCGCTGGCTCTAGCCTTGACCCTTCAGTTAAGGGGGACGGAACAACAGCAAAGATGGGAATTGATGCAACAATGCCTTTAAAGAACAACGAAGGATACAAAAGGGCAATCAATTTTCTTAAAAAATAATTTATTCCTTTTCTCTTAAGATAATTATTATTGCAACTAGGATTAATGCGCCGCCTATTATTGTGCCAAGGGTAACAGTTTCTCTTAGTATTAGGTATGCTAGGATTCCTGCAAGCACACCTTCTGCCAATACTATGATAGAAGCCTTAGTCGCTATAATATGTTTTAACGCGATGCTGTAAAGTAAGAATGCTCCAGCAGTGCATAGGAAGCCAAGCAAGAATAACATAGTTATTGAGAAAGGGGTAAGTATCTCTGATCCTATAAAAAATGGAGACATGATAGCAGTTGCGAAGATGAACATCCAGAGGGTAGTTGTAAGCCCGTCGTATTTCTTCCCAAGGGCCCTTATGCTTATCGTGTAAAGCGCCCAGCCAAATCCAGAAAATGTTGACATAACATTTCCGTAGAAGTTTGTGGTAGAATTCATTGAGGAAAGGTCATAATAGAATATTATAAATCCCCCCGCTATACCTATTAATACCGCAACTGCAGTTTTCTTTGAGGCCTTCTCTTTTAACATCAATGCAGAAATAACAAGGACATAGAGAGGGGCCATCTGTTGCAAAAAGACTGTATTTGCAATTGTTGTAGTTTTCAGGCCAATTGTATAGGTGTAGATTGTAAAGGACAAGAGTATCGCGGGGACTAAAAGATAAGGGATGTCCTTTAACTTGATTTTGATATTTGATGATTTTTTTGTAGCTATGCCATAGACCAATAGAACAATTGATGCAAAAAGGAACCTATATGCAACTATCATCCCAGAATTTACTTCAGGTATCCATCTCACAAATATTCCTATTATGCTCCACAAAACTACGGCAAAAAATGTATAGGATACGCCCAGATAATTTTCCTTAGGTTCCATCAAATCAAATCTTTTTGTTGCCATTTTTCTTTTTTGAGTATATTGTATACCCTAAAAGAAGTGCCAAACCTAATGTCGTATACAATGACCAAGTCGGGATTAATTGTTTAGATGCTCCGCCAAGCCAGTTGAAGAGATTTTTTGCGAACTGCTTGTTGCCAAATCTTCCTATTTGGCCGTTATCGAAGACAAAAGAGCTCCCTATTACCGCTACCCTACCGTTTCCTTTTTCTGAGAGTGCAACTATAACGATTTCTTCACCCCTTACAGGCTCACTTCCAACGGCAAAGGTATCATTGTCCCCTCTTGCGACTGATATAGCATTTCCTTTTATCTCAAGGGACGCAGGCTTGTATAGGATAATCGACTCTATCCCTTCTGTCGTTGGATGCTCTGAAAGATTGTGGATTATCGGGGTGCAGCTACATCCCTGCCTGTTTGTAGGATCATCTGTCCCGTTTTTCATCACTCTGACGCCAAAGGACTCTAGAAGGGCATTAACTGAGTTTCTTGTTGTTTCTATCATATCATACTCATGAGACGCTAGAACAAGTAAGCTTCCCCCTCTTTCAACAAATTTTTTTAGTGCTGTGATCTCATTTTCTTCTAATGGATTGTCAGTACCCCACAAAAGAACAATATCCACATCCTTAAGTGTATCATCTGTGAATGGATCAGTATTTACTTTGTTAGTAAATCCTATTGATGAAAGCTCTTGAGCCAATATACTTCCAGTCCCTTCAGGGTCTCCCCACCAGTTGTTTGTATCGTGGTATTTGTCAACCAATATAGTTTTTTCAGCCGAAACAAAATTAAGGGATAATAGTAAAATTACAAGTGCAATAGCATATTTTTTCATAAGAATTAATTTAAGATTTGATTTATAAGCATTTTTAATTATTTTTTCCTTTCTTCCTCAGCCTCTAATATTCTTCTCTGGGCCATAATGCAGTTGTCATAGACAACCTCTATCCCGTTGTCTTTACAGAATATTATGGCTTCTTCAGATTCAGAGCCAGGTTGCATCCAGACTTTTGTTATCCCAATTTGTTTACACTCTTTGACAATCTGCTCAGTAATATGCGGGGGGACTACTATATCCACAACATCTACCTTCATAGGGATTTCAGAAAGAGTGTGATAGCATTTGTCACCTTCTACGAAATCTGCCTTTGGATTGACGGGGATGACTTTGTATCCTGAAGCCCTTAAGTCTCTGTAGATAATATTGCCATATTTGTCCCTGTTGTCTGACGCCCCAACTATGGCTATGACATTTTTTTTGTCAAGAAAATGTTTAAACTCCAGAGTATCACATCCTACTAATGACTTTTTCGATTCTGTCCATAGCCTCAGAAAGGTCAGTTTGAGGAACATCTGCAAATGAAAACCTTACATATCCGTCCCAATCCTTCCCAAAGGATATACCGGGGACACAAAGAACCTTTGCCACTTTCAATAGGAACTTTGCAAATCCTAAAGAATCCATCTTGTAAGAAGAAACATCAGAGAATGCATAATAAGCTCCCTCGGGTAGATTTGAAGGAAGTCCAATCTCATTTAGTCTCTTAACAACGAAGTCTCTTCTCTTGCGGTATTCTTCAGTTGTGGCTTTGACAAAATTCATCGAAGTTTCATCATTTACAGCCTTTAATGCCGCAACTTGAATGAAATCAGGAGCACTTACAACTAGGCTATTGTGTATTGGTAGAATGTTATTTATTATATCTTGAGTTGAATGCATATAACCTATTCTCCATCCAGTCATTGAATAAGCTTTTGAGAATCCAGATAAAGTTATTATATTCTCTTTCCCATACTTTGCAATGCTTTCATGCTTCTTTTCAAAAACAATGTAGTCATATATCTCATCTGAGATTACAAGAAAATCCTGGTTTACGGCCATATTTTGGAGTCGCTTTAATTGCTTTCCATCGTAGATTTTTCCTGTTGGATTGTTTGGCACGTTGATAAGTAGGGCTTTTGTCTTTTCATCTGTTAATTCGTCTATAGCATCCATGTCAAGCGAGAAATCCCCTTCTTTGCATGGCACTTCAATAACATCGGCCCCAACAAACTCTGACATGATCCTAAAAAAAGGGTGTGATGGCGTTGGGATTATTACTTTATCTCCTCTCTCTGCGTAGCTTAGAAGTGAGATGGATATCCCCTCGCTTACTCCAACAGTCACAAGGACTTCTTCAGGAGTAGCATCAATTTTATTGTAATCCCTCATCTTGTTTGCCAGAGCGACCCTTAACTCTTCAATTCCACGTGAGAGGGTATATTTGGTATGCCCTTCGTCAAGCGCCTTTTTTGCCGCATTAATTACTGGAAGAGGGGTCTTAAAGACCGGTTTTCCTTGACCCATATTTATGAGCCCTTCAACCTTTTTAGCAAGCTCATTCATCTCTTCAATACCTGATAATTTTATCTTTTCAACACCTGAAGCAACTTTCACCATACATCTTACTTATCAGAAATTATATTTAATAATTTCGGTATAAACCTTAAAAACAAATTAATTATAGTTCTAATCATGATAGCAAGTATTATAGGTGCTACAGGATATACAGGCGGAGAGTTGTTAAGGCTTCTATTAAATCACAGTAATATTGAAATAGGGACCTTGACCTCGGAAAGTTATGCAGGTAAGAAAGTTTCTGATGTCCATCCCAATCTCTTTGGCTTAGTTGACCAGAGTTATGTGGCTTTGGACATGAACAAGATAATAGATGAGTCTGATGTCATTTTTGCAGCATTGCCGCATGGAGCGTCAAACGAGATTATCTCAAAAATCTATTCCATTAATGAAAACGTTAATCTCATTGATTTAAGCGGAGATTTTAGGTTTGATGATTTAGCAGTATATGAAGAGTGGTACAAAATAAAACACAAAGATCCAGAACTAAATAAAAAGGCCGTTTTTGGGCTACCTGAACTATACAAAGAAAAGATCAAAAAAGCAAAATTAATATCAAATCCTGGATGTTACCCTACAAGTGCAATTCTTGGATCGGCACCCCTTTTGAAAGATAAACTCGTTAAGCCCGATGTAATCGCTGACTCAAAGTCAGGAGTTTCAGGAGCAGGTAAAAAACTCACTAACAATACCCATTTTCCAGAAGCAAATGAAAACTTTTCAGCTTACGGAATAGCCACTCACAGGCATTCACCTGAGATTCAGCAAGAGATGGAGAAACTCTTCGGTGGCAAGGTAAACCTATCCTTTACCCCTCATCTTGTCCCACTTAATAGGGGCATACTTACTACCACCTATATGACCTTCAACGATTTTATGGAAACAAAAGATGTCATTGACCTTTACCGTGAATTTTACAAAGACTGCCCGTTTGTTAGAGTTTTGGACGAAGGGAAATTCCCCCAGACCAAAGCAGTCGCTGGATCAAACTACTGTGACATCGGAATAAAATCAGATAAGAGGACAGGAAGAGTAATCGCAGTTTCAGTGATTGATAATCTTGTCAAGGGCGCTTCAGGACAGGCAATCCAGAACATGAATCTTATGATGGGATTTGACGAAAAAGAAGGGCTTAAGGTAGTGCCACTTTACCCATAAGGTGTTTAAAATGTTTGATGAATTATATGCTCGGCTTGATGATATAAAAGAGCTAAAGGACAAGTTAGTTGTAATTAAATATGGTGGCCATGCGATGAAGGACGAAGAGCTAAAGATGGCATTTGCCAAAGATATTTCTCTGATTAAATCTCTTGGCGCTTCACCTGTTATAGTTCATGGGGGGGGACCCGAGATAACTTCAATGCTTGATAAACTTGGGATTAAATCTGAATTCTACAAGGGACTTAGGATAACAGAAAAGGATGCAATGAAGGTTGTTGAGATGGTTCTTCATGGCACTGTAAACAGGGAGCTTGTTACTTTAATTAATAACGAGGGGGAATTTGCGGTAGGTCTTTCAGGAAGAGATGGCAGCATAGTAAAAGCAATAAAAAAGACTGTCGATGGAGTAGACCTTGGATATGTAGGCGAAGTCAACTGTGTCAATACTTGGCTTTTGTGGACCTTAATTGATGAAGGGTACATACCAGTAATTTCTCCTATAGGAGAAGGAGAACAAGGTGGGTACAACGTAAATGCAGATGAATTTGCCTATTCAATTGCTGCAGCAATGGGTGCTGAAAAATTACTTTTGATAACAGATGTTGATGGCATATATGTTGACCCAAACGATCCGTCTACAAGAATCCCTCTTTTAGATGAATCTGATGCCAACTCTATGATTGAAAGCGGAAAAATAACTGGGGGAATGATCCCCAAGGTACTATCCTCCGTTTCTGCGTTAAAGGAAGGTGTGGGAGAAGTGCATGTGATAAATGGAAAATCAAAACATGTAATTCTACAAGCACTAATCGATCCTGAAAGTTGCGGAACAAGAATAGTCCTATGATTTGTCTTCCAAACTAACTGATTCGATTAATAAGACTCCATTTAAATTTTCAATTATTTTTCTTGATTTTTCAATTTTTATCCTTTTTTTGAATATAGGGGCATCCACCACAAATGTTTCATACTCCCCACCTTCGCCAGCAATGTGAACGCCATACTTTTTGTTTAAACTTTTTAGTTTTTCAAGAACCTCCCTGTCAATCTCTTTTCCAAGGAAAGATTCATCAAGGCCAAGAGCAGAAACTGAAACTATAATCACCTTAAACCCTTTTTCTATCATTGTTTCCATATATTCAGTGGTATCAATCTTCCATAAAGGAGCGTAATGGAATAGACCATAGTGATCAGCAATTTTTTGTATCCTTTCTCTTTGGTAGTTTGACTCGATAGCACCTGTGATTATCCCTTCGATTTTCTTGTTTTTTACAAACTCTCCGACAATGTTTTTTAATTCCTCTACCTCTTTCTCCTTTTCACCTTTGACAGATTTTCTTACCAATGGAATTCCCATAGCTTCGGCCTGAAAAGATGTCAGCGAGATATTTGGAACGTGGAACATATATGAATCGTCTCGTTCCGACTCTAAAGACAATAGAAAAGAAACCTCATGCCCTTCTTTGATAGCAAGATATGCTGCGTAAAGAGAGTCTTTTCCCCCAGAAAATAGGGATAACATTCTCATAATCTAAATAAACTCAAAAAATTTAAATACTTTCTGCCATATTTAACGTTATGAAAAAATTATTAGGATTTGGAATGTTGGCGATTTTTCTTCTTTCTATGCTTTCTCCCTTAGCCTTTGCCCAATCTCAAAATATTCTATTTTATGGTAAAAGTCTAGGTAAGATTGAAGATTCGATTAAGGTTAACTACAACATTACCAAAACTCAACAGCTGCCTGATAATCTTTCCACTTACAAGGCGATTGCAATAATACTTCCAGAAAAAGGGGTATCCTCTGAAGAGATCCCAAAACTTCTTGATTTTGTAGACTCCGGAGGTGCGCTGATAATTATTGCCGATGATTTTAACGAGGCAACTTCAATATCCCAGATTAATCGACTTTTGGCATCTTTGAAAGTTGAAGTTAATGTTGATAGGGTCTACGATGATACAAGCTTTATGGATTTTAATACTCAAGTCTTGGTAAATGGCGATAACATTTTTTTGCCCTCAAAGGGCGTTTCTAGGCTCCTATATGTTAGCGGTTCAAGTCTTAAAGGTGAATTCGATGGGGAACTAAAAAGCAATATCACTTCTTATTCTAAAAATTATGATCAAATTGAAACTTACCGTATAGGCCAAAGGCCTCCAGTATCTGGGTTCGTGAATTATGGCGATGGCGTTGTAATACTAGTTGGTGATAAATCACTCTTTGAGGATGCTTATGTGATTCAAGAAGACAATGCCCTATTTGTGATGAACCTATTTGACTTTGTCATGGGGAACTCTAACTCGATTAATGAAAGGCTTCAGTACAAAGAAAATTATGATGATGAGGTCAATTCATTTTTATCATATTTTAATTCAATGAAAAACGAAGGGTTTTCTGAGATAAAACCTAATGAAACTATCAGAATCAATTCATTAGTTGACCAAGCTAAAAATAACTACTCATTTGGCCTTTATGAGGAAGCATATAATTCTATATCCCTGGCCCTAACCCTCTTTAAATCCCATATGAGTTTAATCAACAATGATTTTTTTGAAAGGCTTGAAAATGCAAAGAATTTAGAAAATCAGGCAAGAAGTTTAGGTGTGTCGGTAGCCGATGAAGCTGTTTTTAATGAAGGTGTATACTACTTGAACCAGGCTGAAAATGAAACTAATCTTACAAAGAGAGTTGAACTTATTGACAAAGCAATTGGAATACTTGAGCAATTTGGTCAGGGCGATAATCAGAGGGCTAAAATAGAGATCGACACAGCAGACAGTAAGTTAAAGCAGGCAAAAAAGACAATGTTCTATGAAAGCGATGTTCAAAAAGCAGAAGAGCTTTTAACTGATGCAAGGAGTCTTTATAACAGGGGAAAATACTCTGAAGCCATTTCAATGGCAAAAGAATCACAGAGGTATTCCGAGAGAGCTATAGAAAAATACAATATATTTAAAATAATACTAGCTTTAGGGCTCCTGTTGATCGTGTTTCTCCTTATGATTATCACAAAGAGGATTTTATCATGGAAGTCACAAAAGAAAGAATAGCTTTGTTCTACAAAAATGATGTTTTCCCAACTATTAAAGAAAATAAAACATTGATAATAATATCTCTTGCTTTATTCCTATTTGGCTGTTTTTCCGGATTTTATATATTCAAAGTCTTACTAAATAACAATCCCGAAGTGGTCGATAACTTTCTAAAAGAATTTCAAGAGATGTTCGGACCTATAGAGGAAATGACCTCTTTAGAGCTACTCTTTACAATATTCTATGTCAATACAAGAACATCCTTTTTAATAATGATGCTAGGCGCATTTTTAGGATTCTTCCCTTTTGTATCCCTTTTTGGAAATGGAACTATAGTGGGACTACTTTATGCCAAATTTATAGCTGAAGGGGGAAACTATTTAGTTTTCTTACTTGGGATTTTACCCCATGGAGTGATTGAGATCCCTGCCATCTTAATTGCTGCATCCCAGGGATTTAGAATTGCAAAAGAGGTCATTTTCCCTCCATTAGACAAGTCAAGAACAGAGGCTTTGGGATTTAATATCAGGAGGGGGCTGAAGTTATTTGCAATAATAATTCCTCTCCTTATAGTTTCGGCTTTAATTGAAGTTTACATATCAGGCTATCTTTTTAATGCAAATTTATTGTAATAATTTTGTATTCTAAAGGATAGATGGAAATTCTTTTAAAGGACTTATCTCAATTACGTTTATGGACTACGAAGAAGAACACATCGAACAAGAGGAAGAATACCAGAGTGCAGGTGCTGAAAAACCTTTTGACATTGTTCACAAGAATATAGGCGAATCTGTCAGCATAGTTCTAAAGGACGGCAGGAAAATTGACGGTATTTTAGCCGGCTACGACCTAGAACTTAATCTAGTCTTAGAAAAAGTCAAGATCATCCGGGGGGAAGATGTCAAAGGCATGCCAATAATTATAATCCGGAGAAACAATATTCTTGCAATCGGGGACCATGTATTAATCTGATTATATATTTTCTTTTAGGAATATCCCTTTGTATAAAGATTCGTCTGCCATTGTTCTCATGAATACTAATTGCAATACCCGCGCGTCCTTGAAAATTTTTATTCCTTTTTCATTATCAACTGAAAGCAAGGATTCACTTCTACCACTGTACCCTCTATCCCATACAGCTGTTCCTACATTTGCGCCACACCTCAAAAGAGTTGAGCGTGGCCTTCCAAGGGCAACTATATTTGGCGGGATATTCACAATCTCATTATAGACTATCTTATAAGCCCCCTTTTCAAGAAAAACAAATCCGTCGACGAAATCTAACTTTTCTGTTTCAGATAGCTTTCTTTTTTCATTACTAAAATCTACCGCCCCTCCAGATATGATTTTATGAATCTCTCTAACGGTCATGTCAAATCCGTTTGGGGTGATTTGAGTATCTAAGTCTATGTAATTTTCTATCAGCTTATTTCTTGATATCAGCTCTTTAATTTCATTCCCAGTAAGAACACAACTTTCCATAAATAATCTTAATTGAAAACCTTTTATGTATTTTGGATTAATAGTTAGTGTGGAAGATATTAAGATAAAAACTTTAAGAGAACAGTTAGAAACTAAGATCACTGAAAAAGATATAAGAAAAATAATGAAGGGCTATGAGCAAATCGGGGACATAATAATTGTCGCTATCCCTCAAGAATATCAAGATCTTAGGGATTTTATCGGTAAAAGTTTTTATGATAGTTTTAAATGCCAGACTGTTTTAGAGAAGGGATCTGTTTCTGGAGAGTTTAGGGTTCCTTATTATAAAAAAATTATAGGTAATGGATTTGCCACAGTACACAAAGAAAACGGGATACTCTATAAAATTGATCTTTCAAAAGTCATGTTCTCTTCAGGCAATATAGCCGAGAGAATTAGAATGGCAAAAGTATCCTCACCAGATGAAATCATAATTGACATGTTTTCTGGTATCGGATACTTTACACTACCTTTAGCAAAATACGGGAGATCAAGAGTTTGGGCTTTAGAAAAAAATCCAGATAGTTTCCATCTTCTTTTAGAAAATATCCATTTGAACAAGCTAGAAGACAGGATTACCGCAGTAAATACAGATTGTATTGATTTTAAACCAAACTTCAAAGCAGACAGGATAATAATGGGCTACTTCTCAGACGATGAAAAGTTTCTCCTAAAGGCATTGGAAATGATAAAGGAAGGCGGAGTAATCCACTATCACAATACCGTTCCCGAAAAATCTGAGCATCTATTAAAGAAAAATATTAAGGCAGTTCTATCTAAAAAAGGAAGAACATTTGAACCATTGTATTACAGAAAAATTAAGAAGTATTCCCCAGGAGTCTGGCATATAGTTTTTGACTTTAAAGTTTTCTAATAAACTCTCTTACGCCTCATATCTTCTAGAACTCCAGTATAGTTTTGCCCTTGTGAGGCCTTGGTCTTTTTAAGCATCTCAACAAGTATTTTTTTCTCCTTTTTTAATTTTCTTTCTTTTTTATCTATAACTAAAACAGAGACTCCAAGGGCGAAAAGAGTTGCAATAATTAAGGATAACACCAAAAGCATCATTGGGTCATCTATCAGGCTAAAATATATAGAAAAGTAACTACCGAATACGATACCCATGGCAATTATGAATATTCCAATCAACCTTTGTATCATCGAATTTCTCCCGACGTATATTGTTTATTCTTCCATATATTTATCCTTAATGGTAAGATCCAAATGATCATTTTCCGATAACTATTTTAAAGATAAAATATTCGTTAAAATTGTGTGTAAACATAATGACTATGAAGTCCTTAGAAAAAGAGGAAGGCAAGAATTGAGGAAATGCAATGACTGCGGAAAGGTATTCCAGACTGTCGTTGACAAAGAGACATTGATTAAAGTCTCAGCTGTAGTTTCCTACTTTGAGGACTCAAAAAAGATACTAATTGATGTGGTAGAAAACAAGGTCTATAATGTTGGGGATTTATTAGAGATTGACAGTAAGAAATACTATATTAATCATATTGATGCGAAAATAAAAGGCGATTCTGCATTGGCACAAGACATTAACACTTTGTACCTAATACCTGAAGACATCCCAGCCGTACTCAAAATTACTTTTAGGACCGAAAATGGCCACCTTTCCCTCAGGGCATTTGCAGATAGGGATGAAGTTTTCTCTAAGGGGGACAATATTACAATTGATGATTATGATATGGTGATTGATAAAATATTGGCTTTAAATGGCTATGAGCCCTCAGCCCATGCATCCGATATAAGAAGAATGTACTGCTCACAATCCGCTAAAAGTGGAAGGAGTCTTGATGTCCATAAGTGATATACCTAGAAATAAAATGGTTTCTTATCTTGAAAAAATTGGGTATGTGAAAACTGAACTAGTTAAAAATGCTTTTTTGAAAGTCGATAGGAGTAACTTTATTCCAGAAAATATAAAAGATGAAGCTTATAGGGACACACCTCTTTCAATTGGTTGGGGGCAGACTATATCAGCCCCTTCAATGATCGCACTCATGCTTGAAGTATCAGAGCTTAGATATGGAGTTAAGACGTTGGAGATAGGCACTGGGTCTGGGTATAATGCGGCGCTAATGGCAGAGATATGCGGGGAAGAAAACGTTTTCACAATTGAAAGAATCTCAGAGGTATACCAATTTGGTATGGAGAATCTAAAAAAGGCAGACTACAAGGTAAAGGTTTTACTTGGGGACGGCACAAAAGGATACCAAGAAGATGCACCATACGATAGGATAATTGTAACAGCTGCAGCACCAATAATCCCGCAAAGCTGGAAGGATCAACTAAAAGAAGATGGGATGATAATAGCGCCTGTAGGAAAAGAGAGATACTACCAGGAGTTGTTCGTATTAAAAAAGAAGAAAAATGGCTCATTTGAGGCGCATAAATATGGGGGCTGTGTGTTTGTGCCCCTCGTAGGAGAGGATGGGTGGAAGGAGTAATGAGATTCACCGAATACGGTACTATTAAAAAGAAAGCAAGTAATAGATTTGCACTAGTCTACCCTGACTTGTACAGAGCCGGAAACTCAAACCTTGGTTTCCACTATGTTTATAATATTGTTAATGAAAAAGAAGGCTTTTCAGCGGAAAGATTTTTTTTAGATTTTGAAAGATCGATAGAAAATCAGGACATGTTAAAAAATTTTAAGTGTTTGTTGTTTCCATTACATTTTGAATATGGAATAATTAATCTTCTCAAAATATTAAAAAAGAATAATATCCAGCTATTAAGGGAAAATAGAAAAGACCACCTTGTTATAACAGGCGGACCACTTAATGTCAATCCTTTCATATTAGATGATGTATTTGACATCGCATTTATCGGCGATGCTGAAAGATCACTTGTGGAATTCTTAGATATTTACGCTTCACTTGAAAATCCTAAAAAACAGATAGATGAATTTGCAAAGATAGAAGGGCTCTATATACCAGAGATTCATAAGAAAAATAAGATCAAAAGGAGGACTGAAAAGCTTGATTATCACCCACTTTATGAGCCCATACAGTGGGGAGATTTCGAGGAGACCTTCGATAGAACATTTCTTTTGGAAGTGTCGAGGGGATGCAGAAGCAGATGCGCCTTCTGTCTCACTGGTAATGCCTTGGGCCCCTATCGTGAAAGGAACAAAGAAGAATTACTTCATATTGTAAAAGAGGGACAAAAGAGAACTAAGTTTGAGAAGATTGCATTGATAGGTTCAGATATGCCCTCCTCACTTGATGAGATTATCAAAAGTTTAAGCGAGTTAGGGTTTCAGATTTCCCTCCCATCCCTAAAGCTTAGGGACATAGATGAAACTACTATACCTTTGCTTGGACAGGACACTATAACTTTGGCTCCAGAATCTTCCGAATCTTTGAGGTGTGAAGTGGGGAAATGCTATAAGGATGAAGAGTTCTTTGAAAAAATTAATCTCATAAAGAAATACTCTAAATCAGTAAAACTTTACTTCATTTTTGGGCTTCCCGGGGAAGAACAAAAAGATCTTGACGAAATTGTAAATTTCATAAAACAATCAAAAAAAGTCATTAGGACAAAGTCATCGTTTAATCCATTTGTTCCAAAGCCCCACACGCCATTTGAAGATCATGGATTTGACTTTGCCGAGTTAAAGGAGAAGGTTAAATATATAAATTCAAATATAAAAGATGCACGAATAGAAGATTTGAAAGGTGCATTTATCCAGTGTATTATATCTCTTGGGGGACGTGATGTGGGTAGGTTTATTGTCGATGGAATAGAAAATGGTAAGAACCTAACCCATTCCTCCTTCAACAAAGCAATTGAAAATGGTGAAATAGAAGTTCCATCAAAAGAAAAGGAGTGGAAAAGAATTGAAGTTTGAGTTTGATTTAAATCCTCTTTTTGACAAGTTAAAGAAATTAGAGATAAAAAGAGTAGGGCTAGTTTTGCCTGAAGGATTAAAAGTCTATGCAGACTATATATCCAGTGAACTAAAAAAACAGGGATATGAAGTAATAGTTTCTGGAAATTTTAATTACGGCGCTTGTGACGTCCCTGATATTAACTTTGACGAAATATGTGATTGCTTAGTTAATTTTGGTCATGCACCTTTGCCTGTAAAGAGCAATATACCGATTGTTTTTGTAGAAGTTAATTTTGTTTTTCCTTACATGGAAATCTTAGAAAATAATATTGATTTACTTAAGAAGGAAGGCAAATATGTAGGTCTTGTCTCAACTGTCAACTACGTGAAAGAACTTCCAAAAGTAAAAGAGTACCTAGAAAGTGAAGGATTTGAAGTCTTTATCGGAAAAGGAAACAACAGAGTTGCATACTCAGGGCAGGTTTTGGGTTGTGACTTTTCATCTGCCTCTAAGATTTCTGATCAAGTTGACTTTTTCATATTTGTAGGGGAAGGAAGGTTTCATCCATTGGGCGTTGCAATATCGACAGAGAAGAATGTATTTGCTTTTGATAGTGATGGCATCTATTCAATGAATGACTATAAAGACAAGATCTTAAAAGAACGGTTTGGAGCAATATTTAGGGCCAAAGATTCAAGGAAGTTTGGGGTTATAGTTTCATCAAAAAAAGGCCAGAAGAGATTGGCGCTAGCAAAAATACTAAAGAGAAAGATAGAAGATTCAGGCTTTTTTGCCGATATAATTTTCATGGATGAAGTTGCACCTGATAAGATTTATGGATTTGATTACGATAGCTATGTCGTATGTGCATGTCCAAGGATTGGAATTGATGACGCAAAGAGGTACAAAAAACCTTTGTTGACCCCTAAAGAGCTTGAGATAGTCCTTGATGGAAAAGAAGATTATGTTATGGATGAAATTGACCAAAGTGATTTCTGAAAATAGTGACGATAGTTGATATCGGCATTAACGGAAAGTTTTAAATAAGATTAATTGAAATTTTACAATAAGGTGTAACTATGAATAAAAGATATATTTCTTTAAGTATTGTATTGTTATTAGCAATTGGCACGTTGCCAGCTCTTTTTGCAAATGGAGAAACTCATTTTGAGTTTCCAGAAATTGATATTATACCAGATGGTTGTTATCAATGGAGACTGATACAATCTGAAAATGAAACCTTGCCTGTGGGGCAAACTGCTATTTACCACCCCCCTAAAGGAATTAGGGAAGATTGTTTTTACGTTATATACATGAGTGGAAGAGATAATTGTGTTTGCATTGAAACTGAACGTTGCGCCGCTTTTTATGCCATTATAAAATTAAAAAATGGCCAAGAACTACGCTTGCCCGATAAAGATTATTTCGATCCTTGTTGTGGGGATTCTATTTCTATAGAAACCCCCCCTATACCTGGTTCTATAGTGGAACAGATAGACTACATTGGGGTATATAATTATACAGAATCAGACTGTTCGATTACATATTCTTGGAAACTTTATTCCCTCTGCCCATGTAAAAGCATGCCGGCACTCTACCCAAAAGTTGACATTGAACAGTTCTCAGTTACAGGCGGAGACACAATAATAAGGGATGGAAAGATACTCACAAACTTCAACGTTATCCCTGGAGTTCAGCAGACCTTCATACAGGTAGAAAACAGAGGATTCTTTACCCAAAATGATGTTAAGGTAAGGGTCATGGGATTGCCAGAAGGTGTGACTATGTCCATAACACCCGATACCCAGAAGATCAAAGCACATAAAATAGGAACATACCAAGCCACTTTTGAAGTTGGACCTAACGTTCCTTCAGGCACTTACAAAGTTACGATGATGGCATATTCTGACAACGGGGTATTCGACACAATACAAATTGACCTTATAGTACCATAAAATTATTTATTTTTAATCCTTTTTTTAATCAGAAACACTTATAAAGAGATTTTAGTCCCTTAGGTACAAGAGCATTACTATTTTTGAGAGGGCACTTGCTCAATTTTGAACATTTCGCTTTTTCTAGGGGCAATGCTGAATTTATAAGAGGTAAATAAATGAATTTTGAAAACTTAGGCTTAAGTAATCAGCTACTCATAGCCATAAAAAAATTAGGATTTAAAGATCCTACAGAGATACAGCTAAAGTCAATACCAGGCATAATGGAAGGTAAGGACATAATTGGAGAGTCGGCAACAGGTTCAGGTAAAACACTAGCCTTTGGCTGCGGTATAGTTGAGCAAGTAAACCCAAAAGAAGGTTTACAGGCATTGGTACTTACTCCAACTAGAGAACTTGCGGAGCAGGTAAAAGATGCTGTTAGGGAAATTTCAAGTCAGAAAAATCTAAAGATTATTTCTGTCTATGGTGGAGTTTCAATTAGTCAACAGATTCGGGACATCCCAAAAGCACAAGTAGTTATAGCTACTCCAGGCAGATTAATGGATCATCTTCAGAGAGGGACAATTAACCTTTCTAAAGTCAAAATCCTAGTCTTAGATGAAGCAGACAGGATGCTAGACATGGGGTTTCTAGATGATGTTGAGAAAATCATAGGAGAATGCCCAACAGACAGACAAACATTATTTTTCTCTGCAACTATTTCAAGAGAAATAACAAGATTGGCCAACAGATACATGATTAAGCCAATCAGCGTAGCAGCAGAAAGGATGGTAGATCCAGAAAAACTTAAACAGGTCTATTATGATATACCAAGAAACATGAAATTGTCACTTCTCGTGCATTTATTGCAAAATGAGAATTCAGAGCTTGCAATGATCTTCTGTAATACCAGAAACACGACAGATTATGTAGTTAAAAACCTTAGGGCAAATAACATAAGGGCAATAGCAATCCACGGAGGATTAACACAAAACAAACGTACAAAAAGCATTAAACAATTTAACGATTCAAAAGCCGGTGTATTGGTATGCACAGATGTTGCTGCAAGAGGCCTTGACATCAATAACGTTACCCACGTCTATAACTATGACATCTCAAATGATTCCAACGACTATGTTCACAGAATAGGCAGAACAGCAAGGGCTGGAGAATCTGGTAAGGTAATAAACCTATTAACAGACAGGGATTACAATAACTTCACAAAAATCCTTGATACATACCCCTCATTTACTATTGAAAGCATAGAAAGACCTTACTTGAGAAAAATCATGGCCATTAGAGCGGACAACGAAAACTATTCTCAAGAATCGAGAAGATATTCCCAGGGCAACAGAAGACACTCAAATAGAAGAAACAACTCACGAAGCTACCATAGGGGAAACTAATTTTAAGTTTCCTTTCTCTTTTTTAATAGTTAAGTTTAATTATTCTAAATTTTATTTATTTTTATGAAGGGTGTTAAAAAGCACTTTGAAGAAGAGGCATCAGAATTTGATAATATTATTGTTAAATTAGTCCCAGACTACACTAAAATGATCGATGCGCTAGTTTCTTCTATTCCTTTTAACAAAACAGATTCATTCAACGTTATCGACCTAGGATGTGGAACTGGTTATGTTTCTATGAATATAAAAGAAAGATTTCCAAACTCAAACCTTACCTGTCTAGACTTTGCCGAGAACATGATTGCCCAAGCTAAAATAAGATTGAATAAATACAAAAATATAACCTTTTATCTGGAAGACATTAGAAAATTCGAGTTTGATAAGAGCTACGATGTGGTAATATCTTCTTTAGCCTTACATCACTTGGAAACAAAAAAAGACAAGATTAATTTCTATACTAAAATTTTTAATTCACTCTCAAAGGGAGGGGTATTTTATAATGCAGATATTATTTTAGGCTCAAGTGAATCACTTCATAACTTATACATCGATAAATGGAAAGAGTTTATGGCAAAAAGTATCCCAGGAGATGAAATAGAATATACTTGGATGGCAAAACACCACAAAGAGGATAGGCCTGAAATATTATTAGACCAAATTTCATGGCTTGAAGATATCGGGTTTAGAGAACTTGATATTGTCTGGAAATACTATAATTTTGCAGTCTATGGGGGTACAAAACCTAAGTAAATAGATTTCTTGGTAATGAAATAAGAAGCCCTTCTACGTCTTTTTTAAATAATATTTCTCCATTTTTATTGAAGATCAATTTTATTCTATGGAACGGAATAGTAGTTGTTTCAAAATGAATACCTGTGCTATCAAAACTTGTGATATCGCTGCATCTGATATACCTTAAAGTTGGTCTTTTCTCTATCCAGTGGAGGTAACCTATTCCATAATTGTTTGGGTCTTCTCCACCGTAGAATATTTTTGACAGGATGTTTTTTGATTGATTCACATAATTACTATGCTCTTGATATTTTAATATTTATTTGAAATTTATATATAAATTTAAATACTCAAAAGCAAAATTATAAGCATGGACGAAAATAAATTAGGACGTTATTTTGAGATTCCAATGATTATATTTGGAATACTTGTGTTACCTGTTTTATATATTCAATTGACGAGTACATCTCCTCTTTTGAGATTAATAGCATTTGTAATAGACATTTTAATTTGGCTTGCTTTTGTTGTTGAGTTTGTGGCAATGATTTCAATTACCAATGACAAAAAGAATTACGTAAAGACAAACTGGTTAAATTTAGCTATTATTTTATTGACTCCTCCCTTGCCTTTGAGAGCTTTGGCAGGGCTTGAAGGTTTGAGAATAATAAGAGTTCTCAGAGTATTAAGGGTGTTTGTTGTTTTGGGCAGAGGTACAAAAGGATTCAAAAAATTCTATGCTAAAAACTCTATTAACTATGTTTTGTATTTGACAGTTATTTTAGTTTTTATCTGTGGATTCATCTTCTCTTTATTCGAAAAGGGGAAATCATTTTTTGATGGAATTTGGTGGGCTATAGAAACAGTTTCAACTGTCGGATACGGTGACATTGCCCCTCTAACCCCTGCTGGCAGAGCTCTTGGGATAATGCTTATTTTCTTAGGAATAGGTTTTATGTCAATGCTTACTGCGGCAATTTCTGCATACTTTGTCGAGAAAGATTCAAACAAGGAAATGAAACAAATTCTCGAAAAACTTGATTCGTTAAGTAAAGAAATAGAATCACTCAAAAAGAATAAGTAAGAGTGGACTGGGTGGGATTTGAACCCACGGCCTCTCCCATGCCAAGGGAGTGCGCTTCCACTGCGCTACCAGCCCTAAAGTTTATCATTATAGTTTAATTTATAAAATTAATGGAGTTTAATTATTTAAGGCAAACTAGAAAAAATTATACTAATTCTTATTAAGCTCTCGTCCCATCTTTATAAGCTTTAATACCTTGTAGACATTCTCTTCAGAGGGTGAAACTATAAAATCTTCTGAGGCAACAACACGATCAAGGGACAATATGTCTATAGCCTTTCTTATTTCGGAAACATTTGGCGATTCATCGTTAGAAACTTTTGACCAGTAGCTTTCAAGATCAAATATGTTTAGGGTCTTTGTCTCAAGGTCTTTGTATCTTGCTTCAAGCTCTAAAATTTTGTCTTTTTTTGCAAAAAGTTCCTTTTTAAGTTCTGAGTTCTCAAGTTCTATTTCATTCTTTTCAACATTCAGCCTATCGATGTCCTCTTCGAGCTTATTTATTAGTTCCTTCTCACTCTCAATTCCTTCTAAAGTTAGCTCAAAATCGCCTGCTTTCTTGAGCAAGGCCTCATTTTCAGTTTTTAATGAAGTCATATCCATTTCAAGAGAGTGTACTAATTTTTCTTTTTCAATTAATGAACCAATGGATTTAAGTGATTTTAAACCAATCCTTACAAGGCTGTTTTTAATTTCTTTTGATATCAAAAAAAGATCAGTATGTTCGAGGTCTCTTCCTTTCGGAAATTTTACCCTTTCAATTGCAATTTCGTTTCCTTTAAGCTCCTCAAAAAGCCTATCAGCAAGTTCCCTACCAGATCTATCTGCATCTGTTGCAACTAAAACAATATCTGCACCAACAATGGATTTTTTTGCAATCTCAACGTTGGTAGTGGGAATTATAGAAGAGATTGTAACTCCAAACTCAGAACCCAAGGCTAGGTCTTGTATAGCCTTCGATAAGGTTTCAACGTCAGAAACCCCTTCAACTATAATCCTTGTGTCAATCATTTCCTTTTACACCAGTTGTAGCTTCTCATCTTTGCAGATTTACCAAAGCCACATGATGCGCAGACGCCATGAGAAGCATGATAAGAATGATTTCCACACCTTCTGCATCTCACATGTGTTTTATTGTTCCTCTTACCGTAGGAAGGTGTTCCTTTACTCATATTAATCCTCCAAACTTGGTGAAATCAAAACAACGTTGTCTCCCCTTACAACTACATGTCCAAGCTTTCTTACAGATTCTCCGTTCTGAAGCTCTTCAGCAGATTCCATTACAAGATTCATATGAATATCATAACCTTTAAGAGTTCCTCTGAACTCTCTACCGCCTTTAAGCTCTACTAGGACATTGGAATCCAAAGCTCTGTGTATGATGTCGAGTGGTCTTTGAGCCAATATATCACCTATTATGAAATCATTATGAAATAGTATTTAAAGTTAACGGCGAAATACTTCAAAAAAAATTCCTATAAACTTAAATAGATAAAAAAGACATATAAAACTCATATGAAGAAAAAACCGATTCACGACCTAAAAAAAGGCGAAATAAAAGATGTTTTAAACTCTATTCAAAATATTTTTGGAGAGAATATTCTTCAAAGTATCGATAGCAAGTCATCTTTTAAGATTTCAAATTTAGATGAGAACATAGACATAATATATGTAAACGATGCACCGTCTTTTTTAAAATTGAAAAATAATTTCATCCCTTCCCTAAAGTTATTAATTTCCTTGAAAAAGGATGAGATCCCAAGAAAAATAGTAATTGATATGGGGGCAGTTCCATTCATATCAAAAGGTGCAGATGTCATGAGACCAGGAATAAAAGAAGTCGATCCACTTATAGAAAAAGACGGCCCCGTGATAATTATAGACGAAAAATACGGAAAACCTATCGCTGTTGGGATAGCAATGTACCCTTCAGAAGAGATATCCAAAATGAAAGAAGGAAAGGTCATTAAGACCCTTCACTATGTAGGGGATAAAATATGGCAAGGCCTTTGATTATTTCACAGTGACCGACTTTGCTAAATTTCTTGGCTTATCAATTGGGAGATTCTTTTTTCTTGCAATATAATATGTAAGTAGTTGGCCTATAACAACAGCCAGTATGGCAAACTTACCGTCATTAATCGTAATGTCTAGCTTAAAGTCTGATTGCATCATGTTAGCAATTGTAATCACCCTTGCACCCCTAGCTTCGACTTCCTTGGCATTTGAATACATATCAAAATCCTTACCAGGAATTAGTGCTATGACAGGCGTACCCGGTTCTATCAATGCAATTGTGCCGTGTTTTAGTTCTCCACCCATCATACCCTCTGCATGTATGTAAGATATCTCCTTTAGCTTCAATGCCATTTCCCTTGAAGGTGGGTACGATAGGCCTCTTCCAATTATGTAAATGTCCTTTTTCTGATAAAGCTCTTCAGCCATATTTTTTATGGTTTCTTCATTTTCTCTAATCACATATTGAATCTTTTCTGGTATTGTCTTCATGTTAACGGAGAATCCCAATAAGTATGACAAGTATAAAAGGGAAACAACTTGATTGGTGAAGGTCTTTGTGGCGGCAACACATATCTCTGGTCCCGCATGTATCTCAAGAGAGATGTCTGACATCCTCTGTAGTGTTGAGTGAGGAACATTTACAATTGATACAATTTTAGCCCCTCTTTCTTTTGCCCACTTAGTTGCAGTCACAACATCCATAGTCTCTCCACTCTGGGATATGGCTATGAACAGAGTATCTTTATCAACAAGCATAAAATTTTGGAACTCACTTGCAATAAGGGTGTGTGCGTTTACTCCAACCCTATTTAAGAAATATATGCCTAGAAGGGAGGCATAGTAAGAGCTTCCGGCAGCTGTAAAAACTACCCTTTTTGAATCCTTTACAAGTTGTGCTATCTTACTAATTTTGTCATGCTGCTCGCCTTCAAGAGAGTTTATCAATCTTTGAGAGGAGATAGGCTGTTCATGTATCTCCTTTATCATGTAGTGGGGGTAGTCTTTAACTGATTCCTCGTGGGATGCCGCCCAGCTAAATTCATATATGCCCTTTTTGAGCTCTTCTCCATCGGCATCATAGAAGGCATATTTATCGGGTTCTATTATAGCAAACTCCTTGTCTTCAAAGAATATCGCCTTGTTTGTTGTATCAGAGAATGCGTAGATATCCGATGCTAAATAGAACCTATCTTCAGCAATGCCCAAAACAAGGGGTGAATCCTTCTTTATCGCATAAACCCTATTCTTATTCTTTTCAATAACAAGTATAGCATATGTACCTTCAATTCTTTTTAAAAAGGCCTTTATCGCATCAATCATACTTTTGGACTTCAGCTCCTCTTCAAGGAAATGTGAAATAACTTCTGAATCTGTTTGAGTGATAAAAACATGACCCTTTGCGATAAGCTCTTTCTTTAACTCTTCATAATTTTCAATAATGCCATTGTGAACGGTAAAAATATTCTCTTTACAATCCCAGTGTGGGTGGGAATTAATTCTTGTGACGCCACCATGAGTTGCCCATCTTGTGTGAGAAATTGCGCATGATGTGGTGGAATCTTTAATGTTTTTGATAAATTTTGATATCTCTCCTACGTCCTTTTCTACTTTCCCTTGAATATCGGCGTATCCAACTGAATCGTATCCCCTATATTCAAGCCTCTTTAGGGAGTTTAGGAGATCTTTTTTTATTGATATTTCGTTATTGGCAACAATACCAACGATTCCGCACATTAAACCACACAACAAGTATTCTTGATATATATTTTAAAGTTTCGGGTGAAACACTTATTTTTTAATGATAATAAAAAAGAATTATACCTACTAAATGAAAAAAGAGGCTTTTATAAGCTTCTTTCAATTTCTAGCGACATTTTGTGTCATAAAACCTTTTAAATATACCTCTAGGAATACTTCCAATGAATGAGCATCTAAAATCCATGATTTCTGACAGAACCTTCAATGAGATAATAGAGGAAGTGAAGGAAACTCACATTTCCTATGTTTTCTTAACTGAGAAGCATGCTTACAAATTTAAAAAAGATATTAAGTACCCGTTTCTTGATTATTCCTCTTTGGACAAAAGGGAACTTTTTTGTAAGGAGGAGTACAGGATAAATAAGTTACTCTGCCATGATATGTACCTTAAGGTATCTGCTGTTATAAAAGATGGCGATGGATTAGTTCTTTCAGAAACTGGTCTGCCTCTCGACTATACAGTTGTAATGAAAAGAATACCTGAGGAGTACATAATGGGAAATCTAATCAAAAAGAACATGATTAAGAAAGATATCCTTGAGGAGATAGCCTTAAAGATACTCATGTTTCATAAGATGGCAAGAGTCGATTCAAATGGAAAATATGGGTCATTGGCGAACATCAAAAAAAATGTCATGGATAATTTTAAGGACCTGGAGTGCTTTATTGGGGATATATTTTCTAATGATGAATTTAATACTTTAATAAGTAAAAACCTTGATTTTATGAATAATAATACCGAACTTTTTGAGAGAAGGGTAAAGAAAGGCAAGATTGTAGAAACACACGGGGATCTTCATTCTGGGAACATATTTGTAACCCCTAACGATACCTATATATTTGATGCCATCGAATTTAATCCTGGTATTAACACAACAGACGTTGCCGCTGAAATAGCATTCCTATGTATGGATTTAGAGTTCTTAGAGAGGGATGATCTTTCAAAAGCTTTTTCGGATAAATATATCCTAGAGAGCAACGACAAAGAAATTAAAAAACTCCTCTCGTTTTACAAAGGTTATAGGGCATGTGTTAGGGCAAAGGTTAACGGTTACAGGGCGCAAAGTGATAGTTTGGCCAAAGAATTAACAAAGAAATACTTCTATTTAGGATTAAAGTATGCGGAGGAATTGTAGTGGAGATAAAGGACGTAGCATCTAAAATTAATTCAAATCTTGATAAGAAAGAAATGATAGAATTTTTATTTAGTCTTATTCAAACTGAAACTGTAAATCCGCCTGGTGACGAATACTTACTGCACGACACAATAATGAAGTGTATGAAGGAGATTGGCGCAGAAGTTGAGATAATTTCAAAGAATGAAAAAAGGCCAAATTATATTGGTAAAATAGGCACTGGAAAACCATCAGTTGCTATTATATCTCATACCGATGTTGTACCTCCAGGCGAAGGCTGGACTCAACATCCATTTCAACCATACGAAAAAGATGGTAAAATATATGGGAGAGGCGCTCTTGATAACAAGGGAAGCCTTGCGGCTTCGTGGGCTGGCATAAAGGCATTGCTAAAAAGCGGACTTAAATTCAAGGGAACTATCTATTTCTGTGCAGTCTCTGATGAAGAGATGGGCTCAGAATATGGGGCAGAATATATCGTTGAAAAAGGATTCAAGCCCGATTATGCAATCGTTCCAGATAGCGGATCAATAGACAAAGCAATCATCGGGGAAATGGGCGCAGTCTGGTTTGATCTTGAAAGTTATGGGAAGCAATCCCACGGTTCAACACCTGAATTAGGGATTAATGCTATAATCAAACTTTCTAAACTAATCTCTAACTTTGAAAAATTTGACTTTAACCTAAAATACGATCCAAGATTTACCCCGCCTACAGTTAGTGTTGGAATGATATCTGGAGGGAATGCACCAAACATTGTGGCTTCAAGATGCAAGGCTACGCTTGACATAAGGTACCCTGTTGGCATAACTGAAGAAATGATCATGAAGAGAATGTCTGATGAAATACAACTTCTAAAGGCAAAGGACAAGGATGTGGACATTAGGCTAGGAGAAGTTTCAACAAGGCACTACCCGCATATAGTTGAGCAAAAAAGTAAATTAATTGACGCATTCAAAAATACTGCCAAAGAAATGGGGATGGACCTCAAATTTGAAACATCAACCGGGATTACAGTTGCAAAGATATTCAACCTAAAGGGAGTACCTACAATTGCCCATTCGCCGGATTCTGATATGACTTGGCACATGTCAGATGAATTTGTAAGAATAGAAAATTTGGAGAAATGTGCAGTTTTGTGGGCATCAGTCATCTATGAGCTTGCCAAATAATTATCTTCTGGCATAGTATTTATCCAAGTAGAACCCATAATTCTGCTCTATCTCTTTTTGAACTTCAGTTCTAAATTCTTCAACTTTAAGAAGGCCCTTTTCTTCAAGCTTTTTTAAAAGAAGATTCAAGAAAACTTCTTGGTAGGAGATTTCAAAAATCATTCTACCCCTTACCTCATCAGGGTGAGCAGTTTCAACAGGATAATCATCGTTCATCTCATCCATAAAATCACCAACTGGACCTATCAATAAACTTTTAAAAGGTTTCTTATATCACTATTATAATATATTATTATTTGGACGTGAAACTATTGGACTACAAAAAAGAAGGTAAGGAGATAATTGAGGGCATAGTAATTGCCGTATTACTTTACCTAGTCATTAGCTTTACACTATCCTATGCTTTAAAAGTTGACGACCCAGTGGCGGTTGTTATTTCAGGTAGCATGGAACCAGTCTACTACAGAGGAGACATAATCGTGATCAAAGGAACTGATCCAAGAGACATAATGGCCGGTGATATTGTTGTCTACAAAAGACCCTATCAGGATATACCTATAGTGCATAGGGCCGTTCAAATAATAGAAGAGGAGGGTAAACTCTATTTTGTAACTAAAGGTGACAACAATCCTTTTGAGGACTCTTATTTTGAGAATGGTACAAAACTTCCTGGGGTACCAGAACATGCCATTTTAGGAAAAAGCATTATGAAGATACCGAAACTTGGCTATGTCACAATTTTCTTTAAACGTCTTATTGGAGTTAGGATATGAGAAGATCCCCTTCACTTGCAGTTGATATAATTATTCTCTTTGATAGAAAACTAGTTTTGATAAAAAGAGGAAGGGATCCCTTCAAAGAGAGTTTCGCAATTCCAGGCGGTTTTGTTGAATACGGGGAGACAGTTGAAAATGCAGCAATTAGAGAAACAAAAGAAGAAACGGGACTTGATGTTACAAAACTATCCCTTTTTGGCGTTTATTCAGAACCGGGTAGAGACCCAAGAGGTCACACAATAAGCATAGTTTTTCATGGAGAAGGAAAAGGAGTACCAAAAGCTGGAGACGATGCGAAAGAGCTTTATTTATTCGATCTTGACAAAATACCCGATAATTTAGCTTTTGACCATAACAAGATAATTCAAGATTTTTTGGAGAATTATAAGGAGGGATAGCTATCATAGATAATACAAATATATCTGAAATCTTGGGGATTTTAAGAGAGGAGATCAAGAAGTTTTCCGTTCCTATTGTCTCCGAAGTTGCAGCCGATAGAGACCCCTATAAAGTCTTGATATCATGTGTTTTGAGTCTTAGGACTAAGGATGATGTGACAAAAAAGGCTTCACTGAAACTATTTCAGCATGCTGACAACCCTAAAAAAATGATTAATCTAAAAGAAGTAGAGATTGAAAAGTTGATATACCCTGTTGGATTCTATAAGACAAAGGCAAAAAGAATCATCGAGATGTCCCATAGAATATTAGACGAGTACGACGGAATAGTTCCCGATACAATTGATGAGCTTTTGAAGCTTAAGGGGGTGGGGAGAAAGACGGCAAACATTGTGGTAACTCTCGGCTATGCAAAACCTGGAGTTTGCGTTGATACCCACGTCCATAGGATTTCAAATAGGTGGGGGTATGTCAAGACAAAAAATCCAATTCAAACAGAGTTTGCATTAAGGGAAAAACTCCCCAAAGAGCACTGGATTGAGTACAACGATATCCTTGTAACATACGGGCAAAATGTATGTGCACCTATAAGCCCAAAATGTAGCATATGCCCAATTGATAGTTATTGTCCAAAAATAGGTGTTGCAAAACACAGATAAAAATAATAGTGGGCCCGCTGAGATTTGAACTCAGGACCTCCCGGTTATCAGCCGGACGCTATAACCAATCTAAGCCACGGGCCCATGTATATCACGCAAATATTAACAACGTATTTAAGATTTTCGTTCATATTTATATTTATGAAGCTTTTGATAACTGGTGTTCCCGGAACAGGTAAGACTGTTGTGGCAAAAAAACTTGCCGAAATACTAAATTTGACCTATATCAATATCGGAGAGTTTGCAAAGCATAATTTTGACTTTCCTCTAGAAAAGGGCGAGATAATAATAGACGAAACTCTTGTGGGTGAAAAGCTGGAAGAACTTGAAAACATCATTATCGATTCCCATATACCCTTTAAAGCCGATAAAGCTATTATCTTGAGGTGCAATCCTCCTATACTTATTGAGAGGCTTAAGGGTAGAGGTTATACTAAAGAGAAGATAAAAGATAATCTGCTATCTGAGATTCTTGATTATGAGATATACTCTGCAAAGGAGCTCTTTTCTGAAGAGAACATATATGAAGTATTAAGTGAGGACATAGATCAAACTATAGAAGAGATAATTAATATAATCCAAGGAAAAGGCAAATCCCTTAAAAATGGAAATCATTATAATTTTCTTATAGAAGATAATCTTTTTTTGATAGAAAAGTAGAATTTTTTTTTCATATTTTTGAAATAACAAGTTTTATAAGTTATAAAGCCGTATAAGTATAGGGGAGGTATAGTTATGGACCTCGTTATTAAAAATGGAACGATAGTTACTGCAACAGATATGTATGAAGCAGACATTGGTGTTGAAGGCGAAAAGATTGTAGCGATTGGAAAGGGGCTTTCAGCCTCTAAGGAAATTGATGCAAAAGGGATGATGGTATTCCCTGGATTTATAGATGTGCACACGCATATTGAAATGCCATTTATGGGCACATATTCTTCTGACACATGGGAAACTGGAACCAAGGCTGCGGCTTTTGGTGGAACAACTTGTTTAGTTGACTTTATAATCCAATCAAAAGGAGGAACTCTAAAAGCTGCTCTTGACGAGTGGAATAGGAGAGCAACGGGAAATGCATACATAGATTATGGTTTCCATATGGGGATGACAGATGTAAATGACGATACTTTGAAAGAAATGGAAACTATGATTTTAGAAGAAGGAATCCCAAGTTTCAAATTATTCTTTGCCTACAAAGGGTCTTTAATGGCGGAAGATGATGCATTTTACAAGGCTCTCGAAAAAGCAGGCGAATTTGGCGGCCTTATAATGCTTCACGCAGAAAACGGCCATATTATAGATCTCTACACAAAGAGGTTGTTGGCTGAGAAAAAAACTGAGCCAATGTATCATGCTGTTTCTAGACCATCAATTCTAGAAGGCGAAGCATGTCAAAGGGCAATTACCCTTGCAGAACTTGCGGAAGCTCCACTTTACATAGTACACAATTCATGCCTTGAGGCAGTCGAAGCAATTCATGAAGGCAGAGAAAGAGGACTTCCAATTTATGGGGAGACATGCCCACAATACCTAACTCTTGATGAAGAAAGGTATACTGAACCTGACTTTAATGGTGCAAAGTATGTAATGTCACCTCCTTTAAGAACAGAGTTTGACCAGGATGCACTTTGGTTTGCAATTGAAAGGGGGGACCTTCAGGTAATATCTACTGACCACTGTCCGTTCTTCTTCAAAGGTCAGAAAGAGGTTGGGAAGGATAACTTCGCTAAAATACCAAACGGTGCACCAGGGCTTGAAACAAGGATACCTGTTATTCATACGGCCGGAGTTCTTGAGGACTGGATAACACTAAACAAGTTTGTTGAGCTTAACTCGACAAACCCTGCAAAGCTTTTCGGATTGTTCCCGCAAAAGGGTACGATAGCAGTTGGGTCTGATGCAGACATAGTTGTTTTTGACCCTGAAAAAGAGGTCACAATTTCTGCAAAGAAACTTCACCAGAATACCGACTATACACCGTGGGAGGGCATGGTTGTAAAGGGATACCCAGTCACCGTAATCTCAAGAGGAAAAGCCGTTGTTGAAGATGGCAAACTG
The DNA here is from genome assembly GCA_964500005.1 of uncultured Thermococci archaeon. Lineage (GTDB taxonomy): Archaea > Methanobacteriota_B > Thermococci > Methanofastidiosales > Methanofastidiosaceae > Methanofastidiosum. The sequence continues at coordinate 34,696 of CAZCMP010000009.1, forward strand.
ACCGGAGAAAAGGGATGGGGCAAGTTCGTAAAGAGAGAAAGGTTCTATCCTCTATAAAATAATTATTTTTTATTTTATTTTTAATATCCCGATTTTTCATTGGATATTTTACCAATTAATTAATTGTAATTAAAATATTTTCTTTATATTCCAAGTGATAATCGAAAGTTATATAAATATCTAAGCAGATAAAGTAACTGTGCCTATAAAAATATAGGAGGCTTTTTATGGAAGATTTTGCGCAGATGGAAAAAGAATATGTCATGAGATCTTGGTCATGCCAAGCAGATATCAAAGTCAACATGATAGAGAAGGCTGAGGGTATATACTTCTGGGATCAATCTGGAAAAAAATACACGGACTTCTCTTCCCAGCTTTTGAGTACAAGTTGCGGTCACAATGTGAAAGAAATAAACGATGGGATTATTCAGCAGCTCAATAAATATGCTTACATCGGCCCAGGGCTTGGAAGTGATGCAAGGGCAAAATTAGGAAAAATGGTAGCCGAAGTTGCAGGCTCAAACTTTAGGAAGACATTCTTTTCTTCAAGCGGCACTGAGGCAAATGAAGCTGCAGTAAAAGCTGCTAAGTGGTACACTGGAAAGTATAAGATTATCTCCCGTTACCAGTCATATCACGGAGCAACCGGTATAGCGATGATGTTGACAGGGGACCCAAGGAGGTATCCAAATGAGCCAGGTTATCCCGGAATATTACACGGGCCTGACTGTTACTGTTATAGATGTCCATTTAAATTGAAATACCCAAGCTGTGACATTATGTGTGCTAGATACATTGGGGATATGATAAGATTTGAGGCAAAGGAAACAGTTGCAGCTGTAATTGCTGAGCCCATAGTCGGTTCAAACGGTATCATTCCACCAGTAAAAGAATACTTCCCAATGCTAAGAGAGATATGTGATCAATACAACGTAGTATTAATTGCTGATGAAGTCATGACTGGATTTGGCAGAACTGGAAAATGGCTTGCGTATGAGCATTACAAGTTCCAGCCTGATATCATCACAACAGCCAAAAACTTATCGGCAACATATGTTCCTTTGGGTGGAACAACATATTCGAAGAAGATTTCTGACTACTTTGAAGACCACTGGTTTGTCGAGGGCCACACATATGCAGGTCATCCACTTGCATGTGCCGCAGGAGTTGCAACAATAAACTACATGAAGAAAAACAAGCTAGTTGAAAACGCTGCAAAGATGGAAAAGGTAATGGAAAAGAGATTAAACGAAATAAAGCAAGACCACAAGTCCGTAGGTGATGTTAGAGGTAAGGGGCTGTTCTGGGGAATTGAATTAATCAAGAACACAAAGACAAAGGAGCAGGCAGGAACAAGGGAAGAAAAGTTCATGAGAGGATTTGCTCCAATACCTGCTAGAGTTACCGGAGAATGTATGAAGAACGGGGTCTTCTTCTTGCAGATGGTTTCAACACTACTATTTGCACCACCACTTTCAATCAATGAAAAGCAGATAAACGAAGCTCTTGACGTCGTTGACAAAGCCCTTGAAATTTCTGACAAAGAAGTAGTTAAATAAAATAATTTTCTTTTTTTCTTATCTCTTTTTTTAAAGCCAAATTTTATATAGGTCCCACAAGATTAAATAATATGGAAAAATATGCTCTCCTCGTCATTAACATGATTAATGATTATGTCTATGGGGACAAAAAATGTGAAGATCCTAGGGAGATAATCGGACCTATTAGAGAAGTTTCATCACTTTTCAGAGAGAACGGATTTTCCGTGTTATACATCTCTGACAGTGAGAATAGGGAGGAAAAAGGAGAGAAAATAATAGATGAGCTTGCCCCAAAGGAAGGGGACTTCATCATAAAGAAAAGGAAATATAGTGGATTTTACGGAACAGAGCTTGATGAGATTTTAGGTAATAATTGCATAACGAGTCTTGTTTTCTCTGGTCTCAAGACATCCCTTTCAATAAGGCATACCGCGGCAGACGCTTACTACAGGGATTACCGATGCATCATGTTAACAAACGCATGCTGCGATGAAAAAAAAGATCTGCATCTGAAATCTATTCTGTATATAAGGGATTATTACAGGGCATCTGCTGTATCCACTATGAATTTTCCCCATCTTTATTTATCTAGGGAGGAGATTTAATGGATGTAGGAGTTATTGGAAAACCAAATGTAGGAAAATCAACTTTTTTTAATGCAGTCACCCTTGGAGGGGCGGAAATCGCAAATTATCCTTTTACGACAATTGATTCGAATATAGGGGCAACTTATGTTACATATAAATGCCCATGCACAGAGCTTAATGTTAAATGCTCGCCCCAAAATTCAAAGTGCATTGATGGAACAAGGCTTGTACCTTTGAAGATCATCGATGTTGCAGGTCTTGTTAAAGGTGCGCACACTGGTAGGGGCCTTGGAAATAAATTCTTAAATGATCTATCAAGGGCTGAAACTTTGATTCACATCGTCGATGCCTCAGGCTCAACAGATCTCGAAGGAAACCCAGTTCCAACAGGAACACACAACCCCTTGGAGGATATTGAGTTCTTGGAGGAGGAGATTAACTTATGGTTTTTTGGGATACTAAACGATAACTGGTTTAGGTTTGCAAGAAAGGTATGCTCCGGGCATCATGATTTCTGTAAGATAGTAGCAGAGCAGTTTACCGGGATCGGCATAACCGAGGGAAATGTAATAGCGTCAATTAGGGAAACAGGCCTTAATTCTGAGCAGTGCATACACTGGAAGGATGAAGAGCTATTGATATTTGCCAGATCTCTTAGAAAGATATCTAAGCCAATAACAATAGTCCTAAACAAGGTCGATATCGCCCCACCTGAGAACATAAAGGCCTTGAAGGAAAAGCTAGGTGAGGTATTCACCGTAAGCGCCGAGGCAGAGCTTGTCTTAAGAAAGGCGGCAAACGCAGGTTTTGTGAAGTATATCCCGTCCCAGAAATCATTTGAGATAACTGGAAATCTAAACGACAAACAGAAAGAAGCTCTAAATAGAATCAAGAACTTCATGGAAAAAAATAACGGCACAGGCGTTCAGAACGTTATAAACGAGGTAGTCTTCAATAAATTAGGAAAGATAGTAGTCTACCCTGTAGAGGATGAGTCTCACATGAAAGATGGGAAGGGTAATGTCTTGCCTGATGCATATCTAATGGAGAGGGGTTCAACACCTAGGGATCTGGCATTTAGGATACATACAGACATAGGAAAGAGCTTCCTCTATGCGGTCAACGCAAGGACAAAAATGAGAATAAAGGACGACTATGAACTTCAAAATGGGGACATAATTAAAATAGTCTCGGCTGCGAGGTAAATCTACACAAGATCCTCTAAAGGCACATCAACAAACTTGTTTAATTTAGGGAGCATATGCCTTGTAGTCTTTGGAGGAAATAAATCCCCACGTCTTGCAGTCTTGACAACATCTTCCTTTGTCACCCTTTTTGGGACAAGTATAGCGCCTGCCTTATCAGAATAGAGCAACCAGTATGCCTTCTTTAGAGTTTTTTCATACCTCACAGTCATACCATTTTTTTCTAGAATCTCTACTATCTTACCCACATCGCCATATATCACTGGAAACCACTGGCCGAGCTTTATCTCAGGGTCGTTATAGTCCAAGAGAAGGCATGGTACCCTCTTACAGCCGAGTCTTTTTGCAGCCTCAAATCTGTGGTGTCCATCGAGAATTGTCATAGTATTTGCATCAACTATGATGGCAACTGAGAACTTCTTTTCCCTCTCTATCTTAATCATTAACCTGTTAAGAACACTTGGGACTATTCTCTCATGAGTATTTAGTTTTTCAACCTCGATGTATTCTATATCCATAAATAGATAATTTGATTAAAATCTTATATATTTTTGTATGCGAAAAGAGACTGGCCAAAGGATACCCCCCCGTCGCCACAGGGTATGAGTCTATGCTCGACATATTTTAATCCACCTAGTTCAACGCTTTTTCTGATAGCATCTGAGAATATCCTGTTATAGGCGACCCCACCAGAGAACCCGATTGGGAGATGGTCTGCTTTAGCTTCTTCAATTGCAACCTCTGAAAAAGCCTTGGCAAGTGAGACGTGGACAGTTTTCGCGAGGTCTTTTTTACTTTCCTTGTTTCTTAATTCAAATATTTTTTTAGCAAAATCCTGTACCTCTAGAATACTGTCCTCAACTTCAATTGGTATATTAAGATCCTTTCCATTCCAAGCAAGAGACTCTAGCTTCATTGCAGGCTCTCCCTCATAACTCCTTTCTTTACATGAAAAGAGCATCACGGAAAACATGTCAAGGATCCTGCCACATGATGTTGAAAAAATCTTCTCTTCTTTTGAAAGTTTCTTTAGCGCCTCAATGCCTTCTAGGCCATACCTGTAGGAACTTGAATAATCGGAAAGGTCTTCATCCTTTAGGAGGGATACAAGGATCCTCAAAGGTTCCTTTGCTGCCTTGTCCCCACCTAAAAGAGGGTACTCCTTCAGGTGGCCTATCCTTTCCTCACTATCCTCTGTAACATAGAATACCTCTCCCCCCCATGACCTTCCATCAAGGCCGTATCCTGTTCCGTCACAGACTATAGCCACCCCCTCCTGTATTTTATTCTCAGTAAAAACTGCCCTGGCGTGGGATATGTGGTGCTGGATCTTTACTAGGGGTATCTCCATTTCTTTGGAATATTTTTCTGCAAGTTTTGTAGTTTCATACTGTGGATGGAGGTCACATATCAATAGCTCTATTTCATCCATTTTCATATTGAGAAGTGTAAGCATTTTTTTTATGGCGTCTTCAAAAAAAAGCAGCGTGTCATAATGAGTGGTGTTTCCAATGTGCTGAGAAATGAAAGCCTTCTTTTCCTTTGTTAGGGTGAAGGCATTATTAAGCTCTGCACCGAAAGCTAACACCTTTTTAGAATGGGGTATACCAATACCCTGCGGGACAAAACCCCTTGACCTTCTGATAAACTTCCCATCCCGAATGACCGAGTCATCACACCTGTTATAGACCTTCAGGTTGTGGGAGAGGAAGTAGTCAACGTCAAGAGAATCAAAAGCAGAGCTATTCTCAATTATCATTGGATCCCCCGGCATATTGGCCGAGGTCATGACAAAGAAATCAAGTGATGTATGATTAAATAATAAAAAGTGAAGTGGAGAGTATGGCAGCATTATTCCAACGTTATGGAGAGATGGGGAAGCAGTTTCAAAGTATTTTGAGCTCTTTTTTTCTAGTACCACTATAGGCCTCTCGTGGGAAGAGAGGTTTTTCTTTTCATCTCTATTAACGTGGCAGTATTTTTCTATAGAGTCTATATCCCTCCCAAGAATTGCAAAGGGCTGGTATGGCCTTCCGAGCCTCCTCCTAAGCTCATTTACAGCACCTTCATTTAAGGCGTCACAGCCTATGTGGTATCCACCAAGACCCTTGATGGCTATAATCTTTCCATTCTCTAATAGTTTTGCCGCAGTTTTAATGGGGCTTTCAATCTTTTTCTTTGACCTGTCAAAAAGTGAATAGTGCGGACCGCACACAGGGCATGCTACAGGCTCTGCGTGGTATCGCCTGTCAAGAACATCTTCGTACTCCCTAAGACATTCAGGACAAAGGTCAAACTGACCCATAGTAGTCATTTTCCTATCATATGGGGTTTTTTTGATTATCGTAAACCTTGGCCCACAGTTGGTGCAGTTGATAAAAGGGTAAAGATATCTCCTGTCAGTATTATGGAATAACTCCCTTTGGCAATCTTCACACACGCATATGTCCGGAGGTATTATAGATGCAGAGCCAGAGCTTCCACCTTTACTCTCCTTAATGTAAAAAACGCCGGGCTTAAAATTCCCATCCCTAGGCTCATCTTTTATATCAAGCCTATCAATACTAGCAAGCGGAGGTCTTTTTTCTTTAAGGTCAGAAATAAAATTATTAATCTGTTCTGGGGAGCCATCAATCACTATCTCTACATACTCCCCCCTGTTTCTCACATAACCGCTGACCTTATTTTCAGTAGCGATCCTATAAACAAATGGCCTAAAACCAACAGCCTGAACGGTGCCATAGACCATTATACTCTTCATGAACTCTGCAACAATACCGTTTATATAAAATTTATTATCGATATAAAACTTTTTAACAAAAAAATGTATAGCAAACGTTTATAAACGTCCAGTTTCAAATACTTTTAAGGTGAAATTAATTTACTTATCAATAATTTCTAATAAAGGTGAATTTCATGATCAATGTATTCATAAATGGATACGGCACAGTTGGGAAGAGGGTAGCAGATGCAGTCGCCCTCCAGAAGGATATGAAGATAATAGGCGTCTCAAAGAGGACGCCCGATTTTGATGCAGAACAGGCGATAAAGAAGGGCTTTGATCTTTATTGTGTTGATGGCGTCGATGCAGACGCCTTCAAAAAGAGGGGATTAAAAACACACGGTTACCTAAAGGATATTAAAGACTCTGTAGACGTAGTCATAGACGGTGCCCCGGGTAAGCAGGGGGCAAAGAACATGGATCTCTACAAGTCACTTGGGCTAAATGCAATTTTCCAGGGAGGAGAGGATGCTTCAATAGGCACCTCCTTTAACGCTCACGCTAATTTTGATAAAAATATAGGCCAAAAATACATTAGGGTTGTCTCTTGCAACACAACTGGGCTTGCAAGGACCTTAAGCTGCCTAAACGAGACCAACACCATAAAGAAGGTAAAGGCCGTAATGATCAGAAGGGCGGCAGACCCAGGAGATAACAAAAAGGGGCCTATAAACGCCATAGTACCTGAGGTAAAGGTACCATCGCATCATGGCCCTGATTTAAAGACTGTTCTCCCAATAGATATTGAGACCGTAGCTGTAAAGGTGCCAACAACTTTGATGCACCTTCATACAATAATGGTGGATTTAAAGAGGGATATGAAAAGGGAGGATGTAATAGACTTATTTAATAACAGATCAAGAGTTATTCTAGTAAGCAAAGAAGATGGAATAGATTCTACCGCAGATATTATGGAATATGCAAAGAATCTCGGTAGAAATAGAGGGGACATGTATGAAATTAACGTCTGGAAAGATTCAATTAACATAAAGGATGGAGTACTTTACTATATCCAGGCCATTCATCAGGAATCAGACATTGTCCCAGAAAATGTAGATGCCATAAGAGCCATGTTTGAACTAAAAGGTAGAGATGAGTCAATCGAAATGACAAACAAGGCTCTCGGTATTCTATAATTCTTTTGAGGAGGGAATTTATTATGAGTGATAAAGATTTTATTGACGATATTGTATCGAAGAAAGGAGAAGATTATTTTAAGGATATAAAGGAAGAGGTTGGTACAACTAAATACATCATCAAAGCACAGATTACAGCAAGCGGAATTGTTGAAAGACCCGATGTTGTAGGGGCTATCTTTGGGCAGACAGAAGGCCTGTTAAGCGATGATCTTGACTTAAGGGAGTTACAGAAAACTGGAAGAATAGGAAGAATTAGAGTTAACATAACCTCTAAAAATGGAAAGAGTACTGGGGAGATAATAGTCCCATCAAGCCTTGACAAGGTAGAGACGGCAATACTTGCCGCTTCCTTAGAAACAATTGATAGGGTGGGACCTTGCAACGCCAGAATCGATGTATCAACAATCGAGGATGTTAGAAAATCTAAGAGGAACTACGTAATCGACAGGGCCAAGATAATCCTAACAACAATGGTGGATGAGATAACACCTGAAAGCTCTGAGCTTACAGACGAGGTAAAGGAATCAGTCAGGATGGGCGAGATCAAGTCTTTTGGAGAAGACCAGCTCCCAGCAGGTCCAAACGTTGACGAAAGCGATGCCATAATCGTTGTCGAAGGAAGGGCAGATGTCTTGAACTTGTTGAAGTACGGGATTAAGAACACCATAGCAGTTGAAGGGACAAGCGTTTCAAAGACAATAGGTGCAATTTCACATGAAAAGACAGTTACAGCATTTGTCGATGGAGACAGAGGGGGAGAGCTTATCCTAAGAGAGCTTTTCCAGATAGCAGAGATAGACTACATTGCAAGAGCACCAATGGGAAAGGAAGTAGAGGATCTCACAAAAAAGGAGATAATTAAGGCCTTAAGAAACAAGGTACCTGCAGAGCAGTGGATCGTTGAAAATCTAGACAAGCCAAAAGGAGAGGGGCCAAAACCGCAAACGAAAAATGGGGACAAAGAAGCACCACAAAAAACTCATCATCATGAAAATCATCACCATGAGCCTCAAAAACCACCAGAGCCAGCTCAGCCAAAGAAACCTTACTCTGACCTAGATAGATTTGGCGAGATAATCGAAAAACTGCCAGGCACTCTCGACGCATACCTTTTGGACGCAGAGGGCAAAGTAAAGCACAAGGTATCTGTAAGGGACTTGGTCGACGCAATGAGGTATACTGAGGATTATGAGGCTGTCGTGTTTGACGGTGTTGTGACACAGAGGCTTGTTGATATAGCCGGAGAAAAGGGAGTCAAATTCTTAGTTGGAGTTAAGACAGGAAACATAACAAAGAAACCTGTTAACCTAAAGGTACTTTCATTTAAAGAGCAGGGCGGAGAAATGGAAGCTGCAGGTGTCTAGAATTAAAGTTAAACTTTCCTTTTTTTTCAACAACGAAGAGACAGCTAAGGCGTATTACAACGGAATTTACGTTGATAACAAACCTTTTAAAGGAACTTCCATCTCTACTAGAATATATAAAGAGACCTTAGAGGTTGAATCTGAGTCTGAATCTATAGGGACTCTTAAAAATACTGTAGATGATATTATCGCATGTGTTGAGGCAATAAGGAAAACATTAGTATTATAGGAGGAATTTTATTGGCTAGAAAAAGAGTAGCAGGAAAAGACCCATGGAAGGCAAAGACATGGTATACCATTTATGCTCCTGATATGTTTGAGAAGAAGGAGATTGGTGAGACGATATCCGACAAACCTGAAAAGATTTTGGGCAGAAAGATTGAGACAAATATGAAGGAGATAACAGGTGACATGAAGAAGGGTCACATAAAGCTAATTTTTAGAGTTAAAGAGGTCACAGGAGAAAACGCCTACACCGAATTCTTCAAACAGGAGCTTTCAAGATCATACCTTAGAAGCCAGATAAGAAGAAGAAACTCAAAAGTTGACTCAATTTTCAACATAAAGACAAAGGACGGCTACAACTTAAGAGCATCCACTTCTGCGATACTTACCACAAGAATCCTAACTTCACAGAAGAAGGCTATTAGGGATATAATCAATCAAGAGCTTACAACAATCAGCACAAACAACGACTTTTCTCAGTTCTTGGATGAAGTTACAAGCGGCAAGATGTCAAGCGAGATTTACAAAAAGGCAAGAAAAATCTACCCCCTCAAGAGAGTAGAGGTCACAAAGATTAAGCTCGTTGATAAGCCAAAAGCAAAAGAGGCTGCATAAACTGTGGAAGATTTCCATAGTATTTTTTCTTCTTTAAAGGAACTTAAAATCCCATTTAATTTTGACATTATAGTTGGAATAGCAAGAGGTGGGATAATCCCATCTTCATTTTTATCCTTCATTTATGAGAAAGAGCTTTTTCTATTATGGTTAAATCTATACGGAGAGGGGATGCCCCCTAAAAGAGTCCATGAAACACCAAAGCTCATGAGACCCTTTGATCACGATATCTCCGGTAAAAAAGTCCTCCTTGTGGACGACCTTTCAAAAAGCGGGGAAACTATCGAATTTGCAAAAAGCATTTTGAAAGAAAAGGGCGCTTCTGATGTAAAATCCCTTGTTTTAGTTGGAAAAGCCGATTACTTCTTAGAAGAGTTTAAGGGCTGCGTTAACTTCCCCTGGAAGTCTTAATTTAGATGGTAGGTCAATAAACCTTTCCACTTGGGATATTATTGCAGAGTCGTTAGTTGCTATTACGCCATCCTTATTTTTTAAAGTATGATCAACGCTTGACACAGTTTCAGAATCCCCTCTTAGATCTCTCTCTTCCAGACCCTTTCTTAAGATCTCTGAAAGCTCACCGCTCTTACTCATCATCTTGTCAAGATAAAATTGCGTTTGTTTAGGAGGGTATCTTTCTAGAATATCAAGTATCAAATTAATTGACTCCAAAGTCTCTTTTGTTATCCTGTGTTTCCTTGAGACGTTCCTAGTGTCTCTAAGTAACCCATCCATAGCAACAAACGCCTTCCCCATAAGGACAGACTCAGCCGTTATTATTACATTATACCCATCAATAAACAGGTTCTCCCTCTTTACATCCTTGAGATTGGCCTTCTTTCTTTTCACATCTTCAATGTATGATTTTGAGAAAACTGTTCTTGATAGGATATGCCTTTTTTCATCTTTAAGGCTATAATGGTCACTCACAAATCTTAGGGCATAGCTCTTTGGGTACCCTCTATTTAGAAGTAGATATAGGTCATCTTTGGCCATGTCAAAGGCGCCATTTTTCATGAAATTATATTGTTTTCTTAGTTAAAATTGTTTTTGGAACCTATCGAATAATTTACGTGTTAGTATTTTCAATTAGGCAATGTTAGAAAAAATATAGGCCTAAAATATATCGAATCTAAAAAATTACTTGACAAATAACAATACTCTATATTGCAAACTTCTCTGATTTAATGAACGATTTGAAGTTATTCTTCCTTGCATCAGATTGAAGCTTATGCTTTTGCAAAAGCATATACTTAAGGTCACGGGCAACTTGGTGGTTTTCATCTATCTTTAGGGCCATGTCATAGCACTGATTTGCCCAGAGGTACTTTCCAAGCTTTTCAAGAGTTTCGCCCTTGTGGACCCACTCGTCAGGAGTTTTTGGCTCGTTTTCAACGATCCTTGAGGAGTAGTCCTTTTCTATCTTTCCTCTACACTCTTCCGCTTCATCAAACCTTTCAAGGCCCTCTAAAAGAGCCGCCTTGGCTTCCCAAGCCAAAATATTCTCTGGCTCAATCTTAGTTGCCAGCGTGAAGTAGTCAAGAGCCTCTTCGCTCTTCCCAAGCTTTTCAAGCAATACCGCCCTGTTATAAATGGCAGAGTAGTCAAGAGGGTCAAGCTCCATTGACTTGTCGTAGCATTGGATGGCCTCTTCATACCTACCAAGAGACCTCAAAGCTATGGCCTTAAACTCCCATGCAAAGGCGTTATCCGGGTCAATTTTAATGGCCTTATCAAATGAGCTCACAGCCTCCTCTAAATCATTTGTTCCCTCGTAAAGCAACACGTAACCCTTCAGCCAGAATAGAAATGGGTCCCTCTTGCTTCGCTTTAAGAGTTTTTCAATCCTGACCTTTGCCTCTTCAATCTTAAGATCATCTAGAAGAGAAAATATTTTCTCATACTTCTTTTTGATTTTTTCTAGGTCCGGGGCATCTTTCATGTTATCTCCGCTTTAGAGGATGTTATTATTACAATTAGATTTCTTAACTATTTAAGATTATTCCAGATTTTTTATCTAGATACTAAAGTGCAAAACAATAACTATGATAATCATGATGGTGACTATCACTAAACATGTTAAAATGAAGGGGTCAGTAAAAACTTTTTCAGGGGACTTTCTAGGAATAAGTCTTGCCTCTCTTGGGACTAGCCTTTCCCTCCTGTACAATAACTCTCTCTCATCCATCTGTAACACTTATGACGTTTGCTTCAACAGCCTTTTCCTTCTTAATATTCTTTTTATTTGATACCATTTTAAGGCCTCTGAAAATAAATCCAATCATGACAATAAAGGCCGCAACGTCATCGGCCCACCCTGCAAAAGGTAAGAAGTCAGGAAGCAGGTCAAGAGGGGATGCGATGTAGATACCAAGGAGTGTAGCCATGGCCCAGTTAAAGATCTTTTCCCTAAATTTATATAGCAAAATAAGTAATACTGAAAAAAACACTAGGATTGCAATAAGAACTATATAGTACCATTCCATGGTATCGGATTACCCTAACTCTTTATTTAGTTTTCTTCTAGATCCTCTGGCTCTTCCTCTTCTTCTTCATCATAGAAATCTATGAATCCCACATCTTCAATAGTCTCATTTATCGTTTCAAGATTTTTGTTTATAGCCTTCATTTCCTTCAAAATTTCCGTCATAAGCTTTAACAACATATACTCTGTTTCTTCCTTCATTTTTACTTACCTCCATGCCACTAGAATTAAGGCCATACCTAAATAGATGTGTGGATATAAAAATTTATGCAAAAAAATAGGAGATTAGAAGCTTTTGCCGCATTTCTTGCAGTACCAACTTGGTTTTGTCCCTAAAATGATACTCTCCCCAAACTTTAGATTTCCCCTCTCATACTCCTGGTAATCCTTTGAGGTGGGGTACCCGTAGAAAATCGGGATTATCTTTTTGGAGTTGCAAAAACTACATACTGGATTTTCCTTTTCAATCATTCTAATCAAATCTCCGGCAAAATCAAAGATTACTTTACCTATATTTAGGCATATGTAAAAAAATAAGTAAAACATGGAAAAAAATCTAGACTATATTTGGATTAAGTCTCTTGGCCTCATTGTAGCACACTTGGGCTTCAGCCGTCCTACCAAGAAGCTGTAAGGCAACGGCCTTGTTGTACCACGCCTCAGCATCGTTTGGGTCAATTGATATAACTTTGTCAAAACAGGCAATAGCTTCTACATATTTTCCCTGGCCACCGAGTATCAGCCCTTTATTGTACCAGGCGAGAACATCATTTGGATCAAGGGATATCACTTTGTCATAGCATGCCAAAGCTTCGCTATACTCTCCAAGCTGGTCGTGGCAAACGCCTTTGTATGCCCAGGCCTCCTTAAAATTTGGGTTCATCTCAATGGCGGAATCATACATTGTTATCGCTTCTTTGTACCTCTGTTGCATGAAAAGAAGCTCACCTGCAGCATAATAGGAGTCAGCAGTTTTTGTTGATCCCGTCTGGCTTGATCCAAGACATCCTGCGCTAATTGCTACGCCAAGAACTGCCAATACTAAGAATATCCTGTAAATATCTTTCATCGAAGAGTATTTTGATCCAACATATATAAAGATATGGAAATTTCAGGCAAAAAAATATATACAATGCTTCCTAATAGTAATACGTGGACACTGATACTCTTAAAAGAAGTGTTGAGATTGGCGGAAGTAAAATCCTTACCGGCTACGAATTGAGCAGTGAGCCCATTATAGTCTACACAATAGGCCACAGCAACAGAAATATCTCTGACTTTATCTTCATACTGAAAAAATTTGAAATCAATCTCGTGATAGATATCAGGACATACCCTTACAGTAAATACGTTTCTGATTATAACAAAGAGAATCTAGTTAGATCCCTAAAAGGGAACAATATAGAATATCTCTACAGGGGCGATACACTTGGAGGCTTGCATCCAGAAGGTTTCGACAGGTATCGGAAAACTAAAAAGTATATCGATGCGCTTCATGAGCTTCTGAGGGATATATTGATGTCAAATAAAACTGTAGCACTAATGTGCAGCGAGAAGGACTATAACAACTGCCACAGGCGATTCATTTCTGAAGACCTAGAGAAAATAATCCTAGAAAAAAGCTATGACATAGTAATCGAGCACATATTGGACGAGAGGGGACTTGACAAGACCCTGGATCAGTTCATGGGGTAATTATTTTACCTTCATTATGTGGCTGATTAATCTTAAATACCTGTTGTTATTATTAAAATATGATATCATGGGAAAAACTTATGATGTTATAATTGAAATGGACGAAGATGGTTATTATGTTGGAAGCGTGCCAATGCTTCCCGGATGCCACACCCAGGCCAAGTCCATAGATGACCTTATAGCCAAAATTAAGGAGGCTATAGAACTTTACCTAGAAGTTAAAGAAGGGCAAAAAGAGGATAATAAATTCTTAGGCATTCAAAGAGTAGAAGTCAATGTCTAAAAAATTAATTCCGTTACCGCCTTCAAAAATAATTAAGATTCTTGAGAAGTTTGGATTTATTCAAACTAGTCAAAAAGGTAGCCATTTAATTCTATCTAATGGGCAAGGAAAACTTGTAATAGTACCTATACATGATAAAGAAATAGGAAAAGGTCTTTTAAGAAAAATATTAAATGAAGCTGAAATAGACAAGGAAGATTTTTTAGAGTTTTTATAGAATTAATTTTTTTAATCCATTATGAAAACATCCTCTATCTTGTCTTTTTTCAGTGCTTTGGTGATCTTATGGGCAAGCTCTAGAGAAGGGTTATATCTCCCTTGCTCCAAAGAGTTTATCGTCTGTCTTGTTACATCTACCATCGCCGCAAGCTCTTCTTGTGTTATCTTCTGCTCTTTTCTGAACTCTTTAATCCTTGTTTTCATACTACTCTCCAGTCCTTTCTAATACCTCCTCTCTAGGAACTTGTAAGTGATCACATAGAACACGAGTATCGCGCATACAGCGTAGCTTATGAACATGGAGTATCGCATTGTTATCGGCTGTATTCCATCCCAAATAATAAGTGCAAAGGCGACAAAGATGAAAACTGTAAATGTTAGCGTCATACTTTTATTCCTTAGCATCTCAATCCTTTCGTCAATAATATTTTCCTTCTTTCTGAAGTATATCATTGCAGTTGCAAGAATCATAACAAACCCTATGAAGATGAGGTAATTACCAACGGTGGAATAACCAAATAATTCATTTCTCCCTATATTGTAGTGATTTAGGAGTACCCCTGAAATCATCAATAATACTATGAATACGCCTCTGAGGATCATGCCCTTTTTAGTTACTACTTTTTTGCTTGCCATTTAACACACCTCCAATATGTAAAAAATATATTACATTTTATTTATAAAGCTTTCGATTTTGTCAAAAATATATTACATATTGGACATGAAAAATAGCCAGGAAAAAATAAATTTTTCTTGTACATTATAAGAAGTAAATCTAAATAACGCCTCTCTTCTTTAGCTCAAAGAAGCACTCCTTGCATATCTTTACATCAAAAAGCGCATCGTGCTTCTCTTCAAAAGGTTCATTGAATAGCGTATAATATAATTCGAAAAGGCTCGGCCACTTGAACTCATACTCCCCCCCAGGTATCTGGCAATACTCAGTTGTCCCTTGCATCGTGCAGAACTTGTTTAGGTAGTTCATCCTGTTTAAAATCCCCTTCCTCACAAACTCTGCTCCTATGACATTGAAGTCAAACTCAAGGTTATGTGCAACTAGGTATTTTGATCTATCAATGGCAAGGGAAAACTTGTTCAATACATACTTTAGGTCCTTTCCTTCACTTATGGCCTTCTCATTTGATATCCCGTGTATGTTCTGGGAATCAAAAGGTATGACAAACCCTTCAGGTTTAACAATGTAGTTTTCTGAGGAAAGTACTTTCCCAAAGACATCGCATGATAGCCAGGCTATCTGGACTATCCTTGGCCAGTTAGTAGTATCTGTGTATGGGGCATACCTCCTTCTTGGTAGCCCTGTAGTCTCTGTATCAACGAAAAGGTATGTCATCCTTCCTTCTCCCTCTCATCGCACAAAAGAGCATAGTCGCAGTTATAGCACTCCCATCCGACCTTTGGCTCGAAATCCTCATTCATTATGCTGTTAATTGTTTTGAGGATCTGCTCCTTTATCTTCTCTATATCCTCTTCCCTTGGCTCGATAACGACCTTTTTGTTCTGCCGCAAAAACCATAAACCCACTTGCTTTGGCTTCTTCCCAAAGAGCTCTTGGACAGCCATGTCATATATTAAAAGCTGGAAATCCTTCCTGAGGTCATTTTCTGATATCGGCGTTTTGGATGTCTTATAGTCCCAGATTATGTAATCGTCACCGTCCTTATCAATCCTATCGATAAACCCCCTTATGCTGTAGTTATCAAGCTTTATCGTGAAACTCTTTTCCGCTTCAACGATCTTTGTATTCATCGTCTGCTGTTCCTGGATGAAGATGTCAAGTATAGCGACCGCATCGTCAAACGCTTCCTTTTCAGCCTTCTCTGTTGAGTAGCCGGTGCTCTTCCAGTACGCCTTCAAGTATTCTATCGCAAGGTGTATATCTACAGGTTCCCCCTCCATCAGCTTCTTTGACAGCTGCTCGATGACGTTGTGAACTGTACCGCCAAAATCAAAGTAAGGCTTTGGAAGTGTTGGTATCTTATACACATAGTTGTACTTATAGACCCTGGGGCACCTCTGGTATGTGCTAAACTGGGACGCAGAAAATGTTAGCTCATCCTCGATAATCCTCTCCTTCTTTAACTCCCCATCTTTTATTTGGCTTAAGACCTCGGAATAGTCGGGCTCTTTTATGTTTGAGACCAAGACCATAGGGTCATTTCCTTCAATCTTGTCCAAAATCATGAGCTTTGGTATAACACTTGCATAATCCTTTCTATCGAGGTCTGAGATTATCTCCGATATGTAGCTTTGGCGTATAGCGCCCTTAACGGACTCATCCTTTATCGCGACTGGATCCGCCCGTGGCCTAATGAAATCTATATCAGGATTGTTAGAGTAATCGATTTCAATAAGGAACTGGCTTTCTTTGGAGTCTCGTTTGTTGTCCCCATACCTTCTTGCAAATGTTATCAAGAGCTTATTCATCGCCCTTGTCATTGCAACGTAAAAAAGGCGCCTTTCTTCCTGTAGGTGAAGCTCCCTCTCATCAAACTCGTTTTGTACCCCGTTTAAGAGCTCCTTTGGTATTTCAAACTTGTCGCTCCTGTACCGTGTAGGAAGCTTCCCGCTCACAAGATCTGGAATAATCACAACAGGGAACTCCTTGCCCTTTGCAGTGTGGATAGTCATTACCTTGATGACGTTAGACTCCTCCCCAGTTTCGGTCTGTATCTCAAAGTTTGACGCATAATTTATGAAGTCAATGAAATCCTCTAGCTCGCTATCCCTGTAGATGTTATAGTAGTCTAGGGTGAACTTGTAGAACTGATTTAGAAGAGAGATGTTCCTCTTGTTATCAACGGCCACCTCGTATTTGTAAAAGTCAACCTCAAAAAGAATCTTGTATACGAGGCTAGAGATGTTTAGAACTGATTTGTCAGAGACTATCTGTTTTACCTTTTCCTTGACCGAGTTAAACCTCTCCTTGTCAACATCTATCTCATCTATGTGGTCAAACGCTTCATATAGGCTTATCTTGTTTTTGTGGGCGTATCGTGTAAATCGTGTCACGTGAACTGGTCTTATGCAAAGCTTCTTCCTCTGAAGTATACGTGTTATCTCAATATTTGACTCGATTGGATTTGATGCAACCTTTAAAAATGAGATGATATCCTTTATCAATGGCTCCCTGAAGAAATCAGAGTTTCCGACAAACTCATACGGGAGTTTATGCTTGTCAAAGGCATCTATTATCGGTTGAGCATCCTTTTTCCTTCTAACGAGTATAGCTATATCCTTGTATTCGTGAGTTTTCAAAAGTGTCTGGACCTCGTTTAGTATGAAGTGAGACTCCTCTTCATCGTTTACAAGCTCTGCAACCGTTACCTTTTCACCCTCCTCATTTTCAGTGAAAAGCCTCTTGACAAACCTATCAGGCTTGTTTGATATCAATTTGTTTGAAACGGCTAGTATTTTCTTTGTGCTGCGGTAGTTCTGCTCTAGAACTATCTCCCTATAGTTTGGGTAAGTCTCCTTAAACTCAGAGATGTTTGTTAAATACGCCCCCCTAAAGCGGTAGATGCTCTGGTCATCATCCCCAACAACAGTTAGGTTCTGATGCTTTCCAGCTATGAGATTTACAATCTGTAGCTGGATGAAGTTTGTGTCCTGGAACTCATCTATCAGTACATATCTGAACCTCTCCTGGTATTTCTTTAGTATAGTTGGCCTCTCCATCAAAAGCTTGTAGATTTTTGTCAGCATGTCCCCGAAGTCTACCAGATTATTTTTTGTCTTGTAATCCTCGTAATGCTTGTAGGCCTTCAGTATGTCCTTTAGAGTTTCAAGCCGTTCATAGTTTTCTAGGTCTAGCCTTTCTTTAGATTTGTTTTCGATATAATTTTCTAGCTTTTCAATTGTAATAAACTCATCCTTAAACTTTGAGATGACCTTTCTTAGCTCCTCAACTAGGGTGATAGGTTTATACCCCACCTTTACAAACTCTAGGTTAAACGAGTCTATGTTTTTTATAAACCAGACTAGCTGCGCAGTATCCTCAATAACTTTCAGGGGGGAGTTCATTTTTAGATCGAGGATGTTGTCCTCAATTAACTCCTTACAGAAAGAGTGGAAAGTCGTTATAGCCATGTCCTCACTTGGGCCGACAAGCTTTGTGACCCTATCGAGCATCTCTGCAGCAGCCTTGTCTGTGAATGTTAAGGCAAGAATATTTTCCTGTGGCACACCCTTCTCTATGAGGTATGCAATCTTTTTTGTAACAACGCCGGTCTTTCCGCTACCAGCTCCAGCGATAATAAGTATGGGCCCCTCAGTAGTGCAAACTGCCTCCAGTTGCATCGGGTTTAAACCTTTAAGTAACTCAGATTCCAATCAAAACACCGCCAATTACTAAAGTTTTGCGCCTCTCATATTTAAATATATAGAAAAGGAGGATAGGAGTTAAGGCTTCCCAACTGTGATTACGACAGCAAAGAAGAAATAAACTAGATAAGCTATGAACAAAGCCCAGAATATAATCCCAAAAATCTGTGTTCTATAAAGCGTGTAGAGCGCTAGGAAGACTACTAACAATACCAGTAGGATTGGGATTACCCTTTTCCTAGTTTTTTCTAGACCTGATTTCAAGCTTTCGTACATAGTATCCTATACTATTTGGATTGCCATGTTTATATTTTTTCTGTTTTAAAGTTGAAATCTAAAAAAGAATGCAAATAAAAAATAAATTTATTCTTTGAATTTACCAAGGCCGAACTTCTTTAATATCCAGTCCATTGGAAGGGCCCTTGATGTTATTGTCACTGTTTTGGTGCATTGGCAATCATCATATGAACATATTGCACAATCTGGACCTTCACAATCCGGAATTATGTCACATGTTTTAATACAGCCAATTAGAAAAACGGCCTTGCCCGGTCTAACTGCCCTATATGTTTCTTCTATCAAAAATTCAGGATGTATCATAATTGCCCCTCCAAAAGTTCTTGGATCGAAACTGTAGATTAGAACTCCATCTCCATCGTAAATTTTTACATATATTAACTCAACAAGGCCTTCTTCTTCAGCGATCTCGTTGCATTCATTCAGAAATTTCCCAGAAAATGATATTGTGAATGTATCCCCCACACGAACTAAAGTTCTGCTAAAATCAAAATTTACAGGATCACAACAATCAATGGCAGTCGAATCGCTCTCTGAATATGCAGAGGCAAAACCAAAAGTACTCGCAATAAACAATAAACTTATCAAAACAGCTATTAATTTCTTCATAAACCCACCATTTCCGCATTATATAATGACACGTTTAAATATTTAAAGATTAGCCTAAAGCAGATCCCTAATGTAGATGCCGTTGATGGAATACCTTCCACACCTCAAACCACATTATGCTGAGAAACCCTGCGCCCAAACATAATAAGATATCTGTAAAGCTAAGCGGTGAGAACTTGAAGAGGTCCTGCCCAAAGGGAAGGTAGAGTATCACGCCCAAGAAGAACAGCGCCCCCCCTGCTACATACCACAAAGTCTTATTTGGCATTTCTAGACTTCTGAAAATAGTCCTGGACCACGACCTGTTCGTGAATATCAGCCCGAGGTTTGCAAATATTAAAGTGGTGTAAGTTAGCGCCCTAGAATGTGTCTCACTATCCCCACCATAATAGGACATCAAAAATACGGCTAGAACTACAGCCAAAACGCTGAAACCCTGGAAGAAGCTTATAGTCGCTGTTTTTCTACTGAAGAGGGAATCTTGGGATGTCCTTGGTGGCCTTTCCATGATATCCTCCTCTTCCTTCTCAGCTTCAAAGACAAGCGAGCATGCCGGGTCAATTACAAGTTCCAAGAATACTATGTGCATCGGTAGCAAAACAAGCGGCGTTCTTAGTATAACAGGGATAAGAGACATCCCGGCTATAGGGACGTGGACGGCAAGGATATACGCCATCGCTTTCTTTAGGTTGTCATATATCCTTCTCCCAACTCTTACCACCTGAACTATCGATAGGAAGTCATCATCCAAAAGGACAATGTCAGAGGCTTCCCTTGCGACATCTGTACCCCTTCCGCCCATCGCAATCCCGATGTTTGCTGTCTTTAGCGCCGGTGCATCGTTTACACCATCACCTGTCATAGCGACAACTTCACCGTTTGATTTGAGCGCGTTTACAATCCTAAGCTTCTGTTCAGGGACGACCCTAGAGAAGATGTTTACATTTTTTATCCTCTCTTTCAGCTCTTCATCGCTAATCTTGTCTAGCTCCTCCCCCGTTATCCTCTCTTCTGGATTTTTTAGCCCGATCTGCCTTGCAATGTTCTGAGCGGTGTTTGGGTAGTCGCCTGTGATCATTATCACTCTGATCCCTGCGTCATACGCTTCTTTTACCGCGTTTGGGACAGAATCCCTCACAGGGTCCATTAGGCCGATTAACCCCAAGAATTCAAAATCAAAATCATGCTGGTCCGCTGGTAACTTACTGCCGCTAAAGGTTGATTTTGCAACGCCCAAAACCCTAAGGCCGTCGTTTGCGATCGTTGCTACCTGAGCCAATATCCTATCCTTTTCTTTCTTATCAAGGTGGCATAGGTCGACTATGGCCTCAGGCGCCCCTTTGGCAGCCACAAGGTAGTCCTTTCTGCCACTAGGCTTAAAGACGTGTGTCATGGCAAGTAGCTTTTCAGATAGCGGGTATTGCAGGATCAGGGGCGAATCGTTACTGAAGTTTTTCAGGTACTTTTCGCCGACCTCCTTAAACGCCCTCTCCATCGGGTCAAAAGGCTCCTTCTGGCTTGATAGGATGCTATATTCTATTACCTCATGAAAATCAGCCGGGATTTCATTACCGTTGATTGTGTGCTCCTTGCTCTTGGTAAAAATCTTAGCCACAGTCATCTTGTTCAAAGTGAGTGTTCCGGTCTTGTCCACGCACAGTACAGTGGCAGAGCCAAGGGTCTCAACAGCCGGTATCTGTCTTGTCAAGACCCTGTTCTGCGATATCCTCCAGGCACCAAGGGCCAAAAATACTGTAAGCACAACAGGAAACTCCTCTGGGAGTATGGACATAGCAAATGTCAACCCTGCCAAGAACCCACCTAAAAGGTCACCTCTTGTGAGGGCATAGATAGATATGATGGCTATACACAAAAATAATCCTGCCAGTGAAAAGTTCTTTACAAGCTTCCTAGTCTCTCTTTGAAGCCTTGTCTGGTCTGAATCCTCTATCTGTAAGGCCTTTCCAATCTTCCCTAGCTCAGTGTTCATGCCTGTTCCAAGGACCTCTGCTATCCCCTGACCGTTTACGACAAGGCTACCTGAGTAGACAAAGGGAAGGTCGTCCCCGCCAGGTTTTCCCATTTCAGCGGAAGTCAAGGAGTTAATCTTTCTAACAGGTACAGACTCCCCTGTAAGAAGAGACTCATCGCAGGAGAAGTTTGTGGAAGACCTTAAGACCGCATCGGCAGGCACCCTGTCCCCTTCGGAGAGGATGAGGACGTCGCCTCTTGCAACTTCTCTCCCCGCGATACGTTTCTGCTCCCCACCCCTTATGACAAACGCCCTGGGGCTTGAAAGGTCCCTCAAAGCTTCTAACGCTCTTTCAGTTTTCTTCTCCTGGTAGAATGTTATCGCTATAATGACAAAAACAGAGAGTAAGAGCATCAACGCCTCCTGGAGATCCCCAAAGATGAGGTAGATGACGCCGCATGCTACAAGCAAAAGGAACATCGGCTCTTTTAGAACGCTAATTGCGATATCAAGGGTGCTCTTCTTCTTTTTTGAGGGTAGCTCGTTATAACCCTCCTCTCTCAATCTCCTCTCAGCTTCTTCTTCCGTTAACCCCTTTACAGAGGAGATGTCCCACTTTTCCATAAAGCTAGTTAGGCTAAGCCTCTTATAACTTTTACTAAAATTTCACTTGACCCCATTATTTCTGCTGGAGTTTCCAAACCGTTTACCAAAATGGCAGATTTTAGAATTATTTTGGCATATGCTTAAATTTCTTAAATTAATTAAACTTTGGATATAAAATATTACATTTTTATAATCTGCATATGAAAATTTTGTTTAAATTAAGAAATTATTCTAAAAATAGATAGACTTATATATGCCAATTGCAATAGAACTTTGGTGATTAAATGGCAGAATTAATAAGAAGAATTTTAGTTCCGGTAGACGGTTCAAAAGCCTCTGAGAAAGCAATTGAGTATGCCGCATGGGTGGCAGGTAAGACTGGGGCGTGCATTATGCTCCTCAATGTAATTGATGCGGACAAATTAAAGATGTCTTTTGAGGCTATGGACAAATACCTCCCAGATTGGGAAGACAAGATAAAAGGGACAGACGACATAAAGAGGTACTCACCTTTCTTTGAAAAAGAGCTTAGCTGCATGATGGATGATCCCGTGTGCAAGAGAGGGCAAAAGGTACTAGACGAGATGGCAAAGCATGCAGAAAAACAGGGTGTCAAGGTCAAGAAGATGATGAAGCTTGGAAGAGTTGCCGACACCATTATACAGATGGCAGAGGATGAAAAGTGCTGTAATCATATCATTATCGGAAAAACTGGTCTCACAGGGCTAAAGAGGCTTGCAATGGGTCACGTCGCAGAGGACGTGGCAAAGTATGCAAACTGTAGAGTTACCGTTGTCCCGGCAGATTAATACTTTTTTATTTTTAATTTTTCTTCTAAACAAAAAATCTAAAGCCCATGTATGGGCCGTTTCTTTTGTTCCATCCAAGCGAGAGAAAATCATTGTTTCTTAGGATGTGACTAGTTATCCTAGTGAAATTCCCCTTGTCAAAAAGCCAAAGGCCGTTTACGCTTTTGTTGTCGTAGATTATGTAACGTTCATTTTCCTTTCTTATGAGGGCATGCACCTCATCGACAAAATAGTTAACATCATCTATTTTTACCTCAGAAAGGTCTCCCCTGCCGATCCTCGCCTCATCACCTAAAGAATACAATCTATTCACAATATTGTCCTGGTAAAAATAAACTAGTGGTTTTTTCGGGAGAACTTGAAGTATCCCGTCAACATAAACGCTCCTCTTCTTGTAATCCTCCTCCATCAACGGGGACAACCTGTGGTATAGCGTGATTTTTTCAGTCGGCGTCTTACTAGACAGCATAAAGAGGGCCATCTTTGCAAGGCTATAAGTATCTGTGAAGTAGCCAGAATTTCCGCTAACAAGCTCTGGAGGGGAGAAGTCCCCGCTATGGATCCCTGTGTTGTCCTCCACCTTGATATCCCTGGCAGTCTCAAAATCAACTATAACAGCCCTTTTCGTATGCTTTTCTATAATGACATTTGACGGCTTAATGTCCCGGTGTATCAAGCCATTAAAATGGAGATACTTTATCGCGTCATGAATCTGGAGCAAAAGCGAATAGCTTTCATCTAGGGGCACGGAGCGATTTTTATACGCCGACAAAGCATTTTCACCGTTTATGTATTCCAAGACTAGATACGGAAAGCTATTTGAGAGATCAATCGCCTTTAATATGTTTGGGTGGTCAAGCCTTGAGAGTATACCAAACTCCTTTTGAAACCTTTCCAGCGCTACCTTCTCCTGGCCCGGTATGGGGAGCTTTATGATAATGTACGCTCCTGAAGGCATATACTCGCCCAAAAAGACTGAAGAGACCTCATTTTTTGATAACAATGACAGTATTCTGTACTTATTGTCAAGGACACTCATCAGACAAAAATTAAGGGGGGCCTCTATTAAGGCTTTTGGCCGTTTTCCATATATTTATATATTTTAAAACTATGTGCTTTTTAGGTCCCATGGTACATTTAACATGCCCTTACTGTAATTCTGAGATTGACGAGTATATGTCGACATGCCCTAAATGTAACTCCAAGCTGAAAACTATATGCCCAAACTGTAAGAAAATAATAAACACCAACTGGAGGGAGTGCCCGAACTGCGGCCAGGCTGTGTTTGGTGGGCAGCTACACCACACTAGCGATATCCCGGTGGAGACAAAGACGCAGATTTATTCTGACGCCGTGCCTGTAGAGACTAAGACGCAGATTTACTCTGACAACTCACCCCAGGCAAACCAGCAAAATACCGGATTTACCGGAGGAAATTCCTACCCCGGAGCTGATATCTTTGGCACTGGCAAAAAAACATATTCCAAGAAATTTTTAGCCTCGCTCTTTGCAGTTTTATTGCTTCTCTCTGCGGTAGTGGCCTATGTCGCATTGACTCAAAACGCCAGAAATTATTTTAATGACGGCGTCTATCACTACAACCAAAAGAATTATGACGAGGCGATATCAAACTTTGAAAAGGTTTTGCTGATTAACCCCGGTAACCTAAAAGCGAAAGAGTACTTAGTATACTCTTGGTATGGCAAGGGGCTAGAGTTTAACAAGGAGCGAAACTTCTCCGAGGCCATAATCTGCTATGACAAGGCGATCTCGATAGACCCAAACTACCTAAGCGCCTGGAACGATAGGGGGATTTCGCTGAAAAACCAGGGCAAGTACGATGAGGCGCTAGCAAGCTATGATAGGGCGATTGAGATTAACCCAGACTACAAGCAGGCGTGGAACAACAAGGGGCTTACCTATTTCAACATGGGAAACTACTCTGAAGCGATAATCTGCTACGATCGGGCAATCTCGATAGACCCGAACTACACAGAGGCCATCCGAAACAGGGAAAACGCGATTTTGAGGCTTTAAAACCGTATTTTTCAATTTTCCATATATTTATATATGCCAAAAATAGATTATTTTTATAAAGGTCACACCCAATCCCAGTAGGTGCAAAAAGCACAGGATTGGCTTTGAGGCTAAATATTAATAGAAATATTAATATAAGCAAAAATTAGCCTTTGTGTGTACTAAATAGAGAGGTGGTAAGTAATGAGTCAAGCAAGAGGGGGATTTTACAGGGTGCCTATCGTCGTCACTCTAGTTTCCTCGCTATCAATTTTATTGGGATTTGTTTTGGTGCTGGCATCAATCTATTCCACAGTTATTTTTTACCAGCCCGTGATGCTCTTACCCGCGGTATTTGGGGTATTTTTCGTAATCATAGGGTACTTCCTATACAAGGGAAGAAATTGGGCAAGGTTTGGGATCATAATACTCCTAGCAGCCCTTTCAATCATATCACTTCTAGCGACTACAGTTCCGGAGCTAGGGGAGATACTAGGGAAAATCAAGTATATTGGAAGCCTTCTCTTGCTTCCCATACCCATACTGGGGATATCCTTGGTAGCCATACTACTGCTCATCTTGCACAAGCAGACCGCGCAGTACTTCAAGTACATCGGGGACGTCGGTACAATCAGCTTCAGACTGGACAAGAATAAGGGCGGCCAAGCTTCCCCGGATCAGACGCTCTTTAGTAAGCCTCCGACAACAGGTGGGATAAGGATAAATCCAACCCAAGCCCAGCCTTACAGAAGGTCAGGGGATTCATACGGCGATACGATACTTCAAGAGGGCTTAAGAAGGCCTGGCGCTATGCCACAGGACGATAAAACAGTAGTCGGAAGAATCGTTGAGAGCGCGTCCAATCCTTCCTATATTCTATACCATCCGCAGGAGACAATAAGGGTGGTAAACGAGATACGAAGGATTTTTGGCAGGGAGGACTTTGAGAGGTTTGTAACGCCACAAGAGGCACAGTCGATTTCCAGAAAAACTAGCGGCGGGCACTTCAGGATAACTATGGCACTAAACGAGATGACAGAGCAGGTAAGGTACTACCTAGAGGACCTTGAAAGCAGCAACGGCACAAAGGTCAACGGTGTTGACGTTAGAAAGGGGGAGAAGATACCTCTAAAGCACTCTGACGTCATAACAGTTGGAAAATCGATGAAGATAGAGTTCAAAGCTCTATAAATTTATTTTTTAATATTTTTTATACAAAAACGGCATATACGGGCCCTGGCCCGCGTTGTACCCAAAGCATATCTGGTTCCCATCTTCTAGCTTTTTGGGGACATTCTTTTCAAGCTGGGTCCATCTACCATTCCTGTAGACAAATATGCCGTTTCCCGTGTTTATATCGACTGCAAACCATTCATGGCCTATTACCTCTAAAAGCAGATACCCTGACGATGGGGGGCCTCTTGATATGTAAAATACCGGCCCAGGCTCCATTATTTCTATGTTGGCAAGCCCCGTGCCGCCCTGTGTCCTGTCCCTTGCTAGGGTGTACCTGTTCTCAACTAAAGGCACCGCCTGACCACATATGATTATCCTTGGCACCCCCGGATAGTCACCCTCTATGCCCTTCCCGCTGATAAGATAATCCCTTATTTCCGTTACAGTTAGGAATCTAAGGGAGGGATTCACCTCAAGGCATTTTTTGATGACATCAGACATCTTTTTCCCCATCTTGCTGTTTAGCGTGATCGGCTCCACAGTCAACTGCCCGTTGTTTAAGAGGTAGGACTTTGGCTCCTTTCCCGTCATCAGATAGAATATCAATGCGCCGATGGAGTAGATGTCACTTTGCGGGGAAGGTGCGCTGCCGTTAAGCTGCTCTGGTGCAGCCCACCCAGGAGTC
>CAZCMP010000010.1:0-50227 GCA_964500005.1 uncultured Thermococci archaeon
GGGCCTGATGGGATTTGAACCCACGATCTCAGGGTCCGAAGCCCTGCGCCATATCCACTAGACCACAGGCCCTTGTAGAATCTAAATGTAATAACTTATAAATATATTCGAAATCCTTAAATATTAATTAAATGAAGGCTTTTTAGACTCTTTTAGGAGAGAAAAATAATGGCCAAGAGACGCAAACTATCCAGACCTTTTAAATATAAGCCTATTAGCGTAAAGGATCTTTTAATTGAGATGAAAGACATCTCCGAACTAATGGTTGACTTAGCTTATTCTTCAATTCTTTTCAAAAATAAAGAAATAGCAGAAGATGTTACTGAACTTGAGAGTAAAATGGACGAATTAAATTATAGGATAAGAATAACAGCAATGCTTGCTGCAAGAAGTGTTGAAGATGCAGAAAGAATTTCTGCTGTTTTGCAATTTGCTTCGGCATCAGAAAAAATATCAAATGCAGCTGGAGATCTTTCTAACATCATATTGAGGGGTATGAAGGTACACCCAGTTGTATACGACGCCCTTGAGGATGCTGAAGAACAAATAGAAAAGTTTGAAGTATCACCTAAATCAAAACTATCCCATATGACATTAAAAAGGGCTGAATTAGGCTCTAAAATAGGTACTTATATCATAGCTATAAAGAGAAAAGATTCTATCAAATATAACCCCTCGAAAGGTTTTGTTATTAAAGACGGAGACATACTAATTGCAAGAGGGAGCAATACAGGTCTTGAAATATTGAAGAGTATATGCAGTGGCATAAAAACAAAATGGTGAGATATAATGGAAACTGATATGGCGGATATATTAACACAAATGAAAAATAATTCAGAATTAATGGTTGCCTTATCATATACTGCCCTTTTATACAACAATAAATACATAGCGGAAGAAGTAATGGAACTTGAAGAAACAGTAGATAAGTTGAACTATGAAATGGGTAAGAAGATACTAGAAAAAGCATCTACTGTTAATAATCCAGAAGACTTACTAAGTTTAATTCATATAACTGAAGCAACTGAAGCCATTGCAGATGCAGCTTCTGAAATAGCAGATATTGTAACGAGAGGAATTGATGCGCACCCTATATTCAAAGAAGCAATGAGGGAAACTGATCAAATAATTGCTAGAGTAAAAATATGCTCCAACTCTATCATTATAAATAAAACTTTCCAAGAAATAAAATTGCAAAGTAAAACTGGAATTTTCATTTTCCTTATAAAAAGGAACAAGGAATATATTTATTCCCCAAAGAAAAACTTCAAAGTTGAGGAAGGGGATATACTCTACGGAATTGGAATGGAAAGTGGTATTGAAAAATTACAAGAACTTGCTAATTGCAAGCCCCAGGCATGATTTTTGATCTTAACTTTCCGGTTAGTCTCATGAATAAAACTGTCAATCCACCGGCAACTACTAAATAAATCATTAGAATCTCTAAAGATATAGAGCCTAAAATAAAATTAGCTGATTGATAAAGTATAAATGAGAATATTGCTGTAAAAAATGTCAAAGCAAGAGTGCTAATTACTTCCTTTTTGTTTGTAGAGTAAGCTTCTAAGAATCTACCAAACATTGCTATTGCAAAAGCAACATAAATAAGTTCAATTCGTGATAAAATTGTTGCTATTACCAAAGGGATACTTTGCCAAGTTGGAAATTGAACGAGGTAATAATAACTCTGCCAAACACCAACTATACCTAGCAAGACGGCAATAAGATAAAAAACAAATCCAACTCTTTTTGGAGAGAACTCTTGTTTTAGAAAATTATCAAGTCCAAACCCTTTAAAGAATAGATATATGCCTAAGATGAACAAAAATCCAAACCACCCTATCTGAGGTTTGCCTAATAAAAAAGCGACACCGAAGAGTAGTAAAATTAATCCTGGTGCACCTATAAGAAGTCCTGCAAGTTTTCTATCTTCTAGAACTTCTCTCATATATCTGTGAATAATAAAATAAGTTTCTTCTATTGTTTCATTTTGTTGTATAATTATCCTATCGATAGATATTATCGTTACCTTTGATTGAAGGACTGGCAGAACATTCTCATCTTCTCTGCCATCTGTTACCAAAATTACTCCCTTTACTTTTATTTTTTTAAGTATTTTGTCAAGTTGATCTGATAATACTATATCAGATTTTACCCCAACATCTATATCGCCAGTAAGCGCTGCGACTTCACACGGTGTATCTTCTTTTTTTAGTTTTCTAAAAACTTGGATTGCTCTAAAAAGCACATTTGTATCCGATTCGGTAGGATCAGCTGCACCAAGTTCCATTGCTGCTTTTAAGATGTTTTTTTCACCTATTATCGGCCCTTCGATTCCTGTTTTTACGCCTAAATCATTATCCCTATCTACTGAAAGAACCAATATTTTCTTCTCAAACATCGCTCTCTACCATCTTTTTTTTGACTGAATCGATTTTATCCAGCATTGAAGATTTCTTATCCAATCTATAATCAATCTTTATGTTAGTTATAATTCTTTCTATTCCCATTTCAAAAATTAAATTATGTGAATAATTAATTAAATCTGATATCTCGGGCCACTCACCCTCTATAATAGTTCCCATAGGGGTAATCTGGTATTTTAATCCACTTTTTTCTATGTTTTTTATAACTTTAGCAATATACTTGCTAAGAGAAGTACCTACACCAATAGGAACAAAAGATATTTCAACTATCAAATATTTCCTCCCGCCTGGAGAATCTTTAGTTCTTCCAAGGTGAGTTTTTCTCCATTTTTAAATTTCGCTAAAATATCCTCACTTTTCTTTGATAGTTCCTCCTTCTTTTCTTTTATCTTTTTCTCTTTTTGAAGTTTTTCAGTTTTTCTTGAATTAATTTCCAATCCTTTTATTTTGGCCCGTATCTCTCTTATATTGTCATAAAGTTCGTCAACATATTTTTTCTTTTCAAGATAGTTCTTGTGTATCGTATCCGCTTCTTTTTTTATATCTTCAGACATATTGAAATAATATAACATACGCTCGTGGTACTTAGTAGATTCATCAGATAATTCCAATACTTTTTTATGGTATTCTTCAGAATGTATTTTTAATAAATCTAAATCTTTTCGAGAAAAGCGAGCTTCTTTAGAAAGTTCTTCATAATTCTTAGATTCTTTAAGATCCTTTTTTAAATCTTTTATCATATCAACAAGTTGTCTTTCTTTATCCAAAGCAAGAACTTCTGTTTCGAGCTTCCATTCAATATTATCTATTTTTTTTTCAATGTCTGAAGAGGAAGTGATGTCCTTATTCTTTGTTGCTTCTTTAATTTTATTCAAGGACTCATAGATCTTTTTTAGTTTTGTACTATTCTCCTCACGTAAAGCTTTGTATTTCTTTGTCTCTTCGTTAACTTTATCCCTGAGTTCCTTGTTTTGTTTACCTTTCTTAACTAAATCAGAAAATTGTGCATTTTTTTCGTCCCTTTTTTGTTTTAAAGATAAAAGTTCCTTTTTATGGGATTCCGCTTCAGATTCCAAAGCCCTTAATTCATGTGAAATTTTAATAATTTCGTCGTCTACTGAACCTTCCAAAGATATACCTCAAAAAATAAATAATCGCATCATTTATAATTATTTTGGTTAAATCAGAAAAGAATATATATTTCTACCTATAATAAAGCTTATGTTTCTTATTTTTGGGGCGGGTAAAATTGGTTATGCAGTAGCCTTAGTTCTTAAAAAGAAGGGTAAAGAAGTATTAGTGATAGATAAAAATATGCAAGCTTTGAGTAGGGCAGAAAGTATAGGATGTAAAACTTATCATTTTGATTTCACAAAATCATTTAATCTTGTCAGTTTAAACATACCTAAATTTAAAGATATAATTATAGCTACTTCAGACTATAAGGTCAATATAGAAGCCTTGAAGATTTCTAGGGAATTCAATAAAGATGCTCTAATAATCATTAATGCGCCTAGCTCAGAACATATTTCGGGCCTTAAAAAATTGGGGGCAGATTTTGTTGTTACTCCTGAGAGATCAATCGCCCAAATAATAATAAATCAACTTGAACTTTCAACTTATTGGAGGAATAAAGATCTATTAAAAAAAGCACTTGAAAATTCTAAATCGTTGGCAATTGTAATGCATGATAATCCTGATCCAGATGCAATGTCAAGTGCTTATGCCCTAAAAACAATTGCAGAAAGTTTGAATGTAAACGCAGATATTTATTATGGTGGAGAGATTGGCCACGAAGGAAATAAAATGATGATCGATCTATTAAAATGGGATTTTAAAAAGATTCCAGAGCATAAGAAATATGTTCTGAGGGAATATGATAAAGTTGCTTTAATTGATATGCCAAATTTATCCAATACAACTATATTTCCTTCAGAAATAAAACCAGACATAATAATTGATCACCATTATACTGAAGAAGACAAAATAGATGCAGAATTTATAGATATTAGGCCTAAAGTAGGTGCTACAGCTACTATTATGACTTCATATTTAAGAGATTTTGGTATTGATGTTAATGAACAATTAGCTACAGGTTTAATGTATGGAATTCTTGTAGATACTAATAACTTTAAACGAAATTTTGAGAAGGAAGATACAGATGCAGTATATTTTTTAAAACCCAAGATAAATAAAGAACTCTTAAATATAATTGAAAATCCAAATATTTCTCCAACTACTCTTGACGTATTATCTAAGGCGATAAATAATAAAAAAATAGATGGCAAATATGTTATCTCTAACGTAGGATATATAGACAAAAGAGAATCTTTATCCCAAGCTGCGGACCTATTGTTAAAACTCGAGGGCATTACTATATCCCTAGTTATAGGAATAATAGAGGACTATGTATATATATCGGCAAGATCAAGGGATCAGATTATCGATATTAGTAAGGTTATTACTAAAGCTTTTTCTAAAATGGGATCTGCTGGTGGGCATATGAATTTTGCAGCTGCAAAGATATCTATAGGAACATTTTCATATACAGAAGATAAAGATATTTTAGTAAGGATTGTGGGAGACACCGTATCAGAGTATTTCTTCAAAACTTTAAAATTGAATAGTAAAGGTTCAATATAAATTGAACCATATCGAAATATATAAATAAAGAAGATTTCTCTTTTTATTGGTGGTATAATGAAGAGATCCTATGTTATAATTGGTGTGATTGGAATAATCGCAATCTTAGTGACAGGCTTTTTTGTAGGTACTTTATTCTTGGGACCAAATTTATACTCAAAAAGGGTATATTACAGTGAAGAAGCTGGATATCCTGCGGGGTATGGTAGTGTCCCTCAAACTGATACTTACTCAAAAACAGCTGCTCCCACCTATACATCCACTGAATTAAATTTAAATGATCAGAAAATTGTTAAAAGAGGAAATGCAAATATAGAAGTTCAAAGCTTTGATACATCCATTTCAAAAATTAAAGAACTAACAAGTAATTTTGGAGGATACGTAACTAACTCCAATATGTGGACTTCAGATTCAGGCAATAAAAGTGGTAATATAACGGTGAAAATCCCTGAAAAGATGTTTGAGGAGTTTGGGGATTCATTAAATCAAGTTGGAGAGATTAAATCTAAAGAAACATCAGCATATGATGTAACTGAAGAATATATAGACTTACAGGCTAGATTAAAAAATCTAAAAAATCAAGAAAAAAGGTATACAGAACTTCTTAGTATGGCTAAAGATGTACAGGATGTCCTCGCAATTGAAGCCCAGCTAGGAAGGATTAGAAATGAAATAGAAAGCTATGAAGCTAGGATAAAATATCTAGATAACACGACCTCTTTTGGTACTTTTTATATAAATCTATACGAACCAGAAGAAATAGTCCATGATTGGGGTATAAAAAAAGCTTTTGATAGAGCAATAGATGCATTTATAGTTTCAATTGCTGGGATAATAATATTGGGCGGATTTCTGGTACCAATATTAATTGTGCTTGGAATAATTTATTTTGCAATAAAATATATCAAGAAAAGGGTAAAAAAATAAATTATTTTATTTTTTTGGAATTGATTGAGGTACATATTTTGTATCTCTTTCATTTCCTTTTAAAGGAGGCTTACTCAAAGTATTTCTTTTTCTACTAAGTCCTTCTATTATAGAAAACAATGCTATCAATCCTATTACAATCGCTATGAAGATATAGAACTCCATGATTTCACCTTGTCATTGGTTTAAAAAAAAGATATATAAAAGTATTGGTTATATTTATTAATGGCCACAGCCACAGCCACTAGATACTCTTTCACCACACCCGCCTGCAGAATTAGATGCAGTGAGACCCATTGCTTCCGTGTCTAATGCAAATAATTTGGATATTTTAGTACTCACAGGCCCTCTTCCATCATTTGTTCTAAACCAGTAATTAATATCCCATTCACTTACTTTTGGAGCAAATTTAGAGATTTCACTATCATCCATGGGCAATATGTACAATATCCCATCTTTTGAATTGTTATCATTTATATCTGCCTTAATCATTTCTCTTCTTGAACCATTTATTATGACAAATACATATCTAGGCATATCTCCATCTGCGTCTGTATATTGAACTTGAAATTTATAAGAGAAAGTATTATTCTTGAAAGTGTACAATAAAATTCCTTTTTCAAGTTCAGGTGCAGTATTCTCTGTAGCAAATACGGGAAACGTAATTAGTGATATGGCAAATATGAATGTTAATAGAAGAATAAATATTTTTTTCATTTTATACCTCCAATGTTAATTAAAATAAATATTTATAAACATTTATATAAGCTTTATTATTATTGAATTAAAGAAGTTTTAACTTCCCTACTAACTTATCAATTTCATCTTCTGGGGCAGGCCCTATACCTAATACAGTAATAGTTCCCGGAGGGACTTCTGTTAATCCTGCATCTTTAATTAATTCAGTTATGAGCCCAACACTTTTAGCTTCATTAAATATTTTAATCAAAGAGTCTAAATCCTCTGTTTTCAATACTACTTTTTTTTGACCTTCAGAAAACCATTCAGAAAAATACTTACTTTTGTTTTTTTCTGATTTAATTGCACAGCTTACTGCTGCATGTGCTACTTGTACTGAAAGTTTTCCTTTGGATAACTTTAGATCATCTCTTACTACAATAGCCATTTTATAATTGAATTTATTAAAAAGGTCAAACAATTAGACTCCTCTAAATAAATCTTTTGTAATTAAAGTTTCATCTCTTTTTGGCCCATATGAAATCATGCATATTGGCGTTTTAGTCTGATCTTCAATGTATTTGATATATGCTTGAATTTGTTTGGGTAAAGAGCCTTTATCTTTTACTTTATTCCAATCAAAATCATTCCAACCTTCAAATTCAGTATAAAGAGGTTTACACTCGGATAATATTCTCATATTTGAAGGAAAATCAGTGATTATTTTTCCGTTATAGTCATAGGCATAACAGATTTTCAATTTTTTCATTCCGGTTAAAACATCTATTTTAGTTATTGCAAGCCCTGAAAAATTATTTAATAGGCACGAATATTTGACTAAAACTAAATCTAACCATCCACACCTTCTTGGTCTGCCAGTTGTTGTACCGAATTCTCTTCCTTTTTCCCTTAGATATTCACCTTCATCGCCCAATAGCTCTGTTGGAAATGGTCCTTCTCCAACTCTTGAAGTATAAGCTTTAGTTATACCTACTATTTTATCTATTTTATTAGGGGATACCCCGCTTCCAGTGCATATTCCTCCAGCATTTGTATTAGAAGAAGTGGTAAAAGGATAAATACCATGATCTATGTCCAAATGTGTTCCTTGTGCCCCTTCCATTAGTATATTTTTACCTTCGTCATAAGCTTTATTTAAAACAACTGACGTATCTTTTATATAATCTTTCAAATAATCCCTATATGAAACATATTCATTGTATATAGATTCAATATCTAGATTTACTTTTTCACCATATGCGTCAAATATTTTTTGTTTAATTGGAACAATTAAAGTAAGTTTTTCTTTGAAAACTTCTAAATCCAATAAATCAGAAAATCTAATCCCAAAACGAGAGATTTTATCTGAGTAACAAGGTCCTATTCCCTTTCTTGTTGTTCCTGCTGCATGAGCCCCTTTCATCTTCTCTTCAATTCCATCGAGAATTCTATGATAGGGCATTATTATATTTGCCCTGTCACTTATAGAAATGTCTGGATTAAATCCATCTTTTTTTAATTTCTCAATTTCTTCGATCAATACTTTTGGATCAATTACCACTCCATTTCCAAGGACAAGAGATTTTCTATGTACGGCCCCAGATGGCATTAAGTGAAACTTGTAAGTTTTATCCCCAACGACAATCGTATGCCCGGCATTATTTCCCCCTTGAAATCTAACTACAATATCAGAATTTTCTGCGTAAATGTCTGTGACTTTTCCTTTTCCTTCGTCTCCCCATTGACTCCCTATTATTGATAGTATCAATTATCTCCCCTCATATTCTATATTAAATTCTTTTTTTATTATAATTGCTTTTTTCCAATTATTGTCCTCTTTTGGATAATCAACTCTATAATGAGCTCCCCTAGATTCTTTTCTTTCAAGTGCAGATATAGCAACTACTTGAGAAGTAAATAGAATATTTCTTAATTTAAAATATTGTAAATAGTCATGCGTAGCATCTATTTTTTCAAATTTATTTTTTATTTCAGAAATTTCTTTAATTGCAGTTCTTATTCCTTTCTCTTCTCTAATTATTCCAAGATACTTCCACATGATATCTTTTATCGCTATAATCAATTCTTTTTCTGGCGAACTTTCAGTAAATTTAGGTAATGAATCAATATATTTCATAGTGTCTATGTTATCAAAGCTATTTTCTAAAGCAAATTCAGCTGCATTTCTTCCTGCTATTTCACCAAATACTATTGTTTCGGCTAGAGCATTCCCTGCAAGTCTATTAGCTCCGTGTACACCGCCCGCAGTTTCTCCACAAGCATACAATCCTTTGATATTGGTTTCACACTTTTGATTTATTCTTATACCTCCCATGAAGAAATGACATGAAGGCTTAACTAGAAGATTTTCTTTATAAAGATCAATTCCTTTTGAAAGGAAAAAATCTATTTCTTTAGAATATTTTGTTTTAAGAATTTTCTCGGGAACTTCTTTATAAGAGATAAAAACTCCTCCTTCAGAACCCCTTCCTTCTAAAGCTTCGGTAAAAATAGCTCTTGACATTATATCTCTGGTAGTTTTTTCTAATAGATATGGATCATACTTTTCAATAAATCTTTCACCTTTGCTATTTAGAAGAGTTGCACCGTCTGTAAAAATAAAAGGTAACACTAAGTAAGATTTTAAAGCTACAGTAGGGAAGAATTGTACATATTCCATATCAATTAAAGAGGCCCCTGCGTCAAAACCTAAATAGTACCCATCACCTTCGACATCCGAAGGATTAGTAGAGTTCTTATAAATATTTCCTGCTCCCCCAGTTGATATTATAACAGACTTAAAAGAAATTTCTAAGAAGTTTTTTCCATCGAATGCTATTCCAGATACAACTCTACCATCTTTCTCAAACAATTTGACTAAATGCGTTCTCTCTAAAAAATTTATACCTTTGTTTCTTGCGTATTCTGCTAGTTTTAAGGGAATTATTCTCCCACATCCGGGGCCCGGTGGCTCTACTCTTACTGTTCTTGGAACTGAATTACCCCCAGACAGATTAAGGACTAGATTTCCATTTTCTCTTTTAAATTGAATTCCGTAATCTTCAAGTGAAAGAATTGCTCTATTTGCATTTTCTGATAGAATTTTAGATAATTTAGGATCTGATACATTAGCTGAACCTTTCATTATATCTTGATAGTATAGATCAGAAGAGTCATTTTCTGATAATGGCGCATTTAAAATTCCTTCAGAAATTGAACTGCACCCACCTTTTCCAACGTAGCCCTTTGTTAGAATTATAACGTCATTAACAAATTTTTTAGATTCGATGGCAGCTCTTAAACCGGCAAGCCCTCCACCAACTACTAAAACATCACAATTTATTTTTTTCATTATATACACCTACCTAAAGCTAGCTCTTAAAGAAAGCTTTCTTGGCAAAGGTAAGGGTCGTGTTGGTTTTCCTTTAACAAGCTCTAGGAAACTATTTTTGAATTCTTCTACAGTAGTATTCTTCTGAGATGGATCTTCTCTCGATCGGATGTTAATATTAGAATTCTTTATTTCATCTTCACCTATAACAATGATATAAGGGACCCAGTCTTTTTCAGCGTCTCTTATTTTCTTACCAAGCCGTAAGTCTCTATCATCTATGTCAACCCTTATTCCAGATTGCTCTAGTTCTTGTAAAACTTTCAATGAATAAGAAAGTTGTTCTTCTCCTACAGGTAAGACTCTAACTTGGGTGGGAGACAACCATAAAGGAAGCATTGGTTTCTTACCCTTTTTAGATTCCATGTATGCTGTTTCGAGAAGTGCATAAAGATTTCTTTCAATAGCCCCAGAAATTGAAGCGTGCAACATTAAAGGATATTTTTCTTTTCCATCTTCATCAAAATATTTGATTTCGAACCTTTCAGTATTCTCTATGTCTATTTGAACTGTAGATAGAGCAGAAGCTTTATTTAATGAATCTACAAAATTAAATTCAAATTTCATGACAAAGTAAAATGGTCTTTCGTCCCACATTTCAACTAAAACTGGCCTTTTAATTAAAGACATCAGCCTTTCAATAAATTCTTTATTTTCATCATAAAATGATTTTACAAATCGTATAGCAACTTCATAATTCAAGTTAAGTTCTTCCATCCATTTCATAGAAACTTTAAATTGTTCAATAAATTCTTTCTTTGCATCGTCCATAGAAATGGCAAGAGTGTGCATATCAGGCATTGTAAATGCTCTTAATCTTCTTAATCCAACTAATTCTCCCCTTTGTTCTCGCCTAAAACTATATCTTGTTAATTCATAAAGTCTTAGAGGAAGGTCTTTGTATGAAATTATCATGTCATGCTTCATTAGATATTGGCCGAAGCAAGCTGCAAATCTTAAAAAATAATCATCATTTCCAGATTTAACTATATATTGCCTTGCTGGGAATCTATTTAGATACTTAGAAAGCATTGGGTGGGTAATACTGTACATAATTGGAGTTTCTACTTCCATTCCACCATATTCTAATATACTGTCAGTAACTTTTGTTTCCAGAAGCCTCTTAATTAATACTCCTTTTGGATACCATCTTAGATTTCCAGGATCCGAACCTTTTTCATAATCAACGAGCTCTAAGTTTTTCATGTATTCAACATGTGGTGGGACCATATCGACTTTTCTAGAGTGAGTGACTTCATATTCTGTTAATTTTTTGAGATTGTCCTGATTTTTAAAATCAAATTTATCTTGAGGTATAAGATTTAACGAAGAATCAAGTATGTACCAATTAGATTTTATTCTTTCTTCAGCTTTTAATGCTTCAGAGACAACTTCCCCTCCTTGAGAGGTTATACTCCTAGAAAGCTCAGATAGAGGATGGCCTTTACATGATACTTTAAAAGCTTTATAATACCCAAATGGAGCTTTTTTGACTTCATATTTGGATTTTAGTTTTGTTTCTAAATCTTTCAATAATTTAATAGCTATTTCAGGAGAAGCAAGATTATTGCTTAAATGTGCATATGGGTACAAGAAAACTTTTTCTGATTTAACTGATTTTGATACTTCTTCAACTTCATTAAATGCTTTGTCAATGACAGAGTTATCATCACCTTGTTCTACAGCAACAAAAACTGAAAGACAGTCTTCCATTCTACCCTTTTTTAAAGAATCTTCAATCTTTTCAGCTATTCTTGTCTTTGAGGTTATTTCATACTCTAAATAATCACTATGTATTAAAAGAATCCGCATAGATTCACCATTAAAAAGATTATATTATAAAAGCAATCTTAATGTGTAACTTATATAACTTTCGGCATAATTCAAATGATTTTTAAAGGTAAAACTTTAATAGCGGTAATTCAAATATGTTTTATGGAAGGAATTCTTGCGATAACTGGTGCAAGCGGAGTTATATACGGTATCAAATTATTAGAAAATTTGAAAGGTAAAGTCCACCTTATTTTGAGTGAAGGCGCAAAGAAAATAATAAAGGATGAAACGAATTATGAATTAGATAAATTAAATAAATATGCATACAAAGTTTATAAAAACAGTGAAATGGATGCATCCGTTGCATCAGGAAGTTATCCTTTTGACTACATGGTAATATGTCCAGCCACAGTTTCAACTATTTCTAAGATATCTGTAGGCATACAAGATAATTTAGTCACAAGAGCTGCTGCCGTATCACTAAAAGAGAAAAGAAAATTAATTATTGTTCCGAGAGAAACGCCTCTGACTTCAATCAATCTAAGAAGTATGGCTACTCTTTCTGAAGAAGGTGCAGTTATCTTACCTGCAATGCCCGCTTTTTATCATAAACCCAAGAATATAGATGAAATTATAGACTTTATAGTTGGAAGAGTACTAGATCAAGTTGGGATTGAAAATAATTTATTCAAGAGATGGGGAACTTAATATCTATATTATTTTAATCTCTTTAGTATAAGTTCTGCACAAATTTGGACAGGATCTATAGTAGGCGATATTGGTGGACTGTAGCAATTTTCAATCTTAGCCAATTCTTTTATCTTAATTCCCTTTTGAACTGCAAAGCCTACTGCAAGCGTTCTGGAAAAAACTCCTTCTTCACCTATGGCTTGAAATCCCAATATCTCCCCTTCCTTAGAGGATAGAATCTTAATGAATATTTCTTTAGACCCTGGATAGTACTCTGCTCTGGTCCTGCCTTTGTATTTGGCTTTCACATATTCTATCCCCCTATCATTTAAATTATCTTCAGTTAGGCCAAATGCACCAATTTTTAAATCAAAGAAATCCATTATTATAATGTTAACTATTGGATCTAATTCTAAATTTCCACCTATAGAGTTTAATCCTGCTATTTTTCCAGTTCTTACCGCATTTGTTCCAAGGCTAGAAGAAAATTGTTCATCTGTGAAAAGGTATTTGATACTTGCACAGTCCCCACATGTATAAATTTTCTCAATAGAAGTCTGAAGTTTTGAATTTGTTTTTATTCCTTTATTAATCTCAATACCGGCGTCCTTCGCTATTGAATTATTTGTACGAGTTCCGGAAGCCATTACTACAATTTCTGCCTCTATTAGTTCATTGTCTGCTATTAGGCCATCTACTTTTTCTTTGCCAGCTATATTTATTACATTCTTATCTGTTATTATATTAATTCCCTTACTTTTCAAATACTCTACAACTAATTCTCCCATGTCACTATCAATTTGTTGCCTCAGTGGCCTATTTTCCCTAGAGACTATAGTTACATCTAAGCCTCTATTTTTTAGAGCATATGCCATTTCAAGGGATATTCTTCCGGATATACATCCTTTACATCCTGCTTTACAACCCCACCCATATGCATATATTATTGCCTTTTTAGAAGTATAAATTTTTTTAGAAAGATCTATTGCGTCTTCGAGTGTTCTTATGAAATAAACTCCTTTTGGATAATTGTATCCCGCTTTATAATTACAAGGGAGTGCGCCTGTTGCAAGAATTAGTGAATCATATATTATTTCAGAATTATCATCCAAGAAAACTTTTCTTTCTTGGATATTTATCTTCTTAACTTCTTTATTGAGTAATAGTTGGATTCTTTGCCTTTCATAAAACTCTTTTGGAAATATTATTAGATTATCAAAATTTTCAATGTCCCCAGATAAGAAATAGGGGATCCCACACAACGAATATTGTGGATAATTCTGTTTTTCGATAATAGTAATCTCTGCGTTTTTATCAATTTTTCTTGCTTCAAGGGCTGCTTCAGAGCCTGCCGCCCCACCGCCAATAATTACAAGTTTCATATCAACCTTCCTAA
This sequence comes from uncultured Thermococci archaeon, assembly GCA_964500005.1. Taxonomy (GTDB): domain Archaea; phylum Methanobacteriota_B; class Thermococci; order Methanofastidiosales; family Methanofastidiosaceae; genus Methanofastidiosum. Next base: position 13,925 of record CAZCMP010000010.1, read on the forward strand.
CCATAAGAATTAATTATTATTTAAATATATTTTTAATGATAAAGGAAAACTAAATTAGTACGCTTACCCCCAAATAATCTAAATACCAAAATCTACCAGATATATAGAAAATATACTTTACCATCATTTGCAATTGATATATTCATAGCTATTTTCTTTATGAATAATTATTCATAATACTTATAAATGTTTTGTATTAAAATTATAATGAATATTTGTAGATAAAGATTTAAATAAAAAAAGTTGAAAAGATGGGATTAAAATGGAAATTGGAACATATTCATTTAAAGACGATTTATTTTACTCAAAAACGCATGAATGGGTAAAGATTGAAGGAGATATATGTACTGTTGGAATAAACGATTATTCACAAAGAGAGATAGGAGAAATAGCATATATAGAACTTCCTGCAATAGGAACTAGCATAAAGCAATTTGGCCCATTATGTCAAATCGAATCTGTCAAAACTGTTCTAGATATATCTTCTCCTATGTCAGGAGATATACTAGAGACTAATAAAGAAATTGAAAATTCTCCAGATATTTTGAATACTAAACCGTATGATTCATGGATATGTAAAATTAAATCTCCAGATATTGAAGAAAAAATAAATCTAATGAATATCGAAGAGTATACTAAATATATTAAAGAACTAATCAATAAATAAAGTCAAAATAATAATAATAATAGAAATATAAAAGATTTTTTATTAACATTTAGTATAACCACAGCATTTACAACTAACACAGCCTTCAGAGAAGACTAACACTTCACCACATTCTGGACACTGTGCTGGCATTCCCGTATTATTACCTCCTCCATTTGGAGTTACTACTACGTCTAATCTTTCCTGTTGTGTATTAAGTTCTTTTTTGATATACCTATCCAAAACTATGGCTATTGCATCGGCACAAGAATGGACAGGCATTCCCTCGTCCCATGTTGGCATTGGGCATCTGATGTGTCTTAATTGTTCCAATATAGATTCAATTCTAATGCCCGATCTCAAAGCCAGAGAAATCAATCTTGCAATCGCTTCATTCTGACTAGCAGGGCATCCTCCAGATTTTCCCATTTGCATAAATATTTCACAAAGCCCATATTCATCCTCATTGATGGTGACATAAAGATTACCACAACCAGTCCTTATTTTTTCGGTAAATCCTTTAGTTACTTTTGGTCTTGGTCTTGGAGCTTTTTGAATGGAAACTTCCTTTTTGTTTACCTTGCCAATATTCAAGACCTGTTCCTCTCTGGACCCGTCCCTATATATTGTAGTTCCTTTGAGTCCACTTCTGTAAGCTAAAAGATAAGCCTGCATAACATCTTTTTCAGTTGCACTTTTTGGAAAATTAATTGTTTTTGAAACAGCGTTATCTGTATATTCTTGGAATGCAGCTTGAAGTCTTATATGCCATTCAGGTGAAATATCATGGGCAGTTACAAATACTTTTTTTATGTCTTCTGGTATTTCATTAAGATTCTTTAAAGTTCCTTCCTTGGCAATTTTCTTCATTAGTTCTTGACTATAAATTCCCCTATCTTTTGATATTTCCGAAAAAACAGGATTTACTTCTAAAAGCTCATCTTTATCCATAACATTCCTAATGTAGGATATTGCAAATATCGGCTCTATTCCACTTGAACAACTTGCTATTAAGCTAATAGTCCCAGTTGGTGCTATTGTGGTCACAGTGGCATTTCTAATTGGAGGCTCTCCTCTCTCGTAAAATACACTATTTTTAAAGTTTGGAAAAGGGCCTCTTATTGAAGCAAGTTCTCTTGACATTTCAATTGATTCTTCTTTTATAAATTTCATTATTATTTTTGCTATATCAACTGCGCCTTCTGAATTATAGGAGATTCCAAGTTTTAAAAGCGTATCCGCAAAACCCATGACACCTAGCCCTATTTTCCTATTACCTTTTGTCATTTCTTCTATTTGGTCTAGAGGATATCTATTAACATCAATAACATTATCTAAGAAATGAACAGACTTCTTAACGACATCTCTTAAATGATCAAAATCTATTTCATACCCCTTATTAGTTTTCTTTAGAAATTTAGAAAGGTTGATGGAGCCTAAATTACATGATTCATATGGAAGAAGTGGTTGTTCCCCACAAGGATTAGTACTTTCAATTTCACCTATTGAGGGTGTTGGATTTCCCCTGTTTAACCTATCAATGAATACAATACCAGGCTCACCGTTTTTCCAAGCCATATTCACAATAAGATTAAAAACTTCTTTAGCATTTAGTTTGCCTTCTACTTTCCCATTTCTAGGATTATAAAGGTCATAATCTTTTCCATTTTCAAATGCATCTATGAACTTATCTGTAACGGCAACAGATATGTTAAAATTGTTAAGTTTATTATTCTCTTCCTTACATTTGATGAATTCTAAGATGTCAGGGTGGTCAACTCTTAGTATAGCCATATTTGCCCCTCTTCTCGTTCCCCCCTGTTTTATTGTTTCTGTTGCAGTATCAAATACAGTCATGAAAGAAACTGGGCCGCTTGATATACCTTTTGTCGTTAAGACTACATCGTTTTTGGGCCTAAGTCTTGAGAATGAAAAGCCAGTTCCACCGCCACTCTTATGAATTAAAGCTGTATATTTAATTGCATCAAAAATACTATCAATAGAATCATCAACGGGTAAAACAAAACATGCAGATAATTGACCAAGCTCTCTACCAGCATTCATTAGAGTAGGTGAATTAGGAAGGAACTCAAAATTTGTCATCATTTCATAAAATTCTTTTGTTAATCCATCTACATCCGCATTTTCATCATAAAGAAAATCTGCTATTGCAATACTTTTTGATACCCTCAAAAAAAGATCGTTAGGATTTTCTATAACGTTTCCTTCTTGATCCTTTTTTAAATATCTTCTTTCTAAAACTTTAATTGCGTTTTCTGATAAATTTAATGACTCTTCTGCATAATCAGTATTGCCAATTTTATCATAGTTGTAACCTTCAGAAATTGCCATGCTAATATTAATCCCTCCAACTCATGCGTTAGTCCAAACTATTTTATTGAATAATTTCTTAATTATAAATCTTTTGGTAAATGATTTTTAAAATTTGAAATTGCAAAAATTATTCCAATTCGAACTCCTTCATATTTTTTAATTTATATGTCTAGCAATATTATTTACATCATTAATTATTTAAATAATTTTGTTTTCTTTGGATTATGCATAAAACGACAAGCATTGATATTGAAAAAGATATTATAAAAGAAAATTCATTAGTAGCTAATGAAAATAAAGAATTATTAAAAAAATATGGGATTAAATCCTACAATGTAATGGGTGCAATAGGTTCTGGGAAAACTTCACTAATAGAAATTGCTATTGATTTCTTAATAAAAAAAGGGAAAAAAGTTGGAGTTATTGCCGGTGATGTTGTTGCAGAGTATGATTCCAATAGATTCAGAAAGCATAATTGCCTTGTAATCCCATTAAATACTGGAAAGGAGTGTCACCTAGATGCACATTTAATCTCACACGAGCTAGAAGACTTGGAAGAAAGTGGGATTCTACAAGATCTTGATTATCTTATAATGGAAAATGTAGGGAATTTGATATGTCCTTCAGATTTTACACTTGGAGAAGACAAGAGAATTGTTGTTGTAAGTGTCAGTGAAGGGGACGATATTATATTGAAGCACCCTGTAATATTTAGATTTTCAGATATTTGTATAATAAATAAGATTGATATCGCTGAAGCTGTAGGGGCGAGTCCTGATAAAATGGAAAGAGACTGCCTTTCTTTAAATCCTAAAATAAAAGTTATTAAAACTTCAGTAAAGAAAGAAATAGAAATATGTAAATGGTTAGATATATTTGAATAAAATAAATATCTAAAAATTATTTGTATCCTTTCAAGAACTTTCTAGTGTCCTCAGTATTCATCCAACCCTCATCCAGTTGATTTATAATTTCATCAATCCTGTCAACTTGAGTCGATAAGTTTTGTTTTATTTCTGGATCGTTTACTTTAACCTGAGTGAAAGCCTTAATTATTGCAAGAGGATTTCTAATGTGATCAATAAGATGGGCAAAATGTTCAATATTTTTTTCTATCTGAATTAAAGCTTTCTTCCTTTCAGTGATATCCCTAAATGCAGTTACTAAACCAATTATCTCATTATTTTGTATAATAAACTTATTATTGGCTTCGACTATAATAGACTCTCCGTTTTTATGTTTTAATTCTATTTCTACCATACTCCCCGATTTATTACTTAGCCCTTGCCTAAACATTTTAGCTAAAGCAGGAACATACTTAATGTCAATTATCCCAACATCTATGAAACTTTTTCCAAGTAATTCTTCCTTCTTGTACCCTAATTTAATCTCAACTCTTTTATTTACGTCTAATATTTTCCCATATTTGTCTAAATAAAGTATAATGTCTCCTACAGTGTCAAAAATTATGTTTTGTTTTCTTTCATTTTCATTAATAATCTCATGAGAGGATCTTATTTTCTTAAATTCACGATTGACTAGATAATAAATTAATATAGAAGTCGCAAATATAAATAAAATCTCTTTGAAACTTTGAAACTTGATTAGAGTAGAGACATTTTTTATTATTAATCCAAAAAAAATATCTGAAAATAAAAACCAAATGGTACTAATAACTATGTATACAAGGACAATGATAATCGGATTCCCTAAAGAGATTTTTCCATCTGCATGCTTCATATTAAGATCCTTTATTATTAATTGATTGGTATAATTTTAAGGATGTTACTAATTATATTAGCTTATGGGTAAAGATAAATCAAAAGAGAATGATTAAATAATAATTAAAATAAAAAAAATTAATCTATAAACTCTATAATTACTTCTTTTACATCCCATAGAGTTTCAATCTTTTCTTTGATCTCTTCTCTTATCGAGTTGGCAAATTGATGATTAGAGGGCAAATCTATTGTAAGTAAGACTTTACCGTTGTTAATCTCTATTTTTTTAATAAGATTTGTTCTAACAACATCAAGTCCTGTCAAAGGATTCATTACCTTCTTCAATCTATTGTTTACAATTTCTATTGTTGTAGAGACTTTCTCTGTGATAATTCCGTGTTTTTCTTCATAATTTTGAATTGCTGCCCTTAATCCTTCAACTGCCAAAACAGAGCAGTGTGCTTTTATTGTAGGCAATCCACCTAAAGCATCTGCTGCCTGCTGCCAAGTAATTTTCTTTGCTTCCTCGAGAGTTTTCCCCTTAGCCATGTCCGTAATAATCGAGCCTGTTGCAATGTTGGATGCACAGCCATAAGATTCAAATTTAATATCCTCAATAACCTTAGTCTCAGGATTTACTTTTATATAAACTGAAACCATGTCCCCACACGCAGGACTTCCTTCAGTTGCTTTGCCATCTGGATCTTCTATTTTACCCACATTATGTGGATGGCGGAAGTGCTCCAAAACTTTTTCACTATATGGAAATTTCATATTATTTTCTCCTTATTGATTCTTACCCAACGGACTAATTTTTCTAAGCTCATTTACAACTTCAGCTATATTATTCACAATCGAATCAACATCATCAATTGTATTGTATCTACCAAAGGTAAATCGAACAGAGCCGTGTGCCCTCTCGTGATCCCCCCCGATGCCAATTATAACATGGCTTGCCTCAAGGGATTTACTAAAGCATGCAGAACCTGTACTGACCGAAAAACCTCTCATGTCAAGATGGAGTGTAATTGATTCTCCTTCTACATAGTGAAATGTAATATTAGCATTTTGAGGAATTCTTTTTTCTCTATCCCCGTTCAAAGTTGTGTCTGGTATCTCAGATAATACTCTCTTAATAAGGTGATCTCTCATCTGCCTTATTTTTTTAGTCTCTTCGGGAGTTACTAATTCAATAGCTTTTGCAAATCCTACTGCCCCCGGGATATTTTCTAATCCTGCACGCTTGTTAAATTCTTGAAATCCTCCGTCCATCCATTTTGAAAGTGGAGTATTCTTACGAATAAATAATGCCCCAGTTTCTTTAGGTCCATGTATAGTATGGGCTGACAAAGTGACTAGATCAACTGGAATTTTCTTAACATCAATTGGAACTCTTGTGAAGGTATGTGTTGCATCTGTATGAAAAAGCACATCTTTATTCTTACAAATGTTTGCTATTTTAGCAATATCTTGAATCGTGCCAATTTCTTGATTGGCATGCTGGATTGATACTAGAATAGTATCTTTTCTTATAGATTTTTCAAGTTGACCAAAGTCAATCAGACCATATTGGTCAACATCAAGATAGGTAACTTCAAATCCCTGTTTTTCAAGACTCCTTGCACTGTTAAGAACTGGAAAGTCTTCAATTTTTGATACGATTATGTGCTTACCTTTTTTTTCTTTTAGGGCCATTGCAACTCCTTTTAAGGCCATGTTACTAGATTCAGTGCTTCCTGAAGTGAAAACAATTTCTCCATAATCAGCCCCCATATAGTTGGCAATAAATCCTCTAGCCTCGTCTAACGCTTCTCTTGCTTCAATACCTAAGGAGTATCCAAATTCTGAAGTTGCAACTGCATAAACTTCAAAGAAATATTTTTTCATAGATTCTAAAACTCTCTCATCCAATCTTGTAGCAGCTGCATTATCTAGATAAATATTTTTTTCCATTATATTCACCATATTAAATAAATAAGGTCATGCTTGATTCCATTGCTTCTTGAATATATGTCCCCACAGAACAATAATCATTAATTAAGTCCTGTCTTAAATCTTCAGGCTTTACTCCCATTACTTCCATAGTCATATCGCAAGCCAGTATTTTACCCCCAAGTTCTTTGAAATCGGTTATCATTTTCTCTAGAGACGCCACATTAGATTTTTCCATTTTCTTCTTTATCATCATTTTACCCAATCCTAGCATGTGCATCTTTGAGAGTGGTCCCTTTTCAAGTCCGCCTTTCTTTAATCTCTGAAGTCCAAAAAAAGTGAAATACAAAGAAACTTCCATGCCCATTGAAAGTGCTCCATTTCCTATTATCAATGCACTGTAAATTTTATCCATATCCCCGCTATGAACAATTATTGTAGCTTTATTCTTTTTTGAATTAGTTACTCCTTGCATATTTTTATCTTCCACGTATTGCCCTCCTCTTCAATGGATACAATCTTATACCCTAATGCATTCACAGCCATTGGTATCTCCTTTTTAGAAGCAGGATGAGTTCCCTCTATCTCGACTATATCTCCAACTGCTGCTTTTCGTAACGCTTTTCTACATTCAACTAAGGGCACAGGGCAAGTTTGACCCTTAACATCAACTTTTATTTCTGTCATTTCTACAACTCCATGATATAATAAAATATTAATATACAGCCTTCAATATATTTGAGTTTTCAATGTTAAAAGTCTAACGGCAATAAATAATATATTTTAAAATTTTTATTACTTTTAAAAAAATATAGATTTTGGATTTGAAAAATATTCAATATAAAATAAAGAAAGATAAAAGAATCTTATCTACCTATGGCTTCTACGGGACAGATATATGCACATAATCCGCATCCATTACATACTGTTGGATTAACATATGAATGCCCTTCTTTAAATTCTAAAGCAGGACATCCCGATAATTTTATGCATGCTTTGCAAGATCTACATTTTGATACGTCCACCACGTAAACAGGTTTCTTTTCCAAGCCTTTTAGGAGGGCACATGGCCCCCTAGAAACTATTGCATATACTGTTTCACTTTCTATTGCTCTTTTAACAGCATCTTCTACTTGTTTTACATTACCTGCGTCTACAACTTCGACTGGTATATCCATCCCAGAAATCAATTTTTCTATTGAAACAGAACTTGCCGGATCTCCCATAGCAGTTAATCTTGTTCCTGGATGTGGCTGATGTCCTGTCATAGCGGTAGTTAGATTATCGAGAATAACTGCAACAATTTTAGAGTTATTATATTTAGCATTGATTAGAGGAGGTATCCCTGCATGAAAAAATGTAGAATCCCCAAGTGTCGCAATAATAGGTTGGTCGACAGATTTTGCTAATCCACATGCTACTCCAAAGCTTGACCCCATAGAAATGCATGTATCTACAGTCTGAAGAGGTCTTGAATACCCAAGAGTGTAACATCCAATGTCTGAGGGAAATATCGCTTTACCTTTTGTTATCTTCTTTATTGCGTAATAGGTTGATCTGTGAGGGCAGCCAGCACATAATAACGGCATCCTAACAGGCACTGTAAGAATTTTAACCTGTTCTTTGGGCATATCGATTCTAAAGAACCTAGAAAGTATTTCAGTCACTAAGTCTGTAGAGAATTCACCTGTTCTTGGGAATATATTCTTCCCGTAGATTTTCAGATTTAACAAATTTTCGGCCATTAAAATTTTTACATCATTTTCAATTACAGGCTCAAGCTCTTCAATTATTATAACTTTCTCAAAATCTCTAATAAAAGATAAAACTTTATTTTTAGCTAGCGGATGTGAAACTCCAATTTTTAAAATAGGGGGATTAATACTTAATATTTGTAGTGCTTCCATTAAATAATTAAAAGATGATCCGATAACTATGATCCCAGTCTTTCCCTCTCCAGGTATTTTATAATTAAGGTTAGAATCTTCAATGAACTCCCTTATTTTTTCCATTTTATCTAAAAGATTTTTGTGAAGGGCTCTTGCGTGGGATGGCACCGCCACATATTTTGAAACGTCTTTTGAGAATTTTCCTTCTCTCTTTTTGGCATCAATTTTATCGCCTAACTCTACGTCCCCTCTTCCATGACATACTCTTGTAGTGGGTCTTAAAATTACAGGTAGAGAAAATAACTCAGACAAATCATAAGCAAAAAGTATCATGTCTCTGCACTCTTGAGAGGAAGAAGGATCCAAACAAGGCAAATTTGCAAATCTAGAAAATAGTCTATTGTCTTGTTCATTTTGAGAAGAATGACAATCTGGCTCATCAGCAGAAACAAGAACTAATCCTCCGTCAACACCGGTATAAGCTAAAGTCATCAACGAATCAGAAGCAACATTAACTCCAACATGTTTCATTGTAACAAGGGCCCTTTTTCCTGACCATGATGCACCTATGCCCACTTCAAGGGCAACTTTTTCATTAGTAGAAAATTCAACATAAGCGCCATATTGCTTAGCAAATCGTGCAGCAGTTTCAGGGATTTCTGTAGAAGGGGTACCCGGATAAGCTGCAACAACTTCAACACCTGCTTCGAAAGCTCCTAAAGCAATGGCTTCATTACCCATTAAGAGTTCTCTTTTCATGAGTTATCAAAGTTAGAGTATTTTAAAAGACTTATTATCTAAACTAAGAAATAAATGCGAACATGAGCTAATATTTGCCCCATAATTCGCCCAATAAGTTAATAATTATTTAAGTGATTTCATTATTTTTAATTTCCGTAATAATTAAATATAATGAATTTCTAATTTGTTCATGAATGGATATTCTATCCAAAATAAAATAATAAATATCCTAAAATTAGGCCGCTTCTTTTTTGTTCTTGGAGGGTTTTTTCTTTTTTTGGTGGGGGCTTTATTTGCAGTGTTAATTGGAGCAGAGTTAAACATTTGGAAATTAATTTTAGGATATTTGATTCTTTTTCTAGGTCATTTATCAGTATCATATAGTAACGACTATTTTGATTACGAATCAGACAAATTTGGTGAAAGAACTAATGTTAGTGGTGGAAGTGGAATATTGCAGCTTGATCCAACGCTAAGAGAAACATCAAAGTGGATAGCACTATCTTTAATAGCCATTTCAATAATTCTTGGATTTATCTTTACCATATACTATAGATATAACCTATTATTCTTAGGTTATGTTATCTTTGGAAATCTTCTGGGTTGGTTTTATACTGCGCCTCCTTTAAGATTGTCTTATAGGGGTCTAGGAGAAATATCAACTATGCTTGCTATAGGTTTTGTAGTTCCAGGAATGGGTTACTATATCATGAAAGGCTTCATAGATATTAATTATCTTTTATTTACTATTCCTCTCCTGATGTATGGAATTTACTTTATTTTGAGTGTAGAACTTCCAGATATGGAAGTTGATTCATTAAGTGGAAAGAAAAGTTTTGTAACAAAAAATGGAAGAAAATTAACTCTCAAAATTATATTTACTGCAGCCTTATTTGCATCTATTATTTACCTAATCTTTCAGATAACTAATTTATTTAATATAAATATAAATTTCATTTTAATATCAGTTTTTTCATTTATACCGCTTCTTTTTACTATATCAGAATTAAACAAAGATACAAAAATAAAGTCTACAAAGATAGCCTTTAACAACTTAAATGCTTTGATACTTTTTGCAGTACTGACAAATCTTTATTTCCTAATTATTAGTTTAGGATAAGAAATGAAATCAGAACAGTTTAAGTTTATAGAATAAAAAATAAAATTAATTAACCTTAATTTCCTTTGAGTATTCCCATAGGCCATGAATATTGCACAGAGAGACTGCAAATAGGATTCCAGATTTTGCAAGTTTTACATACGTCTTTACTTCGTGATTTGTGTATACTGGGCCTGTATTAGGTCCTTGAGTACTCTCTCCGTGCGCAGTGAATTCATAGTTTCCAATCTGATAAAGAGCTTTTTCTCCATCTGGCTGATAGTAAAGCATGATCCATCTAATATGATGTTCAGTTGTATTTGGATGAGCTATATCTTTTCCGATTGCAACTTTTACTTCAAAAGTCTCATTTGCCTTTACAGAATCTGGGCATTCAATAACTGGTACATGTTTTTCCTTTTTCCAATCTGCTTCTTGAATTTTTTCTCCAATTTTTACCATTTTTATCGCCTACTTCTGTAAAACCATTGGCTCTCCACAACAAATTAATTCTCCGCCACCAACTTCCAATACTTCTACTACGTTTCCACAAATTTCACATTTATAGATTTCTCCAACTTTTTTTACCTGTACCATTTCTTTACCTCCTATAATTTACTTAATCATTATTTTTATTTTCTTTTTCTTCTGAATTTTTTTCCATTTTTTCTGTCATGAGTTTAAGACGTTTATCAACTTTGCCAAATATTGTATTCTCGGGATATTTGCCATCTGGTCCCTTATCCCCCGCTTTTACCCCAGTTAGAATCTCAATTCCTTCTTTTATATTCTCTACTGAATATATATGGAATTTACCTTCTCTAATTGCTTCAACAACTTCTTCTTTAAGCATTAGATTTTGGATGTTGCTCCTTGGGATCAAAACTCCTTGTTTTCCTGTTAGGCCTTTTGCTTTACATATTTCGTAAAATCCTTCAATCTTATAGTTCACTCCTCCAATTGCTTGGACTTCTCCTTTTTGATTAACAGATCCTGTAACGGCAAAGTATTGTTTTATTGGAACTTCAGAAAGTGCAGACAGTATTGCATAAAGCTCTGTACTTGATGCACTATCTCCATCAACTCCTTCATAATTTTGTTCGAATACTAGTCTAGCAGTGAGGTTCAATGGTTTGTCTTGAGCAAAATTTTCTGCTAAATATCCGCCTAATATCATTACTCCCTTTGAGTGGATATTTCCTCCCATTTTAGCTTCTCTTTCAATATCAATGATACCGCCACGCCCAATGTTTACTGTGGCGGTAACTCTTGAGGGTCTGCCGAAGGCAAAGTCTCCCATACTCAAAACTGCGAGTCCGTTTATCTGACCTACAGCATCTCCTTCCGTGTCTATTAAATAGAATCCTCTAGTTACCATTTCATTTACTCTTTCTTGGATAAGATTAGAGCGATAATTCTTCTCTTCAACAGCTTTAATTATATGGATGTCTTTTATTAGATTATTTTTATCTTGTTTTGCATAGAAGTTGGCCTCCCTTATAATATCAGATATGTCTGCAAATCTAGTGGATAGTTTTTCTTGGTCGTCTGATAATCTTGCTCCATATTCTATAACTTTACCTATTGCAGAAGAATCCAAATGTAAAAGATTCTCTTTTGTACAAAGCGAACATATAAACGAAACATAATTTTTCACATTGTCATCATTGAAATCCATGTTGCTGTCAAATTCTGCTTTGACTTTGAATAACTCTTTAAATTCCGGATCAAGGACGAATAAAGTCTGGTAAATAGATGGATTCCCAACAATTACAACTTTAGTGTTTAGAGGTATTGGAGCAGGCCTTAATCCTTTAGTTGTAATAAATCCAAGTCTTTCTCCGGCCTCTTCAACAATTGCTTCTTCGCTGCTTAATGCTCTTTTAAGTCCATCATAAGAGAAAAGGTTCTTTACTAGCTCTTCTGCGGGGATTACTAAATACCCTCCGTTTGCCTTATGTATTGAACCGCCCCTAATCATAGTAAAATCTGTAGTTAGCATCCCAAACTGAGCTTCCTTTTCAATTCTACCAAAAAGATTTTGATACGTCGGATTTAATTCAACTATAACTGGTCTTCCAGTAAGGCCAAAGTTATCTATAAACAGATTGACCATGTATTTTCTAAAAGGCAATTCCTCCGCCCAAGGTGCCTGGGGTTGTGCCTGTTGTGGATTTGGCCTGTAAAATAAAGTTAAGTTCTCTAATATATCTTCTTTTACTTCTTTTAGGTAAGATAGTATTTCTGAATAAGAAGAGTACTTTTTATTAAAATCGTCTAACAAATGCCCCATTGTAAAAAGAGCCACTTCTTTATTTAATTCTTTTATTCCTTCAAATGTTTTAGTATCCAGTTCTTTAAGTTGTCTAAATACTAATCTTAATTCGGAGTTTAGTTTATCTCTTTTACTTTGTATATCTTCTTTCTTATCTGGGCTTAGGGCTATAAACTCCTCTTCAGTCATTGGTCTACCGTCAACAACTGGTACAAAAATAAATCCCATTGGTGTGCTTTGAACTATTAGTCCTTCTTTCTCAGCTTTTCTATTCAACTCAGAAAATATTTTATTTCTTTCAGATTCAATTGCTTGGATTGTAGATTCTCTCTTTAAAGCATAGTCCTCACTTTCAAAAGCCTTTGGAAGGTTAATTTTGGCCTCATTCAAGAAATTTGACATGTCTTTGTGAAAAACTCGTCCCATGCCTGCTTTTAACTTAATGACTTTTGGTTCATATGGCTCCTGAAAATTATTTACGTAACACCAGTCATAGGGTACATTTTGATCCTCGGCTAACTTATCTAAGAAACTTTTTACTGCCGTCATTTTTCCAGTTCCAGGAAACCCAACGACAAAAATATTAAATCCTTTTTCTTCTATCTGAAGTCCAAACTTTAATGCTTTTAGAGCTCTGTCTTGACCCACAATATCCTCCAAGGGTGAGACTTCTTTACTAGTTTTGCAATTTAACTTATTCTTGTCAAATGTTCTCCTTACCATATCTGAAGAAAGTTCTTTTGTCATAAAAACACCATAAATAGTTATTATTTAGTATTATTTTTAGTTCTAAAAAGGTTTTCTATTTAAAAAAAAGTATTTTAATAGAAATTATAATTGATTAAAAGTATTCTATTTATATAAGAAAATACTGAAATAAAATTTTTATAGGCTTTAATTTAAGATTCCATCTCGTTTTAGAACTTCTTCTAAAAATCTCCCAGTATGGCTTTTTGGAGATTTTATTATTTCTTCAGGAGGGCCTTCAGCTATAATTTCCCCCCCTCTTTCCCCTCCTTCTGGGCCAAGGTCAATTATATAGTCTGCAGTTTTGATTACATCCATGTTATGCTCAATTACAAGAACTGTATTTCCATTCTCTCTTAATCTTAAAAGAACGTCTAGAAGTTTTTTAACATCGTGGACATGAAGCCCCGTTGTAGGCTCATCTAATATGTAAAGAGTTTTCCCGGTAGCTTTTTTAGACAATTCTTTTGATAATTTTACTCTTTGAGCTTCTCCTCCAGAAAGAGTGGTTCCAGGTTGCCCTACTTTAATGTATGACAATCCTACGTCATAAAGAGTTTGAAGTTTATTCCTTATAGTGGGTATGTTTTCAAAAAAGTGTAAAGCTTCTTCTACTGTCATATCCAAAACTTCAGAAATCGATTTTCCTTTATATTTGACACTCAAAGTTTCTCTATTGTACCTTTCTCCTTTGCACTCTTCACATTTAACATAAACATCAGGAAGGAAATGCATTTCAATTTTTATTAGTCCATCCCCTCTACAATTTTCACATCTTCCACCTTTTACATTAAAAGAAAATCTGCCTTTCTGGAATCCTCTTCTTTTTGACTCAGGAAGTTCAGAAAATAGCTCTCTTATTGGGGTAAACAATCCCGTATATGTTGCGGGATTTGATCTTGGACTTCTACCAATTGGACTTTGATCTATTATAATGACTTTATCAATATTTTCAATCCCTAATATTTCATCGTATTCTCCGGGGGCGTCTACTGCTCTATAAAATTTTTTTGCTAAATCTTTGTATAGAATTTCATTAATCAAAGTACTTTTTCCACTACCAGAAACGCCCGTTACGCATACAAACAATCCTAATGGAATTTTTACATCTATATCTTTTAGATTAAAGTGTCTTGCACCTTTTATTGTGATATAATTATTACTTTGTTTTCGTACTCTAGGAACGTCAATTTTGAGCTTTCTTGATAGATATTTCCCGGTGAGAGAGTCAGGATTTTGCATAACTTCTTGAGGTGTCCCTACTGCAACAACTTCTCCACCATGAACCCCTGCTCCGGGCCCTATATCTACAAGATAATCAGAGGAGAGCATCATTTCTTCATCGTGCTCTATGACAATTACAGTATTTCCTATATCCCTTAATCTTTTTAGCATTACAATAAGTTTTGCATTATCTCTTTGATGTAATCCGATACTTGGTTCATCTAGTATATACAATACCCCTACAAGTTGAGAGCCTATTTGAGTTGCAAGCCTAATCCTTTGAGATTCACCACCTGAAAGAGTCCCAGCTTTTCTATCCAAAGTCAAATAGTCAAGACCTACACTAAGAAGAAAACCTAATCTAGCCTTTATCTCTTTTAAGATCTGTTTAGAAATGATTTTCTCTTTTTCATTGAGTTTTTCCTCGAGATCAACAAAAAATTTATAACAATTACTAATTTGAAGTTGAGTGATATCAATTATAGAGTTATCTTGAATTTTTACAGATAATGCTTCAGATTTCAATCTTTTGCCCTTACATAATTCACATGGTTTTAGTCTAATGTATTTTTCTATCTGTTCTTGTCTATAGTCTGAATCAGTTTCTCTGTATAACCTCTCAAGCCAAGGGACAATGCCTTCATAAGTTCCTTCGTAACTCCAATAAGTTGGGCTGCTTTTAAAGCGGTAATTGTATCTTACTTTATCAGTTGTGCCATACAAGAGGATATCTAAATGTTTTTTTGACAAATCCTTAATTGGTATATCAAGTCTAAAATTAAATCTCTTAGAAAGCGCTTCCAAAGTCTGCATTCTAAATCCTTCTACTTTACTATTCCATACATCTACCGCACCCTCCACTAGAGATAGATCTTTGTTTGGAATAATAAGATCGGGGTCAAATTCTTGTTTAAATCCAAGTCCATGGCAAGAAGGGCATGCTCCATAGGGGCTGTTAAATGAGAACATTCTTGGAGTTATCTCCTCTAAACTTATTCCACAATCAGTACATGCAAAGTGTTCAGAAAATGTTTTTCTTTCATTATTAATATCAATAAATGTTATGCCCTCTCCTTTTTTCAAAGCAAGTTCAATGTCCTCGTAAAGTCTTGGAGAAATTCCATCTTTTAGAACAAGTCTATCAATTATTATATTGATATCATGTTTTTTATATCTCTCAAGTCTTATTTCCTCATTTAATTCTTTTATTTCTCCATCTATTTCTGCCCTTACAAAGCCTTCTTGATTTATTTCCTTAAGTAATGTCGAATACTCTCCCTTCCTCCCACGCACTAAGGGGGAAAGAATTGTTACTTTTGTACCCTCAGGATAAGATAAAATCTGGTCAGTTATTTCAGTTACTGTTTGTTGTTTTATTTGTTTACCGCAATTTGTACAGTAGGGAATACCAATTCTGGCATAAAATAACCTTAAATAATCATAAATCTCAGTAACTGTACCAACTGTAGATCTCGGATTTTTTGAAGTTGTTTTTTGTTCTATTGAAATTGCAGGCGATAATCCTTCAATATATTCAACATCTGGCTTTTCCATTAAACCTAAAAATTGTCTTGCATATGCAGAAAGAGATTCTACATAACGTCTTTGACCTTCTGCATAGATTGTATCAAATGCAAGAGAAGACTTACCCGAACCTGATACTCCAGTTACTACAATAAGTTTATCCCTAGGAAATCGAACATTAATATTCTTAAGATTGTGCTCTGAAGCGCCTTTTACTGTAATATATTCGGTAGTCATTGGAAATGATGAATACACTTTATTTAAAAGCTTCTTTGTTAGAAGTTATTTTTTAAAATTAAAAAAAAGCGATAAAGTAAAGGTATTTTAAAAAAAATAGTTTAGATTAGTTTAGAATATAATTTATCGAAAGTATATACTCCAAATAAGATAAATTAACTAAAAAGAACCATATGTGTCAGATATGAGAATACAATTCCAACTATAAATCCTCCAACAACTTGGGCTTCTGTATGGCCTAGTAGTTCCTTTAGCTCTTCATCAACTACCTTCCCCATACGTAGTTTTTTCATTATCTGATTGATTACTTTCGCTTGTTGCCCAGTTTCCCATCTAATACCGATAGCATCCTTCATTACCACAAACGCAAATACAACAGCAACCCAAAATACTGTTGTCATTCCTTCGTGGAGTAATATAGAAGTTGATAATCCTATAACTGCTGCAGTATGGGAACTTGGCATGCCTCCATCCTGTATGGCAACTTGGATAGTTAACTTTTTCTGTTTGGCAGATTCATATATTATTTTTCCAAAAACAGAAGCAAAATAAGCTGCCAAAGTTGGAGAAATAATTGGATTATAAAAAAAATTTATTATACCTGTTATGAGCGACACGATACAATGTTCTATTTAATATTTAAATAGTTTTTGAAATAAGAAATAAATTATTTTGCTTCATTACTAATAAGACACAGAATCCCGCCTATCAGCATTAGTAGGTCAAGTGGTGGTAATAAACTCGATATTATAGCGTATAGTCCTGCTTTATTATAATTCTTGAGATTTGTTGAAGCTAAAGCAAGAAATCCTATTACTAGTCCTAAAACTTTAATAGCGGCTGCAAATATTATAAATAACCCCGCATACAGAGGGACCCCCCTCATATAAGTAAAAGTAAATAATGCTTTAAAACTAAATCCAACAAGTATTCCTAATATACCAAGTATCCCAATTATAAGCGATGCCAAAATCAATATTTTACCTATCTTTGCCTCATTACTAAGTCCTTCTAACTCTAACATTCTAGAACCTCAATGTATCTAATTAAGATAAGGAGATAAGATTTAAATTATTATTGGATTTGATTCTTTAATGCGCTCTATAATTTTAGGATTATTTAATTCTCTCAATGCATCGCTAGCTATCCACCTTGAAGATTTGAAATTCATTTTACTTATGTCAATTGCACATTCTATTGCTTTTTTATTTAAAATAAGACTTCGTTTGCCTATTTGTCTTAACGCCCAATTTACTGCTTTCTTAACATATATTCTCTCATCTATTGACCCATTATATATTACTGGCATAAATTTTAAGAAATCTTCATCATTTCTATTTTTATCATGAACTGCCAAGACCGCGATTAAAACATATCCCGCTCTTTTAACAAATTCTTCATCTCTTTTACACCAATCAAACGATTTATTAAAAGCTAAAGGGATTTTTCTAAAAAGGTTGTTACACGTCTGATCACATACATCCCAAGAATCAAAGTCTCTGGCCCAGTTTTCCATCTGTTGAGAAGTCAGCATTTTCGGATCGTCGACCATACTTGCAAGAAATTTTGTTTCATGCAAATCTATGTCCCATAACTCTAAGGCTAAATCGTGATTTTTTCCTATCTCTTTTGCTAGAAATCTTATTTTAGGTATTGGAACTCCAAGTGCCTTAGATGTATTAATCCCATATCTCGACATGCCCTCTAACACTTTAGGGTCCGAAAGATTTTTTAATTTTGTTAAAATTAATTGAGAATCCATGAAATAAGAAATCAGACCAAATTAATAAAGATTCTCTTAAGAAGTATTATAAAATATTAAAATAAAAGAAAAAATTATTTTTTATTTCACATCATTCCGGGCATTCCGCCGGGCATTCCGCCCATGCCACCCATATCCATGTCTTCGTCGCCCATTCCTCTCTTCTTACCTATTCCACTTGCGGCGATAACGTCATCGATTCTTAAGATCATTATAGCAGATTCAGACGCACTCTTTACTGCCTGTTCTTTTATTCTAAGTGGCTCTACAACACCGGCTTTCATCATATCTTTAACTTTACCGTCAAAGATATCGATTCCGAATCTCTTGTGGTCCTTTGTTTCGTGCGAAGCTTTGAGTGCTACGATTGTATCAATTGGATCCATACCTGCATTTTCTGCTAATGTCCTTGGGATAATTTCCATTGCCTGTGCGAATGCTTTAACTGCTAGCTGCTCTCTACCGCTAATCTTTTCAGCATATTCGTTAAGTCTCTTTGATAGTTCCATCTCTGCAGCTCCACC
Source organism: uncultured Thermococci archaeon (assembly GCA_964500005.1). GTDB lineage: Archaea > Methanobacteriota_B > Thermococci > Methanofastidiosales > Methanofastidiosaceae > Methanofastidiosum. The sequence goes on from CAZCMP010000010.1 coordinate 32,580, forward strand.
ACCAGCACAAATAGTTCCGTCTTCAATTGCTGTAGATATGACACCAACTGCATCCTCAAGAGCTCTTTCTACTTCCTCTAAAAAGTGCTCAGTTCCGCCTCTTAATAATAAGCTGACTGCTTTTGGATCCTTACATCCTTCAACAAATGTCATTTCGTCTCCGCCTATCTTCTTCTCTTCGACAGAGCCTGCATGACCAAGATCCTTTCCTTCAAGATCAGATACTTTGTTTACTACTCTTGCGCCTGTAGCTTTTGCTAGTTTCTTCATGTCACTCTTTTTTACTCTTCTTGCAGCGTATATTCCGCTCTTTGCAAGGTAGTGTTGAGCTAGATCATCTATACCTTTCTGACAGAATACAACTGTTGCTCCAGATGCCTTTATCTGGTCAACCATCTTTTTTAGCATTGCCTCTTCTTGATCTAAGAATGCTTGAAGCTGGTCTGGAGAAGTAATTCTAATTTCTGCGTCAGTTTCAGTTTCTTTTACTTCAAGAGCACAGTCGAGTAAGGCTATTTTTGCATCTTTTAGTTTCTTGGGCATTCCATCGTGAACTCTTTCCTTGTCGATAATTAATCCCTGGATGAGTTTTGAATCTTCTACACTGCCACCTTCTTTCTTTTCTACCTTAATGTCTTCAGTTTCTACAGAGTAGTTTCCATTTTCTTTTACTGCTACTTGCTTTACTGCTTTAAGTGCTAAAGGTGCTAATGTATCCTTTGATTTTTCTGCGCCCTTTCCAGTCATTGCAGTCTTTGCAATTTCAAGAAGAACCTCATCATCATTAATTGTAATCTTGTCTCCAATATCTTTCAATATTTCTTCAGCTTTTTCAGCTGCAAGTTTGTAACCAGATGCAACAACTGTTGCGTGTACATCTTGATCGAGAAGATCTTCAGCTTTCTTTAGAAGTTCTCCTGCAATGACAACGGCTGTTGTTGTACCGTCTCCTACTTCTTCATCTTGTGTTTTTGCTACTTCAACAATCATTTTTGCTGCTGGATGGGCTATGTCCATTTCACTAAGGATTGTAGCACCGTCATTTGTAATTACTACATCTCCAAGTGAGTCGACGAGCATCTTGTCCATACCTCTTGGACCAAGTGTCGTTTTTACTGTTTCTGCTACTATTCTTCCAGCGAGAATATTCATTCTTTGAGCATCTCTGCCCATAAATCTCTGAGCGCCTTCGGGTTGGACACTCATTGGTTGTCTAATTTCTGCCATAATTTACACCTCATTAAAAATATTGCTATTTTTTGATGTATTAGAAGTGATATAAAAAGCTTTCTATTTATAATATATAATCAAAAAAAATTTTTTCTCTAATAAATAAGAAAATAAATAATATTCCTAATATTTATAGATTAAACATTAAAATTGATCCTACGTCTTTTTCTAGTTCAACTTGTATCTCTGTGCTCTCCTTTATAGAATTTTTTATTTCATAGAATAGAGGTTCAAATGTTTTTGATCCATAAACATTGAGAAAAATAATATTGTGCTCGACCATATTTTTATCAATTTCAATTTTAGAAGTAACTTTCGATACCTCAAGCCCCGATTCATACAAGAATCTTAATAGTTTTCTATTTACAGCAACTATTTTTTCATTAAATACTAGAGATAAGGAGAGTATTTTTGAGCATATGATTGCAGTCTGATCGGGCATAGTTTCAGAGAATTTGTTGTAAAGATTTCTCCAACTTTTGTTATAAACTTCCATCTCGTCTTTTTCCATGCCCTCTCTTAGTTTTGTATATCCGAGCTCAACTTCTTTTTTTAGAACGTATTCTTTTATTGTTCGAATCTTAATTCCTTTTTCAATAAGTGTTTCGTAAAAAGTTCTAATTTCTTCATCTTTAGGAACCGGTCCCTTTGCCCAATAAGAGAGAACTCTTACCTGTTCACCCAGTAGTTCTTCACCCCTGTGGACCTTCATCAAGATATCTACTAGTTCTTCAGGCATTATTACTTCTTCAATATGTAATGATTTCATCAATGATTCTGCTTGAGAATATTTGCTTTTTGAAACAAAAAGAGATACATCACATATAGCCGTGTTTTTATTCAATAAATCACCAAAAAAAGAAATAATTATTATACAGATATTACTATGGCTGTTGTTGTATCAATTACACCATCAATGTAATGAATCTGTTGAATTACTGTTTTTGTTAACTCGCCTAAATCATTAGCTTTTATTTTTGCAATGGCGTCATATGGGCCAGTTATAACATCAGCTTCTATTACCCCTTCAATTGTCTTTACAGCCTCAATCACTTCTTTTATTTTACCGATTGAAACTGTTATTAACACATATGCATATACCATTAGAGCACCAATAGTATATAAACATATAAAGTATTTAAATATTTCTTTTTATAAATTGAAATTAGGAAAAATAAGTGAAAAATAGTAAAAATAAGAATTAAATTTATATAAGTAACTTATTTCAACGAAGACTAAGGTAGGTATTAAAAACTCCGCCTTTAGTTAGTTCATTCTTAACTTTGACAAGTTCATTTATTTCTTTTTCAAAATCTATTGCATTAATAGATACCCAATGAATGGAATCTGGAATGAAAAATTCATATACTGGATAGTTGCCATCCCATGCTTCCCCTAATCTTGGTAAAGCCACAGTACCGGCTACTCTGATGTTTGAAAATCCAGTTTTTCCCATTAATTCAGATAATCTTTGTAGCCTATTATTCCCTATTGCCACGCCTGCCGTCTGTAAATACTCTTTCCAGGGTTTTATTTTATCGATTACGTCTTCCAAATTTTTTACGCCGAAAACTCTTATTAACCTATTTTGTCCTATTGGATTTAGATTAAAATTTGATTCATATATAACTGCAAAGTTATGTTCGGAAGAAGGAAAAATCCTCTGGCCTCCGTCAAACTCAGGCCGTGAAATTATTTCTCCAATTTTAACTTCCCTCAGTTTTCTGAAAAAATTAGTCTGAGGTATCGACTTAGATATTTTTTCCATTTCTTGGGCTAATGCCTCAGCAAATTCCGGTGGGCTAAGTTCTCCCCCTTCTTCAACAAAAAATCCAAAAGCGGGAGATCCACACATATAGCCCTCATAGCCAATTCCATCTATTGCTACTAGTCCAGCAACTTCCTTTGTTGCCATTTCGCGTCCAATTAATTCTATTCCAAATTTTCCACCGTGATAACATCCTTTTATGGACTTACCCTCTCTATTTAATTCGTCTATTCTGTTCTTAACTGACATTGCAGTTTGAGTGCTAGAAACTACGCTAACAACATCTGAATTTCTAAATATTACATCTTCTATTGATTGGTCCCCTCCAGTCCAAGGTACTACTGCAATTGTTTCACCAATTTCTTTACTTTTTTCTGCTACAGATTCGGCGAAGAGTGGTGCAAAAAGAGGTTGAACTGAAGGAGTTTTAATTAAGCCAGAAGCTTTCACTATACTCGCGATAAATATTCCAAGACTTTCAATAAATCCTGGTACATTGGATGGTGTTATGTAGGTTACTAATTCTAATTCTTTGTTATATTGGGATATTTTTTTTAGAGCAATTTTGTCTCTAAATCCTGCATACGCCCTAACAAACGTGTTGGCACCTTCGATAGAGGTAAAATTCTTAAATACCTCAGGGGGCAAATTTAAGTTTGATAAGAAATTGATAGTTTTTTCATCAATCTTATAAATTGATCTAAATTGATAGAATTCTATAAGTTCTGGAGAAAGATTCGTAAGTAGTGGAAGTAATTTAAGGGCAATCTTCTTTTTTTCATATTTATTGTCTGACCAAGTTCTCGATACATCTCCATAAATTCTAGCAATGTTTGAAACTGGCATATCTGCGAGATATTTTTTTCTATTTTCCTTTAGGTCTGTTACTATTTCCTTAATATTCTCTTGATTAATGTTGGGCAATAATAAACTATAGTTATTGACCTTCTTCTCACTAAACTCCATTTCTTTTTCTATTGACTTTAGAGATTTAGGAAGATAATAACCTTTTAATTTAGGCATTTAACCAGCCACCGTTTTTGCAAGAACGCCGGAACATCCTCTGCTCTCAATTCTAGGAAGTCTTTCAATACTAAGAAGGATGGGGGTAGTTTTATTACAAGATGGACAACCGTCATAGTCAATTTTTAGTTTATCTCCAGTAGTAATAAATCCTGGAAAAGATTTTGAAGATGGTTCAAGGAATGCATATGTTCCAGTAACTTTACCTTCTTGAGGTAATGGCTCCATATGCTCATCAAATAATATTACTTCCATCCAAGGGGGGATATGTTTATTGTTAGATTCAGTACAATCAATCATTATTGAATTTGATTCTGTCATGCCGTAAAGATCAATGTACCTCTTTGGATCTAATCCAAAGGCTTCTTCAATTAATTCATTCATTTTGTCTCTGCTGACAATTGACCTGCCCTTAAATCCACCTGTTGAAGCTAAAAAGCTATCTTGTCCTATCTTTGCATTAATTCCATGTTCCAAAACATATTTTGCAGTTTCAATTATCAAAAAAGGTGGCCCCATGAACACGATTTTTTTTCCTTGATTTTCTTCTAGTTTGCCCACTATATTTTTAACTGCGTTTCTTTCAATTCTGGGAAGCATCTTCTTAATGAAATAATTCATGACCTTCTCTTTTGAAGATCTTGGGCCTCTCATTCTAAGCCTGATTATATCGGCTTTCAATTCTTCAAATGCATGAAAAACGTTTCCAGGGGATATATGATCTGCGACAACTTTTCCATTAAAGCCAACTTGTAAAAATGTTTTTTTTGGAATTCCAAGTATGAATTTTTCTTTGCCTTTGTCAAGTTTTAGAGTGGCATCAATTGCTTCGGTATATGATCTAATTAGCATTGATCGAGTAAAGATATCTCTAGGTAAGAAAGTAAGTTTACCAGAAGTGCCACTGCTAAATCCCAATAGCATTCCTTGAGAATAGAACTCTTCAAGAAAGCTTTCGAGTGACCCCATTCCTTTAGGAGTAAAATCAATTGGTACAGAAGAAATCCTATCTACCCATTTTTTAAATTCTTGGGGGCTCTTTTCAGGCGATTCCATTTGATAAGACTTGAATACTCCATCAGGAATTACTATTTTATGAAAATCTTCAGATTTTATATCTCCTTTAAGTCCTTTCAATTTACAATAATCATGGTAAAATTTATTGTTTTCAAAATGATATTTGTGTGACATTTTTATTGCTTTATGCCTTAATTTTTTTACTTCTTCCCTTTTTTTGAAATAATTTTGAGAAGAAATAAGTTTCTGAATCAAATCTTCATCAAACATTTAATCACCATATATTTAACTTCCATAGAGAATTTGTTTAATTTAATTGGCCATATATAAATAATTAACGGTAAACTTAATTTTAATTTTTTAAGAAACAACAATATTTATAATTTAAAGAATCATATGCAAATAAGAGAAAATGTATTATAACAAAGAATATTTGAAATCATGGTTTAAGATAACTAGATTCCAGTTTTATCCTATGACTTGGCTTGCGTATACTGTTGGTTCCTTGTCTTCTTTTAAGATTATAGATGATTTCAATTTAATAGTATATATTTTTGGATACATATCACTATTTTTGATAGAATTTGCAACTGTAATCTCAAATGAATATTATGATTATGAAACTGACAGAATAAACGAAAACTATAGTCAATTTACAGGTGGATCTAGAATGTTGGTAGAAGGAAAAATTAGTTTCAAACAAGCTAAAAGAGCCATATTTGTTTCACTTGTCCTTGTTTTTATTATAAGTACTATTTTGACTTTGACTTATAATATCTATACAATTTTTATAATGTTAGTTGGGATATTTTTAGGTTTAGCGTATACTGTCCCCCCATTTAAATTATCGTATAGGGGTTTAGGGGAATTAGATGTAGGGGTTACACATAGCTTTTATATTTTATTGGCGGGATTCTTATTGCAATCGCCAAAATTAGACATTACTATCCCAATACTACTTTCAATACCCCTTTTCTTTGCTATTTTTGGTGCCATAATCCTTGGAGGATTTCCAGATTATGAAGCTGATAAAAAAACAGGAAAAAAGACTATAACTGTAATATTAGGTCAAAGAAAAGCTTCGATTATCTCAATTACATCAATTTTACTGTCAATCATTTCTGGTGGTTTTATTTTGTTTTCAAGTATAGTTGGCTTTGGAGGTATAATCTATCTAGCAGTGATAATTCATGGATTAATACTATTATATTTATTAGCCGCTGGGGTTATGGATAATGTAATTCACAATAGAGTTGATAAAATACTCCAAACCTCTTTGTCTTATATAATGTGGTTCACAATAATCCCTCTTTTGTATTTACTTAATATATTTTAGGGATAATTAGAGATAATTTTTAATGATAGAAAGTTTTATATATGATTCTGAACTCGGAATCTTCATGCCGCCATAGCTCAGTAGGTAGAGCGCTCGGCTGTTAACCGAATGGTCGCAGGTTCGAGTCCTGCTGGCGGCGCTCCTGGGCCCGTAGCTTAGCCTGGTAGAGCGCCCGGCTCATAACCGGGCGGCCAAGGGTTCAAATCCCTTCGGGCCCACACAAGTGTTAAATTCTTCCAATCATTGAAAGCCACTTTTCATAACATTGTATTGCCATTTTATAATCTCTTACGGCCCAAAAGTAACCATCACGTTTTAAGTAATATTCTGCATCCAAAAGATAATAGTTTATAGCAGTATTAAAAAGAGTTTCGGCCCTTCCAGTGTCCCCAGAATCCCAATAAAGTTCTGCAGCCTTTCTAAAGTCTTCAGCACCCCAGAAAAAATCTTTTTCTTCTATAAGGAAATTTGCCGCTTCTGAATAACTATCGGCAGCATCTTGAAAATAGCCTTCATCCTCAAAATTAATGGCTATTTTTTCAAGTTTTTCCACTCTTTTTTTAGTTTCATCCCTTAACAATTAAGCACCTATTAAGATTTTTTTTCTTTTTCTAAGGAAGAAAATTAGAAATACAATTATTCCTATTATCCCCCCAATAATCACAACATACATGACGAGTCTAGATAAAGCCTCTGCCCTAATAACTTCATCTATTTCACTTATTTTTTGATCGATCTCTTGAGTTTTAACTGTGTCGTTCATTCCGGCGTAAATATCTTTTGCTATTTGATAAGTAGATTTAGATTCTTCATATTTCTTTACATTTTTCAAAGAGAGCGCTTGGTCTTCAAATGATTTAGCCTGGAGGTATACAGTAGAGTTAGAAATGAAAGTTACAGAGTTGTTAATTCCCTCTGTAAATGATACTGATTCATATAAATCTCTTGCCTCCCTAAATTTATCTATTGCGGCTTGGTAATCCCTAACATCGTATAGAGCTTTTCCAGTGATAAAGATAGCATTTGCTCTTCTTATGGTTTCTTCTCGTATTTGTTGATTAATTTGGGAATCTTGTGCCTGAATTTCTTTTAATTCTTTATATGTTACTACATCTACATCTGTGGATCCTATAACCAATTCCTTATTGCCTTTGTAATCCAGATTAATCGATGATATTTGGATTATTGGTGAATAAGTTCTATAAGTAAAAAGTCTCTTTCCTTCGGTGTTAAGTACATATAAACCACCGTTAGTTCCTATTATGATTTCTAGTTCGTTTTTATAATCAAGATCATCAGAGAAAACTGAGTTAATGCTTCCATCAAACTCATGATAAAATATTTCTTTATCTCCATCGTATGCATAGAGAGTATTATCTTTACCTACTAAAACAAATGAGGTATTATAATTATCTTTAAACGCAGTTGCTGCTTTAATGTCCCCATCAAAAGTATATTCTTTAAAACTGAATCCATCTTTTGTTAAGACGATGAGTTTCTTATTAACTCCCAATAATATTTCTTTAAAGCCATCTTGTTCTAAATCACCAATTGATAAGGATGTAATAGAATAATCAAAATGATATCCCCACAGAGCATTCATGTTGTAATCAAACACAATAATATCATTTAATCTCGTAGATGCTATAAATTCATTATAGCCATCACCATTTATATCTTCTAAAATTAAGTGCCTAAGTTGGTTACTCGCTTCCCATTTTTTTGAAGTGCCACTGTAATAACCTTTTAATTCAAAATCTGGGAAAAAAAAGTCTTTGCTTTGGAATCTGACACAGCCATCATGATTAATTATTACCCATGCATTATCCATAAATGTTTTGTTATGAGATATAGAGATTACTTCGCCATATCCATCTGAATCAATATCTTTGATTATTATATTTTGGATCGTAGATGGCATCCAATATTCCCATATTTTTTCTCCGTCTGAATTAAAAACTTCTATCCCGTTATTAATGAGACCAACAGCTACATCGCTTCTTCCATCCCCATCTAAATCCCCTGTAGATACACTATTCACAAAGTTAATTGTTTTTCTTGTCCATATTTCTTGTCCAAAACTGTCAAGAACGTATATGTAATTTCCGGCCCCTAAAACGATGTCAAACTTTCCATTACCATTTACGTCGCCTAAAGAAACTCCTTTAACTTCATCACTAGTGTGATGGCGCCATTTAAGTAAGTCTTCAGAACTAATTTGATTAAAATTTGAAAAAATAAAAATAACTACTAAGATTATAATCAAACTTTTTTGCATTTTTTGCACCATTAATCTAGGTCTTCATTTCTAAGAAAATCTGGCAACGGGAAATGACTCCTTGTAACTACATGAATGCTCATTTCGCTCTTGAATATTCCAGATTGCCTCATAGACTCCATATAATTTGGGATTAGATCAGTTCTATCAGCAGGTATTGCCACTACTAACTGGCAACCTGCATTTCCAAATCCAGAAGTTACATATAGGACTCTATCCATGTTTTTTAGAAAATTAATTGCCTCTTCGTTTGTTCCTTTTTCTATATTCAAGAGAAAATGAACTTGGTGATATCCTAATTTATCTGGCTCTATTATTGCACTAAATCCTTTTACTAAGCCATCATCAATCATTTTATTAATGAAAGGAGTTACTGTCTGTATTGATAGTCCAGTTTCTTCTGCAATCTTGTTCTTCTGAGGGAATCCTTTAATTGCAAGAAGGGATCTTAGAATTTTAATTCCTTTTTTGTTCATTTTCATTATTATCACTATTTTAATAAATTCTTTAAAATATTTAAATCTTTCGGAAATTTTTTATTAAATAGTTTTTTTATTGATTATAAAAAGAAGATAAGATAATGAAATCATAAATAATAATAATACTTCTAAATCGACAATACCGGTCTCAATGCCAATAATAGTATAGCTCAATACCATGCTGTATAATCCAACGGAGATAACCTTTCTTTCCTTCTTTTCAGTATCTGCTTTTTTATATAGGTTTGATAAGAAAAATCCTAAAAGTGCCATGCCCACTATTACTCCAATTAGTCCAAAATCAATAACCATAGGTCCAAATATAGTAGATGTTACAGAAACAGATCTTTCCCCAACAAGTACTGCGATCATTCTCCTAGGCGAGTATGCAATCCCGGGCATTAATCTAGCAAGATATGGATGAGTTGCAATATGAATTGCTCCATTAGTCGCTCCAAACATCCCGCCCATATTGGATAGTATGTCCATAACATCCGTAGTAAGACTAACTCTTGTTCTGAGAGATTCAAAAAGAGAGATATTGACACCAAGTAACATGTCACGTGCCATTGTTAAAGCAAATAGTAAAATAAAAGATCCCACTCCAATAACGATTATTTCAGATTTTTTCCATATACCCGCCATTGAACCACATATTAATGCGCCTAACAGAACAAAGATAACTTGAGTTCTGTATCCTAATAATGACATTAGGAATAGTGAGATAAATGTAAAAAGAATAGAAGTAAATCTTGCTTTTTTATAAGAATATTTATTTGTCAATCCAACATAAGAAATTAATAAGATTGATCCCATCGGGAAAAGATGTGACATCATTGTAAAAAAAGGATCTAAAGAGTTTCTTGCTTGAACATTAAATAACGGTATGCCCCCAGCAATGGCTAGGTCAAGTACATAAAAAATGATGCCCAAGGATAGAAGAACAAATATTAAATTGTGGGCATTCTTCTCTATGTATTCTATTACTCCGCCTTTATATGTTAAGAACAGGTAAATCAAACTAAAAAAAATAAAAGGAGCTGATAATGCCCAGAATCCGTTTAATAATATGATTATACTTACTATTAAAAGAGAAAGAAAAAAGTCTCTGTTGTCCCTTCTAGTCATTCCTATGAGAAGAAGGGGTATTAAACTAAGTTTTACATAAAAACCAAATGATTGGATTTTTATGATGCCGAGTAAGAATAATATTGAGAAAATAATCAGAAGAGGGAAAAAGTATTTTTTATTAATTCTTTTTAAGTTTGGTATATTGATTAATGTTCCGAAATAAAATGATAGTGTCCCCAATATTAAAACAACAGTTCCTATTGGGGAAAGAGGGTGATCTGAAAAACTAAAAAAAAGAAGTATCGAAACTATTACAATTAGGGGTGAGAATTTCAATAATTTGGAGTCTTTGAGTTGATAATCAAATGTATCTAACTGAAAAGGAAAAGGCGGAAGTTTTTCAATAATTCTAAAAAAATTTAAAGTAGATTTATTAATAATACTATTTGAAAACTCTTTTCCTAAAAAAGGCAAGATAGAATCTAGGTACTTCATTTAAATCCTCACATTAATATCCCCAATTATCTCATCTAACTTTTTATTTTGAATAATAGGTATATCGGCTTTTGGGATATTGTCTGTAAGAACGAATGTTCTAAAATCGGGGAAATAATATTTTTCTGGACTGTAAGGGGAAAGCAAAGACTGTAATTTATCAAAATCATTTGTTCCAATCCCATCTACACCCAAGATGATTCCATTTTCAGAGGATTTGACTTTGACACCTTTTAAATAGAAAATCTCTTTCTCTATTTTATCGGACAATTCTCTCTCAAAGGTAGCATTGTTGGGAAAATTACCATCAATTACTATATCCCCGTAAATAGTTGTATCGATTATATTATAATTATCTAAAAACTTCGAAGTACTATTAATTAAATATTTTGCTTCATTCAAATTGTCAACAAAAAAACTTTTTTGTGTATAGCTAACAGTGGATCCATTTAACATTGTGACTTTGATTTGGTGCGCCGCAATATCTTCTTTGAACGAAGTTCTTCCCCCAACGTTCAATATTCTTCCATCTTTTAATTTTAATAAAAAAGTACCTTCTGAAGTCCCAACAACTACGCCTTCCTCGCTAAAAGGCGAGTAATCGCTAATATATGAGCCATCTACTTTGACTAGGTACCTAAAACCTTTTCCATCTGACAAATCAAAAAATCTAACGGCGTTATATATTTGAGATCCAGTATAAGAGTATTCGTCTATTGGTTCTTTTTCAAAATACTTAGTGGAAAATGAAATTAACGATGCCACCAATAGTACAATTATTGCCAGATCAAAGAGATTAAATCTTCTCATTTAAACTCCTAAAAGACACCAAGAATTACTGTTCTAAGAAAGTCAGATAGTAAAACGGTATCTTCAAAATTATTGTTCTCAACTACCAAAACCCCTTCATTTAAAATGACGATCTTATTTTCTACACCACCTAGGTTTGGAGTTTTCATGTAGATCACAGGCTTTGTCTTCGAACCTATCATTTTGATACCCATCATATACTTATGCCATGGTGTGAGTTCTCTAGCATGTATTATTGCACCTTTAGTTCTTCCCACTCCTTCACTTATCGAAGCAACTCCCCTCACAAGATAAGAATTTTCAGGAGCTGTACCGGGCATAGCTTTGAAGAGTAAATAAACATTCTTTACTTCATCTTCAGTAAACATTCTTCGCATAACTATAAGTGGATCTCCTTGAACATAGGAAACTACCTTAATCGATTGTCCATTTTCAGTATTATAGAGGGTTGTTGTTGGTGTTCCTTTTGTATCGAATGCATGATTTCCTAAATAATTAACATAATAGAGAGAGGCCATTGATACCCCAATAATTGTCAACAACAAAACAATGCTAATTGTTTTTTTTGAGATATTCATGCCTTTCTTATTTTTCTTTTTTGCCATGAACACTAAATCAAAATTTTATTTATAAATATTATGGGAAACTTATTCTTTATCTTTTATAAAAATAGAGGAAATAATTGCAATAAAACATAGGGGCAACATTATGTATAACATATTCACAAAATTGGATAACCCGTAGATAAATCCCCCAATTAATGGACCTACAATATTTGAGAGATTTAGTGACATTGAAATTCCAGAAATTGCTTCCCCCCTTTCATTCCAATTAGAGTAAGATGTTACAAGAGAAGAAATACCTAAGTAAACTAAAGCCCAAGAAAATGCAACTAATATCTGAAGTAACATAAATTCTATTGGATTTTTAATAATTGTGAAAAGAAATATGAAGATAAACGAACCAATCAATCCTGAAAAAACAATATAAGTCTTCTTTATTCTATCTGACAAATGACCTGCCAAAGGCATGGTTAAAACCTGTAATGAATTATTAATGAAAAAAATTGAGGCTATAATTAATCTGTCGAAACCAAGTGTAAATTCAAGATAAAGTGGCAAAAATGCCCATAGTGCTGTTGCAACTGAGTGTCTTAGAAATAAAGTTCTGTAAAAAGGTAAAAATTTCTTTAATGTTTGGAAATCAATTCCAAAATAATCTGAAGACGTGTATTTCTCTTTGGCAAAGAATGTCGCAATAAATCCAACTAAAAGAAATAGTATAGGAATCAAGAAAGCATTGTTATATTCTTCTTTAATTACAATTCCAACAAGAATAGACCCAATTGCCCAACCAAATGAACATGCTGCACTATAAATGCCAAAATATTTACCTCTTTTTTCAGTGTCAATTTCAGTTGCAAGAGAATTTGTCAATCCCATTGTTGCACCAAAAGACACTCCCATCCCCATTCTAAAAATAAAAATCAGAATTTTGTCATAAGAAAAAAAGAGCAATATTGAGAAAAATGCACCTATTAAAAGGCCCAATCTAATAATTGGAAGTTTTCTTCTTAGTTTTGCAGCTTTTCTTGCAAATAATGGGGCAGTTAATAATGAGAAGAAGGGCAAAATAGCATTTATCAATCCAATGAATGACTTTGATGCACCCAATATCTCAGAGAGATTTGAAATGAATAAATTGCCACCGATATAGGAAATATTTATGCAGAATCCTATTAAAGAATAAATAATAATTTTTTCTCTATTGTTCATTAATTCACTCGAGTTTTGCTTCTTCTTCTAGCATTATAGGAATACCTTCTCTTATTGGGTATCTTCTTTTGCACTTTACACACACTAGTTCTTCTTTTTCTTCGATTATATCTCCCTTACATACTGGACATGCTAGAATATCGAGAAGATTTTTATCTATCATATTAATTAACGCCATACAAAGATATTTAAGCATTTTTATAGACCATCTTTAGTGATTAATATGAAGATTCTTGTTGCTTCAGATATAGCAGAAGAAGGTATATCCAAACTCAAAGAAGAGTTTGAAGTTGATATAAAGAAAGGTATTTCTAAAGAAGAGATTATTTCTATCATAGAGAACTACGATGGAGTAATTGTTAGAAGTAAACCAAACATAACTGAGGAGATAATAAAAAAAGGTAAAAATCTAAAGGTTGTGGCTAGAGCTGGCGTTGGTCTTGACAATGTCGATGTCAATTGCTGTCAAGGTTTAGGTGTAAAAGTTGTAAATTCTCCTCAAGCAAGTTCAGATTCAGTAGCAGAACTTGCTTTTGGACTAATGTTGGCCGTTTCTAGAAATATTGCAAGAGCAGATAGACTAACAAGAGAAAAGAGATGGGAAAAAAAATCTCTCATGGGATATGAACTTAATGGCAAAACATTAGGGATTGTCGGATTTGGGAGAATTGGAAGGAATATTGGTAGAATTGCCAAAGCATGCGGTATGAGTCTAATCGCTTATGATCCTTTACTAACTGATGAGCAAATAAAAAGTTGTGAAGCTGAACCTGTTACTCTTGAGAAACTAATCGAAAGAAGTGATGTTATTACCTTACATGTGCCTCTAATTGAATCTACAAGACATATGATTTCAAATAAAGAATTTGAAAAAATGAAAAATAACGTTATCATAATCAATACATCTAGAGGTGGAATAATCGATGAAGATGCACTCTGTAACGCTCTGGCCTCTGGGAAAATCCTTGGTGCAGGGCTTGATGTATTCGAGCAAGAGCCCCCTCTAAATAGCAAACTTCTTCAATATGATAATGTAGTTCTAACTCAACATATAGGGGCGTCGACACACGAAGCCCAAAAGAGAGCCGGAATTATGATTGCTGAAGAAGTAATAAAAGCATTAAAATGTAAATAATTTAAATAAAATATATTTTAAATTTTTTGGCCACATTCAGGACAAAAACTACCATCTTTTCCTATTGCGGCTCCGCATTTGGGGCACTTTAATTCTATTTTTTCTTCAATAGAGTTCCCACAACCGCCACAGAATTTAATCCCCTCTTCAATTGGTGATCCGCATGAGGGACATTTTAATTGATGTACTATTGGTTTCTCTTTTGTTATTTTTGGAGTAGTATTTTGAGTTTTTCCTTTTTTCATGAACACAATTCCCACTATGGCAATTAATACTACTACAATTGGTATTATGTAGATAACTGGGAAACTACCTGAAGTTTTTGTTGCATCTGGGGGAGTTGTAGACGGAGGTTCATCTTCAGTTGTCACTGTTGGGGGGGTATCAGTAGTGGGGGGTTGAGAAATTTGTGGGGGTGTGGATTCAGTGGGTGTTTGGGGTCTTACTGAAGTAGTAATATAAGAGCCCAAATCATAAGAGTAGATTTTGTTATCTTTTGAACCAACTATTAATTTTCCATCTTTTGTTAAGAATAAAGATGAGGGTTCACTTGAGTATTCTTTACTCCACAATACACTTCCAGAACTACTAATTAAACTAACGACCCGATCATTAGAACTTACGGCAACGTAATCTCCTGAAGGGATTATAGAAACAATATTTGCTTTGTCTTTCATCTTTCTTTTGAATAATTGTTTGCCTGTAGAATCGAATAGATAGATATTATCACTTAGATCGGCTGCAAAGATACTAGAACCATCTTTATTTATTGCAACTAAATGGACTCCAGAGCCAGTTGTTTTAGACCAGAGTAAAGATCCTTTTTTATCAAAAAGATAAACTTTGCTATCAAAAGAACCGGCAACTATAGAAGATGCGTCAGGTGTTAAAGAAATAGATTGAACATTTCCCCCTGTTTTGTACTCCCATAAACGCTCAAGAGATTTTGAGAGCATGAAAACATTACTATCATTTGTTCCTGTAACTATATACGAACCATCTGGAGTAACTGAGGATGCAGTAAGCCTATTTCTAGAGTTATAGGCAGCAATCTCTTTCCCAGCTCTATCATAAACGAAAACACTATAATCTTTTGTTATTGCAGTTATATAAGATCCATCTTCTGTAATGGTGACTTTGTATACCTGTCCAGATGTTACCCTGTCCCAAATTTTTTCTCCAGATCTATTGAGTAAATAGACTCTTGTATCCCACGATCCTGCCGCCACATATTGCCCATTTGATGATATGGCTACAGATTCAACATTGCTTCCTGTCTGAAATTTCCATAACTGGGTTCCATTTTTATTAAAAAGATAAGCGTAATTATCGTAGGAACCCACTGCGACATATCCTCCGTCGGAGGATACAGCAATAGACGCTATATCATCTCCTGTTTCGAAATTCCAAGACATTTCATCTGCAAAGACATTTAGTATGGATATATTAAACAATATCAAGATTAAGAATAAACTAATTCTTTTCATGAGATTATTAAAGATAATGCCTATTTAAATATTTTGTATATCTTTTTAGCTAATTATATATTATTCTATAAGATTATCTCCATTTGCCCTTTCTTAATTCATTTAAGTTCAAATTTTCTATTCTTCCTTCCATCTTCTTAATTATTTCTAGTATCTCCCCATAATCTTTCATTGTATTGTCCAATTCATTTGATATATCCTTTGAATATTTTTCTTTTCTTATTTTTTCCTTCAATTGATCAAAAAAAGTGCTTACTGGCTTAAACGAGTCTTCAATTAAAAGTCCCGATACAAAAATAATAAAAGGGGTCAAGTCTCCTGAATTCCCAATATCAATACACCTAAGGTATACCCCTCTCCTTTCAAATGGAATGACAAGTCTTGGATAATTATTTTTTAAAAGAATATAGTTCAAAAGTTCTCTGGATACCCTACCATTTCCATCAATAAAAGGATGAATTTCAACAAATTTTTGGTGGAAGTGAGAAGCTAATTCAATCGGAAACATTGTTAACTTTTTTTCTTTATACCAATTAATTAGAGTGTTAAGTTCATCTTCTAATACCGGAAATGGAGTAGGATCGTAATCAGATCCAGAAATTGAAATGTCTATATTTCTTATTTTACCGGCGTTTTCATAATCTATATTTTTCATCAAAATCTCATGAATTTTTAGGATAAATTTTAGATTAATATCTCCAGTATATTTTGTAAGGAATCTAAAAAGGTCTTTGTAGTTTAAGATTTCATGCATTTCTCTCAAAGAATTTCCCGCTGGGGTGTCCTCTTCTAATATAAGTTGGGCCTCTCTTAAAGACAAAGTGTTGCCTTCAATTGCTGTGGATCCATGGACATATCTGAGCCTAAGGTTTTCCTCAAATTTTTCAAAATAACTTTTATTGAGAGGTGCCATTATCCTATTAATTTCTTTTAATCTTTCTACTATATTTATGAAAGATGCTGGAAGTATGTGTTCATTATACTCTAACTTTTTAGAAAATATTTTCAAAAATTCTCCTTCTAGAAGTATTAATTGAGACTTTTCTTTCAGGAGAGATTCTATTTCGGTCCGATTAAATGGGCCTTTGCCCAAATAATACGAAATGGTCTTAACCTGGCCTCCTAGTCTTACTGAATGATTTAAATAGTAGTATGTTTCGCCTTTTACATTCTTTTTTATTAAATAAACCATTTTATCTTTCCTTGCGCCAGTGCAACATAGTTTATTTGATACTACATTTTATATTATTATTTGTATTAAAGCCTAATTATAGTAGTAATAAAAGAAACTGATATACTTATTCCCTTAATAAAAATAAAATTATACATTAAAGTATATTTTTGATACATATAGGTCACAATCCTTTTAACTAGGCCAAATATTCGAGAGAAGGTTTTACTTATGGAAGAAATATTAAAAAAATTTGATGGGGTTGATATACCCACAGTAAAAAAAGTTGCAGTTGCCTATTCTGGAGGGGTTGATTCTTGCCTATGCATAGAGCTTCTAAAGAGGGTATACAACGCTAAAGAAATTGTTCCAATAATGGTCGATGTTGGCCAAGGAAAGGAAGAAATTGATGTTGCCTTTGAAAAGGCCAATATTTTAGGAATAGAGCCAATTATTATTAACGCAAAAGAGGAATTTGTAAAAAAATGGATCCCTATGGCGATAATGGCAAACTCGGACTACATGGGTTATCCAGTAAGCACGTCGATGACAAGACAACTTATCGCCAATATA
>CAZCMP010000011.1:0-15385 GCA_964500005.1 uncultured Thermococci archaeon
ATCTTCCGATCTATAATACCTATAAAACAGTAAAATATATAAATTCATTTATAAATTAATAAATTACCTAATTTAAAAACTAATTTTAGAAATTAAAAACATATCAATCAAGAGAAAAATGGAGGTACAAATAATGAAGAAAATAAAATCAGCGATTGTAGGAATTTTATTAGTAGTATCTTTGTTAATCGTAATAAATCCTATCAGCGCTGCTACTGTAACGATTAGTCCTGGAGTAGAGATACAGGCTGCAATAGATGCAGCAAATCCAGGCGACACAATTCTAGTTAATCCAGGAACCTACTATGGAAATATTATAGTTTACAAGCCCGGATTGACCATTAAATCAACTGGAGGTCCAGCAGTAACTATTATAGATGCATCAATGTACTGGCCATGTAACTATGAAAGACCTGATTGCGTAGCGGCGGGCGGATGTAAGGTTAAATACACAGAAACAGACCTAAATCACAACGGTTTCTTAGTTTTTGCTGACAATGTTACTATTGAAGGATTTACTATTATAAATGCTACATACCCCGGAAATTATAATAGAGGACTAGGAATTCTAATAGGTAGTATTAGCACAACATACTTTACACGTATTCCCTACAATATAGATATATGGGGTGGGGCATTACCCGTTACAGAAGAAAGACTAGCAAGACCTACAGGCGTGACAGTAAGAAACAATATAATCGATGGTGCTTCTGATGGAATATATATTTGGTCAAGTAGCGGAAACTTAATTGAGTACAATGTTGTAAAGAATCTTATTCCTTTAGGCGGGGACGGAATAATTTTGTACGATGGTGGAAAGAACAATATAATAAGATGTAATACTGTTGACAAAGCTTATGGCGGTGGAATTAAAATAATGGGAAATACATGGGATAGCAATTTACTAAGATTATACCCAAATCATAAACAGTTTGACGTAACTGGCACTCAAGTCTACTGTAATACAATAACCAATACTTCAGATGCACCAGGACTTAACTTTGGCTGGATATCTGGAACAAACATTGTTGCATATGGTAATACTGTTGATGGAAATCTTTATGGAATTCGTTTAGAGGGATTAGCCAACGCTGCTACACTCAGTATATACAGCAACAATATTATCAATAATGGTACAGGTGGAATCAACACTTCAGATAAAACACCTTTTGATTTAAGAAACAACTACTGGCAAGGAAACACAACATTGACAAGTGGTGATGTTTTAACTTCTCCAGAAGGCCAAAGGTCATCATGCACTGCAGAATGTACATTACGCCGAAATAAACTACCAGAAAATATCCTCTATCCTAAAGTAGATATAGAGACCTTTTCACTGTCAGATGGATCAACAATAATTCTAGATGGAAAAGTAATCTCAGCATTTAACATCACTCCAGGAACTCAACAGATTACAGTTGAAGTTGAAAACAGAGGCCTTTTTACTCAAAAAGATGTAAGACTTAGATTCGATGGAATGCCAGGAGATGTCACTGCTTCTATCTCCCCAGATACTCAGAAAATAAAAGGACTAAACACAGAAGAATATGGTATTGTTTTCACTGTTGGTCCAAATGTTCCTTCTGGGGAATACGACATTATAGTTGTTGCTTATTCTGAAAAAGGCGTTTTTGACAAAGCGACCATCAAACTCGTTGTTCAGTAAAGTATATTTTTATTTTTTATTTTAACTAACTTTTTTTATTTCGGCATTATTTTCAAAAATTAGTTTATCAGAGTTATAGGTTTTATAATAGGCTATATAACTGAATGCAAAAGGATTATTTTCTGTATACTTTGAAGATGTGCCAATATTTCCTTTAGAAAGTATCAAGACATTGCTCCCAAGGCGCCCGAAGAAGAATCTACTCTTTGTTAAATTGTCCCCTGTTGGATCTGCAGGCATCCACCCATATGGGGGTAAATAAAACTCTGCCCACATGTGGCCTGCTGAGGTATCAGAACTATAAAGATATCCATGAACTAGTCTAGCTGGTATCCCTTGAGAGCGGCACATCGCAACAAATAGGGTAGAAAACTCAGTACAATCCCCCTTTCTGTTGTAGAATGCATACCTTGCGCCTAATTCCTGGTCCTGTACTTCATAACTGATGTTTTTTACTACCCAGCCGTATATCCGGTTAGCTTTTTTGTAAGGATTGGTCTCATTTCCTACAATGTTCTTTGCCATGACAACAATTTCGGGATCGTCGGACTCGACTTTTTGACTTGGTTTGGTATACTCTTTGTATATTTCTGAATTGGTGTCATACGTTTCTACTTTAGAAGTATCGATTGGGGTGGTAAATGGATTTGCGGTAAATGATATTTCTTGAGTTATTGTTATTGTAGAATTTTTATTTATAGAGTCCTCTAAATCCCAGTAACATATTTTTGTACATGCCTCTGGGACCAAGGTAATTTTATCAGGTTCTGGGTCTATTCTTACGATAGATACATTTTGTTGGGTATCGCAATTAACAGGTAAAGCAATCCAAATTTGTGTCTCCCCTACCTCGGCATCTATATTTGTAATCTTTGTTGTTATAATCGCGTTATATGACTGTGGGAGTTGATGTTCCAACTTACTATTTGGATTATTTACAAACCCAATATAATAAAAAATGGCAAGTAAGAGCATAGCCCCAATAATAAATGATGCAATTATATTAATCTTCTTTTTTTTAGTTTCTTCTAATCCAATTTTATGATAATAATCCTCTGTGCCCTTGTCTTTCCCAATATTTGAACTACCAGAGGAAGCAAATTTTGCTAGGGGTGTGCCGCATCTAGAACAATAATATAACACCTTACTATTTTTATGTCCGCATGAAGTGCAGGTTATTATCTCTTCTTCTAGGGGATATGTGCCACAATTAGGGCAATAATTTAAAGATGATTCATACCCGCACATAGGACATTTCATTTGCACACCAGATATCCAAGTAATATTTTTATTTATAAATATGCCAGAATATTTTAGAAAAGAATAAAATACAATTTATAACATTTTTTGCATCCAAACAACATCAAAGTATTTATCAAATTTCTTTCCTATTTGTTTAAATCTTCCGCATTCTTTAAATCCATTCTTTTTATGGAAATTTATACTTCCTTCATTTAGTGAAGAGATGCTAGCCAATATACTAGATATGTTCAGTTTTTTTGCTTCTGATTCTATATAATCTAAAGTCTTTTTGCCAATACCTTGGCCAGTTGCCTCTTCCTTAATAAAATAAGATATTTCTGCAGTTTCTTTAAATACTGAAAAGGGGCTATAAGAATGGATAAATCCAAATCCTATTACCTCATTTTTATCGGATTTAATTACTACTGCAGGGTAACCCTTAGTAATTATAAGAAACATATCATAAAATTCATATGGGAGTTTATTCTCAGGATACGCCGCAAATCCATTTTCGATATAATGGTTGAAAATATCTATTACGTCCGTCCTATGCTCTTCGCCCATGCACTCAAATTGTATTTCCATAATGTCACTTAAAATACATCTAAGAATGATTTTTTATAGATTTCGATACTTAACAAATCAAGATAAAGTATCTCATCTTTCTATGGCCCATATTATAATTAATGAATTCTTCTTATTTGTTGAATAATCAAAATAAATGGGATTATTATTAATCTTTCCGCAAAATCAACTGAAAATCAAGAAATAATAAGAAATTATATAAATGAAATTTAAGATTCATAGATAAGTGCTACAATGCCAAATGAAATAAAAAGAGAATTCTATGATGTAATTCGTTCAGTTGGTCCAGTTTCTATAGTGATTTTCTTTTTTTTGCTTTTTATATCAAAAACGGAAATATTAAGATTTACGGCCGGACTTATAATGGTAATACTGGGAATTACACTCTTTCTTTTAGGTATTAATCTAGGGTTTTTACCTTTTGGGGAAGCAATTGGTTCTGAATTACCCATGAGGGGTTCTTTGAGTTTTTTATTGGTATTCTCATTTATAATAGGTTTTATAACTACAATGGCAGAACCAGATGTAAGAGTTCTTTCAACTCAAGTGGATTATGTTTCAGGAGGGGTAATCCCTCAATCGTTTTTGATATTATCAATTAGTTTAGGTATCGGTATATTTGTATCCCTAGCTATGTTAAGAATTATTTATGGCATAGGGTTCCAGTATCTTTTTGTACCTGGGTATATCATTATAATAATACTATCTCTTTTTACCCCTCAATCTTTTGTTGCCATAGCTTTTGATTCTGGGGGCGTTACAACTGGGCCTGTTACAGTTCCGATTATTCTTTCATTAGGCCTAGGGGTAAGTTCGGTATTGGGTGGGAAATCAACTCTTTCAGATGGATTTGGCCTTATAGGCCTCGCATCGATGGGGCCAATTATTAGTGTTATGTTATTGGGGGTATTGTACGGATGAATTCTTTTATCTATCAATTCTTAAAAACTGTTTTTGAAGTGATTCTTTTACTGTTACCATTATCAATATTTTTTATGTTTTTCCAGAAAATTTTTCTTAAATTACCAAAACAATATATAAAAAATCTTCTGAAAGGTATTTTTCTTACGTTTGTTGGAATGATTCTGTTTTTTGAAGGTGTTGAGATAGGTTTCCTTCCTGCTGGCCGCAGCATAGGGGAATATTTTGGAAGCTTTGAATACAATTGGGTTCTGATACCACTGGGATTTTTAATGGGATTTTTAACTACATATGCTGAACCGGCAGTAATGATCTTATGTAATCAAATTGAAAAGGCTTCTAATGGTTTTATAAGTGGAAGTATTATCAAATACATTTTATCTTTTAGTGTTGCCTTTTTTGTTTCTGTTGGAATGGCAAAATTAGTATACGGTTTAAATCTTTTAATAATCATTATTATAAGCTACTCCATTGTTCTTTTACTAACTGCTTTTTCTGATAAAGAATACATTGCTATTGCATTTGATTCAGGAGGAGTAGTTACTGGTCCAATGGCAGTGACTTTTTTGATGGCAATGGCTTTGGGTGCTGCTTCGGCTATGCAAGGACGAAATACATTAATTGATGGATTTGGCCTTATCTCTCTTATTGCATTAGCCCCTATAATTCCTGTAATGGTATTTGGACTAATTATTCGTTATAAAGGAGGTTTAAGAAATGAGTGATGAAAAAAAAGGATGCGACCTGATAGTGACCATAGTAAAAAAAGGATTCTCGGAACAAATAATCCAAGCTTCAATTAAAGCTGGCGCAAAGGGTGGAACTGTTGTTTTTGGTAGGGGAACTGGAATTCACGAGCAGCAGAAGATCTTTGGTATTCCAATAGAGCCAGAAAAAGAGATAATTTTAACTGTGGTCAGCAAACAGCAAACTGATACCATTCTAAAAGCAATCAGTGAGGCTGGTGGATTAGATAAGCCAGGCATGGGAATTGGATTTGTCATATCCCTTGACAAAGTTATTGGAATGTGTCATTTAATGTCTGATGGAACAATAATATGCAAATACTGAAATAATTATAATCATAGTCAATATACTAATAATTAAATCAATACCCCTATTAGAAGTATGGCCAATAAAAAAATTAAATAGAATAAAAAATATTTATATCCTATATGGAAATATTTCTGTGACATCAATTAAAACTGCATAATTTGCCGGCGGAAGTTGTGGCATCTTCTCCTTCAAAGCTTTGGCTATATTTTCAAAAATCGGGCCAGAATTCATCAGAGTTGCCTTTCCCTTTATCTGAACACCCTTATTATTTTCTCTGTCAAGAACGTACAAAGATACATTTGGATTGCTCTTAAGATTTGATATTGTGTGAGGTGAAGCAATTTCAGCAAATACTAATCTGCTTTTATCTATCACAGATATACTTCCCTTTGGAGATACGTTTGGCATTCCATTCGTAGTTGAAGTTGAAACAAATGCTAGATGCTGTTGCTGGATTAAATCTATAATATTCTGGGGTAATTCCATTTCATCACCAATGGATAATTATCTTCCACATTTTTATAATTAATGCTATTATAATTAGGAAACTATATAAATCTAGGTTTTATCTTAATAAAAGTGATAAATTGAAAGAAATATACGACAAAATAATTCAGATGGCAATCAGTAAAGGCGCAACCTCTGCAAAAATAATTCCAATTGAGGATATTTCTGTCAATGATTGGGTAAGACAAAAGTGTGAATTTGGATGTACCCAGTACGGAAAGAAATATACATGCCCACCTTACGTCCAATCCCCCGAAGAGACCAGGAAAAGATTGAAAGAATACAGAAAAGCTATGATAGTAAAATTTGGGGAAATTAAAGACAGAATGGAATGGCGAGGTATTCAGAAACTAATGGCAGAGTTGGAAAGAGAAGCTTTCCTTAGCGGATTATATAAAGCATTTGCATATGGTGCGGGGACATGTAAATTATGTGACGACTGTAGTGCTGACCAAGTTCAAACCCCCTCTTTATTTGACAAAAGAAGATGTGTTTACAGAAGAATTGCAAGGCCCTCAATGGAAGGTGTGGGTATAGATGTCTTCCAGACTGCAAAAAATGCTGGATATGACCTAAAAGTGGTTCCCAAAGAGGATATGTGCTTTACAAGTTTTTGCTTGTTACTGTTAGAATAAAATCAATATAATCTCAAAATAAATAATAAATTATTTTTTATATAAATCCTTTTAAAGCTGAGGGCATATTTGATACAAACGCTGCAGTTACAATTAATTTAGACTATTAAATTACTAAAGTGATTAATTGATATCGGATAAGGACATGCCAAAGGAAGAGATTATTAAAGAGCTTAATGCACAGCGTTTAAAGATAGCTGAGCTTGAAAAAATAAAAAATAGATTAGAGGAGCTTGAAAAAGAAAAAGATTTTCTCCTTGATAATCTAAAAGAGAGGGTAAAGGAACTTAACTGTCTATACGATATCTCTAAGGTAAATGAAGTTGCAGATATACCTATTGAAGAATTATTCCAAAAAATTGTGGAAAAAATACCATTAGGATACAAGTACCCCGAAATAGCCTGTGCTAGAATTAAGCTTGATGGACAAGAATTTAAGACAATCAATTTTAAAGAAACTCCTTGGAAACTAAGTGCTCCAATAAACTATTATAATAAAAATATAGGAAAGCTTGAAGTCTTTTATCTTGAAGAAAGGCCAGAAGTTGAAGAGGGGCCATTTCTTATAGCTGAAAGAAAATTAATATATGCGATAGTGGAAAAATTAGGGCATATTATAGAGAGAAAGTATTCAGAACAAGCATTGAGGGAAAGTGAAGAAAAGTTCAGAACTCTTTTTAATAATGCAAGTGATTCAATATTAATTCATGAACTTGATGGAAAGTTTATTGAGACAAATCAGATTGCAACTGATCTTTTGGGATATAGCAAGTCGGAACTTCTAAATATGTCTCCAAAGGACGTTCACCCACCAGAATACCTTGAAATGTTAAATGAGATGTTTGAAGAGCTTAAGAAGAGGAGTTATTACTGTTTTGAAACTGAAGTCATTGCAAAGGACTATAGACAAATTTCAGTTGAAATTTGTAGTAAAATTATCAAACTTAAGAAAAAGACTGTAGTCTTAAGCATTGTGAGGGATATAACGGAGAGAAAACTTGCAGAAGAAAAAATGAAACGCCAACTGATGAAGTTTAATCTAGAAACTGGAAAGATTTACCTTGTAAAGGAAACAAAAAGTCTATTCTCAATTGAAGCTTTTAATGATCTATTAAAAGTAGGGTACGCTGGTTATATAATTACTAGATCCTCTGAATCCGAATATAGTGGTAAGATTAAAGGGAAATATAACTACATCTGGATTTCTGAAAAAGATAAAAGAGAATCTATATCCCCTGAATTTGCAGATATTGAACAATACTTGGACGGGATACCAAGAAAAAGTTTTGTTTTAATTGATAGAGTAGACTATCTAGTGTACAAGAATGGCTTTATTAAATTTTTATCTTTTGTACACCATTTAAGAGAGATAGCTTACCTCAAAGGCATTACTATAATTATTTCTGCTGACCCTGAAGTATTCACCAATATTGAAATTAAACTTATAGAAAAAGAAACAAAAGAAATCACGCCTATTGAAAAAGAAAAGCTCCCAGATGCTATGTTAGAAATCTTAAAATATATCTATAACAAGAATTTAGTCGGTATTAAACCTACTTTTTCGGATATAGGGAGAGAAATCGACATTACAAGGCCAACAATTGGAAAAAGAATAGGTTACTTGACCTCTTCTAATTATATAACTGTTATAACTAAAGGTAGAAACAAAGTTATAGAATTGACTGATAAAGGAAGAGAACTTTTTTCTGTATAATTTTTACATGTTTTACATGTTTTTTTACAAATCCTTATAGTTATGTAAAGCCCATAATTAATTAACAGTTGGACATTTAGGAGTGTTAAAAATGAGTTCTGTTGGTAAATGGGTTTATGTTTCTGAAGAGAATGAATGTAAAAAATGCGGTCATACGACGCATACACATACGTGTTTAGTATGTGGGGATATTTGTTGCGATGAATGCTGGAATGAAAGGACATCCACGTGTGAAAAGTGTATATCACAAGCATGGTGGAGAGACCTCTAACTGAATGTTATAGTAATACGGCTAAAGGACTAGCCATCTATGCCTCCCCATAGTCCCGATGAAAATCTATAGGATTTGAGGGACAATCTTTTCTTGGAATTTCTAAGTAATTAATAGATATTGGATCTTATAGTAAATTTTAAATATTTTGAGAGTATTAATTAAAGGTGTATGACAGACGTTATTAAAAGGGATGGAAGAAGAGAAAGGTTTGATGAGGAGAAATTAAAAGCTTCAATTCTTGCTGCTGCAAGGGAAGCAGGTGTCATGAACAGAAGATGGGTAAAAGACGTGGTTGAAAATGTTTCTGCCAGTGCCATAGCCTTTTCAAGAGGTAAGAAAGAAATAGAAGCAAAAAAATTAAGAGAAATGATTTTAGGCGACCTTGACAAACTTGAGAAAAGAATAGCAGATGCATGGAGAGATTTTGACAAGACAAAAAATAACTAGAGAAATATTTATTGAATAATATTAAAATTATTTTTTATTTTTTAATGAATTGAATTTACAGAACTTTTTTGTATCTCCTTCAAAAACAATTGAACCTTTATCTAAAACTATTACTTTATCGGACATGAATTCTATTAAAGGTATATTGTGAGATATCAAAAGATACCCGAAATTAATTTCTTTTTGTAAATTATTCAAAAGTTCAAGTATCTGTGCTTGTACTGCAATGTCAAGAGCCGAAGTAGGTTCATCCAAAATAACATACTCAGGTTCTACTAGTAAAATTCTTGCGAGGGCAACTCTTTGATTTTGGCCACCGGAAATTTGATGGGGATATCTGCAAAAAATATCTGAAGAAAGTCCTACTGTATCGAATAATTCCATCAATATAGACTCTCTTTTAGAAGTATCAATTCCCATTAAATTTGCTGTTTCATAAAGAGACTGCTTTATAGTTTTTTTAGGATTTAAAGATCCTTGAGAATCTTGGAAAACCATTTTAATTTTTCTCAAAGATTTATTCCTGTCTTCTAAAGGTACAGACCATATATCGGTGCCATCTATTATAATTTTACCTAAGTTTGGTTTTTCCAATCCCATAATTATCTTTGCAAGTGTTGTTTTTCCTACTCCAGATGGGCCTATTAAACCAACTGTCTTTCCTCTTGTAAGCTCTAAAGATACCCCTGAAAGTATAGTGTCATATCTCTTAGATAGTATTCCATAAGGATAGGATTTTGAAACACAATCGGCAATTACTGAAATAAATAACACCTCACTTTTCTTCCATCAAGTGAATAAATAGAAGGAATTTTTTCACTGCAGATATTCTTTTTATATGGGCATCTCGGGTGAAACTTACATCCGCTTGGGATATTTACCATAGAAGGAGAACTGCCTCTAGGGGGATTAAACCCTCTTTCGGGTAAACTATTCAAAAGAATCTCAGAATACGGGTGAAGGGGATTTTTAAAGAAGGATTTAGTTTCTCCAATTTCAACTATATCTCCTGAATACATTATTGCAATTCTATCGGATAATTCCATTGCAACTGAAAGATCGTGGGTTATAAGAAGTAAGGAAGAATTATTAACTCTTTTTACAGTTTTAAACTCTTCAATTATATCTCTTATTAGGTCATTATCAAGCCCTTTTGTTGGTTCATCTGCAATAATAATAGAAGGATTCAATGTCATGGCTATGGAAAGAAGAACTCTTTGATTCATACCCCCTGATAGTTGATGTGGATACATTTCTGCAGATTTAGAAGGATTTTGAAATCCCATTGTTTTTAACAACTCTTTCGTTTTATTGAATGCTTCTTTTTTACTCATTTTTTTATGTACTAATAAAGGTTCTGAAATCTGGCCTCCAATTTTGTATAAGGGATTTAGGGATAAAGAAGGATTTTGAAATATTATGGCTATTTCTTGTTGCCTTATTTTTTCAATTTCACGATCAGATGCCTTCAGAATATTTTTCCCTTTATAAAATATTTTTCCAGAAACTTTTGCATTTTGAGGCAATAATCTCATTATAGTATTTGCAATGACTGATTTCCCGCATCCTGTTTCACCTACTAAAGCAAGAGTTTCATTACTATTAAGGGCAAACGAAGCATTATTTACAGCATAAACATTTCCAATTGGGGTATTAAATTTAACATTTAAATCTTGAATTTCTAGTATTTCCATCCCATCACTCAAGCCCCAGTACTATATTTTCTTTCTCTTCAAGTGAGAATCCTATCAACATAAGTGAGAAAACAACTGTAACTATACAAAGCCCAGGAGGCAAGTACCACCACCACATTTCATTAATAAGCCCTCCTTTCATAAATGCAAAATTAAGCATCATACCCCAACTTTTCATAGTAGGATCTCCTAGGCCTAAGAAGGATATTGATGCTTCTGAAAACATTGCAGAGGCAATTGTCAACATGAATTTCGGGATAATGACATGAATTATATTTGGCAGAATATCTGAAAAAATAATATGTTTGTCCTTAAAACCTAAGGATTTTGCACTTAGAATGAAAGAAGCATCCCTTATCTGCAAAGTTGAAGACCTTACAACTCTGGCGGTAGTTGGCCACCATAAAAATCCTATCAATAACATTATCAACCAAAAGCTAGGCCTAATTAAAGCGGCTAGGATTATAATAAGGGGTATTCTTGGAATCATTAAATATATGTCCGTAATAGCCATAAGGATCTCATCTATCAATCCACGATAATAACCAGATACTATTCCAAAGGCAATCCCTAATAACGTAGCTATAATAGATGCCCCAAATCCAACTATTAAACTGACTCTGGATCCGAAAAGTAGTTCAGATAATATATCATTGCCTATATCATTTGTTCCGAGAATATGATAATTATTTGGGGATACATATGGTTCAAATCTTTCCCAAGGACTGTAAGGCGAAATTATTCCCGCAGTAATAGCTATTAAAAGAAAAAGTAAAAATATTGAAACCCCTATTACATTAATATTTATTCTAGCAATTGCAAACTTCTTAAGTTCCTCTATATGGTGCGTCATAGAAAATCACTTATCCTTGGATCAATTATATTATACAAAATATCAACGATGGCGTTTGCTAAAACAACCATGATACTGATAATCATGAAAGAACCATATAAAATTGGATAATCCCTAGAAAGTAATGCTTCATAGATAAGATTCCCCATTCCATTCATAGAGAAGATAATCTCAATAAACAATGCACCACTTAAAATAAATCCAAAATCAAGGGCAAGTAAGGTCAAAAGCGGCAAGGATGCATTTTTAAAAATATGATTGAACAAAACTTGGTGATCAGATAACCCTTTTGCTTTTGCGTATATAACGTATAGTTTAGATTTTTCTTGGATTACACTACCTCTCATAATCATATAATTTCTTGAAGTAAGAAATATAGTCATTATGCTTATGGGAAGGAAAAAATGGTGCATTATATCCAAGATGCTTCCTGATGAATAAAATCCTTTAATGGGAAATAATCCTAGTTTAAAGGAGAACATATACAAGAATATAAGCGACAAGAAAAAAGTAGGGGTAGAATAGAAGGCCAATTCAATTAAAGTAAGTGCTTTAGAAGTATTTGAAGAAGATTTTAATCCTGAAATAGATCCCATTAAAGAGCCAAGTATTGCGCTAAATATTATTGATGGTATAAGAAGTAATAATGTCCACTTCATTCTTGAAATAATAATATAGGATACTGGTCCCTTAAAATGATAAGAATAACCAAAATCAAATCTAAATACATTACCCCAATAATCAAGATACTGTACTGGAAGAGATTTATCGAGCCCCATTTTTTCTCTTAGTTCTTGTAATGATTCTTCAGTCATTACAAAATCTTCGCCTAAAAGATTTGTAATAGGATCCCCAGGCATTAATCTAGGGATAATAAAATTCAAAGAAAAAATAACAAATAGTGCAATCAAGTAACGTGCTATTTTTTTTGAATGTGTTTTCATTTAATCCCTTTAAGAATCTATTTTATTAAATATAATAAAGCATCTTTTCTTTGGCAAAGAACTTCAAAAGAATCTTGTTTCTTGATTAGTCTGTTATTTTCTTTAAGATAGTTGAATATTTCATCTTCTGTTTTGTTTGTATATGGATAAGATCTATAAACAAAAGATAAGGGAAGTTTGTACTCTAAATTAAATATTTCTACATTAAATAAATATCCCATTTCAGATAATATATTATAAAGATGTAGAAAATCTACGGAATTTTGCCTATCGTAGACATATTCTCTTAAAGGGTCGCCGCGTCCTGACCTGAAAACTAAGAAAATACCTTTGGAGGCAATAGATATTGATTTTTCAAGGAAGGAACAAATATCATCTTCAAAGAAACTATATGCGGCAAGTGAGTAATCTACATGCCCAATTTCATCTTTAGAAACATTTTTCCATTCCTTTTCAAGGTATAAGATATTATCGCATTTAGCAGTTTTTGCTTTGTCTTTTAGAATTTTAAGTTGATGTGAAGATGGATCCAAAGCTATCAGCTTATTGGATATTTTTGAGAGAGGTATTGCAAAGGCACCTGTCCCAGCTCCAATGTCTAGTACAATATCTTTAGGAGAAACAAAAATAGATATCCTGTCTAATATTTTGTCAGGATATCTTGAATACTTCATGAATTCATCATAATAGTCCAATTGCTCCCAATATTCATTGTTAGACATACCTTTTTCATTTAATATCCTTAGGTAGCTTGATTGCTTAATTGAACTATTCCATTCTTCTGACCAATTCATTATGATGCCTTCTGAAGATTTAAGAAAGTATCAGTATTGTAGATTCCATATAGAGGGTCCACATACCATCCACTGAATTTTTTTCCGTAGGGGGTTATATTTTCATTCCAATAAAGAGCTATTCCAGGTAGATTTTCTGAGTAGTAGTCTTGTAATTCATGTGCATATGTTTCCAATTTTTCAGGGTCTGCGGTAGATAAAATATTATCGCATATATTTAGAAATTCTGGATCGTTAAGGTTGTGCAATACGCCCTCTCCTGTTCTCCTTAAATCAAAGTACCCTGTTCCCCACTGTGCATGCATTAGCATTCCCCAAGGCGTTGTTCTTGTTATGGTGAGGTCATAATAATACTTGTCTTTTAAAGATATCCATGTACTTGTATCAACAGATTTTAGAGTTACTTCAATCCCAACTTTCTTTAGATAATCTTGCACTAGTTCTCCAGAACGAATATAGTCTGAACGGATGAGCATGATTATTTTAATGTCCTTCCCATCCAAAGTTTCTCTTATTCCATTTCCATTGATATCTTTATAACCTGCTTCTTCAAGTAATCGTTTTGCTTCTTCGATATTGTATTCTAATTTAGGTGTTTCTTTATAAAACTCCATTGTTGGAGGGGCAAAACCTCTTTTTGGAACTGAACCATATCCTAAAGCTTCTATTTTAACAATCTCTTCATAGTTTATGGCATAAGATATTGCATTTCTAAATTTTATATCTGACATAGGTGGCCTTTCAAGATTCATTCCTAAAAATACTAGTCCAATGTTCATTTTTTGTATAATGTCATAGTTGCCTGTGTCTGTCAGTTTCTCTATATTAGAATAAGGGTAACTCCCTGCGTATTTGTAATAAACATCTAAATTTCCATTTTCAAGGTCAAGTGCTAAAGTGTCATTAGTCTTATACATGTGAATTTCAATAGTATCAATTATCGATTGTTTTCCTTTCCAGTAAGGATTTTTCTTTAAAGTTACAATTTGAGAATCAAGATTTACATTTGATACAAAATAGGGCCCACATCCTACATAATTATCTGTTTGGATATAGTTAATTGGATCTTGAATAGATTCCCAAATGTGTTTAGGTAGTATATTATATGTAGCGAATTCTAAATTTGTTCTTGTATAGGGCTCATTGAACTTTAGTTCAACGGCGTTATCTTCTGGTATCACAGTAACGGATTCAACACGTTGTTTGATCCATCCTGCATAAGGTATTTTATTTGCATAATATTCTATTGAAAATTTGACGTCCTCGGGAGTTACTTTTTCTCCATCACTCCAGTAAAGGTTTGGATCTATGTAAAATTTCCAATTTTTATTATCATTTGATACTTCATATCTGGTGGCCATTTGACCAACAATCTTTCCGTTTTCATCCATTTTAGTTAGAGTCAAATTTGAAACTTTCATAAATATGGCCAAATTTGTATCAAAAAAGTTTGCAGCTTTTATTGTATTTGGACTTCCTATTTTTATTGTCGTGTCTATATTTGTTGTGTCTACGGGGGTACCTTGATTGACACACCCCGCCATCAAAGAAATACAAAGTATAGCTATTAACAATAAAGTGATACTATTCTTCAAGTGTTACACCTCCTAAGTGTTACTGTTTTAAATTTCGTGTTACTTATAAAGTTTTGCATTTTATTGAAAATTATAAAAACTTAGTGTTGAAAGAGATATCAGTTAGTTTTATATTCTTTTAAATAAATAGATATTCGTATGACATACGTTATTAGAAGTAGTGGAAAAAAAGAAGAGTTTGATGGAGAAAAGTTAATATCTTCTATTATGGAAGCCGCAAATAATGCCGGTGTAATGGACCAAATAGGCATTGAAGATATCATCAAAAGTGTCACCTCAAATACAATTTCTTACGCGCAGACACAAAAGGAAGTACAATCTAAAACGCTTAAAGATGCAATTTTGGCACAAATATTAAAAATAGGCATACAAATGGCAATGCAAAAATTTGGAGCTAACGTATCTAGAGAAAATATCATAAATGAATTAATAAGTGCAGGACTACAAATGTCTAGTAA
>CAZCMP010000011.1:15485-29096 GCA_964500005.1 uncultured Thermococci archaeon
AAGTTCTTCCCAATCTAATGACCTTCTAAGCCAGCTATTGGGTGCAGGAACTAGTAAAAGTTCTTCCCAATCTAATGACCTTCTAAGCCAGCTATTGGGTGCAGGAACTAGTTCAAGAACTAGAGCTTCAAACGATAATCTAGGAGAAATGTTAAAGGCCGGCATGAAACTAGCTAACGCTTTAATGAAGTAGCCCATCAATCTAAATATTAGAATATTTTTAATCTCTTATTTTTATTTCTATTTTTTTAGAAAAACAAACATTTTTATGTATAGTAATCCAATAAAATTAGGGATAAAATGAAATCAGATGATTTAGTATCTGGAACTTTAATGAAAATAAAAGATTTGGAGAAAGAACTTATTGCGCTTAAGAATGAATATCTTGCTAAACAAGAACCTTCTATAAAGGAACAAATTGAAGAAAAGAAAAAAAACTTGGAAAAACTTAGAGCATACTATAAGGAAAATGTCATGACATCGTGTAACGAAAGTTTTGAAGCTAAGAGAAGAAGACTTTCAAAATATGATTAGTCTTAATAATTTAATGGAATATTTCTACCTCAGAAGTTCTTTTCTTAAGTATTTTCTCATAAAGACATATAGTTTCTTATCCCAGTTTAACGGTGGATCCTCTTTTTCCGTTAGAGTTAATAGGTAGGATATAGATTTTTTATCCAAAAGATATTCAAAGTCTTTATTTTCTATAAATCTATAAATTGCATTAAATATTGGAGAAGGTAAGGGAACTTTAAGTTTTGATAATCTTAGGTTAGTAAGCATCAAAGATTTCTTCAAATATTCCTGTTCTTTTTCAGGAATAGAATGATATCCCATTTGATCTTTTCTTTTTTCCCAATCTATTTTAGATTTGTCTTTAAATAACTCAAGAGAACTATTGATTCTTGGCCATCTTTCAGGATATTTAAGAAGTAATCTTTGTATTGGGACTATATTTTCCTGAACTAGAGAAACTCTCTTTTTTATTTCATCTATATCACTTATGGTAAAATTCGTTTCATAGTAGTCAAGTTGTTTTATTAACCATAGGTCTCTCTTTGCCTCTATATTTTTTATTTCAGAATCTGTGTTTTTACTTATTTTTTCGGGATATTTTGTAATTGATGAAGATTTATTTTCCATTTTCATCCAAAAATAAAAGGAGAATTAAATATAAAAAATTAAGTATTTTAAGTTATATTCCTAGTGATTTTCTTTTTGATTCTATATGTGAAAGAATATCTTCAGATGCCTTAACGGCATCTTTTTCAACATTCAATAATCCGCCTGTGATATCTTTGCAATCTGTTGTCAGAAGTTTTACTAGATTTGGGCCACCTGTTACAGGGGGAACTGGATTAACATATGTATATAATCCAAATGCCAATGCAAATATGGCGTCTATAGTTGCCTTTTGTTCCATATATTCAGGGGCTACTGCAACAACTGGTAAATCTTTTACGGGGACATCACCTAAAGCCTTAGAAATTACGCCAATCAAATCGGCAAGCCTTCCAGTATCTGTACATGTACCATAACTTAATACGGGGGGAATATTTAAGAGAGAACATAATTTCTTTAATCCTGGACCTGCCTTATCCTTGGCTTCTAGACTACATAATCCGCCAACTTGAACTGCGCCATTTCCACAACCAAGAGATAAAACAAGTATATCTCTCTTTATCAGTTCTGTTACCATTTTTATTGTGTGGACGTCTTGCCCTGAATCTCTCAAAGAAGTACATGAAACCATCCCAGCTACACCCCTTATTGTCCCATCTTTAATTGCGTCTAAAAGTGGATTAATTGTTCCTCCTAGGGCATCAACTATGCTTTCAGTTGAAAATCCCACAATAGCTTCTTTCATGGAAAGTCCAACAATAGGATCAACCGAACTTCTTCTCTCCTTGAAGTTATCAATTGCCATCTGTAGAAGTGTTGCAGCTTGTTTTTCGGCGTCTTTTGGTAAATAATCAACTCTTTCGTTAATACCTTCAAATGCTACAACTTCACTTACAGGAACCAGTTTGAATTTGTATTTTTTTGCATAGATTGGGTCAATAGGCATAGAACAGTTCATATCAGCGATGAAAATATCTATGCAACCACTTGCCATTATTGCTTCTTGCATAATCCAATTACCGGTGAATCCGTAAAACACATCATCCATTTTCCATCTCTGAATAATTTCTTGGCCCGTTTCAATATTTGCAATTATCCTAAGGCCTTTGGCACCGACAGCTTTAGCCTTCTGTTGCCATTCTTCTTTTCTTGCCAGCTGAATCATTGCAAATCCCAAAAAAGGCTCATGTCCATTTGGTAGAACATTGACATAGTCTGGATCTAATACCCCTAAATCTACTCTCATTTTATGAGGCCTTGGAATTCCAAATAGGATGTCTTGTGTAAACTCATTTATTATCTGGCTCTGATATGCCATAGCGATTCCAATTCTCATTGCCTTTAATGCAAGACTTACATAATAGCCATCTACATTTGTTAAACAAGAACTTGTGGCAAGCATCATTTCACCGTGTACACCACCAGGGAAAATTCCAAGTTTTTTCCAAGTTTCTTTTCTCTCTTTTGGGGCCAACTTTTCTACAATTTTACTTGGGTCAGAATATTTCCTATTAAAGTCCTCTTCAACAAAAGTACTAAATCTTAAGGCAATATCATTAATGCTGCCGCTTGTATCTATCCCAAGTCTTTCGGCAAACGATTTTAATTTCTCTGGCTCTTTTATTTGGAAAGGAGTTTCACCTTTGGCAGTTGCAATTAGTGTTTTTATTGTTTGCTCTGTATGATACTGATACGTAGAAGTTCCCAAAACATTTCTCAAAAGCATCATTCTCATTGCCATACCATCTGCAGTGATTCCACAAACACCCCTCTTATCAATAGATGCATCAGAACGGCATGGCCCATTGGAACAAAGATCACATCTGGTGCCTCCTTGGCAAAAGGGGCATCTTTTATCTGGATCTCCCCCAAATCCTTGGGCCTCGTATCTATTCCATATATTAGTTACATCGTCATTTTTAATTCTTTTATAAATTTTCTTAACAGATTCATGATAAGATATTCTATCGTCTTCCATTTTATCCCTCACAAACTATCTTATTTTTTATTATATATGCGTTTTCATGAAAAGAAAGAAAAAAAATTTAATCTGTTAGTCCCAATAATATTGCTAGATTTTCTTTTGATTTGAGAGAATGCGGTGCATTCTTAGGCATGAAAATAAATACTCCTGGAACCATTTCTATCTCTTCATCACCAAGAGTAAAGGTACCCGTACCACTTAGTACCTGCACTATTCCTGCTTTAGTTGAAGTATGGGTATCTATATTTGTTCCAGAAGATAGGCACATCAGGGTATAGTTGTATGTTTTTGACATAGCTAATACCGTACTAAAAATACCTTCTTTTGGGAATTGCATAGTTTTATTCAAATCTTTCCAAAAACTTTTTTCCATTATAGCCACTCCTCTTTTATTATATCTCCTTTAATACTTACAACGATTAATTTTATTGGAACCTTTCTAGTTGCGCTTTCCAAAGCTTTTTTTGCTAACTGTACAAGGCCAGAACAACAAGGAACTTCCATTACTAAGACCGTTAATGTATTAATCTTTGCTTCGTCTATCATCTTCCTTATTTTCTCTACATATATTTCTCTATTCGAATCTAGTTTTGGGCATGCTATTATCAAACGCTTTCCTTTAAGAAAATCTTTATGAAAATCGCCTATTGAAAACGCCGTACAATCAGCAGCTAACAAAACATCCTTTTCAATAAAATATGGTGCATTTGGCGATATTAAGTGAAGTTGAATTGGCCATTGTCTAAGTTGAGAAGATCTCTTTCCTGTTTCATTTGCTGATGATTCTTCTTCTGAGAAATCCATTATTCTTGAACCTGGACAAGATGTTCTAGCAGGAGATGTTTTTCCTTTTGTTGGATCTTCTATGCCTTTCTCTTTGAGAAAATCTTTAGCTTCTTTTAGATATTTATCCGCTCCATGATCCTCTAGATGTTTAAGATGAGCTTTTATAGTATTTTTACCTTGTTTAATTATGTTCTCCATAACTTTTCTTTCGTCATATTCTTCTGCGTCTCTTTCTTCTACGGATATAGCTCCCTCAGGACAATTTCCAATGCAAGCACCAAGTCCATCACAGAATAAATCACTGACTAATCTAGCTTTTCCATCTATTATCTGAAGGGCCCCTTCTGGACAATTTGGAACGCATAATCCACATCCATTACACTTCTCTTCGTTAATTTTGATTATTTCCCTTTTTACCATTTCAACACCAGTATCTTTTCTATACTAGATATATAATAGATACCTATATAAACTAGTAAGTTTCTAACTGGATACTATGACTGAGTGTACAATTTATAATACGCTAGATATTGTAGGAAAAAAATGGTCTCTTCTAATATTGTTGGAGCTTTATAGAGGAGAGGTAAAAGAAAAAAGGTTCAATGAGTTAAAAAGAAGATTAAATGGGATTACACCAAAGATTCTTTCACTCCGACTTTCTGAACTAGAAGATCAAGGGCTAATAAGTAAAAATATCGATAATACTAATATTCCTATTAAATGTGAATATTCTCTAACTGAAAGTGGAGAGGATTTTATCCATATAATTCAAGAAATTAAAGAATGGGGGTTAAAGTGGAAATTTAATAATCCTGTATGCGCCCTAACATATTGTAAACAATGTGAGTTGTCCTTAGAATAAATTAAATTAAAAAAGAAGGAAATAAGAACCTTAGTACCATATAGATTGCAACAAACCAAATTATAACTATTGAAAAGGTAACTATCCATTTTGATTTCACACTTATTGGTTCACATACGGCCTTATTCCTACAATCTTGAAAAACTTCGGCTGGAATCAATTTAATTATCAGGTATATTGTAAGGGATATAATAATAATGTCATCTATATAACCAATCACAGGTATAAAGTCAGGAATTAAATCAATAGGGCTGATAAAGTACCCCAATAAAAACAGAATTATTACTTTTACATACCAAGGGACCCTTGGGTCTCTATAAGCCTTATAGAGTGCATAAATATCTGTTTCTATATTCTTTGCTTTTTCTTTTAATTCTTTAAAAGTAATCATGAAATCCCTAAATTAAGTTAAAATCCTCAAAAACTATATGTCTTGGTTTAACACCTAGTTTAATGAATTGATCTGCAAGTTCCATCATCATTTGATTAGGGCCGCATATAAAGATTAATTTATTGGAGAGAGTTTCTTTTGTTTTAAATAATTGGATTACTGCCTCTGCAGAAATTCTTCCAAGATCCTTCGAAAGCCATATTCTGTAATCAATATTATTTTTGTTTATTATCATTTCTTTTATTTCTTTGTCATAAACTACATCTTTTTTATCTTTAGATACCCATATAAAATCAATTTTATTCTTCTTAGATATTTTCTCGTACTTTAACATACTAAGGAAAGGGGTTACACCTATACCTCCTGCAATCCATATCATGTCCTTATCCTCAAAAAGAAATTTCTCACCAAATTTACCATAAGGCCCATAAAAAAAGACTTTATCCCCAACACGGACATTGGGCAAATGATAAGAAGTAAAGTCGCCTGATTTTTTTGCTGAAATTCGAATCAATTCATCACTATTTGAGCTTGATATTGAAAATGGAAAAATCTCAAAAGAGTTCTTTATATTTAAGAATTTAATAAAAATGAACTGACCTGGATAAAAATTCATTTTTTTCTTAAGTATCTTAAATTTGAGTTCTATAATGTCCTCTTTAACCTTTACTTCCTTTATTTCAGCATTAAATTTAGGCCCAATTAATTGATAGAAGAATAGCATGTAGATATAAGAAAAAATACCTATTGCTGCAAAGATAAGAATCCATGCACGAAGTATCGGGTATTGTGCTATATCTCGCCCTGCGGCTACTGCATGCCAAGTTGCTAGGATCAAAACAATTCCCATAAACCTATGGCTAAGATGCCAAATTTTGTAGGGTAATTTTACTACAAGGGTAAATATCAAAAGAATTATCAATAAGTAAAAAGATACAATTCCATAAGTAAAAGGTATATTCAATCCTGGGACAAGATACAACGCAATAAAGTTCCAGTTCGGAAATACTCGAATTATTAAGAAGATTGGATGTAATAGTATCATGATTAAGGTTATCTGCCCAATTAAATGGTGGGCTTTGTATACCTTATCTAAACCTCCGAATACTGACTCTAGAAGATGTAATCTCAATGATAAAAAGATTGTAAGAGAAAGAAGACAGATTCCAATCAAAGCAGATATTTTTGAAATGAAAATATACAACTGAAAAAATCCTCCAATTCTAGGTGGAAGCCAAATTATAAAGGTTAATAATCCAATGATAAATGTGATCCCAAGACTCTTATAACCAAACTGAGTTCTATTAATTTTATCGAGTAAACCTAATGGCAATATTTTTTTAATTCTAGCTTTAGAGTTTTTCATAGGCATTACAACATCAATATTCTTTATTATCCATATGTATGATAAATATAAAACTAACGTAAAAATATATGATTATTAAATTATAACAAAGATTAGTAATTTAAACGGACAATCAGCATTTGACATAATGCATTACCACATCATACTAACAACCAAATGCAATTCACAGTGCAAATACTGCTATGAAAAATCAATGAATGATTTTGATGCGGATATTGAAAAAAAGGCCAAACTTGATTTGTCGTCACCTGAATCTAGTAAAATTGATGTCAATGCTCTAAAAAAATTTATTGCAAAGGATAAAAATCCAGTAATTATTTTTTACGGTGGCGAACCTTTGCTTCAAATAAATAAAATTAAAGAAATCATGAATAATATTGATGTGCCTTATAGAATGCAGACAAATGGAAAGCTTCTAGATAAACTTCCAATAAAATATCTGAATAGAATTGACAAAATATTGGTCTCTATTGATGGTGACAAAGAAACAACTGATAGAAATAGGGGTAAAGGAACTTATGACTTGGTAATGAATAACATTTCGCTAATCAAAGAAAATAGTTATTCTGGGGAGATTATTGCTAGAATGACCTTGAGTATAGAATCTCCCGATATCTACGATCAAGTATTACATCTAATTAGTATTGGATTTTCATCAATTCACTGGCAAATTGATGCTGGGTTTTATGGATATGATTATGATAAAGAAAAATTTAGTTTATTTGTAAAAGAGTACAATAATTCAATTGCAAAGCTTATTGATTTCTGGATGAATAGTATCAGAAATAAAAAAGTTTTGAAACTTTATCCTTTCCTTGGAATAGTCAATAGCCTCCTAAATAATGAAAAATCATCACTTAGATGTGGGGCGGGCCATAGCGGTTATGCTATACGTACAGACGGAAAATTAGTAGCATGCCCTATTATGAGTTGGGTTGAAGATTTCATTTCAGGGGATTTAAATTCTGAACCTAAAAACCTAAAGAGGTTTCCAATTGCAGAAAGATGCAATAATTGTCAAATTAAATACATTTGTGGTGGAAGATGTCTTTACTGGAGCTATCTAAAATTATGGCCAGAGAAAGGAAACGAATTAATTTGTAATACTATTAAACATCTGATTAATGAGTTGAGAATTATAATGCCCGAAATAAAAGAACTGATTACTAAAGGCATAATTAATTCTAACGACTTTGAATATGAGAAATATT
Organism: uncultured Thermococci archaeon; assembly: GCA_964500005.1. Taxonomy (GTDB): domain Archaea; phylum Methanobacteriota_B; class Thermococci; order Methanofastidiosales; family Methanofastidiosaceae; genus Methanofastidiosum. Next base: position 23,208 of record CAZCMP010000011.1, read on the forward strand.
TTGGACCTGAAATAATACCTTAACATGCCATATTTTTTTAAAAATATTAAAAAATTTTTTCCGAAAACTACTTAAATAACATAATATAAACATAGTTGGAGATTTTATGGAAATAGCAATTTTATTAATATTGGGGGTTGTAGTTGTTATAGCACTTATTCTTATAGGAATATTTGTTGGCATCTACAACAAATTTTTTGCATTGAAGAATTCAGCTGAAGCAACTCTAGGACAAATAAGAGTTGCCCTCAAAAAGCGTCTTGATATGATTGACCAACTTTTAGGTGCTGTAAAGAGTTATGCAAAATTTGAAAAAGAAACTTTAGAGAATATAACAAAATATCGTGCAAGCATTGGAAGTGCCTCACCTGAAGCTATAAGTGAAATTGACCGTCAAAGTGCAGGCATACTAGGAAGACTTATTGCTGTAGCAGAGAATTATCCAGACCTTAAAACCTCAACTACCGTAACTAACTTAATGGAATCAGTGAAAACTGTAGAAGATGAAATTGCAAGACAAAGATATACCTATAATAATATAGCTCAGCAATTTAATACTATGCTCGACACAATACCTTCAAATATAGTTGGAAGGATTATTGGGCTTATAAAATTAGAATATCTTAAATTTGAAGAAGCTATAGAAACAAGACCAAAAATTGAATTTTAGAAGATGAGGGTATGGCAGAAACAAAACAAATTACTATACTAGTGTTAATTACACTTTTGATAGGTTCGACAACTCTATTGTTACTGCCAAAAGGCCCTGTCATTTTTGAAGGCGACCTTGTAGTTGATAACTATGAGGTTACTTTTCTTTCAGATGGTACACTAACTGAAAGATACACTTTCGATGTAAAGAATTCTGGACAATATAGGATGCTTTTTAGGTACTGGGATGATGTACTCTCTTTCGAAAAAGTTGGAAGGCCATATATTGAATTTGTTGGAGTCGAATACCCAACTGGAACTATTGGATATGCTAAGGACTATGTAGGTAATGTAAGGGTATACGGTAATGAATCTTATGAGTACACCATAGACTCGCTGGCTTATACTAACGAAGTGGGGGCTTATAATCCTTCATACTATAATAAAGGCAAATACACAATAGAAATAAAATATATTCTACACCCACCAATCCAATATGACAATGAAGTAAGTCATTTGAACTTAAAACTTCAGAGAGAGCATATACCTATTAAAAAATTCATGATAACTCTACCTAAAGAGTACATAGTAAAAGTTTATCCACGCCCCCCAACTCTTAAGATTTCTGAAGATCAAGATAATATTTTTATTAGTGGGGCCTCGCCAGAAAATGAACTTTTAGAGATTGAACTTCTTTTAAAACCTGAATATGTTAATCTGATAAATGGTTTCCCAGAAAAAATAGATGGCGTGAGACAGAAAACAGAGATGGGTAATTTACTCTACACGGTTCCCTTCTATTTTTCAAGAGTAATTTATCTTTTAACAAGTCTATTGCTTATATTAGTTCCATTAATATTTTTATATATCTATTATAGGCATGGGAAAGAAAAAAGTTTTACAGTTCCTGAATTTCTGAGCTTTGTTCCCAACGACAAATTGAAACCTTGGGTAGTAAATCTTCTATTCAAAGGTGAAGCAAATACTTTTGACACAAATGCTTTCTATGCGACCCTTTTAGATCTGCATAAGAGGAACAAGGTTGAAATTAAAGAAAAGGCAAATCCAAAATTTATTACAATAAAACTACTGGACAAAAATGATCTTGACAATTTTGAAACAAAAGTAATTCAATTCATTGAGCGAGTAGGTAATGATGGAATAGTCGATACCGAAACAATAGACTCTTTGGCTAAGAGTGCAAAAAGGAATGCTATGAATCAAATGACTATATTAAATTATCAATCATCCCTAAATAGTATTACTAATGTTAAATCAACTGATAGAATGATTATCAAAAATTATATAGTTGAAGGAAGAAGTAGGCCTCTTCCAATATTGATTTCTGGAGTAATCTTTGCAATAATTTCTATTGTTATGTTGATATTCATACCCTTCGCAACTAATGCCTTGAGTTCTCTTATTTCTTCCATAATTATAGTTATTCAATCAATAATTGCAATAGCTTTTCCAACAACATTATTTGGTATATGGAAAAACGACTCATATAAAGAAAAGCTTGAATGGGATGCTTTTAGAAAGTTTTTATCAGACCTTGCATTGATGAAGAAATATTCTCCAGAAGATATTCTGATGTGGGGAGAATGGCTTGTTTATGGAACGGCACTTGGGGTAGGGGACAAAGTTGAAGCTGCAATGAAAGCTTTGAATATTAATATGCAAGAAACAAATATAGTTCCTTACCACACAATAAACAGATCTTTTCTTCCAATCTCTTCTTATACCCCACCTAGCAGCGGTGGAGGCGGTAGTGGTGGATTCGGTGGTGGAGGCGGCTTCGGTGGTGGAGGCGGCTTCGGTGGTGGAGGAGTTGGCGGTCGTTAATCTATTAAAATAAATTTTAATTATAATTAAGAAAATTAGAATATAATTAATAAAATGGATTAACAACTATTTTAGCTAAATAAGTCATCTATTCCATATTTAGCCCAGTCGATGCTTCGTCCAAAGCCTTCTCCGCCGCCCATTTTCTTTCTTCTTGCATCTCTTTCAAATGGTTGCAGTTCTATATCCCCATCTGCAGCTCTTCCAGATATGAACGGCGATTTTACTCCAGTCATGATGAGCATTACTCTCATTGAATCTTTTAGACCTTCATCAACCCTTGCTCCCCATATTATCTTTGCTTCAGGATCCATAATTGAGTTAACGATTTCTCCAACTCTGTTGGCCTCGTTTAAGGTCATGTTGCTACCACCTGAAACATGAACAAGAGCACCTTTTGCATTCTTGTAATCAACGTCTAGTAACTTGCAAGTCATTGCTTCGTGGACTGCCTCTTCTACTCTATTCTTTGTATTAGATTCTCCTACACCTATTACTGCAACTCCGCCATCTTGCATTATTGTTCTTACATCAGCATAATCTAGATTAACAAGACTTGGTTGTGTAATAGTTTCAGTGATTCCTTTAACCATCTCGGCTAGAACTTCATCAGATACACTAAATGCGTAATCAATTGGCATGTTCGGAACAAGTTGTAGTAGTTTATTGTTATCTAGTGTGATAACTGTGTCTGCGTATCTTCTAAAAGCTTCAAGTCCTTGAATTGCTTTTTCAAATCTGTGAGACCCCTCCATCCTAAAGGGTAATGTTACTACCCCTACAACCAGAGCACCACATTCTTTAGCAACTTCGGCAACTACCGGAGCGCTTCCCGTTCCTGTTCCGCCTCCCATACCTGCAGAGACGAAAACTAAATTTGCGTCTTTAAAAAGATCTTTTAATTTATGCCTATCTTCTTGAGCGGCTTCCCAGCCAATGCTAGGATCTCCCCCTGCTCCAAGACCTTTTGTTAGCTCTTTTCCAATAACAAACTTTTTGTCCGCTTGGATATTTTCTAAGTGCTGTCTATCTGTATTCAAAGCTATTGTTTCAGCGCCCATTACTCCTCCAAGCATTGAAAGTCTATTTATGGTATTATTACCGGCACCGCCACATCCCGCACATATTATCCTAGCGTGTCCAATGCCTTCTAATTCAGCTACAGTTTCTTCAAAGTTATTAGTTTGAGTAAATCTTGAAGCATTTTCCAAGATGCCTTTCATATAAAACCCCCAATCATATAAATTATTCTTTATTATTTACTTTATTTTTCCAGATATGCCCTCATTTCTGAGTGATCTAAACCCACCAAGTTCGTTCTTTAGCATGTCTCTGATCGCTGATCTTATGGCTTCGCTCTTATTAGGAAAGTATCCATAGTTAACCAACTCATCCAATCCATTCATATATGCTTCTGGTACTTGTACTGATATGAGTTTCATTGATGTCCCTCTAGTATCTGTATAATACTTAGGAGATACTAATATATAAGAGTTTCGGTTATCAGGATATTTCTCAAAACTTATCCTTATATCTTCTTTATATTCTTCTTGTATCATTCTTATATCACCTTAATATTATTCAGATATTATACGGACAGTTCATATCTATCTTCTGGATAATTCAATAGTGGTATTGTAATATCGCTCACGAGTTATCATTATGGATAATCATTGTCTTTCATGTGGGTTATCCAGTAAATACTAATTTTGTTAACTACTATATATAGTTTTCGGTTAATAATGATAAACAATACTTCTTTTAGATTTCCAGAAAGTATTACCAATTATAAACTTTAGTAATAATGTATAACGATAATTTTTTAAGAAAAGAGATTATAGTACAATCATGTTACTGGTATTTGAATCCCAAATAAAAGATGCAAAAAAGATAATTGAAATACTAAAGAAAAATGGGGCAAATGTTATTTTTGATGAAAGTAAGACTTATGGATATAATCACATATACATGGCTTTGTACCAAACAAATAAGGCATTTGAAATTAAATCAAACTTTGCTGATGATTTCACACTAGAGTATTTAATTAGATTATCGGGTGAAAAACAAATTTCCAAAGCTTTAGAATTTGGGATAAAGGAAGGATTAAATAGAATAGGCATTATAACAACTGAAGAAAATAAAGAGAAGATTATTCAGATCTTAGGGAATCCAATTGCGCCTGGAAAATACAATAAGGATTTCATAAAAAAATATTTTGAAATTAAAGACATTAATAATAAAACGGAAACTGAAAAAAAAATATTCGAAAAGATAGCATTGCTTAACACGAAATTATAGATTAATATTAAAAAAATTTAATTTATTGAATAATATAAAAGTTATTTTTTATCATTGATTATAAACTACATAATTAATACAACAAGATTTTTAAAGATTCATTTCTATTTATGCCTGTGGATACTGAAGAAATAATTAATATACTCTTTTTACTAATAAATGAAGTATCTGTTATGGTCACAGTAATTGCAGTTGTTGTAAGCTCTTTTGATCATGTTAAGCAAGTTGTTATAGAAAAAAAGTTCACATATAAGAATCAAATTATTATGATTCTTTTATTTGGTGCTTTTTCAATATTTGGAAATTATTCTGGAGTAGAACTTTCTTCAGATGCTATAGCAAATATTCGGGATATAGGGCCACTTGTAGCAGGACTTATAGGAGGACCTATTATAGGGCTTGGAGCTGGATTAATTGGCGGAATAAACAGATTCTTTGGAGGAGGTTTTACTGCACTTCCCTGCTCAATTGCAACTGTTTCGGCTGGCCTTATTGGAGGGCTAATATATAAATATAATAATAAAGAATTTGTTGGAGCATATAATGCAACAATTATAGCAGTTTTAATAGAATTATATCATATGGGGATTACCTTAATCCTTGCAAGGCCTTTTGACCAAGCATTAGAAGTCGTTAAAATTGTACTGATACCTATGACTTTATCGAATGCATTGGGCGTTGCAATATTCTCCCTTATAATTGGCAGTCTAATCAAGGACAAAAAGAAGATAAAACAACTTGAAGAAGATTTAGATATTGTAAAGTCAAAAGAAGAAGATATTATATAATGGCGTATTTTACATTAAAACAAATTTTGAGTCATTCTAAAATAACTATCGGTTAGATTTATTCTACAGTCAGCCATTATTTAATTCCTACTTTTCTATATTATAGCTTTTCATCATATCGACTGAAACGCAATACTAAGGTTATGATTATTGGCACTAATATAAGGAATATAATAAACTCCAACATTTTTAATCAACTCTATTTTCTTTGGTGATTACTATTTTTATTTGCTTCGATTAAATGGCCTTTATTGATTACTGAGGGAGGCCAACATACCCCTTAATAAACAAAAAGAAAGCGGGCCTG
>CAZCMP010000012.1:0-10413 GCA_964500005.1 uncultured Thermococci archaeon
GATGGAATCTCGTGACTGGAGTTCAGACGTGTGCTCTTCCGATCTCCAACCTATTAAAAGATACTTGTATGCCCTACCTCCGAGTAATTCTGGATAAATAACTTCATTTTTGAGTTGATTGAGTTTATCGTTTAATCTTTTCTCGACCATCTTTTTTCTTAAAATAGCATTTTCAGTTGTGTGACCAGTTTCATCATGTTCATTTCCAGTTTGTATTACTAGTCCATTTCCAAATCCAGGGATTCCTCTAGGTGAAATACCTGTATGTGTAAATTGATACCTTTGATAATCTTTTTCAGTTTTTACCACATATCTTTTTATTGGATATTTATTATAATCTAAAGAAGATAAATTATACTGACAATCTAATAGATATTGATCTGTAAGTATAAACACCGGCATCTGGAATTTATCCGCTATAGAAAATGCATATTTGGATAGATAAAAACAATCTTCTATGCTGCCAGGGGATAATATTAATCGTGCGAAGTCACCGTGACCAGAGTATAATGAGAGATCAAGATCTCCCTGTTCAGTTCTTGTTGGAAGCCCTGTAGCAGGTCCAGGTCTTTGACCTATATGTATAACAACTGGAGTTTCTGCCATACCTGCTAGACTAACTCCTTCTTCCATTAGAGCAAATCCTCCGCCAGATGTTGTAGTCATTCCTCTGCCACCAGCATACCAAGATCCTATAGCCATGTTAATTGCGCTGATTTCATCTTCTGACTGTTCAGCAATAACTCCAAATTCTTTAGAATATGCAGACATAAAAGAAAGAACTCCAGTTGCAGGCGACATCGGATATCCAGAAATGAAGTTACATCCCCCAGCCAATGCCCCGAGTGTAACTGCCTCTTTCCCAGACATAATTATATCATTACTTAAGTCTCTAGAAAGATCATCGCTTTTTTTTACTTTTATATTGATGCCTGATTCTATTATTTTATTGGCTAATTCGTATCCTTCCTTTATGGCCTCAAGATTTTTATTTATTATTTCTTCTCCTTTTTTATCAAAGTATTTATTGATAAAAGTATTCACATCATATTCTGGAACATTAAGTAATCTACATATTACTCCTGCAGTTATAGTGTTAGCATAGAGGTTACTCCCAAGTTTCTTAGATGTTTTTGATAATGGGATATCTATCAAATTTGAATTATCACTTATTGCTTCTTTATCTCCAAAGATTAATGTACTATCTGATGTCCTATTTTTCAGATGGTCAATAGCTTTATTACTTAAAGCAAATAATAAATCGATTCTATCAACATAGGCCCTAATGGGTTTTGGAGATACTCTTATTTCAGTAGAGTTAACACCACCTCTAACTCTAGACATGTATTCTTTTACAGCGAATATATTATATTTTGAAATTTTTAGTACTCTAGTTAAAATATCTTCAATAGTTTCTATACCTTGTCCTGCTTCTCCACAAAGAACAATAGAAATATCTTCCATCCAACATCCTCCTAATTTAATTGAAATACTACCAAATTAATATTGAATCTAACAGATTTCTTTTTTATATACTTATAAATTTACTTGGATTTTTATTAAATTAATATTTATTGCTTTTAAACTTTATTTATTCTAGATTTTAATCATCAGGGTATATATTCATATAAACAATTTTGTCAATGGCTAATCTATCGGGCCTTTTTTTTTCTACTTCTTTTTGATTTTCACTCATAAGTGGATTCATTTCGGAGGAATGTTTTCCTACAATTACTAGAGTTATAACATTCATCTCTTCTGGGATACCTAAGATTTCTCTTGTTTTTTTAGGACTATATCCCGCTATAGGATGTGCAACTAATCCCATCTCAGTTGCCCTGAGAATAATAAATGCAGTAGCCATTCCTGTGTCAAATAAATAATACTCTCTACCTTTTATTAGGCAATCATTTTCTTTTTTAGAAAATACAACTATGATCATTGACGCAGCTTTTGCCCATTCATTTCCCGTTGAAAGAGCAGAAAACATGTCTTTTAGAACTAATGGATCGGTAACAAAAATATATCTCCAAGGTTGATTATTAAAGCAAGAAGGGGAAAGTTGTGCGCTTTCAGCTAGTGAATTAATGATTTCTGGTGTTATTTCTATATGCTCTAAAGATCTATGTGCCCTTCTTTCATATATAACTTCTTTTACACTCATGAAATCTATTAAATATTTGGATTTATATATTTATAAGGAATAAGGGTAATAGAAAATATTATTTTATTATATGATAGCTTATTTGCCTTTCTCAACTGTTTGGACATCTTCCTCTTTATCTTGTCCAGAATTTAGATTATAAAATAATTCGTTTTCTGGGACCTTCATAAAAAAGTTATCCGTATAATCAATAAATGCTTGCTGGTCATGAATAGTCAATTCTAAGACATGACCTCCCGCCTTTTTATCTTCGGTAAGAAAGTGAAAGTGATATCCGGGAACATTCATATTCCCTATATACTTTGGTATTCTGAAACCGACTAAAGTTCCATTTACATTCATAAATTCAAAAGTTTTTTGCTCTTCAATAGCTTTAACTAAAGGCACATATGGAAATTTTTGTCTAGGGACACTTCTAGTTTTAATGTAATCAAAATTACCTTTCACGACTATCACATAATAGAGATTATCACTAGGAAGATTATCATCAAGGTATGTTGTGAATTTCTCATAGGTTAGTGTATCCTTAATTATAATTGATTTATCTATATCAAAAAATGAAACTATTGCAAAGGGTGTTTTTTCATTATCTGCAATGGGATATGCTATTCCATCAACTTTTATTTGATAAAATTTCCCATCAACTTCAATCATTTCTCCGTCTAGAGCATTTATCGTTCCAAGTCCATAGTCTCCATGGGCCTTAAGTTCCCCAAAAGTCATATTGCCATCATAGATACCTTCTAAAAGAGCTTCAATAGTAGAGTATTGGTAGAGTATATCTTTTTCTAAATCCTTGTTGGCTACTTGATTTACACAACCTAAACCCGATATCAAAATACTTAAAGTCAGTATTAACAGTAAAGTTTTTTTTACCATATTACAATTAATAAAAATAAATATTTATAGTTTATTATAGTATCTTTGATATAAATGCTTGAGTCCTTGGATTTTGAGGATTTTCGAATAATTCTTTTGGTTTATTTTCTTCAATAATGTAACCTTCATCCATAAAAATGACTCTATCCGCGACTTCTTTTGCAAATCCCATTTCATGAGTAACAATGATCATTGTCATTCCCATTTTTGCAAGTTCTTTCATTGTTTCAAGAACACCTTTTACAAGTTCGGGATCTAAAGCGGATGTAACTTCATCAAATAGCATAACATCTGGATTCATAGCAAGAGCTCTTGCAATTGCAACTCTTTGTTGTTGTCCACCTGATAGTTCATGAGGATAAGCATTATGTTTATCTTCTAGACCTACTTTTTTTAATAGCTCCAATGCTTCATTCTTTGCCTTACTTTTAGAGGCTTTTTTTACAAGAATTGGGGAAAGTGTTATGTTATCAATTACTTTCATATGAGGGAATAGGTTAAACTGTTGGAAAACCATGCCAACCTTTGCCCTAAGTTTATGAACATCCATATCTGGAGAGTAGATATCCTTGTTTTCAAATATTATTTGGCCTCCATCTATTTTCTCCAATCTGTTAATACATCGAATCAAGGTACTTTTTCCAGAGCCAGAAGGTCCGAGGACAACTAATACTTCTCCTTTCTTTATTTCAAGATTTATATCTTTTAATACTACTAGATCTCCAAAAGCCTTTTTAACATGAGTCATTTTTATTATGGGGGTTCCATTCATAGTGTTATTAATCTCTTCGGATTTTCTATGCGATTTTTTCATTTTAATCATGGATTTCCCACCTCTTCTCAATGTATTGAACTGCTCTTGAAAGGGGTATAGTTATACAAAGATAAATTAAAGCAACACCTAAAAGAGGCGTCCATGCATCGTAAGTTCTTGAATACACTATCATACCTCTTCTTAGTAGTTCTGATATTGCTATAACAGATACAAGTGAAGAATCTTTTAATAGAGCTATAAATTCATTTCCTAAAGCAGGTAAGATATTTCTAGTCGCTTGTGGCAATATTACATGCCTCATTGTTTGTATATAATTTAATCCCAAAGAAATTGAGGCCTCAGTTTGTCCTTTTTTAATTGATTTAATTCCCGCTTTAAATATCTCGGCAATATATGCGCCACTATTGATAGATAAAGCTATTATTCCGGACGTGTACTGGTCAAGATTGACTCCCAAGGCCGGCAATCCATAATAAACAATCATTATTTGGACCAAAAGTGGTGTCCCTCGAATAATTTCAACATATAAGGCAGAAGGAGCACTGAAAATCTTGTAATGGGATATTCTTGCAATACCTACAAAAAGTCCAATTAAGGTACCTATGGCAACAGAGAATGCAGTTAGTTGTATAGTTATTGATGCACCTCTAAGTAATTCAGGTAGTATTTTAACAAATAAATCAAATTGAAATCCAAGTCCCACCACTTTGGTCACCTTTTCTTTTATTTATTCTTCAGACCAGTTAACTATGTACTCTTCATAGATCTGATCATAGGTTCCGTTTTCTTTGAGCTTTTTCAAAGCAGCGTTTATTTTCAAAAGTAGCTCTTCATTTTCTTTTGGAACTGCAATTCCATATTGTTCTACTGTCAATAAATCACCAACGACCTTGAATGCTGTAGGATCACTTGCAATAATTGGCTTGTTAACAACGTCATCATTAATTACTGCATCTACGTTTCCGTTTTTCATGTCTAGAAAAGCGTCTGGGGCATGAGCATATCTCTTAATTTCTTTGATTCCTGTAAGTTCTGATGCATATATGTCTCCAGTTGTACCAAGTTGTACACCAATTATTTTACCTTTTAGATCATCAACAGTTTGTATGTCACTGTTAAATTGAACAGCCATGCTTAATCCTGCATCAAAGTATGGATCTGAGAAGTTAACTGATTTCTTTCTATCTTCAGTAATTGTCATTGCTGACATTGCAATATCAAATTTACCTGCGTTTAAAGAAGCAATGATTGATGCAAAGTCTGTATCTACAAACTTTGGTGTGAGTCCTAGTTCTTTGGCTATTGCTTCACCTAGTGCTATATCAAAACCATAGAAACTATCATCTGCCTTTCTTATTTCAAAAGGCGGGTACTGGGCCTCAGTTCCAATAGTAAGATAACCTTCTTCTATTAGCTTTTTGCTTTTTGTACCTGTACATCCACTAGCTGCAACTACAGCTAGTACCAAGAGTAATATTATGCTTACTTGTGCTATTCTTTTCATCCTTAATACCTCCGTTTTCGTACTCCCATGTGGAAGTATGTAAAAAAATAATAGCAATAACTAATAAATGTTTCCCTTATCTAATTTAATTAGACATAATATTACGAAATTCGTAAAGAAAAGTATTAAGAATAAACTAATAAATTAAAATAAAAAAATTAACCTATAATCTGTTTCCACAATTGGCACAAAATGAAGTGTCTTTTCTGTTTTGAGAACCACATTTATTACAAAACTTAATGTCAGAAGTATTTGGAGTGTTTTGTGAACTTTGTGTTGAATCCATTGGTGTACCGGTATTTGTAACATTCTGTTGTTGATTAACAGAAACATTAATCTTGCTTTTATCTTTGTCAGGAGAAATTGCCCCACCTATGATACATAGAATAGCACCTACCCAACCCAAATAAAATCCTATTCCTAGAAGTCCAAATATTAATGCACCAGCGTAAAGAAAGCCAGATATTGTTAGTACTATCATTCCTCCAGGTCCTGCAACAGAGCCTCCAGATTTTTTGATAATTGCAAGCAACCCCCCTATTACAAGCAAGAAAAAACCTGCAACTATTAAGGCTACAATCATCGCAGCCATGCCATAAGAAGGATTAACTTGTAATAACAAATTTTGCATTGTTTCATTACTTGTAAAATTCATAAGTATGGCATATGTAATCTCAAAGCTTGAATAAAAACCATCAACAAAATAAAACAATGGTAAAAAAGCAGCTACTATTAGGATAATTCCTCCTATCAAACTTAAAATACGACTTTTATCCATGCACACAATTTTAATTTTAATTTTATATACTTTTCTATTTTTTTTATTTAATCGATGCGGGATATATCCCTTGCTAGATAGATTTTATTGAATAGAGTTTAAAATAACTGATAGAAAATCTATCCAAGAGAGATTTTCTATAGAATATATGAATGCAAATTATTTATGTTATAGTAATTAAACCTTAAAGTTTAATAATAATCTTTATATTCCTTTTGAAAGAAAGAATTGATTATATTGTTTATATCAATATTATTGGTGATTTAATGAATCCTCTATCTGAAAGTTATATTAGAAATATGGCAGATGAACCTACCCTAAGGATAATAGACTTATGGAAAGAATTATCTAAAGAAATTCTTGAATACCCTATAGAAGTGATGCTTGGAAACAGAAAAGACAATCCGGAGTTAAAACATATTCCAGGAGAAATTAATAGTGCATATCCAGGTGTGTTCGATGGAAAGGTAGTTTTACCAATATGGCTTGAAAATCCAAAATCTTTTGATCCATTACTGATAACCCACGAAATAGGGCATTGGATTCTAATGGTTAAAGGATTCAAAGGATTGGTTAATAAATACAATAAACAAAGTGGCTTAGATATCAATATGAATTCTCTGGCTCAGCACCTACCTCTTTACAAACTTCAAAGAGATATTGGGCACGATCCACAAAAAATGATTGATAAAAGAGCAAAGTCTAATTTTAATAATTTAACTAGGGGCCCTGAAATCATGTTAGGGGACAGATGGGCGGAATTTGCACTTTTATTTGCAGATGATGTATTGAATTGCTCTGAGGAAATAAAAAATGATTTGATGGAACTACTTCAAGAAGATTTTCCCGTTACACTATCATTTCTAGAAAAAATATTGAATTTAATATCTAAATATGACCTTAACAACCCTGACTCAAATCTCCAATTTTTAAAAAAATTAGTTAATACGCTCTATTTGGGGGAAGGGTGGAAAGTAGTAGATGAAGTGATGGAACTAAGAGAAATGATTAAAGAATGCAATAAAAAGAATTAAATCTATTTATATTTGATTTTTAATCCTAAAACTATTAATACTAAGAATAAAGATACACTATTTGCCAAAATAATGGGCATATCTTTCCTATAAATTCCATATATTAGCCATAAAAATATTCCTATAGAAAGAAAGGTCCACATCCAGAATGAGATTTCTCTTGTTTCTTTTAGCTTAATAGTTTTTATGACTTGGGGCAACGATGAAACTGTTGTAAGAAATGCGGCTGTGAGACCTATAACATTTACAATATCCATATTTATTAGAGTATATAATTGAATCATATATCTTTCGGTAGATTCTTGATACAATCTGGATTTCTCAAAAAACTTAATAAACTTCATTTGGAAGAATAGATTAGGTGTTGTAATGATTCATCCAATTGATAATAGATACGGGTCTCTTGATATGCGAAAAATATTTGACGAAGAGGAGAGACTAAATAAGATGCTTTTAGTTGAAGGTGCAATAGCAAAAGCCCATTCTGAATTAGGGCATATACCTAAAGAAGCTGGAGATGAGATTTTCAAAAAAGCAAGTACAAAATATGTTTCTCTTGATAGAATGAAACAAATTGAATCTGAAATTAACCACGATATAATGGCTCTAGTCATTTCACTTTCTGAAAAATGTGGTGAATACGGTAAATATGTTCATTTAGGTGCAACCTCTAATGATATTAATGATTCCGCAACTGCACTCCAATTTGTTGAAGCATTCAAAATAGTTTTCCAAGATTTAATTAAACTTGAAAATATTCTAAAAGATTTATCAAAAAAGTATCGTGATACAGTTTGCGTAGGTAGGACTCATGGGCAACATGCAATACCAACCACTTACGGAATGAAATTTGCTATTTTCTTAGATGAAATAAGAAGGGCAAAAGATAGGCTTGAATTCTCATATAGCAACGTTTCTGGAAAAATATCCGGGGCTGTTGGTACTATGGCTTCATATAACGATGGGCCAGAATTACAAAAAAAAGTTGGGGATATACTTGGAATTAAAATGGCAAAAATATCAAATCAAGTTGTATCAAGAGACACATATGCTGATGTGATGTTCTCATTAGCTTCTTTAGCTTCAACTTTAGATAAGCTTGCTTTAGAGATACGAAATCTTCAAAGAACGGAGATAATGGAAATTGCCGAAGGATTTGGAAAGAAACAAGTTGGATCTTCAACTATGCCAAACAAAAAAAATCCAGTAACATGTGAGAAAATATGTGGGCTTGCAAGAGTAATGTATTCTAATGTATTCCCTGCACTTTTAAACAATCCTTTATGGCATGAAAGAGATTTAACTAACTCTTCATGTGAGAGAGTTATACATCCCGAATCATTTATTCTCTTAGATGAGATGCTTAAAGGAACGATTAAAGTTCTATCAAATCTAGTATTCTACGAGGACAATGTAAAAAAGAATTTAGAGCTAACTGGGTATTCAAATTTGGCAGAAGTTTTAATGCTAAAACTAGTTGAGAAAGGGATGGGAAGACAAGAAGCTCATGAAATAATGAGGACCGTTTCTATGAAAGAAGGAAAATTTATTGATAACGTTAAGAAAGACGGCAAAATAAGAGACCTTTTATCCGAATCAGAAATATACGACGCATTAAACCCTGAAAAATACATTGGATATGCCAAAGAGATAGTGGATGATGTAATTGGCAAATAGTGCTTCTTTTGAAATTCTCTATGAGGATGGTCATAGATTAGGAAAAGTCAATGTAAATAACTTTGTGGAGAATACCCCATTTATTCTAAAAAATTATAGCAATTACTTACAATTTGGGAAAATAACTATACAGAAACCTATTTCATATCTTGTATATGAAGACTATCAAAATATAAAATGTGACCTAACTACAGTCCCACTAATCCATATACCTTTTGACATACCTCTAAAAGAAGCAACAAAATTATCATCTTTAAATATCTCAATAATAAATGATAATAAAGGAGATTGCCTTCCCATTTATCTTACAAAGTATAATGAACTAAATCAACAATTATTAGATGCGATACCTGAGAAATCAATATATTTTTTTAAAAGAATACCAAATGAAAGGATTCTTCTTGATTTCTTTTTCAAATTAAAACAGAAATATCCTTCTTCTCTTTTCTTCATAGATGCCAAAAATTTTGAAATTCCAATATTTTTATTTATCGGATTTGATTTATTTTTAAATGAAGAAAATAATGAAAGATTTTTCAATGAATATCTTTCAAATCCATTGCCAGAATTAGTTGAGATGTACTCAAATGGGACAGTTGATTCTAGAAGATTATTAAGAATTTTATACAAAGAGTTTTATGAATTGTTTGAGATTCATCTAAGAAGAGAATTTAAAAGATCATATTATATCGATGACATTTCTTTAGAAAGGCCACAAGTAGTGAGATGGAGAAATGAAATAGAAAAATATTATTCTCCGGCTACAAACATTATTTTGTTGCTTCCTTGTAGTGCAAAAAAACCATATAGGATATCCAAATCACATACCAAAATTATTTCCTTTCTACGAGAGTTATTAAAAGATAAATATGCCAATATATCCCAATTGATTCTTACATCCCCATTAGCCGTAGTCCCTAGAGAGCTTGAAGATTATGCCGACTATGACATCCCCGTTACCGGGCATTGGAATCAAGAAGAGTTGGATTGTCTTTCAAGATTACTTTTTTCATTAATAAAAAAATGGGATAATCCCGCCATTATAGCTCATTTTGGTGAAAACAGCCCTTATTTGGAGGCACTTAAGAAGCTACCATACGAAATATATTACACAAATGGTTCACTTGAAGAATTAAAAAATATACTTGAATCAAATAGATCTCTTTGGGATAAAGAGCCTTTAAATGAATATAGGACAAAAGCTCAAAAAATGTTTTCATTCCAATTTAAAAAAGAATTTCAGTTACCTTTTGATTATCAAGAAAGAAGAAAAAGAACTAACTTACTTTTTAATAAAAGAAATATTGGAATATTCCAGAATAAAATTAAGGTAAATGTAAATGGAGGGGAATTAATAAAAGATTCTTTGTGGGCTAGCATTGATTTTGATTTAAAAGGAGATATTTTTTCAAAAGGAATAATAAATAATTCAGATAACATTCGCCCCGGAGACGATGTAATAGTTTTAAAAAATAATAAGTGTATAGGTGTTGGGGAAGCAATAGTTTCAGGAGAGGTAATGAAAAAGTTAAATAGAGGAAAAGTTGTAAAAATTAGAATGAGAGATTAAATGAATCATATACTAAATATAAAAACAAATAA
>CAZCMP010000013.1:0-9380 GCA_964500005.1 uncultured Thermococci archaeon
CTACATGGGTTATCCAGTAAGCACGTCGATGACAAGACAACTTATCGCCAATATAGTTGCTATGAAAGGTAAGGAACTAGACTGTGATAGCCTCATGGAAGGATCAAGTGGAAAAGGAAATGATCAATATAGAATGCACAATGTATTCAAGTTATTTGCACCTAAATTAAATGTATTGGTGCCTGTAAGGGATTTTGATCTTACAAGGAAAGAAGAAGAAAAACTTTGCGAACTTTGGGGCATCTACGTAACTGAAAAGATCACTGGCGGTGATGACAAAACTTTATGGTGCAGATCTATTGCAAGCGGAGCAATAGACATTGATCAAGAACTTCCTGACAATCTATGGATGTGGACTAGATCACTTGAGAATACTCCAGATAGTCCCTCATTTGTGGAAATCTCTTTTGAAAATGGTATTCCCGTTTCTTTAAATGGAAAAAAGATTGGGTTGTTAGAGCTTCTAACTGAACTTAATTTAATTGGAGGATCACACGGTATCGGTAAGATAGACATATTTGAAGAGGGAATAATGAACCTAAAAAGTAGAGAAATTTATGAAGCCCCAGCGGCCACAATTATTCTAAAGCTTCACAAAGACTTAGAACAGATGTGTCTTACTAAGGAAGAGATCCTTTTTAAGAAGATTGTAGAACAAAAATGGGGTTATATGGTATATCATGGAGGATGGTTCCACCCACTTAAAGAGTCCCTAGACAGCTACATAATAAAAAGTCAAGAGCATATTAATGGAAATTGCAGAGTAAAGTTATTCAAGGGGAACATAGAGATAATAAAGAGAGAATCAAACTCATCATTATTTGCTCCCGAAATAAGGTCAATTAAAGTTGGGGGTATGGATCAAAGAATCTCAAAAGATGCTGCCAAAGTTATGGGCTTAATGTATGAAGTTTTGGCTAAAAGGTCCAGATAAATATTTAAATTTTTATTTTTTATTATGTCTGAGGGAGTAACTAAATGACAAAACTTTGGAAAAAAAAATATGAACTCGACAAAACAGTTGAAAGTTTTACAGTTGGCGATGATTATCTATGGGATATGCGACTAATAAAAGCAGATATTATTGGGAATATTGCCCATTCAACTATGCTTAAAAAAATAGGAATCCTTTCTGACGACGAGCTTGTAAAGATTAAAAAGAATTTAATTGATATTCTAGAACTTCAAGAACAAGGTAAATTCATAATAAACAAAGAAGATGAGGATGTACATACAGCTGTTGAGAATTTTCTAACTGAACGTTTGGGCGATATTGGGAAAAAAATTCATACTGCAAGAAGCAGAAACGATCAGATACTCCTAGATGTGAGATTATACTCTAAAGAAAGATTATTTGAGATAATGGAAAGTGTTCTTAGCTTTTGCAAAATACTGCTAGATTTCTCAAAAGAAAATGAGTTTGTTCCAATGCCCGGAAGAACGCATACCCAAAGAGCAATGCCTTCTTCGGTAGGTCTTTGGGCAAGCTCCATACTAGAAAGTCTTCTTGATGACCTTTATCTATTAAAGAGTGCTTTCAAAATTAATGATCAGTCACCATTAGGAAGTGCTGCAAGCTATGGCGTTAATCTTAATATTGATAGAGAATATGTTGCCTCCTTATTAGGATTTGAAAAGGTACAGAATAACGTCTTATATGCAAATAATAGTCGGGGTAAAACAGAATCCATAATCATATTTACTATGTCTCAGATAATGATGGATCTTTCAAAGTTTGCAAATGATTTAATCCTATTTTCTATACCTGAATTTAATTATTTTACTTTGCCTGAGGAATTTTGTGGCGGCTCGAGTCTCATGCCACAAAAAAGGAATCCTGCTTTACTTGAGCTTACAAGGACTAAAGCAAACATTGTAAACTCTCTTTACTGTAGGGTTGCCGGGATAATAACTTCTCTTTATTCTGGGTATAATAGAGACTTCCAACTGACAAAGGGGCCTTTAGTTGAAAGCTTTGACATCACGCAACAGACTTTATATATTCTAGGATATTTCACGCCTAAGATAAAAGTAAATAAAGAAGTGTTAATTAATTCATTTTCTCCTGAGATTTATGCAACAGATAGGGTCTTGGAACTAGTAAAAGAAGGAATTCCTTTTAGAGATGCTTACAAAGAAGTTGGAATTAACTTAGAACTACTCAAAAACAAAGATCCAATTGAGAATATTAAATCAAAGACACACACAGGCGCTACCGGAAATCTTGGACTTGACAAAATAGAGGATAAGATAAAAGAAGAAGAAAAAGAAATTTTGTCTAAGAAAAAGATATTCATGAAAAAAATAGATCAATTGATCAGGATATAATTTTAAGATGATATTATGATTACGTATGACTATCTCATAATTGGAAGTGGTGCCAGTGGAGCTGCTGTTGCAGAGAAAATATCTTCCGAGTACGAGACTTTAATAGTCGAAAAAGGTGAATATCTTCCCTTAAACGAAGCTCACAAAGGTTACTTTAAATCTTCTTCATGTAAAAGCTTTGAAATGCATGGCGGAATAGAAATCTTAAGTGGCAACGCTGTTGGAGGAACTACTCTGTTAGCCATAGGCAATGGGGTAAGAGCTCAAGAGAGCGAACTAAAAAAATTTGGCATAGATATTGAAAAAGAACTTAATGAAGTTGAAAAAGATTTTGATGTATCGCCAATGCCAAAAAATATGTTGGGCGGTAGGACAAACCTATTCATTGAAAAATCAAAAGAATTAGGCTATGAGCCAAAGATAATGCCAAAAATGATTGATTTTAAAAAATGTAAAAATTGTGGAAAATGTAATATGGGGTGTCAATTTAAAGCAAAAAAAACTTCTTTGTATTATATTGAAAAGGCAATTTCAAAGGGAGTTGAACTAAAAACTAATTTTGAGGCTTTAAAAATAAATAAACAAAATAAATATTTCGCAGTTCAAGGAAAGGAAAGGGGAAAAATAATTAATGTTTCTGCAAAAAACGTAATCTTGAGTGCTGGTGCTCTTGATACACCTAAAATCCTCAATAATTCTGGGATAAGAACTCCAAAGAGTCTATTTGCAGATATATTTGTTACAATAGGGGGAAAGAGCCATCAAACTTTCAAAGATGAATTAAATATGGCAGCGTACATACCCTTCGATGATTTTTTAGTTTCGCCTTATTATTCAGAAAGGCTTATCAAAATTCTTGGTGAGAGGAAAATAGAATCTAAAAGAGATAACATAATTGGTATAATGATTAAAATAAAAGATGACTCTTTTGGATTTGTCAGTAAAAACTATATCGAAAAATACTGTACCGGAAAAGATGTTCAAAAGATAGCTAACGGAGTTGCTATTGCATCAAGTATATTAAAAAAATCAGGCGTAGAAACCATAGTTTCAACGGTGGCTAGTGGTGCACATCCAGGTGGTACTGCGCCTATGGGTATTACTGTTGACAATTCCTTCAAGACCAAAATGGGATTTTATGTATGTGATGCAAGTATACTTCCAAAATCACCAGGAGAGCCGCCAATACTTACATTAATGGCATTGGGAAAGAAACTAGGCGAAAATATACTAAAGTCCTCCTGAAGGAACTTTTTCATTTGGATTAGTTAAAATATCCAGAAGCATCGGACCTGTTGAATCAAGTAATTCTTTTATTCCTTTTTCAAGCTCACCTTTATCTTCAACTCTTAAAGCAGGAACCTCAAGGCCTTTTGATATTTCTGTGAAATCCTTTTTACCCAAAGAAAAATTATATTTCCCGCCAAATTTAGCATCTTCATATTGTTTAATTGTTCCTAAAACTCCATTGTTTATCAAAAATATTTTAACGTCTATATTGTTTTCAGAAAGAGTAAGAAGTTCGCCCAATACCATCAAGAGACCACCATCTCCAGTTATAAGAACTACCCTTTTGTCAGAGTTTGATAGTTTGGCTCCAATTGAAGCCGGCAGTCCAAATCCCATCGCACCAAATGAGTGTGAACAAATAAATGTCCTTGGAAAATGAACTTTTTTTAAAAGATGTGTCCATACAGTTATAGACCCCGTATCAGTAACTACAATATCTTCTTTCTTTAGATTATTAAGTATCTCAAAAATTGCAGTTTGTGGTTTCAAAGGTTTAGAAGACGATGTAACTCCTTCTATAGCTTTTACGGGATTTTTATGGACCCATAGCCTATCTTTTCTTGAAACGCCATTTGTGATATTAATTAGTATTTCGTTTAAATCTCCAGTTATAGATAGATCTAATGGTACATTTTTTTTGTTTTTTTCTATATCCACATCTATTATCTTTTTAATATTATCAAATATATTGTAAGAAGTTCTATCAGAAAATCTGACCCCGAAAGAGAGTAATAAATCAGACTTCTCAAAAGCTATTTTAGAGTTATTTGTCCCTCTAACCCCAAGAGTTCCAAAAGAATGGCCATCCTCCTCATCAATAATTCCTCTTCCAGGGAGAGTAGTAACTATTGGAGCCCCTATTTTATAGGAAAGAGAAAATATATTATAACCTGAATTAGAATTAATAGCGCCATATCCCGAAAGAATTAAGGGTCTTTTTGACTCATTAATTAAGTTAATAGCTAATTTAATTTTATCGATGTCAAGTTTAGTTTTTATTTTTTTTTCTAAATATTCAAAATCTGATTTGTATTTTTGTTCCAATATATTTGTAGGAACTTCTACATGAATGGGTTTTGGTCTGCCAGATGTTGCTTGGTAAAAAGAATCTCTAATTTCTTGGTATAAATTGCCTTTTAATCGAATATTTTTCTTTGTAATCGAGGAAGTCATTGAAAGTAAATTAATCTCTTCGAAAGCATCAGTTCCAATTTTATCATTGGGCACTTGACCGCTAATTAAAACTAAAGATGAGCCATCTTTGTAGGCACATGCTAATCCCATCATTGCGTTAGCTGACCCTGGACCAGTTGAAGTCAGAGCTGAGGATATTCTACCGCTAGCCCTATAAAATCCATCGGCACTATGAACGGCACACTGTTCATGAGAGGATCTAATAAGAGAAATGTCGTTGTCTTTTAATTCATGGTAGAGCGGCAATATCTCTCTTCCGGGATACCAAAAAATAGTATCGACTCCCGAATCTTTTACTGCTTTGGATATTATTTTGGCTCCGGAATAAGAATTTTTCATTCTCTAACCTTTTGAAAGAATTTCTTGGACCATATTCTTAAATTCTTTGTCCCCAACTTTTGCGCCCCTCTCTGCCATCTCCTTTACTTTAAGAATTAAAATTTCTTTTTCTTCTTGGGGTAAAGACATGCCTAATTCGTCCAGCTTATATTCGATACAGCTCATTCCACAGTGTTTTCCAAGAATTATTCTTCTTTTTTGTCCAACAAATTCAGGCATGTAAGGTTCATATGTCAATGGTTCTGACCTAACAGCTGAAACATGTATGCCTGATTCATGAGAAAAGACATTGTCCCCGACAATTGCCTTATTTTTTGGTACTGGCATTGTAGTGTATTTTTCAACTAGTCTTGAAAGTTCATATATAACTTCGTATTTGAACGGCATCTCTATCCCATATAATAGTCTGAGATTCATAATTATTTCTTCAAGAGAAGCGTTACCTGCTCTTTCACCTATGCCATTTACAGTTGTGGAGATGGCCCTAGCCCCAGCTTCAAATGCTGCAAGAGAATTGGCTACTGCAAGCCCAAAGTCATCATGACAGTGTATCCCTATAGTATTATCAATATTATTTTTTATTTGACTTACAAGATACTTCATTCCCATAGGCCTTATTGATCCTGTGGTATCTGCTATATGGATTCTGTCTGCACCTGCATCGGTTGTAGCCTTGTAAAGTTCAATTAGATAATCCATATCCGCTCTAGTAGAGTCTTCAGCTGTAAATGCAACAAAAATCCCATGACTTTTTCCGTATTCAACTGCTTCTACAGCCTTAGAGAGTGCCTGCTCTCTAGTCATTTTTAGTTTGTATTGCAAATGAAGATCTGAAGCCCCTATAAAAGTAATAATCCCATCAACATCGCATGATAAAGCTACATCTATATCGCTTTTTAATGTTCTAGTGAGGGCAAGTATCTCAGAATTTAAGGACTGCTTCATTATGTTCCTTATTGCCCTCCTTTCGCCATCTGATACAACAGGGAACCCCGCTTCGATTTGTGGGATGCCCAACTCATCAAGCTTAATAGCGATTTCTATTTTCTCATCAGGGGTAAAACAAATTCCAGGAGTTTGCTCACCATCCCTTAGGGTAGTATCATAGACAATAATATTCTTTGGATCCTCTTTTATAACCGCATTTGATACAAAATTATAAGGGCTAACAAATGATTTCATAATCTCACAGCCTCATTGGGATCCTCAGAGTATCCTAAAGCGGCAATTGCTCCTATTAATCCCCAATTATCCATTAGGACCTCTAAGTTTTTTACTTTTTTGGAAAAATCAATAGCCTCATCGAGAGATACTAATGAAATTTTAACTTTAAAGGAGTAATCTCGAATTTCTTTATCAATTCCAATTCCTGTTAGAACAACTAAACCAGTTTCCTTTGAAAGAGTATATTTATTAAAAAGTTCAAAAATTCTTTCTTTGAAAAGGGGAACATTTTTTGGAAGCACACCAAAAGTCAATGCTGTACTGACACAATTTTGAGTTTTGTGAGGGTTTCTAGGATAAAGTTGAACTAAAGTGTGTCTAAGATAATCGGCCAAGCCTTCTTTTTCTATTTTGTAGGCTATTTCATTTGCCAGAGACCATGTGGCTCCTTCTTCTTTTGTATCTGTATCATCAACACCAACTACTATCTTTTGTTTCAGATCGAAAGAGAGCGTTGCTTTACTTAATCCACCTCCCCCCCCATAATCAAGTATCTCAATAGAGTGAACTCCTTCTGCGAGCCCTCTATTAAGTACTGCGCCAACTCCACCGCCACCAAGTCCAGCATAGGTAATATTAACTTTATCTTCATAGATATTAACTTCTTCAATACCTGCTGCAGAAATACCTGCTTTAAGTTCCAAATCACATTTTCCTTCTTTAACTTTGAAATAACTTTGGCTACCTTCCCCTATTGATTGTGTAATCAATGAAGATGCTTTGGGATAGTGATATGTAACCCAAGAAGCTGTCGCCATTCCTCTTGGATGTTTTTCAAAAATTTCAATTACTTTTTTTTCTTTATCTGCAAGGACAACAATCTTTTCAAATGGCGATACCCATACTTTGTCACCAAATGTTTTAAAGAAATCCTCTTTTGTATATTTCAAGTATTCACCTACAATGATAAATAAAATTTATTATCTATGGGCCCACTGGGATTCGAACCCAGGACCTCCACCGTGTGAGGGTGACGTCATGACCAACTAGACCATGGGCCCAGCTTTTAATAATTTTAAAAGTTTAAAAAAGTTATCTATATATGGACTCGGCGGGATTTGAACCCGCGGCCTCGGCATTGCGAATGCCGCGCTCATACCAACTGAGCTACGAGCCCTAGTAATATATTAAAAATGACATTTTTAAATTTAATTACTGATAAAATGAAAATAAAAAATAAAAATGTAGGAAACCTATGTCTGGAATTAGGTTATACTACAAAAGTTAGATTAAGCTAACTATTTATAAGCTTTTTGGTTGTGTCTTAAGATGAAATTAGAATAATATTGCCTAATAGAATAGGGGTATGTTTCCAGAAAAATAACATTTTGAAAAATAAATAAAAAAGAAATTAAATTAATTTATTTTTTGTTCTTTTTTCCACTTTCGTATTCGAGAGATAGGTAGAGAATAATACCTACCAACAGTCCCATTGCTGGTGCAGAGAAGAACGGGCTTCCCCATAGCTTGATGTAGTTTGCCATAACTAAAGCTGCTGCCATTATGCCTGCAATAGCCCTCTGGACATTATTCTCAACCATTTCCATAGCAAGGTAGGAACAAAGGTATCCCTGAATTAACAAGGTTAAACCAAATCCAATGTTTCTGGCTGGTATCATTATCTGAACTATTGGGTTAACCAATAGAGCTATACTCATACCCCAGAACATGCTTGTTGCCCCTCCCCAGTAAGTATATTCCTGCTCTGGCGTTGCATGCATGTATCTCTGAACTACTAGCGCCTGACCGCCAGTCCACTGTGGACCTAGTAATGGTACATAAGGTAAGAACAAGCCTTGGAACAAGTTTCTCCATCCAGTGATGACGTGTGTTCTTCCTATATGAACAACTACTTTCTCATCTTGTCTTGCTTCGTCCGCCTGTTTAATTAAGGCCTTGAGAACAATGATATCCCCAAAACAAATAATGTAGGCTACTACTGCAACAGCAATTCCAGCACCAAACATGGTAGCAGATGGCCATCCAACTCCTAAGACGGATACTTCTTTAATCATTCTCCCAAATGGCATGTCTATGATAAGTCTTGATGTAATCAGCTCCCAATCAACCTTAATTTCTCCAGTTAAAACTCCTAAGATATAACCCACGACGAAGCCGGGTACTATTCCGAATCCGGCAATCCACTGGAATATCTTATTCTGTTTCCTCCAAGATACTGCCCTCTTAGAGAACAGCAAGAATAGAGACAAGAATGCAGATACTAAGAAAGAAACTGGTAAGTCCTTTACGAATGGCTGTGCTGGATTAAAAATCCTTTCTAAGGATGCTAGGCCAGATCCTAGAAGAATACCTGCAGTGATTGACTTTGGAATGTGCTCTACTAGTGTTCTGCCTAGTCCAGATACTCCAAGTACTAAGAAGATAATGGCTAATACTAGCTGAACTGCTATTAATGCTTGTACTCTTTCAATATATACTCCAGTTGGACCAACTACACTAGTTGTAAATGACTCAAAGTAAGCTACATAAATTGGTATACCGGGGGTAATCCAACCTGCAATTGATGGGTCACCAAAAGAAGTGTGCCACAGATAGAAAAAGTTGTTTATCATTACCATTAATACGGCTACTTCAATTGGTATCCCTAGTGTAGGCACCATAGTTGCCGTAATGCCCAAAGGCACGCATGCTAAAATTGCTCCTTGGATAAAGTCCTGGTATTCGATTGGGTAGTGGTAGAATGGTAGTCTAAGCTTCAAGAAACTTGGGTTTATTGAAGGCTGTTCTTCGTATCCAGGCTTTCTCTTTGGACCAAAATATCCAATTCCTGACATGATTTTTTTCCCTCCATTTTTTTTTTATGATTAGGTAATCCTATATATTTTAGGTATCCCAATCAATTAAGCAAATTCTAAATAATATATAAGGTTTTCTATTATTACATAATTAATTATCGGCAAATAAAGAAAAGATAAAAATTAAACTAAAAAATTAATTAAAGATCGGAAGAGCGTCGTGTAGGGAAAGAGTGTAGGATAGGGTGT
>CAZCMP010000014.1:0-9157 GCA_964500005.1 uncultured Thermococci archaeon
TGTTGAACTAAATTAAAATAAATATATTTTAATTTATTTTTTTCTTTTATTTTTATTTACCCTTTTTCTAAAATAGAGCTTTTTAATAGGATAATATTCCTTTTACAGAACTATAAGGGCTTTTCTACCCTTAATCTAACTTCTATCAGCATATTTTTTCTTACATTATAGCCAATAGATTAATAAGTTATTGATTATTATACATAATAATAATACCTTTTATTCTCTCTATTATTGCAACCAAAAGATTTATATAGTATTAAAAAACATATTACATTAGAGCTAAACATTATTGTTTAGCAATAGAGGTGAAATGATATGAAATTAAAAATGTTAGGGGCCGCTTTAACGGGAGCCCTAATGTTAGGAGCAACATTAGCAGGAGCAGCAACAGCCGCAACAGTTCCGCCAAGAAGTTTTTTCATCGATCCAATTACAGGAGAGCCTGACGTTGTAATTGCAGTTGGCGCAACAGCCAACGCATCAGACGTAGTCTCCGCATCTTTGATTGCAGCAGCAGTCGGTAACATGGCAACAGTTGAGGAAACAAAGACTGTTACAAGAACTGCAAGCGCTACTTTTGACTACATGATGGACTACAACTATACGTACGACAGGACCAAACAAATTGCCTACTACAATGCAGCATGTACAGACCAAGCAGGAGCCCAAGCAAAGTGGTACGTTGACTATGAGCTTTTCTCTTCAATGTTCTGGGAAACTGCATCTGGCGATGGAGTTAAAGGAGCATTTGATACAGAAAAGGGTTATGACATCTCAGTAGCAATAGCAATGCCCAAAGAGATTAGAAACCCAATCGGAAACGATGTAGTTGCAAGAGAGTTGAACACCCTTTGGTTCTCAAATAGTCCAAAGGACTGGGACGCAAATGACAGAATCTACAAGGGTTCTGCAACATCTGGAGCAGGTACAGCCTCATACTGGCTTGTTAACCAAACAAAACTAGCATCACCAACAGAACTAGTTAGCAGAACTCTTCCAGCATACGCCGGAGGAAGCTATGACAACGGAAACGGTGCATGGGATTTTGAATATGCTTTCATGACAACACGAGCATGGGTAAACGTATCTGATTCTGGAACAACAAAGACTTTTCAATTCGAGCCCATTGAAGACTGTGACTACAACTTTGGTGGAACAGGTACAGCAATGGAACCACACGAGGAAATCCAGGTCATACTTGCAGATATCGAAACAACGCCAGACGGCATCGTAGATTTGAGGGGAGACAGGGGCTCTGCTTCAGGTATCGTATACAGGACTGCAGAAATCAGATATCCACTCCTTGAAAACGGTCAGAACATATGTGGAATAACTAACTGTGATGGAATGGTCGACTTCGAGACAGCTGTAAAAGGTCGTTTCGATCAGATTAAATTCCTAGGAAAAATGTATACGCCACTCTTTGCTGGTGCAACATACAGTGTTGATGAAGATGTAGCTCTCGGAGCATACTTTGCATACGGTAAGCCTTATGCAGAGAAAGAAAAGATCATGAAGGTAGGAGACTCTTACAACTTCCACGGATGGACAATAAATCTATCCGATGTAAACATCTACGAAAACAAGGCATTCATAACAGTTTCTGGACCAGAATTAACTTCTCCATTTAGCTTCATCATGGTCATGGACTCTCTTGGAGCATGTGGGCCATGCTGTCCAGACTGTGCAGTATACGGTGGAGGCGGAGCATTCACATCAAACCCAACAAACAGAAACGAATACGACCCATACAAGGTAAAGGTATCAAAGACAAAGGAAGTAGATGGAAGGGCATACACCCTTTTCAACTATATACCCTTCATGCTCGACGGTATCAAGACATTCGTTGGTGCAGACGGTACATACTTGGCAGAGTTCAACCTTTATGCAGTTGAAGACTTCGGATGGTTTGAAGACAAGGGATGCTGTGACCCATTCGTCACAACACCAAACGACTACGGTCTAGCAATCACCGGTGGATGGAGAAAAGTTGTAAATGTATACGAGCTTGGCGAAAGATATACAAGCCCTTCTTTCGAGGTCTTACAAGACCCTGAAGACCCACAACCTGTCCTTTCAGAATGGGCCCCATGGGAATACGTTCCCACAATATTAGACGAAGATATTAATGTATCATACATCCTATGGCAGCCAGCACCAGCATGTAAGCCATGCCCAGATGCAAACTTTGACACCCTAGAGCTCCAGCTCTGTGACAACATTGACATACCAGACTGTGAGACAGCTTTCACAGTAAACGGTCCAGAGAACTACTTCTCTATAACAATTAGCGACGTAGACTTTGGAAAGGCAAACAAGACATTGAATGGTATTCTCCCAACTACAGAAGTACTAATTGGGACATTGGATAACTACTTCGGAAGAGCAAACAGCGAATCAACAGACAAAGACGGTGCAAAGATCACAATAAACCAGACTACAGTAGACGCAGCTCAGACAATCACTTACACAAAGAGTGTAAACATCGACCCAATTGAGCTAATAAAGCTTGATATCGAAATGAACACCGCATCACTTACAAAGAACCTAGTTCTTATAGGTGGTCCAGTATACAACAGCATAGTAAGTGACCTTGTCAACATGGGTGCATCACAAGTCGACTGGTACTCATCCCCTGGTGAGTGGGAATGGATTGCAGACCCATTTGCAAGAGGCTATGACGTATTAATCGTTGCCGGTGCAAACAGAGAAGAGACAAGACTTGCTGCTCAGCAGTTAGTATCTCAAATATAAATAAATTAAAATTTTAATTTTTTTATTTATTTTTATAAAAAAAGTTTTATCCTTTAATTCTTGCAATCTTTATTCTGCCCATCGTTTCGTGGTATTCAACTTCTTTGCCTTCAAGCTCTTCAGCGCTAAACTCAGCTGGCAATGGAATCTCAAAAGTCTCGTAAGTTTCCATATCCATAAGTTGAATCTTCTCACCCATCACGGCATTCACAAGACCGCTTTTCTTATCGATTATAGGCACAAAGACCTTATCAGAAGTCGGTTTAACAACTGTCCTTCTCTTGTCGTCATAGACGCCAAACGCCTCAATCCTTGCCTTGGCAGACCCATGCTTTCCAGGAGAAGAAGTTTGAATCTTAATAATCTTACATGGCTCATCATCGATTAGAATGAATCCACCTTCACGTAAAGTCCTGACCTCAACCTGCTTCTTGTCACCCATGTAATTCCTCCTTTGAAATAGGTCACAAATCCAGTTTTTAAAGCTTTCTTAAAATCACTTATAAATATAAGACAAAAGTTTAAAAACATCCCACCAATTCTAAAAATAGTGATAGACATGAAGAGGCAGTTTTTAGTAATAGGTGCATTGTTTTTAGTATGTACTATGGCAATGTGCGTTGGCCAGGCTCAAATACCTGATAAATTTGTTCAGTCATACCAAAGTATTGAAACGACACAAAAAGAGATAGAAACTATTTACCTAGCATACGAAGACCAGGTCCAGAAGAGGATTGAATATGTTGAGAAGAATCGACCAACTGAGAGTGTTGATTATGCATACGTTTTATCGCTTCTAGAATCTGAATTACTGTTAATTGACGAGATGACTCAAAAAAATGCTACTTACTCCAACCAAATCAATGAGTTATTCAACGAATCAAAGAATATCAAGAGCACCGATGCCAAATCCAAGGCCAGTGAACTAATCATAATCTTAAGAAATTCACAACAATATCTTAGCCAAGGAACTTTAAGCCTAAAGGACGGAACCCAATATACCGGTGATGCCATATATTACTATGCAACTGGGGCAGATATTACAGATCCTTTAATACTAAATGAAATACAAAGCCTTAATCTAGACGCTAAAACATTATTTGACACAGCAGTTCTCCAGCTTAATAGCTATTACAATACAGCCATAGAGGCAAACGCACTCTACCAAGAAATAATAAAATAGATTTTTCTTTTATTTTTATTTACTCTTTTTAACCACAATACTTAAATATAAATCTCCTTTGAAACGAAATAAAAAGGAGGTTAAAAAAATGGACTTTATTTTAATAGCTATCCTAATAGGGATAGTTGGTATTATCTATGGCCTTGTATTGGCAAAAGTTGTTCTATCGTATAAAGTCACTGATAAAAATATGCTTAAGATATCTAATGCCGTATACAAAGGCGCCATGGCTTTTCTAAAAAGAGAGTACACAACTATAGCAATAATTGCAGCAATCCTTGCAGTTGTTTTTGGTGTATTTATTAATATTGAAACTACTTTGACGTTTATTGTTGGGGCAGTTTTTAGTGCTCTTGCCGGATTTATCGGGATGAGCATCTCGACTAGGGCAAACGTGAGGGTCGCATCTATTGCAAAGCAGGGCGTTGGTAAAGCCTTGAGGCTATCCTTCCAGGGAGGGGCTGTAACAGGGATGACCGTTGCAGGGCTTGCACTTTTAGGTGTCAGCGTGTTTTACTACTTCTACAGGGATCCAGCTCTAATAATTGGGTTTGGGTTCGGTGGGTGTTTAATATCTCTTTTTGCAAGAATCGGTGGTGGTATATACACAAAGGCCGCTGATGTTGGTGCTGATCTAATTGGAAAAGTTGAGCAAGGGATACCTGAAGACGACCCGAGAAATCCTGCAGTTATAGCAGACAACGTCGGTGACAACGTCGGTGACTGTGCTGGGATGGGGGCAGACCTATTTGAAACATATGCGGTCACTGCGATAGGTGCAATGCTTTTAGGGGTCGCTCTTGGAAAAAATGATATCTATGTAATCTATCCATTGATTCTTGGGGCAATTGGGATCATAGGCTCAATACTCGGATCCTTTTTTGTAAGGGGAAAAGACAACATCATGAAGACTCTTTACAAAGGCGTTTTCGCCTCAGCCATCTTTTCATTGATTGGATTCTACTTTGTGACTGTAACATACCTTAAGCTTGACATAGCTTTGTTCTTTGCTACATTTGTCGGGATAGTCATTGCGCTTCTGATGTTCTTTATCACAGAATACTACACAGCAAAGCCTTACAGGCCTGTTAGGAGCATTGCATATGCATCCCAGTCTGGGGCAGCTGTAAACATAATCACAGGGCTTGCAGTGGGGATGGAATCAACGCTTATGCCGGTATTGGTAATTTGTGGAGGGATTCTGATATCCTATGCTTTGGCGGGGCTTTATGGAATAGCAATAGCCGCTATGGCGATGATATCCCTAACTGCAATAGTAGTTGCACTTGATAGCTACGGACCAATAACAGATAATGCTGGAGGAATTGCCGAGATGGCACACCTTCCTGAAGACATCAGAAAGACAACAGACGCGCTTGACTCAGTTGGGAACACAACAAAGGCAGTAACAAAGGCGTTTGCAATTGGCTCTGCTGCATTGGCTTCACTTACTCTATTTGCCGCATATGTCGATGAAATCGCAAGATTCTCTTTGGGCCAGGAAATCATATTTAGCCTTTCAGATGAAAAAGTCATCGTAGGATTGTTCCTTGGTGCACTGATACCTTTCTTATTCTCTTCCCTTTGTATGAGGGCTGTAGGAAAAGCGGCATTTTCGATTGTCGAAGAAGTTAGAAGACAGTTCAGGGAAATTAAAGGCATTATGGAAGGAAAGACTGAGCCTGATTATGCAAGATGCGTTGACATTGTCACACGTGCATCCCTAAAGGAATTAGTACTTCCTGGAATAATAGCAGTACTTTCTCCACTACTAGTAGGATTCATACTTGGAAAGATTGCACTCGGTGGGATGTTGATAGGCAGCATACTTTCAGGATTCCTATTGGCACTAATGCTTGCAACAGGTGGCGGTGCATGGGACAACGCTAAGAAGTATATTGAAGATGGGAACCTTGGCGGTAAAGGAAGCCCTGCACATGCAGCAGCTGTTGTGGGTGACACAGTAGGTGACCCATCAAAGGATACAGCAGGACCTGCAATAAACCCACTGATCAAAGTCATGAATACTCTTGCAATCATATTTGCAGTGCTATTCGGTTCAGGGATATTTTAATTTATTTTTCTCTTTTATTTTTACAGAAGATTTATAAATACTCCAGCCCTATATAGTATTGTACCCTTTTAGAGAAATTAAATTAAAACCTGAGTTTAAGGTGAAAATATATGAAATTAAGAACAATTGGAGCAGTCCTAGCAGGGGCTGCAATGATAGGAGCTACTGTAGCAGGCGCTGCCGCTGCAGCAACAGTTCCAGCTAAATCATGGTTTATTGACCCAGCAACGGGTCAGCCAAACGTAGCCATAGTAGTTGGCGCACAGGCCAACGCATCCGATGTCGTTTCTGCATCTTTAATCGCAGCAGCAGTCGGTAACATGGCAACTGTCGAAGAGACAGCAAGCGTACCAGTAACAGCTTCAGCCACATTCGACGAAGTCTGGGAATACAACTACTCTTACGCAGATGATGCATTAACATCCACATACCAAGTATGGGCTTGTGCCGGAACAGCCGATTTTACATCAGCAACATGGTACGACGGATGGGACCTTTACTCCCAGATGTTCTGGGAAACAGCTTATGATGGCACTTTTGGAAAAGGTTACGAAATTAACGTTGCAATCGCAATGCCAACAGAGCAGAGAAATCAGAATAACTTTGTAGTTGCAAAGGGGCTTTCAACACTCTGGTTCTCAAACAGTCCAAAGGACTGGGACTCAAAGGACAGGATATACAAGCTTGCACCATCAGCAGGTTCAGGCTCAGCCAGCTATTACCTAGTGAGCAGAGACAACACCCTTCCTATAACAAGCATTGAAACAACAGACTATGCCGGAGGAAGCTATGACGATGGAGACGGCGCGTTCGACTTTGACGGATACAAGTTCTTCAGCACAGGTGCATGGGTAAATGTCAGAGGAAACACAGGCGCTTACAGCGCAGCAGAACCTGAGTGCGACTACCTATTCGGTGGAACAGGTACCGCAATGGAGGCGCATGAGGAAATACAGCTCATATTTGGGGACAAGTATGAGTCAGACCCAGGCCCCAACGGCATTGGAGACTTCATAGGCGGACAAGGCCACGTATCTGGTATAGTTTACAGAACTGCAGAAATCAGATACCCATTGTTAGAGAACGGCCAGAACATATGCGGCATCACAAGCTGCGACGGTATGATCGACTTTGAAACCGCAAGAACAGGCTACTTTAACCAGATCAAGTTCCTCGGCAAATGGTACAACCCAATGTTTGCCGGTGCAACATACTACACAGATGTTGGAAAACTTGGTGGGTACTTCATGTACGGTAAGCCATACGCACAGAAAGAGAAGATCATGAAGGTGGGAGACGTATACACCTACCACGGATGGACTGTAACATTAAACGATGTCAATATCTACGAAAACAAGGCATACATAACAGTTGCAGGACCAACACTAACATCTCCATTTAGCTTCATAATGGTCATGGATTCCATGATGGAATGTAGTAAATGCTGTCCAGACTGTGCAATATACGGTGGAAAGGGAGCATTCACATCCAACCCAACAAACAGAAACGAATACGACCCATACGTTGTCAAGACAACAGTAACAAAGACAAAGGACGGATACGACTACAACTTCTTCAGGTATGTAAACTTCATGCTCGACGGTATCAAGACCTTCGTCGGCGCTGACGGCACATACTTGGCAGAGTTCAACCTCTACGCAATCGAAGACTACGGATACTTTGAAGACAGGGGATGCTGCGACCCATTCGTCACAACACCAAACGACTACGGACTTGCAATAACTGGTGGATGGAGAAAAGTTACTACTCAAGCCACTACTTTAAGACTAGGTCAACCGGGAGCCTATGGATTAGTTGACAATCCATGGCAAACATGGGAAGCGAGACTCGGTGGAGAGACCACTCCCGGATTCATCCTTTGGGACCCAGCCCCAAGATGCAACACATTCTGCCCAGATGCAAACTTCGACACGCTTGAACTTCAGCTCTGCGACACAATCAACATACCAGACTGTGAGACATCTTACACAGTCAACGGTCCAGAGAACTACTTCACAATAGAGATTGCCGATGTAGACCTTGGAAAAGGAGATGCAACCGTAACTCCACCAATTGGAGGAAACTACGACATAGCTAAGGACATATGGTCAGGCCAGAAGAATGGAACTGACAAAGACGGTCTAAAGGTAACAATAAAACAGACCGTAGCAGGCCAGACAATAAAGTACACAGCAAACGTCAAGATCGACCCAGTAGAGCTCATAAAGCTTGACATAGAAGTCAACACCGCCACAAACACAAGAAACTTGATTCTTGTCGGTGGTCCAGTATACAACAGCATCGTAAAGGACTTAGTTGACATGGGAGCTTCCACTGTCGACTGGGCAACCTCTGCCGGAGAATGGGAATGGATAGCAGACCCAATGGCAAAGGGATACGATGTATTAATCGTTGCTGGTGCCAACAGAGAAGAAACAAGAATGGCGGCAGAAGACCTAGTTGCAATGTTGAACTAAATTAAAATAAATATATTTTAATTTATTTTTTTCTTTTATTTTTAAAAAACAGAATATTTATAAAATACTTTTATCAGTTTATTTCATGGATGCCTTTGCCTTTTTTGTCTACGCACTAACGTCAATATTTGTAATAGTTAATCCAGTAGGCGCGATGTTCACATTCATGTCCTTAACTTCAGATAAGGATCACAAAGAAAGGATAAGGCTTGGAACAAGGTCAGTTCTTATAGGATGCCTTTTGGCAGTAATATTTGCAATAAGCGGAGAAATTATCTTAAGGTTCTTTGGCGTCACAGTTGATAGCTTGAGGGTAGCCGGGGGTATTATCCTTTTCAAAGTTGCCCTTGACATGGTCTATGCTAAAACGTCAAGAGAAAGTTTCACAGAAGAGGAGAGAAAAGATGCAAAAGACAGGGACGACATATCGGTATTCCCAGTTGCAATGCCGCTTTTAACAGGTCCTGGGACAATAACAACAGTTATCGTAGTAATAAGGTCAGTTCAAACGGTAGAGCTAAAGCTTGTCGCAATACTTGCTATACTTGCCACATTCTTAATTACATTTGTAATGTTCAGATTTTCAAGTAGATTCAGCAAAATTTTAGGTGTAACCGTAACACTTGTATTCACCCGTATAATGGGGCTACTGCTTGGCGCTATAGC
>CAZCMP010000015.1:0-8379 GCA_964500005.1 uncultured Thermococci archaeon
CACCCTATCCTACACTCTTTCCCTACACGACGCTCTTCCGATCTGCATCCGAAGGTGGCGAAGGAACACTAATAACTCTAAAGTCCGCAATAAAAAAGGTTAGTCCTAATCTGGTGGGCAATATAGCGATAGGCCAAATAATGGAGTTCGGATATAACGAATATCAGATAGAAGCAAACAATAAATATGTTAACTATTCAAACTTCCTTTGTTTCTGTCCAATGATCGCATATAAGCTAGAGTGGATGCCTCCTAAAGTAGTGGACTTTATCCTATCGGATAAAAACAAGTTTAAAGCACCTTATTTTTTCGGATATACTTTAGATGAACAAAAAGCCATAGATGTCTTTACTCCGGATCAACTGAAACAATATCTGGAATCAATATCAATCCTAGCGAAGCATTATACCGATACCAACGCATTAATCCATACATATAGGGAATTTTCCGAAAGCAACTTCAAGGCCTTAACTAGGGCGGTAGATACACTAGGCGGAATAAACAAGTCGTTATACCCTTCAGATTGGAAATCCAAACTATTTGATAGGGATAGAAAGAAAATAGAAAGGGATGATGATAGATGAAAATAGACAAATTGAGTAATATAACATTTGCTCTAGGATTTAGATATTATAGAACTCCGTTGTCCGAAAAATATTTACATACATTAAATATTTTTTTATTTTTTATCGGATATACAATAAGATGGCAAACACCAATAAGGGGGTGATCATATACAAGAAGATGAATTATTCAATACAGTAAAAGAGAAAATGAAGGAAAACAAAAAAGAGAATTTTAGGATAAAATTCAAGACTAAACTACTTGTAGCTTTAGCTGTTCTTTTGATGTTTTCAACTACGGTATTAGCCGGTAACATACTTCAAACTGCAACTGCACCAACGGTAGGCATAACTGCATCAGTAATCCAACCTTTAAGCGGATCTTTGGAAATATCCCTAAAGTCCGCACCAACAGAATTGGACTACTCCGAATCCGATTATGTAAAATTCTACATAACTAACAATTATCCGGAAACTGTTAATATTATACCGATAGGCGATATATTCAGTATTGACGGAGTTCCGATAAGCAATTCAACAATTCAAGGCAATATAGTAACTAGTAATATATTTGTCTATAATCTAACGGAATCTATGTATTATTCTGCATTTACTTTCAATACATTTTCGGAGTTCGGTGCATCAATTCCGGCCAACACAACAGTAGTTCTACGCATACCCATAACAATGCCTGAATCAGTAGCTAGAGGGGATAGCTTAAACCTTAATCTGGTCGTAAATGTAGAGGAAACATAAATGGTATTCTATAACGAAGGGCATTATAAAGGGCTAGATTTTGCTTGGGAGTTTATAGATCGGAATATCGGAACATTTGAGTTATATATATCCGAAAGATTTAGCCAATACGATAAGACATACTGCGAATATCTAGCTAGGCAAAAACCGTTAGACATATACTATGCTCTCAACGATTATCTAGATGATCCGGTAACAAAACTGCAAAAATCAATGGATCTATATCTAGGGGATGGACAAGTCCAATTAGTGTTCGGTGGTAGAGGTAGCGGAAAAACTGCCTCAATTTTATTTTTCGTAGAACAATTATACTTAAAACAATACTACAAGGAAAATGAAATCTTTTGGGTAGGACTTCCAAACAACAAACTGCCGGAGTGGATCACCTACTCACCTAGTATTGAAGATTGTCCTGAAGATAGTCTTATCATACAAGATGAAACCGGAGTCCAATATTCCTCTAGGAATTTCGCACAAAAAAACAACAAGGATCTAGGCCAACTTTTAATGGTAGCTAGGCATCAACACAAGAACATAATATTCATTACACAATATACCGCATCAGTAGATATTGAGGTCGTTAGACAAGCTAGTTTCTCACTAATAAAAAGAAATGCGATATTCCAAGCAACAACCGAAAGAGAGGGCATCTTTAAATCAGTAGTGGAATTTATGATGCCTCAAATTAAGCCGGAGTGCTTGATAGTTTCGGATTCGGAATTAATGACTATAAAAGTTCCATTACCCTCATTTTGGAGTGATGATATTTCACGATTCTACCGGAAAATCAAAAATGAGGATGAAGCGATAGCGATAGGATATAATTTCTATAAGGCCGGTGCTAGGATCTCATTTACCCTAGACTATCTTGCTAAAAGCAACTACGAATATACCGAAGCGGAATTATTAAAGAAATTCAAGGAAATGGATAATAGAGATAAATAAAGTTCTTTTGGGTAACTTTTCTTTCAAGAAAAGCAATCTGTTTGTATAATATTCAAACTTATGTATAAATACTATCCTAAATACATATAGTTTGGGTGATCCAATGGAAATGCAAACCTTATTAATGGCAACCGGATTAGTCGGTCTAATAGGTGCTTATATCGGTTGGACTATGGCCAAAATGAAAGGGGTTGTTCCCGGTTTGGTCGTAGGATTGATAGTAGGCATACTTATTTTACCAACTGCTCTAGGCGTTGATCTATCTTTTGATGGATTTGGCGGTTCTGGTGTTATTGACGATAGCGGATCTGCAAACATAACTTTTAAGACGGAATTATCAGATTATAACTCCTCAATTTCAAGTTATGATAGATCCACAAGAACATTAACAGTTCCGATTACAATAACCGGATCTGGTTCTAGTCCTGTTTCAGATGTAACCGAAGTTACTGCAACTTTCACAATAGATAGAACAGATTTGAATACAGATTCAAACATACAAGGAGTAACAACTGTTACCCACAATGTTCCTGAAATCAAGAACGAAGATACAACTGCTCTAACAACTGCAATTTATCCTGTTGAGTGGAGATCCGGATTCACAAGAGAATCTTTTGATATTGAATACGATACCGGAATCTACGATAAGACAAGAGTGGTAGTAACAACTACTCCGGTAGATGTAGATGTAGTTATTACCGTAGATGCTGATGCTCTAGACTATCTTGATGCATACGAAAACGCACCAATGACTTTTAATGTAGCCGGAGATACTTATACCATTAACTTCTTGGTAATAAGCAAGTCCGCATAAACTTTAGGAAATTTTTATTTTTTTATTTCCTTTTTAAAAATATAGGGTGGTGTTCAAAATTAACATTAATATTAGGCCTGTTTCATTTATGAGATTAAACGGTATAATCTGGTTGATAATCTTACAGTTTATAGTATTAGTTTCACTTCCGGCCTTTATTCCTTCTGATCAAGTAGTTAGATATTCAATAGTCCTAATCGCATATATGCTCTTGGAATTATTGGGATTAATCCTAGTGCCTGATCTTAAATTCAAGTTTGACTTATATATCGCATTAATCATATTTACGGTAACCTTAATCTGCACCGTATTCCTGTTAATACCATTTAGGGGATATTTTGTAATATCAGAAACTAGTTTGATTTGGCCTTTAGTATTTTACTCCCTATTTGTAGGATTTGGGGAAACATACTTCTTTCAAGGGGTATTACCTAAAGCTAAAAACATATTCCCTCAACTTCCAATGTTTGGCGGAAAATGGAGTAGTCCGTTATTTGCTCAACTATTGTTCGCAATAGCTCATACCTATGCTTATTCAATGAATAGCTTTGGACTAACTTACCTCTTTACCGGACTAGTGGTAGCATTTCTAGGCGGTGTCTTTATGTATATGCTTAAAGAATATATCGGACTAGAATCTGCAATCGGATTTCATGCGGGATGGGATCTTATAGCAACTAGAACACTTATGATAATGCCAATAATATTAGTAGGGGGATAATCTAATGGATATAAAACTAATAGGGTGTGTCGCATTTGACACAATAGATTTCTTTGTCCGTATTCCGGGTTTAGGATCAATTTATGATCTTATCGGTATTCCGGTTGCCTACTATCTAGTAGGGCCTTTAGGAATACTTTATGCTTGGGAATTATTGGATATTACAGATCAATTAGATGGATTTATTCCAACTATGACGATACTCTATATTATGAGTAAAAGCGGTATTAAAATATAAATTAAAAGAGGTGGTATAAAGATGCTCTCAATATTTGACGGAATAATGCATTTAAATCAAACAACAATACTAATAGTATTCCTATTAGTGGGCATATTTGCGGTAATTCTATACAAGATGGGCATAAAACTAGCTAGTATATACGGTATAGCTGCTTTGGGCGGAATAGCTATAATGCTATTACTAATCGTTTCTAATGCTATGGCGGTGGGATCAGTAAATCAATTTGTATTCGGAATATATGATGATGGAACATATAAACTCCTGGGTAGTTCCGAAGATGGAATCTTTGATAAATCATTTAAGATCTATGACGAAAACGGTAATGAATTAGTTGGATTCTGTATATCTGCATTTGCGGATTTTGAAAAACCAATATCCGAATACGGTATAGACTATATAGACTACAACTATTATGTAACAAAAATAACATACCCATACAATAAGAGGGTATATGAAAGGCCTTTAATCAACTGTAATCAATTTACAATAGATGCCGGTTTCACCTGCAATCCGATAGATGCCTCTCTAGGAGTAGGAAAAGTAGTAACTAATGACGGTTATTACTTCTTTAGGATAAATCCAAGCGATACTGCAACTACCGTTGCTTTATCAGATCCTTTAACTCCAACAAGGCCATACACAATTACCCACAATGGCGTAATCTCCAATCCAATAATATTTTGGATAGATACAAGACAAGCCGAACAATCATACGGATGCCAACTAGGGTTACCTGCCGATAACTCTCTACAAACATACGAAATTCAACTAAATATGCTCTTAAAGAATAGCAATATGCTAGGACTACAAGAAGGCACAATAAATCCAAACAATTCGGAGTTTAAATCAACAATCAAATTAAGGCGATCAAATTGGGATGAAACTGTGGACTTCACAATCTTTTGGGCTAACGCAAAAATATACAATTAAAGCAAACATTTAAATATTTTAATTTCTTTTTTTAATTGATGATTAACCAATCGGAGTTATTCCAATCCTGTTTGGAATTGGGGTATAAGTTTCAAAACTATGTGGAATCTCTTTTCCCTAGTCCTATATACAGTATAGTTTATAGAACCTCCCATTATAGCGATTCAAAAACTCTAATGGATAACCTACCGGATTTTTTAATCAAGGCAAATTATAATAATTTGACTTTCGGAGTAGAGTGCAAATTCAGATCTTATATTCAAGATAAAAACTTCGTTATTAAAAACGATCAACTATCAATATTCAAGGAATATAGGGATAAAAACAATATAGACATATTTATAGTATTGGGATCTGTGGATCCAATTAGGCCGGATGCATTGTATATAATACCTGTAATAGATAAACTATTCAAGATTCCTTTTTTTGGGATAGAATTTCTATCAAATTTTGAGAGGAAACATAACGGATATTTCATATACGATAAGGGAATATTGAGATAAATAAAGTTCTTTTGGGTAACTTTTCTTTCAAGAAAAGTATTTCTGTTTGTATAATATTCAAACTAACCTATATATTCTTTAGCTTTACCATTTATCTAGGTGCGAATATGGATAAAAGAATACTCATTTTATTGGGAATAATAATATTTGGATTGGTAGCTTTTAATGATCAACTTCCTTTTTCATTTTTACAAGGTGGGCGGACTATTAATGTAGAATACGGTTCCAATATAGAGATCTGGAATACTATGATAAATGATAGGCCGGAACCGGTATATTGCGAAATAAACTTATACAAGGATGGGCGGATGTTCCAACAAGGCCAAAAATATTTATCCATTGAATCTTATGGGGAAATGGAATATCAGTTATACGATTATTGCCTAGATAAAGATACTGTCTATGATGTAAAATATGTGTTAAGAGATCAATTATCCGGCCAAGAAAAAGTGCTAGAGAGTGGATCTATAAGATATACCGTTAATGTTAATTCTGCAGCAACTTCAGAAACAGATATACCTATGCCTTATGTTCCTCCTGTAAATATTGAAGATGAAGTAGAAATACCGGATGAACCTGTATATGATCCAACAATACAAGCGGTAATAACTAATACTCCTCCAAGTCCATTATCAAGCGGTAATTATGAGGTATTGATTGATGATCTCTCAACCGGAAATATTACTTATTGGAAACTTTACCAAGATGATAAAATAATCTATCAAGGATCGGAATCCTTTAGGTCGTTTAGGGCATATATAGATGCCGGATCAACCTCAATTTTTATGGTAGAAATATCCAATAGCGGTAGAGTTTCAACTGCCTATTTGGTGGTAGATACCGCAAAAACTCCTGAACCTCCAATCATATATGATTTTGGGATGGTCGCATCAATAACAAGCGATAACATACAACCTTTACAAGATGGATTATATACAGTAGATATATGGGATAATTCAAGCGGTAATATAGACACTTGGATTCTTTACGAAAACGATTATGAGATATATAGGGGATCTAGTTCATTTGGAACACGAAAACAGATAATCCCATCCGGCCAAGTAACAATTTATATGATAGAAATACAAAATGAAAAAGCGGTAGCAACTTCCTATACAGTAGTAGATACAACCTCCGTAGATATTCCGGCCTTTTCACTTTCCGGATCTAGCCAATACTCAAATATGTATTTATTGGGCGGTATAGCTCTATTTATAATATGGGCTTTTGCCGGATTTAAAAGGCCATTTTAGGGGATGAAAAAATGAAAAGAAAATACATAACAATATTCGGTATAATAATGGTGGGCATACTGTTAATGAATACTGCGTTAGCATTGTGCGAAGATGGTAACTACTCAACTTCTTTTTTACATTTATTGGCAACTGACGATTGTAACCACGATACCGGAAGTCCTAACAATACTAATAACGGTAATACTGTTTCTTTATATACCTCAACTAAAGCCGGTTATTATCAATATGATTTATCTACCATACCTAATGTTAATGTAGTTAGTTCCGAATTGATATTATGGCATAGTTCAACTGCAACTAATGTGGCCTGTAATCTATACGAATTGGATAGTAACCTTTGGGATGAAACAACACTAACATACAACAATAGGCCTTTATATGGGGATCTTATAGTTTCTAAAAATTATGCTTTAGCTAGAACCGTTAATATCTTTGATGTAACAGATTGGGTTAAAGATAGGATAGACAATAATGTAACTGCTGTTTCCTTTTACGGATCTACGGATGATGGGGATAATCTACCTTTAGGTTCTAAATATCATACCAATACTTACGAATCTCATTTAATAGTAGAATATGGAAATCCGATAGATCCTTTAGATACCACAATAAAATCTCAAACTTATAATTTTGCTAATGTTACGGATGCGGATTTATACAATAATTTTTATTACAATTCCGGAGTTTCTAGTGATTATGGATTTGTCGGTTCGGAATCAAATACTGCATATACAAAAATAGGAGTAGATGACGGAAACTATTATGGGATTGCTAGTCCTGAAGCAACTGCCGGAAATAGCCAAATACGATTTGAAACAAAAATAGATCAAAATGTTTCTGATATTAGAAGGATAGAGATAAAACACAAATATTTACATGATTCTAGCGGTGCATCTTCAACATATCCTAACCATTTTAGTAGAGTATATGATTATGATAGCTTAACTTGGGTATATAATAATACTGATATATACGGTTGCGATAATGAATATAGGGAATCTACTTGGTTCTATAAAACTCTAACTACCTTTGAAATAATAATAGTTGATAACTTTGATAAATATATAAATGAAGATGGGGTATTAAAATATGCATCAAGAGGATATGAAGCATCTAGTTTAGGGCTTTATATGGATACTTACTATTATCAAGTAGAGGTATTCTATTATGAAGCACCTGTTATAACTCCTCCGGTAGTAGATGATGGGGATGATGATCCTATCGTTAGTCCGGTATATCCGGATTTAACTGACGATAATCCAATAATATCTGTGGATGGAACATATAGCGGAGATCTGCAAAATGTATTATTCAGAAATCTAATCAACATTAACGATAATTACGGAATCCCAACTTGGGCATTTATCCTAATAGGCGGAATTATCGGAGTTTGGAAAAGAAGGCCGGAGTTAGTAATATTCTGCGGATTATTGTTCTTATTCCTTCTTTTCTTTGGGTATAAACTAACAATGGCGGTGGTGTGAAAGTCCGAAGCCAATTATAACCGAAAACTATATAAACCTCTAGGAAAAACCATAAATACCTACTAGATGGCGTAGGGCTTCGGACCTGAAGATCTTGGGTTCAAATCCCAACAGGCCCGCTTTCTTTTTGTTTATTAAGGGGTATGTTGGCCTCCCTCAGTAATCA
>CAZCMP010000016.1:0-7470 GCA_964500005.1 uncultured Thermococci archaeon
TTGCGGGGAAGGTGCGCTGCCGTTAAGCTGCTCTGGTGCAGCCCACCCAGGAGTCCCAATGACAAGCTCAGCCTCCTTGTATCCGCTCTTTGCTGCTCCAAAGTCAATTAGTATCGGTATGTCTTTATCCAAAAGGATGTTCTCTGGCTTTATGTCCCTGTGAATGATGTTCAGTGAGTGGAGGTAGCTAATAGCATTTAAAACGGGGACAATAATCTGCATCGCTTCGTCCTCTGAGGCAGGATACCCCC
This sequence comes from uncultured Thermococci archaeon, assembly GCA_964500005.1. GTDB lineage: Archaea > Methanobacteriota_B > Thermococci > Methanofastidiosales > Methanofastidiosaceae > Methanofastidiosum. The sequence continues at coordinate 252 of CAZCMP010000016.1, forward strand.
AGTAAATCTCTTTTAATCTTCTGCCTTCGATAAATCTCAGAACTATTATGGGAAACCTTATCCCACGGTAGATATAGTTTATGGTGTCAAGGTATTGAACAATATTTGGATGCTTTAGATTGGATAAAAAATCATTTTCAATCAGTATCTTTTCAATCTTTATATCGTCGTTTTCCCCGTCAATTTTGGGCAGCTTCAGAACAACAGTGGCGCCATGAGAGCTTTTTGCAAGCCAGACTACACCCATCCCCCCTTCTTTTAGCTTCCTTGTGACCTTGTATGTCACCCCAGAAGCGCCACGTAACTCCTCCCCACCTTCTAACATCTCTAGAAATCACCTTCTTCTAAAAAGTATTAGGGAGATATTGTCCTTACCACCCATCTCCTTAGCAGCCCTGACAAGTTCGTTTACCTTTCCCTTAATGTCCAGTTTTTTGTCGATCAGTACCTTCCCTATGTAGCAATCGTCCTGGACCATGTCTGTAAGGCCGTCAGAGCATATCAGAACCCAATTATTCTTCCCGATTTTAAAATTGCCAACATCCGGGCTCAAGGGATTTGATGTGATGCCCACTGCCTGGGTAATGACATTTGACGGTACGTTCCTCCTAGCCTCCTCCTCTGAAACGCTGTTTGTTTGCATGTAAAGGCCAAGCTCAGAGTGGTCTATCGTCACCCGAGATATGCTCTCTTCAAGGCCATCATCAAGGTATGTCATGTAAATCCTTGAGTCGCCAACATGCGCGTAGTAAACATGCTCCCCGTTTAAGAACACAACTTCAAGTGTTGTCCCCATGTCGCACATTTCTGGGTTACATTTTGACATGTTTAGTATCTCCTCATGGGCAGTGTAGACGATGTGCCTTAGTATGTCCTTTATCTCGCTATTAGTCAGCCTCTGGTAGGAGAAAAGCTCCCTCTTTCCCTCCTCCAAAACAGTCTGAACAGCGAGCTTACTTGCGACCTCCCCAGCGTTGTGGCCGCCCATGCCATCGGCAAGAACAAAGAGGCCTTTAGAGCCGTCCCTGTTTAAGGTAACGCCGATGGAATCCTCATTTAGCTCCCGTTTCAATCCGACATCTGAATCCGCGTAGTACTCTATCTCCTTTGTATGTATGAGCGTCCCAACCTTCTTTGACTCAAAGATTAGAAGCGTCCTCCCTTCCAAGAATTTCGATGGGGTGCCTTTACTGGCGTTTTGCTTGTTCTTGTTTGAGAGGAAGAAGATGTAAAGGAGGGCTATCACCGCGACTACAGACGATAAAAGCAGAATAATAATGTATGTGTACTTTAGATTGTTTTTGTTTTCTTCTAGCTGATTCACATAAGATATCTTGTTATTAATTGACTCAGTTACAATCGCTTTCTTACCATCTTCAAGCTTTAGCTGAGATACCCTCCCCTCTAGAGATTGCAGCTTTGCAATAATAGCATCGTATGTATCCGCGCCGGAAGAGTCTAGATTTTTCACAGAAAGGGAAGTAGTGTAAAAATCATTAAAAAATGAGGCCCTGGTTTTTATCCAGTTGTCCCCCTCTTGGAATACCGAGAGGTACTCAGGGTCGTTTTGGATTAGGGTGTAATCATTTGAAATCTTACTGAGATAATCTGGATTTTCCATGCTCGAAGGAGTTATCTCAGGCTCTATGCCCTTTAGCCTTTCAATGAAACTGGATAGCCTGTTGTAATCCCCTTGAATCCTGGATATTATCCCGTATTCGTAGTAAGAGGCGCTGATGTTGTTTTTTAGATTTGTAATCTTCACTTCAAACGCGTCAAGCTTTGCCATATCCTCCTTTCTCAAAAGGAGCCTATCAAGAGATGCAATCATCTCAGTCAGGCTTAGGTTTCTAGCATTATCAAGTTCAGTGATAAGCGTGCTGTTTGACTCGGAATACTCACTAGTTATGTCCTTTATCTGCTGCGTATAGTAATCCCTGTACCACATCTCGTTTACGTTTAGAAGCACCTTTGGGATAGTCCCAAGGTCTGTTAGGGCATCGTTTATTTTGCCGTCCCGGATGTTATTTTCCGCTGACGTTATGGCGTTGTTTGAGGAGATAATGTCATTCTCATAGCTTTTATACCCTGGATACTCCCCAAAAACACCCGGTAGAAGCGAAGAGGACAAGAAAAAAATAATAAGAATAGTTAGAATTGCCCTTCTAGATTGACTCAAACTCAATCCCCTCAACAGTAACCCTTAGCCTTCCGCCGAGGTCGATAGCGTCACCCTTCTTTATGACAAACGGGCCGCCGCCTCTAATCTCCTTACCGTTCAAAAGGGTCCCGTTTGCGCTTCCTATATCCTCGATGCAAACTTCGCCTTTTTCTTCTGTGAACTTAAAGTGCCTTCTTGATATGTATGATAGGACAGACTCCGGGAAAAACGACCTGAAGTCCTCCCTGCCTGAAGGTGATATCGGGTTTACCGGTATCCTTACCCTGTTGCCGTTTGCAGCTAGGAGTACAGATTTCCTCTTTAGGCTCTCCCCGCAGAACGGGCAGAAGAACCTATCGCTTTTTGGGACTTCAGAAACATTGGAGTTGCAGCTCGGGCACTTGACCTTTGGGTCGCTAAAGGTATCCTTTCCGAACTTCACCTCATCGCCCCCTCAACCTCTGCCCGCACTTCGGGCAGTTGCTCCAGTAATCCCGCAAGGTGTATCCGCAGTTCGGGCATGTAAAGCTCTTCTTCCTCATTGAGAACAGTATCGCAACTACAGCCAGTATAAGGACTGCAGCAATTAGGATTATCGAGAAGAGGTTTGTGCTCTTTGTTTCCTTTTCCCCAAAATACTCTTTTATGCCAGAGTTGTAATCGTCTAGGTAATCCTTTGACGCTGTGTAATTTCCCGCGTCCCAGTAGGACATGGCCGCGCTATAGTTTCTTTCTATGTCGTTTAGCATCTCCTCCCCTTCAAATGTGGGGACGTTTTCCTCCTTTATTTTTTCAAGGAATGCGGCATAGCTTGACTTGGCGTCGTTTATCTCTTTTTCCAAATCCTTGATGTTGTCAAAATTATAGACATCGAGCTTGTAGCTGCTCTGGGACACGATGTAAAGTTTCCCGTCATCAGTGTAACCGGATACCCTAAAGTTATTTGAGCTTGGATAAGTTATCGTGAGTTTGTTCTCCCCGCCCTGGATTACGAATATCCTGCCAGTTTCAGTTAGGACAAGAGTTTTGTCATCCAAAAGGTGGACATCCTTTATCTTGTCATTTTGCTGGCAGCTCCTTATGACATTTGCCCCGTCAAAGGAGAACTGGTTTTGAAGAGAATTATCGCTTAAGACATAGAGGCAGCCTTCAATCGATGAGATGGCAAACCTGTTGTCACCGCTCACTAAAATTTGTGGGTAATCGTCAATAGAGAGTATCTTTGATAGCTTGGGGGAATCGGTATATGAGAGGCTGTAGATGGATTTTTCTGAGGCTAGTAGAACGTCATCCCCGTAGTGCTGGAACCCCATTATCCTTGAGCCTATGTTGTTCACCCATAGCTTTGTCGAGCCGGTAGAGTCATAGACTGAGACGTTACCGCTCCCTGCCCCAAAGACAAGTTTATCATTTAGCGAGACAAATGAAGTAAGAACAGAGCTTGACCTGTTCTGGGCTATTAAATCACCTGATGGGGAGTAAACGTACCCTACCCACTCCCTTGTGCCAAGTGCTATATCCTTTAGCGTTATTACGGCAAGATACCCCGTGTCATCGATAATGACCTTCTGCAGCTCCCCCTCGTGGGAGGCAAACTTGTATATCACCCTCTTATCGTGGTTGAATACGTAGAGCTTTCTGTCCTCAGTCCTGATCGATATCATGTGGCCCGAGGATGTTAGTTGGGATACCCTGGAGCCCAACGAGTCTAGGAGGACTGATTTGTTTGAACTCATATCGGCCCGATAGACATTACCGTTCTGTGTGAAGTATACGACATCGTTATCCTTGATGTCTGTGTGTATGATATTATTATCTGAATTAAATGAAAAGTTGTAAAAATTCTCATTATTGCCAGAAACGGCAGATATGCTAATTATAAATATAAGCGTCCCTAGTAAGAATGTTTTTTCTTTCATGAAAGTATAGCAGTAACTTTTCTATTTAAGACTAATGGTGGGCAAAAAACAGGGAAATTAGTTAATTTTAGGGCCAAATTATCTTAGTTGGAATATAAGAAAAGTAATTAATATAGAAAAAATAGATTTAATTATTTTTGTATTTGCCAAGGCCGAACTTCTTCATAATCCAGGCGATTGGAAGTGTGGGTTTATTTCCTTCTTTTCCTAACTTACTGGGAGACCAGTTTATAATCTGATTAATTTCTTGGAGGTCGTATCCCATTTTGTCATCTTTATAGTTGTATAGATCTTCTGCAAGTGAAATTGCATTATTACTGTTCATTTCAAATCCTCCAAAATGCATTAGGACAACAGTCTGCCCTGGATTAACAGTAACATCGTACCAATAGTAATTGACATAATCTTCTGTATCATTTAATCCACTTAGATAATCTATCCTGTCGGCACCACCAGGTCCATCCCATACATGAGAAAGAGAAGGATCAGATTTTGTATTACCGTCAAACTCGTCATCAGTTACGACCCAGTAATCGTTTACATCTGCTACAGTATCCTCGCTTGAAGTCTTTACACATCGTGTATAGTCGCCAGAGCCAAGATATTCAGTGTCGATTTGAACTTCAACAGTTATCGGGGAACTTGTGGGATTATGGAGTATCTCAAGATATCTAATCCAGTTCCGATCTTCTGGGAAGTAAACCTTTCTGTATACGATAAGATCTGACAGGATTTGCGTATCAAGGACATACTCTCTACCATCTGCTTCGTTAGTGTAATCGCCTGATGCACCATATTCAGAACCATCTATATATAATATAAAAGCATAGTCATCATAAGCATTGGTTAAGGTTCCATCCTTGCTCCTTACACCATAATCATAAATCTGTCCAGTTTCTGTAACAAAATAATCGATAATGAAGTCTTTGATCTCTATATCAAGATCATCACCAAAAATGGAGGTAACTCCAAAAGTGCTTGCAACAAATAACAAGCTTACCAGAACAGCTAATACCTTTTTCATAATATTCACCAATATTGTTAATCAATACTTGTTTTAAGTATTTATAAGTTTTACGCTTTTGCCTAACTTGAATTAAGGCGTTTGTCCATTTAAGGCCAACTTTTCTTTGCGCCATAAAAAGAAATTTATATTTAAAATGTAATTACAATTTGAGAGCGATGAGTGAGATTTTAGGAAAGAGGTGCCCAAGCTGCGGAATCAAGTTCGTCATGAGTTTAGAAAAATGCCCGATATGTACCGTTTATCTAGAAGTCATTTCTGATACAGAAGTTTTCGATCAAAGTGGCTACACTCTAGACGGATTTGACAAGCATGGCTATGACCCTGAAGGCTATGACAGGCAGGGATTTGACAGGGAAGGTTTCAATAGGCAAGGGTATTCCAAAGCGGGCTTTGACAGAAATGGATTCAATAAACAAGGGATCCACAGATACACAGGCAGGAAATTTAACTTTCAGAACATTGACAAAGACGGCTACGATGACAAGGGATTTGATGGGGCTGGATACAACAGAAGCGGATATGACAGATTTGGCCGAGATAGGGAAGGATTTGACATGGAAGGCTATGACAAGAAAGGGTTTGATAGAAACGGCCTTCACAGAAATGGGACAAAATATGCGTACAACGGCTTTGACAAGGGCGGGTACGATAAGGACGGATACGATAGCTATGGGTGCGATAGGGAAGGCAAGAAGAGAGATGCAAGGTCAGGGCAGTGCCCTATAGAACATTTTTCATAAGTTCATTTCTTACTGACCCATTTCTTGGCTGCCTTTGTAGGGAAAAGAGTTGCAAATACTGTCTGTTGCCATTTTAGAAATTTATCAATGCAATCTAAGCATATGTCGACACTATTGGATTCATCAATCTTCAACTGATTTAATTTTGCATTATATCTATCGATTGGTTTCTTGCATAATACGCAATCCATTATAATCACTTTCCTAATGAGATTTATCTTCTAAATTTACTGGTAAAAAATAATTTCAATTATAAAGAAAAAAATAAAATTATTCTTTGAATTTGCCAAGACCAAACTTCTTTAGGATCCAGTCCATTGGATATGATTTTGAAGTTATTCTGACTGGGACTACTCTATCACAGCAACTACATGGCCCGTATCGAGGATTGCATTTGAATGTGAAATATACCGTACCTGGGCTAACTGCCCTAAATGTGTATACTGTGTGATTAAGACCAAGGGGTCCTCTATCATACGCTTCAAGGTAATCACAGGATGATCCATCATCATAATATGCTCTAAAGTCTATTAATTCTACAAGACCCAAACGAACTGGAAATCCATTACCGAGTTCTGTCCATATAACTGAACGATTAGAATCATCGACTTTTATCCACTGCCAATATGACTCATGTTTGTTATGGGTAATGGTAAATGTTTGCCCAACCTTAACTGTTGCCATACTAATCCCGTAAGGGGATCCTTCGCATAGACATGGAGCTGAACCATCACATGAAGAACATGGAATGTCTTCTTTAATGGAAGAGCTAAGAATTGATGCCACCCCAAACGTACTTCCAATAAATAACAAGCTTACCAATATACATATTATTTTTTTCATAGCTATCACCATCATAATTATTTAAAAATAATCCTTATCTCATTTAAATCTTTGCCTAGGGTTGGGTTATGGGATTTTTCCATATTCTTATATATCCGGACATTTTATTATCGGTGAAGATGATTTTATGGACGATCTTTTTAGAAAGGTAATAAAGGCTAGCCTAGTAGTATTAATTATCACCCACGGTCTTGCTTTTTTTGGGGGCATGTATGTAAACAGTATTGTAAACTCTGAGGGTAGAGTGGTAACATACCAGGAGAAGCTTGCCAACGTGACTGAGCAGAACATTGACTATAAGGTCCAGATACTAAATAATGACACCGAGATAGAAACACTAAATCAGGAGATAAGCCGCCTAAGGCTCTACAATAGCCAGATGTCTGAGAACTATAACAAACTCTTAGAAGAGAGAAACAGCCTGAAATTAAAGCTGATCACGCTTCAAAACGACTATGACTACCTTAAGATCAGATACACTTCACTTGAAAATAAGTGCGGCAGTTCGTAGAGAGAAAAGTTTACTTTG
>CAZCMP010000017.1:0-6640 GCA_964500005.1 uncultured Thermococci archaeon
CACTAATTATAATCCTCAGCATGGCTTCTATTACCCCACTAACTGCACAGCAGGAGGTCTATATCGTCTCAAACAACATAGATGTCGTTGCAAAACCAATACTAGAGGACTACTTTAGGGGGTATGGCCTTTTCCCAACGTTTCTGACCCCCGATGAAATAGGCCAGATAAAGGGGGCAAAGCTCCTGATTATTCTGGGTGGCCCCGACGCTCTGAATGGCACCGGTTCAATTGTAAATAGATACCTTGATTCTCTTGAAGTATCATTCATAAGGCAGCCTGGGCAGAGATTCACATTTATTAAACCTGACCTTTATGGGTATGCCGAGAAGGTCATAATCATTGCAGGTTCTGAGAGGGAAAAGACCTATGAGGAAGTCTTTAACCTTGTGAACGGCTCAAACGTAAGCTTTGAAAAAGAGATTCAGCAGGTCGCAGAGGGAAGGGTCACTATAAAGGATCTCCCCTTGGTCCTCGCAAGCATATCCTACAATACTGAAACAATTGACGGCATCGGCCACATATATCTTAAACTTCAGAACTTTGGCAAGGGCAAGGCGACCAATGTGATTATTGAAATCTCACGTGACTATTATGATAATTTCACACTCCAAAGTGTTGATCCTGTGAGAAGGGTCGACGGCAACAAGTTTTACATAGGGGATCTTGGGGGCGGAGAGGTACTTGATCTTGACATCACACTCAAAGCAAAGCAGAGCGGCATCTATTCTGGAACAATCTCTTACACTCACGACGCAATTGACACCTATGCGAAGATAAGGGATCTAAACACAAAAGTTCCATAATTTTTTTTATTTAAGGTGATTATATGAAAAAAGAAGGTAAGTTAATAGGAGTTTTGATAGCATTATTAATGCTCTCAATAGTTTTTAGTGGCTGCATTAACCAGAAATCAACTACGACAGTTACCCAAGAGCCAGCTACTACAACCCCAGTCGCCCAAGAGCCATCTACTACCCAAACTACAACAGACTCAACACCTACCCACTCAAAACCTCCGGTAATACTCGTGGGCATGTCCTATGACACGGAAACTGTGAACAATAATAATCACATATACCTGTCGATTCAAAACTACGGTGGCAATGCAAATAACGCCGTGATAGTTATATCAAACGACTACTACTCTAACTTCACACTTGATAGAGTTGAGCCAACTATAAGGGTTGAAGGCAACAGATTCTATGTCGGAAATATCGGGGAAGGGGAAAAGTTTGTTTTAGACATATACCTCAAAGCAAAGCAGAGTGGTGTATACACAGGCACAATTTCTTACACATATGACGGCCTTGAAAGCAGCACAAAGATAAAGGACCTCACAACAAAAGTTCCATAAATATTTCTTTTTTATTTTTAAATTACTTTTTTATTGCTAAATTCTTGATTAACATAGAAAAAGTTAAATAGAATGAACTCTTTCAGTAAAGTGAGTTTCTAGGTGAAATCAATGAAAAAAGAAGGTAAACTACTTGGACTCTTGATAGCATTGATAATGCTGTCAGCCGTTTTTAGCGGTTGTGCTGAACAAGGGACAACACCCCCTCCCAGCACAACGGATACAACTTCCAAATATGGAGGAACTTTAGTCTTTGGTGCCAGCGGTGATGCGGTGAGACTCGACCCTGCCGACGTCACAGATGGTGAGTCAATACAAAGGACAGACAACCTGTATGAAGGACTCGTAATGTATGAAGAGGGAACTACAAGTATTATGCCCGCTCTTGCTACAGAGTGGACAGTCTCTGAAGACAAGAAAACAATCACATTCAAGCTAAGAAAAGGGGTCAAATTCCACAAAGGGTTTGGCGAAATGACCGCAGACGATGTCGTCTTCTCGTTTGCAAGGCAGTACGACCCAAACAACTGGTATTATGGCAAAGGGGAATGGGCGTACTGGGGGTACATGTTCAGTGACATTGAAAAAGTGGAGAAGATAGATGACTACACAGTTGCAATCCGTATGAAAAATCCAAACTCATCAATCTTGACAAGCCTTGCTATGTTCACAGTGGCAATAGTAAGTGAAGATGCAGCAAAACAGTATGGAGATGACTTTTTCAAAAATCCAGTAGGTACTGGACCATTTGAGTTTGTCGAGTGGGTAAAGGATGACCACATAACACTTAAGAGGTTCGATGACTACTGGGCTGGAAAACCATACCTTGACCAGGTTATATTCAGGGTAATACCTGATGCATCTGCGCGTTTGATGGCCTTACAGGCTGGCGAAATAGATGGGATGGAATACCCAGACCCAGCACAGCTTGAAATAATCAGGCAAAACCCAAATCTACAGCTAGTTTCCGCACCGGGAATGAATGTAGGGTACATAGCTCTAAACTGCGGTGAAGGGTATGTCGATAAGAATGGTAACTACCAGTGGGACGAAGGGGAAGATGTTCCAGTCCCTGGAGAATTTGAGCCATTCAAGAACATTCTGGTAAGACAGGCAATTCAACATGCGATAAACAAAGAGGCGATAGTAAAGAACCTATACAAGGGCGCAGCCACAGTAGCTGTGCAAGGGATGCCACCAGGATTACTCGGGTATAACGATGGCCTTACAGGATATGAATACGACCCAGAAAAAGCAAAGCAGTTATTGAAAGACGCCGGATATGAAAATGGGTTTGAAGTAACACTTTGGCATATGGGCTCAACATCAAGACCATACTTCCCAGAACCAACTGGAGTTGCAGAGGCAATACAGAGCGACCTTTCAAAGGTTGGAATAAAGGTAAACCTATTCACAAAAGACTGGGGATCCTACCTACAGGATGCCGAGGCAGGAAAAGCATCGATGATAATGCTCGGGTGGACCGGCGACAACGGTGACCCAGACAACTTCTTAAACGTCCTATACTCTGACCATGTCTGCACAGTTGGCAGCGCTGGTAACTACGGATTTAAGAAAAACCAGCCACTACAAAAAGTTTTGAACAATGCTCTACTGACATACGACCAGGATCAGAGGGATACCCTTTACAGGCTTGCAAATAAGATGATTGTCGAGGAATCCACACACGTATTTATTGCCCATGCAGACCAGAACCTCGCCTTTAAGAACAATATAAAGGGATTTGTAATACACCCAACAGATAGGAAGTTCTTCTATCCAGTATATAAAGAAAAATAAATAAATTTTTATTTTCTTTTTTTTTGGAGAATAAGCATGAAGGAGTATATACTAAAAAGACTGGGATTATTAGTTATCGTCCTCTTTGGGGTCTCAGTAATAACATTTGGTTTAGTTAGGCTTGCCCCCGGGGACCCTGCCATCCACCTTGCAGGTGAGCATGCCACTCCACAAGTTTTAGAAAATATTAGGGAGAAGTATCATCTTAATGAGCCAATACATGTTCAATACTTTTATTGGCTGAGATTAGTTTTACAGGGGGACCTCGGAAGATCGATATGGTCGCGGGATCTTGTTACAAACGAGATAATGCAAAGGCTCCCCATGACCTTGGAGCTTACCCTTTTCGCAATTATTATAGCAACGGTAATAGGCGTCATTGCCGGGATTATATCTGCAGTTAAGCAGTACTCCATAGCCGACTATGGTGTTATGGTCGGCGCTCTTTTTGGTGTGTCCATGCCGGTCTTTTGGCTTGGGCTCATGCTTATCTATATATTTAGTATACAGCTAGGGTTGACGCCTGTGGGCGGCAGGCTTAGCATAGGTATAGAGCTACAAAGGATTACCGGGTTGTATGTCCTTGATAGTATACTGACATTGAACTGGCCAGCGTTTGTCAATTCTCTAAAACACCTGGTGCTTCCTGCATTTGCTCTTGCTACCATACCAATGGCAACTGTTGCAAGGATGACCCGCTCATCAATGCTTGAGGTATTACGCCAGGATTTCATTAGGACTGAAAGGGCAAAGGGATTGTCGGAAAGGTCGGTCATATACAAGCATGCGGTAAGGAACGCCTTAATACCAATAGTCACAGTCATTGGCATGGAAATAGGGCTTTTGATGGGAGGTGCCGTGTTAACTGAAACTATCTTTTCGCTTCCTGGCCTTGGCAAATATATCACAGACGCCATACTCGCCTATGACTATCCGGTAATCCAAGGATTTACTTTATTTTTTGCAACTATATTTGTTTTAGTTAATCTAATCACAGATATTATCTACGTCTATATAGACCCAAGAATTAAGTATGAGTGATAAAATGAATGAGGGCATTCCACTTCAAAGAAGACAGCGTACAAGGGCTGAGATAACAATCAAGCAGCTTAGAAAGAACAAGACTGCAATGATTGGCCTTGGAATGCTCGTTGTTATCTTCATACTATGTTTTGGTGCTCCGTTATTTGCCCCACACGACCCAAATGATGTTGACCTTGACCGCGGACTGAAACCGGGTTTTTGGTCTGAGGACGGGCTTAAAGGGTACCATCTAGGGACCGACAATTTGGGGAGAGACATCCTTTCAAGGATACTTTATGGGGGTAGGGTTACACTTAGCGTTGGATTTGTAGCGCTTGGCTTTGCATTGGTAGTTGGAACAGGATTGGGGCTTGCCGCAGGATACATTGGAGGAAAGATAGACAGTATCCTTATGAGGATAGCAGACATACTTTTTGCCTATCCAGCCCTTCTACTGGCTCTTGTCGTTGCAGGGACACTTGGGAGGGGCATAGATAAGGCGATGCTTGCCATCGGGATAGTATACACCCCGCAGATGGCGAGGATAATTAGGAGCGCAGTTCTATCAATTAAGGAGATGGAGTACATCGAAGCAGAACATTCAATTGGGGCGTCAAACTGGAGGATAGCTTTTAGGCATGTACTGCCAAACTCCTTGGCCCCGTTAATAGTCTACTCAACTCTCATGCTTGCAACAGCAATCCTTGACGCCGCAGCTCTTGGTTTCCTTGGGGTCGGGGCGCAGCCACCTTCACCTGAATGGGGGCTTTCTCTTTCTATAGCACGAAAATATCTAGTCACAGGTGCATGGTGGGCGGCAACGTTCCCTGGAATTGCCATCCTAATCTCTGTTATCTCGCTAAATATGCTGGGCGACGGGTTAAGGGATGCACTTGACCCAAGGCTTAGGGGAGGCAGCAAGATATGACAAAACACCTCCTAGATGTTTCTGAGCTTAGAACTCATTTTTTCACTGACGACGGAGTTGTAAAGTCTGTAGACGGCGTTAGTTTTTCTATTGATAAAAAAGAGTCTTTTGGGCTTGTTGGAGAAAGCGGCTGCGGAAAGTCTGTTACAGCGCTATCTATTATAAGGCTGGTACCCTACCCGCCTGGCAAGATAGTTGGTGGAAGCATTATTCTTGATGGGGAGGACCTAGTTACAAAATCTGAAAAAGAGATGCAAAAGATAAGGGGAAAAGAGATATCGATGATATTCCAAGAGCCGATGACATCTCTTGACCCGATGTTCACAATTGGCCATGAGCTAATGGAGGTCATAATGCTCCATCAAGACCTAGACAAAAAACAGGCCACAAAGAAAGCGATAGAGATGCTAAAGATTGTCGGGATTCCTGAAGCAGAGAAGAGATTCAAAGAATACCCCCACCAGCTTTCAGGGGGGATGCGACAGAGGGCGATGATTGCAATGGCCCTCTCTTGCAACCCAAAGCTATTGATAGCAGACGAGCCTACCACAGCTTTGGATGTCACAATTCAGGCACAGATATTGAGATTGATTGAAGACCTAAAGGATGAATTCTCTACAGCCGTTCTTCTTATCACTCACGACCTTGGGGTCGTTGCTGAAACGTGCAAGAATGTTGGGGTGATGTATGCAGGAAAGATTGTTGAGCAAGGCAGCGTAGAAAATATATTTGAAAATCCACTACATCCATACACAGTAGGACTTAACAATGCAATCCCAAGGCTTGACATAGATAAAAAAAGACTACAGATAATAGAGGGCAATGTTCCAGATCTGATAGATATGCCTCCTGGCTGTAAATTCCACCCACGGTGTCCTTACGCCATGGACATATGCAGACAAAAAGAGCCACCTTTAGAAAGAAAAGAGAACGGTCATCTTTCAAGGTGCTATTTGGAGGAGCTTCCATGGAAATCCTAGAAGTCATAGAATTAAAAAAATACTTTCACACAAAGGCAGAGTTTCTAAAGAAATCCGAGGTGTTGAAGGCCGTAGATAATGTTTCTTTTAAGATAATGGAAGGCGAAATTCTTGGACTTGTCGGCGAGAGCGGCTGCGGTAAAACAACATGTGGTAAAACAATCCTCAAGATCTATGAACCTGACGGAGGCAAGATAATATTCAGAGGGGAGGACATCACACACCTAAAAAGGAAAGAGATGAGGGAGTACAGGAAAAGGATGGGGATAGTATATCAGGACCCGTTTGGATCATTAGACCCTAGGATGACCGTAGGGAGCATCATCTCAGAGCCTATGGAGATCCACAACCTTTACTCCAAGAGTGATATGGAGGAAAAGGTCTTAGAGATAATGGAGAAGGTCGGCTTAACATCTGAGCAGATGAATAGATACCCTCACGAGTTTTCTGGTGGCCAAAGACAGAGGATTGGGATAGCGAGAACTCTAGCACTAAACCCAGAGTTTGTTGTAGCAGACGAGCCTGTTTCAGCCTTGGATGTTTCTATTCAGG
>CAZCMP010000018.1:0-6622 GCA_964500005.1 uncultured Thermococci archaeon
AGGGCAGATGAAACTATAAAATGGGGCATTTTTAACCACACCACGCCTATAAATAAAGAAGAAGTATTATTTGAGTTAAAAGATAGGTATAAAGATGATGAATACTTAAAAGATTATATTAAAAAATATTATAGTAGTGATTACAAAACAGCGAAAAAAGTTTTAAAACAAGTGCAGAGAGATTTATTTAAATGATAGAAATTAAAATAAATGCATCTGGATTTTTTGTCCTTGAAATTGGGGTTAGATTGGGACATGTCCACGGTATACCACTATAAGAAAAAGTTTGAAATAAAAAAATAAATTTATTCTTTATATTTGCCAAGCCCGAGCATCTTCATGAACTTTTCCATTGGGAGAGATTTCTTTGCTGTCTCGCATACGACGTCAATGTAAGCTAAGTAGATATCGTCTTCGCTGTCTTCTTCGTCATTGTTTCTCGCATCTTCCCAGACGACTTTATTGCAATATATTGCCGGGTCGTCTTGGCCCTCGTCCTCTGTGCATATGGGGAACTCCTGGCCTGTCTTTAGATTGTATCCGTAGATGTCACTGCCTTCTTCATCTTTTCTATCATCTTCCCAGACGACTATGTCGCCGTATATTTCCGGGTCGTTTTGGTCATATTCCACTGTGCATATGGGGAACTCCTGGCCTGTCTTTAGATTGTATCCGTAGATGTTCCAATCTACACCCCTATGATCTTCCCAGATGACTATGTCGCCGTATATGTCTGGATCGTCTTGGCCCTCTTCCTCTGTGCATATGGGGAACTCCTGGCCTGTCTTTAGATTGTATCCGTAGATGTTAGCATCCCCCTCTCCTCCGCCTACAAAGACGACTATGTCGCCGTATATTGCCGGGGAGTGTTGCTCTCCATCTTCACCATATATGACAAACTCCTGGCCTGTTCTTAGATTGTAGCCATAGATGTCGGAGTCATCGTTTCTATATTCCGCCCAGACGACTATGTCGCCGTATATTGCGGGGTTTTCTTGGTCATCGTCCTCCGTGCATATGGGGAACTCCTGGCCTGTTCTTATGTTGTAGCCGTAGATGTCATAGCCTTCACCATTTCTGTTGTCTTGCCAGACGACTATGTCGCCGTATATTGCTGGATTTGATTGGTCATCTTCCACTGTACATATGGGGAACTCCTGGCCAGTCCTTAGATTGTGGCCCCAGATATTTCTGTCTCCACTTATTCTAGAGTCTTCCCAGACGATTATATCACCGTATATTGCTGGATCGCCCTGTGATTCTACCGCTGTAGTTATTCTCTTCTCACTCAGTACGCGCGTTGCCATAGCTGCGGAAAATGTCCCAAATACGAACATTGCAGCGACTAATAATACAATTAATATTTTCTTCATAATTATAACCAAATAAAAAGTGATTTTTGATAATATAAGTATTTCGCCTAACTCGACTAAGTCAATTTTCCCTAATTTTAAGGACAGATCCCTTAAACAATTGGCCTTATCTCTTCTTTGCCGCAATCTTGAAAAAGTCAGCTTTTAAATTAGTATTTTGTTTCATGATTTCAAACATCTCCACAAAAGCCCTCATATCTTCAAGCATATCTGGCTTTTCCTGTGCAAACTTGAAATAATCATTTCTGATTTCACTGCCTGTTTTTTCTATGTTAAGCATCCTTTCCTCTCTTAATGGCATACCGCATCTATAGCAGAACTCTGAAGTCGGGCCGCAATTCTCCTTGCATCTTGGGCATATTACAGGCATTATATTCTCCTCTTTTTTATCTCCTGTATCAAGACCATAAACCTTGCTATAAATTGCATTGTCGATGTCCCTGCCTGAAAGGTGAACATAAATCCTTGGCATATCTGAGCCTAGCTGCCAGCCAAGATAATGGCACATCTCAGACTCCGTCAGCATGGAAGCAAGGTGTGTTGCCCTGGAATGCCTAAGTGTATGTGGGGAGACTCTCTTCTTAATCCCGGCGCCATTAACTGCCGCTTTTACAATATGATTATATATCTCATAATATAGGGGTTTACCGTAAGACCTTGGGCTCAAGCTGACAAACAATGAATTGTCCTCTCTTGGACAAGGGTGCATCCCCATCCATATTTTCAGATAAGACTCAGAGATGACAAAAGGGACAAGCCGCTCACCTGTCTTCCCTCTTACCTTCACCTTTCCTCCAAACTTGTTGAACTCTATGTCCTTAAATCTTATTGATGCAAGCTCCCCTATTCTAAACCCACCCTCATAGAGGAGTGCAATCATGGCCTTATCCCTAGGGTGTGTTGCAGCATTAATCACGGCTAAAGTTTCTTCTCTAGATAAGATGTCAGGTTTTCTGTTAATCTTTCTGTTGCCCTTTATTGCCTCAAGACCCTCCCAGTTCTCTCCCTTGCTCCATTTGAAGAATCGCTTCAATGTTTTATCGAATTCTTTTTTTGTGTAAGGGGAGTAGTCTTCCATCTCGATTTTTTCAAGAGTTTCAATGACGTCCTTCTTGGTCCAATCTGAATAATTTTTACTATTGTAGCGCTGAGATATCTGCCTCAAAATATTAACATACCTAGTTGTTCTTAAAATACCAATTCTAGTTGCAATAAGATAACTTTTGAATTCGAGAATAACATTCTTGTTCTCATCACTAATCGCAGCACTTTGTACACGGGCTATTTCTCTTTCAAAACTATTTTTTTCGTTGTAAATGCCCATATTATGTAAAATCTTAGGTTAGTATAAGTCATTTCCCCTAAGGCTATACAATTTAGTAAATTGGCACGCCCAGGGCTTCATAACTTAGTTTATTCTAGGCGCTATCGAACCTTCACATTATATGGGAAGGTCTTGAATAGGTATATTTAAATAAGAAATTATCTAAGTTATTTTAGCTGAAAAAATGTCAAACGATGATTATTACCGTAAGACACCTGAAGAAATATTTTCTGAATTATCCACTTCTCAAGAAAAAGGTTTAACTTCAAAAGAAGTTAAGAAACGGTTAGCCCAATATGGTAACAACGAACTGGAAGCAAAGATTAAAATTCCTTTATGGTTTTTACTTTTATCCCAATTCAGAGAATTATTTGTAATAATTTTAATTATTGGAGGGCTAATCTCTATTTTGATTGGAAGTTATAAAAATGGAATAATTATCTTCGTTATAGTTATTGTAAATGCAGTAATAGGATTTGTCCAGGAATATAGGGCAAATAAAATTATAGAAAAATTGAAGAGCTATGTTAAATCCCGTGCAAAAGTTATCCGGGATGGAGTTCTGGTGGAAGTTTCTCAAGTGGAACTTGTGCCAGGAGATATTATCAAATTAGAAGAAGGAGACAAAGTTCCAGCAGACATAAGGATTGTCCAATGCTCTGATTTCAAGACAAATGAATTTACTCTGACAGGTGAATCCCTTCCTCAAACAAAGAATGATGGCCCTATTGTAGATGAAGTAGGAATTGCAGATAGAAAAAATATGGCCTATGCAGGTACTACTGTAGCTTCAGGAAACGCAATAGGCATTATCATTGCAACGGGAATGAAAACTGAAACAGGAAAAATTGCATATTTAACTGAAGAAACTAGTGATGTTCAAACTCCTTTACAGAAAGAACTTCGAATACTGGCACGAGAATTAACTATTATTGCTATCATCATATCTATTGGTCTTTTCACTTTGGGGTTATTGCAGGAATTTTCTATATATATGAGCTTGGTATATGCATTAGGTGTTGCAATGTCAGTTGTACCACAGGCCTTGCCTGCTCAAGTAACTGTAGCACTGTCAAATGGTAGCAACTATCTTGCAAATAGAAAAGCAGTGGTAAAATCTTTGCCCGCGGTAGAAACACTTGGTTCAACGACTGTTATCTGCACCGATAAAACAGGCACACTTACAAAAAATGAAATGACGGTAAGGTCGATTTGGTTCAATGGCGAGGAATATAAAATGTCTGGCCTTGGTTACCGGCCAGAGGGGGAGATCTTAGACGATAAAGGTAAATCCCCTGCTAAAGAAGAGATAGAAGGGATAAAAAAAATTCTAAAAGCGGGATCTGTAGCATCTAATGCAGAGATACATCCACCTGACAAAGAACATAATGAATGGTATCCTATTGGCGATCCAACTGAAGCTGCACTTATTACTGCAGCGACTAAAACAGGTATTGATTGCAAGGAGTATAATAAAGAATTTCCTGAAATACAAGAATTTCCTTTTACTTCAGAAAGAAAGAGGATGGGATCAATAAGAAAAGAAGAATCAGGCCATCTATTGTATGTTAAAGGATCAGTTGGCAGTATCCTCTCTATAAGCAAATACATCCACCTCAATGGTAAGGACATACCATTGACAGAGGAGCACATTTCCAACATAAAAAAAGTAAATGAGATTTATGCTGAGAATTCAATGAGGGTGCTAGCTGTAGGTCACAAACCTTTAGAGTATAAAGGAGAATTTCTAGCCGAAGAAGCAGAAAAAGACGTTACTTTTCTGGGACTTGTAGCAATGATGGATCCTCCAAAGGAAGGGGTGAAACAAGCCATATCTGATGCAAAAAAAGCCCATATAAGAATCTTTATTTTAACAGGAGACCACGCACTTACTGCTGAGGCTATAGGAGAAGAGATAGGCCTTTCTCAAGACGGCGAGACCCCGATTATAACTGGAAAAGAATTGAAAGAATTAAACGATGAAAAATTAATTGAGTTCATTAAAGGGAAATGGTCAATTATTTTTTCAAGGGTAGACCCAGAAGATAAAGTGAGGGTTGTCAAAATCTTGGAAGGCCAAGGAGAAATTGTCGCTGTTACAGGGGATGGAGTAAACGATGCGCCGGCACTAAAGAGAGCACATATAGGGGTTGCGATGGGTCTAAAAGGCACTGAGGTAACTAAAGAGGCGTCAGATGTTGTATTACTTGACGATAACTTTACCACATTAGTTGATGCAGTAAAAGGGGGCCGAACTATTTACAATAATCTAAAGAAAACATTTTTCGCGACTATGACTACAAACGGTGCCCAATTGGCATTAGTTTTACTAGGTCTTTTAGCAGCGGCCCTTTGGGATTATCCTATACCTATACTTGCTGTGCAAATACTTGCAATAGATCTTCTTGGCGAGATAATGCCTCTAGCCTTTCTTACTTTTGACCCTCCTGATCCAGAGATTATGACTAAACCCCCCCGAGATCCTAATGAGCATATATTCCATAAAAGGTCTGGCATGGAAGTTATATTCTTGGGGATGTTGATTGGGGCCCTTGCTTTTATGAATTTCTTTTTATTTATGGGCAGAGAGGGAATAACGCTAACAATGGAAAGTCTTGATAGTATTTTTTACTTCAAGGCAACGACAATAAGTTACTGTACAATTGTTTATTGTCAGTTTGTTAACATATTGGAAAGAAGATATTGGTACACATCTATTTTTAATAAGAATTTCTTTTTTAACAAGTTATTGTTAGGTTCAATAGTCGCTTCAATGGGCTTAGTATTCACGGCTATATATGTCCCTGTAATTAGTAACCTATTATCCTTTGGTAGTATAACTATCTTAGATTGGAGTTATATACTCTTGTCTGCAGGCGTATACCTAATCGTGTTTGAAGTGCTAAAGCTAGTAAAAAGATTAGAATTTAAGAAAAAATTGGTCCCTTCAGGGAGTTAATCAAGATAATACCCAGCACCTATTACATACATCCTGCCCTTGTGAGTGACGCTTTTGATAAATGAAATCTTTTCTGATTCAATGCCCTCTCTAGGCTTCTTCCAGAGGTATGGTTCAGACCAACCTTCCCCAGAGTGGCTGTTTGCTATCTTCATTATCATCTCTGTGATGTTTGTACCGTTTGCATCCGTCATGTCTGTGATCTCTATATCCTCTCCCATATTGTCCGGGGGAAACACAAGCCGTATAATCCTTTTAGCTTTGACTACCCAGACAAAAACATAAATATCTTCGTGTAAAAACCTTCCTTCCGTCCTGAACAAAGGAAAAGCGTCCTCTCCTTGGGCTTCTACAAGAAATGCAGCTTCCCTTACTATTGATTCAATATCTTCTGGCATATCATCACTACCTTATAATATGTAATACCCGGCACCTACCACATAAGTAGCACCTTCGTGAACTACCTTTTTTATGTAAGAAACCTTCTTTGTCATTTTATTGTCTTTTGGATTTATCTTGAGATACTCTCCAGCCCACCCTTCGCCTTTGTCGCTATTGGCGACAGCCATAAACATGTTTGTAATGGAAACGTTGTTATCGTCCCTATAGTTAGATACATCTGTGCCTTCCTGAGCCAGATCTGGGGGGAATACCAACCTTGTAATCTTGTCCCCTTCTACCTTCCATACAAAGACATATGTGTCATCTGTGTAGAACTTTCCTTTTTCTCTTATTGTTGGGAATGACTCCTCTCCGCTTTCCCCTACTAGCGCTGCGGCTTCTTTGACAAGTTTTTCAATGTTTTCCGGTCGTTCATCCCTTCCTTGACCGACGCACCCAGAAAGGAGAAATGACAGAACTAAAAAAATAGCCAAATATTTTTTCATGAATATTGCACCAAACAATGATTGTAATTGGAGAATAAAAAATTAATTGTAGAATAAAGAAAAGAAAGAAAAAGATAAA
>CAZCMP010000019.1:0-6320 GCA_964500005.1 uncultured Thermococci archaeon
ATACACTTCACTTGAAAATAAGTGCGGCAGTTCGTAGAGAGAAAAGTTTACTTTGTTTGGTGGATGACTTAAAGAGCGGAGCAGTCAATTTTTTTTCTCAATAATCTTTAGTTATACCATGCCGCCCCCATTACTAAAGCTATCCTTTAGTTCCTTTAACCATTTTAAGGCTAATTTATAATCATCAGTATAAGAGTTATCAATTTCCCACACTAAATATTTATCCTCTTTATATCTTTCATTTAACTCGAATAAAACTTCCTCGTTCCTTATAGGTTTTTTATGATTAAAAAGGCCCCATGATAATATTTCTTCTTTTCTAATGCCAACATTACATTTACTGGCATTTTTACAATACATACAAATTGGGGGATTTCTTTGTTGCATTTATCCTAAACTCCATTAAATCTTATCCTGTTTCTTTAAAAAAACTTTTGCTATTTCTCTAGCACCCTCTCACAATATGATTTTCTATAGATTTAAATATACTAAAATTAAATAAGTATTATGGAAAAAAATCCTAAATGCCCAAAGTGCGGGGGGGAGAACACCGTCCCAATTAGTTATGGAATGCCAGGATGGGGTATGGTAGAATCATACCACAAGGGAGAAATTGAGCTAGGTGGGTGTTGTATTGACGAAGACTCTCCTTCTTGGTACTGCAAAGACTGCAAAAACAGATGGGGAAGGTTTTCTGAATATCAGGATAGACAAAGACAAGAGTTACTCGAAAGATTTGAAAAGCATAAGGAAGATTAGGGAAGAGAAATATTCCTGACTCTAAATTTAGGGCTAGACCCGATTAAGAATAGGGAAAATATTAAAAAAGCTATAAAATCTCCCACTCAATGTTAACACGGTCGGATGCCGTGATGTCTTGGGGCGTTATATCTGGCATAGCGGACTCTAATCCGAAAGCGCTGTTAAGACATAATTCATTGCGGCTGTAGTAATTGATACTCCTCAATTCGTTGTTTACGGAGATGATATTGCCTAATTGAAAGCCTGCGGTATTTGACATGATTTCTGCCTTTGACATTGCATCCTTCATTGCGCTTGCAAGGACTCTTTTTTTAAGTTCATCCTTGTCCTTAACGGAGAATCTCATGTGAAACTCTACGTCTATCCCAGAGCTTACTACTTTATTAACGGCTTTTCTTAAAAGCTCTGTATCCATTGGGATCTCCAAATCCAAGCTGTGGATACATTTGTAGCCATCAAAGACCTGTTTATCCTTATCAATGTGCCTGTATACGGTATTGATGTTAAATGAGCTAGTTTTTACGTTGCCCTTTGGAATTCCTATCTCAAGAAGATTATTTTTTAGCATGTCAGTCCTAGCGCTTACATCCCCTATGGCTTTTTCATACTCGTAATTCTTCTCTACTATATCAAAACTTAGTATTATTATATCAGGGGTCTGCTCTACAATGCCAACACCCTGGACTCTTAAAGTGCGTGTTCCGAATTGCATAATATCACGATTAGAAATTGTTTTAATTGTATTTAAATTGTACGGGATAAGAGATATTCTAATGAAGAATAGCTTATCTTTTTATATTAAAGATTCAAAAAACTAGATGATTAAATGAAAGATTCTGACAATGAAAAAGCCTTGGAGGAGTTTGTTCTAAATAATCCTGAATTGGAAAGACTTGAGGGGATGCTAGATACTTTCAATGTGTTTGAAACATTGAAGATGGTAAATGTAGAAATTAAGCATTCAAACTTCTTAGCTTTTCATTCTTGATTTAAAATAATTTTCAACTTCTTTATCTGTGAAGTAAACATAACATCCGCTCATACCCCTTGACATTAGTACTCGATAAATATTTTTTATATACTCATCAAACTTATCCATTCCTCTCCTTAATACAGGGTCTCTTGTGCCTTCTGGATTCCCTACAAGGCAATCATTTAGAGGATCATACTTTAAGTCTGGGCCAACGATTACTCCAATATAATCAAATTCAAATCCTTGTGCAGTATATATACAACCAACTTGCTTAATTCCTTCAGGTTTATATGCCCACTCGTACCATTTAACATACCCTTTTGGGGGACTTGTTATATTCATGTGAGTTTCCCATGGCATTTCAAAATTTCCAATTTTTACATCCTTTATTAAATCTCGATTATTATCTAGATCTTTTGACCAGTCCCAGCAAAATCCTGCAGTCAATCTTGCCGATTTTCCTTTTTCAGAATCTTTCTGTTTTATGATTTCGTACAGGCTCTCGGGAGATTCCATTACCTTAAAATCAAACTGATCTTTATTTACATCGAAAATTATATTTTCCTCTTTATTGTCTAAAACAGATTCCAGCCACTCTAAGTAGTTATCTGAACCTGCGCACCTAAATTGAGAAACAAGTTCAATTTCAGAAATATTACAATCGTATTTCTGGGCCGCCTCCATAATTAACTTAGTACTTCCAACTTCCAGTGATCTGATAATCTGTCTATCATCAATAAAAAATATAGAAGTTCTGGAACATCTAATTAACTGTTCCACCTGTGGCATATCTGTCCTATCAAGACTTCGAGTGTAACGATTGTTAGAAGTTTTTTCAATTCTATGGGCTTCATCTACAATTAATATATCGTGTTGATTTTCTTCAGTCCTTGCTGGGATAAAAGCTGTTAATGATGTAAAAAGGAGTTTAGCATTATTTGTACCTAGCTTATATTTAATTGCCTCGATTAATGATTTTGATTTACATGAGAAAAATACTGATTTGTTTTTAGAAGCCATCTCTGCTAGTATATGTAATGCAATAACTGTCTTTCCTGTACCGGGCCCACCTTTAACTATAATTACATTTTTTTCATCATTGTTCTCTGATTTTTTTATTTTATGTAAAATCAAGTTCTTAGCTGTTATTTGATCATTTAAAAGAGAAAAATTTGATTCGCTAGATATTATCTTAGATGCATTTTCTAACAATTTTTTTGAAGGTTTTATTGGGGATTGCATAAATCTGTTAAATATTTGAAAACCTTCTCCTTTCTTTAATAATTCTTTTAATTTTTCTGCAAGCAGTTCGACATCTTCATTTGTATAAATTGGATATTTTTCTATGATGGGCTTGTAGATGGGATTAAATAGACCCTCTTCATTAATTTTCTTATAATTAGGACAATATGAACAACCTATTAGATCTAATCCTCCTTCTTCAAAAACTTCTACAAATCCCATTAAGTAGTTATGGTAACCTTCAACTTGTTGAGAGGGATGAGGGACTGTTCTAGTATTTCCCCCAGTATAAGTTTCAATAAAATTACCTTCTATATCCAAAGCTTCTACATTTTGCCATTGTTTTAATTCAATATGGACAACTATCCCTTTATCATTATCACTTTTTCCGAACAATAGACAATCTATTCTTTTTTGTCTGTAGGGGACCTGATATTCAAAAACTACATAAGTATTAGACAAATTTGCAATTTCTAACAAGTTTTTAATCTTGTCTCCAGTAACTAGCCAAGATCTAAATTCTGATATGCCGATCTTCCTGCCAGTGTTCTCTTGAAGATTATTCTTCATTTTTTCTGCCAATCTATTCATTCTAACATCGTTAAAGAATACGTCTTGTGATGCATTGTAGATTATAGTTCTATTTAGCATATCAGTACTCCGAATATTTCTTATTTGAGCCCTTTACCTTTTCAACAGGATATCGTTTTTCATTTTTTTTTATTTTTTTATCTAATTCAGTCGAAAGATCTATCTCATACCTCTCAGAGAGCCTGACTAGGAAATATAATATGTCTGCAATTTCTTCAGATATTTCTTCTCTTTTTTTCTCATTCTTGAAGAGTTCATCCACTTCTTTTTCAGATTTGAATCTAAAATGTTGTAAAAGTTCAGAAGCCTCAGTAACTATACCTATTGCTAATTCTTTAGCATTATGATATTGATCCCAATCTCTATCTTCACAAAATATTTTAATTTTTTCTTTAAGATAGTTTATGTTTACGTCGTCGTCCGTACTCAAAATCATATCTCCCTTAAATAAGTTCCATAATCTTTAGTGATATAATTAATCGATTTTATATTATAGGGCGATTATGGAAAAAATTTTCTCTTAATTTTAGGATTTTATTTATATTATTTATTTGTTACTTTTCTTCCTATATAAGAATTTTGAATTTTTAATCTTACAGACCTCTCACAAAGCCTTTTAAAGATTTTTAAAGCACTATTTACTACTAAATAGGAGTTATAATCATGAGAGAAAGAATACTTGTCACTTCCGCTCTTCCCTATGCAAATGGCCCCCTCCATGTAGGCCATATAGCAGGGGCTTACCTTCCAGCAGATACCTATGTCAGGTACAATAGGCTTGCTGGCGCGGATATAATATATGTAGGTGGGACAGACGAACATGGAACGGCGATAGAGATAAAGGCCCTAAAGGACGGGGTCACGCCAAAAGAGCTTGTTGACTTTTACTATGAGGATATGAAGAGTGATTTCAAAAATCTCGGCATATCCTATGATAACTTCTCAAGGACATCACTCCCCGTCCACCACAAGACCTCTCAAGACTTCTTCCTAAAGATCTTAAAGAACGGCCATATAGAGAGAAAGACTGTGACCCAAGCGTACTGCCCAAAATGCGCGATGTTTCTAGCGGACAGATATGTTGAGGGTACATGCCCAGCGTGCGGCGCACCGGACCAAAAAGGCAATCAGTGTGAGGTATGCGGGAAAGTTCTAGAGCCTATCGAGCTAGTCGACCCAAAGTGCATCACCTGCTCTACTACCCCAGAAGTAAAGGAAACGTTCCAGTGGTTTATCAAGCTAGGCGACTTTCAGGATGAGCTAGAGGTCTGGATGAAGTCAAACAAGCACTGGAGACCTAACGTCGTTAACTTCTGCCTTAACTGGATCAAGGAAGGGTTGCAAGATAGGGCAATCACAAGAGACTTGCAGTGGGGGATTAAAGTCCCGCTAGAAGAAGGAAAGGACAAGGTTCTATACGTCTGGTTTGAAGCGGTCATCGGGTACGTCTCATCAACTAAAGAATGGGCGGAGCGAATCGGAAAGCCAGATGCGTGGAAGGATTATTGGCTAGATGGCAAGATTATACATTTTATCGGTAAGGACAACATCCCGTTTCATGCGATGATGTGGCCCGCATTCCTCATAGGATACGGCGAGTACGAAGGCAGGAAGTGGAAGCTCCCTTACAACGTCCCGGCAAACGAGTACTTGAACATCGGGGGAAAGAAGACATCGACTTCAAGGAACTGGGCGATATGGCTTGGCGACTTCCTAAAAGATTTCCCGCCTGACTACCTAAGGTATTATCTCACATCAGTTGCACCTGAGGCAAAGGACAGTGACTTCCTCTGGGAGGAGTTCCAAAAGAGGATCAATGACGAGCTAAACGACATCATTGGAAATTTTGTCCACAGGAGTATCACATTTGCCTACAATAACTTTGACGGAAAGATTCCATCCCTCGATAACTCCCTTCTTGATGAGGACGATAAGGAAGCATTAAAGAACATGGAGGAGATCGGTGCAAAGGTAGGGGACCTCATAACAAACTTCAAGATGAAGGACGCTTTAAAGGATGTCGTCTCATTTGCAAAGAGTTGCAACAGGTACTTTGATAAAAAAGAGCCGTGGAAGCTAGTTAAGAGTGACAAAGCAAAAGCAGGAAATACAATCTACATCTCCCTAGAGCTAGCAAAGACCTTATCGATTGTCCTAAACCCATTTTTGCCGTTTTCAACAGAGAAGATGCTAAAAGAGATCGGGATAGAAAAGTTCTCCTGGGGCGATAGTGCTAAGCTATTGCTAGAGCAGGGGAAAAAGCTAGCAAAGCCAGAGCCAGTCTTCTCCAAAGTTCCAGATGAGGAGATAAAGCGTCAGATCCAGAAGCTTGATAATCCTGCTCCAATGAAGAAGACATTAGTTAAGAAGGAGGTTTCACCTATGATACCCTTTGATGAGTTTCAAAAGCTTGATATAAGGACCGGAAAGATAGTTTCCGTTGAAGACCACCCGAAGGCTGACAAGCTCTATGTGATGAAGATTGATGTTGGCGAGGAGAGGACAATAGTTGCAGGGATAAAGAGCTACTATAAGAAGGAGGAGCTCCTAGGAAAGAAGATAGTCGCTATCTGCAACTTAGAGCCAGCAACAATCCGTGGCATAAAGAGCGAGGCAATGATATTGGCAGCAGACGACGGAAAGCTTGTCTCTCTTTTAGAAGCTGACAGGGAAATAAAGCCCGGTGCAAAGATCAGATAAATTTTATTTTTTATTCTATCTCCTTATTTTTAATTTAATGGAAATATTTAAA
>CAZCMP010000020.1:0-6263 GCA_964500005.1 uncultured Thermococci archaeon
ATTGCAGCCCCTGCTAGGACTGCTCCAATTGTTCTTAATTTCATATATTTTCACCGTTTATAGGTTTTTTAATTTAATTTCTCTAAAAGGGCACAATACTATATAGGACTGGATTATTTATAAATCTTTTGTTTTTAAAAAAGGATAGTTAAAAATCAAAAATTATGCCTGTGTTGCCCTGAAACTTCCCTGGGCACCCCTCATTCCCTTGGTGATTACATCAAATGTAAGCTGCTGGATTATGCCTGCTATGTCAATCCCTATGTTCTGAAGCTCTGCCATGTTCAGATGGACAATTTCTGGCTCTATGATACTCATGGCAACTGGAGAAAACTTAATCACCGCGTCAAAAAGCGTTTCAATATCGAAAAAGAGGGCTTCCATACCCACTACACCTTCCCATGCTTCACCCTCGCCGACCTTTTTTGCGAGCATCTTGTTTATCATGCCCCCTGCATCGTTTACAAGCTCCTTTGTCTTTTCCATGGCAAACTTCTCATTTTTGGCCCTTGCCTCAACGACAAACTTGAAAAGCGCCCCACCTTGCTCAATCGCTTCCTCTATATCCTCTTCGTCAATTCCTATCTCACCCTGCTTTAGCCCTTCGCCATCGCCGACCCTGTAGAGGGTCAGGTTGTATTTCTTACAGAGCTTGTTTACTGTGGAAGAAACGTCCCCAAATACCTCCAAAAGATCCTTGCCTTTGACCTTCACATCACTATTTATTATCTCAATCATTGAAGGGACAAGTCTCATGCAGAGGTTGATATACTCCCTGAAATTAGTCTTTATGTCAACTTCAACTACAGAGGAGTAGAATATCCTCCCCATCTCATCCTCATCTTCTAAAATATCGTGGAACAACTTTCTAGTGATCTTCACATTATTTAAGGCCTTGACCTCTTCCAACAGTTTCTTGACGGAGATTTCAAGCGCCTCCTTAGAGTTGCTCTGGGATTCCAAGTAAAAAGTAGCTTCAATCATATATAATAGGTAAAAAATCTATTTATAAACTTTTCAACGTAAAGTTTTAAATGATTAAACTATAAAAACTCATTATGATTGAAATAGGGGTTATTGGCGCCGGAAAAATAGGTGGCGGGATAATAAAAGGCTTAGTTGAGAAAAAAGCCTTCAAGGGAGAGAACATAATACTAAGTGATGTATCGGAAAACATACTAAATCCAATCAAATCCCAGTACGGGATAAAGATGTCACTAGATAACAGAGAAGTGTTTTCTTCATCTAATATAATAATACTTGCCGTTAAACCAAATCTGATTTCTCCTGTGCTAGAGAATGTCAAGGGTATGGATCTAAGTAGTAAGCTTATCATCTCAGTTGCTGCTGGCGTTCCTATAAGATTTATCGAGTCTGTGACTAAAGAAACACCAGTTATACGTGTTATGCCAAACATATCACTTTCAATAGGGTTTTCCCCATCATGCTATTCAGTTGGGACATATGTTACAGAGAAAAACGAAAAGGATTTCAAAAAAATTTTTGGCGCTCTTGGCTCTGTGATAAAGGTCGATGAAGAAAAGATGGACGCTGTTACAGGCCTATCCGGCTCTGGCCCTGCATACGTATTTTCGTTCCTAAAAGGACTAACAGAAGGTGGCGTGAAGTCAGGACTACCAGAAGACGTGTCAAAAAAGCTCGCAATTGAAACTCTTTTTGGTGCAGTTCTGATGGCAAAGGAGACTGGAAAGGAGTTTGATGAATTAATCAGCATGGTGAAGACCCCTGGTGGCACAACTGAAAAGGGGTTAATGGAGCTAGAAAAACATTCTTTTGATAAGGGGATTATAGAGGCGATAAAAAAGGCTACTGAGCGATCAAAGGAGTTGGGTGAAGTTTATGGAAAGTGTTAAGGATAAGGCTATTTTGGCAAAGAGTGGGTTCATAATTTTATCCAATGCCAAAACAAAAGACAAGAACGATGCGCTAGAAAATATGGCCAAAGCGCTTGACAAAAACAGAAAAAAGATATTGGAAGCTAACAAATTAGATGTTATTGAAGCAAAAAAGCTTCTTCAAAAAGGGGAGCTTACAGACTCCCTAGTAAAAAGGCTTGAGGTAAGAGATTCAAAGATTGATGAGATGATAGCTGGAATAAAGGATGTTGAAAAGCTAGAAGACCCTGTAGGGAAGACTATTGGCGCAATTGAGCTTGACTCTGGACTAGAGCTTTTCCAAGTTGCAACTCCAATCGGTGTTATCGGCATGGTCTTTGAGTCAAGGCCGGATGTCATCCCACAGATCATGTCCCTTGCGCTAAAGAGCGGCAATGGCATCCTACTAAAAGGGGGAAAGGAGTCGGCTAACACAAACAGGACCATCTTTGATGTCTTAAGAGACTCTATTAAAAACAAATCGGTCCCAAGAGATGCGTTTCAGCTTCTTGAAAGAAGGGAGGACGTTACAGGTATGTTGAAGCTTGACAAGTTTATTGATCTAATAATTCCAAGGGGCTCAAATGAGTTTGTAAAGTTTGTCCAGTCAAATACGAAGATTCCTGTCCTTGGCCACTCTGACGGGATATGCCACGCATATGTTGACAAAAGCTATGACGAGAAAAAGGCCTTGGACGTATGCCTTGATGCTAAGGTCCAGTATCCTGCCGTATGCAACGCCATTGAAACGCTACTTGTCCATGAAAAATCGGCAAAGAAATTCCTCCCAAAGATAGGGAAGATGTACAAAGAAGCTGGCGTAGAGATGAGGTGCTGCCCAGAAAGCTATGAAATCCTAAAGGAGCTAAAGGTCGAAAAGGCAAAGGAGAAGGACTGGTCAAAAGAGTATAATGATTTAATAATATCAATTAAGGTAGTGAAGTCTCTTGAAGAGGCTGTTAGCCACATCAATAGGTACGGCTCCCACCACACAGACGCTATAATAACTAGCGATAAAAAGGCCGGGGATTATTTCCTGAATTTTGTTGATTCGTCTTCTGTAATGCTGAATGCATCGACAAGGTTTGCCGACGGCTTTAGATATGGCAAGGGTGCAGAGATAGGGATTAGCACCGGAAAGATTCATGCGAGAGGACCAACTGGTATGGAAGGAATGCTTATCTACAAATACAAATTGATAGGAAACGGGCATAAGGTCTCAGATTACGTAGGAAAAAATGCTAACTCCTTTACACATAGAAGGTTATGAATTCTTAAAAATAAAAGAAGGGATAAAATGGCGGACAGAAGAGAGCTTTTCAAAGACGTGAAAAAAATTGTTGTAAAGATAGGCACTTCAAGCCTTACCAATAAGGATGGGAAATTCAATAGAGATTTTGCAAAGGATGTTGCAAGGCAAGTTTCAAAGTTAAAATCTGAAGGAAGGGATGTAATACTAGTTTCTTCTGGTGCTATAGGTACAGGCTGTGAAGCGTTGGAATTTAAGGAAAGGCCAAACTCAATACCTTTAAAACAGGCGACAGCTGCAGTTGGGCAGAGTATTTTGATGCAAGAGTGGACAAAAGTCTTTGAAAAGCATGGCTTAAAAGTTGCCCAGATTCTTTTAACTTATGATGCTTTTTCAGATAGAAAAACTTATCTAAATCTTAGAAACAGCATGTCAGTCTTATTAGAACTTGGAGTAATACCAATCATAAATGAAAACGATCCAATCTGTGTCCATGAAATTGGAGAGACCTTTGGGGATAATGACACTCTCTCTGCCATGGTTTCAAGCAAGGTTGAAGCCGACTTATTAATATTGATGACAGATATAGACGGCCTTTACACAAAGAATCCAAAGAAGTCAAAGGATGCTAAGAAGATACCGATAATTGAAGATATTACCCCTGAGATAGAAAGTTTTGGTGGTGGTGCAGGAAATAAAGGCACCGGCGGAATGAAGACAAAGCTAGAGGCTGCAAAGATAGCTCAAAAATCTGGATGTTATATGGTGATTGCATCAAGTGAAGAAAAGGACTTAATTTTAAGGATTATGAATGGGGATGACATCGGCACTCTCTTTATACCAACTAAAAACATTGAAAAAAATAAAATAAGGTGGATTAGACTTTCAAAACCTAAAGGTAAAATTATTGTGGACGAGGGGGCAAAAAAAGCTCTTTTAGCGCATAATAGCCTCTTACCAAAAGGTGTTGTAAATGTTGAGGGGCAGTTTGAAGCAGGCGATATCGTTTCAATCGAAACTGATTCTGGTATTTTTGCCAAAGGCATATCAAACTATTCTAAGAAAGAGGTAGAAAAAATAAAAGGCAAGAACACAGATGAAATTGAGGCTGTATTAGGTTATAAAAATTACAACGAAGTAATAAAAAGTGAAAATATTGGTATAATAAAAAAATAAATTATTTGTTTAGATATTTAATTGTAAGGAATCCCCAGTTTTTGTCGTAAGACCCGCCTGTAACTATAATGTTGTTTTCTGAATCAACTGCAATTCCGTTTGCTTGATCATTCCTATCATGGTTGTATACCTTTTCCCATAAGAAAGTTCCGTTGACATCATATTTGACTGTTATAAAGCCATAAGTTAGTCCATTGACTTGTGTTACTCCTGTTACTAAAATATTGTCGTCGTTATCAACTGCAACACCGTATGCCCTATCATAATTACTTCTTTCATAAATCCTTTCCCATATAATCTTTCCTTCAGGATCAGATTTTACAGTATAGATCTTGTACTTTTCTTTATCCATTATAAATCCAGTTACTATGACATTGTCATCTGAATCGATTGCAACTCCATATGCCTCTGCATATGGTAATGAAGTTCCCCATTTTCCATGCCAGAGTTTGTTGCCATCCTTATCGTATTTAAAGGTGTAGTAGGTGTAATCCCCTCTGCCTCTGTGCTCTATTCCGTTACTTGAAAATCCAGTCACAATTATATTGTCCATTGAGTCAACTGCAACTCCATATGGTACATCATCCTCGCCATTTGTCCACATAATTCGCCAGAGCATGTTACCTTCTTTATCATACTTTATTGTGTAATAATTATACACAATGACTTTTGTTCTCCCGGTGACTATAATATTGTCTTCTGAATCTACAGCAACTGCATATGCGGCATCATCCCTTCCTCTGTTTGGATATTGTTCCCATAAAACATTTCCATTAAGGTCATATTTTATTATGAAAAATATGCTTTTTGCGGTTCCTACAACGATAATATTATCATTAGAATCGACTGTGACGTCATATGACTCGTCTCTAATCCCGACATCGTATCTTTTTTCCCAAAGGACATCTCCATTTTTGTCGTATTTAATAGTATAGAAATCACGGTCTCGTCTATTGGCATCCCTAGAAGTTCCAGTTACAATGACATTGTCATCTGAATCGATTGCAACTGAATAGGCCATATCGTCTAATTCACCGTCATACCTTTGTTCCCAAATCAGTCCATCGTCATAGCTAAAAATTGGAGTTAAGGTCAATAAAAAAACTATAAATCCCACAATAAAGTAACTTCTTTTCATATACCCACCAAGTATAAAAACAAATTAATAGGCATATATAAGATTTTTGCTGAATCCTGAATATACAGACGTGAAATTTGAAAAGCCTTATAAGTCGAGTTCTTTTTCCCTTTCCAATGAATACCCTGATACTGACAGAAAAGCCGAATGTGGCAGAAAAGATTGCAAATTTTCTCGGCAAGGCAAAGAAGAACCAGTACGAGGGTGTAAAGTACTACGAAGTCGAAGAAGGCGACGATAAAATCTATGTCGTTTCTGCTGTTGGTCACCTCTACAAGCTAAGGCAAAGGACACCGATAAGGGACTACCCTTTTTTTGATGTGGAGTGGGTTGAAACCTTCAAGAACAGCAAGAAGAACAAGTATGTCGAACCTTATGTTAAGCTTATCGAAGAGATATCAAAAGACATGAACACTTTTGTCAATGCATGCGACTACGATATAGAGGGCTCTGTTATAGGCCATAACGCACTTTCTTACGGCGCAAAGACTGACATCTCAAAGTCTTTCAGGATGAAGTTTTCGTCCCTAACAAAGGATGAGATTATCTCTGCATATGAAAATCTAAATCCGCCAGATTACCCGATGATAAACGCTGGTCTTGCAAGGCATGTGCTTGACTGGTACTATGGTATCAATACATCAAAGGCAATGACCGAATCGTTGAAAAAAGTTTCTGGAAGGTACGTTACACTCTCTGCAGGTAGGGTACAGACGCCCACCTTGAAATTTCTTTTAGACAGGGAGATTGAGATAGGTAAGTTTGTATCAGAGCCTTACTGGATATTATTTATTGAATTCAAAAA
>CAZCMP010000021.1:0-3630 GCA_964500005.1 uncultured Thermococci archaeon
GAATACTGACCAGAGTAATGAAGCAGGGATAAACAAACAAAGAGAAATGGTAAAACTATTGAAGGCTAAGCTTAAGGCGATAACAAAGCCTGAAGCAAAGAATTTATTGAGTTTAGCCGATTCTTTAGTTAAGAAGAGTGTCTGGATTTTAGGTGGAGACGGTTGGGCCTATGATATTGGATATGGGGGTCTTGATCATGTTCTTGCTTTGGGAAAGAATGTCAATATTCTTGTTCTTGATACTGAAGTTTATTCTAATACTGGAGGCCAGATGTCAAAGGCAACACCCCTTGGTGCAGTAGCAAAGTTTGCAATGGGTGGGAAACCTAGCCCAAAGAAAGACCTTGCCATGATGGCAATGATTTATGGAAATGTATATGTTGCAAGAGTCGCTTTCGGGGCCAATAATGCTCAAACAGTAAAAGCATTCCTTGAAGCAGAAGCTTACGAAGGAACATCAATAATAATAGCTTATGCTCACTGTATCAATCAGGGGTATGATCTCATTAATGGGCCGGAACAGCAGAAACTAGCAGTACAATCTGGCTACTGGCCACTCATGAGATTCAATCCAAATTTAGAGAAGGAAGGTAAAAATCCACTACAATTAGATTCAGGTAAACCATCGATAACTCTTGATAAATATATCTACAACGAAACTAGATTTAAGATATTACTTAGAAGCAAGCCAGAAATTGCAAAGAAGCTGTTGGAAGAGTCTCAGAAACAGATAATTAAAAAATGGAACTTCTATAAATATTGGTCAGAAATGCCACAATTAAAAGAGGAGGAAAAATGATAGATCTTTCAACAAGCTATATGGGATTAAAATTAAAGAATCCCATAGTTGCTTCAGCGTCATACTTGTGGCAAGATTCTAAGAATATTAAAAAAGCTGAGAAGTCAGGTGTTGCTGCAGTTGTTTTACACTCTTTATTTGAAGAACAGCTAGAAATTGAGCAAGAAGAACTGAACAGATTTTTACTTCAAGGGACAGAAAGCTATGCAGAAGCTCTTACGTATTTTCCCGAGATAAAAGATTTCAAGTTTGCACCGGACGAGTATATTGAACTTATAAAGGAAGTCAAGGCTGATTCAGAAATTCCAATTATTGGAAGTTTAAATGGAGTTTCAGACGGTGGATGGGTAAAGTACGCACAAAAGATTGAAGAGGCAGATGCAGATGCTCTTGAATTGAACATTTACCACATACCCACTGACACTTCAGTTACTTCAAGTAAAATTGAAGAAAATTATTATAATCTTGTTAAAAGCATCAAACAAAAAATTAAGATCCCATTGGCAGTGAAACTTAGCCCTTACTTCACATCAACGCCAAATGTGCTAAATAATATAGAAAAGTCAGGTGCGGATGCTTTTGTCATATTCAATAGATTCTATCAGCCAGATATTGATATAAAAAATCTTGAAATAACGCCAAATCTTGTCCTTAGCACCAGTGAAGAGCTAAGATTAAGACTAAGATGGGCGGCAATAATGTATGGAAAGATAAAATCTGATATTGCAATTACTGGCGGAGTTCACACAGGGACAGATGTCATAAAATCAATTATGGCCGGAGCAAAAGTTTCAATGATGACTTCTGCTTTGATAAAAAATGGAATTGAACATATTGAAAAGGTCTTGTCTGAAACAACTGAATGGCTATCCAAGAATGATTATGAATCAATAAAATCAATACAGGGTATTATGTCACAAAGAAATGTTTTAGAGCCTTCGGCTTACGAAAGAGCCAACTACATGAAAACTTTAGGATCTTACAAATAGCTAGTATACTGATTTTGATTTTAATTTTTTTTCAGTTAATGTAAATATCAAGTCTAGGGACAAAGCTATTAATATTGCAGGTATTGCACCGCTCAATGTTTTATTAATATTAAAGCTTGATAAGCCTTCAAATATTATTCTGCCAAGTCCGCCGCTTCCAATTATTGCTGTTAAGACTGCTATGCCGTTAGCAATTATAGCTGAAAACTTTAATCCAGCAAATATTGCAGGATATGCTAAAGGGAGACGTATATGCCTCATTATCTGAAGGTCTGTCAAACCCATACCTTTACCGGTATCTATAAGTGATAAATCTGTTTTTGCTAGGCCTACATACATATTTTTGACAATTGGAACAATTGAACCTAAAACAATAGCTACTATCCCAGGTAGAAAGCCTATTCCAACTAAAGGGACTATTATCGCCACAAGTGCAAAACTTGGTATGCTCTGTGCCATATTTATTGTAGTCAAGACGACATAAGAAACACGTTTATAAAAAACAGATAGCACAGCAAGAGGCGTTGCTAAAGATATTCCGATTAATAGGGATGTAAATACCAAAAGAAGTTGTTGTATAATCGCATCTAAAAGTGTCATTATGGCTACCAAGGATTAAACCTCCTGGCTAATCTATTCTCAATAATCCATGCAATAAAATCAAATAAAACTCCCAATGTGCCGACCCAGAAGGCAGCAATTATTATGGCAGGGATATCATATCTGTAAATTCCTGCTTGCAAAGGAACTCCAAGACCTCCCGCCGCAATCAGTCCTCCTAATGTAATAATCCCCATAGTATAAACAACTGCAACCCTGATTCCCCCACTTATCAAGGGTAGGGCCATTGGAAATCTTATTTTTAATAGAATCTCATTTTTTGTTAATCCAATTGCCCTTGCAATTTCAACATACTCACTGCTAACATTTGCCAATCCTGTGTAAGTGTTTCTCATTATAGGAAGGATAGAGTATAAGACACATGCTGCTATGGTAGGCCTTTCGCCCAAACCTAATATAGGCAAAAGGAAAATGAATAAAGCCAATTCTGGTATAGTTTCTACTATATTCAAAATGTTAAACCACAAATTTGCCAGTTTAGGATTGCTGTGAACTAAAACTGCTAATGTCACCCCTATAAAAATAGATATAACTAAAGCTATGGAAAACATGTAAAGATGTTGAATAGTTCTCAAAGTAATTTGTTGTGTATTCCAGACAGATATTATAATATCTATTATATTGGTCAGAATATCACCTAAACTAAATTCATTAAAACTGAATTAATCATTACAATACCCAGTACCTTGTCCTTTTCCACGACAGCTGCCATTGACCCTTTTGTTGATTTCAAAAATAATATTATTGAAGATAAGGTGTCAAAAGGAGAAACTATGAGCAACTTACTTCCGGCGTCTAATACAGAGTCATCCTTATTTTTTTTATTTAATAAATCAACTAAAGATATTTGGGCTATTTCTAAATCTGATCTCTTTACAAGGCAGACATCAATTTTGTTAGAAATCATTTTATCAATAGCTTCTTGGCATGAAATATCTGTTTCAATAAGACAGTTATTATCAAGTGAAATCATTACATCCTTTGCTTGAAGAAATCTAATTGCCTTAATTTTATTTTCAATGCCAATTATTTTTGAAACAATTTCATTTTCAGGTTCAAATAGTAATTCAGAAGGAGTTCCAATCTGGAGCATTTTTCCGCTATGCATGACCCCAATTCTATCGGCAAGAATAAAACTTTCCTCTATGTCATGAGTAACAAAAACTATAGTTTTGTCAAGCTTTTTCTTGATTGAAAGAAACTCTTTTTGAAGTTGCATTC
>CAZCMP010000021.1:3730-5084 GCA_964500005.1 uncultured Thermococci archaeon
TGTGGAAAAAGCCCAATCTGCTGTATGACATAACCAATTCTTCTTCTAAGGTTAACAGGATCTATAGTTTTAGTATCTTGCCTGTTAAGATAAACTGCCCCTGAATCAGGATCTATGAGTCTATTAATTAATCTCAAAGTTGTCGTCTTACCAGAACCGCTAGATCCAAGTATTACAAAAAGTTCTCCCTTGCATATTTCAAACGAAACATCATCTAAAGCTTTTGATTCATTATATATTTTTGTCACATGTTCAAACTTTAAGGATTCTAAGCATTCACTTGAAAGAAAATTGTTCGTTATATCCTCTCCAATAAAAAAAATAATTAATTTTTAATTAATCCTTGAGAGATTAGAAAAGCTCTAGCTATATCTCTTGATTCTTTCTTTTCAATATCATATTGATAATTCATGTCCGCCATAGCTTTGTCATCAATTCTCCCCTCAAGTTTTTTTAGAACATTAACTATGGCCTCGTCTTTGGCAAATGAGCTTGTTGTAATGATGATTGCATCGTAAGGTAAAAGACCGCCTTTATCATCCTCTAAGACGACCAAATCAAAAAGTTCTCCTCTTTTGTCAGTTGTGTAACCTGTTATAACATCAACTAGGTTATTATTTATTGCCTCGTATACAAGTGTTGGCTCCATTGGTTTTACTTCCTTAAATTTGAATCCATATGCCTTTTCAAATGTAGGAAGCCCATCAGGTGCTGTTGGATACTCGATATCTGTCCCAAGGACCATTGAAGATATATAAGGTTCAAGCTCGCTCACTTTTGTAATATTTTTCTCCTCAGCCCAACTCCTTGGAACTGAAATCGCATAGTTGTTCTTAAATCCAAGTTTTGCAACAACAGTTATTCCTTCTTGTTCCCTTAAGCCTTTTTCAACTTCACTGTACACTACATTAGGATCCCAGTTGTCCAATGCTGGTAACTTCAAAACGGTATTATAGAAGGCTCCTGTGTATCCTACAAAAACATTGATCTGATCCTTCTTTAGAGCTTCATAGTTAATCAGTGTGCCGCCAAGACCTTCTTTAACTTCAGTTTTATATCCAGAATCCTCCAATAGTAAAGAAATCATATGCCCAAGAATGTATTCCTCGTTGTATGGCATTGTGCCAATAACAATTTTCTTTTCAGAACCTTGACCGATGCATCCAGCAGAAGCAACAATCAAGACGAATATCACTACACTTGAAAAAAATAATTTATTTTTCATTTTTATCACAATGTAAATAAGAAATCATAACTTAAATAGTTTACTCAGGATTAATAGTTAGAAACAGTAGTTAATAAATTATATTACAAGGAATATTATTTATCTAGAATTAATTCAAACATTTGTTCA
>CAZCMP010000022.1:0-4983 GCA_964500005.1 uncultured Thermococci archaeon
TTATCACAAAAGGTAATTTCGAAAATTAAATATAAGAGTTTCTATTATTAAATAAAGAATTAAACTAAGATATTTGCCATATAATAATAATTCGGTCTGTTTCTATCATTTTTCATATGTGCCCCAACTCTTAAATTTCAAGGTTACTATAGTTCCCTTCGGTTTATTATCTGTTATTTTAATTTCTCCCTTGTGATTTTGAATTATTTTTTTGGCGATATACAGTCCAAGGCCTGAGCCTTTGTTAGGCCCATAGCTGAAACCCTCTTCAAACAATCTATCCTTAATATCTTGGGAAACCCCGCCCCCATTGTCGGCAAAAGATATCTCGCAACCGTCTTCTTCCTTTTTAAAATTGATATCTATTTTGTCGGCCTTCCCGTGAATTATGGCGTTTCTAACAATGTTATCAAATACAGTAGTTATCGATTCATCTAGTAGGATACCACAATCCCCATTAATGTTAATTTTAATTTCAGGAAAGTTTGTAGCAAGCTCGAAAATCTTAGTTTTTACATCAAACAATTGAATTTCCGATGGTTCTGTCATCCTATTGAACGCCTTTTCAAACTCCCTAGAACTCTGAATCAAATCCACGCTTTTGGATATGGCTTTCATAACACGTTTTTTAATGTCCTCATCTTCTGTTGATATAAGGTCACAGAAGTTCAATGCAACGTTAAGGTC
Source organism: uncultured Thermococci archaeon (assembly GCA_964500005.1). Taxonomy (GTDB): domain Archaea; phylum Methanobacteriota_B; class Thermococci; order Methanofastidiosales; family Methanofastidiosaceae; genus Methanofastidiosum. The sequence continues at coordinate 688 of CAZCMP010000022.1, forward strand.
GTTTAGTATATCGTGCCTTAGTATTTTATTGATTATTTCAAGTGTCTCGTTTAACTCCTTTAGTTTTACTTCCATAGATTTACGCTTTGTGATGTCGATGCCTAGCTCCAAAACAAATTTGTTGCCTTCACTATCTATAAACGGGTAGTTATGGAACTCATAAATTCTCCCATCCCTCTGGGTCTTTTCATAAACTGTTGGGGCGTTATCCTTGAACACCTTTAAAATTGGGCAATCTTCACATGGTTTATCGGTACCGTAAAAGACTTTGTAACATTTTTTTGATTCAATTTTTTCAAATCTATCCTTTAGATATTTGTTAGCAAAGACTATATTTCTTCTTTTGTCATACAAACAGACGTTCACAGGGAGCTGATCCAAAATTAAAAAAAGCCTTTGATTTTCCTGCTCTAATTTTAGTCTAATCGCACTCTCAAGTTCTATGTCTTTAATTATGCCTGTATGGCCTAAAACATTGCCCTCACTATCCTTAAAAACAGACATTTCAAGCCTACAGTTGATTCTTTTTCCATCCATTCTTTTGAAGGTCACATCAAAATTACGAACACTACCTCTTTCATACAGCTCCTTTAAAAAAAAATCCCTATCAGCGGGATTAAGATAGATTTCAGTTGCCTGCATGCCAAGAAGTTGTTTTTTTGGGTACCCCAGTATCCTAGATGTATCTTCATTAACATAGACAATTATCCCATCTTTGTTTACGGAGATATTGGGAACGCTGTATGCATGATTAATATAATTGTTTGGTTGAAACGTATTGGAATTTTTATTTTCTTTGGCCTTTGATTTTGTGATTTCTTTTTTTTCCATATTACGCCTTCTTCAAAAGAAATTGGGTGTATATTGATATATTAGTAATCGAAATAGCGAGTGTTTATAAAGATATTGAAAAAATTTGAGAAAATCGGGAAAATTATTATGTAATAATTATACTGTAATAAATCTTATAATCTATTGATTAATTACCCAATTAATTATATTAGGAACGTTTAAAAGTAAATCAAAAATCAGATTTGTAGAGAATATGGCTAAGGAAACAATTAAAATCGGCGAGAAAGAGGTCATACTCATAGGTACGGTCCACATATCAAAGGAGAGTGTGGAGGAAGTAAGAGAAACTATTTCAAAGGAAAAGCCTGACGCCGTGGGTGTTGAGCTCTGCGAGAGCAGGTTTGAATCCTTGAAAAACATAAAAAAATGGGAAAACACAAACATCTTGGATATTATAAAACAGGGAAAGATCTTTCTTTTCCTGATTAATCTATTGTTGTCCAATTACCAGAAAAAGCTGGGCGATAAGTATGGTGTCAAACCGGGCTCTGAATTTATCGAGGCCATAAAAGTTGCAGAAAAAGAGCAGATAAAGATTGCACTTATTGATAGGGATATCCAAACAACATTAAAGAGAGCCTGGAACAAGATGAAGCTTAAAGAAAAGCTAAAACTTATGTTTGGCATCTTTTTGGGATTCTTTGAAGAAGAGGAAGAAGAGGATATTATTGAAAAGCTTCAGGACAAGGACATTGTAAATGAGCTCTTAAATGACCTATCCAAGGAGATACCTTCTGTTAAGGAAACGTTGATTGATGAGAGGGACAGATACATAGCTCTAAAGATACTCCAAAGCAATGCAAAGAAGTTTGTCGCTGTAATTGGGAGGGGACACATGGAGGGTGTAAAAAGAGCATTGAAAGAGCTAAAGAAAAAAGAGATTAAAAAGAACTTAACAGAGCTTGAAGTGATTCCAGAAAAGAAGAACTCATTAAAGTATATAGGGTATCTTATCCCCATACTGTTCTTTGGGATCGTCATATATGGATTCTTTACAAAAGGAATTGAGTTTACCCTGAAGGTGTTCTTTGTTTGGATTATGGTAAACGGTACATTGTCAGCTATCGGTGCTGCCCTTGCCCTAGCACACCCAGTTTCAATACTGGTGGCTTTTATTGCCGCGCCTATTACATCACTTAACCCAACGATTGCAGCCGGATGGTTTGCAGGCCTTTCTGAGATTAAGTTCCGAAAACCTAAAATAAAGGACTTTGAAGAATTGAATAATATTAATGGAATTACGGACCTTTGGAAGAACGGTGTAACAAGGATAATCCTTGTTGTGGCTTTTTCCAATATTGGGAGTACTATAGGGACTATATACGCTATACCCTATATTATTTCGCTCTTGTGAGGTGGATAAATGAAAAAGATTATTTTGGCATTATTTGTTATATCTGGATTATTGCTCCAAGGAGTATATGCAGAAGAAGAGTATATCGATCTATTGTGGGGGCACAACCTTGGTGGAAATGTTTGGAAAGTGACGCACGGTGATTTCACAGGCGACGGTGTTCCAGAGATAGTTGTAGCCTCTGGATGCTGTGGAAATCCAGGGTATGTAACTGTATTTACTACAGAAGGCTCAATAGTCTGGCAGGCTAGGTTACCTAATGAGGTAAGGGCTCTTGATATAGGCGACATAAATGGGGATGGAAAACTAGAAGCAGTTACCGCAGGCACTGACAACAGGACTTACTTTATCTCAAATACGGGAGAAATCATAAAATTTTATTCTGATTCAAGTCTTGTACAAATTATAAAGATAGAAGATATCGATGGAGACGGGAAAAATGAGGTCGTTACAGGTTCAAACTATATCAGGATATTTAAGGACATGGAAGAAGTTACAAATTACTCCACATCCAACAGAATATCTGACTTAAACTTCTATGACATGAATGGGGACAAAAAACTTGAGATAGTAACAGGAGGGCTTGGAAACTACGTTTATGCCTTTGACAGCGAACTTAATCTTTTATGGAGACATATGAGTAATTCAGTCGTTTGGGGAACAATCCCATTTAACTACCTTGGGGAGCCATCAATACTCGTTTTGGCCAGAGGGTATTTTGTATTAGATAATGAAGGAAACAAGGTATTCCAGAAGGACATGGACGATTATTACATAACAGGCCATGACACAGGTAGTATGCTTTTGTTAGCCGATGGAAAGGGGGATCTAAATAGCTACGATTACTCGCTAAATGAACTTTGGACCTTCAAGGCAGAAAAGGAGGTCAAGGCTATCCAGTCATATACAGAAGGAAATGAAAAGATAATACTCTTTGGCTCAATGGATGAGCAGTTCTACATGATAAAAGGGGATGGTAAATTTATCGGCTCTGCAAAGGCTGGGTCCTATGTATCCACAGTTGACAGCTTTAATGTGAAAAACAAGAGGTATGTATTCTATGGCTCATTCGATGATAATGTCTACACGTACTATAGAGAAACAAAAAATGTTCCGTTTTATGGATTCGGGACAATTTTGGCGGCTTTGATATACTTCTTATACAGAAAACGTCAGTAACTCCTAAACCGCTCAACTACAAAATCTTTTTCAAGGGCGTTGATAAACGCTGCAGCTTTGGGGCCTGATTCCTTGCCAATTAAAACCTGGTATATTGCCCCAAAGAGAATTTTTGGTTCTATCGGGATGTTTGTGGCAATTTCATAAATCTTGTTGTGAAGCTCGACATCTGTTAAATCTTGTTCCTGTATGAGGTCTGATATAATCATTAATCCTTCCTTCTGCTCACTAGTTAGCTCTACTTTCGGAGGTTCGCTCAAAAGCTCAAACTTTATCATTTCAGGCGCATAGAGTTTTACCCAGTTTGCCGCAAGCTTTGCCCTCGTCTTTATCCTTTCAATATCTGTTTCAGAGAGCTCTTTTTGTATGTGGCCCTCCTTCTTTAAGATTTTTATAATCCTATCAACTTCTGAAGTTATCTGGACAAGGACAGACATGAATCTAAAGGAAGGCTGCGCCGGTAGGGACTTGTACCCCCAGATGTTTGAAAACTCATACAGCTTGTCATACTTTTCCCTCTTGTTTATCTCTTCATCACTAAAGTATGTTGTCTCAACTCTATCAAACTCATCATAAACATTTAGGAAATCAAGGTCAAGAGCAATCTTTAGCTCCTTTGTTGGTTTGGTCTTAACAAAAAGATACCTCAATACATCAGGTTCCATGACCGAAAGGATATCTGATGGCAAGACGACGTTTCCCTTTGACGATGACATCTTTCCGCTTGCGCCCTTCAATGAAACAAACTCATATGTAACGCCTATTATTGGCGGCTTTCCAAATACCTCTTGGATTATTTTCTGCCCTGTATCGGCGCTGCCTCCTTGTGTACCGTGGTCCTTTCCGTATGGCTCATAGTCAACGCCAAGCTCCGCCCATCTTGAGGGCCAGTCCACCCTCCACTTAAGCTT
>CAZCMP010000023.1:0-4884 GCA_964500005.1 uncultured Thermococci archaeon
TATTTTTCTTCCCACCTTCATCAATTAAGACAGACATCATCATCTTTTCAGAATCAAAAGGATTTTCTTTTATTCTCTCAAAATTCTTGGGTTGATAATTCCTGTTCTTACAAAAGATTTTAAGCGCCCCCTCTACAGGGTCCCCAATTACCTGTATTTTACCTTCTTCTTCCTTTATGTGGGCGTTGTTGCAAAGCTCAGATATCTTAAAGAACAGCTCGTGTTTTTTTGGATCAACTTTTTCAGGCTCTAAAAATTCGTTATTGATAAATGCGTTGACAAAACTCATCCTATTAATTGTGAGCGTTCCAGTCTTGTCAGTACATATGAATGTGGTGGTGCCAAGCGCCTCTACCGCGGACAGCTTTCTAACGATTGCGTTGTTTTTGGCAAGTATCTGCGTCCCAATGGCAAGTGTTACAAGTACGACTATCGGAAGCCCTTCTGGGATTGTGGCGACTGCAAGACTTATTGCAGTAAGTGATGACTCTATCAAAGCATCACTGATAGGCATTTTGATTAGAAGCTCCCTTACTAAAACTGAAATGAATAAAATTAAGCTTATGATGACAGAAAGCGCACCTAGTTTTTTACCAAGGTTATTTATGCTCTTTTCAAGCGGTGTGCTTCCTCTCTCCTCCATAGATATAAGGCTAGAAATCTTTCCTATGGGTGAGTCTTTCCCTGTTAGGATGACTACCCCTTTTCCTCTGCCTCTTGTGACTACAGTTCCCATGAAACCTGTGTTTGGATAGCCCTCTTCCGAAGTTGCCTCAACACTCTTTGATACGGGAAAACTTTCCCCTGTGAGCGAGGATTCATCAATCTGAAGGTTAATTGATTCAATTATTCTCACTGTGGCCGACAGCTTGTCGCCATCTTCAATGCTGATTATGTCGCCTGGAACAAGCTCTCTTGAAGGTATTTCCTTCTTTGCTCCGTCCCTTATTACAACGACCTTTGACTGGACCATTGCCTTTAGAACTTCTATTGCCTTATCGGCCCTGTACTCTTGCAGAAATCCCATGACACCGTTGATAATTATGACCAAAAATATGACCGCAGAATCCTTTAGATTGCCAATGGCAACAGACAAAATACCTGCAAGTAGAAGGACTATTATAAGGGTGTTTTTGAACTGATTTATGAATTTTTTTAAATTTGATTCCTTCTTTACCTCTGGAAGCTCGTTGTAGCCGTACTTTGCTATTCTTTTTTCTGCTTCTGTTGTTGAAAGGCCTTCTTTGGTCGTGTCAAGTTTTTTAAGTATGTTATTAATATCTTCTCTAATCCAGCTCTGATCGATTAGGTCCAGATCTTCCATGCGACCAAAAGGTCATTTTAGTTTATAAGCTTTACTGTGGGTAATCAAACTGACCCATCAGTCATTATTATTCTTATTTTAGAATAGAATTAGAAATAATAAGAAAAGAAAATAATATTATTTGTTTTTGTTTTTCTGTAGTATCTTAAGGATGAATTCTATTGGTAGGCTCTTCTTTTTCTGTTCGCCCTGGTATTTCACTGTGTATATTAATGATTTGAAATCTGGATTTGGCTTTACACTAATTACTCCAGTTGCGATTACATTGTTTTCTGAGTCCACAGTTATGCCATATGCATAGGAGTAAGCTACTGAAGAGTTAATTTTTGTCGAAACTAAATTACCGTTCCTATCGTATTTTAATACAATCCATCTAGGGTAATCAGCACCTGCTTCAGTATTGAAATAATCAAAAGTTCCAGCCACAAAAATATTACCGTTAGAATCTGTGGCAACCCCGTGGCCAAAAGAATCTTTTGGTCGTACTGAGAAAGTTTTTGCCCAAATCAAATTTCCATTTGGATCGTACTTGAGTGTTATTATGTCATCATTATAGGTCCCAGTTACAACTATGTTGTCATCTGAATCTACTGTAACATCAAATCCTTGTCCATTTCCAACTAAAGGTTCATAGACCTTTTCCCAGATTAATGTACCATTTGGATCTAATTTGGCTGTTTTGATAGACCTAAGGGCATCTCCTGTATAACCGGCCAATATAATATTGCCCTTGGAGTCAACACTAACATGAGGGTCACTTAGTATACTTCCAAGGTATTTAGGAAATCCTGAAAGAATAATTCCATTAGTATCAGTTTTCCAAAGATTACGCTCAGAGTTAATTGCAAGGACATTGTCATTAGAGTCAACTGCAACACTTTCTATTGAGCCGCTAGTATTAGTAGACCAAATAACTGGTAGGCCATTAGGGCCCATCTTTCCAAAGACTTTGTTTCCGCCATAAATTATATTATTATTAGAGTCGGTAGCCACATCATACATATTACTAAGAGTAAGAACAATATTGCTATAGTCCCACAATACGTTTCCGCCTGGGCCATATTTTATTAGGGCACCTTCCGAATCCGCGCCACCTACTATCACATTATTACTACTATCTGTAGCGATACCGCGTCCTTCTTCAGAGTCACTGCCTTCAATATCGTACGTCTTCTCCCAAATAACACCGTCTATACAATATGCAGGAACAACTGAGGCCATGAACATGGCCATTATTAAAAAAACAGCTAATTTTTTCATAGTGATCACTTGATATTTAAGTTTGAAGTTAGATATTTATAAATATTTCCATATCTTAAAAATTAATACCATTTTTATTTTGCCAATTACAAAAAGACTTTTATTAGTCTAAATCTTTTCTAGAATATGGATATATTTGAATCTTTTAATTTTGATAATCTGAAATTCCCAAACTGTTTTGTTGATATAAGGCTTCAAAAAAGAGTCAATAACATCGCAAACGTTGAAAACGGGAATCTAGAGGAAGTCTCTTCTAACGACCAAGCCGGTGTTGGGGTAAGGGCCTTAGTAAATGGTGCATGGGGGTTTTCATCGACAAACGATACAGAAGTAGTCCAGAAGTGCATAGACTCTGCATACAGGATTGCAGTTGCAACTTCTAGAAACTCTAATAGAGGAAAGTTTGAGATAGACCCTCCAATACTAAAAGGCAATTTTGAAAACAAGGTTAAGGTTGGGCCAGAAGAAATCCCTCTAGAGGAAAAGATTTCATACGCTTATGAGATAGAAAAAGGAGCAAAGATAAGCCCGCTTGTCAAAAACACAATTTCTGCCTGCACAGACTCAATAACGGAGCAGCTGTACATAAACTCTGTTGGAAGCGAGGTATACCAAAAGACGACCAGGGTCTACCTAAAGTCTGTAGTTTCAAGCGGAAATGATTTCTTACAGATGGGTTACGAGGTCATGGGAGGCACAAGGGGTTATGAGGTATTAAAAGAAAAATCCCTATCAGACCTTGGGAAAGAGGCGTGCGAAAAATCAATAAGGCTTCTTTCTGCAAAGAAAGTTTCTGGTGGGCATAAAACTGTAGTGCTGGATCCTAAAATTCTTGGAGTGTTCATCCACGAGGCCCTTGGCCATGCATGTGAGGCGGATATAGTTTTGCAGGGGGATTCAGTCCTAGAAGGGAGGATTGGAGAAAAGATTGGGGCAGATGGCGTTGACATCTATGACGACCCAACATATCTAGAAAAAAACGGGTCTTACTTTTTTGATGATGAGGGGATAAAGGCAGAGAAAACCTGTCTATTGGAGGACGGCTTTTTAAGGTCATACTTACACAGCTTGGAAACAGCTTCAAGGTTTAAGGCCACGCCGACCGGTAACGGACGTGCTCAAGGGTTTTCTTCTAGGCCTCTAGTTAGGATGAGTAACGTCTACATGGGTAGCGGCGATCAGAGCTTTGAAGAGCTAATCGACATAAAGGAAGGCCTCTATGTGAAGGGAGGAAAGGGTGGCCAGGTAGACACAGCAAAAGGGCTTTTCACCTTTGGATGTGAAGAGGTCTATGAGATTAAGGATGGGGAGTTAGGACAGCTTTACAGGGACGCCTCTCTTTCTGGCGATACATTGGAAATACTAAAAAACATTGAGGGTATTGGAAAGGACTTTCAGATTGGAAACCCTGGAAGTTGTGGAAAGGGGCAGTATGTCCCTGTTGACGACGGCGGCCCCCACATAAGGACTAGGGCGCTTGTTGGAGGAGAATAGAATACTTCTACATTATAGGTAATTATTGTTTCTCCTTTTCCTAAAGAAGACAAATGAGACCGCTGCGGCGACAACTAAAATCAAGGCGACAATTGGTATCCATAATAACAAAGGATTGATACCAGTTGGGGCTGGTGAAACCTGAATCTTAGATGTGGTCTCTGCTATCATTGAATCTGTTGTAGCGACCATAGACATGTTACCTACTTTCACAAATATGCTTCTGGCCTGGGTGAATAGCTCAAGGGCCTTTTGGTAGTCGCCTTTGTTAAACTCTTCATTTGCACTGTTATAGAGCTCCATCGCTTCTGCGTTTAGTGCCTTGTACTCAACAGCTGTTGCTATGTTCTTCTCACATCTCTCCACAGCTTCTGTGTCCCCGAGCTTTGTGTAGAGCTTTTTTGACTCTGAAAATTCAGCTATTGATTCGTCAAACTTTGCAGTTCGCAAAAGCCTTTCCCCTTCTTTATAGTGCCTTTCTGCATATATTGAAAGGAAGTTATTCTTGAAGACAAAAACGTAGTTGCTGCAGACCACAACGTCCTTGTACCCGTCATAGTCTATATCAACTATTGAGATTGTCTTTATCGGCCCATTGACCTTTGTCTGGGATAGCTTTTCTCCAGTAGAAGAGAATAAGTAGAACTCACCCTGGTCGATTTCCTGCTTTTGTGATGACCACTTACCCGCAGCAACAAGGATTTCTTGTGTGCCGTCGTCTGTAAAGTCATCGATTGTGACATATCTAACATCCTTTCCTATAGATTGAGGCGCGCTCCAAAGCTTGTACCCTTTGCTGTCAAAAA
>CAZCMP010000024.1:0-4848 GCA_964500005.1 uncultured Thermococci archaeon
TCCAATCATTCACCTTTGTGAATCTTTTTATATTCAACATAAGAATAAACAACAAGAAATACAGATACAGCTAAGATTGGTCCCATAACAAGAATAAATGCAATCTCTTTGAAGAACGCTCCAAAAAGCGCTATTATTCCAGATGATTTGAAGAGCTTTCCACCTAGTTTGTGAGTTTTTTCCCAAACTAACTCATCGCTGATTGTCCAAGGAGTTCTGATTCCAATAAAGAAGTTACTCTTTATTTTATCTAAAACAGTACCCAAATAATAAAAGATGGCAGCAAAGGCAGGAGCAATCATCTGGATCATATTGAAGTTATATCCAAACGCCGCCAATATTGATAGAATGTATATATAAAAAAGAAATCCTATAGTTACTAGGAGTATCCCAGGATAGTATTCTTTAAACAATTCTAAGTTCATTTTTCTAGGTTCAATCTTTGGTAGATAAACGAAAAGTGCAAATAATCCAACCGATATTATAGGGAGCATAAAGAGCCCCCAAAATTTATCCATATACCCATCAATTTCTCCTTGCGCATTCCAATGGGTAGGTATGATGTCAGGTGCATAAGCATAGGCAAAAGCACCTATGAAAAAAGACAAAATCATGATAAATAAAGATATATCATTAGCTTTCATGATTCTAAGAAATTCTATTACTTTAAAAAGTTATTTTATTTTATCCCATTTGATCTTATCATAGATTTTGTGAGATATAGTTGAAACTTCCCTTTCAAACCCATCAGATATCTTGAATTTATCTTCATCGTCCCCTATATCTTTTGCTATTCTGTAAGCCTTAAGAAGATCCGACTTTGTAATAATGCCAGAAATCTCTTTTGTGACGGGCTCTATAACTAATATCCTCCCGCATTTTCTCTCATCCATTATACTCAAAATTTTCGGCACTGTGTCATAAGGGTAGACGTAGTTTGGGGGGGACATCGCATCCATAATTTTCAGAAAAGGTATCTTTTTGCCATCTATATTCTTTACTTTGTTATTTGTTATAACCCCTAAAAGCTCCCCATCTTTAATTACCGGAAATCCGAGTTTTTTATATTTTTTAACATAATCCCAGAATTTCTTAAGAGGCATGTCCGGTTCCATTGAGATGATTTCTTTGGACATTATGTCCTTGGCAGTTACTTCCGATAAGTCTTTTGAGAAAGATTTAACTGTTGAAATTCTCTTATTGAGTTTTTCCATATATATTGAACTCCTTCCTAAAAAGAGTGCAGAAAACCCATAACTGACAAAGACTGAAAGCATTAACGTTGGTATCATTGAATAGTCTGAGCTCATCTCTGGTATCATTATTATGCATGTCAGAGGAACTTTAGCCACACTTGCAAAAAATGCACCCATACCAATCAGGGCATATGCTGGTGGAGAACCTACTACATTTGGGGCAAAGCCTTCGAATATTATTCCAAGCGCTCCGCCAAGCATTGCACCTAGATATAAGGACGGAGAAAATATTCCTCCAGATGCACCCGAACCAAGTGTGAAAGAAGTTGCTAAAAATTTTGCAAAGAATAGTAGTATTAAAAGTGTCAGTCCTATCTGTCCCGCTAGAGCAGCATTCATACCTTCAAAGCCACCACCTAAAACGCCATATCCTACGAATGAGAAACCTACAAGTCCAGTTAGAAAACCCCCAATTGCAGGTTTGACATAGAATGGAATTTTCATCTTGTCGAAAGAGTCTTCAAAGAAATAGAAAGCTTTGATGTAAAAAAATGAAACAATTCCCATAATTGCCCCTAAAAGCATATAAAACGGTATTTCAGCCGGATTGAACGTGAAGGTAGCAGGATTAATTGCAGATTCAGGACCAAGAACCGTTCTTGCAATGCTAACAGATATGACAGAAGATAATGCTATTGGAATCACACTAATTGGAGAAAAATCTGCGAGTATTAGTTCAAGCCCAAATATAGTTCCACCAAGAGGGGCATTAAAAGCTGCAGCCACACCCGAAGAAAGCCCACTTACCACTAAAATTCTTTTTTTCCTTTCATCAAATTTGAAAAATCGACCAAAAGTTGAACCCATAGAAGCACCTATTTGGGCAATTGGCCCCTCTCTTCCAGCACTACCACCACTTCCGATAGTTATTGAAGATACAATAGTTTTGAAAAATGCAACTCTTTTTCTGATATCGCTGTTTTTTGCCTTAACTGCATACATGACCTCTGGTATCCCATGACCTTTAGATTCACTACAGTATTTGTAGATAATAGGCCCAACAATTGCTCCACCGATTGCAGGAATAAGTATAATACCCAATGCACCAAGAAAACCTCTTTGAAATATAATCTCAAAAAAATGTTTGCTGAATTCAATCATTTTACCGAATACAATTGCCCCAAGACCTGCAAATATTCCTAGAACTAAAGCTATTGCGTTTAGTTCTGCCCATTCTTTGAGATATTCTATATTCTTAAAATGCATATTCTAAAGGTATCTAATAAATCATTTATAGCTTTTACGGAACATACCACAAAGCTTTAAAAACATAACAATAATGCTTTTTTAATACCAAGAGAGGTGAGTATTATTACAACAATATATGATGTTCCTGCTGATATGCTAATAGACGGTGTTAAGGAAGAGCTTAAGAATGACAAGAATTTAACACCACCCCAGTGGGCAACTTTTGTTAAGACCGGATCATCAAGAGAGAAAGTTCCAGACCAGAACGATTGGTGGTACACGAGAGCAGCCTCAATAATGAGAAAAGTATATGTTTACGGCCCAGTTGGCGTTGAGAGCTTGAGAGTCGACTACGGCGGTAAAAAGAACAGAGGCGTTAAACCTGAGAAGTTTAGAAAATCATCTGGAGCAATCATCAGAAAGATCTTCTCACAGCTTGAGAAGGGCGGATACATAACAAAGGCCGAAAAGGGAAGAGTAATCTCCTCCCAGGGGATGTCACTTCTTGACAAAAAAGCTTCCGAAATTAAGTCCCAGATAGCAGCAGATATTCCAGAACTTAAAAAATATTAATGAAGTGATTTCTTGCAGGATGATGCCGAAGCCATAAAAAAGAGAAAGTTGGAAGAACTTCAGAAACAAGCATTGTCTGAAGAACAGGCTAGGCAGCAGAAGATTGAATTTGAACTCCAGAAGCAACAAATAATGCGTGCACTTCTTACACCTGAAGCTAGAGAGAGGCTTGCTAGGGTAAAGATGGCTAGAAAGGAAGAAGGAGAACAAATAGAGCTTCTATTGATTCAGCTTTATCAACAAGGAAAAATCACAAAACAAGTTGATGATGCAATGTTAAAACAGATCCTGGAAAGGGCCCTTTTGAGCAACAAGAAGGAGTTTAAGATAAGAAGGATCTAGTCGTTATGGAAACGGCTATCTTATTTTCCGGGGGGAAGGATTCCTCCCTTACTAATATTTTTCTAAAAAAAATACTTCCTTGTAAAATTACAAATTATACCATAACATTTGGCGTAAACTCTAACTGGAAGTATGCAGAAGAAACTGCAAATGCTCTTGAGTTTCCTTTTAGACTTTTTGAAATTGATAAGGAATTACTTGAGAAGTCTGTCGACAGGATTGAGAAGGACGGATTTGCTAATGACGGGATTACTTTTCTGCACAAATGGGTTATTGAATCTTTTTTAGAAGATATCACCGTTGACATTATAGCAGATGGTACACGAAGGGATGATAGAAGTCCTAGATTGGAGCTTTCAGATATGAGGAGAATAGAGGATAAGTATGACGTTTCTTATGTAGCCCCTCTAATGGGCATAAGCTACAGGATTCTAAAGCCGATATGCCACTCCTTATTTATTATAGAAGAGGGGCCTACAGATACTATTAAAAAAAGTGATTATGAGTCTGAGATAAAAGACTTAATGAAACAAAGAGGTCTTTACCCATACGATTATTTTCCTAAACATTCCCAGAGCAGAGTTATAGGGTATAAAGACCGATATGCATTCTAAATATTATTTAATCACACGTTTTTTTCTAAATCCTTTATCTTTTAGCATTTTTAAAGATAAAATATTTAGTTAAATGTTACCTTTATTGTTTAACATTATTAACTAAAATGATTAAATATATCTTTGTATCAATTACCATAATTAGTGGTGATCATATGGCAATGTTCGATGGCACTTATATGAAATTAAAGAATCAGACGGAACTTGAAATCCTAAAGACTATTAGAACAGCCCTATATGAAGTTGGATACCCTGGTGGCAAGTATCTCGAAAAATTACAGATAATAGCTGCTATATACCAACTTTACAGGGCAAAGGATTTGGCAAAAGAACTCAAAAGTAAAAGTGATTACCAGTTTAGAGAACTTATTACTTCAATTTATGTCGACATAGATCAGCTTTTGCGAGAATTTGAGTTTTTGAGAGACCACCCTTCAATTGAAAGATGCGATCTTGCAAGAGAAAATTTATTTGGGATAAGAGATAAAATGGTTCAGCTGTCAAAAAATGTCGGCATAACTGATGGAGAGATTTCTAATATTCTGAGAGACTACGCTCCAAAACCAAATGAAGATCTCACAAGTTACCGCCAGAAAACTTATAGAAGGTAATTATTTTATATTATTTTTAATAATCATTTTTTTAATATTAGTTTGTCGCCCACCTAACTAACCCCGAAGTTCATCGTTCGGGTATCCTCTCTTCCTTCGGTAACTCTCGTGGTGGGCTGATCCCTACCATTGTAACCCCCGAATCATCTAAGCGATATGCCACATCACCGGGTGACCGTTGATAGGGTATTACCCTTATATTTGCTGTTTCACTCATAGAAGAAAGATTTCCTCTCATGAACCCCTCGCTATAAGGGATAAAAA
>CAZCMP010000025.1:0-4393 GCA_964500005.1 uncultured Thermococci archaeon
ATCTGCACAGCAATTAACGCTATCTCACCAAAGTCTAGTAGGTTTCTCCACCAAGGCCACTGTTTAGGAATAGGAATTAGTTTCCTTCTGTAATATATTAAAAACCCATTACACACTATTAAAAGTCCTAAGAGGAAACTCATAGCCTCTGGTAGATTGTAAGCAGCAGAACTAAAAGCATAATCTTTACTAAATACACCGAGTAAGTCTAGTCCAACAGTCATAAGGTAAACAACAGTAAAAAAAAGTATATAGTTTTTTACCATAGAGAAAACCATATGTGATTTCCAATTCCATGGTATATCCTTTGAATAAATTAAAGCCGCTAGTGTTGTAGGAAAGATGATAATCCCCCAACCCCATCTATGCTGCTGTTTGTAAAACGATTTGTATGACTTAATCATTGTCTCATTTTCGACTGCATCACTATCACTTGGAAGATATACCTCCTCACCACGAAACTGCCCTCTGTACCTTACTACAGCATTCCAGAAAAAGGTTGTATCATCTATCCCTAATTGTGGATCCCAGTAATAAACCTCTTTTAGGGTCCTTAGGTTAACAACATATGAGGAAAAAGATGCTTTAGAACTGAATATCCCACTAGAAAAAGGGATTGTCTCATACTTTTCGGTAGTCCAGTTATGCAATGTAACTAAAGTTAACATAGTAGATTGAACTCTAATTAGTACAGGGACTCTCCATATATTATTATTTAGTGTATATACAGCACTTGTATAATATTTCTGATCAGGTAAATCTACAGTAAGATACCTATATGTAATAGCCGATAGATATTTAGGATGGGGTCTTAAATCACAATCACAAGTTATTAACATAAAGTTATGAACATCCTTACCTTCACTCTCAATCTTTTTAACATAGTTTCTAGTCGCCCAATTAATATTTGCACCCTTAACACCAGCAACCTCTCCTTCAATTTTAGAAGGATGAACATAATACTCCATACTTGCAAATCTCTTACCATACTTCATCTTTAATTTGTTAAATTGGGGAATCTGAATCTCCTTAGCTGTTTTTTCTTCCATAGCAACAACAACATGAATTCTCTTGGCTCCAATATCACTCTTACTCCAAGCATCAAAAGAGGGATCTAATACATCTATCCCCTCTTTGTACACTGGGCATAGATATATGTACTCTAACTCATTAAATCTACTCTCATTCTCTTGCTTACATTTCTTTATGAAGTCTGTCTCAAGATCTCTATGCATTCTTTTTACTCCTACTGCCACCCCTACTACAAACTTAATCCCCCTATACACCCAATAGATGATTAAGTAAGATATGTAGAACACAAATATCTTCTCCCATCCGAATAGTGCGAAGATTAGAGGGGAAAGAACAAAAAACCATATCATACTACCAGGAATAAACTCCAGTACCCTCCTAACCCACCTAGGGGTTTGAGTAGGATATCCATCCTTCCTGTCTGGTGGTTTAAGTTGATCAACTGTAAGTCTCTCTTCCATATGTAATACAGTATATACAAATATATTTAAAGAATGCACCCGACCGGAGTCGAACCAGCAACCTACGCGTTAGGAGTGCGTTGCTCTATCCAATATTGAGCTACGGGTGCAACCCCCAAATTATATCATCATCTTGCGATTAACTTAAGTAAATTAGATATATATTGAGAAGAGAAAATTGATTTTCATGATATAATAAAGGCTGCATGAAAACAGAGTATATACAAATTAGGGGTGCCAAAGAGCATAATCTCAAGGATATCTCTTTAGATATACCCAAAAACAAATTAGTAGTATTTACAGGAGTATCAGGAAGCGGAAAATCCTCTCTAGCTTTTGATACCCTCTATGCAGAGGGACAGAGAAGATATGTAGAATCTCTTTCTTCATATGCTAGACAGTTTCTAGGCTTAATGCATAAACCAGAGGTAGATAGTATATCAGGATTGTCTCCGGCAATATCAATAGATCAAAAAACAACTAGTAGCAACCCCAGATCTACTGTTGGAACAATAACGGAAATATATGGATATTTAAGACTTCTTTTCGGACATATCGGACAGGCCCACTGCCCAACATGTGGATCTCTAATCTCCCACCAAAGTGTAGACCAAATGTATACACAGATAATAGGGATTTTGAATAAGGACAAAGGGAACTTCCAAATACTCTCACCATTAGTAAAAAACAGAAAGGGAGAATATACTGCCCTACTCTCTAAACTTCACTCCAAAGGTTTTAGCAGAGTCATTATTGATGGTAATACATACCATTTAGATGACATAGATGATTTGAAATTAGATTTTGATATTAAGCATACAATCGACTTGATAGTAGACAGACTAAATCATGATATGTTAGTTCAAGACAAGGAGGGTTTTAGGAAAAGAGTAAAGGACTCCATAGAGCTGGCAACCTCCATGTCAGATGGAGAGGTAAAAATATTAACTGAAAGAGATGAATACTTCTTTTCAGAAAAAAATACCTGTTTTCAATGTCAAATCTCTTACCCTAAAATAGCTCCAGCCTCTTTTTCTTTTAATGCTCCAGAGGGTGCATGCCCCAAATGTGCAGGACTAGGAGTAATTAATGAAATTGAAGTAAGTAAAACATACAATCCTAGCCTTACCATTAAAGAAGGAGGTATATTCCCATGGGGAAATAGAACTACAAAAGATTCTTGGACAACAAGAATACTCCAAGAAGTTGCAGATAATCACAACTTTAATCTAGATACGCCAATTTCAAAATATCCAAAAGAAATATTTGATCTAATCTTTTGGGCAAAAAATAGTAAGGATTACTACAAGATTAAATATACAAACAGGTTTGGAAGAGAAAGAATCTATGATGCACACTACGAAGGAGTCATACCAGAGTTAGAAAGATTGTACAAAGAGACTAACTCCGATTTCAGGAAGTTAGAAATTGAGAAATATATGACAGAAAAGGATTGTAACCAATGCAATGGAATGAGACACAAACCCTACTCTCTTGCAGTAAAGATTGGTAAATACAACATCATAGATATGACTAACTTACCAATAGATGAACTTAAAATATATCTTCAGAATCTTCAATTGGATGGTAATAGTAAAGAAATTGCAAAGCCAATAATTAAGGATATTAATATGAGATTAGAGTTTTTGGTAAATGTTGGCCTTAAATATATCTCCCTTTCTAGAAAAGCAAATACTCTCTCTGGAGGAGAATCCCAAAGAATACGATTAGCTTCACAGATAGGGACAGGGTTAACTGGTGTACTGTATGTACTAGATGAGCCCTCAATTGGACTTCACCCAAGAGATATTGACAAACTACTTACATCAATTGAATCCCTAAGAGATACAGGAAATAGTGTTGTAATTGTAGAACACGATCCAGAAACGATGAAACGTGCTGATTGGATTGTAGATATTGGGCCAAAAGCAGGAGAACATGGTGGGAAGGTAGTTGCTCAGGGTACATATCAAGACATTAAAAACTCAAACTCTCTTACCGCAAAATATCTCTCGAATGAACTTACTGTAGGACAAGATATTGACCAATCTGTAAATCTTCATTTAGGAGATAATAGAAAAATCTCTTTAATTAATGTTAGAACAAACAATTTAAAAAATATTACCCTAGAAATACCTCTTAATACACTAACATGCATTACAGGGGTATCCGGAAGTGGTAAGTCCTCACTAATTAATGACACCCTCTATCCAGCCCTGATGAATCGTAAAATGAACGGTAAACAAATTGAGGGTATATATGATGATATACAGGGGTTAGAGTATGTAGACAAAGTTATTGGAATCGACCAAAAGCCCATAGGTAAAACACCTAGATCTAATCCTGCAACATATACGGGACTTTTCACTTACATTCGGGATCTCTTTGCACAAACTCCAGAGGCTAGAACTAGGGGGTATAAACCGGGAAGGTTTAGTTTCAATGTTAAGGGTGGTAGATGCGAAAAGTGTAAAGGAGATGGTGAAATTAAAGTTGAGATGCAATTCCTTCCAGATATGTATATAACATGTGACCAATGTGGGGGAAAAAGGTATAACGAGGAGGTGCTAACTATCGACTATAAGGATAGAAATATATCCGAGGTTCTAGATATGACAGTTGAGCAAGCTCTTACTATGTTTAAAGATATTGGATATATAAGGAACAAGTTAGAGATACTACAGGATGTGGGGTTGGGATACATTAAACTTGGCCAATCTGCATTAACACTCTCAGGTGGAGAATCTCAAAGAATTAAACTAGCAAAGGAGTTGTCTAAACAAACTAGAGGCCATACGATATATATTTTAGACGAACCTACTACAGGACTTCACTTCTACGATATTGACAAGCTACTTACTCTATTGAAAAAGTTAGTGACCAAAGGTAACAGTGTAGTC
>CAZCMP010000026.1:0-4391 GCA_964500005.1 uncultured Thermococci archaeon
TATGATTTGCCCGACATAATTTCCGAGAGCACCGACATCAGAAAAAGATTTTATTCTTACTTTGACATCAATTATTATTCCCGCCTTCCTATTCTCTTCAAGATGCAGTCCGTAGTTGGGGGTCTTACCTATTATGCTTGATGCAAGAGACGACGGTCCACCTTCCCTGTTACTCTTTGCACCTAAAACGGAGTTCGCAAACGATACCGCAGAGGATTCGCTCCATGCAACATGCTCCCCGCAGTTTGGCCTATTGCCAATTAGATAGGGGGTGCAAGTGCAGCTGCAGTCTATTCCCATCTTTAGATAGGCGTCAAGGATATTAAGCTGTTTTTCAGCAAACTCTTTTTTTATCCCCATCCTCTGCCATTCCTCGGAATCCATCCCTATTTGATTTAGTGTTGATTTTACTTTTACTTTAGAGCTCTTTGAAAACTCAGATACAAAGAAAAGTCCAGCATCCCCAATAGTCTTGTACGATGCACCAGCTATCTGGCAAGATGAGACCGGGATAAGCTTGTCAGCACCATAAATATCCCCAAGAGAAGCTAATATCTCCATAGATTTCTGGGCCGCATACCCTTCTTCCCCCTTTAATATGCGCTCTTCTTCCTTAGAAAGGTACATAATCTATAATCTTTTCATAATGTTATAAATCTTTGGAAAATATGTACCTAATTACTTCAATTAATAAAAAATAAGTGTTTTAATCTTCAAGTATGGAAGAGACTACATCTTTTAGATCATTTAGGTCTGTTGTAACCACTTTCCAGATTTCATTTAATTGAATTTCAAAATATCCATGAATTAAGCGGTCTCTTGTACCTGCAATATTTCTCCAAGGAATACTTGGATATTCGTCTTTTAATTCTTCTGAAAGATTCTTAACAGCTTCCCCTATAACAAGTATTTGATAAATAACAGCGTGGTATACCATTCAGTTCTTTTCGAATTGATTGTAATCGATATTAATTGTACATTTTTCAATATTTTTTATTGCATCGAAAATATGTCTAAGATATATTTCCTCGCTTTCTTTCATCATAAATCACAACTAAATCTTTCATAACTTTATCCTTAATATAAGGGCTCAAAGATCCTTCAGTAACAAGATCAATCTTTTTACCCAAAATATCTGCCAAATCAAGCTCTATTCCTACCATCTCAAATAGACTTTTTATTTCATTAAATTCTACTAAAACATCGATATCACTATCTGGCCTTTCTTCTCCTCTAGCTACTGATCCAAACAGGCCTATCTTTCTAGCTCCATGCTTTGTTAAAAAAGAAACAAGTTTTTTGTTTCTTTCTGAAGGATTCATAAATTATTATATGCAAGTTTTGTATTTATAGATATTGGTTATTAACAAGAAAAATTATATTATGGGGATAAATTTCAGTTAAATCCTCTCTGCTCCTTTTTCTTCTTGTAGAGCGTCCTAAAGCTTCCTATCTCGGCGTAGTTGACGCCATGCGGCACATACTTTCCATAGTAGAGGTACTTCCACCAGTGGACTACAAACCCGCCAACAGCAAGCTCCTTTAGCTTACCCTTTTCCCTGAACTTTGAAAGTTTGAGCTCATTTTCAAGGGTCCTTATGTCTGAGACTGTGTCCCCACCGTTTATGAAAAACTTGCTTGATTTGTTTAGGACCTCCTTACAGAAGCTGTTTGTCGTTGACTCTGCCTTGCAGCAGTCGAGATTTTCCCGCTGCTCCCACGAGCCGTTCTGGAGGAATATCCTCTTTGCAGCCATGTTCCCAATCATCGTGATACTGTTAGGCCCGATAGATTCAAACTTTCCTTCCCCTATCTCCTTTAGATTCACAGTCTTTGTCGTGCCATCAGGTTTTTTGATGTTGACATCTATTGGGAGGATCATACTTATCGTGCCGTTTTCAATCTTTTTTGCAATTTCAAGCGCATTTTCCTTGACCTTGTCCCAGTTTTTCTTGTAGAACTTTTCTATCAGTTCCGTGTTCTCCTTTCCAATTGATGTTGGTAGTGTCCTTTTCAAAGACGGTGCCTTTTGGGACAGCGCCCAGAGAAGGAGTACAAAAACAGGGCCCCCATCAAGGACAACCATTAGGTCATCCCTTCCTTCTGTGAGTCTTATTGCATCAAGTTTTTCTGACTTTGCCCCCGCAACACCCCACATTTTGAGTTCATTTCTGTCGGTATAAAGTTGGGTTATATCATAAAGCTCACTCGTGAAATGATCGTTACAGTAACAGCCGTCTGCAAATATCCTAAGCGATAGTGCGTCCCTGTGGCAGCAGGACAACGCCCCGTTTATTTTTGTATACCGGGTGAAGTATTCCCAAAACTCAGTCTTTGTAGAGTCGCTTGGCGGCACAAGCTCATCACTGCACACTTTTCTGATATTTTCCAAAAATACAATTGAGTCCTTGTTTGAGCTGTTTAATTTTTTCATCTCTTCAAAATCCCTTGCAAATAGGATGTTTTTGATAGGAAGAGTTGGCTTTACCTTACTTGTTTCAATTTCAGTTTTTAGCTCTTTGAAGTTCTCTTCAATTGATTTCTCAGCCTTTGAGGCGTGAGCAATAATAAGAATGTTTGATCCATCTTCCTGGTGATTTCTTAGATCACAGATCGTATCAACCGTCTGCTCCATCCTAACTGATGGTCCAGGGGGCCCGTTTATGTCAGTCCTGAAATATGCAGTTCCCGTCGTCTCAGGAAGATCGGATAACTCAGCAAAAACAAGATCATGATGCGGGGTTTTTAATATTTTCATAATCTCCCTCAGCCATTAAGAAAGTTAGAAAATTTATAAAGGTATTGCCAACGCAAACTAAAATTCAGAAAGTTATTGATCTAATTCTCTTGAACTTTTTCTTCCTTTGGCCCATCAATCTTCTCAGTGTATCTGCACTTTGGATAGCTAGAGCACCCTATAAAAGGCCCGTAGAAGGATTTCTTTACAATGAGGTTTTCCCCACATCGTGGGCATTTCTTCCCATCCATTGTAACTGAGCAGTTGTTTTTTGAAGGGCATTCAAGATTTATACAGACTGTTTGTGGTCTTGACCTTTTCCTTGTTGCAACAACAACGGGAAATCCACATATCTTGCATTTGTCTTCTGTTGGTGTGACAAAGCAGTTGCTGGGCAGAGAAAACGTTGCGTTGCATTCCGGATATCTTTGGCATGCTATGAAGGGGCCAAACCTTCCAGTCCTTATGAAAAGCTCTCCCTCACCACAAATCGGACAAATACCGACATAGTTTCTCCTTCTCTCTTCCCGCTCAAGGTATACAAGGAGCTCCTTTCCTATATCTTCTTCATTTTCTTTGAATTTGGTGAAAATATCTGTCAGCTTTTCCTTTGCTTCTGAAAGGATCTCTTCCTTGGTAACTTCATTTTCTTGGATTTTTTCCATCTGCTCTTCGAAATGCTTTGTTAGCTCTACTGATACTATATCGGGGCAGTACTTCTCTAGAGTCCCAACTATCCCCTCTCCAAGGTCGGTCACAACTATCTGTTTTCCATCGACATAGTTCCTATCGTAGAGGATGTCAACTATGTTTGCCCTTGTTGCCTTTGTCCCGATACCTAGCTTTTCCATCTCAGATACTGCTGATGCAGGATTATACCTTGGGGGTGGCTTTGTCGCCTTTTCTTCTTTTTTGGGCGATACCTTTTCTATCCTCTCTCCTTGATTTAATTCTGGCAAAATGACCTCTTCAACGCCAGAGTAATCCCCGTAATACTTTAAAAATCCCAGGTCAACCCCTATTCTACCGCTTGCAAAAAATGAATGGCCGTTCACATCGATTTCAACTGAAATTGACTGGTAGATGTAAGGCGGTGCAAAGACTGCAAAGAACCTTCTCACAACAAGGTCGTATAGCTTTGCCTGGTCGTCCTTCAGCTTCTTTGGCGACTCACCTGTAGGGTGAATTGCGGGATGTGCAGGGTCATCCTTTTTTCCTTGGGTTGGGATGAGCTTTGTCTTTAGAAGCTCATCGCAGTAATTAGAATAATTATCAATTTTCTTTAGCTTTTCAACAATACCCCTAAGATTAAGGCTTGGTGGATACTTTTGGGATGATGTCCTTGGGTAGGATATCAATCCCGCCTCGTAAAGAGACTGGGCGATGTCCTGGGTCCTTTTTGGCAAAAACCCAAAGTTCTTGTACGCTTCTTTTTGGAGCGTTCCAAGGTCAAATGGGTATGGCGAGTTTATCCTCTTTTCCTTTTTTGATACCTCTTTTACAAGACCTTCTTTGTTCTTTAACTCTTTAAAAATATCCAGCGCTTCCTTCTCATCAAAGAACTCTTTTTGGTAGGAGGCCTTTACTAAGACGCCATCCTTTTTGAATTCAATAAATAATATCCAGTAAGGCTCTGATACAAACTTACCTATCT
>CAZCMP010000027.1:0-4120 GCA_964500005.1 uncultured Thermococci archaeon
CGTACGGGGCATTGGAATTATATTGCAAAGCCTTACACCTTTTTTAGAAAAAAAAATAAAATTATTGCATTTTTAAGAAAAAGCTACTAGAGTAACTCCCATTGACCTTTCTACTTCTTTCAACTTAAGAACGTCACTATCTTGCATCTTTGCATAAGAAGGAGTCTTTTCATATGCCAATAGAATTATTCCAATTTCATTCTCTAGTGCTTTTATCTTACTAAGAGTTTTGTCATCAATTTTTGCATAATCAGGACATACTTTCATGATTTCACCCAAATATATACTACCCATTAATATAAATCACTTTTGATGGATGGCATGACCAGCCGCTTTCAGAAAACTATATCTTTCCCTCAAGCCATCCAATTCTTATACCTTCAATGGGTTCAAACTCAGGTATATAAGGTTTGATATCTAAAACAGGCGTTCCTTCAATCATATCTATGCCTCTTATAAATAGTATTCCATCTTCTATTTTCAATAATTCAACAAGTGATAGTCCAATGAAATTTGGTCTATGAGGAGACCTTGTGGCAAAGACGCCCCTTAGATTAGTGTCTAGGTACGGTTTAACAATAAGATGAGAATATTCAGATTTATGAAAATAAAAAAGCACCAGTATATGGGAAAATCCATCAAGGTCTTTTAAACCATCTTTATATTCTGAAAATATTTCAATAGTTCCATTATACTCCTTTCCATCTGTTGGGTATTTTGGAACTCCAGATGGTTCTTTAAAAGGGGAATGTACAACTCCTATTGGCTTTAGTTTTATTTCTTCCATGAAACTAATTTTAATAAAAGGTATATATTTATTTTCTTTATAGAAATGATTATAATTACAGTTAAATTAAAGTAAGAATATTTTTAAGAAACTAAAACTATTATTATATATGAAGGCGATAATAAAACTAGATAAAGAAAATATAGAGCGTGTATATGAGATATACACATGGAAAACAGACATTAATGGACTCCAGTTTGTTCTATCAGAAAAAGATTCAAAGGATGGAATTTCTGGAGTCGTGACAATAATAATGGAAGGAAATGACAGAGATCTTTTAAGAAGACTTATTTGTGGCCCCCGAAAAATGGGATTTTATGGAGAACTAGACAGATTATTAGAAGAGGATGAAGATTAAAGTTTCTTTCCTTGTTTATCAATAACTCTTTAGATGTTCTTAAGAGGAAGATATTATTTTATTATACTCTTTTCTAAAAAATACACCCCAAGATATTTAAATAATTTATTTTTATCACGATAAAGGTGACTTGATGACTACATTAAACATTGAAAAAACTCTAAAGAAGATAGAGGATTTTTACGGTGAAGTGCCTTTTATCTTAAAAGAGATATCAAAAGACGAAAAAGACTTTGTGACTTCTGTAGATAAATTATTTCATCTCATAGGTTCAAACAAAGTTTTCTCACAAAAAGAAACAGAACTTTTTGCAATAGCCGGTGCAGTAGGAAATGATAGCAACCACTGCCTAGCGTTTCATCTTAGGCAAGCACTTAAATTTGGAGCGACAGAAGAAGAAATATTCCAAGTTATATTAATAGCTGCATTGATGAGTGAGTCTTCCTCACTTGCAGTAGGACTTAGAAGCTTAAAGGTGATAGAAAATGAAAGAGGAATTACTAAAAAAGATTAAAGAAAAATACGGAGAAATTCCATTTATTACTCAAGAAATATCAAAAGATGAAGAGTATTTTGTCCCTAGGACAAAACGGGTAATTCACCTAATGGGAGGAAGCGCATTAGATACAAAGACTGCAGAACTTGTAGCAGTTGCGGCAGCCACTGCATTGAAGACTCCTTTTTGTCTTGATGTCCATATAAGAAATGCAATAAATGCCGGTGCAACAGTAGATGAGCTATTCAATGTAATAGAGATAAGTGCCCTTATTTCTGAATCCTCTGCCCTCGGTATGTCATTAAGAGAATATAGAAAAGTCATTGATAAAATAGAGGGCTAAATACCTCTTTCCTTCTTAAATGACTTCAGTATGTCGATTAAATCTGGTTTTCCAACTTCTTCTAAAGAATACTTTACCCTTACTAGTGGTTTATTTAACTCCATAAGCTTACCGATGTCTATAGGGGTTCCCACGATTACAGAATCGCAAGGAACGTTATTTATTGTTGTTTCAAGCTCTTCTATCTGTTCTTTACTATAACCCATTGCAGGTAAGACTTTTCCTAGTTGTCTAAATTTATCAAATACTTCCTTTATCGAATCTATGGCCCAAGGCCTTGGATCTATTATTTCTTTTGAGTTATATTTTTTTGCAGCAACAGTTCCCGCTCCAAAGCTCATGTTTCCGTGGGTAAGAGTTGGCCCATCTTCAACTACTAAAACAGTTTTACCTTCTATTAAAGTTGGGTCTTCGACAGATACAGGAGATTTTGCTTCTATGATTATTGCAGAAGAGTTTATTTTTTTAATATTATTCTTTATGGTTTCTATCTGATCTGTTGTGGCTGAATCGATTTTGTTTATAATAATTACGTCTGCCATCATTGCATTTGCCTCTCCAGGATGGTATGTTAATTCCTGACCGGCCCGCAATGGATCAGCTATGACAATATGCAGATCAGGTTTGAAGAATGGAAGGTCATTATTTCCACCATCCCAAAGAATAACATCTGTCTCTTTTTCAGCTTCTCTTAATATTTTTTCATAGTCGACGCCTGCAAATACAACAGTTCCATTCTCTATATGTGGCTCATATTCTTCTCTCTCTTCAATTGTACATTCTGCATTTTCCATATCTGCATAAGTTTCAAACCTTTGGACTACACTTTTCAATAAATTACCATAGGGCATTGGATGTCTAACAACAACAACTTTCAATCCCATGCTCTTCAATATGTCCCTGACCTTTCTTGTTGTTGGGCTTTTACCACTTCCCGTTCTTACTGCACATATGCTTATGACAGGTTTTTTTGATATTAACATTACAGATTTTGGCCCCAAGATAGAAAAATCAGCACAGCTTGAAAGAACAACAGATGCTTTGTCCATAACATAATTGTGAGAAATATCGCTATAAGAAAGAAATACTTTATCAACTTTATATCTTTTAATTAATTCCTTCAATCTACTCTCAGAATATATTGGTATGCCGTTAGGGTATAAAGATCCTGCAAGTTCTTTTGGATAGACTCTATCCTCTATATCGGGAATCTGTGTTGCGGTAAAACAAACAACCTCATATTTTGGATTATCCCTAAAATAGGTATTAAAATCATGAAAATCTCTACCGGCTGCCCCCATTATAATAACTTTTTTCTTCATCTCCACACCTCTTTTTGTATACGCTAAACTATATAAAAAGATGTCTATTTAATATATTAATGGCATTTCTGGAACTAAAGAATATAAAATATTTTTTTATTCCTATATCCCTCATAGCTATACTTGCATTGTGTGAAACATACCCCCTTTACAATAGATTTTCTTACCCTCTTTCATGGGATATATGGTACCATATGAGGGTAGTAGAAAATTTTTACAATGGTTTTTTCACTTTTGATCCAGTTTCTTTTGGCCCAGAAGGCAGAATACATACTTATCCCCCTCTTTTTCATATATTATTGCTGGGACTATACAAAATATTACATCTTAGCGAACTATCACTTATCGACGCAGCAAGAATAATGCCGGCAATCTTATTTCCATTATCAGCGATTTCAACATTTTTTTTAATAAATAAGTTTTATGGAAAAGAAGTAGGCCTTCTTTCCTCATTTTTTGTGCTTGTTATACCTGTATCCCTAGATAGAGGGATAATATCCTCTCCTCAATCCCTTGCCTTAGTATTAATCCCCCTTGGCTTTCTTACTTATCTATTAGGATTAGAAAAGAAAAATTATCTATACGCATCTGGAATTCTATCTTCAGCTATTTTTTATACTCACGGCCTTTCTTTCATAGTATTCTTTCTATCGATTATTCTATTTACCTCTCTTTTGTATTTTACCAAGAGAGAACTCAAAATCAGTAATTTATTAATATTTACTTTGATAACACTTATCATATCATTACCGTGGATTATTCAACTTCTACTCCACGGTATTGCTTCAAACATTCCATATGGGGGAATATTCAA
>CAZCMP010000028.1:0-4101 GCA_964500005.1 uncultured Thermococci archaeon
GATAATGAGCGGTGACTGGAGTTCAGACGTGTGCTCTTCCGATCTTGAATATTATCATATCTGTATTGATGCTAAGAGAAGGCTTTGATCGGAAGAATATATGTGTTACAGTTGTCCTAAGGGCAACTGAAGCTGATCTCTTACTTGAACAGCTTGTTGGAAGGGGGCTCAGACTAATGTTTCCAAAAGAAGCTTATCCTGAGGTATATGACGCTAAAGTGGAGGCAATTGAAGATATCAAAATGAATAGATCTCCCTCATCCTCTTTTGATTTTCTTTTTATAGTTGAACATCCAAGATTTCGACAATTTTATGAGAGATTGAAGAAAGAAGGTTTCCTTATTGGAACTGGCGATACTAGTGGAAGATCCTCTACAGGAGATCTAATTCCAATAGACGCAGTTCCTGAAAGAATAAAAACATACGATATACATTGGCCATATCAAATATACGACTATACTGCATTTCCTAAAATCTCCGAAATAGATGTTTCAAAACTTCCAATATATAACTTCCTTGGAGATTTTGAAGGTTTGAGGGATAGTATAGGTAAACTAATAATACAAGAAACTCACATGGAATCCGGTAAAAGGACTAAAACTTGGAGACTTGAGAACAAATATTTTGATTACAATTTCTTTTTGAGTTCTGCTTCTAAAGCTGTTGCATATGAAGGAAAAGATCAAATACTTTCGGGCCATCTATCCGAAATTGCAGAAATAATAGATAGTTACGTTTCGGATTATCTTTTCGGTAAATCAATTGATTTTAGTGACTCGAGAAATTATCAAGTTCTAAACTATTTTGTGATCTATGACCATGTTGTAAATAATGTTAGACAGGCTATACTAAAACAGATTAGCTCTCTCAAATATGAATGGATGGGCAAATGGAAAAAACTGTCCGAAGTAGGAAGATTGATGATGCGTGAAAAGCATTCTATCGAAACTTCTAAATGTATATACCCACGACAGGGATTTTCAGCAATTGGTGGTGGATTTGAGAAGAAATATATCTTCAATGTACTAGAGAAATCAGTTGATGTAATCTCTTATGCAAAACTTGACAAAAAGCACGGATTGAAAATTCCGTATAGGGATGAATATGGTATTCTAAGAGAATACGAAGTCGACTTTATCGTGAAAACAAAAGAATCAATGTATTTGGTAGAAACAAAAGGAGATAGGGATATATTCAAAGAAAATGTTGCCGTAAAAGCAAAAGCTGCGCATAGCTGGTGTGAAAGCGCCTCGATGGTCGAACCACCACAAGAAGTAAATCAACCAAAAAAATGGGAATATTTAATAATATCTGAAAAACTATACAATGTCAACAGCGGATTATCCTTTGAGGGATTTATGCATATGTGTAGAGAATTGAGAAATAATTTAATGAAAAGACATTCTCGCTAATTATTATAAAAATAAGATATACTCTCTAGATTTTACCTTTTTCTTTTTATCTTA
Source organism: uncultured Thermococci archaeon (assembly GCA_964500005.1). GTDB lineage: Archaea > Methanobacteriota_B > Thermococci > Methanofastidiosales > Methanofastidiosaceae > Methanofastidiosum. The sequence continues at coordinate 1,467 of CAZCMP010000028.1, forward strand.
ATTAATAACAAGTCTTAAATGGTAGTTATTATAAATTGTTTAAAATGAAACACAAATGTATAATTTATTCGCATAATTAACGTTATGCGCAATTATTCATTTATTGGCCCTATACCTTAGAAAAGTATTTTAATTAGGACTAATAATTGAGTTAGGGGAATTGAAATGGGCACCTTGTTTGATAACTATCTCAGCTATTGCAATTATAAAAAATCCTCTCTTGAATCAGGATTTTTAGATCTTACAAAGGAGAAGTTTATCCAGCCTACTACACTCCTCCCTTTGATAATGTTTTACAAAAAAGAAAGGTCAAAAATAAAATTAAAGTTGCCTTTAAAAAAAGGTGTTGGTACGTATATAAAAATTGTAACGGACAGTTCTAGCTATTTCTATTCTGATGGAAGATCATATCTCCCAATAGTTTCATTACCAAAGGAAAAAGAAAAATCTCTTGGTATTCTGGACAGGCTTTATGATTTTACTGAAGAAGGTAAAGAGTATGGCGGCGAGAACACCTTCAAATATCTTGTAGGGGAGATGGTTGATAATATTTATCAGCATTCCGAGTTTAACAATGCAATGGTAATGGCCCAGAAATACCCAAAGAAAAAATATGCTGACATATGTTTCATTGATGATGGAATTTCTATTAATGGGAGTTTTAAAAAGAAAGGTCTCTTTTTGGAAGAAGACTATATTGCGATAGAAGAGGCAATCAATGGATTATCTACCAAGGATAAGGATCGTGGAACTGGCCTCAACACAAACTTTAGGATCTTCACAGAAGGGTTAAACGGGGAAATACTTATAATCTCTGGCAGAGGCGGAGTGTTATATGGGAGGCATGGCCACACCCCTTATATTTTAAAACAGGAAAATATATTAGATGGAACATTAATAAACATTAGGGTGCCATATCCATCCCAGGTGAATATGTATGAGTACATCAAATAAAATAATTTTTATCAGTGAAGAGGTATCAAACGACTTGGCTTTGAGGGACATAGCGGATGCACTATTTGAGGATATCGAATCCCTGCCTGAAAGTGAGGTAGTGATAGACTTTTCTGGCGTTACCACAATCACAAGATCATTTGCTCATCAGTATTCCCTTAGGAAGAAGTCCTCAAAGAAGGATATCTCAGAGATAAATATGCCCACTAATATCCGGAAAATGTTTGACATTGTAGAGAACAAGTACGAAAAGACAAAGCTGATTGAAATCGGCTCAGTGAAACCTATAGTAGTTTAGACCGCCCTATTCTGGGGAATAATATTTTTCTAATTGATTCCTTTATACTTAATCTATAGAGTGGCCCTAATTATAAAACTATATTCCATTAAACGAATTGGCCCTATCTTTTAATAGAAGTTGGAACATTGATAGGGGCGTTCAATAAAAAAATCAAAATACTTTTTCTATTCTTTCATTTGTCTCTAACTCTCTTCCGGAAAAGTATCCCCACTCCTCTGTTGGCCCTAAAACTAGGCCATAGTAGATTATGTCGTTTTCTGGCTTGCCATTAATGATTGAGCCACCTGTCTCGTCCTCTACCCTTCTAATTTCAGAAACTTCAGTTGCAAACCAGTGCCAGTTTGTTACGCTTTTCCATGCAGCTATTATCTCGTTTCCTTCAACAAACTTCTTCCCGTCAATTTCAAGTATTGCTGCCGTTTTGCATCACCTGATTTTATTGGGAAATATATGGATTAATACGTTTTCATCTTTTTGTTTAACTATCAAAGAATAAATCTTTCACCTGTGTCGATTATTCGGCCTTCATCTATGAGGTCTTTTATGGCAAGCTCAACATCAAGCTCATCGATACTCAAAACATTCGATATTTTTGACTTTGATATACTGGGATCGGTCTTTAGTAGATCATAGACGTTTTCCTTTATGTTTCCTTCGTTGAGATCTTCGTAAAATGTCTTGTTACCTTTCTCCTCTGTTACTTCGTTTGTTAGAACTTCTTCAGAAAACTCTCCCATAAGTTCTTCTATTTCTGTTTCATGGAGCGCTTCCTCGACTTCTAAGATATTTACTTCTTCGTATGTTTCTTCTTTTGCGTCATTTGGACGTATAATCGTAGGTTTCTTATTCAAAACATTAGGGCTATTAATGTTTATAGAAGGATTAGTTTTAGTGGAAACTGCTTTGGATTTATTACTTTTATATATGCGGTAAAATGCAGAGCCACCCCAAAAAAGACCTCCTGCAGCCATGCAAAATGTCCCAATAAAAATAATCAATATGGAACCACTAAAAAATAGGCTTGGTCCGAAGAACATATTTTCGGCAACTTCGCCTCGATAATAATAACATTCTTGAAGGCTATCTTCTAAGTTAGATATTTGATGATTATTTTGCATTAACTGTTCTTCATTGTAAATTTTAGTATCACGTGCTTCTTGAAGTTGTTTTTCTAAGACCTTACAATTATTGTCAAATTCTTCAAAAGTTTTTCTGGTATCCATAGTTGGTCCATAAGTGAGAATAGCAATAACAGACCCTAGAACAATCAAAACTATGCCTGCATTTATTAGGCCATTACTCATAATATTCACCAATGAAATATTCTTTTAATTACTTAGAAATTATTTACTATATATCATTAACTAGAAAAATGTTAAG
>CAZCMP010000029.1:0-3984 GCA_964500005.1 uncultured Thermococci archaeon
ACACCCTATCCTACACTCTTTCCCTACACGACGCTCTTCCGATCTTAAAGGAGGATTAAAAATGAAAAATGAAGTTAAAACAGAATTTGTTAAGATCGCTGCAGTATGGGAAAATGAGAAGTCATTAAAAATTAAGGTAGAGGAGGATATTAAGAAAGGTGAGTTTTTGTTTATGATCAAGAACAAGTTTAAGGATCAGCAAAAAGAGAAAGCACCAGATTATAATATTTTCAGGGTAGTTAAGGAATTCCTTGAATAATCGGTTATCAAATCGTTATATAGAAAAGCAAATGCAGATTATAAGTAAGAAGTCCGGTATTTATTTCCATCCGCATCTTTTAAGGCACACTTGTGCAGCGCAAATGAGGATCAATGGTGCAGATATAGACACTATAAAGAATCAGTTAAGGCATCTTGATTATAAAAGCACTCAAAGGTATATCCACGCTATTAATGAAGTCCAAAAAGTCAATTATCTAAAGTTTTGCCCTCATATTGATAAGGATCTTAAAAAATAGTTTAAGGGTATCTAAAGTTTAGAGCACCCCCAATTAAGAGTTAGTCCTTCGGACTAGCTTTTTTTTAAATAATATATTTGGCCTTCTTTTCCTATTTAGAGCTTTAAAACAGCTTCTTTTTCTAGCCCTTATACGCCTATATTATTATTACTATTAGGATAAAGAGGATTATGTTAAGAATTATATGCCATTTTTCCGCTACGCTCCGGAAAAATGGCTTTTGAAAGGTTATTACGCTTTTCTAAAGAAAAGGAAACGAAATAACGCTTTTCTTAATAAGAAAAGCTAGGAAAAGAATTTAATTAATAAATGGGATATAGAAATAAGTGTTAGATATTTTAAAATAGTTAATTTTCTGTTGTTTTCGGAGTTTCTTTAAGGATAGACTAACCGCTTGGTTGCTTAAATTCAGATTTTCCGCTATCTGATAAGTAGTTACCGGAGTATAGCTATCTTGATTTTTAATAAATTCCAATACATTAGATTGGGAAATCTGAATCCCCCCAGAAATCGTTTTCTAGTTGCTTGTTTTCTATATCTTCTTGATCGTGCATAATTGCACACAGGCATTTATTACAACATCCCTCTTTAGAGAGTTTAGTTGTTAGTCCGCAAATCGGACATTTTCCGTATTGGTAATATACCATTTTTTCATCCATCCTTTAGTTTTTCCTCTAGTTTAACTCTCAATCTTTCAATTTTCCTAGTGTATAATTCAATTTGAGCTATCAGTTTTTCAGGAGTAGTTTCTTGATCCCACCATCTTAATTGATCATTAGTAAATGGGAGTAATTCCGGATTATGTTTAGAGTATAAGAAAAACATTTCCTTGATAACTAGAAGTAATTTAGGTGCTATATCAAAATATTCAAGATCCTTGAATTGTGATCCTCTTTCAGGATTTATACTAAAAGTCCGTTTTCTGAATCCGTAAATGTTACCTTTTTCGTCATTAACTACTTCGGTAACTTCGCCCTTGTCTATAATTCCGAATCTACAAAGCATATTAGTATGGTAATTGATTGTAGTCCTAGCTAGACTTGTGGATTCCATTAAAGATGCATAATCCATATATTCAGAATTGGAAATTTTTACTATTATGTCTAGTCTAGTATGCGTAAATAGGCCTATTGCCAATTTCCGTAGGGATTCGTTTAACGCCCTTATTTCTGATTTAATGTAGGTATATTTATCCGAATCCGTTAGATTCATTTTAACTAGATCGTTTAAAATGTCTTGTTTCCTTCTTAATTCCTTGAATACTTCGCTATCCTTTATGAAGTCCGGCAATTCAAAAGAAAAATGAGAGATCCTTATATCGCTAGAAAGATCTCTCTTAAAAAATTCCAGAAATTCTATAAGGGAGGAGGTTACCCCTTTAGTTTCCGGATCAATTAACCCATAGGAGGTATAGACAGATAGAGATTCCTTTATTGCATCTTGGCCTATATCTGTTTGATTGTGAATTAAGCTAACAAATGTATCATATAAATAAGCAAAATCCTCATTAAAATATTCGGTTTTGTCTTGGATAATGAGATCTTTAGAATAGATCTCCGCACAGATTAGAAAGTATGCTAACAGGCATTGATAAAACTTTAATGCCTTGTAACTATCGGATTGGCTTGATAGCATTATTTTTACTTCTACTTTAGGATGCCATCCTAATTCATCTTTTCTAGTTGACCTATAATTTTTAGGGAAATATACTTTTAACGATAGGGAATTGCCAATATTTGTATCTAGCACCTTGTTTATTTCGTCAAGAGGGAAGTTTCCCCTAAATAGTGAGATAAATTTATCCCTATTGTAGTTTCGCATCATATTAGCAGATATAGAGATTGCTTTATCCGAAAAACAGGAAAATGCATAGAAAAATGAATCCAAAGCACTCATTAGGACAGCAGTTTTTTCTCTATTGATCCTAACATATTTTTCCGTAAATGAGATATATTCATTAACTCTAGTTAGATCTATATCCCTAGATCCTATCTTTAAATTGGAAATGAATTTATAGAACAATTCTTTAGTTTTTTGGGAATCGTGTCTTAATGCACCGCTTTTAGGCCAAACTTGAAATGTTGTTGTGCCTTTTCCTATATGAACATTTATTGATATTCCCCTATCGTTTTCCCAATCAGGATAAACTTTTATGTAAAGTTTATCAGGGATTAATTTATATCCTTGATCCGTTTTTTTAGACTTGATCCACATTAGTCTTTTACTTTCGTTATCGTTTTTGTTACCACTCCAAGAACAGCTATAACCTATTATTAATCCGCACCAATCAAATTTAAACTCCGGAGTCCTAGTTTTCCGTTGATAATATGGACTATTGGCCTTCGCATCCGTTTTATTCTTGAAGTTTTCCCACTCCGGAAGTTTTTTTACTTCTTTAAACATAGCACTTGATAATGCCATATATATTGCATCTGAATCAAATTTGAAAGAATAGCTTAATGCGTGTTGTATGGCTAAAGGTGATATATTCTCTAGCTTTTCTATATCCTCTATAAACTGTTTTGTAATGCAGATCTGATTGGCTATACTTCATCACCCCACACATCCCAATTATTTGTGGAGTTTCTAGAAAACAATTCAATTCTAGGCAAATCGCCTATAAGATCTACAATACGATCCCTAACAATATCCGGTTTTTTTGAGTGTCCTTGTATTGGTGAAACTATAAGTTGAGAAATAGAATTGTTAATCCTTTTTGGTTTTCCTTTAGCTGCTAAAAGACATGGTTCAGTATTTCCCCTAGTCCGTCGACCAAGACCATAAAAATATCCTATACTTCTTTTATTTGTTTTAATCCATTGAAAAGCTATTGTTTTATATTTAAAATCCCACGCATCTATTAATTGTATGGCTTCTTGTAACATTGGATAAGTAGACCATAAGAATAAAATACAGTTTTCATCCGCTATTTCTTTTACAGGAAGTAAGCATAAATCCTTTATAGATAATGTTGGATAATGAGCTTCGCAATTTCCGTTGCATCCCTTATCTTGATAACGCCATGGAGGATCAGCATATATTATGCTATACTTCTTTTTAGGAAAAGGAATAAAATTAATAAAAGACACCCTTATTTTTGGATAATCTCTTTAATATTTGCTAGTCTTTCGCTTTGAACACTTTTAATCCAAAATTGATTAGGATAGTCCGCAAGACATAGATCAATAAGATCATCGAGGGGAATATCGTGATAAATAGGCCATAATTTAGCCATATCAAATCTAGCTTGTGCCAATACCCCCCTTTTTGTAAGTGTATCATCCGGATCAATTCCGTATCTTTTTAGAGATTCTAGAATCTCTATATCTGAAAAATTCATCTTTTTTATGGAGTTTTTATTCATTGTATTACCAACTTTATTTTACTCCACTAGAAAAGAATAGGGTAAGTGGGCCTGATGGGATTTGAACCCACGATCTCAGGGTCCGAAGCCCTGCGCCATATC
>CAZCMP010000030.1:0-3800 GCA_964500005.1 uncultured Thermococci archaeon
CCTAACGGAATGTTTGACAAGATAACATTTGAATTTGTCGTGCAATAATTTAATTTATTTTTTCTTTTATATTTCACTCTTATAGATAAAAAAGGCAAATAGCAAATCTTAAAAAGGTTGGGCCATAGTTCATTTAATCTCACCTGCCGGGGTGGCTTAGCCTGGTTATAGCGCACGGCTCATAAGCATGAAACAAGGCTGGGAAACCGTGAGGTCGCGGGTTCGGATCCCGCCCCCGGCACCTTTTATTACTGGATTATAGATATATTAAAAAGGCCAATTTATCTTTCTGATTTGATAAAACTAGAACATGTTCCTACATCAATTAGATTTGCCCACATATTTTTTTCTATATTTTTACGAAGATATTGGCACCAAGAGCAACGATATTTTCCCGAGACGATAGTTATTAAATACTTTCTATCTCCAATTTTTCGGAAAGATATTTCTCCGCCATGTTTATATTTAGATTCAACATACTGGTATATCGTGTTAATTTTTTCTGGGTTTTTGACATATTTGGATATCTCTATAGTAAGTGTACATTCTAAAGGAGTTTTATTTGAAATTTGGTCCCTTGTTATCTTAACTGAAGGAGTGTTTTCAAATAATTTTTTATTTTTTTCTTGAAGTTCAGATTTTCTTTTTAGAAATTCTTCTATCTCATCATACATACAGAATATTTTACTAATCTAAATATAAAATTTATTAGATTATTTTTCACTTATTCTACTTAGGAATAAGAGAAATTCAGTTGGAGAATTAATTTTTTGGTATTCATCATATAAGATTTCAATACCTCGTTCTATATGATTCCTTAAATATATAGAAAAGTAAGAATCGTCATCAAATTTTTTACCCTCGTGTTGAACAATCAATAATCTGAAAAAGTTATCATGTTCACCAGTAAGGGTGTATCTGTTAAACTCGAAACCGTTATTGTCTAATGGTTCAATATCAAAAACAGAGGAGGTATCTACCAAGGACCTTCCTATAGCAAGTCTACAGATTATGTTACGTCTAAGATTCAATTTTTGAGAAAGAGAATCTAGCTTAGACGAAGAATCCTTTGATAATTTAAGTTTATTTTGCATATATCTCCCCCTGAGGTATTTCAGTTATTTTATTATTAATCTCGGGCTTTATGATATATTTCTTAGAGATACAATATGATAATTTCTCTTCAAGCTCTTGTCCAAGTTCTCTATCATGGGCAAGTATTATGACTTGATTTCCTGCAGTAGGGAAAAACTTTTCGACTATATTTTCCGCATGTGTACTATCAAGTCTTGAAAGCAATGAATCAACAATCACAGGTAATTGCTTTTTGGATATTTTTGATAGACCCCATAAAAGTGATAAAGTGTAAATCTCCTTTTCTCCAGAAGATATTTGAGTTTTATCCAAAATTTCGTCGTCATATCCAATCAAATCAACCATCAAAGATTCTTTATCAATTTTAACTCTCTTTACCATATCTTCTTTGTTCGCTAACTCATGGTATAGCTCAGTTATAGTTTGTTCTAACTCAACTATTTTTGACTTGATTACTTTTTCAATAAATTCTTCAATAGTGTTATTTATTTTTTCACAAGTAATGATTTTATGAGTGTCCTTTTCTGCATAAACAATCTTTTTCTCTAGATTGTTAATTAATAGTTTAGCTTTATCTATGGCTTCTATTAGGTTAGGAATTTCAACCTTATGAATTTCAATTTCTTTTTCTACAAGTTTTATCTCTGTCTGGATAGTCGATAAATTATTGATATATTCATTCAGAATAGATTCAGTAGAAATTTGTTTTAATTTCTCCTTTATTTTCTTAGACTCAATTAAAGTAGTTTCCCTTTCTTCTAGAATAAGTTTGAGTTTCTCCCTCTCTTTGTTGTCCAATCCGTTAAGCAAAAACTCAATTTTTGATATTTCTTCATTGTTTAAATCATGAAGCATTTGAGTTCCTTGAGTTGTATCTATTTCACCTAAAATTTCAAAGAAAACATTGTTTATTAGTTCGCTTATAGAAACTCTCTCTTTATCAGACAAATCAATTGATTTGTCATTTGATTCTATTTCACTTATTATTTTTTGATTTGTTTTTTTGAGGATAGTTTGACTAAAAATTAATTCTTTTATTCGTTTTTCTTTTTGAATTTGTTTTTCTAATGCTTTGCATGTTTTCTCAGCGATAATAAATGGTAATAGAGTTTCACAATAATCTGATAATTCCGCTGTCAATCTCCTATTGTCCTCATCAAGCATACTTAATTTTCTGTCGTACTCATCTTTTTCATCAGCAAATGCCCCGGCTTTTTGTCTAAGTGTGGCATCTATCTCCTCTTTCTTTTGTTTTAATTCAATGATTAGATTTTCCTTTCTGTCAATTATTGAATTTAGTTCATTTATTCTATTTCCACTTTCGTCAATTATTTTTTCCTTTGATTCTATTTCTGATTTTAACTCAGGGGCTTGAATAGAATTAAGTTTAATTTTCCTAATCAGTTTGGTAAGGTCATTGGATAGAGTTTCATAAATTTGTAATCCAGTAAGGGATCTAATCGACTCTTTCATTCTTTTTTCTGCTTTGTTACCTATTGATAGTAATTTTATTTTTTCTCCATTAAAGAAGAAATATTCCATTATATAAGGGGGGAATAAAGATTGGATGTAATCTTCCCAAGATTCTTCTGGGATTATCTCAAGAGGCTTCCCATCTCTTGTTAGAGTAAACTCCTCTTTAATTTCCCCATTTGATTGTATTTTCCAACTTCTTAGTATATTAATAATAAATTTTTGGATATAATCTTCTATTTCAACTTCTAGCCCAACATAATAAGTATCTATCTCTTGCTTTTGGGCAGATTTATTTAGAAATGATTTCAAGAATTGTTCATACTCTTTTTCTGAGAATATCTTACCATTGACTTTTTTCCCATAGAGGCATAATTTAACAGCTTCTAGTATTGTAGTCTTGCCTGAGCCATTGGATCCTATTAACAATATGACATTTTTATCCATACTAACGGATAGATCGATTTCGTGAAGCCCTGAATAGCTTTTGAAATTAAACAGTGATATTTTATTTATTTTCATTGGCCTCACTTATTTCTTTTGACATCTCATTTATCACATATTCATCAATTACTTTTTCAAGTTTATCAAAAATACCCACTCTACGGGATAAAGAAGAAAAATCATTTTCAACAAGAATTAGCTGCTGGATAAGATTTTCAGGGACATTGTTTTTTTCTGAGATTAGTTTAAGGTCTTCTTTGTATTCATCATGTTCTAAGAAGTAATTATCAGAACTTCTTTTTCCTTCAATGATTTCAGATACAGAGCTTTCCTGGTAACCTTCGTATACCCATACTGTTTCTATGGCTTTTACCTCTTCAGGTGTAATTAAAGTTATACCTCTTTCGTCCATTAACCTCTGAAGTTTCAATAGTTTTGTTAGTATATCTTTTCTAGTCTCAAAGGTGAATGGACCCAAAACTTTGTGCCCGTAACGCTCTTCTGGGACGTATTCTTTTCCCAGTGAGTCGGCAATTAATTTTTTTTCTTTTTCAACCTTCCTGAACTTTTCTCTTTTAGCCCCGTCATTTCTAATTTCTTTTAACTCATTTCTAAATTCGAGTAACTGTGTGAGCCAGTCAATCCCTTCTTCAATAAAACTTTCTAAAGCTCTGTCTTTGTCTACTACGGTGCAGACCCAGCATCCAAATCTACTTGTACCACTAGGTTTATTCGAATCGTCCAAAATGAATTCTATTTCAGTGTCATCTTTTCCATAAAGTCGTTTT
>CAZCMP010000031.1:0-3656 GCA_964500005.1 uncultured Thermococci archaeon
TTCCATTTTTATACCTCCTTTAATACTGACGGCTAGGCCTGAAGAAGAAACCCTATTATGTTTCTTGCTGAAGTGCCTTAAACTATCTTTTCCGTTTGCCATCACTCCCATTACCCAACCCTTACAAACAATAGCTTACATACCAACGGAGTTGACAAGGGAATTTTGGCGGGGTTTATCCCATTAGCCAAAATAAGAACGAAGCGATAGCGGAGTGATTGATCCCCTAATCAATTCTATTGTTCCCAAAAAAGGCCTATGCCGAAGGCCAATAGTCTTTTAAAGCGGATATTTGCGTATAGCGAATTACCCAAGCGAAGTAGTAAAAACGAAGCGATAGGGCTTTGTAGGTTTAGACTTAAAAAATTAAATATATCAGATAGTAAATCGGAAAAGTCCGCATAAAAGACTTTTGAAGGCCCTTTTTAATATTTTCCTTTTAGGAAAATCAAAACCATTACTGATAGCCGATATTGTTTAGCTAATAATCAATTAATACCATACCTCCCTAGATCACTAGGGGGGTAACAATCTAGTAGGTGTCCAAACTGTTACCCTCCTACATAAATGGATGAAAAAAATATATGGATGTGAAAAATATGCCAAGTTGGAAAAATACCCAACCAAAAAAACCTAGAACAACTTTTAAAACAATAGTTAGGCGTTTAGAATATGAACCTAGAGGTCAATATAGGGATGTAATAACTAAAGAGGATGTTCAAAACTTCTACCCTGAATTTAAGAAAATGCTCAATCTTGCGGATGAAGATTTCTTATATACCAAGCTAACAATGGTAATAGAGGATCCGGAAAAGCAACCATCCAACAAGTTTGAAAACGAACCAAGACTAGCCAACATAGTAGTATATGGGGATTCGGAAATAACGGTAACAAAAAAACAGTTTGACGATAACGGAAACATAGTTCCGGTAATAAATCCAAAAACAAAAAAGCCAATAACTATATCTGTCTTTGAACCTGAATCTGAATTATACAACATTATGATAGGCAAATTGGATAAAACAATTCTTTCTAACATTAAAGATGATAAATGGGTAGAGATTGAATTATCCGCATACAAGTTTGATGAATTTGATCCTGAATACCCAAGATACAAGTCTAGTTACTCCGATCTTAAAAATCTAAAGATACTAGGATCAGTTCCAAAAAGGAAACTCAAACTAAAGGAATCGTGGATCAAGGCCAATCCAAAAGAAGCGGATGAATATAGGGAAACTAGGCCGGACTACTTTGATAAACACGATTTCAAGCAACCTAAAGACTTCAAACAAAAAGAGATCTGATTAAATGGAAACTCTCTTACCTGAAGATAGGGCTAGAATAGAATTTCTCTACGAAAAGCTCTACAACAAATATCCGGCTAGAGAGTGTTTTTTATTTTTAGTTAAATCTGCTCTTGATAATTATGAGAAAATCCAAAAGGCCGTATATCGTTAATGAATCCATCTTTGAAAATGAGGATGAATTTGTTAGATTCTGCAATATGTCTTTAGACAATAGAATCAAATTTCTAAAAGAGAGAGATATAACCTTTAAAGATGATAATTATGAAAAAGAAATTTAGAAAAATTAATGCTGATATAATATATGATAGAAATGATGAAGGCCAACTAATACCAATATCCGGAATAAACCATACAATCACCTATAAAGAAGGATTTGAAGATCGTGGAATACTCACTAATGGGAATCCTGTAATAAGAGAAAAAGGTCGGTGGGTATTATTAAACTAAAGACACTAATCCCTCTACTATTATTATTCTCAATCCTATCAACTTCAATCTACGCATCAACAATAAATGTAATCTTAACAAGTCCAACAACCGGATCCGGATTTGTAGAATTGAAATCAACAGTAACCTACAATGGGGAAAAAGATGTAAAATGCATATATGAATACTCCTCTAACGGTGTGGACTATAACCTTATCAATGAAACATTAGATAAAAACTCCGATTACTCCGTCTATTGGCAAACCTCCAATGTTCCCAACGGTCAATATGTGATAAAAGTAACCGCAACAGATACGGAAATAATGCATACCCATACAAGATTAATGGATGTAAATAATACCTCCTCTAGTCCTACGAATCCGGATTCATATTGGGATCAAGCATTTGGATATTTGAAATATAAATCACAAGCTAGTTTTATGCATTACGGAGTTAGATCCGAATTAAAGATAACATACGGTAATATGCCTAAACTAGTAAAAGACTATCTAGCGATAGATACACAATATACAACGGATTCCGGTGGGATGACTAGGGTAATATTAACCTCTAAAGAGATACCTTCAGATTTAATTGAAAAAGAAAACTTCATAGGCCAAGTATATACAATAGAGTTATCAATGGGCGGAAACATAATGTCCGTTTCATACGATCTATCAGATGTAAAATCAAGCGGAACCGAAGCCTTCAGTAATACCTTTGATCAGAGATTAAAACTTCTTGAAAATAAGGTAACTGCTCTTGAAAACTCCTTAAAAACAAGCCAATCTGATAATCCGGACTTATCCAAGTTTGTAACAGTAGCCGAATTGAATAGTGCAATAAAAGGCCTTCAAACAGAAATGGGCAATACTCCTCCGGATGCAACAGTAAATCAGATAAAAGATCTCAATCAATCCCTAGTAAATTTGTCTAGGAATTACCAAACACTTTCTAACGGAATAAAGAACATAACAGATACAACAGTAAAAAAGGATGACATATTCTACAAGTATTCAATGTATTTGGGTGCGATAGCTCTAGTCCTAGCAATATTCTCATTTGTATTGGCGTTTAGCAAAAACGGAATCTCAAACAGTAACAAGGGCATACCAAAACCTAAACCTGTAATACCCTCTACTCCTAGAGAGAGAAAACAGAATCAAGATCAAACAGTAAAAAACATAGACTATATTCAGAGGGGGTATTTCAAGTGAATAGCGAAACTACGATAAACTACCGGATAGTAAATGTAAATAAAACGGATTTTGAGTTTATTACAAAAAACAACATTTCCGGAGTATTGAGAATATTCATAGACAATATCTACCTATATGAGGATGCACAAAACTTTGAAAAGAAGATGTCCATAATATTCAAGTGCGTAAAAGACATAGAGGATCAACTAGCATTAGGTAATACCTCAACCTGTCCATTAAGAAACAATAAGAAAATATGGGATTGTAGGGTAACAGAAAAGCAACACAAGTTCATAAAAAAGGTATATCTCTACAAGGAATTTTCTCTTTTCATAAACGAAATTAGGGATTTTGCTTATAGCAACAATCAAAATATGAGGGCATATATTATCTGTAATCTCTTTGATAGATATACCTCCAAACCATCCCTCTACTACGCAATAGAGGATATTCGGCTAATGAAAAAGGCAACTGAATTAGAGGTTGAAAAGGATGAATAAACAACTAAAGATAGCCATTATAGTCCTAGTAGCTGTCGTTTGTGCATACTACTTTAGGGATCATTTAGGATCAGTAGAGATACCTTTGACTTACCTACTGTTTGTTATCGGATTTACAACATATTTCCTTTATGTCGCATCTATCGGATCTTGGCGTTATGCTAGTCCGCAAATAATAGCACCGAATTTCCACGCATCAATGCTCTTTGATCCTTACGATATAC
>CAZCMP010000032.1:0-3560 GCA_964500005.1 uncultured Thermococci archaeon
TGCCCAGATAACAAAACTGTATAAAAAAGAGGAGTTAATCAATAAACAGATCATTGCAGTTACCAATTTTCCCCCAAAGCAGATTGCAAATTTTATCTCAGAATGTTTAGTTCTAGGCGTTGTATTGGATAACAAACAAGTTGTTTTACTTAAACCAGAAAGAGAAGTTAAAGAAGGATATAGGATTTTCTGAGTTATTATTACTATTGATAATCAATATTGTATTATTTATTGCTAACCAATAACTTTATATATTAGTAGCAATATAGTAATTATTGTCAATCAATATTGACAAAACCTATCCGTTAGTAGGGATTTTTGGAGCAGATTCCTACATATAAAACTCCAATTACGATGATGGGGGAGAAATCCCCCTGAGTATTCAGTTATTCTTTGATTTTTATACGTCAAACGTCCATAAACTAGGGGGTTCTATACGACAATAATATCTGCAAACACCGAAAAGTTTATATATAATCGCCTTAAAATATATTTGTTTGAGTATATTATTTTTTAGTAATATCTACTGGAAAGTATATATTCAAGCATGTTGATTAAGTCAATTGACTTTTTCAAACAAAAAAAATGGAGGAAAAAATAATGTCTGGAATTGGATATTTTGGTCCGAAAAGGCCGCCAGGATACGAAGAACAGCCTTCAATAAACCCAAGTTTCTTGAAGCTCAGACTACCATTCTACCACTACCCAATCGAATACCAGGACTTTATCCAGGGTGTCATCTTGACATGTGTACCTTTGGGTATCACGGTCGCGATGGAATCAACCATGGGTATACCTATTGAACTTGGTGTAGTAATGGTCATGGTAAACAACTTTTTCTATCTATGGCATACAACCTTTGGTGACCCGTCAGTTGCCGGTTGGATTACACCCGGTATTCCTATCTATACCGCATACTTTGCTACATTCTCCGCCACACTCCGTGGCCCATCTGGAGTATACATAGAAAGGATGCAAGCGTTAATAGCTATGCAGCTTATATTGGCTGTAATCTTCTTAGTGCTCGGTGTAACAGGAGTCGGTAGGGAATTTGTAACACGTATTCCAAAGTCGATCACAGCAGGTATTCTGTTGGGTGCAGGTCTAGCATCAATTCAAACAATCTTTAGCCCAGCACAGTCCTATGTAGCTGCAACACCAGTCTCTTTCCTAGTATCTGCAGTGTTGTCTCTGTTCTTGCTGTTCTCAAAGAGGGCAGTAGCTTGGAGAAAACAGAATAAGATATTCCAGTGGATTGCCGGATTCGGAATAGTGCCTGGATTTATCGTAGGATACATACTTGGTCTGATAACTGGGGAAATTAAGCCCAGCATGGCAAAAATAACTCAGAGTATTATAATCCCAATAGACTTCAACAGAATCTTAAATGAAGTATCAGTCTTTGGAGTCGGATGGCCAAATGCTACCTTGTTAGGCGCAGGTGTAGCTGTAGCTATAGTTGCTTACATTATTGCTTTCGGGGATATACTTATCCTGAAATCCTTAATTAAGCAGGCTGATGAGGCAAGACCAGATGAGAAACTACTCGTCCACATAGGAAGAAACCACATCATTACCGGATGGAGAAATGTACTTATGGGTATGTTCTTCCCATACGTCCCGATGTGCGGTCCACAGTGGACAGGTGGTCAGGCGTTGGTAGTTCAGAGATATATGCACTCAACACCAGAACAGGAATATACCTACTGGGGTGGAGCAACAAGCCTATTCTGGGGTATGAGTATAGGGCTATTGATAAACCCAGTAGTTCAGATAATGTTACCCGCAAGAACTATCGGATACGGTCTTACCTTGTTAATCCAGGGATACCTTTGTTCCTACCTTGCTATGGAGATGGTCGAAAATAATATCCAGAGGGCTATTGCAGGTATAATGGCAGGTATATTGGTCGTAGCTAACTACGTTACTCTATGGAAGAGTCCTTTCTTCTCTGCACCCGCAATTGGTCTAGTAGCTGGTATTATTCTTTACCTAACACTTGAATACGAAGGTGGAATGAAAAAGACAAAAAAATAAATTAATTTAAATTTTCTTTTTTATTTTTATATATTTCTTTTGTAGTTTAATAATTTTGTAAAACATCTTTAAATGCAAACTCTTATAAACATTTTCAAAATTAGTAGGTAGGGATAATAATGGTTACAGTGAAGGTTTCAAAAAGAAAAAGGGTAAGGTCAAAGGAATATTTGAAAAAAGGCTTACCTTTTTTGGTAATTGGTCTTATTATAATTGTTGGTGGACTATATTTATTGGATAGGATCTTTGAAGAGAGCGGATACATAAAGTGGATATGGTTTGTCGGATCTTTCTTAGTGTTTCAATATATTAACTTTAAATACATAGTGAAGAAGTGATAATATGGAGTTTACTGATATTTTTAGATATGTGCTTATATTAATAATCGTAATATATGGTATTAATGCATATATAAACGGACAATTGACACTTAAATACTTGGCCATCGCATTTGTTCTGTGTGCAGTAGTGTATTTTATTGTAGCAAGGCCTGATAAATATTAGGTGGATGTGTTCTAAGTGTTTAATAATTTTTTTAATAAAAAGCTTGTTGCCTTCCCAGGGATTATTAAATTGAAGGAAGGCCCTGTATTTGATGCATTTAATAACCTAAAAAATGAAAAAGAAAAGATAGAAACCTACATTCCTGTTAAAATAGGCTCTCACCTCTACTACAAGGGTTTGTATTTCACATCAAAATTTAAGAATCCTGAAATGTCCAAACTAATAATCGTCGATGAAAAAGGAAACATCCTTAAAGACAAAGAGAAGGCCTATAAAGTTTGTTTGGCGGTTAATCTTTTCATGAAGACTATTCCTATTGAAAACGCCAAGTATATTATAAAAGACATTGAGGCATTAGAAGGAGTTAAAAAGCATAAGTCAAAGGCAGATTACTATGTTCCCACAGGTAAATTATTTTTATCAAAGAAAGATGCGGAAACTCTAGAAAGATCTATAGAAGAATTTGCTAAGCATGAAAATACTGCAAAACAGTTACTTATGCAGTATGTTGATGGGCTAAATAGAGTCAGGGGTCAAGATTTTATAGATTATAAGGATTTTATGGGATTGATAGATTCTTATATCAATGCAGGATTTGAGAGAGTAAAAGCAAAGGAGAATATATTGAAGTTTGCCGAACTCATTAAATTAGCAAAAAAAACATTAAAGGATAAAGAAGATGACTTTCTAGATACTGAAGCAGGATCTTTCCATATGCTTGATAGATTTGAAGCATATGCTAGAAAGGATCCTGTGCTATTAGAACATATGTACAAAAATATCAGAGAATACTACTCTAAAAAGATGGCAGAAGATGAATCTAAAGAGTTGATGACTCTTTTTAATAAAGGCTTGTGAACAAGTCTTTTTTATTATCCTTATTTTCTATCATTATAAATTAATAATTTTGACGATATAAATATTTTAGGATTATCTAAATTTTTATATCATAAATATATTATATTTTTTTAATATATTAGATCGGAAGAGCGTCGTGTAGGGAAAGAGTGTAGGATAGG
>CAZCMP010000033.1:0-3549 GCA_964500005.1 uncultured Thermococci archaeon
GAGATAATGAGCGGTGACTGGAGTTCAGACGTGTGCTCTTCCGATCTCGTATGGATAGGCACCAAGTGTATTATTCTTCAGGGCGTCACCATAGGAAGGGGAGCAATAGTTGCTGGAAATAGTTTGGTGAATAAGGATGTCGAGCCCTATACAATTGTGGGAGGTTCTCCTGCACACTTTATTAAAACCAGATAAGGTTACCCGTTATGAGAATCTTGCAAGTGGCCAAGTATTATCCTCCACTGAATTCCGCCCAAGCATTACAAGCAGGAAAGGTGACAACTGCGCTGAGGCATGGAGATCATTATGTAAATGTAATAGCTGGGACATTAAAAGGAAAGACTTCTGACACATGTGATGATGTCATTTTCATAGAGTATTCAGAAAAATATTTGAAGGGTGTAATGTCATCAAAAATTAATAGGGCAATAAAAGAGATATTGCAGGTGTCTAGTTTTAATAGATGGGTAAAGGAATCAATTAAAAAGTCCGAAGAGATCTTGTCAACAAAATCAGTGGATATTGTTTTCACCCAATCAACCCCCTTTGATTGTCATCTCGTGGGGCTTTATCTGAAGAAAAAGTATGGAGTGAAATGGATTGCTGCATTTAGCGATCCTTATCCTGTGTATATTTCTCCATACCCCTATAATCAGTCACCAAAGGTGCCCATAATCAGTAGTCTGCAAAAGAAAATGCTAAATAAAGTATTAGGATCTGCCGATAAAATACTTGTTTCGAGTAAGGAGGCATACCAACTTATGTGCAATTACACACACTGTGAACAAGAAAATAAATATCAAATTATACCTCATGTTGGCTTAGATATAAAAAGTGACATCAGTACCCAAATGAACGACGGATGGTTGGTTTATGCCGGAAAGATTACTAAAGAACGTGCTATAACGAGTTTGCTCCTGGCAGTCAAATCAATTAAGTCTACCAATAAAAACTTCAAAGGAATAAAGTTTATAGGTCATGCTACCCCAGCATACAAAGATGAGGTTTTGAAATTTGGCTTATCAGATTGTGTATTGTTTATGGGAGAAATTGCACAATCATCTATTTATGATGAAATTATGAACTGTAGTGGATTAGTTTTAATTGAAGCAAACATGGAGTACAGTCCATTTTTACCAAGTAAGTTTGCTGATTATGCAACCTTGTCTAAACCAATCCTGGCAATAGTCCCTGAACGGAGTCAGGTAAGCGATTATTTGGGCATCTATGGTGGAGGAATAGTTTGCGGATATGATGTTGTCTCAATTACAAATGGCATTAATCAATTAATTGAGGGAAGAATTACTGGCTCGGCTAGGTTGTCTAGCCACTTCTCTATTTCAAATGTTAGTCGCATTTATTCTGAGATATTCCAATGTGTCATAGAGGAACAATGACTTATATGAAATACCTCATTGGTTCTATTCTTCTTTTTGTTGTACTTTTTTTTGATCAAACTTTCATCGGTCCTGTAAAAGTCAGTCATCTTTGGAAAGCATTGCTATTTGGATATATTACGATCATAGTATTCTTAAATACAAAAAATGGATTAACTAATTCTTTTCTTCTTTTGGGAATTGCTACTGCTTTCTCATTGTTAGTAAGCACAACAACCCCTCATGGATTCCATACCGATTTATTAATTTTTTTTGATATCTATTCCCTGCCCTTATTTTATGTTTATTTTAGAAATAAGTGGGAGCTAAAGGATAATTATCAAGGCTTGGATAGAACTATCATATTCTTTGCTCTATTTGTCATAATTTCAAATATACCCTTTTTGCTGGGAATATTGGAGTCTCCCAAAGACATAGAAGAGCTTTTAAGCTCTGAAGAAGATTTGTTTATGGGTATAACTGGATTGTTCCATAATGCATCCGGTGCCTCAAAAGTTTTTACAGTAGCAACGCTAACAATTATTGCTTATAGTAGAAAAATTGTTGACAAGAACAAAAAATACAAGCTTGCTTGGGTAGTACTCATAATTATAGGTATGACTTCGATTGTATTTAGTTTCACCAGAACAGGATGGGCGCTATTTATTCTAGGCTTCTCCTTTCTACTACTGTATAAAAGCAGATTTAGAAGTAAAATAAGGAGTATTGTGGTTATAAGCTTATTATTATTTGCAGCGGTGATTCTATTTAGAAGTAATGAAGCACTTTATAATAGGCTTATTGGGAGAAAAGCTAATCGTGCTTATGTAAATGACTTCAATTCCATTTCTTCTGGCAGAGGATCACTTTATAAGTACTCTTTTGAAATTATTAAGGAAGCAAATACTTCTGAATTTTTATTGGGATATGGAAGTAAAGGTGCTTTGGATGAAATGAAGAAGAAAATTGGGAACCGAACTTATCCTCACAATAGGTTTCTTGAGATATTTTTGGTCGGAGGTCTAATCACTTTCCTCTTATATTTACTTTACCTTATAAAACTATTGAGGCTTATTCCAAGTATTAAAAGACTTCATGTCTCTACTTATGAAAAACTTCCACTTGCAATATTTTTCATTTATTTTATCTCTTTGTTTCCATCACATGGATTGGGAATTTACAGCAATATAATCTTTGCCGCCATAATTGCAAAAGCGCAACTAGAGGGATCAACGTCTGAGCTGGCCCCCCCCTTTTTAATTATTGATTCGGAACGAGAAGAGAAGAATTTATCATCTATTTGCAAGCAACCCTAGCATAATGAGGGAAATGTTTTGTCTTCATGCTTCTGACGTTTGCTCTGCACTATTAATTTCTGAAAAAGCTGTTTTTAGATATAGTGAATAAGTCAATCTTGATCATATACAATGCTTGATGCTACAACACCATTTTTTTGTAATAGTGCGATTTACGTCGGTATTCAAATACATCAATTTTCGAAGATGCAATTCAGATTAATACATTATATCCATAAACAGTGATAAGTCTGTGGTTTTTTAGATCATGTATGGGTAGGAGCTGGTGCCATCATTTTAGAAGGAGTGATGATTAGAAGAGGATCCGTTGTTGCAGCAGGGGCCGTAGTAACCAAATCTTTTCCACCTTACTCAGTACTTGGCGGGGTGCCTGCAGCGCTGATAAAGAGAAGATTTTCACCTACCCAGATTGTAGAGCATGAAATCCATCTATATCCTGAAAATTCAAGGCTTAAAATAGAAGACTTTTAGGTGTGAAACGTGTGCTACTTGTCACCAAGGACCTTGAAAGCAGAGGCGGTGTTGCTAATTATTACAGGCTATTCTTACAGGAATTTGAATCTAATGATATTGAATTACTTTTACTGCCTATAGGGAGTCGAAGTAAAGACTATTACAAACGGAATGAACGTAAGGCTGCATACTTTAAGGAATATTTCATAGATATTAAGGAATTAATTCTATCGTTATTAAGAGACAAGTCCATTAAAATTGTTCAGGTTAGCCCATCTCTCATCCCTATACCATTAATTAGGGATGGCTGCATTGTGTTGATCTCAAAATTATTCAGGAAGAAAGTTGTTGTTTTCTATAGAGGATGGAGAGATAGGTTCGTACTTAAAATAAGTGATAAAACT
>CAZCMP010000034.1:0-3336 GCA_964500005.1 uncultured Thermococci archaeon
GCAATGGGATTACTTGATCAGATTTCAGTTGTCAAGGAAGCCCTGATTGCATCTTCCCTTGGGGCAATGGCTTTGCATGATCCAACAGAAGGTGGGATTATTGGGGGATTGCATGAAATAGCCGATGCATCTAACACAGGTTTTGAATTTTATCCAGATAGGGTTAATCTGTATAATGAGACTAAGTTGATATGTGATGTCCTTAAAATTAACCCATTTGGATTGATATCCTCAGGAGCTTTAATGATAATATCTCCAAAAGAAAATACAGAGCAGATAGTAAATGCCCTTGAAAAAGAGAATATTAAATCTACTGTAATTGGAAAGGTCACTCGGGAAAGGAGAAGCCACGAAAGAATCTGTCAAGACGAGCTGTGGCGCATGCTTGACACTAACCTTTAAATACTATTTTTTGCTACCTTCATAGGTGTAGCAGATGGGTATAGAAGACCTTGAAAAAGATAGTAGAGTTATTTCTTTTAAGCAAAATTTGGCTATACAAGAACTTGTTGATGAACTTCGAGATAGGAATACCGACCCTATAAAATTTAGGAAAGGATTGAACAAGCTTGGGAGGTACATGGGCTACGAGTTATCCAAGACGTTTGACTATCAAGTAATTGATATTGAGACCCCAGTTTGCCCAACAAAGGGAATTAGGATCTCTGACAAGGATAACATAGTCATGATAAATATCCTAAGAGCAGCAATTCCTTTCATAGAAGGGTTTTATAAGGTATTTCCAAAGGCAAGGGCCGGGATTATAAGCGCATGGAGGGGACCAGCACCAGAATCTAGGATATCTGTTGAGTATGTAAAGGTCCCAAAGACAACAAAAGACGATATAATCATGATAGGAGACCCTATGCTTGCAACAGGTCACACAATGTCTAGGATAATAGATGAAGTAAAGAGCAGAGGGGATTTTAAGAGAATTATTGTCGTTGCAGTGATAAGCGCACCAGAAGGTATCAGAGACATACTAGCAAAACATAAAGATGTCGAAGTCGTTTCAGCAGTAATTGATGAAAAACTCAATGAAAAGAACTACATCGTTCCTGGTCTTGGAGATGCTGGGGATAGATGTTTTGGAGAGCCAATTAAAAAATAAATTATTTTCTTTTCTTATTTATAAAAAAATTAATTTTTTATTCACCTTCAAAATCCACTATAGTGAAAACACCGTAATCATTTAATCTTCTCATACCGCCAAGCTCAGGAAGGCCTACTATAAATGCAGTTTCAACAACATTTCCTCCAAGCTTTTCTATAAGTTTACATGCGGCCAATGCAGTACCACCAGTTGCAATAAGATCATCGACCAATAACACATTGTCCCCCTTCATTATGGCGTCAAGGTGGACCTCAATAGAATCTTTTCCATATTCAAGCTCATACTCATGATTTTCAGTCTTGTGCGGTAGTTTACCCTTCTTTCTAATCAAGACGAAACCTGATCCTAGCTTATAGGCAACTGCCCCACCGAGTATGAATCCTCTGGCCTCAACTCCTGCCACTAGATTAATCTTTTTGTCTTTGTACTTTTCATATATTATATCTATGGTATCCTTTAATCCATCTTTATCTTTTAGTAAGGTAGTGATGTCTCTAAACATTACACCCTGCTTTGGAAAATCTGGTATTGTTCTTATCTTGCTCTTTATGCTCTCAACTCTATTATCCGTAAAATCACCTTCTATATTGTGAAACGGTATCAACTATAAGTTTCTTTACATTTTCTGAATTCTTCTTATATATTTCTAGTACCATCTCAAAAGTTACAGGCTCTTCACTTTCTTTCCAACAGTCATAGTCTGTAGACATCGCCACAGTTGCATACTCTATCTCAAGCTCTTTTGCTAGGAATACTTCAGGTACTGTTGACATATTTATAACATCGGCACCAAACATCCTAAACATATGCGATTCGGCCCTAGTTGAAAATCTTGGGCCTTCAATAGTTATAACAGTTCCTTTAGGATGGTATTTTAGGGCAAGTCTATCTGCACTATCTATTAATAGATTTCTAAGCGTTTCTGAAAAAGGATCTGCCATTGTTGCGTGTATTACCTTTTCTTCATCAAAAAAAGTATATTCCCTCTTTTTTGTGAAATCAATGCATTGGTCTGGAAAAACAAGATGGCCAGGATGTATCTCTTCTCTTAATGATCCAACAGCAGTTGTTGCTATTATATGGGTGCAGCCAATCTCTTTTAATGCCAATATATTTGCTCGGTAATTGACACCTGATGGATAAATTGAATGGTCCCTGCCATGTCTTGCTAGAATTACTACATCTACATCCTTTATTGTCCCGGTCATAAAAGAACTTGAAGGCTTTCCATACTTAGTCTTCATCGTGAGCTCTTCGTAGTCCTTTAGTAGTTTTGGATCATCAAGCCCACTTCCGCCTATAATACCTATCTTTACCATATTATCAAAACTCAGACATGTCTTGATTATATAAAATTTGTTGCATGGAAAAATATTTAAGGTTTGATATAATCTTCTCTTTTATGAAGAAAGAAGAACTTTTAAGTAAGGAAATTGAACATATCGATATTAAGAGTTTTGATTCAACAGAGATAATTGATGCTTTTTCTAAGATGGCCTTCCAGGCCAAGAATCTTGCAAGGGCTTCAAAAATATTTGAAAAAATGACAGAGGACAAGGACTGCTCAATTATACTGTGTCTTGCCGGGTCAATTTTTAGTGCGGGTCTAAAAAAAGTAGTATATGATATGGTAAAGCACAATATGGTTGATGCTATTGTATCAACTGGGGCAATAATTGTCGATCAGGAATTCTTTGAAGCATTGGGATTTAAACACTATCAGGGAACACCTTTCATAGACGATGAAATGCTTAGGCAACAAAGCATTGATAGAATTTATGATACTTACATTGATGAAGATGAGCTTAGAGTCTGTGACATGACTATTGCCGAGATAGCCGATTCACTTGAGCCAAAGCCATACTCTTCAAGAGAATTTATTATGGCAATGGGGAAGTACCTTAATGAACGTGGCGCCAAAGTCAAAGATTCAATAGTCCTTGAGGCATATAAGAAGGGGGTTCCTATCTTTGTCCCCGCATTTTCAGATTGCAGCGCCGGATTCGGTCTTGTTTACCACCAGAATGCCAAAGGCAACAAACCAAAAGTTTCAATCGATAGCGCCAAGGATTTCTTTGAACTCACAAAGATTAAAATTGCTTCAAAGGACACAGGGCTTTTCATGATAGGCGGAGGAGTTCCAAAAAACTTTGCTCAAGATGTCCCAGTGGCGGCCGATATTCTTGGAAAAGAAGTCAATATGCATAAATATGCCATTCAGA
>CAZCMP010000035.1:0-3230 GCA_964500005.1 uncultured Thermococci archaeon
CCTAACGGAATGTTTGACAAGATAACATTTGAATTTGTCGTGCAATAATTTAATTAATTTTTTCTTTTCTTATTCCATTTTTGAATGAAGATCTATAACCCTGAATTTTTGACTTTCAAATGAAAGAAAAATCGATATAGTTTTATTCATTTGATTATTATTCTCCTTGATGTCAATTTTTATTCCAATAGACTATGACGGGAGGAGATACCCGGAATATATATCTCCTAAGATAAAAGAAGTTGCAGGAAATTTTGATGTCCCTTATATAAGACCATTAAAGGAATATTCCCTCCATACAGAGTATTCATATGGAAAAAGAAAATTTGATACGAGCTTGATATCAAGTTTCAATACGATAAAAGAATCCCACAAGGATTTTATCCCAAAGCTCTGGTCAAGTAAAAAATGGGCGGAAGAGTTCCGCCGTTTTATTATAAAACTTGTTGGCAACAATAGACCACCTAAGATTATAGAAATACACCCACCGTTCAATGACTACTGTAATTCTATGGAAGAATTTATTGAAATCTATAAAGTATTTGAGGATAGAATTACTGAAACTTACCCGGAAACGGACATATTAATAGAAAATCGGTATGGGGCGCTCTATAGGGGTGGGAAGTTCTTAGTATCAAATGTTTCAGACCTAGAAAAACTCTGTGATACAATAAATAATAGTGGCCTTAAGCTTAGGATTGTCCTAGACGTTATCCAAATCTTTAGTAGCTATAATTTAGGGCCAGGAAAGTTCAATAGTGAAAAGATTAGCTCCATTATTCGTTCTATTCATCCGATTAGAGAGATGATCAAAGGCGTGCACCTTTGGGGGAAGAAGGACTATGGAAGTGGGAGATATGTATCCCATATGGGAGATCTTGATACTTACTTTGTTAAAAAGGATCTAAAAGAAGCGTTCTTGAATGAATTATACACGCTACTTGATGATGGCAAATCTAGGTATTTTGTCCCAGAGGTCAATAGTTCAGACCAGGATCTTAGAAATATTATTGAGGATTTGAGGAAAAATGGATTTAATTTCGTTTAAGTTTTCATTTATATTTTTATTTAATACGAGTGTAATGCCCTCTTTTGTCTTGAAATTCAATATAGCCTTTATTTCTAAGATTTTGCAAAGTTTGACGAAGCTTTGCTTGTACATAGTTGTTGTTAGGATACAATTTTACAAAATGGTTTTCAAATTGATAAATATCCTCCAATGAAAAAGAGTGACCAACCTTCCATTTTTTTGTGATTAAATCTAATAATTCATCATTCCAAGTCATGTAATCATTTAACTATAAATCCAAACATATAAAGATCTTTCGATTTTATGTATTATGGATAATAATTTTTATTAAAAAACTAAATAGCAAATCTTAAAAAGGCTGGGCCATAGTTCTTTTAATCTCACCTGCCGGGGTGGCTTAGCCTGGTTATAGCGCACGGCTCATAAGCATGAAACAAGGCTGGGAAACCGTGAGGTCGCGGGTTCGGATCCCGCCCCCGGCACCTTTTATATTTAATTTATTCTAAAGTAAGAGCTATACTTTCAAAATCTCTTGATCCGCACCAATCTCAATACTCAAATGGATTATTTCCTTGTCCCTATAGAAATTCGTACCGATTGAGGACAATAAATAAACTTCTCCACAGCTCTGCTCAACCCATCCGTCCTCTATTAATTTCTCTTTTAACATCTCAAAATATTCCAAGCTATCCATAAGATTATTTCACTATAAAATCTGATATATCTCTTCCCATCAAAAGCTTTAATACCAAATCAGATGAGTATCCTCTTATGGAAATAGTGAAGGCCACAAAATCCCACGCCAAAGAGCTATCAAAGCTCCTAAAAGGTCTTGACACCGAAGAGTACTCCTTTTCTGAAGTGGAAAAGATTACACCCCTTATAGAAAATGGTAATTACTTCGTTGCTATTGATGATGGCGAAGTCGTTGGCACTATAGCGCTCATGATAGTCGAGGAGTCATGCGAGATAGATGCTTTGATTACTTCAAAGAAGGGTGTTGGGAAAGCATTGATAGAGTTTGCAATTGACAAATGCAGAAAAGAAAATGTGAAAAAGATCTGGTGCTGGAGCCTTAAGCGCTACAATGCTATCGGATTCTATGACAAGATGGGATTCAAAGAGCAGTTCTTACTAGAAAAGCATTGGTGCGGTGAGGACTGTTACATCTTCGGCAGGGTAATTGAATAATTCTTTAAGGAAGGTAAATCTCGCCATCAAGGACGGTCACAGCACTTGCCACTAGCTTAGAGGTAAAGTTTCCATACTCGTCCTTTGTTACATTTATCACTAATCTTCCAGGTCTTTCTATAATGTCCCCTTGCTCTGATTTAATATTGACTTCGTTTCCGCTAAACTCGATGATGCCATTTATCAAAAGATATACACCAAGCGGTCCCTGCGCAGAGCCAGTGACAGGGTCTTCCCTTACCCCATATAGCGGTGCAAAGAACCTAGAATGTGCTTTAGAATCGGGGTCAAACGTTTCTGTTGTAAAGACACAGACACCTGGAAAGTTATATTTCGCACAGAACTTTTCTAACTTTGAATAGTCATAGTCTATATTTTTTAAAGCGTCAAGTCCGCAGATAGGGACATAGAGATAATCTAGATTGGTCTCTCTCATTATTGGGTAAGATGTATCAATTTCATCTTCTTTTATCTTCAAAGCGTCTAAAAAGGAAATCTTATCAATATCCTCTCTCAAAAGCGCTATTTTTGGCGAGTGCAATATTACCTGTATCTCGTTATTTGATTTAATAACGTCAACTGTAATGACGCCTATCGTGGTCTCGACTTTGAAGGAAAACTCTCCATCGTTTTCCATGCCAAGCTTTCCTTCTTGGGCAAGTGCATATAGACTTGCAACAGTCGCATGCCCGCAGAAAAGGACCTCCTTCTTGGGGGTAAACCATCTTATCCTAAAATCGGCTGTATCGCTAGGCAGAACAAAAGCTGTTTCAGAAGCGTTAATCTCGTTTGCAATTGAAAGCATCTCTTTATCTGTTAGCCCTTCTGCAGAAGTTAAGACTCCTGCCGGATTTCCTCCAAAAGCTCTGTCTGTAAATGCATCGACCTGCTTTACCTTATAGCGCCTCATAAATCCAGTAAAAGGTATTCCAATAAAAAATTATCTATCTCCCCTTCACATTGACAAGCGTTACACCGAATATTGCAATTATCCCGCCTATTATTGAAA
>CAZCMP010000036.1:0-3143 GCA_964500005.1 uncultured Thermococci archaeon
ATAATAGTTTTTAATAAAGATGTTGACTCATCTTCATATGAAAAAATTAAAGGAATTTTCAGACCAGGGCATGCCGATTATACATACTTTAAGAAGTATGGGCTATATGACTATAGAGGCGGGGGGAGAGCATCTGGAAGAGAAACAGTTGCTAGAGTTGCGGCAGGTGCAGTTGCAAGAAAAGTCTTAGAAAAAGAGATTAAAGGATTTGAACTATTTTCATTTACAAAAGCTATTGGAAAAATAAGAATAACAGAAATTGACCATACCTCTTTGAGGAGAGATGAAATTATAAATGATAGATTATGGTGTCCTGATAAAAAAATCTCTGAGCAAATGACCCAAGAAATATTAAATGCAAAATCTAAAGGTGAATCTGTTGGTGGCTTTGTGGAGATAGTTGCACGAAATGTTCCGGCGGGGCTTGGTGAGCCGGTATTTGATAAGCTTGAGGCAGATATTGGAAAAGGCCTCTTGTCAATTGGCGCAATCAAAGGAGTTGAATTTGGATTAGGATTTAATCTTTCAGATTTGCTTGGTTCTGAAAGCAACGACCAGATGAACTCAAAAGGATTTCTAACAAATAGGGCCGGTGGCATTGTTGGGGGAATATCAAATGGAGAAGATATTGTCGTTAGAGTTGTAGTAAAACCAATACCTTCAATCTCAAAAGAACAAAAAACAGTTGATATTAAAGGAAAAGAAAGCTCGATTAAAATTGAAGGTAGGCATGACCCTTGCGCTATCCCAAGAATAAATCCAGTATGTGAAGCAATGGTAGCAATTACAATTTTGGACCATCTACTTATGCAGAAGTCTATAGGGGGCATTAATTGACGGTAGTTGGGATTATAGGAGGAACAGGAAAGCTTGGAGGGCTATTTAAAAAAATATTTGAAGAGGAAAGTTTTGATGTTCTTGTTTCATCAAGGTCTACTTCTCTTTCTAAAGAAGAGCTAATCAGAAAAAGTGACATAGTGATAGTATCTGTCCCAATTGAATCTACAATAGGCGTTATAAGGGAGATAGTTCCTTTTATGACAAAAGAAAAACTTTTCATTGATTTAACTTCTCTTAAAGTTGGCCCAGTAGCTGAAATGCTAAAGTCAAAAGCAGACGTGTTAGGGGCCCATCCTCTATTTGCGCCTTCTATTGGAGCTATAAAGGGGCAGACCATAATACTATGTCCTGAAAGGATATCCAATATAGAACTCTATCAAATAGTTAACAAAATTTTTATTAAAAAAGGTGCTAATGTACTTGAGATGTCTCCGGATGCTCATGACAAAATGATGGGCGTAATTCAAGGTCTAACCCATTTTTCTGCTATTGCACTTTGTCACTCATTAAAAGATCTAAATTTCGACATAAAAAAAAGTTTTGAATGTACTAGTCCAGTATATCGATTGACTCTTGATATGGCCGGTAGAATTTTAAATCAGGAGCCTGAGCTTTACGCGGATATTTCTATTTTGAATCCAAAAACTTCTGAAATACTATCAAAATATATAAAATCTGCGGAAACTTTGTTTAATATAATTGAAGATAGAGATAGAGAGGGATTTATAAAATTCTTTGAAGAAGCATCTGAATATTTGGGGGATTTCACTGAAAAAGCTGAAAAAGAAAGTAACATATTGATCAAAAGGATGGTGGAAGAATGAAGGTATCTACATTAGGGCCAAAAGGCACTTTTTGTCATGAAACATCTTTATTATTGGGGGCAGATGAAATATTATTCAAAAGAAGCATATGGGAAGTTTTCAATGCTGTCGAGAAAAGCGAGTGTGAAGGTGGGGTAGTTCCTGTAGAGAATTCACTTGTTGGCGGGGTATCCCAAACGCTTGATAGCCTTGTTGAGTTTGATTTAAAGGTTAATAAAGAATACCTTCTTCCGATAAAGCACAACCTTGCCTGCTGGGGTGACTTAGAAGATATAGAAGTACTGTATTCTCATAATCTCACTCTTTCTCAATGTGCAAAGTTTGTCAGAAACTTTTTACCCAAAGTTGAAATCCATGAAACTTCCTCAAACGCAATTTCTGCAATCGAACTTTCAAATAGAAAAGACAACAGATATGCAGCGCTTGTCTCAGAATTTGCTGCGGATTTATACAAGTTAAGGATATTAAAAAAAGATGTGCAAGATGAAAAACTCAACTTCACGAGATTCTTTGTTGTGGGAAATCAAAGTGTACTTCCAACAGGAAAAGATAGAACTAGCATAGTTGTTTCCCCTAGTGTGAATAAACCCGGAGTTTTGTACTCCATTATAAAAACTTTTTATGACGCAGGAATTGATTTGACTAAAATCGAGTCAAGACCATCTAAGAAGAAGATGGGCGAGTATATATTCTTCATTGATTTCAAAGGACATACAAAAGATAAGAAAATAAGCCAAACATTAAAGGAGCTATCTTCAATATTCTCTGTAAAAGTTCTAGGTTCTTACCCAAGATCTTATTAATTTTTAACCCAAAAAACTTAAATATCGGCATTGTTTTTGTGGGTTAAGGGCAGTTAGCTCAGTCTGGTAGAGCAGTAGACTCTTAATCTACGGGCCAGGGGTTCGAATCCCTTACTGCCCGCCAATAACTTTTCTGGCGGTTATTCTTTATGTTTTAGTTTATTTAACAGTTATCTTATTTTCATATTATCTTTTAATTTTTCTATATCCTTTTTTACCCTCCTATAATCTATCTTCGTTAAAACAGAAATCTCATTTGCATCCAGAAATCCCTCATGCCTATTTATTAATTCGATTACTTTAGCATCCATATTATTCGCCTGGAAGTGTCTGTTACTTATCTTGGCTATATGTTTTAATAAAGCGAAAAATAGTATTTTTGATTTTCAGATAGATATTATCATACCAATTTATCAAATACAATTATTTTATTTAAGATCTATTATTCAGAATGTTTTAAATATCCCGATATTTTGTCTTGATTATGATAACTTGGAAAGATTTTGAGAAGGTAGAGATGAGAGTAGGGAAAATAATTGAAGCCTATGATTTTCCTGAGGCTAATAACCCTTCCTATAAATTAATAATCGACTTTGGTAATTATGGCATAAAAAAATCAAGTGCCCAGATAACAAAACTGTATAAAAAAGAGGAGTTAATCAATAAACAGATCATT
>CAZCMP010000037.1:0-1339 GCA_964500005.1 uncultured Thermococci archaeon
AATAAAATCTTTTTCTGATGTCGGTGCTCTCGGAAATTATGTCGGGCAAATCATAGGAAACAAAATACCTTATTTTAAGAATTTAGAGCTAGATTCTGATAAGCTAAAATCGCTTGGGGCCACAATGGCGGCATCTGGCTCAGTTGCATTATACCATGTTGAAGGGGTAACACCCGAATATGGAAAGGCGATCAATGATAAACTAGAAAAAATAGAGGTAGGGCAGGAAGAGATAAAAGAAAGCAAGTGCAAGCTAAACTCTTCTGATGACATGGAGCTCATATGTATAGGTTGCCCCCACTGCTCGGTAGGTGAAGTAAAGGAGGCGCTTGCCCTCTTCAAAAAAGAGGGTAGAACGTTCAAAGGTGACATATGGATATGCACCTCAAGACATGTGAAAAATGAGCTTGAAAGGACCGGTGTTGCACAGGAGATAGAAAAGTACGCAAAGCTACTTGCTGATACATGTATGGTTGTGACCCCAATAGAGGAAATGTATCAAAAAACAGCAACTAATTCTGGAAAGGCCGCAATCTATCTTCCATCTTTATGCAAACAAAAAGTAAGGTTTGGCGATCTAGAGTCTCTGATAAGGGATTTCAAATGAGCTAATCGTCGAGTGTGAACTCCCTGATCCCTAGCCAATAACCTGTCCCTTCTATATAGTCAATCTGGCTCTGGATAATTGAAAAGTGCTCCTCCTCCATTTTGACAAGGTATGAAAACATCTTCTTTGCTTCATCATCCCACGCATTTTTTATGCACTCTTTATAGTATTCTATACCGTTCTTCTCAACTTTTTGGGCCAGCATCAAAATAGCAAGGTCGTCCTGGCCAAGGTGGCTTGTTTTTTCAATCTCCTTTTCAACATCAAGGACTATCCTTGCAACCTCATTTTTCTCTACCTCTGGAAATATACATTTTCCGCCTTCAAGCTGGGATTTAAGTGCCTTTTCTAAAATCTCTCTGTGCTTGATTTCATCAAGGGCCAGTTTCAAAAACATATTCTTTCCAACAACATTTGAAACTCTAATTGCAGATTTTATGTAAGTGCTTAAAGTTTCTTTCTCAGCTTCAATCGCAGTCTCTATTATTCTTACCCGCTCATCCTGTTCCATATTGTTATATTATACTTTGTTATTTTTAGTCCTTTCGCCTATTTTCCGTCCCAGCTCAAAGCAAAGATTTATTTCTTCCTCGCTTGGCATGTATTGAGTTTCCAAAGGCCAGTCCCTAAGCTCAAAATTTAGATTTGATGTCAATTCTAAAAGGGATGCGGTGGGGCTCTCCCTACCAGAGTAGCAGGTAAATAGTGCCAAGAATTTATTTCTTAATTTTA
>CAZCMP010000037.1:1439-3128 GCA_964500005.1 uncultured Thermococci archaeon
TATTTTTGGATTATCTCTTTTAAACCTTTTAGCCATATGAAGCCGTGATTTGGAGCTATAATTTCTACATCTTTTAAATCAGGAAGCCTAGAAAGAGGCAAAAGATAATTGACAAAATAGGAAAGGGCATCAAACTCTAAATTTTCCATATCGATATCCATCCTCTTAGGAGATGCGATATGCTGGGAGAAAAGATCTCCTGAGAAGAGTATCTTGTCCTCTACAGAATAAGTCAATAACAAATCACTTTCATTCAATTTAAACTCCCTAAACAAGAGGGTTGTATTCCCTAAATTTATTGAATCCCCATCTTTAACAATCTCAAACTCCCATTTGGGCCCATGGTATTTTTCTATAGCTTTTTTTGACTCCTCTGTTGCAACAATTTTTGCATTGTTTGCCCTTTTCATGAGAAACGGGAGGCTCCCAGAATGGTCCATCTGATAGTTCCCAATTACGATGTAGTCTATATGGGATGCCTTTTTTGCGTCTTCTATCCTTGAAACTAGCTCTTGGGTGAACCCGTGTTTTACTGTATCTATTAAAGCGGTCTTTTCGTCAGAAATGAGGTAGGAGTTATAGGTTGTGCCTTTAGAAAGGGATGGCCCGAAGATAGGTGGATTATAGTCTACTGCTCCAACCCAAAATACTCCTTCTTTTAAATTGAATGACTTCATTAAAAAAATTAAGAAAAACTCTTTTTATATGTTCTTATATTAATCGACTAAGAGAAATCCTTATATTTGATTTTCAGACTATCTATATGATAATTATGCAAAAAAGAATATTTTCTATAGTAATGTTATTGGCGCTGATAATGAGCTTGGTGCCAAGTGTAATGGCTGAGAGTAAAGTTGCAGTTGTTTCAAACAGCATTGACATTGAGATGAACCCTGGCCTCATATCATTGCTAAAAGATAGTAATCTGATAGTAGATTCTTTCGGAGTGAATGACACAGGATATGTGGAATACGATTACATAATAATACTTGGCGGCCCAGATTCAAGTGAGCACACAGGCGAGCTATCTAAAAAGATGCTTACAGATTCTGACCAGAATATACTTAGAAGTCGAAAATATAGGATGATGTACGAAACAAGTGATTTCTTTAAGAAATCGCAAAAGATTTTCGTCCTTGCTGGCTCCGATAGAGACTACACAAAGGCGGCAGTTGACATGTACATACCCCAAATCATTTCCAAAATAACTAGTCAATCTTCTGAATCTGATACCCCAGTTTCTTCAATAACTAAAAAAAACTTAACAGCTGCTGAGTTAAAGCAATTGATTGAAAGTGGCGAAGATATCTATTTAATCGATATCAGGAGCTCAGGGGATTATGGAAGTGGGCACTTGCCAGGCGCGGTCAATATTCCCTCCAACAAGATTAGTACGAAGATAAGTCAAATACCAACTGACCGAAAAGTTATATTATACTGTACTACCGGAGATGCAGCAGTAAGTGCTGCAACAAATTTACGTTCAAAAGGTTTAGATAATGTCTATGCAGTGACAGACCCTTATTCTAGCCTTAGATAATTTTTTTATTTTCTTTTTTAAAAATAGATATTTAAAATAAAATTAATTCTTCAATGATTTGTTAAGGTCTTGAAGGAGCGCGTCAACATCAATCCCGTGGGCCATAGCGCCTTCCTCTAAAGTTTCAAACTGGGCGATTGCACATCCAA
>CAZCMP010000038.1:0-1249 GCA_964500005.1 uncultured Thermococci archaeon
CCCACACCCTATCCTACACTCTTTCCCTACACGACGCTCTTCCGATCTGGGTAAAGAGATATTTTGTCGAATATCTTTAGGTTCTAATGTTTCTAGATAAAATTCTGATTTCCAATTATCTGGTATGAACAGAGGAATCAAGAAATCAGAAGTAGCAGGATCTCTAGCTCCTGAAATATCCTGTTTACCTTTGAATGAATCAAGCAATCTATTCAATACTTCAAGCCCTGGTGCCACTACCATAAATCTAAAGGAATACCAATCTTTAGATTCTCCAGAAGCTTTTCTAGGTATCTCATTATTGATAGAATTGAAATACTGCCATACAACTAAAGCATTCAATACCCAAGTCTTCCCTGTACCTGTAGCCATTTTTATACAATATTTTGCAAATGGAGTTTCCTTGACTTCATCATGTATGACTTTACTATTGTATAATGTATCGGGCGCTATTTTTTGGAAAAGATCTCCAAGATTTTTTATTTGAAGGATTTCGTGACAATAAATAATTGTTTCAATTGCTTTTCGTTGACAATCATAAAATCTATCCGGAGTATCTTCACCTCTGTCAAACCAATAGTGAAGCAATTGGTAAGTTGTTTGTGTAACACCTGGCCATCCTTGTTTGGCCCATCCTTCAACTTCATCTTTCAGATTATCAAAAAGAGGCATTTGAGAAGAAAAGATCAGATCATCTTTATTTTTTTTCAAAAATATCACCTAAGGTCAATTTTTAGAGTAGCTGTAGCATCATTACCAAAAATATCAACTAGTCTAATCGCAATAGTATACTCTTTACCTTTTTCTAGATCATAAGAACTTTTTATAGGTACTGTTTGTATTTTTTTCCCAAACCCTCTAAACGCCTGCCAAGTTGATCTAAAAGTTATTCCATCGTAATTCCAATCGATAGCCCAATAATCAATTAGTGCGGCAAAGTTATTCTTTGCAATTTCCAATACTTTTGCTCTATCTTCTTCTTTCTCTATCGGAATATCAAAAATAACATATCTCTCAATACCTACTGTCACCTTGGTCTTTGTCCCTGCTTCTTTTATTTCAGGTTTCATGAGTTTGAGATAAGGTTTTTCATGGAAGT
The DNA here is from genome assembly GCA_964500005.1 of uncultured Thermococci archaeon. GTDB lineage: Archaea > Methanobacteriota_B > Thermococci > Methanofastidiosales > Methanofastidiosaceae > Methanofastidiosum. The sequence continues at coordinate 1,100 of CAZCMP010000038.1, forward strand.
AGATTGTTGGCCCAGATAGTTTTGTTTGTTCTTGGATTTTGGAAGTTTTTAGATAGTCGTATACCTCTGGAGGGATAGTTTTTGGTATAACAGTTACTTTCAGATTATCTAATCCCTTCTTCCTTGATTCCCACAGTTGGTCAAAGTTAT
>CAZCMP010000038.1:1259-3102 GCA_964500005.1 uncultured Thermococci archaeon
TCTAATCTATCACATAGCAAAGCCATCTCTTCTACTTTTTTAGATGTGACAGGTCTATCTGGGTATCCAACCCAAACTAGCTCTTTAGTACCTTCTTCAGAGTTCTTTATTCCAATATCAGGATAATCAGTTCTTGGGATGGCATCATATAATTTCAGGACAATTTTCTGCATTTCGTATATTCTTCCGCCATATAAATAAATAATATTTCTTTGGTAATTTCCTATGTTTTCAACTAAGAATGGTTTGACGTCCCTATCTACTAGACGGTTTCTAGCTATTTGGATAGCTGTTTTCGAGAAATCACATCCTATCCATTGTCTACCTAATTTTTCAGCTATTGATATTGTGGTCCCAGATCCTATAAAAAAATCCGCAACTAAATCGTTTTTATTCGAAGCCGCATATATTATTTTTTCTAATAATGCTTCAGGCTTTTGTGTTGAAAATCCTGTTCTCTCAGAACCCGTTGCAGAAATAAATGAGATATCGAATACATCTCTTTGAGGGGTGCCTGGAGATTCTTCACCTGTTTTTTCGCCCCTTATCCTTTTACCAGTTTCGTCAACTATATTTTTTATTTTCAATCCTCCATCTGCTTTCAAAGTACTTTCTGCCAAAGGTTCATAGATCACATTGAATACTCTGTCTTTATTGTTTGCATTTTTTGAATAATAATAGATATTGTCATGCATTTTTTGGAAATTTTTGGATTTTGCAGGCCATCTTCTATACGACCAAATTATTTCATTCAAAAAGTTATCTTTTCCAAAAATTTCATCCATCATGACTTTTACATAATGCCCAATATGCCAGTCAAGATGAACAAATATACTTCCATTATCTGATAACAGACGTTTCATCAATTGCAATCTTGGATAAAGCATGTCTAAAAAAGAATCAATTCCCCCAGACCAGATATCTTTGTACGCAAGTCTTTCAATTACAGACGGCTCTTTAGTAAATTCAGTATCGCCAATATAAAAATTGGCATAGTAATCTTCTCCACTCCAGAAAGGAGGATCTATATAAATTAGATCTATTTTTCCTTCATATCCTTGAGATAGTAATGCCTGCATAGCAAGAAGATTATCCCCCCATATCAATCTATTCATTTTTGATTTATCAATTTCATATTTAGTCAAATCTTCTAGATACATGGATAAAGTAGATTGATCCCTGTGAGGGTTGGGGATAACTATCTCGGCTGTTTGAAATTCAATATGTTTTGGTTTCGGGGACCTTCTTGGTTTGGAATCCCAAATAAGACGTGCAGAATCTTTCTTTCTCTTCTTGACATTATTGTCGTTTTCCATCTAAACACCGAATAATCAATAAGATGTATGTCGTGCAATTAGTTTTCCTCCTTTATAAGAATATGGAAAAGATTAGGGAAAAAATATTCTTTTCCATTTTATTGGCCCTAAACTTAAGGCCAACTTATTTCCCTTTCAATCTTTTCTTATTGCAAAATTAATTGCCTTTAATCAAAAAATGCCAAAAATGTTAAGAAGATGTATAGCTTGTAATTTGCCCTCCAAAAAGGCGCATCGTTTATTTCTATGATTTAAATAATCTTACCTTCCATTTTTTTTAACATTTTTTTAGCTTCTTTTTTATCCACAAAATCAAAATTTATATATTCTTTTTCCTTATCTGAAATATCATCGTTAAATTCAAATAATATTTTTTCCTTCCCAATAGGTGTTTCATGATTAAACCTACCAACTAAAATTAAATCTGGTATATTTTCCCCAAACTCACAATCTTTATTTCTATGCTTACAATAAAGACAAATTTCTACCATCGCATTCATTTTAATCCCTGTTTATTGTCTACATTA
>CAZCMP010000039.1:0-3018 GCA_964500005.1 uncultured Thermococci archaeon
CCATTAAAATCTTTAACAAAATGTTTTGTACTATTTTTTAGTTTGATAATACCTTCAACTGTATAGGTTTTTATCATAATGTCCACCTCATATACCCATTATATCTTCAATATAACTTAATTCTATACCGGTTGTTGTTTCCCCAACAATTGCCCCTTTGTCATTTACTACCATACAGGCTCCAATATAGGAAACGCCCCTATTTAGGGTTGATGTTCTTACATCGACCTTCAAAAGATCCTTTATAAGGGAAATATCATCCTCTTTTGCTTCTTTGTGTACCAGGCATCCTGTGTTGTTTGTCCTTGCAATGCTGCCCACATATTTGTGATTTCCTATTGAAGAAACGGTCGTTTCAACGTCGAGCGCGTCCTCAATTATTTTTTGCTCTTTCGTCAATATTGGGCTGATTATAGCCCCTTTGTCGTTTGAAAGGATAAGATTTCCAACTGCAGTTTCCTTTGTTTCAAGGATGCACTTATTTATCCCTTTGTCTTCTATTAATTGAAGCTCTTCATCCTCTATCACATATGGAAGTATGACTCCATTGTTGTTGCCTGCAATATAAATCCCAGCTAGATCTGTTGCAGCAACTGTACTTAATATAAGCTCAGTTTCAAGAGCTTCCCTTATATTTTCTGAAAGCTCCCCAATATCTTCTCTTATTATAGTTATATTGTTATTAGTAAAACTGAATATACCTACAAAAGGATTGCCACTGAACTTCAACTGTCTTATCATTAACTTTACTCCGCAAGATACGCAGTAACAACTTCTCTCTTTTCTTCTTCTCCTTCTTCGCCCTTTACTATCTTAATTTTTATTTTTGAAGGAGAACTCTCAATGCCATTTTCCCAGAGTTTTTCATTCAATGCTTTATCAATTTTTACGTTCTCACATTTTGAATGTTTTATTACAAACTCTCTCAAGGCTCTTGTTGCTCTCGCAGCTCTCTGTGTTCTTGGGGCTTCTTTAACTTTCCTTAAGGGTACCACATACATTCTCTCTTCATTATTATCCAAATCTCTCACCTCTACTTGTTAAGAGAAGTTCTTCGCCAATTTCTTCTTTTTGGATGCGATCTAATCTTCAATTTAGTTTTGGCCCATACCCAAACAGGGACTCTTCTGTTCTGGCTCATGGCCTTACCTAGTCTCTTCTTTTTTCCGAGTCCTTTGTTTCTCGACATGATAATCCTCCGATAATAGCGAGTTTATTAGGCTTTTAAATATCTATTTATATGTCTTTTGTTTATCTTTTAGAGACTATAATCGCTTTAAAAAGCTTTCAATTAGAATAATCTCCATTAATTAATCTAGAACAAAATTTGTAAATATAAAAAATAAAAGGACTTTTCCTACTAACTTACTAGAAATAACCTTTTAATAAAAAACTCTACTACTTAATATCTTCTTGGATTCTTCTTTTGGTAGCAATCCCTACAGTAAACAGGTCTTGTGCCATCTGGTTTGAATGGTACTTCAGTTTCCTGTCCACAAGCTGCACATGTTACTTTGTGCATTTCACGAGGTGGTCTGTTGTAGCCGCCTCGGTTTTCGCCATACATTTTTATTACTCCTTTATATATTTGGCCATTTACTGGCCCTAATCATCAATTATATATTTAGTTTATAAAGTTGTCGATTTTAATTGATAATATTTAACTTTATTTACAGCTAATAAGATAATCCCTAGTATTATTTGTATAATTATTAAAATATTAAGAGTTTATTAATACAATCAAGTAGAATATCTAGTTATTACTATACGTTCGTATATTTCTCTCCCTTTTGTTTACAAAATATTTATATACTAGCTAGAATATCCGGACACATATATAACTGGAAGTGTTATTCTGGAGGGTATAAAAAACTGTTTTAAATGCGGGGCACATCTTCCCGAGGATTCTAACTATTGCTTCAAATGTGGCTTTAAACTAAGGAATACTGAAATTGATAGTATATTCTCTAAAGACTCTTCCAAAAAAGATTCTTTTTATCATGAAAAAGCTTCACAGAAATTTTTTATATCTGGGCTATCGTTTTTTAAAGGTGGAGAATACTCTAAGGCCATTATCAAATTCACAAAGGCAATTGAATTAAAACAGAATTTTGCTGAAGCCCACTACCACAGAGGCCAAGCTTATGCAAAAGAAAGTAAATATGAAAATGCAATTGAAGATTATACAAGGGCTATAGAGATAGACCCTGAATTTAAGGACGCATATTTTCAGAGGGGCAACATACTTTTTGAGAGTGGATCTAAAGAGAGGGCAAGAGAAGATTATGAAAAGATTATAGAGCTTGACTTTGAGGTAGCATCTCAGATATACGATAAGTTACACAACTTTATGGAATCTTGGGTTAATAATATTGTGAGCAGTAAGCCTAGCCCTTCCGTAGAAAAGGATCTCATAAAAGATTCATAATTCTTAGATATTGTACCTTCTTAGTTTATCCATAGATTTTCTAATCTTCTTTCTAGGGGAATCTGCAGGATATCCAACTGTAATGATAAGTGAAACTGACTTGTTTGTTGGAATTTTTAGAATTTTCTTAATGTTCTTTTCATTAAAATAGCCTAGGATACATGTACCAAGGCCTTCTTCTGTTGCTTTGAGGCAGAAGTGCGACGCTGTAATACCAAGATCCATAAGGCTATAATCTCTGCCCTGGGCAAACCTACCAAGGACACTAGTTACTACTGGATTTTCATTAACTATAACGACGAGTACGGGAGCTGAAAGTGAAAATTTATTAAAGGCCGATAATTTATCAAAGGTCTCTTTTGCAACTCTTTCTTTTATTTCTGGATTATCTATTACAATGAAGCTCCACGGTTGGGCATTTACTGCAGAGGGTGCAAGTCTCGAAGCTTCAAGACATCTTTCTATTTTTTCTCTTTCAACTGCTTTCTCAAGATATTTTCTGCAGCTGTACCTTTTTTCACAAAGTTCCAAAAAATCCAATCATTCACCTTTGTGAATCTTTTTATATTCAACATAAGAATAAACAACAA
>CAZCMP010000040.1:0-2906 GCA_964500005.1 uncultured Thermococci archaeon
GCAATTGAGGGATGCCTTGCTGGAACGCCCATTACAAATGGGGGTGGCGTTTCAACTATTACCTTACTTGGATCATTTGGCGCAGGATTCTTCTCAAGTTTTTCACCATGCCTTTTGGCAGTTCTTTCATTTATCATAGCATACACGGCAGGTACAAGCAAGAAAGCCTTAATGATACTACTAAAGTCAATATTCTTTGGGCTTGGAATCACTACGGCATATGTCCTTGTTGCAATTATGTTCTTAAAACTGGGGCAATCGATTCCGGATACTTACGCCTACCTTATCTCATTGTTCGGTGCCGTAATCACTTTCGTTTTAGGATTGAACCTTATCAACAGCGGTTTTGATCTAGTAGAGCTTCCAATCACAACAAAGCATTTTGCCCAGAAGATGACCCACAAGTTTGCCCTTTCATATGGGCTGATAGGCGTTTTTATTTTAGGGATTATATTCTCTATTATTAAATTACCATGTGCCGCAATCATACTACCTTTGCTAATAGATGAAGCGATAACAGGTTCAAACACCTCAGCATTTTTCAAAGTCGCCTTTTACGGGCTTGGCGTCTTAATTCCATTTGTTGGGATAGGCATAGTTGGGGCATTTACAAAGAATGTCGCAAGGGATCTCAGATGGAACCCTACAATAAGGTTTATTGGCTGGGTGGTAGTAGGATTAGTAGTCATTATAATCTCATTCTGGCTAATCCTTCAAGGGTTTGAAGTCGTTGGGGCTGTCACAACAGAGTATATTTTATATACCATAATCGCCTATGCAATCACAATGTTTATAGTAGGGTTTGCCTACGGTAGGTGGAAGAAGGTAGATAAAGTTGACGACGGAAAGAAGGAAGTTCGAGCATATTAGGATATGCCTTGAAGAGGACGTCCAATCAAAGTACAACTACCTTGAAGACGTTTCATTTGTCCATTCTGCTCTTCCCGAGATAAACTTTGACGAGATAAACACAGAGATTAAGCTTTTTGGAAAGCACCTTTCTTTTCCACTTTTTGTTTCTGCCATGACTGGCGGCACAGACGAGGCTTTGAAGATAAACAAAACAATAGCAAAGGCATGCCAGAAGACAGGCATAGGGATGGGGCTTGGAAGCCAGAGGGCAATGATTGAAGACAAATCACTTACCTATACATATGACATCAGGAAGTATGCCAAAGACATACTCTTAATTGGGAACATCGGCCTCCCACAGTTTGTCAAAGGGTATGGCGAAAAGGAAGCTATTTTTGCTATTGAGGAGATAAAGGCGGACATGCTTGCAGTGCATCTCAATAGCTTGCAAGAAGCATCACAGCCTGAAGGTGACCTATTCTTTAAAGACGGGCTTACAATATTAAAGAGGCTGAAAGAAAAGCTAAAATTCCCCATTATAGTAAAGGAGACAGGGGCCGGAATACCAAGAGAAACTGCTGAGAAGCTACAATTTCTTGATGGTGTTGATGTCGCAGGGCTTGGTGGCACAAGCTGGAGCGCTGTAGAGTACTACCGCACTAAAGTTCACAAGGAGAGCGTAAAGAGGCTCTGGAACTGGGGCATACCAACGCCACTCTCGATAGCAGAGTGCAGGGCAGCAGGTATCAAGACGATCATAGGGTCAGGCGGGGTAAGAACAGGTTTTGACATTGCAAAGTGCATATCTCTTGGAGCAAGTGCATGTGGAATGGCTTTGCCTTTTCTAAAGCTTGCTTTTGAGGAAGATGTCGAGGGATTAATTGAAAAGATCGAGACTATAAAGAGGGAGTTTAAGATAGTCATGTTTTTGAACTCTTGCCTTGGTGTAAACGACCTTAAGAACAGGCCGCTATTCTTTACAGGAGAGCTAAAGAATCTGATGCAACAGAGGGAAATGGATTTCCACTATTTTAACTATCGTTAAGCAATAACTTTATATACTACTACTTATTAATGGTATTCATGAATATAAAACAACTGTTGTGCATACTGGTATCCTTATCATTTATTCTTACCATACCGGTGGCCGCAGAACCTGAACCCTTCACGGTCAAGCACTACTTCAGACATGATTACGGAACAGTTTCATCATCCCTTGGCGATGTAGACGGGGATGGTGTATTTGACGTCGTTTTTTCAACAGATACGGGGGAGCTAAAGGCGTACACCCTTGATGGGATGGAGATTTGGTCCAAAGAGTTTGAGTCTCCTGCAAGAAATCTTTCCGTTATAAGAAAGGGCTCTGAGAGGTACATCCTATTCTATAATGACAAGGGGGTTGTCTATCTTCTTGATTCAAACGGCAACAACAAGTGGCATCTTTACTTCCCTTCTACAAAACCGATCAATTCTGTTGTAGCATCTGACCTAGATGGGGATAGGGCGCCTGAGATAATTGTAGGGTTTAAAGACGCAACATTTTCAGTATACACGCTTCAAGGAAGCCAGTGGAAAAAAGAAAATGATTTCTACCGCTTCTATGTGATGAGGCTATACACCGCGGAGTTTGCGGCAACTGAATACGAGACATGGGACAACTATCCTTTAGGCGTTAAGGTTGACCTTTCTTGGATATTCCCAGACGTCATAGCATCTGGGGAGCGTGACCCAAACATCTACCTTTACGACCCAAATGGAAAGAAGGTGTGGCAGATAGAAAACGTCTACCCGATAGAGCACGTCTATTCAGGGGACATAAATAAAGATGGGGAGATGGAGGTCATAACAGCCTCTTACAAGTACCTCCAAGCATTCGGGTTTGATGGGAAGCTCTGGCAGAACATCCTCGACTCCTACATTTACTCTTTTGGCGTCGGTGATGTAAACAATGATGGGAAGAAGGAGGTTGCAGCTGGGACGGTCGATGGAAACATTTACCTTTTTGACAGCAAAGGGTACAAGCTTTGGAGCGCGCCTCAATCTATAGGAAAGGA
>CAZCMP010000041.1:0-1363 GCA_964500005.1 uncultured Thermococci archaeon
AATCGAAAGAGTTAAGAGAAAAGGGTATACCTGAAAAAGAGTGGGTATATGATTTCTGTAGAGGATTTGTAGATGCAATTATAGATTCTGTAGTTATTAAACTAAAATTAGCTATTGAAAAGAATCCCGAGGTTAAATCAGTATTTGTTGGAGGAGGGGTATTTAATAGTGAGGAGATTTTAAGAAGTGTAGGGAGATTAGTAAAAAGTTATAATTTAAATTACTACTATCCAGAGATCGCATATAGAAGCGATAATGCTGCTATGATAGGGATAGCAGGATATGTAAACATATTACAAGATAAATATCTAAAAAAAAAGGAAGACATAGAAAGTGTAGATAGAGATCCTAGATTATCATTGTAAAAAATTACAGGTTTAAAATTTTTTCAATCTCAAGTAATCTATTGTATTTTGCCAATCTTTCCCCTCTTGTTAAGCCTCCAAATTTTGATTGTTGAGCAGGTGTTCCTACTACTAAATCAGAAATAAAGGAGTCATTAGTTTCACCACTTCTATGAGAAATTACAGCATTCATACCTCTATCTACTGTTAATCTAATAGCGTCTAGTGTTTCAGTAACGGTCCCTATCTGATTTAATTTTATCAATACAGCGTTCATACATTTGTGATTTATACCTTTTAGAATCAGTTTTGTATTTGTAGTTAGTAAATCATCTCCTACAATTTGTAAGCTATTTCCTAATTCAGAGGTAAATACTGCCCAATCATCCCAAGAATCTTCATCCATAGGGTCTTCAATTGAAAACATTGGATAATTTGAGTACCACTCTTTTTGTAACTCTAACCAATCAAGTCCGTCCATAGATTTGTTTTCTCTTACGAGTTCGTACTGTTTATTCTCTTTATTAAAGAATTCTGTTGCTGCAACATCTAGAGCAATCTCAAATTTATCTTTATATCCACCTTTCTCTACACCCTCAAGTAAGACATCTAAAGCTTCTTTGTTAGATTTAAACTCTTTTGGTGCAAAAGCACCTTCATACCCAACTCCAACAGAGTAACCTCTTTCATCGAGAATATCATGTATTGTATGGAAGATCTCACTTCCAGCTCTTAATGTTTCTGAGAAATTAGAAAAAGAACCTGCCTTTGGAACAACCATATACTCTTGAATGTCGGTCGCCCAGTTGCCATGCTTTCCTCCCTCAAGAAGTAATAGCTGAGGTCTTGGTAATCTAAATTTACTTACAGAATATTCTTTCTCCCAATATATCATTCCTAAGTATTCATAAAGTTCTATTCCAACTCTTTGCGCTGCTGCTCTACAAAAAGCCATAGAGCAAGAAAGGATTGCATTTCCTCCGAGTTTAGTTTTGTTATCAGTACCATCAAGGGAAATT
>CAZCMP010000041.1:1373-2868 GCA_964500005.1 uncultured Thermococci archaeon
TATCAAACTGTTTCTGGCTTTCAAACTCTTTATCAACAACAGCTTTCTTTATTACTGTATTTACATTTTCTACTGCTTTTAATACCCCCTTACCATGGTATCTACTTTTATCTCCATCTCTTAACTCCAATACTTCTCTACTTCCGGTAGAAGCTCCTGATGGGACATCTCCTTTTGCAATGTCTCCACTCCAAAGTTCTATCTCAGTTGATATAGTGGGGATACCTCTAGAATCCAATATTTCTATAGCTTTAATATTTTTAATCTTCATATATTTTTGAAAGTAATTTAATACTTGATTTTGGCACAAAGTATACATTTGTACAAGTAATATTTTAAAAGAGTGGGGAATTTGATAGAATACTGTTACGCCGAGGTGGTGAAATTGGCAGACACGCTACCTTGAGGTGGTAGTGGGAGTTATACTCTCGTGCAGGTTCAACTCCTGTCCTCGGCATTCTTTTTTACTTGAGTAATTACTGCCATGGCTATGGGTAGAGAAAGAAAGTTTATGCCTATTTTGGTATTTGTTTTCCTTGCTATGTTTATATTTGGTTTTGTAAAAATTTTAAATGGGTTCAAACCTACTGCTAGGGTACTTTCTTACAGAGATGCAATGTGTGGTGATATGTTTATATCTGAAGCAATACTACTTGCACAAAACAGTAACTGTATGAGTGTAGGGACATTAGATGTATATGAATATGAGTGTAATGAAGATATTAGGAGAGTAACATTTCCAATAGAAATGGAGAAGGAAGAGGAGGGTGTTTTAGGAGCCAAATGCCATGTATTTACAGATTCTAACAATACTCATTTACAGTTGGTATATGACGAAGAGTTGGAATAAATGGGGTTTTTCTGCTAAAATACACACTGTTTAGGGCGATTAGCTCAGCTGGCTAGAGCACTTCGTTTACACCGAAGGGGTCATAGGTTCGAATCCTATATCGCCCATTTTTTTTGAATAAATATTAAAATATGTCTTTTAAATCTCACCCCCTGTATCCTAACCAAATTATTCTTACACAGAGAAAATACTGGTTAATAACTCTTTGGGAGAATCAATACTATCTTGGTAGAGCAAGTATTGAATTAAGAGAAATTTCTAAAAAACATATATCTGAATTAAGTGAAGAAGAGATTCTAGAACTATTTTCATTAATTAGTAGTTATGAAAGAGCTTTGAGGAAAGTATTTGGTACTACCAATTTTAATTGGGCATGTCTGATGAATAATCAGTACAAGGAAAAGAACAAGAATAATCCTGAGGCCTTACACTTTCATGTATGGCCTAGGTATAGTAAGGAGGTTGTATTTAGAAATGAGTTATTTAAGGATGAGACATTCGGACATCACTACGATCGATTTAAAGAAAAGAATGTTAAGAAAGATTTCCTGATTGAATTAGGGAATACAATATTAAAGGAGTTTAAGGGGTAAATTCTTTTATCTTTGTATTACAAAATTTTCTGCAAAATTATTCCAATTAATC
>CAZCMP010000042.1:0-2860 GCA_964500005.1 uncultured Thermococci archaeon
CCAATACAGACAAATACTTTAATGGTGAATTTTTATGAAAAGGCCGATAGTTACTATTGACGGAAATGAAGCTGCTGCATACACAGCTTATCACGTTAATGAAGTTATATCAATATACCCAATTACCCCTTCCTCCACAATGGGAGAGCTATCTGACCAATGGGCATCTGAAGGGGAGCCTAATATATGGGGCACAGTACCTCATGTAACTGAAATGCAAAGTGAGGGCGGGGCGTCGGGAGCTGTTCATGGATCATTACAGAGAGGAGCACTTACTACCACATTTACAGCGTCTCAAGGGCTTCTTTTAATGATACCAAATATGTACAAAATAGCTGGAGAGCTTACTTCTACTGTCTTTCACGTCAGTGCTAGAACTCTAGCAACACATGCGCTCTCTATTTTTTGTGATCATGGAGATGTTATGTCGGTACGTTCTACTGGATTTGCACTACTTGCATCGAACTCTGTTCAAGAAGTAATGGACCTTTCGCTTATTGCTCAAGCAGCTACTTTAAAATCAAGAGTTCCATTTTTGCATTTCTTCGATGGTTTTAGGACATCTGCAGAAACTTCAAAAGTTGAACGTTTAACTCTTGAAGATTTAAAAGAAATGATAGATGAAGATTTGGTAAGAGCTCATAGAGCAAGAGCTTTATCGCCTGATAATCCAATAATAAGGGGAACATCACACAACCCAGATACTTATTTCCAAGCAAGAGAAAAGATAAATCCATATTATGCCGCTTGCCCTGATTTGGTCCAAGAAGCTATGGATAAATTTGAAAAGATCGTAGGTAGAAAGTACAAACTATTCCAGTATGAAGGAGCTCCAGATGCTGAGAGAATAATAGTCATTATGGGAAGTGGTGCTGAAACAGTAGAGGAAACTGTAAACTATCTGAATAAGAAAGGAGAAAAAGTAGGAGTCCTAAAAATAAGGTTATTTAGGCCATTTTCTTTAAAGCATTTCATCTCTGCATTACCACTTTCCGTAAAAAGCATTGCAGTTCTTGATAGAACTAAGGAGCCAGGTGCTTTGGGTGAACCTCTCTATCTCGACGTTACAACTGCTATATCTTCAGCTTTTTCAAATGGCTTATTAAAAATGGAGAAAATCCCAAAAATAATTGGTGGGATATATGGATTATCCTCAAAAGAGTTTAAACCGTCCATGGTAAAGGCAGTTTTTGACGAACTAAAGAAGAGTAATCCAAAGAATAGATTTACCGTTGGAATTAATGATGATGTAACACACCAGAGCCTTGATTATGATGCAAACTTTTTTGTTGAGCCAGAAAACAGGACAAGGGCGGTATTCTTTGGACTGGGTGCTGATGGTACAGTCAGTGCAAACAAGAGTTCAATAAAGATAATTGGTGAAGAAACTGACAATTATGCTCAGGGATTCTTTTATTATGATTCCAAGAAGGCAGGATCGCTAACAATCTCTCATTTAAGATTTGGGCCAGATCCCATTAAATCTCCTTACTTAATAGATAAAGCAAACTTTGTTGCTTGTCATCAATACTCCTTCCTAGACAAATATGACATGTTAAGTGTTGCTGAAGAGAATTCTATTTTCCTTTTGAATAGCCCATACCCTAAGGAAGAGGTGTGGAACCACTTACCAAGAAATATTCAACAAGAAATAATAGACAAGAATCTTAGATTTTATACTATTGATGCTTACGATATTGCAAAGGAAATTGGTCTTGGGGTTAGAATTAATACAATTATGCAAACTTGTTTTTTTGCTCTAAGTAATGTGATACCAAAAGAAGATGCTATTAAGTCAATTAAGAAATTCACAGAAAAAACCTACGGTAGAAAGGGAGAAAAAATATTAAAGATGAATTATGAGGCAATTGACAGGGCTATTGACAATCTACATGAAGTAAAAGTCCCAGAAAAGGCTACAAGTAATTTTGATTTAAAGTCATCAATGCCAGAAGAAGCGCCTGAATATGTAAAGACTGCAATATCTAAAATGATTATAGGAAAAGGAGACGACCTTCCTGTAAGTGTATTTCCTGATGATGGTACCTACCCAACAGGTACAACTAAGTGGGAAAAGAGGAACATCTCCCTTGATGTCCCAGTTTGGAGTCCAGAAACTTGCATACAGTGCGGTAAATGTGCTTTTGTCTGTCCTCATGCTGTTATTAGAGCTAAGGTCTACCCAAAAGAATATTTGAAGAACGCCCCGGCATCATTTAAACACGCCGAAGCAAAGTTTTCACAGTTTAAAGATTATGTGTATACTATTCAGGCTTCTCCAGAAGACTGCACTGGATGTAAGCTGTGTTACGAAACATGCCCTTCAAAAAACAAGCAAGATCCAAAGTTAAAGGCAATAAATATGGAATTTAAAGATCCAATACTCGAGAGGGAAAAAGAAAACTGGGATTTCTTTGATTCATTGCCTTATGCTGAGCGTGAAAAGTTGAATTTCACAACTGTAAAGGACATACAACTTTTGGAGCCTCTATTTGAATTTTCAGGGGCTTGCTCAGGTTGTGGCCAGACTCCATATGTAAAGCTAATGACTCAATTGTTCGGAGATAGGGCCGTAATAGGCAATGCTACAGGATGCTCATCAATTTATGGCGGAAATCTGCCAACAACACCATATACAAAGAATAAAGATGGAAGAGGCCCTACATGGTCAAATTCACTTTTTGAAGATACTGCAGAGTTTGGATTGGGCATGAGATTAGCCCTAGACAAACAAAAAGAATATGCTATAGAGCTTGTTGAAAAACTTAAGGATGATTTAGGAAAAGAGTTGGTATACGAATTAAAGAATACTGACCAGAGTAATGAAGCAGGGATAAACAAACAAAGAGAAATGGTAAAA
>CAZCMP010000043.1:0-1333 GCA_964500005.1 uncultured Thermococci archaeon
TTCCCTCCACGACGCTCTTCCGATCTAAAAACAGGCATTACTGACCTAGCAGGACAGTGTTTTGCAGGTTATTATGTATATCCCAATGGTAATGAACTGATTATTGTAGTAATTGACTCGCAGAAAAGGTTCGAAGAAACTGCACTCTTAGAGAAATATGCGAGAGAGATATTAAAGTGAAAAGACACCTCCACCACTATCAACAGGGGCAGCCTCTATTTCGATCTTGTCAGTAACAATTGCATAATTAATTGCAGGGTAATAGATATCAAAATCAGCTCTTGTTCCATCTGCTAAATCTGCTTCTCCTGAAAAATAGTAAACAGGTTGTAAGAATTTCTGCTCAAGTAGTCCTTCATAGTAGGTAAGAGTTACACTAGTAATTAAAAATTTCTTTACCTCTTGTGGAGAGTAAGGAGCTACTTCATCATTATTGTAATTAAGAAATACTATACTACCCTGTCCATTCTTAATCTTCTCTTCAGCTACAGCGGCACTAATCAAAGGATATGTTCCACAACTCTCTACCCCAATATCCCATACCTTGTAATCAATTTGATAGATACTTTTTAGTGCATCAACCTCTTCATTCTCTGGACCAACATAGACGGAGACATTAGATTTACTAGAAATCTGATGAGTCATATATGTCTTAAAATTATATACATCTATTCTTTCCTCATTGTATGTATCTTCCTCTACTACAGCCTCCATATTTCTTCTCTCAAGAGAAGACACCATCCTTTCTGCACCCTGGATATTGCTAGGTATTGTAATCAAGGGGAATTTCCTCAAAAAGTCTACCCTAATTAATTCTGCAGAAAGCAGAGAGTCTGCTTGGGAATATGTACCATCAGGATTAATATCAATTAGAAATGTTAGAGGAGTAACCTCATCAAATCCAGAGAGATACAACCCAAGAGTATTTAAAGCTCTTTTTGCCTCATCTATGGCCTCCTTCTCACTAGGTAAATCTGCTTGAGATCGAATACTCTTAATCTTGTTTACATTAGTACTAAAAGTGAAATTCAAGTCTCTAACATTTACTCTAAGACCTCTTTGAGAAGGTGCATCTTGCCATATATATTCTGAAGTTAGTTGCCTAATTATTGAGTCTTGATTAAAACCCATTGCTTTAGCCAATATCTTTGATTTCGCTTGAGCATTAATCTGTTCTCCTAAGTTCTCATACCTATATACGTTGACAATATCTGGGAGGTTGTCATCCAATTTACCTGTATCTGTTTGAACTACATAGGTGGGAGTTGATTCAGATTTTAGTTCATAGGAGGGAATAGTTAGTACATTCTCCAAGAATTCGTCTGCCTTTTCT
>CAZCMP010000043.1:1343-2855 GCA_964500005.1 uncultured Thermococci archaeon
AAGGGGGAGTTTCCCGGATTACAGGCAATTAAAACTACAATCATGATTAGCAAAACAATCCCACTTGCTACTACTCCTAATCTTTTAGTCCAGAATGCTGCTTCTGTTAATGTCATGGTATAATGATAACAGTGTATATTATATATATCAACATAATTTTATACCACTTTCTTTAATATGAGAACAGAGCAAGAGAACAAAGAAATATCTCAATTACTTTTTCCTAATGTTAAAGATAGTGTAGAGGATATTTTTAAGAGATATCCTAAAAGAGAGTTGAAACCATCCCAACTTGTCTTAAGATTTGCTCCAAGTCCTACAGGCTTTATGCATATTGGTAATGTATATACCAGTCTTGTGGGATACATCCTTTCTAAAAGGAGTAGTGGGATATTCGTTTTAAGAATTGAGGATACAGACAAGGTAAGAGAGGTTAAGGATGGAGTAACACAGATAATATCGGGGTTAAAATACTTTGGAATAGATTTTGATGAGGGTATGATTAATGAGACAGAAAGTAGAGGTAGTTACTCTCCATATATTCAGAGTAAAAGAAAAAATATATATCAGGTATTTGCAAAGGATTTAGTATCTAAAGGATTGGCATATCCATGCTTTTGTACAACAGAGGAGTTAGAGTGTATCAGAAAAGAGCAAACAGATACTAATTGTAGAACAGGATACTTTGATAGGTGGGCAAAATGGAGGGATGCATCAGCAAAGGATATTAAAGAGAAAGTAAGTTTGGGGGTTCCTTTCGTAATTAGACTTTACTCAAAAGGGAATATTGAAAGAAAGATTTCTGTTAATGATTTAATAAAGGGGGGTATTACACTTTCTGAAAATGATATGGACAGTGTACTACTTAAATCTGATGGATTACCTACATATCATTTTGCCCATCCAATTGATGACACATTAATGGGAATATCTTTTGTACTTCGTGGAGATGAGTGGCTATCCTCTCAGCCACTACATATGGAGGTGTTTAACGCTTTAGGTTTTGATCAGTTGCAATATGGCCATATATCTCCACTAATGAAGATGGATGGTGGGAACAAAAGAAAATTAAGTAAAAGAAAGGATCCTGAATCAGCACTCTCCTACTATATACAGAATGGATATCCAGTTGAAGCAGTTAAAGAGTATTTACTTAATATTGCTAATTCAAACTTCTTTGATTGGAGAATACAAAACCCGAATAAGGATATATTGGAGTTTGAACTTAAGTTACAGAAGTTTAATAGGGCAGGAGCGTTGTTTGATTTAACTAAGTTAAATGATATCTCTAAAGAATATATTTCTAAACTTAATGCAGAGTCTGTATATGAAGCAGTATTAAAGTGGGCAGAGGGTCATGATGAGGATATATATACAAAATTACTTAATCACAAACAGTATAGTATTAATATTTTAAACATTGAGAGAGAGGGAGAAAGGATTAGGAAAGATATCTCTAAATGGAAGATCGGAAGAGCGTCGTGTAGGGAAAGAGTGTAGGATAGGGTGGGG
>CAZCMP010000044.1:0-2826 GCA_964500005.1 uncultured Thermococci archaeon
TATTTTCCCTTCAATAAAAACACAAATGGATTTGTCTTCATTGAAAACAGGTTGAGACTCAGAATTAAAAATTCCTAAATGGATTCTAGCACATGCAAAATTAGAATTGATATATGTATCGAGTTTATGGAACTCTTCATGTTTTAACGAAGTAATAATCTTATCTAATAAGCCATTTTCTGATTCTTTCAATGAAAAATAGCAAGCTAATCCTGGCATAATATAGTTCTCCCACCAATAAACATAACGTAAATAATAAAAATATTTTTATTTATACTTCAAGGAGAATTAATATCAATAAAAGGTTTATCTTTCATTGACAGTATTTTATAATTATTCTAGAATTATCCAATATATACTAACTTAAGAATTATATTAGTATAATAAATTCTTCTTATGTATTATTTTTTCAAAGAATTTAATTATTGCTTAAATAACTCTCTAAAAAATTTAATCTCTTCCTTTCTAATTCCTTTTAATCCTAAAATAATCCCAAAATAAATTATGGCCCCTAAAACGATTGAGAATATTAATGGAAGCATATCAATTGGATTTAGATAAATAATCAGAATAGACATAATAATAGAAGCAATTACACTCTTCATTATAAAATTAATATCAAATCTAAATAATTTTGCTTTCGATGAACAGTATAAAATTATCAAGAAGGCAAAAATAAATGAAATTAAAGTTGTTAATGCAGCCCCATTAATGCCAATTATTGGAACTACAATAATGTTTAGCCCTAGATTCATAATTGCAGATATAGACATTACACTTCCAATTATCTTAGTTTTTTTCTCAACCATTAATATATACCCAATCATAACTTGTAGGCCATACAAAAGATAACTTACTGCAGTATATGGGGTAATCAAATATCCAATATTAGCTATTTCAGGAGTGGTAAGAATTCTCAGGATAGACTTTGATAGTATAGATAGCCCAAAAACAGAAGGTATAGCAATTAATAGATAGTATTTTGTGGAATATCTTAGAACCTTATTAAATTCATTAAACTTTTTTTCGTCATAGTACTTGGAGAGCACAGGGGGTAAAAGAAAAAATAATGGGGCAGAGAATATTGAGATCAAGTGACCCACAGTGTACCCTGGGGCATAGTATCCAGTAAAAGCAGTTCCTAAAAAAATAGTGATCACATACCTATCACTTGAGTTTAGTATCCAATTTGAAAAATTATTTGGTAGCATAGGAATACTAAAATTAAGATATTCTCTTAAATTAATAAATCGTGGAAAAATAAATCCAATATCTTTTAACACATAAATCATCATTCCGGCGAGTACTAGCATCTTAGATATTAAAAGGCCAGATACAGCACCAAATATTCCATATCCTGAAAGAATAAAATACGAAGCAAAAGACACTGTAAAAGCCATATCAAGAATTAAAAAAACTGAGTGTCTTTTAATTTTCTGCAATGCTCTAAATAAACTTATTGGGATATTTATTAGAGACTCAATGAAGAATATTATTGGGATTATCGTTGCTACTTTAACATTATTATCAAATAAAATCATGGCCAAAGGCTTTGAAAAGAATAAAAATAGGAAAGAAGCTATTCCACTTATCAATATAACAACAAAAAATACAGAATAAAATCCTTCTTGTAAATCTTTCTTGTTTTTATTAGAAGGTAAAAATCTTACTAGTCCAAATGGTAATCCAAGCCCAAGTAATGGAGGAATTAATGCTAGAGTTGCATTTACTTGAACCCAAGTGCCGTATTCTTCAATAGGCATATTCTTTGTTAGAATAGGTACAAGTAATATCCTCATGAGATAGGTTATAACATAAGTCAAGCTGATTAAGCCCGCTCTTTGTGCAAAAAGTTTATGCTCACTCATTTTATTACCACTAATAACAATTTTATTATTTAGACCGATTATAAAAATATATGCAATTTACTATTTCCGTTTAAACCTAATCAAATCATTAATAAATAATTATCTTCATTTCTAAGGCTTTTATTTTTCCATTAAGTCAAAACATATAACTACGGCATTATTTATATATACCTTTTATATTTTAGTCATTGTGAGTGGTATCGTTGTCATTGGCTCAACTGGAAGGATCGGGACAAAGTATTGCTCCCACCTTCTAAGTCAAGGAAAAGAAATCCTATGTATTTCTAGATCTGAAAAGAATACTTCTAAAGAAGATATAAAAATTGATTTTAACAATCCAGATTTTGACGTCCTAAGAAATTATATTTCTAATAATTCGATAGACTCAATAGTCCATTTTGCAACTACCAATGTCCTGATGAAGGAGCCCCTAGAGTACCATGAAAAGATAAATTTTGGCTCTGTTAAAATATTGTTGGATCTTTTAGATGAAAACAATACTACTAGCCGTTTTGTATATACCTCAACAGATTTAGTCTTTGATAGCAAAAAGGAAGGGCAAGACGAGAACAGCCAAAATTTTAACCCAAAAAATCATTATGCGAAATCAAAATTAAAAGCGGAGAAAGAAGTATTGAAGCATGAAAATGGATATGTTGTAAGATTTGGAAATGTTATTGGGATTGAAAATGATTTTTTATCCTCCGTCATGAATACTATAAAAGAAGAAAAAATATACAATGCGTGGGGCAACGTCTTCAACAGGTATACTTTTATCGAAGATATTCTGGATGTTTTAGACAAGCTCTTAACATATAATGGAAACAATAGGATATTTCATGTTGTGTGCAATGATCCTCCGATTAGTAGGCATGATTTAAGAACACATTACCTCGACCACCCTGGGAACACAACTCTCGTCAGATATGTATAAAAAACCAAGGCCACCGACGAGCAG
>CAZCMP010000045.1:0-2809 GCA_964500005.1 uncultured Thermococci archaeon
AGGGAGGACAGGAAGTTTGTTCCTCACCTCACAGTTTCTAGGGTGAAAAGCTCTCTAAACAAAAAGTCACTTCTAAACGTCCTTGACGAGTACAAGGAGCATGACTTTGGCAGCGAGATGATAGCAAAGATTAACTTCAAGAAGAGTACACTCACACCCTCTGGGCCCATATACGAAACTTTAAAAGAATTTAATCTAAAGAGTGTATAATGTTTTCTAGAATAAAGGCAGATGTCCTAAAGGATATAGTCCCAAAAGATAAGGAAAGGAAGGAAGTCTCATCACTTACGGAAAGGATATCAAAACATCTAGAAGAAAAGATTTCTAAAGCAGGTGCAAAGGCAAAGGTAGAGGTCGTTGGCTCTATAGCCAAGGACACCTGGATTTCAAAGGACAGGGATTTGGACATCTTCATTGTTTTTGACAAGTCTACACCTTTGGAAGAGCTAAAGAAGACTGGTTTAGCCCTTGGAAAGATTGAGCTAGAGGGATTCACGTCTGAAACTGCTTATGCAAATCATCCTTACACGATAAACAGATTCAAAGAGTTCAAGATAGATGTTGTGCCATGCTATGACTCCCTCGACATAATAACGGCTGTTGACAGGACCCCACACCACACAAGGTTTGTCAAGGAGAATATCGGGGAGCTAAGAAATGACGTCCGGCTCTTAAAACAGTTTATGAAGGGGGTTGGTGTGTATTCGTCTGAGCAGAAGATCCAGGGATTTGCAGGTTACCTCTGTGAGCTGCTTATTATCCATTACAAAAGCTTTGATAACGTACTGAAGAGTGCTGCAAACTGGAAGTTTGGCGAGTATATTGACATTAAAAAGAAGGGGAAAAGGGAGGAGTTCAAGGACCCTTTGATAGTGATAGACCCCGTCGATTCAAAGAGGAACGTTGCATCTGCTCTCTCTATGGAAAGGTTGGGTGAGTTCATACACTATTCACGAATGTTTATTTCCTCTCCTTCGGTAGATTACTTCCATAAGAAAAAAAGATTTTTTGTGAAAAGGTTCCCTGAGTCAGAGGTATATGTAATCATTTTTGAAGGAGAGATGCTAGACGATATTATTTTCCCACAACTACGGAAAAGTGCAAAGTACATTTCCACAATCCTTGAAAAAAATGACTTCAAGCCGCTTTCTTACGGGCTTTTTAAAAAGGGAAATTTGTCAGGCATTGTGTTTGAGGTGGAAAAGTACACCCTTTCTCCAATAACTAAGCACTACGGCCCGAAGGTTTTCGACAGGGCCAACTACGATAGCTTTGTCTCTAAGTACAAGGAGACCTTCATAGATGGCGATAGGGTTTATACACTAAGGCCAAGGCAGTTTTCTAATCCGCTTGTCGTTTTTCTAAATGTGATAAATGAAAAAGAGGGCATCGGAAAAAATATGAAATCAATGCCTTTCAAAATACTGAGGGAAGAAAAGGCGTTATCATTCCTCTCAAATGAAGAGATTGAGGTTTTCATCTAGCGCCTGATTAAGTATTTCCTTATCTCATCAACTACCAAAATTGAAAAGGCCGAGGGCACTATTATGAGCCAGTCTCTTAAGGAAAGAGAGACTGTGTGGAAGAAACTCTGCAAAAATGGCACGTTTACTACAGCAATTTGTAGTAAAAATGAAACTGTTATTGCTAAAAGTAGAGACCTATTCTCAAAGAATTTTAGCTTGAATATAGACTGATCAAAAGACCTACAGTTCAAAACGTTCACAAGCTGGTATGTGACAAATAGTGTAAATGCGGCTGTTCTTGCGTAATCTATTGAGCCGCCAATAATAGAGAATAGCACAAAAGAGCCTAGGCCCATAGCTATGCCCCCTATGAACATCGAGAGGTATAACGGGCTTGTGAGTATCGGCGAATCCTTCTTCCTTGGTGGCCTTTCCATAAGCCCTTCATGAAACGCCTCCATAGAGAGGGTGACAGCCGGCGGCCCATCCATTATGATGTTAATCCAAAGGATCTGGACCGGCAGTAATGGCAAAGGTGCGCCTGTCATAATTGCGGTAAACATCAATATTATCGCCCCTATGTTTGTGGAGAGCTGAAACCTCAAGAATTTTCTAATGTTGTCATATATCCTTCTCCCCTCACGGATCGCGGTGACAATGGTGTTGAAGTTATCATCCATCAAAATCATATTAGATGCTTCTCTAGCGACATCCGTTCCAATTAGCCCCATCGAAACACCGATGTCTGCCATTTTTAAGGCAGGTGCATCGTTTACACCGTCCCCTGTAACTGCAACTACCTCGCCCACTTCCTTTAGGGTTTCAACAATCTTAACCTTGTGGAAGGGGCTAGCCCTATAATAAACAACTACGTCCTTGACAATAGATGCAAATTTTTCATTGGACATCTCGTCTAGCTCTTTACCGGAAAGCGTCATGCCTTCTTTGCCAAGTATGCCTGCTTCTCTTGCAATTGAAAGGCCAGTTTCTCTTTGATCGCCTGTAATCATCGCAACTTTAATCCCTGCCTTTTTACACAGGTTTATTGCATCCTTGACACCGTTTCTTAGGGGGTCTTTGAAGAACGCTAGCCCAACAAAGACTATGTCATCTTCACTGTCACCTTCTTTATACCCAAGTGCAAGTGCTCTAAGTCCTTTGGCCGCGTATTCACGGTTTTTGAGAATAATTTCTTCCCTGCCCTTTTCAGAAAGCTCTTTTAGAGCTCCGTTTATAAGTGCATATTTTGATAGCGGGATAATTACTCTTGGTGCACCTTTGATGTAGCTATTTTTCTTCCCACCTTCATCAATTAAGACAGACATCATCATCTTTTCAGAATC
>CAZCMP010000046.1:0-2755 GCA_964500005.1 uncultured Thermococci archaeon
GAAGTTTTAGTCAACTTCAATGGTTGAGCCTAATAAGTATTTTTGTTTTTTGCTCTCACTGTGCTCAAGCCTTCTCAAGTCTGTTTCCTTCTCAAGCCTCTGCTCCAGAGTGAGAATGAAATTGAGCAGTTTTTCAGTGTCCATTTTGTGAAAGTCTGCTGTGCCTGCTCTCTGTTTCAACTCCAGGAGAGCAGAGCCTAACATTTCAGAAATAACCTCAACTCTATTTCTCCTCATAACTCCATACTGAAAGAGCAGGTTTTGCAACTCATAGAATTGAGCCTCTTCAATGTGCTCCATATATGTTTCATTCCACTTGAGGAGAGTGGGTTTTGAAGTTCCTGTCTGCTCTGCTATTTTGTCAAAACTCAAACCTCTTGCTCTCAACTCAATAAATTTCTCAACCTCTTCTGTTGTCTTTGTCATTTCAACTTTTTTCAACCTTTCCAAAGTGTTCACTTTTGTTCACTTTTGTTCACCTTTTCACTGTTATTCACTGTATAACTGTGAGGAGCATCACTCAATTCAAGCAAACTTTCTCTTTCAACTCCTGGTATAGCACTCCTAAAGTTTTGTTTGAGCCTTCCTCTTGTTTGAGCATTTCAATTTCTCTCTTTGTGTCCAGGAGCATTTTCTCTGCTCTCCATACCTTTGTTCTTTCTGCCTCTACATTCTGGAGAGCAAGCCTCACAACCTCAACTCCTGCCACTTGTGCCAGGTGGTATGCTCCATAACTCTTGAGAAACCACTCAAACCAGTTCCTCTCAAACTTCTGCTTGAAAAACCTCATTTCCTGCTCCAACTGCCTTGAGCCTAACATTACAACCTCTTCCACAGAATGAGAGAAGAGGCTCTTTCTCCATTCCTCTCTCTGCCTGGTTTTGAGTTCTGAATAACCACCAGAGAAGAGAGCAGAAACAGAGGAGAAACCATAAATTTTTTCAATTTTCTTTTTATTCAAGAGCCTGTGTTCAAACCGCATAGTTTGAGCAGGAAAGTGAGAGGTGTCAATTTCTCTGTTTTGCATTTCTGCCAGTTTGTCATAAACACAAAACTCCTGCTGTGTGTTGTGCACCAGGAAGGTTGTGCCATAACCTCTCTGAATGGCTCTCCTTGCTTTGAGGAGAGGAAACAAAGTGTAATAACTGGAGAATGGCTCTTCTGTTTGAATATTCTTGAAGGTGTCCACTCTGCTCAAGTCTGCCTCTTGAATGTCAGTGTGAATGCCTGCCTGCCTCAACTCTTTCTCCACCAGGTGGAATACTGCTTGAGCACCTTCCTCTCCAACTGAATAGAAATTGTTTCCATAGTGAATTTTAGGCACAGAGAAGGAAACAAAGCAGGTTGTGCCTAACTCACTCCTGGTAAATGGTTGAATTGTGAGGTTGAGCCTGTCAGTGTTGAGGTATGCTTTTGAGCCTTTGAATTTCTTTCCTGCTGTGTCCTGGAAGAGTGGAAACTCTGAAACAACCTCTCCTGTGCCTGCTATGTATGTAGCAGGTTGAACAGTGAGGTTACTCTCTCCTGTTATGGAATAGTCTTTGAGGTGAAGTTTTACAGTGTCCAGTGTCATAATGCCTCTGTGTGTTGCAAACTTTGCAATGAAACCTGTTTGTTATACAAGAGGTTTCATCTCTTCCAGAGCCTCTACTGGAGCAGAGAGAGAGGTAGTATTCAGTTTTGTGAGTGCCAGGTGTCTTGTAATACCTATATAAATGGTATATACTCTAATTACCCCCCTAACAAAGCACCACACAAAAACCTGGAGAGAGCCTTCTGCTGAAAGGCTCTTTTCATTATGCCTCATTCATTTCTCCTGCTCCTGTTCAATTTCCTTTATAGCCTGCTCAATTTTGCTCTCTGTTTCCTGGAGAATGCTATTCATTTTCTCTGTTGCTCTCTCCATAAACCTCAATGAGTGGTTACTCATAACCTTTGCCTGCTCAAGAAACTCCAGGTATTCAACTGCCTGGAAGAGGAAATAGTTTGCTTTTGCCTGCTCCAGTGAATAACCATCTCTCTGTTTCAACTCAATAAACCTCTTGAAGTCTGAAACACTCTTGTTTTTCAACTCCAACTCATAAGCAACTGGTAAAAAGTAAAATGTCAGAATGGCTCTCAATGTTTGAGAAACATTCTTGAAACCAAACCTCTCTGTTTGAGCCTCAAGAGCCTGGTATAAACCTCTCTCAAGCCTCACAGAAATTTGACTGTCTTTATTCAACTCCTGCTCTGAATAAATAGCATTCAATGCAGGTATAACAGTTTCCTTTTCCTGCTCTCTCAAAACACTGTCAAGCATTTTCAACTCCTTTTTGCATACAATAATTTTACCATAATGTATGCAATAATACAAGTGTTCTATTCTTAAAGTTTGTGCTCTTGTTATTCCTCTTCTGCTATGACAACTTGAGCCTCTCCTTTCTTGAGAATGTATAACTGCCCCTCATAGTCAAAGGTGTATAAACCTTCCTCTCCTGCTGGAAAGAGTGAGGAAATATACTTGAAAGGTTGCAACTGAATGAGAAATAGCTCTGGTTTGTTTGGAGTAGGTTTTTTTCTCCTCTTCAAAACAAACTTGCTCCCACCTGCCACAAACTGGTTACCCTGTAACAAAAAGCACCCTGTTTCCATTCCACCTCTCTTTGTGAGTGCCTGCCTTCTGCTGAAAGGCAAACATTCACCTGGTAAAAATTTAGTGAAGTTTTAGTCAACTTCAATGGTTGAGCCTAATAAGTATTTTTGTTTTTTGCTC
>CAZCMP010000047.1:0-2754 GCA_964500005.1 uncultured Thermococci archaeon
GATTCTGAAAAGATGATGATGTCTGTCTTAATTGATGAAGGTGGGAAGAAAAATACCTACATCAAAGGGGCACCAAGGGTCATAATAGCACGCTCAAAACATGCTTTTATTAATGGAAAGCTAACTAAGCTTTCTGAAAAAGACAGGGAAGATATCATCCTTAAGAATAGAGAGTATGCTTCTCAAGGGCTTAGAGCACTTGCGCTTGGGTATAAAGAAGGCGACAGTGAAGATGACATAGTCTTTGTTGGGCTAGCGTTCTTCAAAGACCCGTTAAGGCCTGAAGTTAAGGATGCCATTGCACTGTGTAAAAAGGCAGGGATTAAAGTTGCAATGATCACAGGTGACCAAAGAGAAACTGGCCTTTCAATTGCAAGAGAAGCAGGCATACTTGGCAAAGAAGGCATGACGCTTTCCGGTAAAGAGCTAGACGAGATGTCCAATGAAAAATTTGCATCTATTGTCAAGGACGTAGTTGTTTATTATAGGGCTAGCCCCTTCCACAAGGTTAAGATTGTTGAAACCCTAAAGGAAGTGGGCGAGGTAGTTGCAGTTACAGGGGATGGTGTAAACGATGCACCTGCCTTAAAAATGGCTGATATCGGTGTTTCGATGGGGCTAATTGGAACTGACGTTGCAAGAGAAGCATCGAACATGATTTTAATGGATGATAACTTCAATACAATTGTCACAGCAATCCGTGAGGGTAGAAGGATATATGATAACATTAGAAAATTCTTGAGGTTTCAGCTCTCCACAAACATAGGCGCCATAATCCTAATGTTTACCGCCATTATGACAGGCGCACCTTTGCCGCTACTGCCGGTCCAGATCCTTTGGATTAACATCATAATGGATGGGCCGCCGGCCGTCACCCTCTCTATGGAGGCGTTTCACGAGGGGCTTATGGAAAGGCCACCAAGGAAGAAGGATTCCCCCATACTAACAAGCCCGTTATACCTCTCGATGTTTATAGGGGGCATAGCTATGGGCCTAGGCTCTTTTGTGCTATTCTCTATTATTGGCGGCTCAATAGATTACGCAAGAACAGCCTCATTTACGCTATTTGTCACATACCAGCTCGTGAACGTTTTGAACTGCAGGTCTTTTGATCAGTCTATATTCAAGCTAAAGTTCTTCGAGAATAAGTCCCTACTTCTAGCAATAACAGTCTCATTTATATTACAAATAGCCGTCGTCAACGTGCCTTTCCTACAGGGATTCTTCCACACAGTTCCTCTTTCCCTAAGAGACTGGCTTATAATAGTGCCCTCGGCCTTTTCAATTTTAGTAGTTGAGGAGATAAGGAAATACTTTATCAGGCGTTAGATGAAAACCTCAATCTCTTCATTTGAGAGGAACGATAACGCCTTTTCTTCCCTTAGTATTTTGAAAGGCATTGATTTCATATTTTTTCCGATGCCCTCTTTTTCATTTATCACGTTTAGAAAAACGACAAGCGGATTAGAAAACTGCCTTGGCCTTAGTGTATAGACCCTATCACCATCTATGAAGGTCTCCTTGTACTTAGAGACAAAGCTATCGTAGTTGGCTCTGTCGAAAACCTTCGGGCCGTAGTGCCTAGTTATTGGAGAAAGGGTGTACTTTTCTACCTCAAACACAATGCCTGACAAAACCCCCTTTTTAAAAAGCCAATATGAAAGTGGCTTGAAGTCATTTTTTTCAAGAACAGTGGAGATGTACTTTGCACTTTTTCGTAGTTGTGGGAATATAATATCGTCTAGCATCTCTCCTTCAAAAATGATTACATATACTTCTGATTCCGGGAACCTTTTCACGAACAACCTTTTTTTCTTATGGAAGTAATCTACGGAAGGGGAGGAAATAAACATTCGTGAATAGTGCATGAACTCACTCAACCTTTCCATAGAGAGTGCAGATGCAACGTTCCTCTTTGAATCAACGGGGTCTATCACTATCAAGGGGTCCTTGAAATCCTCCCTTTTCCCCTTCTTTTTAATGTCAATATACTCGCCAAACTTCCAGTTTGCAGCACTCTTCAGTACGTTATCAAAGCTTTTGTAATGGATAATAAGCAGCTCACAGAGGTAACCTGCAAATCCCTGGATCTTCTGCTCAGACGAATACACACCAACCCCCTTCATAAACTGTTTTAAGAGCCGGACGTCATTTCTTAGCTCCCCGATATTCTCCTTGACAAACCTTGTGTGGTGTGGGGTCCTGTCAACAGCCGTTATTATGTCGAGGGAGTCATAGCATGGCACAACATCTATCTTGAACTCTTTGAATCTGTTTATCGTGTAAGGATGATTTGCATAAGCAGTTTCAGACGTGAATCCCTCTAGCTCAATCTTTCCAAGGGCTAAACCAGTCTTCTTTAGCTCTTCCAAAGGTGTAGACTTGTCAAAAACAATGAAGATGTCCAAATCCCTGTCCTTTGAAATCCAGGTGTCCTTGGCTATAGAGCCAACGACCTCTACCTTTGCCTTTGCACCTGCTTTAGAAATCTTTTCTTCTAGATGTTTTGATATCCTTTCCGTAAGTGATGAGACTTCCTTCCTTTCCCTCTCTTTTGGAACTATCTCCTTAAGGACATCTGCCTTTATTCCAGAAAACATCATACACTCTTTAGATTAAATTCTTTTAAAGTTTCGTATATGGGACCAGAAGGTGTGAGCGTACTCTTCTTGAAATTAATCTTTGTTATCATCTCGCTGCCAAAGTCATGCTCCTTGTACTCGTCAAGGACGTTTAGAAGGGACTTTTTGTTTA
>CAZCMP010000048.1:0-930 GCA_964500005.1 uncultured Thermococci archaeon
CTGCGGGCCGAGGGCGCGACGCTTGCCCACGACGGCGGCACACTGCAAGCGCCGTGAACGAAGGAGCCGTCAGCTTCAGCCTGTAGTTAGGCAACCTACCATTTCTTCAAATCGTCATAAACAATGACAGGCAAAGGATTTTCATAAAACTCTAATAATCTTCCATCGGCTTCAACCTCAAGACTAGAAAAATATTTTAATACTTCTTTTCTAGTATCTTGATCAGGCGTAATAACCAAATGAACATCACTTCTTTTAAACTTATAAAATGCTTGACCCACTTCATCAAATATAACAGAACCTGATATAACCCCTGATCGTAGTGGCACTAACC
This sequence comes from uncultured Thermococci archaeon, assembly GCA_964500005.1. GTDB lineage: Archaea > Methanobacteriota_B > Thermococci > Methanofastidiosales > Methanofastidiosaceae > Methanofastidiosum. Next base: position 335 of record CAZCMP010000048.1, read on the forward strand.
TCCACTCTCGCTCTTTATAATATGGATCTACTTCTTTAGAATCATCTCTAGCTGGGCCCAATTCACCCGTTTCTTTTTCAAAAGAATAAATAGTTAACAATATCCTTACCCATTCCGCTAACCCTTCCGAACTATATACAACTTTCCCTTCCTGATCATACAAAGCAAAATCTTTATTGTTTTTTATTAATTCATCTATTTGCTTCAGCACCCTATACTGCCAACATAAACATGCATATAATTGCCCCCTACTTTCCACCCTATCATTGATGTCCCTTGTCTCTCCCGGCAGATAATTAATAAAATACCGTACTGGATTGCCTCCACATTTTTTAATATACGATTTTTTAAAACCTATACCAAATTTACCGTAATTAACCACCTGCTCTTCACATAAGCCAAGCGGAATATCAGTAAAACAAACAACCTGATTATGAACAGAACCGCTCTCGCCAAATTTAATATCTATTTTCCCGCACTTTAAACCATTTCGAATTATGGATTTAAAAATATCTAACTGTTTCGAGGGAGAGTCTTTGTGTTGTCTACCTAAAAAATGAATCAAATTATCAGATATTGCTTGCATACTCGCTCCT
>CAZCMP010000048.1:940-2737 GCA_964500005.1 uncultured Thermococci archaeon
CAACTCACATGCTCGTCCACAATTCGAAGTTCGTGACAGCGCGGCCCGATGGCCGGCATGGGGCGCGAGTGCGGCAGCGACAAGTTTTCTCCTCGCTGCAGCAATCGGAGCAGGTAGCCGGCCTCCAGCCGCGCCTCACGAGAAAACGGAGGCGTTTTCACCTCCCCATGCAACCACACCAAAGGTTTTTCCTTCGGGTTCACCATCGCCATCCTATGTCATATCTGACATATCGTCAAGAGGTCGTGAAAACATCCGGGGTTAATATCGACGTCGGCCCAACGCCCAGGCTAAGCTGCGGGCCGAGGGCGCGACGCTTGCCCACCAAAGCTATAGGCTGCAAGCGGCGTGACCGATGGAGCCGTCAGCTTCAGCCTGTAGTTAGGTGGCTTCATGATATTAAGGCTTAGGCAGTTTTCTATTAGAATCAATATAATCGATCATCTTACCCTTAACTGCAAATCTTCCGCCTGAGTTTTGTATATCTGGCGACAATACAATTCTATTTACTCTACAGACAACATAATAATTCGGACGCAACAAATTAACTTGGTCATACACAAATTGAAGCGGCGGGTTGTCCAATAAATACTTCGCCCCCTCACCTTCGGAATCTAAAATAAAATATATATGATTTTTTGATAAAAAACTTCCAATAGGACACCCAAACACGACGGTTGTTTTTCCGGAATCTAAAAATATATCCTCAATATACCCATTAAACACTATTACAGAATTATTATCTAACCATTTTTGAATTGTATATGTATATACAGCATTATTATCATTAAACTTAAATTCAACGGCATTATATTTAGACAACAAATAAGTCTTTATGTTTTGTATGCGCTTTTCCCTCTCTGCATTCTTTTGTTCAATAGCTATATCTTTTTTATTAGAATTGCATGACACACATAATATATTTAGACACAATATGAATATTATTAACATATAGAATCGGATGTTGCTGAATCTTTCTTTCATAAGGTTTTCTCCAAAAGAATTTAGTCCACCTAACGATCAGGCTAAGCTGCGGGCCGAGGGACTGCTGCTTGCCGACACTCTCTTCGCGATGCAAGCAGCAGAACCGAAGGAGCCGCCAGCTTCAGCCTGTAGTTAGACCTCTTAAGGAAACTCTTTTAGCCCCACACCAATCAACTTTCCATCTTTTCTGTGAAGCGATGATTCAAGAGTGTTCCACCACCCGCAATTATCTGGCTTACCCCCTTTATAATACGCATAAGTGAAGCTAGCAAAATAATCTGCAACTTGAAGTCCGATGGAATGTAACGAATTACCAAATGCCATTTCAATAATACGGTCCATAGATACATTTACTGTAACCATGTTAGACCAATATGAGGAATAATAAGATATTTCACTGCCTTCCCGGATCAAACTCATAGCATGCCCATCAATTACTGACTCTAACCTCTTATTATTGTCGTAAATACAATATCCATAATCTTCATTATCAGATAAATAATAATTAATTCTTTCCATGACGAACTGAAGGGATATAAGATAGGGATCATCCGGTCTATAGTATTTTTTATTGTGAGCATCCTTATCAATTATCACTACAAAACCCACCCCCCCCCCGCATCTTACTGGAAAGGACAACATAAGATCTCTTACTTTATTTCTCTCTGCGTTATTATTTCTCCACCACCCTGAATTAGTTACAATATCTCTAGCCTTAATTTCATACCCTTGACCCAATGGCTTTGATGCATCCGGTATATTTATGCTACTGAAATCGCGACGAAGTTTAGAATAATTATCAGCCAAACAATT
>CAZCMP010000049.1:0-2730 GCA_964500005.1 uncultured Thermococci archaeon
GGGGCTGGATCAGGGGCTGTCACACTCTTGTTATCCTATACGGTATTTCCCGGCAAAGTCTACTCCTATGATATCAATGAGCGCTTTCTAAAAGTTGCCAAAGAGAACATAGAAAATTATGGGAAGGCAAATGTTGAGTTTAAGCTAAAGGACATCTATGAAGGGATAGATGAGAGGGATGTTGACCTTGTTTCTCTCGACCTCCCAGAGCCTTTTAGAGTTGTTAGCCATGCATATGAGGCCTTAAAGGCGGGCGGATTCATATTCTCATTTTCCCCATGTATAGAGCAGGTAATCGATTTCAGAAGAGAGATATCAAAGTACGATTATTCTGAGGTAAAGACAATCGAGACTATCGTAAGAGAGTATGAGGTAAAGGAAAGAGGGACAAGACCAAAGACAAGGATGCTTGGCCACACAGGTTATATGTCCTTTGCAAGAAAAGCCTAGTTTACCACCAGACTTCTTTTTTGCCTGCAAGGTACCATACGACATTTGAAATAAAATGGACTATAGGTGTCACCACAATAGATATGATGACAATTTCTATAGAAGGAAGCCCAAGAGGGGCCACAAATATTATCGCACCAACCATGAAGTCAAGCTGGTCAAGCAATGGTGCAGCATCACCACTTTCTATATTCAGCCTTCTTTTTATGAAACTCCCAAAAAGGTCCCCGGCAATTGCACCCGCACCCATTAAAAATCCCCTTAGAAGGGCGTATCCTATGGACGGGAAGGGAAGCGCTATATGCTGAAGAAGGCTTATTATCATGCCTGCAAAAATGCCCACCAAACAACCCTTTTTCGTTTTGCCCTTTCCAAAAAGTCTTTTCCCATCAAAAAAGAGCCTTCCTCCATCAAGAGGCGGTCCGCCACCCCAAACGGCGGGGGCCATATTGGCAATATAAGGCGGAAGTATAAACCAAATCAGGTTGAATATCAGAAGAAGCGTTATTTCTATCATATTGCGTCTCGTTAGTTTTTTATAGCCAATGAGGATGGAGTATTTAAACCTTTTTGGGGTGCGACCGTTATGATTAAAACTATCTTTTTTGAGGGTGATAAGGTCAAGTATATCGACCAGACGCTTCTACCGCACAAGTATAAAATTGTATCATGTAAAGATGTGAAAAAGCTCGAGGTAGCCATAAAGACACTTGCGATTAGAGGGGCACCTGCAATTGGCGTTGCTGGTGCTTATGGGATTGTTCTGGCCGCGTTGAGCTACAAAGGCAGCGACAAGAAAGAATTCTTCAAAGCTATTAAAGAAGGAGAGAAGATAAAAAATGCAAGGCCTACAGCGGTAAACCTCATGTGGGCAGTTGAGCGCATGATGAGGCGTTTTGAGTCTGTAAAAAACCTTTCTATTTCTGAAATTAAAAATGAGCTTATTTTAGAGGCTGAAAGGGTAAGGGCGGAAGATGCGGAGATTAATAGAAAAATGGGGCAATACGGGCACCCCCTTGTTTCCACTGGAGATGGAGTTCTCACCCATTGCAACGCGGGGGCCCTTGCAACTTCAGAATATGGCACAGCCCTTGGGGTAATCAGGGCTGCAGTTGATGCGGGAAAGAAAATAAGTGTGTATTCTGACGAAACAAGACCTCTTTTGCAGGGTGCAAGGCTAACAACATGGGAGTTAAAGGAAGACGGGATACCTGTTACATTGATATGCGACAATATGGCAGGTATAGCTATGAGGAGGGGATTGATCCAGAAGGTGATAGTCGGTGCAGACAGGATAGCTATGAACGGGGACACCGCAAATAAGATAGGGACATACCAAGTTGCAGTCTTGGCAAAGGAAAACAATATACCGTTTTATGTGGCAGCCCCCATATCAACATTTGACCAGAAGGCAAAAACTGGGGAAGACATCCCAATCGAAGAAAGAGATAAGGATGAGGTCACGCATATCGGCGGCAAGAGAGTTGCAACTGAAGGAGTGGATGTCTTTAATCCCGCGTTCGACGTAACACCTGCAAAATATATCTCAGGGATAATAACTGAGAAGGGAGTATTAAGGGCGCCATATGGCGAGAGCATCAAGAAGTTGTTCGATTAATTCTTTTTCTGATTTATTAACTGCAAATTATCAAATCTTTTAGCCAGTATTAACCGCAAAGACTTCAAATTAAAAAAATTTCTCAAGGTCTTTGTAAACTGTTTTTCTATGGCCAATCACTAAAAAAATTACTTTATCATTTTCTATTGTATATATGATTCTAAGAGCTCCTACTCTCTTTGAACGAATATTTTTGTAGTGCCTAAGCGGTTTCCCTCGTTCAGGAAACTCACATATGATATCTATTGATTCATCTACTATTTTCTTAAAGTTATCATTAAAACGAGCGTATATAGAAGAAAAACTTTTTGTAAATAACGATTTATACATGGTTTTCTTTCCAGAGTTTTTCAAGTTCATCTCTATCTAAAAGCCTACCTTCATCTACATCCTTCATAGCTTCATTAATGGCCTTTTCCCAATCTGGATTTAGAATTGTTTCAAGTTCTGCTTGTAATTTATCAATATCCTCAACAATCTCATACAAAAGTTCTTTTTTAATTTCTATAGTTTCAGATACCATATTATCTATATTTGTTTAATTTTCATCTTTTATATTATTTCCTATTGTTAACTTATTTACTTGTATTATTTGTATTTGATACTTTTTTAGCCAGTATTAACAGCAAAAACTTCAAAGATTTTATAAGAAGTATATCCAT
>CAZCMP010000050.1:0-2656 GCA_964500005.1 uncultured Thermococci archaeon
AGAGCGGAGGACTCAGGATAAAAGGACAGAGATAGCTCATATTTCAGACCAGGTACTACAGATAGCTAAGGACTCAGGGCTACCTATAATACTGGGGGCTCAGCTAAACAGAGAGGCTACAGCTAAGCCCAGGCTGGAGAATTTAAAGGAGGCTGGGAACCTGGAGGAGGACGCTAATACTGTAATTAGTGTTTATAATGACAGTAGAGAACAGGAGGAGAACTCCCAGGGAGAAACCTATAAAGGAGTAAGAGAGGTAGAGCTAGAGCTGAAAGTATTAAAAAACAGGGAGGGAGAGGTAAACCAGGTAGCTACTCTCCTCTTTGATAAATGGACAGGAGTAATAACAGATAAAGAGACTAACCCAGGATATAACCCTTTTTAATTATTTCTAAAGTAGAATAAAATAATAATGAGCAAAGTAATAAGTATAAGCAACCATAAGGGAGGAGTAGGCAAAACTACCTCAGCTATAAACATAGGAGCAGGGCTCAATATTCTGGGTAAAAAGGTACTCCTGGTAGACTTAGACCCCCAGGCAAACCTCAGCCAGAGCTTAAACCTTACAGACCAGGAGCGGACTATTTACGGAGCTATAAGGGGAGAGTATAAGCTGGAGCCTGTTGAGGTAATAAGAGGGCTGGATGTTTTACCCTCTACCTTAGACCTCTCAGGGGCAGAGGTAGAACTCTCAGGAGAGGCTGGGAGAGAGTATATACTCAGGGAGATACTGGAGCCCCTTAGAGCCTCTTATAACTACATTATAATAGACACCCCTCCCTCCCTGGGACTCCTCACTATAAACGCTCTTACAGCCTCAACAGAGGTATTAATACCCCTCCAGGCTCAATACTTAGCCCTCAGGGGACTGACTAAGCTACTGGAGGTAGTAGATAAGATAAAAAAGAGGCTTAACAAAGAGCTGAGGGTAGGGGGGGTATTTATTACCCAGTATGACAATAGAAAAATATTGAACAGGGACGTAGTAGCTACTATAGAGGCTCACTTTAAAGAGGAGCTATTTAATACCAGGATAAGAGATAATATAGCCCTGGCTGAGGCTCCTACCCAGGGGCTGGATATATTCAGATACCAGCCTAAGAGCTACGGAGCTGAGGACTACCTCTCCCTTTGTAAGGAAATAAATAAACAGGATAAACATAATAAACAGAAAACCCATGAGTAAAAAGAATTTTACAGGAGGATTAGACTCCTTACTGGGAGAACAGCCCCAGAGACCAAAGAGAGGGAGACCAGCAACCTCTACCAGAGAAATTACTAAGAGCTCCCAGGAGGGCACAAAGGAGGGAGAGACCAGGGCTACCTTTATAGTAAAAGAGGAGCTCCTGGAGAAGCTAAAAGCTATAGCCTACTGGGACAGGAAACTGATAAAGGAGGTAGTAACCTCAGCCCTGGAGGAGGCTGTAAATAAGTATGAGAAGAAAAACGGAGAAATTAAGCCTATACCTAAAAAGTAAAAGATATGAGCACGACAATAGAGGGTATAAAATTCTATACCATACCAGAGACAGCTAAGGCTCTCAGGGTAACACCCCAGACGGTAAGAGCCTATATAAAGCAGGGTAAACTCAGGAGCCAGAGGATAGGGAGACCCATACTAATTACTGAGAATAACCTGAGAGAGTTTTTAAGGGTAAGCCTGGAGCCAGTAAAATAGCTCTACTTCCATAAACATTACATTACAGAAGTTAAAAGATGAGAGAGAAACTAAGAGCAATATTTGAGCCTCAGCTCAGGGAGGGACTGGGTAAGATACAGCCTCTTACTCCAGAGGGAACCACGCTATTAATAGAGGGCTTTTTAACTTACCTGGACGGCACACTAAAGGACGTACAGCTATTATACTCTTTGGGCTTACAGCTGGACAGGGAGACTCTTTTAAAAAAGCTGACTGCCTCAGACTATTTAGACTGGCTGAGTATTCAATACCTGAGGTATATAGACTACAGGAAAAAGATAGATGAAACCTACCAGGAGAGTAAAGACTGGGGGGAGGTATTCAGTACTCATGTTTACGAGTATTCAGAGGAGGCTGAGGAGGCTTTTATAGATGCAATAGAGGAGAAACACAAGACAAAGGTAAAGGACGCTAAGCACCTCTCTAAACTGACAGGGATAACAGAGCTGTATAACTACTGGGATAAGGAAAAGGGCTTTTTAGATGATGAGGAGGCTGAGGCTCTGGCTAAGCAAACAAAGAGACCGCTAAAGAGCTTTAAAGCTACTCCAGAACAGAGCAGGGCTGAGGCTTTAAGACAGCTGGGAGAGACCCTTATAGGCTCCAGGACGGCTAAATACCATAGAGCCCTAGAGGTAGCTATACAGAGCGGAGCCAAATATAAGGAACTACTGGCAATAGAGCCAAAGGACTACGGACTGACTAAAGAGCCCTGGCAGAACTACGGGAGAAATACTAAAAAGAGCTCTATACTAGGGACAATAGGAGACTGTTTTTTAATATATGAGCCAGGAGGCTTAATGGTACGCCCCAGCCTCAGGGCTATAGCTAAGGAGCTGGAGGCTCCCTACTCTGCAATAATGGAGGCTTATAAACTGATGAAAATAAATTAATGGAGACCATAGAACAAAAAGAGAAATTTATAGAGCTCAGGGCTAAAGGCTACTCCTTTGATAA
>CAZCMP010000051.1:0-2643 GCA_964500005.1 uncultured Thermococci archaeon
TCATTTACATTATATTCAGAATCCCAAGAATCTAGATAATTTTAATTTTGGATCTACATTAAATATTGATTGTCCGCGGTTTATACATTATCCGATGGATATTATATTAGGGCTTACATTTTTAATTGCAAACTTTCAGCCTGATAACTACAATAAACTAATCATTGATAGAGAGTTTAGAACAATACTTAAAAATTATCAGGCCACCATTTTAAAGCCTTACAGTCACACTTTCTCAACTAACTGGTCATCTGACGGTTCTAAAATAGATTGGCATCCTTACTTGTTATGTCCATACCTGGTATGAAAAAGGCAATATTTTCACAACTGAGATTACATACCAACATGGATCCTTTTACTGTTGATCGTCAACTAATATCTGCCTTTCTCAGAATAAATAATTTGGTCGTTTCCAATAATACATATATCAGGAAATACATTATTGAATCTGAAGATCAGGAGGAACTGCTGATTAATAATAGAATAACTAATATAATACACACTACCTCAAGTAATTTCGACTTTGAGCAATTAATCGAATTATTTGAGTTTGTAGTTTCCCCAAAAGATAAGATTGTTACAGGTGCCGTTTATACTCCAAAGTATATCAGAGATTTTTTAGTCTTAAAAGCATTTGAAAGCACTAGTAAAAACTATAATGATTTAAAAATTGCAGACCTTTCTTGTGGTTGTGGAAGTTTCCTTTATGATGCGGCTAAAACTATACATGAGAAAATTCATATGTCTTATTTTGAGATATTCAGAAATAATTTGTTTGGCCTTGATATTCAGGATTACTCTATTAAAAGGTCAAAATTACTACTCATTCTTCTTGCAATAACTAAAGGAGAAGACTTAGAAAATTTTGATTTTAATCTAAATGTGGGAGATGCTCTTTCATTTGACTGGTCTAAATCGATTGAATGCTTTACTGGTTTTGATATCATTCTTGGGAATCCCCCTTATGTTTGTTCCAGAAATATTAATATCGAGACTAAGCAATATCTTGTTAATTGGGAGGTCTGTTCATCGGGCCATCCGGATTTATATATTCCCTTCTTTCAAATTGGCATTGAAAATCTTGGAAAAAATGGATATATGGGATTTATAACAATGAATACCTTTTTTAAAAGCATTAATGGAAGGGCATTACGAGACTATTTTCAAAAGAAGTCACTTAAAATTAAAATACTGGATTTTAATGGCCAACAGATATTTAATAGTAAATCAACTTATACATGCATATGCATAATTGAAAAGACATTTTCTGAATACCTGGAATACAATCAATTAGCACCAATGGATCTGTTTAATAGTTTTGATTATCAAAGAATTAACTATTCCGTCCTTAATCCAAAGAAAGGATGGAATCTGAATAAGAATGAATTAATCAATAAGATAGAGAATGTCGGAATTCCTTTTAATGAAAGGTTTAGAACAAGAAACGGAATTGCTACCTTGAAGAACCACATCTATATTTTCAATCCAGTTTCTGAAACCGAGGACTATTATACATTGTTAGATGATAAAACTTATAAAATTGAGAAAAATGTTTGCATGGATATAATAAATCCAAACAGATTTATTAATGTGACCGATCCGGATTTAATTGTTCATAAGATAATATTCCCATATTTTTTTATAAGCGGCAAAGCATTTCTAATGGAAGAGGAAGAATTCAAGTCAAAATTTCCGATGGCGTACGATTATTTAATTCAGAAAAGAGATATTCTTGGTACCAGAGACAAAGGGAAGGGGAAATATAATGCATGGTATGCTTATGGTCGAAATCAATCGCTGGACAAAGTCAAGAATAAATTATTCTTTCCACATATCTCACCTGGAACGCCCAATTTCACATTAAATACGAATGAAAATTTATTATTTTATAATGGTTTAGCTGTAATCCACGATGAGGAAAGGGAATTATTATTCTTACAAAAGCTCTTAAGTACAAAGCTATTCTGGTATTACATTAAAAATTCAAGCAAACCGTATGGCTCTGGTTACTATTCTTTGAGTCGAAACTATATTAAGAATTTTGGGATTGTTGATTTCTCAGATAATGAAAAAGACTACCTCATCAAAGTAACTGATAAAGAAGAGTTAGATAAGTTCGTTGAAGAAAAATATAAAATTCAAATAAAATGACTTATGCGGCTATCTGCAAGCACATTGCAAAAGCCCCACAGGCCAGCACCTATTTCAAAGCTTTGGCAAAGAGCTTGCAGATAAAGGATAGAATTTTAAAATTTTTCTCCTGCGCGCCGACGTAAAAAAATATTGTAACAGAGAAAATAATCAAATAATAAAGTGCAGTATTTCGAAGCAATTCTCTGGTGCCAAGACAAATAAAAAAGGCCTGGCCCATAACAAGCGGGTATAGGCAATAAGTTTGTCACAATTTTTGCTCTACACTTAGACAACTTTATCGTGAAACAAAAATCTCGTCCCCTTAGAAACATCGCGATTCCGGCTCTAGACAGATCCGTGCTAAAGAGACAATTAAATCTTTCGCCGGGACTTGCAAAAATTGCGCCATACCTTCCTTGCCACCGGGACAGCTTTTCGGCTAAAGTACCAGGACTGGTGGCCGGATGGCTACGTCAGGTAACACTTACTGCCCATACCCGCTGGCCGTTA
>CAZCMP010000052.1:0-2536 GCA_964500005.1 uncultured Thermococci archaeon
TCACTCATAGAAGAAAGATTTCCTCTCATGAACCCCTCGCTATAAGGGATAAAAAATAAAATATATTTTGGTATAAATAACTATCTCTTGAACTTATGACCACATTCTGGGCAGAAGTTTGAAGATGGCATGACATTTTTCTTGCATTTTGGGCAGTAAAAGTAGTTTGTTTCTGAAGGTTTGAATGGAGAAGCTTTTGACAACTCATTAAGTCTTTTTGTTAAGAAATACACTAAGACTATCAAGATTGGAACAAACAAGAATGCTAAAATTGTCTGTGTGAATAGAACGAAATTAAATAGTCCATGTGAGAATGCCGCTATTATAAGTCCTTTAAACACAAGAGAATTGTTTTTAGGGGATGAAAACTTTGCCTTTCCTACATAGTATCCGACTATACCCGAAAATCCTGCGTGGCCTAAACAGCCTGTAATTGCCCTCATTAATATCAGAGAAGCACCATACTGAGAGATATATATGAAATTTTCAAAAGTGGCAAATCCTAAAGCTGCCACTACTGAATATAACATCGCGTCAATGGGTTCATCAAACTCTTTTGATCTTAAGGCATATATCCTCATAGCAAGATATTTTGATATCTCCTCTACAGGCCCTATTACAAAAAAGGCTCCAAAAAACAGTAAAAGTATATCTGCTTCCTCAATTGAGAAGGGCATAAATAAACTGTTGAATATGCCTGCGGGGATTGTTGCGATTATACCAAGGATAAATGTTATTATGATAATCTTTTTCGGCTCAGGCTCATATTTATCCTTTTTATAAAAATACCATACCCAAAGTAGGCCCGGGGCAAATGCTATTGCGAGAAGTGTTATTGCATCCATTTAGACACCTTTAATAAATATTTATTAAATTCTCTTAGACACTCTATTGCAGCGCTTGAAATAATTTAGTTCTAATTAAAAATCAAGCAAAGCAACCAAAGAACAATAAAAAGGATTACTTTAAATAGATTTCTTATAAAAAAGAAAATAAATAATTTATTCTTTTACAACAAAAGTATTAGCAATCTTATCGTGTAACCCTTGTTTTTCTGCATCGAATAGTATCCAGATGTATGATACTAAATTTAATATAGGTATGGTCTTGATTAACCATCTTATAAATCCAGGAACTGGGCCTATTGGCATTGCTCCGTTCGTTCCTATTACTCTAAGTTTCATTAACTGTTTGCCTATAGTTGCACCCCTCATACCATCCATGTATACATAGTATGCTAGAGATATTAAAACTGTTAGCAATGTTCCAATACCCCCCAAATTAAAACCAGTATCGTAGCCCATAGTAGAGCTATACCCATAATTTGTTCCAAATGGTATACTTATAATCCAAGCAACTATCCCCAGTATTATTGTATCAACAATCCATGCAACAAATCTTAGTAAAAATCCAGCGTGTTCCCTTGAAAGCCAGTTTCCAGAGGAGTATACCTGTTTTGATTGTTGAGTAGCAGGCATAGCATCTAGAGTAGCGCCACAGTTTTCACAAAATTTTGCACCCATTGGATTATCTTTTCCACATTTTCCACAAAAAACCATTTTATCACCATATCTATTACTATTCTCTGTTTTAAAAGATTTTCTAAGAGTTTTAAGTATTTTCTTATAAAATTAAAAAAATAAGATTAATTTAATTTGTTATCTTTAGACTTCTCATTTGCAAACCAAATGACCCGCTGTGGGAATGGAATCTGAATTCCTTCTTTCTCAAGGTTTGTCTTTATCTTCCATAAGAGTTCTCTTTTAGTTGCATACCACTGTGCCACAGGTGCCCAAGCTTTAATCACGATATTAACTGAACTCTCTTCAAGTGCATCAACATAAATGTCGGGGGTAGGTTTCTTTAAAACGAAGGGGTGGTCTTCAATTAAGTCGGCGATTATTTTTACGGCTTTATCAGCATCATCTGTATAACGTATCCCAATCGTATATTCAATTCTTCTTGCAATATTAGCACTAATATTTGTTATATTATTTGTAAATACCTTCTCGTTTGGTATTCTTATGTATAAACCTTCATAATTTCTTAAGATTGTTGACATAATGCCTATGTCTTCCACAAAACCAGTTACATTATCGATTTCAACTTGGCTTCCAATCTTGATAGGTCTTTCGGCCATTATAAATATCCCTGACATAAGATTTCCAACAATGCTCTGGCTCGCAAAACCTATGACTATCCCTGTAACCCCTCCTGCCACCAGAAGTCCCGATGTGTTGATTCCTAAGACAGGAAGTGCTAGAACAATGGCGAGTATTATTATACCATAATAACTAACTTTGAGCAAGATACCTAATCTATCTTTGTCAAACTTGTCCCTTAGAGACCTTCTTAGGAATACAGAAACACCTTTTGCTATAATTATAGAAAGAATAATCATTCCAATGGCAAATATAAAAGGAAAGATTCTATCGGCCTCTATAATTCCTATGGTTTTAGATATCGTTTCAAGGATTTGATTTAGGTTCAAAGGCCTTCCTCCATTGTAAACTTCTTTTGTGTTACATTAATCCTC
>CAZCMP010000053.1:0-493 GCA_964500005.1 uncultured Thermococci archaeon
CAATAGTTGCTTTAGCTTGTTCATCATTAATCAAAGACATTCCATTTGGGAGTTGTATATCATCTACATTAATAGTTTGACCAACACTATCTAGTTTAGAGATATCAATATCAATGGATGGTTTAAGATCAGATAGCTTACATCTAATATCAATACCATCTAATACATTAACTAATACCCCGAGATTATTCTTAACTGCAGGAGATATACCAACAATGTTGAAAGGAACTGTAAATACCATTGGTGCACTCTCATCTATTCTAAAAAGTGAAACATGATTAATCTCATCTGTAACAGGATTAATACTCAATTCTTTAACTAGGGTCTTGAAGGAATCTTTCTCTAACTGAGTCTCTAAAATTGTTGTAGAGGTTGTATTCCTACTTAACCAGTCTGCATCAGAGTTACTCATGGAGACATTAATAGACTCTCCCTTTGAGTTATACACTACAGTTGGAGTTAATCCATCTTTTCTTAAGTGTCTTACCTTTTT
>CAZCMP010000053.1:503-1382 GCA_964500005.1 uncultured Thermococci archaeon
AACGAGTGAGAGTATAGCAGAGAAGAGAGTAATTTGCAATTACTGTTTACTACCTCTTGACGAATTAGAAATTAACCAATATACTCTTAGCAGGTAAGATATTAGAGTGCTAAAATGCAAAGTATTACAGAAAGACAGAAAGAGATTTTAATGGCGATAATAAGGGAATTCATGGAGAGTGCTGATGAGGTCGGGTCCTTGGCTCTTTTAGAAAAGTATGATTTAGGAGTAAGTTCTGCAACCATTAGGAATGAAATGGCTCACCTCATGGAATTAGGACTCCTAGAAAAGAGTCATATTTCATCTGGGAGATTCCCTACCGATCAGGCTCTAAGAATGTATGTAAGCAATGTATTAGGTAGTAGTTCCCTTAATCCAATGATTACTGTTGAAATTAGGCAGGGAATATTTAGGGACAGGTTTTCTAAGGAGACAGTGATTGACTCAATTCTCAAAATTGTATCTGATGAAACTGAGTCTGTTGCATTTCTCCTCATAGATGGTATCTCAAGATATTGGGGGGTATCTCAGCTATTTAAATATGAAGAATTAAGGAATTGGGAAAAACTTCAGAGAATTGTAAACATTCTGGAAGATGGGAATTTCTTAAATAATATGATGAAAAAATATAGTGGTTCCGGGGTATCCTTAATTATTGGTGGAGAGTCTGGGATTAAGGGCCTTGGTGAGTGTGCTATTGCGTTTACTCAATTACCATTATGGAATACAAGTGATGCCCATATTGGTGTAATTGGTTCTAAGAGAATGGATTATGCCAAGAGTGTGCCAGCACTTCGTGAAGTACAAAACTCAATGCACAGTGCAATGAGGGGTTGGAATTAAAATATATATCAAGAAGTATGATACAAACTAAAGACA
>CAZCMP010000053.1:1392-2527 GCA_964500005.1 uncultured Thermococci archaeon
TAAAGACACAAATAGTGTTACAAAAAAGAATATGCAAAAGAAGAGTAGACAGGATGAATTAGAGAGTAAAATTCAACAGTTAGCTCTTACAATAGATAAGGTGGAGGATGAAAAACTCGTAATAATGAATCAGTTAAAAAAGGCTTTGTCTGACTATCATAATCTTGAGAGTAATTCAAACAAGAGAGTAAGCCTCTTGTATATGCAATCAAGGAAGGGGTTGGCTGAGAAGTTAATTCCGATTGTAGATGATTTAACAATGGCTATTAAGAGTAAGGAGGAAATTTCTTTCGATGAAAAAACATTAGCTTGGTCTAATGGTGTAATGGGAATACTAAATAACTTGGAAAAGAGTTTAGAGGAGATAGGGTTGAAAAAATTTGTACCTCAGAAGAGTACAAAATTTGATCCATCAATACATGAAGCATTAAGTGTAATAGAGGGAGAGATACCAGGGGTAATATTTGATGTAATACAGCCTGGATATGTGTTAGATAATACTGTAATACGACCATCAAGAGTGGTTGTTACTAAGAGTAAATAATTAAATTTTTAATATACATAAAATGAGTAAAATAATTGGAATAGACTTAGGTACTACTAACAGTGCTATGGCATATATGTCTGGTGGTAAACCCAACATTATTGCAAATGCACAGGGAGGAAGGTTAACTCCCTCCATTGTTGCAACAGACGAGAAGGGGGAGACTCTAGTAGGTTCTCCTGCAAAGAATCAGGCAGTTACAAATCCTGAGGGAACAATCTACTCTGTAAAGAGATTAATTGGTAGATCATGGGATGATCCTGAGGTTCAAAGGGATAGGAAGTTACTTCCTTTTGAAATGAGGAAATCTAAAAGTGATGGAGTAGAAGTTAAGATGGGAGAGAGTTGGTTTACTCCTCAAGAGATATCTGCAAAGATACTCTCTAAAATGAAAAAGGATGCAGAGGAGTTTTTGGGAGAGAAAGTAACAGAGGCTGTAATTACAGTACCTGCTTACTTCGATGACTCTCAGAGACAGGCTACTAAGGATGCTGGTAAGATAGCGGGTTTAGATGTTAAAAGAATTGTAAATGAACCAACTGCAGAGATCGGAAGAGCACACGTCTGAACTCCAGTCACGAGATTCCATCT
>CAZCMP010000054.1:0-2514 GCA_964500005.1 uncultured Thermococci archaeon
TATAATTACAAAAAATTGATTATATTCCCATTAATTTTAGTGTTATTATCTGTTATTAGCGTCGCAACACTCGGAATCAATTTAGGTGTTGATCTCAGAGGTGGAACTCTTGCAACGGTTCAGGGGGTTGAATACTCTCCTGAAATTCAAGAGTACCTCATCACGAATCTTGGCGATTCAAATATAAAGGTAAGGTCTATTTTTAGCCCGCTTACAGAGGGGTTTGTTGTAGAAACTGGACCTGATGTTGATTCGGCCAAATTAATCAGCGTGATAAATCAGAGATACCCGGATGTTGCTATAAGCGTACAGAATATTGGCCCCTCCCTTGGTGCTTCGTTTTTGGAGCAAGGTACACAAGCGATTTTGTTTGCGTTTTTATTCATGGCAATTATAGTCTTTATTGCTTTTAGGATGCCAATTCCATCAGGTGCAGTTGTCTTTTCAGCCTTCTCTGATATGTTAATAGCCCTTGCATTTATGTCATTTGCAGGGATTGAGCTTTCTAGGTATACCATAGCTGCAATTTTGATGTTAATTGGTTATTCTGTGGATACTGATATTCTACTTACGGCAAGAGTCCTTAAAGAGAAGGGTGATGACGTAAATGAAAGGATTAGAAATGCTATGAGGACAGGGTTTACCATGACCTTTACAACACTTGCTGCTTTAACGGCACTTTACATATTCTCTACATCAGATGTCTTAGATGACATTGCAATTGTTTTAATATTTGGCCTTATAGGCGATCTTGTAATGACCTGGCTATTCAACGCCGGAGTTCTGAAATGGTACGCATTGAAAAGGCAGAAGGCGGTGAACTAAAATGAATAAGATACTAAAGAACGGTAGAGTCCTTCTATTAATAATAGCGGTAATATTTTCCGCTATAGCAATTAATTTTAACGGCATATCAACAGGTCTTGACCTCGAAGGTGGAACTCTTGTTACACTTGAACTTGAAAGAGCCGTTACAACTGAAGAGATGAATGATACAATAACAAGGTTAGAGCTAAGGTTAAACAGGCTCGGAATCTCAGACGTTAGTGTTAGGCCATGGGGAGAGTCCAATATAATGGTTGAGGTTTCAGGAACTTCGGCAGAAAAGGAAGCTAGCGTCATTAAAATCCTTCAAGAACAAGGTGTCTATGAAGCAATGATTGATGGGGTAGTTGCAGTAAGAGGGTCAGATATTGTTAGGGTGGACCCGCCGGAAGTAAGACAATCTTCTTATGAGGGTGTAACCTGGAGCGTCCCATTCACAATTACAAAAGAAGCTGGGCAAACTTTTGCCAATGTTGCCAAAGGTAAAGGCGGATATCCTGTTGACATGTTTCTTGATAGACCAACAAATTCAGTTATAGTCATGAACAATAATATTTACCAGTCTCTTACAGTAACATCATTCGACCTAGATATTTCCGGAATTGATGCAAATGTTACACTACCAGAAATTGTAGACCCATTCCCAATTGAAAAGAGGATTGGGGAAGATATTAAGCTATTAACTTACACAAACAGTGCAGAGATTCCTTCACTTTTGAAAAGCTATGTTGGAGACAAAGAGAGGGTAATAGTTCTAGCATCTGAGGCTGAGGTCGGAAGAGACGTCTACAATCAGATAAGGGACATGGGATTTAGAACAGACAGGGAAATCAGAGCAGAAAATGAAAGTGATTATGCCTACTTCAAGAGGGTAGTAGGGCTAATGAGCGAACCAAGGCTTTCTGAAGACCTTGCTACAGGGGAGGCTTCTGCTACACCAGCTTATGTTATTACAGGTGTATCCCAAACTATGGAAGAAGCTGTAAGAGAAACATCATCACTTAAGATAATACTTCAATCCGGAGCACTTCCAGTTGCAACAGAAATTGCAGGAAAGAGCTTTATTTCGCCAACACTTGGTTCAGAATTTATAAGACAGGTCCTAATCGCAGGCCTTGCAGCACTTGTTGCAGTTGCGGCAATAGTTTTCATAAGGTACAGAAAGATTTATGTCGCACTTCCAATTATCTTAATATCTTTCTCTGAAGTTATTATAATACTGGGGGTTGCATCAGTTATCCACTGGACAATTGATCTTGCTGCGATGGCGGGTATAATTGCCGCAATAGGTACAGGTGTGGACCATCAGATAGTCATTACAGACGAGTCCCTCATGGAAAAGGGTGGGGAAAAGAGGAAAAGAAAGAGTATCAAAAAGAGGGTAGAGCATGCCTTCTTCATAATATTCACATCCGCTTTCACAACAATAGGGGCTATGGCACCTCTTGCATATCTAAGTTTAGGAATGCTTAGAGGATTTGCAGTCACTACAATAATTGGCCTTTTAATTGGAATAACAATTACAAGACCTGCCTACGGCAATATAGCAAAAATACTATTAAAGAATCAGTAATCCAAATGGCTGTATTTAGATTTATTATTTAATAAATCTATTTTTTCTACAAATGCCCCTATTAAAAATCCTACCAGAACAAAGAATACTAATAGCATAACGCTTATGTCTATTCT
>CAZCMP010000055.1:0-2473 GCA_964500005.1 uncultured Thermococci archaeon
GGATAACGTGCTTTTCTGTTTTAATTGCGGAAATCAAGTTAAAACTGATCCAGCCCATGCATACATCGATAGGGGCAGTGCTTATAGATGCAAAGGAGAGTATAACTATGCATTTAGTGAGTTAAATAAGGCCTTAAAAATTGCCCCTAAACATGCGGTAGCTCTTAGAGAAAGAGGCTTGGCTTATTTTCAAACTGGCCAATTGAAACTAGCGCTAAAAGATTTTGATAATTCCTTAAAAATAGATCCTTTAGATCATTGGACCTATGAATATAGGGGAATGGTATACTCGAGTATCAAGAAATATGACTTGGCAATAAATGACTTCACCAAAATTATTACTGAAATAGCCCCCACTTATGTTTCTGCATATAATCATAGGGGGTTAGCTTATTTTAGTATTGGTAAATACGACTTGGCAATAAATGACTTCAACAAGGCTTTAGAAATTGATCCCGGAAATCAAGAGGCAATTGCTAATTGTGAAAAAACATACAGATTGATAGGGCAAGAAAATCAAAAACTTAATCAAAAGCATACAAAACAAATAAATGATTTTCCTCCACAAATATTATCTCTACTCCAAAAGTACGAAGTTAATATGTCAAGTCAAGTTACATTTGAAATGATTAAAAAGAAAAGAAAATACTGGATAGAACTTTTACATCCTGATAAAAACGTAAATAAATCTGACGAAACAAGGAAGATGGCAGAAGATAAGCTAAAAGAAATGAATGAGATATACGGACAATTAAGAGATTATTTCAAGAATATTTCGGATAATTAATTTAGCCCATTTTCTAGCCCAGAAAGAATTGGCCTTAATTAGTGCCATATGAGAAATAAAAATAGAATTAAAAATTAAAAACAATTTATTCTTTTGAACTTTTCCACCCCTTATAACCTACATATATAAGAATCATTCCAAAAAAGATATCGAAAAAAGAGCTATTTCTTGATTCTTCAAATTTTAAAGCTAATAGTCCATAATTAAGATGTAATTTCATTGATAGATCTCTTATATAGTTTGCATCTTCATTAAATAATAGCCAATTATGGTCCTCGATACTTTTTTTATCAGCATAAGCATTATACTCTTCTAAAACATTAGTCCTTTCGTCAAGATAATAAAATATTTTATTGTGGTGAGTTACTGTGCGGTATATATCTGACGATGCAGTTAAAATTCCAATAATTAAGACTATTAGAAAAATATTAGACATTTTCATATTATCTCCAATTAAGAATAATAATCATACTATTTAAAGTTATTTTTAGGGCCAAAAGAGAGAGGGCCCAATAATATTAAATTATTACTTATAAAAAAAGGCCCGGG
Organism: uncultured Thermococci archaeon; assembly: GCA_964500005.1. Taxonomy (GTDB): domain Archaea; phylum Methanobacteriota_B; class Thermococci; order Methanofastidiosales; family Methanofastidiosaceae; genus Methanofastidiosum. The sequence goes on from CAZCMP010000055.1 coordinate 1,337, forward strand.
CAAATGGGGTATTATGAGGACGACTGGCTCAAATCCCGGGCCTTGGTGCTAGAAAATGAATATAATTTTAAGGCCCAGATATAAACCGGGGAGTTTATGAGATGATAGTTTTTTCCTGGGCCTTGACTATAATACTGCATTGTGCTTTTAATGATTAATCAGAGTGTATTTGTATTTAATTAGGAGATATTCAACTCAAAATAAAAAGGATTAGCTCTTTGTAATTTTGGCCTAATTCATCGATTCTTTGATCTCTTTTAGCCTTTTTAATAGATCAAGCACTAGTCCATTATCAATTGAACTGGCAATGTATCCTCCGCCCATCGTAAGCCTTTCACCTGCTAAAATAGTTTTGAATATCGCCTTGATGTCTTGGATACTAGCCTCTGACAAAGGAATTCTTCTATTAATAAATCGAAATATATAGTCACTATCTTTGGCCTCGCCATAATAAGTAGTGAAATTTTCCTTGTATAATGTATCTAAAAAATCGGAGACTTTTTTTGAATAATCATAAAATGGAACGTGATAAACACCTTGTTTAATTTCTCTTGGTGACACAATTATATAGAAAACGTTGACCTTATCTTCAAAGTAGGGTATAAATTCAATTACCTTATCTATATTCTCCTTTGTTATTTGGGCAGATTCTTCTTCTACGGGCATTGTAATCTTAATATAATTACTCTCATAGTTTTTAATAGTATTTGGAAAAGAATTATTTTTCCCTATTTTCCCTATTTTTTTCCATATTCTTATATATGGGGAAAATAAGAATTATTGGATAGATAAAAAGATATATCGACCATGGTGGTGGTACTATTTATACCATAGATAAGGAAAATAATGAAATCCAAGAAGTTACACAAAAGAAATTTTCGGAGCTAGGATTTAATGAAAGAGATCATCTGCAGGAATGGATTGCAAAGAATCCCTCTAGCTTAGGTGAGGAACTATTAATTATACAAAAAGAGTTTTCTGATTTTAATGATACTTATGAGAGGCTTGATCTTTTGGCCATCGATAAAGAAGGAAATCTAGTAATCATTGAAAACAAGCTGGATGACTCAGGAAAAGACGTTGTTTGGCAAGCCTTGAAATACGCATCGTATTGTTCAACTCTCACTAAGAGCCAAA
>CAZCMP010000056.1:0-2351 GCA_964500005.1 uncultured Thermococci archaeon
TCAATTGCCTCTGCAATTCTCAATTCAAACAAACCTTTCTCCTCAACTCTTCATAGAGAGATCCTAAAGTTTTTTTGGAACCCTCCTCCTGTTTGAGAACCATGAGCTCTCTTTCTGCTTCTTCAAACACCTGAACCGCTCTCCATATCTTCATGCGATCTGCTTCAAAGTTTTGAAGAGCCTCAACTATCACTTCCTTTCCTGCATGAGAAGCCAAATAATAGGCTCCATATGCTTTGAGGAACTTTGAGAACCAACCTGAAGGAGATCTCTCTTTGAACCTCCTCATTTCTTGCTCCAACTGCTTTGAGCCTAACAAAACCAGCTCTTCTGCTGTAAAGTTGAAGAGAGATCCTTTCCAACTCTCAACCTGCTTCTCCCTTACAACTTCATAACCTCCCCTGAAGAGATCTGCAACCTTGCCAAAACCATATACATTTTGTACCTTTTGTTTGTTGAGAAGCCTATGTTCAAACCGCATTGTAGGAGGCAACCCTGCTGTTTCAAGCTTTCTCTCCCTCATTTCTTCCAACTTATCATATACACAAAATTCCTGTTGAGAGTTTGAAAGGAGAAATGTGGTTCCATAACCTCTCTGAATTGCTCTCCTTGCTTTGAGCAGGGAGAAGAGGCTGTAATAACTGGAGAAAGGCTCTTCAGGTTCAATGTTTTTGAAGGTATCAACCCTGCTCAAATATGCTTCATTGAGAGGAGTATGAACTCCCTTCTCTTTGAGCTCCCCCTCAACCTTGCTCAAAACTGCCTTTGTTCCCTCCTCTCCTACAGAATAGAAGTTGGATCCATAATAGTTTTTTGGAACTGAAAGTTGAAGAAATGCTCCAGTTGCTCTCCCTCCTGCTAAAGGTTTGAGAGTTAGGTTCCAGTTATCCGCATTCAAATAAGCCTTTGAACCATAATGGTTCCCATGTGAGGGAGTTTGAAAGAGGGGATATTCTACCTTTGAGCCTGTTCCTAACTCATAGGAAGCAGGTTGAACCCTTATCTCGCTATCATCTGTTATCTCATACTCATTGAGCATTAACTTGAGAGTATCTATCATTTTGAGCTCCTGTTGTAACACTTTTTGTTACAAAACTGCTTTGTTATACAGGAGCAGTTTTGTTCAAACCCTACAAGAGGAGCTCTATTCTCTTTGATATTGCTGTATAATGAAGTTACCACAAAGGAGAAAGAGGTTGAAGAGCTCCTGCTCTGAAACTTCTTTTTCATTTAAACCTCCAACTGATAGGGAGCTCATTCTTCGCTCCCCCCACAAAAGAGAAAGAGGTTGAGGAGGCTCTGCAACTGAACTTCATTTTCATGGTTCAACCCACCCTTCAACTTTAGCCTTCTTCATTTCTGCCTGTATCCTTTCAAGAGCCTTCGCTGTTTGGAGCAATTGCTCTCCTGCTATCCTATGAGCAACTTGAGCCTCTTCTCTCAAGATCTCCCAATATTTCACATTCTTATCCCATAACCTACCAATAAATAGAGCGTATTCTTCTGCTTCTTCGCTATCAACCAAAACAGGTTCAATTCTTTGAGCTTGAGTTGGAGCATTGAGATCTGCTCTATTCTTTCCCATTTGTTCAGTATCAAGATCAACCAACTCTTCAACCTTGCTCTCCCATGCCTCAAGAAGAAGAGGAGGCAAGAAGTAGAAATTGAGAATGCCTCTCAAAGTATCAGAAATACTCATATCCCATTCTTGAGCCTGTTCCTCAAGAAGCTGTTCCATTCTTTCTGTTACTCTCAAAGAGATCACCCTGCCTCCTGCCTTCCCTTCAACCTCAAAAGGAGCTTTCCTGTTCTCTGTTGCCTTTTTCAATGTTTCCATGTGTTTTTTGCTCTCCTTTGTTACTGTATACCATTATAACACTTTTTGTATACATGGAACAGGTAAAAAAAGAGAGAGCTCAAAGAAACTTCAATGTTACTGAATGCTCTTTCCGCTCCAACCTGTAAAGCTTCTGTTCATAGTCAAAAGTGTAACTCTCCTCCTCCCCTGTTGGAAACAAACTGGAAACATACTGGAAAGGTTGCAACCTTATCAGATAATATTGAGTTTTTTTCCCTTTCTGCTTCTTCCGCTCTCTGATAAGGAACCGCTCCCCTTCTACAAAAAAGCTGTTCTCCTGCAATGGAAACTCTCCTGTTATCAACTTTCCTCTCTCTTCTTCTCATAGATCTCCATGCTTTCCATTCAAGATCTTGAACTCCTGCTGTTGGCCTGTTATCAGGCTCTCCATATTCCAACCGTTTATATGGTAAAGAAACGGATAAGAAATGGTAAAGATCACCCTAACTCCAAATATTCTTCCCCAAAATGGAAGTTATCTTTCACCCTAACT
>CAZCMP010000057.1:0-2276 GCA_964500005.1 uncultured Thermococci archaeon
TGGGGTATAATTTATGCAGTTGGGGCTCATAGTTCAGTTGGCTTAGAACGTCGCATTCGCATTGCGAAGGTCGCCGGTTCGATTCCGGCTGAGTCCAAGTTTAGGGCCTGTAGCTCAGTTGGCTAGAGCACATCGCTGGCAGCGATGGGGTCAGGGGTTCGAATCCCCTCAGGTCCACATGCCCTTATCTCTCCCCTTTATTGCAATATTTCTTAAAAGATTCTAAATTAGAAGTAGGATAAATTAATATTTTAAGTATATGAAGAATTCAAAAAGGTTGATTATAGTTCTTTCAATAATCTGTATGGTTCTTTCTGTTCTTAGTGGAGTATTGGGATATTTAATGATTAAGGAGCAAAAAGGAAATAGAGGTGGCAATGAGATTCCTGATGTACCTAACAATACTCAGAATTATGAAATGATGCATAGTGGAGAATTTGAGGTAGACATCTTTAAAGAGAGTTATTTGGCATCTCTTAGTGATGATGTTTCAAATACTGTCATATCTCCATTGAGTATCAAGATGGCAATGGCAATGGTTACAGAAGGAGCTAGGGAGGATACGCTTGATGAGTTAAGGGGTGTATTAAGTTTAGATGAGAATTCAAAAGCATATTATAAGGATCTCTTAGAGAATATTCTAGAGCAGGATGATATCACATTAAATATAGCGAATTCTGTTTGGAGTAGGGAAGGTTATTCATTCCAATCAGATTTTCTTAATCTGTTAGAGGAGTACTATTGCGCTCAAGCAGAGAGTCTAGATTTTGAAGAACCGAAGTCAGTTGAAATTATTAATAATTGGGTAAAAGAGAAGACTAATGGGAAAATTGATTCCATATTGGATAAGATTAATCCACAAGATATCATGTTCCTAATTAATGCAATTTATTTTAATGCCGATTGTACAAAGCAGTTCAACGAAGAGTTAACTGAAGAAAAAGATTTTACCTTATTAGATGGTACAAAAATTAAAACGGATTTAATGTCTATGGATTCGGATTTTAAGTATCAAGAGAATGAAGAGTTTCAGTCAGTCGAACTTCCATATGGCGAGTATGGGAGGTATGTTATGAGAGTATATTTACCAAAGGAGGGAATTGATATAAAGGATTTTGTGAATGGACTGACTTTGGAGGAGTTGAAACAGTGGGATCAGGATTTCTCTTGGATGGAGGGGTCTTTGGAATTACCAAAGTTTACTACAAGGTACGAGAAATCGTTAGTTGATATCTTAAAAAATTTAGGTATTGTTAAAGCCTTTGATATTGGAGATGCAAATTTTAAGGGTATATATGAAAGTGCCTTCATTGGTGATGTAATACATAAAACATATATTGATGTAAGTGAAAGAGGAACTGAGGCGGCAGCTGTAACAATTATAAAAATGTTGGCTAGTATATCTATGCCTACGGAGCCTCCAGAGAGGTTTGAAATGATAGTAGATAGACCTTTCTTCTTTACTATAAATGATACTGATTTAGACGAGATTATCTTTATGGGTACTATTTTAAATCCGGCAGAGTAAAGAACTCAGTGTTTAATAATTTTAAACCTTTGTTGAGATTTTTCACATCTATGTAAAACGTTGCTATTTAGGTCTTTTCAAAGGATTGTATTTAAAGTAGAATAGTGACATATATTTATATATAATTACATATGCAAAAAGAGTATAACCCTAAAGAATTTGAGAAGAAATGGCAGGATAAGTGGTTTGAGGGAGATATATATAAGGCTATAGATTTAGATGAAAGTAAGCCTAAGTACTATCTTTTAGTTGAATTCCCATATCCTTCTGGACCTGGTATGCATATTGGACATACTAGAAATTACTCAATGATGGATGCTGTTGCTAGGCTAAAGAGAATGAAGGATTTTAATGTGATGTATCCAATAGGGTGGGATGCATTTGGGTTACCAACTGAAAACTACGCTATTAAAGTAAAAAGACCTCCTCAAGAGATATCTAAAGAGAATATCTCTAATTTTAAAAGACAACTTAAGAGATTAGGTCTTTCATTTGATTGGAGTAGGGAGGTTGATACTTCTAATCCCTCATATTACAAATGGACTCAATGGATTTTCCTTAAACTATACGAGAGGGGGCTTGCATATAAGTCCGAATTACCAATAAACTGGTGTCCGAAATGCAAGACTGGTTGTGCAAATGAGGAAGTAAATAACTCAGTACATGAGAGGTGTGGTACCCCTGTGGAAAAGAAAAATCTTAACCAATGGGTACTCAAAATTACAGAGTATGCTGACAGACTGGATGA
>CAZCMP010000058.1:0-2145 GCA_964500005.1 uncultured Thermococci archaeon
GTGGATGAGAGTTACATTAAGTCGTTTGGCGTTTCATATTCAAAAGATATCTATGAAGCGTTAAAAGATTCAGACGCTTTTGTTGTAATGACATCGCACAACATATTCAAGGAAATGAATTTAGAAAAAGCGAAAAAACTTATGAAGGTTCCACTTGTTATTGACGGCAGAAGGATCTTTAATAAAGACAAAATGAACGAAAAAGGGTTTGTATACAAGGGTGTAGGATGCCTTTAATTAAATAGTCTTATTTGTATATAATTCCTACAATAACCCCAATAATTATGCTTAAGGTGGCAAGGATATAACCAGTACCTGCTATAAATCCGCTTCCTAAAACATTGGTCTGGAATATTGCAATCCCAACTATGCCCAGTACAACAAAAATACTCATAATGATTAAATTTTTTTCCATATTCTTTCCCTCTTATTCCCATATTATTTACTACATTTAAAAGTATTGATTTTTAAGTAAGTTTCTGTTCAAAGAAATCAATCATAAATGATGTGACGTCAATCTTATCTTTTAACAATATCTCTCTCTTTTGTTTCCATTCTTTGGTAAAATCACTTTCCAAGATTTCTTTTACCTTATTTAATGAATCGTCTATTGTCCCAAATGAGAAGAGAAGACCATACTTCTTTTCTAGTTCTTCTACATACCCTAGTTTGCCCATCAGCGGAGAGACAAATAAGCTTGGCTTACCCAGGACTGCGGCTTCTGTTGCCATAGTTGCCCCTTCTCCAATGTACATTGTAGAGTGATTCATTAGGGTATGAATTTTTGCAGGATGGACTTTAATGTAATACTCTTCAAAATCCTTGTCGTAATACTCTGAGCTTAAAATAACTCTGCCTGTTTTTTCTAGAGTATTGATTAACTTTAGAATGTCTTCTTTTGATGCACCTTTATAGCCGACATCATGGCTTGCCTGCCAAGAAACTAATCTTACTATAAAATATGATTCATTCTTTTTTATATCCAATTCTTTTAGGACATCTTTTTCATCCTTATACCAATTCGGGTGAAGGTATGCTAGCTCTTTGTACCCGTCAAATCTAGAATGCTTTTCTCCATAATCGCCCATAAAGGATGATGGTGTGATGAAATAATCCGAGTAAGGTATTGAGAGCCTGTTGTTTAGTTTAGCGTGCTCTGTGTCATTGAATAGAATAGATTTTTTACCTAATAGTTTTCCAACATGCGTTATGTAAGGGCTTGCAAAACCTGTTAGGATATCAGGTTTAAATTTTTTAGAAATTCTGTAAAGCTTATAATCTGTCTGCACTAGTCCTATTGCCTTTTTAAAGAGGCCTTTCTTGTTTTCTCCCAAATCGATGAACTCAAATCCATAGTAGTCCAAAAGCTGAAAAGTACTCTCTTTCCTCCTAGCTGTGATCAGCGTTTCATGCCCTTTCTTTTCCATTTCCCATATCAGATTTTTAAAAAAATGAACATCTGCGGGATGCCCGATATCAAATAGAATCTTGCTCAAGATATTTCTCTCCAATCCATTAAGTCTTAATCAATAATTTTCATTATATCATTTCTTATTGATTTACTTTTCTAAGACAGCCCCTCATAAAGCTTGATTAACTTTTTTGATTCCTTCTCCCAGTTGTATTCAGAGTCTATTAGTTCTCCGCCTCGTTTTCCTAGTTTGTCTCTAAGTTTTTTATTTTTAATAAGTGTATTAATTTTCTCTGCAATGTCCTTTGGATCATGTGGATCTACAAATAAAGCACATTCAGAGTACATCTCTTTCCAGTATGGAAAATCTGACATTACTGTGGGAATTGAGAATGCCATATATTCGAATACTTTTACAGGTAAAGCCAATACGTAATTAGGAATCTGGTATAGAACGCAGATCCCTATATCTGATTGATTTATATAAGAAAAAACTTCTTCTAGAGGCTTGTATCCTAAATAATTTGTTTTCGCCCATCCGGGCAGTTTTTCACATTCTTTTCTGTAGCCTTCCTCCCACTTCCCCATTAATAAAAACTCGACATCTGTATTTACATATTCTAGGGATTCTATGACTTCTTTGATCCCTCTCGTTTTTGTTAACCATCCCGCATAGATTAGTGTAAAAGATCGGAAGAGCGTCGTGTAGGGAAAGAGTGTAGGATAGGGTGTAG
>CAZCMP010000059.1:0-2100 GCA_964500005.1 uncultured Thermococci archaeon
TTATTTAATAATAGAAACTCTTATATTTAATTTTCGAAATTACCTTTTGTGATAAAATGAGACGCAAAACAATTTCCATATTAATTTTATTGGCACTTTCATTAAGCTTTGTGCCCTGTGCCATGGCTGAGAGCAAAGTTGCTGTCGTTGCAAACTCTATTGACATTGGGATGAACCCTGACCTTATTTCACTACTTAGGAGGAACAATCTTATGGTTGATTACTTTGGGGTTAAAGACAGCGGATATTCGACATATGACTACATAATAATTCTTGGTGGTCCTGATGCTGATGAGCATACGGGAGATCTTGCGAGAAGAATCCTCTCAGAACAAGACCAGAACACGCTTAGAAATGGTAATTACAAGATTTCTTATGAGACAAGTGATTTCTTCAAGATGAAGCAAAAAGTCTTTGTTCTTGCTGGATCAGATAGGGATTATACAAAGATGGCCGTAGACCAGCACGTATCTCAAGTTATTTCAAAGATCACAAATCAACCTATAACTCAATCAACTTACAAGACTCTTTCATCTGCTCAGCTCAAGCAGTTGATTGACAGCAAGGAAAATATTTATCTTGTAGATGTAAGGACCGAAGAGCAGTTTGCTGAAAGCCACATACCAGGCGCAGTCAATATACCCTACAATAAGCTAGGCATCATGATAGGCAAGATTCCAAAGGATAAGAAAGTTGTCTTATACTGCAACACAGGACAAAAATCTGCAAGTGGCGCACAGTTTTTAGCAGATAGAAACTTTGATAACATATACGCATTAACAGATAGCTATTCAACTTACTATAATCTCACAAAATAAATTAATTTAATTTTAAAATTTTAATTTAAAAAAGTATTAAAAATATTAGTTTCTTTCTTGGACATCTATCTTTACGGTAGTTGGGAGTTTCATAGCAGCCTTTTTCAAAGCTATCCTTGCAGCTTCAATACCTTCCTTTTCTACCCAGATGGACATTATCCTCTGTCCTCTGTCTACCCTTGCGGCTGTGCCTATAGGCTTTCCAAAGGAAAGTCTCATTCCGTTACCGTATCTATCTGCTTTTTTACCAGATGCCATTGCGTTTTCTCTAATAATCTGGAACGGTATAGTCCTTATCTTGTAGTGGAATGCCGCCTTTCCAAGTGCTTTCATAAGATACCTGTTTGCAGCAATCCTTGATGCTTCCATTGCGTTTGTCCTAATCTGGCAAGCATTTTTAGATTCAAGATAAACTTCATAGGGAAACTTCTTTCCAAGCTCTCCCATATCAAAGTGGACTACCTTAATCCCAGGAACTGCCCTTACATATTCTCTTCTTGTGTAATTAGGCCTATTCACCATTCTGTCAATTCTTGAAGGTCTAAGTCCTACCATAATAATCACCTTAATGGCTGTAGAGCACCTTTCCTAACGCAGTTTATAAGGCTTTCTAAGTGGTAACCTTTTTAAAACAGACTGCAAAGAGGCTTCATGAGATTCTTACCCGATGGCAAGGTGGACGGGTCAATACTTTCCAAGAGGGTCTTTCCTTACCTTGGGGGCGAGCAGAAAGAGATCCTTGTTGGACCAAATGTAGGAATCGACGCTGCAGTAATTGACCTTTCAAAGCTCCCTGGTAAAATGGTAGTATCCCAAGATCCCATTACAGGGGCTGGGAAAAACGCAGGCTTTCACGTAGTAAATGTATGCGCCAATGATGTTGCCTCAATGGGAGCAAAGCCCATGTTTTTTCTTTCCACGATAATTATGCCAAAAGGGACAACAGAAGAAGAGCTTGAAAAAATCTCAAAGGACATAGAACGTGCGGCAAAAGAGATAGGCGTTTCTATTATTGGGGGGCATACAGAAGTTTCTTCAAAGGTAACTGACCTTATACTATCCGGAGCAATGATTGGATTTGCAGATAGATACCTCTCAACTAGCGGTGCAAAAGAAAATGATGACATTCTGCTAACAAAAGGTGCAGGTATAGAAGGAACAGCAATCTTAGCAGAATCAAAGCATGAATATCTTTCTAAATTTCTTGACGAGGGCATGTTAGAAAGTGCAATGGGATTACTTGATCAGATTTCAGTTGTCAAGGAAGCCCTGATTGCATCTT
>CAZCMP010000060.1:0-2099 GCA_964500005.1 uncultured Thermococci archaeon
CGTGACTGGAGTTCAGACGTGTGCTCTTCCGATCTATGTAGTATCCAGATTATGTATAATTGCGTGTTAAGGATATTTAAATTTTAGTTCATTTTTTCTATGTTAAATCCTAAAGAATTGATAAAGATGCAGATGGAAGCTAAAAAGATGCAAAGTAAATTGAGAGAGAAGAGAATCTCTGGTGAGTCTAAAGATGGTATGTTAAAGATATTCATGAATGGGGCACAAGAGTTTGAGGATGTATGGATAGATGATGATTTAATGGATCCAGGAATGATGGACAGGTTTAAAAAGGATATGAAGGAGGCTTTTAAGGATTACCAAAAGAAATTACAAAAGGAAATGGCTCAGGATATTGATTTAGACAAAATTAAGAGTATGTTAAGTTAAGATGTCTGTACTTCCTAAATCTGTTGAAAATGTAATTGATGAGTTTAGTAAACTCCCTGGAGTAGGTCCAAAATCTGCTGCAAGAATGGCGTATCACTATCTTAGATCTCCTAACAAAGATGCTACTAGACTTGGTAGAGCATTAATTGAGATGGATGAGAAGATTAAGTTTTGTTCCTCTTGTTTTAATGTTACAGACAAAGATATATGCGATATCTGTAGTAGTACTCTTAGAGATCACAGTACAATCTGTGTTGTAGAGGAGCCATTGGATGTTGTAGCTTTCGAGAATTCTGGGATTTTTAATGGTTTGTATTTTGTACTAGGGGGGGTAATATCTCCTGCAGATGGAATAACTGCGTCTGAGTTAAGATTTGAGCAGTTAGAGGAGAGAATTAAATCTGTTTTAAGTGAGAGTGAGAAAGAGATCGAGGTGATTGTGGCTACTAATCCTAGTTTAGAGGGAGAAGCAACTGCCAGCTATATCCAAGACATCTTTAATACTTACATTAAAGAGGGTAAAATACATTTAACTAGATTAGCAATGGGTCTTCCTACTGGTGCTGACTTAGAGTACGCAGATAGGCTTACATTAAAAAGAGCATTAGAAGGAAGAAGAGATATTTAAGTAAAGGAAAATATGAAACTATACTCTACATTAGATAAAAAAGTGGTTGGTATACAGCCTTTGAAAGAGGGAAAGATATCCATGTATAGTTGTGGTCCTACAGTATATATGAGGATGCATATGGGCAATCTTAGGGCATATATTAACTGGGATGTACTACATAGGGCACTTCTTTACCTGGGTTACGAAGTAGATAGGGTGATGAATCTTACAGATGTTGGCCATATGTCTTCTACTGATGAGTATGGAAGTGATTTTGGAGAAGACAAGATGGATAGACAGGCAGAAAAAGAGGGAGTTCAACCAATTGATATTGCGAATAAATATATTGATAGTGTATTAAATGATTTTAGGGAATTAAATATTCTTACTCCTAGTGGACAGATAATTCCCAATAGTTTAACTTATGCAGATGTAGAGAAATATCGTTGGTGTAGGGCAACAAACTACATAGATGAGATGATTAATCTTGTTAAGAAGATGCAGGAGAATGGGTATACATATGAAACTAACCAGGCTATATATTTTGATGTTACTAAACTTCCTGATTACAATATTTTTACTGGACAGGACCTAAGTGAGAAAGAAGTGGCTGTAAGACAAGAGGTAGATGTAGATTCCCAAAAGAGAAATCCTGCTGACTTTGTACTTTGGATGAAACGGGTAGGTAAGTACAAAGACCATATTATGAATTGGTCATCTCCTTGGGGGGATGGTTTCCCTGGTTGGCATATTGAGTGTTCTGCTATGAGTACAGCAATTCTAGGAGAGTACTTTGATATCCATACGGGTGGTGTAGACCATATTCCAGTTCATCATACTAATGAGAGGGCTCAAAATATTGGGGCTTTTAAACATCCTTCTGTTAAGTATTGGATACATAACGAGTGGTTACTAAACAAAGATGATGGGAAACTTTCCAAAAGTAAGGGTGGAGCCCTTACTCTACCTGAGGTCTTAGAACTTGGCTTTGAGCCAATGGATATTAGGTATTTCTTTGTTTCAATTAATTACAGAACTAGAATTGCATTCTCTTTGGATGCTCTACAAGGTGCTAGAAATTCCAGACTGTCTCTTCTTC
>CAZCMP010000061.1:0-911 GCA_964500005.1 uncultured Thermococci archaeon
TCCTTAGCCCTCCCTATTAGACCAAACCATACATTACTACCCCTCTCCTCAAGAAAAAGGACCTCTACTTTCTTACCCCTTGGTGTTAAAAAGAAAGTTCTACTGTTTAGTACTGTTGTCTCATTAAGTACCACAATATCGCCCTCTTGGATATATTCAGGGATATCAAAATATTTCCTATGCTGAATATCTCCACACTGTTTATCTAAAACTAGCAGATTTGTAGTACCCCTCTTTTTAGGAGGATACTTTGCTATCAACTCTTGTGGTAAATTGTATTTAAATTCTGAAGAATTCATTTCGTTGGATATTATATAGCAATTTAATTGATATTACAGTAAAATTATCCATATGAGAGATTTAATCAAGCAACCAATTAAAACCCTTTTTCTTGGTACCGATTGGGAATCAGTTGCTACACTCTATACACTACACCACGACCCGAGATTTCAAATCGTAGGAGCTATAACTACGATAGATAAACCGATTGGAAGAAAACATATATTAACACCATCTAAAGTTAAAGAGTATGCACTAGAAAACCATATTAAAATATTTCATACAGAAAAACAGGAAAGAAAATACCAGAAAGCCTTAGAAGAATTTAATCCTGAATTAATAGTATGTAAAGCTTTCGGAGAAATACTACCGGACTTCTTCATCGATTACCCAAAATACAAATCCGTAAATATCCACTTCTCAATACTACCTAAATACAGGGGAGCAGTACCAATTCAAAAAGCCATTTTAGAAGGAGAGAAAGAAACAGGAATCACTGTAATGCTTATGTCTCCTGGACTGGACGAAGGAGACATTTTAAAAATATTTAAAGAACCAGTATCTGATACTGATACAAACCTGTCTTTAAGAGAGAGATTAGTCAAAATATCTGCTAAAACAATAGGGGACAC
>CAZCMP010000061.1:921-2066 GCA_964500005.1 uncultured Thermococci archaeon
CACCCTAGAGGAATGGGTTAAAGGAAAGATACAACCTGTTAAACAAGATGAAAGTAAAGCCACATATTGTTGGCAGAAGGATATATCTAAAGAAAACGCAGAAATCAAGTGGGATGAAATGAAACCAGAATACATTGAGAGACTAATTAGAGCAATGATTCCTTGGCCAGTTGCTTGGTGTTACATTGACGAAAAACGAGTAAAGATATTTAAAGGCTCTTTGGTAAAAAAAACACACAACAAAATTCCTGGTGCTCTCTTTGTAGAAAATTCGGCCCTTTACTTTGCAACAAAAGATTGTAACTACTGCATTGAAGTCTTAGAATTACAAATAGAGGGTAAAGACAAAATTTCCTCACGGGAGTATATCAGTGGGAAGAATTCCCTTAGTTAAAAAACCTCTTGATCTAGAGCGTAGTTTAAAAAATCATCACCTTTTCTAAGAGTTGAACCACCCCTTAATTCTATCTGTACTGAATAAAGTTTCCTTTTAATATCCATTAACTCCTTTGAACTAATTGGCCCATACTCAAAAAGTATCACCTGCTCTAAGCCTGTTAAATCAGACCAGATTGACCTATTATCATCGGTAAGAACTTTCTCAAGTACAAACCTAGATATTTTGAGAAGAATACATCTCTGTTGGTCATTGGTTAAATCAACAAATTCCTCATCTATCTCATACTTATCAAGTTCTTGAGCTAACGAAATTATATCAGCCTTAAGAATTTCAACCTCAATTGAATCAGTTGTCGCAAAACTATACATTATTACCTGATCAAGACCCGTATATCCGTTTAAACGAGATGGATTATCATCAGAAATATCTCGAAAGAGGTAACCCAAGGCGATTCTCTCTTTAAGGAATTCTTGTGAGTCATGGGAATCTCCATGTTCAGATTCTGGATCAAAAAAGAGTTCGACTGGTGCCATGATGTATATTCAAGAATTTATCAGACCTATAATATCAGAAAAGGGGGAGTTGTGTAAGTATCAAATAAGCCGGATTCTGTTTTAGATGATCATCTATCTATGCGGTTTAACCTTGCTCCAAGGGGGGTTGCCACGCAGTACTGTATTACTACAGTACCCGGTAGTCTCTTACACTACCATTTCACCCTTACCCAGCTAACTTATAGTACGAA
>CAZCMP010000062.1:0-2053 GCA_964500005.1 uncultured Thermococci archaeon
TTACCAAGAAAGGTAACTGTTGGAATAAAATATATTCTTAAGTTACACCATATTGCAGATGAAAAAGTACATGCAAGATCTACAGGGCCATATACCGCAGTTACACAGCAACCATTAAGTGGTAAGGCTCAAAGGGGTGGTCAAAGATTCGGAGAAATGGAAGTGTGGGCATTAGAAGCACATGGTGCTCCATATGCTCTTCAAGAGATGTTGACCATTAAATCTGATGATATTAAGGGTAGATCTGCTGCTTACAAAGCAATAATCCATGGAGAGAAGATAGAGAGTGTAAATGTTCCAGAATCCTTTAAGGTATTAATTAAGGAGTTAAATGCACTCTGTTTAAATATGGAATTAATTTCAAAAAAATCTCAGGAGGTTTCTGATAATGAATAATCACAATCATAAAAATGCTTTCGAAGATTTTGACGCTTTAAGACTAACTTTGGCTTCACCAGAGAAAGTCTTGGATTGGTCATATGGAGAAGTTACAAAAGCAGAGACAATCAACTACAGAACATTTAGAGCAGAACCGGATGGTCTTTTCTGTGAGAAGATTTTTGGTCCTACCAAAAACTATGAATGTTACTGTGGTAAGTACAAGAAGATTAGATACAAGGGGATTGTATGTGACAAGTGTGGTGTAGAGGTTACAACTAAGGATGTAAGAAGAGAGAGAATGGGTCATATTAAATTGTCTGTACCTGTTGCTCATGTATGGTTTGCTTACGGTATTCCCAACAAAATGTCCATTGTATTAGATATGTCTCACAAAAAACTCCTCTCTGTAATCTACTACACTAGATATATGGTTGTGGAGATTGAGAATGAGAAGAGAAAAGAGATGATTTCTAAATTAGAGGCTCTTAAGAAAGATGAGATTAACAGTCTGAAGACAGAATTGGAAGAGGAATTAAAAGTAACAGAGGCTATGTATGATAGTGATTTAAAGATTGCTAAGAAGGAAAAGGGTGGTGCTGATTTCAAAATTAGTCAATTAGAACATAAAAAGAAACAGAGTATAGCCAAGGTAAGAAAAGATTATGCTGAGAGAGAAGAGGAATTAGATAGTTTCTATTCTAAATTACAATTACTAATTGAAAAGGTTGTTGTAGGATCGGTACTTTCTGAGGATGAATATATTGATTTAGAGGATAGGGGCTTACTCTTCTTTACTGCATTAATGGGAGCAGAAGCAATTAAAAAACTTCTAGAAGATTTAGATATTGAGGAGGAGTTAGGGAAATTAAGGAAGAGTGTAAAGAAAGAGAAGGGTGACAAGAAATTGGCATCCATAAGGAGAATACAATACTTGGAAGGATTCAAATTAAATGGAATTGATCCCAGTTGGATGGTAATTGAGGTATTACCAGTTCTTCCTCCAGAATTAAGACCAATTATTCCTCTACCAGGAGGTAAATTCGCAACATCAGATCTTAATGACTTGTATAGGAGAATTATTAACAGAAATAATAGGTTAGCAAGATTAATAGAGATTGGTGCACCTGATGTAATATTGCGAAATGAAAAGAGAATGCTTCAGGAGTCTGTTGATGCGGTAATTGATAACTCCCATAGACCATCTAAGCCTATGATGAATAGTAAGAGACTACCATATCAATCCCTAACTGACGATTTAAGAGGTAAGAAGGGTATATTCAGAAAGAATCTTTTAGGTAAGAGAGTAGACTACTCGGGTCGTGCAGTAATTGTTGGAGATCCAAGTTTGAAATTAGATCAATGTGGTATCCCTAAGTCCGTTGTTTTAGAAATGTTCAAACCTTTCGTCATACATGATTTACTTGATCAAGAACTTGCTCCAAATGTTAGGGTTGCAAAAGATATGATAGAGGAAGAAGAGGACATTATTTGGGACATCTTAGAAAAAATTATTGATGGGAAACCAGTCCTTTTAAATCGTGCTCCTACATTGCATAAGTATAGTATTCAGGCCTTCTACCCTAAGTTAGTGGAAGGTGAAGCTATTAGATTACATCCTTTGGTATGTAAAGCATTTAATGCCGACTTCGATGGAGACCAAATGTCTGTTCAC
>CAZCMP010000063.1:0-2020 GCA_964500005.1 uncultured Thermococci archaeon
AGCATATCCATTATGAAGTTGACCTCTTTTGTATCCCTCTTGAAGTTCTCTGTAGAAAAAGCGTATAACGTCACTATCTTAATCCCAATCTCGTTTGCCCAGTCCAAAAGCTCCTCGGCCTTTTTCATGCCCATCTCATGCCCAAAGTATGCTGGAAGCCCCTTGGATGCGGCAAACCTTCTGTTCCCATCCATTATCAGCCCTACGTGGCCTGGAACAGCCTCCTTCTTTATCTCCCCTATCAGTTTTTTTTCATAAATCCTGTAGGCGGGCTTTAGGATAAAATCAGATATTTTTCTCGATAGTGATGATATTATCATAATAATCTTGGGATCATTTATACTTCTTTGATAGCTCTATATAGGATTCGGCGTTTTTCCTTATCCTCTCTTCAGTCTTTTCATCGGCCCTTTTTATGACCATAGCCGGTACACCCACAGCAATTGAGTTGTCAGGTATCTCCATGTTCTCACTAACTACAGCCCCAGCCCCTATGATGCAGTTGTTGCCGACCCTCGCCCCGCTCAAAACAGTTGCATTTATGCCTATCAAGACATTATTGCCTATTACAGCTCCATGCACAACTGCACAGTGGCCTATGACAACATTCTTTCCGATAATAGCAGGTTTATCAAAATCAGTGTGGACAACAGCGTTGTCCTGAACATTACTGCCTTCCCCGAGCTCAATTCTTTCAATGTCGCCCCTTAAAACTGCAAATGGCCAGACACTAGCGTCTTTTCCAATCTTTACCTTGCCGTTGATAAAAGAATTTTTATGAATAAAAGCATCCGGATGGACCTCTACCTCATCGTTTATCATGACTAGTATACGGAAATAATTTAATATAAACCTTTTGATATTTCATTTAATGGAGATAGAAGAGGTAAAAGAGCGGATAAAGAGGATAAGGGAGGACATAGGCCAGGATACCTCCACAGGACCCAGGATAAAATGGGTAAAGGATGATGAAGTCCTAATCATCTGCGGCTACCATAGGTCAGATAAATCGATGCTCATTGGGCCGGGCGGATGGGTAGCAGGGAGGCTAAGCGAAGAGATAGGAAAGCCAGTCACCGTAATTGAAAGCACTGAAGAGGTAGTGAGTGAGCTTAAGCTACTTGACTCCTTAAACACAATTGAAAAACTTCTAAAAAAGGCTAAAGGTGAGCATAAGGACATCCTTGAGTTCTTTAGGGATTATATCCAAAAGAAAAGAAAGAAAATTGACAAGGAGATCACAGTTGCAGTATCCTACTCTGGTGGTTTAGACAGCACCTCAACGGTCTTCTTACTAAAAGAGATGGGATTTAACGTTGTTGCACTCACCTATTACCCCTCAGATATGATCGTCCCAAAGAGGACAAGGTCGATAATTGAAAATGTTGTTACAGAGCTTTCAATACCTCATGAGTATATAGAAGGGGACATCTCTGAGATTATTGAAGGGGCTCTTGAAGGGAGGTACCACCCGTGTGGAAGGTGCCACAAGCATATGGAGGGGAAGATAATAGAGGCCACAAAGAAGCGTGGCATAAAGGCAATAGCCTTTGGGGATCTGCTTCCAACAGGCTCCCAAACAATATTGATTAAGGATGGAATGATAAGGATCAATCTACCTTCGCTTCTGGCCATGAAGAAAAAAGAAGTGAAATACATCTCTGCTAGAATATCTGGATACGAGTCACCCGGATTTGGATGCCCGCTATTAAAGGAGGTTCACAGGCTACATCCATCAAAAAAGTTTTTCACCGCCCACAGGGTGTTAAGGGAAGTCAGAGCAGGGGTATTGGAGTCCAATGAAGGGCTAATCTCGCTACGAAGCATATTTAGGTTTGAGAGGGATTAAACAGATGGACCTTTCAATAATTTCTGATTATTTTGAATCTGAAAATAAAAAGGAGCTCTCAAAAACTGAGGTCTTGGAGTCAAGGAGAAACTTCTTTCTCAAGGTAAGGGATCAGTTTATCACAACTGACGACGGTGCCCTGTCCCTAAAGTTTAAAGATACGATGCACTC
>CAZCMP010000064.1:0-1461 GCA_964500005.1 uncultured Thermococci archaeon
CAAAGAAATAATTTAGGATAAAAGATATATGTCTAGGTCACTAAAAAAAGGAGCATATGTAGATGAAAAATTACAAAAGAAGGTAGAACAGGCACTTGCAAGTGGTGTTAGAAAACCAATTAAGACATGGGCAAGAGCCTCCACAATTACCCCTCAGATGGTTGGTTTAACCTTTGGAGTACATAATGGGAAGAAACATGAAGAGGTATTAATAGAGGAATCAATGATTGGACATAGATTGGGAGAGTTTTCTCAGACTAGGAAGTTTAAGGGTCATGCTAAGAAGGGTAAATTGGCTAAAGTATATGGTAGTAGTGGTAGATTTGAAGAATAGAAATATGGAAGAAAAAAAGACTAAAATACAAGTTAAGAATATAGCGCAATCTCCTCAGAAGTTGAGGCTTGTGGCAGATTTGATTAGAGGAAAAAAAGTTCTAGAGGCATTAGATATTTTACAATTTACGAATAAGAAGGGAACGATGTTTCTAAAGAAGGCAGTAAACAGTGGTATAGCAAGTGCAAATGAGAAATTTGGTGCTGACAAAGAGAGTTTAGTGATATCTCATGTGTCTGTAGATGCTGCTCCTACATTTAAAAGAGGTAGGTTTGCATCAAGAGGAAGATCTTCAAGAATATTAAAGAGGAGATCACATATTAATTTAGAGTTAGAGGTCAAATAATGGGAAGAAAGGTAAATGCAAATGCAATTAGAATGGGGATAAACAAGACATGGAATTCTGTCTGGTATTCTTCTAAAGCAGACTATCCTAAAATCTTGTCTCAAGATTTAGAGATTAAGAGTGTTGTTAAAAAAGCTATGAAAGATGCGGGTGTTGATACCATTGGAATTAAGAGAACTGCAAATAAGATTGATGTTGAGGTTTTTGTTGCTAGGCCAGGTGTAGCAATCGGTCGAGGTGGAGAAGGAATAGATATCTTACAGAAGAATTTAAAGAGAATGACTAAGATGGATGTTGAAGTAAAAATTAGAGAGGTTAAGAAGGCAGATATATCTGCAACCATAATCGCAAGAAGTATAGCTGATGGTATTGAGAGGAGACAACCTAGTAAGTTACTAGTTGCAAGTGCAAAGGAGAAAGCTATGATGGCGGGTGCAAAGGGTATTAGGATATGGGTTTCTGGAAGAATTAACAATGCAAGTCAGGCACGAACAGTGAAAGCAAATGCAGGCTCTGTACCAGCACAAACTCTAAGAGCTGATATAGACTATGCTCAAGAAGTTGCTCAGACTATGGATGCTGGATTAATGGGTGTAAAGGTATGGGTATACAGAGGAGAAAAAAATAATATTGATGATGAAGAATAGACATGTTGCAACCTAAGATAAGAAAATACAGAAAAGAGTTTAGAGGAAAGATGGGAGGTATTGCTTCTAACAATAACTCCATAGCTTTTGGGGATTACGGTCTTAAGTCAATGGAAAATGGTTGGATTAAAGCA
>CAZCMP010000064.1:1471-2016 GCA_964500005.1 uncultured Thermococci archaeon
GCAGGTAGGAGAGCAATAACCAATAGTATGAAAAGAAAAGGTAAGGTGTGGGTAAAAATCTTCCCTCATAAGCCATACACTCATAAGGGAACTAACAGTAAGATGATTGCAGGAAAGGGTGATGTAGAGGGATATGTTGCAGTTGTAAGGCCAGGTAACATGCTTTTTGAATTAAGTGGGGTATCAGAAGAGATAGCAAGAGAGGCAATGAGATTAGGAGCTCAGAAATTGTCAGTAAAGACTAAATTCGTTATGAAAAGAGATATATAGGCTTGAGACATTAACGTAAAATTGGTAGAATACAAGCCGTTTTAGATAATTAATAAATAATAAAATGATAGATAACAAGGGTAAGAAAAGAGAATTAGATGGTGTAGTTGTAAGTAACAGTATGGATAGTACTGTTAGAGTAAGAGTTGATACCCTACACTCCCATCCAGTATACAGAAAGGTTGTAAACAAGAAGAAGATATTCTTTGCTCATACAAGTGAGGATCTAAATGTTGGTGATAAGGTTACAATTAGAGAATCAAAACCATACTCTA
>CAZCMP010000065.1:0-2012 GCA_964500005.1 uncultured Thermococci archaeon
ACTGGTTCTTTAAGTAGTAAGAGAGGACAGATTCAAGGTACTGAGGATATTGGGAATGGTATTACAGTGATAAATGCTCTAGTACCACTTGCAGAACTTTTTGGATATACTTCTGAACTTAGATCCTTAACTAGTGGTAGAGGTAGTGCAAATATGGAGCCTTCCCATTACGCAGAGGTACCAAGGAATGTTGCAGATGAGATAGCTGGTGTAAAGAGTGGTAGTTAGTATTTTGGATTTTTAAATTCAAGATACTTTAATTGCTGAACAAACACTTGCATTAATAGTCTCTTTTTGATAATATTCCATGCGTACTCTACTGTTTTTTGAAATAGGGTATTGTATTGTTAAAAACAATAATAAATATATATAAATTAATTAAAATATATTCATGGCAGATTTTGAAAGAACAAAGCCACACATGAATATCGGAACCTTGGGTCATATCGATCACGGTAAGACTACATTGGTAAGAGGTATTCTTAATGCTTTCTCAGGGGAGAAAGATAAAATGATTGATAAATTGGATAAAGATCCAGAGTCAAGAGCCAAATCAATTACAGTTGCAGTAGCACATGTTGAGTTTGAAACAGATACAAGGCACTATGCTTTAGTAGATTGCCCAGGTCATAAAGACTACATAAAAAATATGATTACTGGGGCTGCTCTAATGGATGGTGCAATCTTGGTTGTATCTTCAGATGATGGTGCTATGCCTCAAACAAAAGAGCATATACTTTTAGCAAAACAGGTAGGTGTTCCTAAGATGGTTGTCTTCATAAACAAGTTCGGAGATGCAGATGATGAGATTTTGGAATTAATAAAAGCAGATGTTGCTGACCTTTTAGAAAAGTATGGATATGATGCAAATGCTCCAATAATTGTAGGTGATGCACTTAAGGCGGAAAAGGGTGAAGAGGAAGGATTAGCCTCTGCAAGAGAGTTGATGAATGCAGTTGATGAATTCATTCCAATCCCTGAGAGAGATGTTGAAAAGCCATTCTTAATGCCAATTGAGGATGTTTTCTCAATTGAGGGTAGAGGTACTGTTGTAACAGGAAGAATTGAAAGAGGAGTTTTGAAATTAAATGAAGATGTTGAGATATTGGGTATGGGGAGGAAACCACAAAAAACTGCAGCTACTGGTATTGAAATGTTTAACAAATCAATGAAAGACTCCCAGGCTGGAGATAATGTTGGAATTTTGCTAAGAGGTCTTAAGAGAACTGATGTTGAAAGAGGACAAACACTCTCAAAGCCAGGATCAGTAGAGACCCATACAGACTTCAAAGCCCAGGTATATATCTTAAGCAAAGAAGAGGGTGGTAGACACACTCCATTTGTAACAGGGTACAAACCACAGTTCTATGTAAGAACAGCTGATGTAACTGGTGAGGTAACATTAGCAGAGGGAATTGAAATGGTTGCTCCTGGTGATAATACTGAATTTAGCGTTAAGTTAGTTGCTCCAGTAGTAATTGAAAAAGGTCAAGGATTTGCAATTAGAGAGGGTGGTGCAACAGTAGGGAAGGGAGTTGTCACTGAAGTCGTTAAGTAAGAAAGTTAATCAGGGAGGTTTACCTCCCTGTACTTTAAAGTTTAATTTAGCTCTTTAAGATAGAATGAGTGAAACAGGTTCAAAAATTAGGGTGAAGTTAAAAGGCTACGATTCTGTAGTATTAGATAAGTCTTCTAAAAGTATCATAGAGACTGCAATTAGTACAGGTGCTAAAGTCGCTGGTCCAATACCTCTTCCTACTAGAAGAAGGAAGGTTGCAGTTAATAGGTCACCATTCATCTATAAGAGTTCAATGGAACATTTTGAGATTGGTACTCATAAAAGAGTAATAGACATTATTGATCCAACACCAAAAACTATCGATGCTTTGCAGCATCTTCAGATGCCTGCTGGTGTAGGTATCGAGATACAGTAATAAAAATATGAAAGCTATACTAGGAATTAAAAAAGGAATGACAAGAGTATTCAAAAATGACAGGAGTATCCCTGTTAC
>CAZCMP010000066.1:0-1993 GCA_964500005.1 uncultured Thermococci archaeon
TTATTAAAAAATGCAAAACGGGTTTCAATATCTCCTATGGTGCTCCATGCCGACCACTGTATAATAATAGTACATAACGTTTTTGATAGGAAAAACTTATAAATAGAAAAAATCAATTATCACTGATGTCAGACGATAACATAGAAAATATCCTAAAATCATCGCTTTGGATGGTCCTTTTAACGATTCTTATGATATGGGCGCCAGTTATCGGGCCTATGGTTGCGGGGATTGTTGGGGGCAAGAGATCCAGAAGTGTAAAGTATTCAATCGGGGCATTTTCTGTATGCGCGTTAATCGTCTTTATCATATTTCTTGTAATATCCTTTATAGTTGGTGACTTCCTAGAGCCCGGCATTGTCATGAGGATTCCATTTACTGTCCCCACAGGGACAAAGCTCTATATGCTGATAACTGCCGTCCTCTACATCTACCCAATATTTATTGGAGCAATTATCGGAAGCGCCCTTACTGAGAATGGGGAAATGCCTCCAAGGATTGAAAGGGAGCGGGCAAAACCAAGGGAGCGGGAGTACTACGAAAAGAGGTACTACCCCGAAGAAAGGTACGTCCAGGAAACTTACCTTCCGGCAGTCCGCCAACAGAGGGAATACGACCCATACTACGACAACTACCCAGTTGCGCCAAGGCCCCAGATACCCTCAATTCGTGTCAGGAGAGAAGGGTACTCATGCGAGAGGTGTGGAAGGCCCCTAATTAGGACAGAGGTAACTGACAAGGGCAGAAAAGAGATAGTCTACAAGTGCGATACATGCCAGATTATGTATGACCTTGTTTAGATTTAATATTCTAAATCTTCTGGCTAATGGTTATACCGTTGATGAACTACTGAAGGAGTATACGGGGCTAACAAGAGATGATGTTAATGCCTGTCTTTTATATGCGTCTTAATTTTCTTAAAACAAATATCAAAGAATTTCAATAGACAACATGTCCTTAGTTTTCTCAAATAATTTCTTATCAGAAGTGATTAACTTTCCAGATAATTCCCTGCTTAAGGCAATATAGGTGGCGTCATAACCTGTTATATCATATTTATAACTTATTTCAATAGTATCGTAAAGTAATTTTCTAGTTGGTGTTATTATTTCTATTCCTAAATCAAATATACTGTCGAGAGCATTCATGACATCTATTTCTTTAAAATTAGGATTATATCTCAAAGCGTTAGAGATTTCATAAAGTAGGAGGTCTGGTTCGATAATTTCAATTTCTCTGTCGATATATTTGTCCCTATATTCAATAGATTTGTCACTATTTTCTTCATTTGTAAACCATTTTATAATTACAGAAGTATCCAAAATTATTAATGGAGTCTTCTCCATTTTGCTACCTCGGCACTTCCATTCCAGCCCCCAGATTTTTTTCTAAGCTCTTCTTGAATTCTTACGGCTTTTTTTATATCCAGGTTCTCATTTAAACGAGATCCCCATAAAATCTGAAGTCGTTTTTCAACTATTGAACAATTTGATTTGTTACCTTTTGCCATTTCATCTTCCGCCTTTCAATAATACTCATTCATATTTAAATAATTTTGTGAAGCTATTTTAAAATCCTTGTTTTGAGGGCTTTATCTTTTATTTTTGAGAAAGTTAATTTAAAATATAGATCAAAGCTTATTTTTACCATGTTTTTGCTTCTTCCATAAAATCGTCAAAGTCCATTTCAGTGAACGTTCCTTTATCATACCTTTTTAACGCTTCTTCTGTTCTTCTGGCAAAATTTTCGCCTTTTTTCATATTGCCCCTCATTTCTTCTTAACCTTCTTTGTGTATATTATCGCGGCAGCTGCTATGATGAGTAATACAGGGATTGCTAGATATAAAAGATTTAAAGAAGAAGCCATGCCCTCATGTTTTTGCATTGAGTCCACATCAAGGAAGTAGACATAGGTGTCAGTTGAGCCAACGACAAGGCTTTTGCCGTCAGGCGTTATTGAAACAGACCAGACATTTCCCTCAGCCTCAAATTG
>CAZCMP010000067.1:0-1989 GCA_964500005.1 uncultured Thermococci archaeon
TACCTGGTCTGAAATATGAGCTATCTCTGTCCTTTTATCCTGAGTCCTCCGCTCTGTCCTCATCCTTTGTATGTAGTCTATTATAATAGCTCCTATTTTCTCCTTTTTGTTGAGGTATGCCAAAAGAGTATGGAGCTCCTCTACTGAGTAGTTTCTGTCTATTATCTTTATCCTCCCTCTGTCTATGAGCTCCTGGAGTTTCCTTTTACCCTCCTCCAGCTCTGCTATATCTGTCCTCTCTGTTCTTATATATGCTTTTATAAATTCATAATTATTAAACTTGGCTTTATCTGGGTATTCTCCTTTGTGTCCGCTGAGGTCTGTAGCTGTTAGCCTGTTCAGTAGCTTTATAGCTAAGTTCTTTACTGGCTCCTCATAGGTAAAGTAGTAAAAGCTCTCTCCTGGGTAGAGTCTGCTCATCTCCAAAAGTAAGTTATAGAGTAGAGTAGTCTTGCCATGTCCAGGTCTACCAGCTATAAGGGTAATAGCCCCAGGGGTAAAGCCTACAAACTTATCCAGGCTTAAATATCCTGTCTTATAGGCTGGGGGTATAGTAGATATTTCCTCCTGGAGAGCTTTAAAGCTCATTACTGGAGGTAGTAGCCCTGAGGTAGTAATAGTTTTTACCTCTTTTACTTTGCTATCCAGTAGCTCCAGGGCTTTATCTGTCTCTCCCTTATCCTGTAACTCCTTAGCCTCAGAGAGTAGCTTTTTTATCTCCCTGGTCTGGGTTTCTTTTTCTTTATTTGTCCTCAGCCTCTCTACTGTAATCTCCAGGCTCTCCTCTGTAATACCCAGGGCTTTAACCTCCTCCAGAGAGGTAAAGAGTTTTAAATATCTATCCCTGTCGGTAGCCTCCAGCTTTCCAGCGTTCTCTATTACCTCATCTAAAAAGTTATCTATATCCCTGGTCTGTAGCTCCCCTCTCTCTACCTCTATCTTTGCGTATTTATTGATTATAGCCTGGAGTTTATACTCATAGCTTCTTATTTCTGTTTCAGAGCCCTGTTTTATATATATCCTCTTATCTGTCTCCTCTATAAGGGCTATAGCCTGTAATACCTCAGCCTCTGCCTCTGTTCCTGGAGAGGTTATTACTACCTCCTCTCCTATAGCTGTCTTTATATTTTCTACATTTAAGCTATCTCCTGGGATAGATATTACAGAGGTTTCTCTGTTTACTTTGTTTACTGCCTCTACTTTTACCTGCTCTGTTTTTATCTGGGTAGTAGCTTTTTTATCTCCCTTAAAGGGCTCTCCATAGCCCAGCTCTAAAAGTTTCCTGTAGGCTACCTTATTATCCTCATTACATTCCAGTAGGCTAAATACCTGGGCTGGGTTGTAGGCTTTCTCTGGGTTAAACTCTGTAGAGCTACTAAATACTCTTAAAACTCTGAGCCTTGTATGGAAATTACCAGAGCTCTTACTCTTTGTATCTCCTGGTCTGAGTAGGTTAATCCTGTCTCCTCTCTCATCTACTATCCTCCAGCCTTTACTTTTAAGTAAGCCTACTATATCTCCCCTGTTATTATAGTCCTCAAAGGGTGTTAGTCCTGGGGCTCCGTAAATAGGCTGAGGAGTAGTTTTTATCTTTGGTTTCTCCTCTACCAGCTCATTAAAACTATTTGCTATGTTTAATATTATATCCCTTTGCTGAGGTGTAATAGTGGCTATCTTACCAGGGTCTCCCTGGATAAACTTATAGCCTGGAGTAGGAGGGGCTATTACATATCCTCCCTCTCCCCTGGTTTCTATTAATACCCTTACCTTATCATTTATAGAGCGGTTCTTAGCGTCCTCCTCTTTAGCTCCGCTGGTTATTTCACTCTTATAGGTTTGCTCTCTCTCCTCCGCTGTTGTGGGTCTGTTAGCTAGTTTAATATTTCCCTTTATCTGGGTGCATCTATAGTAAATATGGTAGCCTCCGCTCTTTGTCTGAGCAATTACCAGGTTATTATATAGCTCTGGTAAATTGTCCTGTATTAAAGT
>CAZCMP010000068.1:0-1951 GCA_964500005.1 uncultured Thermococci archaeon
CCTACACGACGCTCTTCCGATCTAAAGCAACAATTGGTCTGAACTTCTTATTCATGTTTAAAGAATTATTTAAATTATTTAAGTTCATATTACTATTACGAATATCTAAGGAATTAGTTACAGTGGTATTTAACTTCTCCAAGGTTTCTTCCTGCCACTTTTTACTTGGCTTAGAATTAAATTCACTTAATTTTTTTAAAATCTCATTCTCATTCATTATTTATTTACTAAAAATTTTAATCTCTTTACTGCTCTATGTATCATAACTTTAGTTGTATTCTCACTCTTTCCAATTATCTGTGCTACCTCAGCTATCTCTAAATCCTCAATATATCTAAGTACTATTACCTCCTTGTCCCCTTCCTTAAGCCTATTCAAATTCTTTAACACCTGGCACATCATTAGTTCATTCTCAGTATCTAAACTATGATCTTTAACACTTCCTTGTATATCTTCATCTAAAGTCTTTAAGTTAATCTTCTTCTTTCTGTAAAGGTCTACAATATGGTTTCTAGCAATAATGTATACCCAGTTTTTAAGTGTAGACTTCTTAGGATTAAAGGTCTCTCTCTTGTCCCATACCTTTAGAAATACATCTTGTGTAATATCTTGAGCTAACTCCCTGTTATATCCACATCTTACATATATATATTTGTAAAGTGGTTCGTTTAACCATCTAAAGAGTTCTTCTAAATCCTGTCTATTTTCAATCTTATTTATCATCTACTATTACGTAAAAATACTTACTTTGTTACACCAATATTATATATACTATTTCCTACATATGTATATTAATGTTAGAATTGCGCATTGAGAAAGGATATTGAAGTAACAAAGGCTAAGGGCAAGAGTTTAGAATATTTCCTAAATATCTGTAAACTGTCTAATGGGAAATTAAATATTCTTGTACATCCTTTCTTTAGTGAGAACACAATCCCTACTCAAAACAAAAGGTATGTTACTAAAGAGTATCTAAACAAAAGGGATGAATATATTAGGAAGGTATTGGACAGTAATATCCCCTTAATATTTTTTCAACAGACTTCTGACTACAATGATCTCCTCTCAAAAATATCTCAAATGGGAGATTACACAATATATACAGTTAAAACTAAAAATGGAGAAGAAACTCCAAAGGGAGGAAGAAAGGAATGGGATATGTTGGCAGATCTCCTCTTAAGAGGTGATATCAAGATTGTTACAGTATCTGGTCTCTATCTTGTATATGAGCCAATTAAAAAGGCTTTGAAGGAGTTTGATATTAAGTATGACAAAGAAAAAATTCAAGTAGACTTTGTACAAAATATACCTGTATATATTGATAGATATCCAATAGCTAGAGAATGGTTAAAAAAGGATTATGTTCCTACTGGCTGTGTGGGATATACAGTTATGAATCTTTTAAAATATGGTTTCGATGTATCTATTGGAGAATTAACAGCACCTGATTAAAATCGGGGTGACTCGACTTGAACGAGCGACCTCTTGCACCCCATGCAAGCGTTCTAGCCATCTGAACTACACCCCGTAACAATCATTATACTAAACTTTTCAGAAATATTTAATTCCTTTTAAATACAATATGTCATATAAGTTGACATCGTGTGGCATATATGGCACAATCAAACCGAAAGAAAGTATACATAGAATATAATGCACAAAAATGATGATATTGTAATTCTCTGCGCTTTTAAAAAGAAAACTCAAAAAACACCACTTAGAGAGATACAAAAGGCAGTTAGGAGAAAAATAAAATTAGTATAAATAAAATGAACAAATCAGTATTAATACCCTGGGAAGAAGCCAGGAAAGAGATGTTTACCCAAAAAGAACTTCGTGAGTTAGATGCTAAGGCGCAAAAAAGAATTGCTCTCAGACAGATAAAAGAATTTAGAGAGAGTTATCATATTACTCAAGACTCACTCTCCCTTAAATCTGGTATACCTCGTAG
>CAZCMP010000069.1:0-298 GCA_964500005.1 uncultured Thermococci archaeon
CCAGTATACTTAATTGGGAAGGTTCTTACTGGCGACAAAATATATGATTGGATAGATGGTAAGGGAAGATTCCTAAATATTGATAGAAAGAAACTGGATAGGAACAAAAAAAGGGTTGTAAAAAGAAGTTACATATATATCTTCTTTACTCGCTTTGTTCCATATCTTAGAGTTGTCTCGAGCTTGGCCTCTGGGGTATTGGAGTTAAATCTAATATTATTTTCCTTAACAGTATTTCTAGGATCATATATATACTCCTTGTTAATCGCATATATGGGATACAGAGTCGGAGGAGATT
>CAZCMP010000069.1:308-887 GCA_964500005.1 uncultured Thermococci archaeon
AATATATTAACCTCTTTGATAAATGGATCCTGTTCTTTACTCTCCTGTATATTGTTCTCTCTGTAGGGCTCAAGCATAGAAAGAGGATAGCAAAGTGGATAAACAAATTTAAACAGTATATTAGGAATAGGTAGATATCACTACATTGAAAAGATTGGAGCGAGAGACGGGGTTCGAACCCGCGACCTACACATTGGCAATGTGTCGTTCTAGCCAACTGAACTACTCTCGCATATGCCGAGACCCAGGCTCGAACTGGGGACCCTCTGTTCTTCAGACAGATGCTCTACCAACTGAGCTATCTCGGCAATATATGGTAAAAAATGATATCAAATATCCAACTCATAATCAATATCTATTCGGATAGTACTACAGTACCACGTCTAGTTGGAAGTATCTCAACCCTACTACTTCTTACAAAAGCTCCCACAAGTATTAAAACTATCCCTACAATAATGCCTAAACTATTCATATCTATACCTGTCTCTGGTATATCCTCAATATCTAAATAGAATGTTGCAGAGGAAGGCTTGGTCGTAAGAATATTTAATGAGGATGTCCCATCAATAATTACTGACT
>CAZCMP010000069.1:897-1883 GCA_964500005.1 uncultured Thermococci archaeon
TTTAACTCCTCATCTAATCCTGAATGTTCAAATTCAAATACCACATCCTGTTTCTCTTGCGTAATTACATCGAACTCTAACCTAGCCAATACCTCAGGTAAATCCTGCGTTACATAAAGGGGGGTACCCTCTGTTTGGATAACTCCTGTTAACATCACAATTCCCTCTGTATTATCCGTACTCTGTTGGTCATCTGGCCATAACTCAAATAGGGAGTTATCTCTAAGTGCTCTTCTAAGTTGTAAAACAGCTGGATCAAATTTTACCACAGCTCTTACCTTGTCTACCTCATATCCACCAGAGTCAATTAGGATATCAATAGTAAATCCCTCCTCAATATTTGATATCACTCCACTTGAAGGGTAGAAGGAAAGGGAAGGCTCTAAAGCATGTACTCCCATAAATGAGAATAACAATATTAATACCGAAAGAGATATAACCCCTAGTTTTTTTCTTCTCATATAAGTAGAATATACCATATGTAATTAATATAGCATATATGAAACATGGACATATTTAAAGTAGTAATATTAGGTATACAACAAGGTATTACAGAGTTACTCCCCATATCAAGTAGTGCACATCTTCTACTCACATCCCAGTTACTTGATATTGAGATGGACACATACCTACTTTCAATTCTTCATCTAGGTACAACATTGGCATTGATACTTTTCTACTTTCACTTCCTTTTTAAGGATATCTTTGGGAAGGAAAAAATATCCCTCTACCTTAAAATCTTTGCCTCCATACTACCTGTGGGAATAGTTGGATTACTTTTTGAGTCTACAATTGAGTCCTCCCTTAGAGGAAACATAACAATCGCTATCTCCCTAATAGTATGGGGTATAGCTATGATATTAATTGAAAGAAGGAATGAGCCCAAGGAGGTGGAATTTAAAGATATTACTTGGAAACAATCCCTTCTAATGGGTATTAGTCAGATATTTGCTCTCATCCCAGGAGGCTCTAGATCTGGGATCTCA
>CAZCMP010000070.1:0-1867 GCA_964500005.1 uncultured Thermococci archaeon
TGAGGTCTCTCCTGTTAGTGTTGCAGTATTAGATATACCCCAATTAACTATCTTCATAGTAATTACATTCTGGTCAATGAAATAATATTGGTTTTTTTTATTCATATTTAATTATATCATAAATATTTATAATAGAGTATTTCATTTGTTTAAAATGGCGGGACATACACGTCTGGTACCTTTGTAAATGGCAATGAGACAAAAGAGACATTGTATGCTAAACTTTCGTAATAACTTAATTCAATTTACGAATGAGTAATAATCACTATACATATATGGGGCCAGGGTCAAATATATTACCTGCAGTGCAGTACCTTAGAAGTAAAGGAGCAACTTCAGAAAGTAAGGCCATTTCTTTAAAAGACATTGAGTCTGAAGATTTTAAGCAGTTATTAAAATTAAATGGGCAGGCATCTATGTGGATTGGTGTAACTCCTGAAGGTAAGTATTGGGTTAGATTTAATTTAATTGCTATATTTCTTATTATATTTATCTTTTTTATTATTGGAATTATTACCGTAGCAATCATTACCCAACTAAGTTTTCCCTCAAGGTTTAATCAAGTTCAGAATGAAATTAAAGAGTTAAGA
This sequence comes from uncultured Thermococci archaeon, assembly GCA_964500005.1. Taxonomy (GTDB): domain Archaea; phylum Methanobacteriota_B; class Thermococci; order Methanofastidiosales; family Methanofastidiosaceae; genus Methanofastidiosum. The sequence continues at coordinate 591 of CAZCMP010000070.1, forward strand.
AATGAAATTGTGTCAGAGTAAGAATTTTTTCAAGGGCGTATAAATTTTGACCATAAAAAGATGCTATAATTGGAACATATCTCAATCTAATAAATACATTTAAATATATTTTAGCTATGAAAAACAAATCTAAATATCTAATATATGTTCTAATAGGGGTAGTAATAATTGCTCTAATCGTAATCTCAGTAAAATATTTTGAAAATGACTCTTCTGAGAGTAAGAAGGAGAGTAAAGAAAATACCGTAATAGATAATCAGGAAATGGATTTTCTTTTGGATAAATATCCAATAGGGCAAGTACCATTGTATAAAATGATTAAGGTTAGTTCTAGTAAGCTATATAATAATTGGGATTTAAAAAATATATCCGTTTTTGATGATAAAGAGTTCAGCTATTTCAATATAGTTTTCTACACTCAAGCATCTCAGACAGAATTTTTAGAATACTACAAGAATCTCTTTGATGAGGAGATTGTAGATGAGTATCCCATGCCTAATATGGTAAAGGGAAATATTGATAAGTACAGAGTTACTGCTGCGCATTATGATTCTGATGATACGGGATATATTCAAGTATATTTCCCCAAAAATGAAGTTACTAAAGAGAATGCCTACTTCGAAACATTCCCTAATCTGTTTGAAGAAGATAGTATGTTTGTAGAACACGAGAATTCGTATGGTTTACTTAATCAGTCTGGTGGTCAAACAGAATATACAAAATATTTTACAGTATTAGATAGTGGAGATATTGATGGGGATAGCATAGATGATGTTGATGAGTTTGCTGTATTGATTGCTAAATACCAAGGATTGTACAGCAGTAAGGATGAGTATGAGTTTGATAATAGTACTGGTCGTATGAGTTGGGTAGAGGATGGGTATAATGTTGTGGTTAGTTTCTCAAGAGATCACGGTAGGGTGTATTTAAATATGAGGGGCAGTATATAGTTAGCGGGGATATTTTCATCCCCCTGGCCTTACTTTTGAGAACTTCTCTTTTTAGAGTCAAAATAACTCAATCCCCATAAGGGTTTTAAAAGATAGTGGACAGGTCTTGTTGGAACATTTTGAAAATGGCGGAAGGTATGGAATAGTATCCGAATTAATAGCTGGCTAGAAATAGATGGAAGTATTTATGAGAAAATTAAACTTTTTTCTCAAAATGTTTTATTGAATTAATCTCTGATTCCCATGTGTTATCTTCATTTAATTCTTCTAACTTGAATAATTTTGTTGGCAAAGGAGAAGTAAGCATTACTTCTTTAGCAGTTTCTA
>CAZCMP010000071.1:0-1853 GCA_964500005.1 uncultured Thermococci archaeon
GGAAATAAGAGACACTTCAAGGCTCATTGTTCAGCCTTCTCCTGTGAACTATGGAACTGGGGAGCTCACTTCTGACTATCAATTATGGAGAAATGAGAAGGGAGACTATCAGAGAGGGAGCAAGGCTTTTCTCAATACTGAGACAATGAACATAGATATAAAGCCTTTCTCTTCTGGTGGTGTTCAATGTTTTGTTCATTTCTCAATTCCAAAAATACACAATGGAGAAAATTATTATTCTGTAGGAAGAGAGGGAACTCAAGCAGTTATGAGCAAGGTTGAGGGGGAGCTCAAAGAGGCAGGCATAAGGACAAACATTGAGAAGGCTTCTCTTTCAAGAATAGACACTTTCAAGAATGTAATAACAGAAGAGCCTTTTCTTTCTTACTCTCCCTTATTCTCAACCCTTGAGGCAAGCAGAAAAATAAGAAGAGACTATGGCACTACTTTTCTATGGAGCAATACACAGCAGGAACTTTGCATATATGACAAGATAGCAGAAATGGAGAAGAAGAAAATAGAGACTTCTCATTATCCTGCTCAAACAATGAGGTTTGAATATAGACTTCTCAACAAAAGAAAAATAGATAATGTTATGGGCTTCTCAGAAGTGAGGGAGCTCCCTGCAAGGTGGGAAGAACTTGAAAAGAATTTTATAAAAGTATGGAAGAAAAACATATTCAATAGAACAGTAGAAGAAATAGAGGTGCTCTCTTCTCAGCAGGTAAAGATATTGCTTGAGGTGTTCAGGGAAGAGAGTGAGAGGAACTATATAAACATGCTATTCAATTTCTGGGGAACTTATACAGCAGGAAGAGACTTTGGCATAGAGCCTCTCAAGATAGCAATTAGAGAGATAGAAGAACAGAAAGGAACTGACAAAGAGACAATAAACAAAAAGGTTTATAGAGCAGGCAAGAAGCTTCAAGAGGCTCAGAGAAAAAGAGAGCTCCTGCTTGGCAGGTCTCAGAGTAAGACAATGGCAGGCTTATATAAGGAGCTTCAAGAGAAAGTTTGTATGAATTGAGGTTGGCAAACTTTGACACTTTTTGACTATATATGACAAAAAACATACCACTTCTGTACCTGAACTGTACACTTTGGACACTATAAAAAAGGGAAGTGCTAGCCTTCCCCAAAAACTGAAATGAACTAAAGTGAACAAAAGTAGACATATTTCAGGCTGTTTTACAGTGATTTGCAGTGAATTATAGTGATCTCCCAAAAGTAACAGAGGGGTAGAGTGTCAGGGAAATGTCAGTGTTACAGGGAATAACAGGGAAAATTCCAAAATTCCGAAGGGGTAGTGTCCCTGAAAAGTCCCTGTATACAGTGAAATAACTGTGAAGGTTCATCCTGGTATCAGGAAAGAAACAGGAAAGAAGCAGGCTGTGAAACACTGTGAAACAAAAATTGACTTGAATATTTGTACTCTGTGTGATAGTATTGTTTGTAGATACATTTATTGAGAGGTGAGAAATGAGAAAGTCAAAACTGAAAGACACTGAAAAGAGGAGCAGGTATATTCCTGTAAGGGTGTCAGAGCAGGAGCTTGAGACTGTGAAACTGATAGCCAAAATTCAAAAGGTTTCTGTTTCTGAATATGTCAGGAATAGACTTATTCCAGAGAAGGGGTTATATGAAGTCAATAGAGAATTACAGCAGAAATGAAAAGAGACTTGGGTTAGAAGTCTCCTCTCATAGTTTTGGGTATTTCAGTTTTTGGGTTAGTTATATCTTACAGGCTCTTATCTCTACTGTCAATATACCTGCTCTGGAAACTGTTACTTCAAAACCCTCTTGTATAACAAGAGGGAAAATAGACAAAGTTTGTCCATTGCAGGTAATAAGCA
>CAZCMP010000072.1:0-1757 GCA_964500005.1 uncultured Thermococci archaeon
TAGAACAAAAAGAGAAATTTATAGAGCTCAGGGCTAAAGGCTACTCCTTTGATAAGATAGCCAAAGAGCTGGGGAGGGCTAAGCAGACTCTAATAGACTGGAGTAAGGAGCTGGAGGAGGAGATAGCAAACCATAAAGCCCTGGAGCTGGAGGCTCTCTATGAGAAATACTACCTACATAAGGAGAACAGGCTACAGACCTTTGGGGAGCTCCTGGGTAAGATAAAAAAAGAGATAGAAAAAAGAAACCTTTCAGACGTTTCTACTGAGAAACTCCTGGAGCTATACCTTAAATACCAGGCTCAGGCAAAGGAGGAGGTAACAGACCCAGTATTTAAGAGCTCTAAGGAGGTAGAGGATGAGAGAGCAGATAAGGAGCTACTGGATGAGCTGACTACCGTAAAAACCTCCAGGAAACTAAAAGCAGTATAAAAACTTACTATATAAACAGAGTAAACAATGTTTACAGAAACTACAGAGATACAGGCTAAGGACGTAAAGAGGCTCCTCCTGAGAGTCTATAAGAGATACCAGAGCGGAGCTATTACTGAGGCTCAGGCTTATAAAGAGAGCTACCTCCTCAACTCTGTATTAAAAGCTATAGAGCTTACAGATATGGAGCAGAGGCTACAGAATATAGAGAACTTATTAAAAAGAGGGACAGATGAGTAAAAAAGATATTGCTACTATACTTAAAGAGGGCACACCAAAACAGAGGCTCCTCATATTAGCGGAGCACATAGCCAGGGGTAGTTTTGACTTTAACCACCCAGACCTAAGCGAAAATAAAGAGCCCCTCCTTACAGATAAAGAGTTTACGGCTCTCTCAGATAGTTTTAAGACCTCCCAGGAGATAAAACTTTACAATAAATGGAGACAGTATGACAGAGTTGTAAGAAACTCCCTGGTAAACCTACAGGGGCTAAGATTTGAGGTAAAGATGCACTATAGCAACCTCAGGGGCTATATACTGGTATGGAACTCTATAGAGAACGCTGAGCAACTGGCAAACTCTGTATTACATGAGATTAAAGATACCAAAGAGAGGATAAGGATAGCTAAGGGGGGAGCTGAGGGGGTAGACCTATTATTTACTGATACCATAATAGACCCAGAGGGCTACTTAGACCTTAAAATAGACTTTGAAAAAGAAAGCTACAGGGATGAGGAGGGCAAACCCTTAAAAGATAAAGAGACCAGGAAAACCAAAGAATATTGCCTATTGGAGGTAATGAACAACGTAAAAAAACAGGCTACAGCCTCAGCTATAACCTACCTAAGCTGGAGACAGGCTCTCCTGGACTACATGGACAAAAAGGGCTTTAATGTAAAAACCTATAAGGATATGATAAGGGTAATTTCTGAGGATGTTTACTCTCCTATAATAGGCTGGGAAAAATACCTCTCAGAGAGTAAGGCTTTTTTAACTCTCAGACAGGGCAATAAGGAAACAACCCCAAAGAGGGTAGACAAGCTGAAGCCCTTATACTCTATTACTCCTGTAGTTTCAGAGCTGGAGGTAGATAAGGAAATATATGAGCACTACATGAAAAACTACTTAGAGGATGAGTAAGAAAAAGCAAAAGGAGCTCATAACGCCCCAGGAGTATGAGGAGGCTAAAGAGTTTTTCTCTAAAGTAACCTGGGAAAAAGAGCCCCTCCCTGGGATAAGAGAAAAGCCAGGAACAGGCTTTTTACCAGGAACTACAGAAACTACAGAGGAGCCAGTAAAGAAAGGAAAATATAAACGCTCTGGAC
>CAZCMP010000073.1:0-1715 GCA_964500005.1 uncultured Thermococci archaeon
TTAGGTTCAAAGGCCTTCCTCCATTGTAAACTTCTTTTGTGTTACATTAATCCTCGTCGGTTCAAATACTTCAAGAGCCTTCTTCATTCCTTTTTTGATGCCAGAGTTGACAAGCTCAGTTTCTGCAATTTTCTGAGTTAATATCTTCATATTGGCTTTCATAGAAACAAGATTAGCATCAAAATAAACCTTCATTTCGTGTGAGTCAAAAATACTTTTTGTTACTTCAACCCACTCATCAGTTGTGTTAATTAGTTTTAGCTTCATAACACCATTAATTAACCGATTTAAATTATTTGGTATAGAAGTGAAAACAGGGCTTTTATGGTATTTGCATATCACTCCATTTCTTGGATCTCCATAAAGAGTGTATTTTTGCCTTGCAAGTGTAAAAGAGTCCAGGAGCTCATAATTTTTTCGTCCTGAAATAAAAACACCTATTTCTACCGGGAAGGTAAGGTAAATACTGGTAGTGTCCTTTGGTTCAACAAAGACAGATTTTTCAAATTCTATCAAAAGGTATTGAGAAACCTGTTTATTTAGTTTTTGTGCTTCAATAGGATTTATAATAATTCCACAATCCTTTGTCAGTAGTATTTTCTCTATCGATTCGGTAGAGCTAGTTCTCTCATAACGAAGATGATCTCCATCCTTTTCAATCTGGAGATGTATTCCCTCTTTTGATAGTCTAAGAGGGTTTAGGGGAGATTTATAGTATCCGTACATGACTATTGGGTATAATACCTTTTCATTTATGAGTTTTACTAAAAATTAAGCTTTTGGCTCGACAAGATTTCCCAAAGTTGAGGGGATTAGTTCAGACAATGCTGGGTGTATATGTATTCCTTTAAAAACTGCATGAATATCCATATTGTTTGCCATTGCATTTATTATTTCTTGGATTAGAATTGAAGCGTAAGGCCCAATTATATGGAATCCCAATATTTTATTGTTTTCTCTATCCACGATAGCTTTGGCAAATGAATCCTCTTCGATCATAGCGATACCTTTTGCCACACTATTGTATTTTGCATACCCAACTAAGATTTTGTGTTTCTTTTTAGCCTCGCTTTCTGTCATTCCAACAGAAGCAATCTCTGGGTATGAAAAAATTGCATGTGGCATAGCATTATAATCCATTGGTATTTTCTTTTGGTGGAGGCTATTGTGCCAAGCATAAACTGCTTCCTTGTTTGCAGAATGCCTGAACATATATTTGCCTATAACATCCCCAAAAGCCCAGATGTTCTTTTTCGAAGTTTCTAAATACTCATTTACTTTAATGAATCCTTTATTATCTGTTTCAACGCCTGTACTCTCAACTTTTAACAAATCAGAATTAGGAACTCTTCCCCCTGCAACTAAGATTTTTTCCGCAATAATTTCAATGGTTCCCCCAGATTTTCTATTCTTTCCTAGAACTTTGACTGAATTTCCTTTTTTTAGCACCTCTACAACTTCAGTGTTAGTGTACACCTTCATCCTCTTTGACATCTCTCTCAGTAATAATTCTGAGATTTCAGGCTCCTCATTTGCCACAAGTTTCATGTTTCTTTGGATGATTGTTACTTTGCTCCCCATACCAACAAGAAAATGTGCGAACTCGCAAGCGATATATCCTCCACCTAAAATAGCTACACTCTTTGGCAAATCATTTAACTCAAGAATAGTTTCATTTGTAAGGTAGTCTATTTTGTCTAGCCCCTTAACATTAG
>CAZCMP010000074.1:0-1710 GCA_964500005.1 uncultured Thermococci archaeon
TTTTGCCGTCAGGCGTTATTGAAACAGACCAGACATTTCCCTCAGCCTCAAATTGTTTTAAAGGCTCTCCTGATTTTGAAAAGATGTGGGCCTTTTTGTCCCATGCGCCTGCCGCGATATAGGATGCGTCTGGAGTTATTGAAACAGAGGATACGGTGTGCCCCATATTTTTACTCCACATTAGTTTTCCGCTTCCATCAAATAGGTAAAGCTTGAAATCTTTTGATCCTTCATCTGACTCAAAACTTCCTGTCCCGCATACAACATAAGATGAATCGGGTGTCACCTCAACGGAAATCACAGGTGCTTTTAGATCCTGCTTCCATAGGAGAAGTCCTGATCTAATGAGGTAAACATAGTTATCTGATGAGGCTATACCAAGCGTTTGCCCGTCTGGAGTCAACGAAATATCGTTTACCTTGCCATCAGTCTTATAGTCCCAAGCCGGCCTTCCGTCCTTGTAGACCATCGCATAAATGTTAGATGAGCTCCCGCCTATGTATGTGCCGTCAGGAGTTATGTCCATAAACCCTCCTTGGACGGACTTATAGGTATTCAAAAACTCCCCATTTATGGTGTAGATGTACACTCTTTCCCCAGTAACAACTGAAACTTTGGAAAGATCATCTGAAAAGGATATGGATGTGACCCTATGCCCAGGTTTGTCTGTCCATAGCACTTCACCCTTATTATCCATTATATAAAAAGAGCCGTCAAGAGAGCTTACACCCGTGTATGAGCCATCGCTTGTCGTTGTGACAAAGGGTACCCAGCTATTTATCTTGGATTTCCATATAACAGGGTCGGAATTCTCTTCTGCTAACAAAATCCCAGAAGAGGAAAACATGCATAAAATTAGCAGTATGACTATTATTTTCTTCATAGAAAGGGAATAAAAAATAGATATTTAAATTTTTCTTTATCGCTCTATCTTTCCAGAGATGAAATCTTCTACCTTAATCTTTGCTTCAGAGTCTGAATACTGGATTAGTGGGTGCTTCATTGTGTAGCTTGAAATTGATGTTAGTGGTCCAGCTATCTTTCTATCTAGGCCTAGCTTTGCACATCTTATCGCATCAATTGCTACGCCTGCGGAGTTTGGTGAGTCCTCTACAGATAGCCTAAGCTCTAAATTCAAAGGTATGTCCCCAAATCCTCTCCCCTCTAGCCTCAAAAAGCAGAGCTTGTTGTCATTTAGCCAAGGGACGTAATCTGATGGGCCGATGTGGATGTTGTCCGGATGTAAAGGCACGTCAAGCTGAGATTGGACAGCTTCTGTCTTTGAAATCTTCTTTGATTTTAATCTCTCCTTTTCGAGCATGTTAAGGAAGTCTGTATTTCCTCCGGTGTTAAGCTGATAGGTCCTATCAACAATGACTCCTCTGTCCTGGAAAAGTTTTGTAAGAACCCTGTGGACTATTGTGGCACCAAGCTGGGACTTTATATCGTCTCCAACTATCGGTATGCCCCTTTCTTCAAACTTTTTGGCCCATTTCTCATCTGAAGCGATGAAGACCGGCATGCAGTTTACAAACGCCACGCCAGCTTCAAGTGCAGCTTCGGCATAAAACTTTGCTGCCTTTTCTGATCCTACCGGCATGTAGTTTATGAGGACGTCAACCTTGTGCTTTTTAAGCTCGGATGCGACGTCGCACGGCTGCTCTTCTGAAACTACAAACCTTCTTTCCTCTGGGTAATTTTCCATGTGCT
>CAZCMP010000075.1:0-1665 GCA_964500005.1 uncultured Thermococci archaeon
AGGTATTCTTTAGCCTTGTCTTTTATATTGCTCATATTATTCTGTAAATATTGTTTATCCTGTTTACTATGTTTATTTAAAAGGGGGCTGAGCCTCCCAGGTAATAAGTCTCCTGGTCTATGGTTTCAATTATCCCAGCCTCTACCATTAAATTAAAGCCCCTCTCTGCTCTCTCCCTGCTTACCTCAGCCTCTCTCTGTAGCCTGTCTATTACCTCCCCCTTAGGGTAGCTGGAGTTTCCGCTCAGCGTTCTCTCTGCTATTGTCCTGAGTTTATCTTTATCTACGGGCTGAGGCTTTATTTCTGCTCTTTTTTCTGGTTTACTTAATACCAGGTCTAAGGAGGCTACCAGAGACTCCAGGAGGGGGTATTTACCTACCATAGTCCTACATACTACCTCCTCCTCTGAGGGGCTCTGAGGGGCTGTAATGAGCTCTACAGGGGTATCCTTAGGAGCTGGTAATTTTACCTCTCTCAGGGAGAGCCTTTTTACCTTTGCTATATCTGTAGAGTTGAGGCTCATTCTATTTCTGTAATGTAGGCTTTATGGCAGTTAAAATAAGTTATCTATTAATACCTCCCCTGAGTTCTTTAGCCTCTGCTCCTCCTTTATGGTAGCTGTATATATTTGAGTAGTGGCTGGGTTGGTATGTCTCAAAGTAAATTGAGCTGTCTCTAAACTACCTCCAGCCCTGAGTATATTCACCGCTGTAGTATGCCTGAGGCTATGAGCTGTAAACTGTTTCTCATTAAGCCCTATAGCTTTTAGCCCCTCTTTGGCTATATAGCTTATAGTCCTGGTAGTAAGCCTCTCTCCTTTGTTGTTGTTGCTGTCTGAAATAAAGAGGGGCTCTGAGCCTGTAGCCCTCCTGGTAGAGAGGTATCTCTCTATTGGCTGGTAGGCTTTATCTGTAAGTATTACAAAATTGTCCTTTTCATCCCTACCCTTACCCTGTATGAGGAGTACCCTACTGGAGCCCTTAAAAGTAATATCCTCAACATTGGCTCTTATGGTTTCTATAGTCCTTAGTCCAGTCCTTAGGAGGAGGTTTACTATAGCGTAGTCCCTTACAGCCCCCTCCTGGTAATAGCTGAGGAGCTTAGTAGCCTGGTCTGTAGTGAGGGGCTGTTTCCTGAATTGCTGTTTTCTCTTAGGGCTCTTTATGTCTTTGGCTATGTTTGGGTAGAATTTATTAGCCTCTGTCCAGGTATAGAAACGTCTTACAGAGGTAATATAGGAGCCTACAGTAAGAGAGCTCATCCCTGAGCTGAGGAGCTCCTCTTTATACTCCAGGAGTTGAGGTCTGGCTATCTGGCTGAGGCTGTAGCCCTTTTTATCTACCCAGTTGAAATACTGTTTAAGAGTCCTCCTGTAGAGTTCCCTGGAGCTCTGCTTTACGTCCTGGGAGAGTATAAAGCTATCTACCAGCTCCTCTATCCTTTGAGGGCTTACTGTAGCTATATCCTGGGAGTTTCTTACTGCTATGTCCATAGCCTGTAAATTTAATGTTTATTCACAAATATACTATATTGTTTCTAATAAACATAACGTACAATGTTTATTTTTGTTGCTCTGTAAACATTAAATTATTAACAGGCTCCTGTAAATAACAGGAAAAAACAGGAGGGGGTAGGCTGGTATCTGTTCTTATAGCTCTTAGGGGG
>CAZCMP010000076.1:0-1636 GCA_964500005.1 uncultured Thermococci archaeon
TTCCTGGGATAGCCATCTTAATATCGGTGATATCCCTCAACATGCTGGGCGATGGCCTAAGGGATGCACTTGATCCAAGGCTTAAAGGAGGTAGTAAGATATGACAAAACACCTCCTCGACGTCTCTGAGCTTAAAACTCATTTTTTCACTGACGACGGTGTAGTAAAGTCTGTGGATGGCGTTAGTTTTTCTATTGATAAAAAGGAGTCATTTGGTCTTGTCGGAGAGAGTGGTTGTGGAAAATCCGTAACAGCGCTATCAATCATAAGGCTAGTCCCTTACCCCCCAGGGAGAATAGTTGGAGGGAATATATTTCTTGAGGGAGAAGACCTTGTTACTAAGTCTGAAAAGGAGATGCAGAAGATAAGGGGGAAAGAGATATCGATGATATTCCAAGAGCCGATGACATCTCTTGACCCTATGTTCACAATTGGCCACGAGCTTATGGAGGTCATAATGCTGCACCAAGACCTAGACAAAAAGCAAGCGACAAAGAAAGCTATAGAGATGCTAAAGATTGTCGGGATACCTGAAGCTGAGAAGCGATTTAAAGAATACCCACACCAGCTTTCAGGCGGGATGCGGCAGAGGGCGATGATTGCCATGGCTCTTTCTTGCAATCCAAAGCTATTGATAGCAGATGAGCCCACCACAGCTTTGGATGTTACAATCCAGGCACAGATATTGAGATTGATTGAAGATCTAAAGGATGAATTTTCTACAGCAGTTCTTCTCATAACCCATGACCTTGGGGTAGTTGCCGAAACCTGCAAGAATGTTGCAGTGATGTACGCGGGAAAGATTGTTGAGCAAGGAAGCGTAGAAAACATATTTGAAAATCCCCTACACCCATACACAGTAGGGCTAAACAACGCGATTCCAAGGCTTGACCTAGATAAAAAAAGACTACAGATAATTGAGGGCAATGTTCCAGATCTAATAGACATGCCTCCTGGGTGTAAGTTTCACCCAAGATGCCCTTATGCTATGGACATATGCAGGCAAAAAGAGCCGCCACTAGAAAGAAAAGAGAACGGGCATCTATCAAGGTGCTATTTGGAGGAGGCCCCATGGAAATCCTAGAGGTTATAGAACTAAAGAAATACTTCAAAACAAAGGCAGAGTTTCTAAAGAAATCTGACATCATCAAGGCCGTTGATAATGTTTCTTTTAAGATAATGGAGGGAGAGATTCTTGGCCTTGTCGGAGAGAGCGGGTGCGGTAAAACTACATGCGGGAAAACAGTTCTAAAGATATACGAACCTGACTCTGGTAAAATAATATTCAGAGGAGAGGACATAACAAATCTCAATAGGAACGAGATGAGGGAGTACAGGAAAAGGATGGGGATAGTATACCAAGATCCATTTGGATCACTAGACCCAAGGATGACTGTAGGAAGCATAATCTCAGAGCCCATGGAGATTCACAACCTATACCCTAAGAAGGAAAGGGATGAAAAGGTCATAGAGATAATGGAGAAGGTCGGCTTAACATCTGAGCAGATCAATAGGTACCCTCACGAGTTTTCTGGTGGCCAAAGACAGAGGATTGGGATAGCTAGGACCCTGGCTTTAAATCCAGAGTTTGTTGTAGCAGACGAGCCTGTTTCAGCCTTGGATGTTTCTATTCAGG
>CAZCMP010000077.1:0-1629 GCA_964500005.1 uncultured Thermococci archaeon
GGGCTTTGGATATATCTAGAATATTTCCCAAATTTTCTTTCTCTAATTCGACCACCAAGTAGATCAAAAAATATAAATGGGAGTAGATGGAATCGAACCATCGACCACGGCTTTATAAGAACCGCGCTCTAACCGACTGAGCTATACTCCCATAAACAAATGATTTTACCAAAAACAACTGAAATATGCACTACTAGAAGTCTATTGGAGGAAATCCAGAGGGATTATTAGATGGTACTTCCTCTTTCTTGTCTAGCTCTGCCCTCCTGTTAATATCCATATTCACAATATTAATATCTCTACCATATTTTAATCTGGAAATCTTCTTAACAATATCCATTACTTGGGGATTAACCTTCATATCAAAACCTGTCTCTTTAACAAACTTAGGCCCATATCTAGTATCCAATGAAAATGGGCTAGGATATGCATTGTTATTTAACATTTTCACATAGTAATGAGCTAAGCTCTGATTAATAATATCTGTAGCCTTAACATATGTCTCAAACTGTGGTTCTAGAAACTGTGCATCTTCATTACTACATCTAGTTATGAAGAGGGAACCAACATTACCAAATACTGCACTCTTAATATTTTCAGGTAATTGACCAATATACTGATGAGCAAGGGTAAGATTTAACCTATACTTTCTTGCCTCTGAAAGTATTGATGCAAATTCATCAGTAGCAAAGTTCTGGAATTCATCTGCATAGAAGAAGAAATCCTTCCTTTGATCCTCTGGCACATCCTCTCTACTTAAAGCAGCAGCAAGTAATTTCTGAACAAGAAGTAAACCTAAAAAAGACATGTTCTCATCCCCTATTGCACCCTTAGAAAGGTTTACAATTAATATCTTCCCCTTATCCATTACATCTCTAAAATCAAAAGATGATTGTGACTGTCCAATTATATTTCTAATAGCTAAGTTGGTAGTAAACTTGTCAAACTTAGAAATGAAGTATCCTAAACTCTCAGATTTTGTTTTAGCATCTGTTTTTGCTATCTGCTCTGTCCAGTATGATCTCACCATATCATCCTTAATAACTGGTACCCATCTCTCTCTAACCCAATCCTCATCTTGTAATATACGTACAACCTCAATTAATGTAGAACCCTCTACACTCATTGCGGTTAACATGGAGTTCCTTACAGCCTGTTGCATCATAGGGCCAACATATCCCTGATTATGGGGGTCGAAGAGACGTATGAGGAGGGCTATAAAGCTGTTTACTATCTGATGCTTATGTTGCTCATTATAGTACTCCATTATATTTAATCCAAAAGGTCTCTCAAAATCCCCTGCATTAAAATATATGACATCATCTGCTCTCTCAGGAGGAATTCTCTCTAAAATCATCTCTGCTGTCTGACCATGGGGGTCTACAAAACATACTCCATCCCCATTGTAAATATCTTGTATAAGCATTCTTACCATTAGCCATGATTTACCAGTACCTGTTTGTCCTAAAATATATGAATGTCTTCTCCTATCATCCCTATTAAAACAGATAGCTTTTACTTTCTCCCTAAACACATTATTACCTACCCAAATAGTATCTTTTGAACTAATATCTGAACTAATCTCGTTACCTGCAGGAATCTCTCTTGCTAATAACCAAACGATATTCG
>CAZCMP010000078.1:0-1544 GCA_964500005.1 uncultured Thermococci archaeon
CAGGATATGGCTTTTTATGTAATACTTTGAGAATCCATATCTCGTGGGGTATGCCATCAGGAAATGCCTCACACTTCTTGTCTTTATGATAATGAACGCACATCAGGCACAGATTTATGCCGCTTATCACAAATTCGCCTGCGACAAATCTATTGCCCGGATGGTCTTTAGGTAGTTCAGGTATTTGCATCACCTAGGTAGTCTACATCATAGATTTTGACCTTTATGTTCTTTTGGGTTTCTGGATCCCACCCCTCATTGTATAAGAGCTCTTTTTCAGATTCAGTTAGATCCCTTATAGAGGTGCCATTAATATGAAATACTGAGCCATTTGCCAGGATAACTTCTTCTTGGGCATACCCATATGAGTTCCCTACATAGATCACCTTTGTGCCGGATGGAACATGTATCTTTAGGATTGTTATGTGACCATCACTTGGATCCATGTAATGGTAACCAAAGGCAAGTGCTATTGAACTTTCCTTGCTTGTGCTTGAAAATCCCCTGTCATCGAAGGAGTCTTTTAGATCTGGATCGCCAGGGTTTAGAATGTTTGAGAGGATGTCCTTTTCAGATAGGCCCCTCCAGAGTACAACTCCCTCCTGATTTATTGTGCTATCTGGGAGATTGAGTATCTTTCTTAAGATTCCAATTGCCTTTAGGGCACGTTCAATTTGAAGTTTGTAAGTTATTCTTTCAAGATAATCCTTAGGATGGCGCAGTATAGTGTTTATGTAGTATGAAGTTGAGGAATACTCCCAGAGGGCGTCATGCATCTCCTCTGTAAAGTCCTTTCTCTTCTCTGCATGAGTCTCATCCCACTTTCTTTTGACTTGCCCAACCCTAAACTCGTAGTAGCACCTGCAGTTTGGGTGCAGCGGGGGATTGCCGTATGAAGTTTCTGAATCTATGCTTATCCAGCCTTCTTTCGAGGCCTGGATGCAGCTTGTGCATGAAAGACCGTCCTCGGTAAAAACAAATCTTTTCTCAGTTGCCCCTAGATCTTTAGCGGCCTTTTCAGATGCAAAGTTAAACGCCCTTGTGCCCTCTGTTCTTGCTACCATCTGCCAGTAGTAGGAGTCTCTTCTGTCAAAATACTCTTCAGATAGTCTTTTTCTGACGGTCTGCCAGTTGTAGCCTTTCAGCATCTCTTCTTCAATGATCCTGAATATGTTCTCCTTTTCCCTCTCTTCCCATTTCTCAAAGAATGGTGAAGAGTAAATATCAAAATATTCCTTAAGGTGCTTCAGGATGAAAGGATTAATGTCTTCTTTGGACAGGATTTTAGAATAAGCGGAATAAGTTTGATTGTAGCCATGACTAAAGATTAGATAAATATGGTTTCTAAGTTCTGCATCAAGCTTTCTAGATGCATCTGATATGGCCGCATTTACTTCATTTGTGAAACTGGCCTTATCTTTACCATCAGATTCTAGGATTTGGAAAAGATAGTTCCCGTAATCCTTTGATATATTAAGAAGGGCTGTTGAGAGATAATTGAATAGAATATCCTCTTGATCATTCTGTTTTTCTAGCTCTTCATG
>CAZCMP010000079.1:0-1511 GCA_964500005.1 uncultured Thermococci archaeon
CCCCCCACACCACCCTATCCCTACACTCTTTCCCTACACGACGCTCTTCCGATCTATTCAAGCAAACTTTTTCTTGAAGCTCCTTATATAAATCCTTTAGGGTTGTTGGTTCTTTATCTTTTCTCAATAGCCTAATAAGAGAGCTATACTCCTCAACCTTTTCCAATGTTCTTATTTCCTTATTCAATGCTGTTGTTCTCTTAGAATTCTTTTCCCTCTCAACCTCCCTAATAGCCAACCTCAAGGCTTCTAATCCCTGCTCCCTTTCTATTGTGTGTGCTCCTACTGCTTTCAAATATTCAGCTACATAATTTCTGTTATTCAATTCATAGAAAGAGAGAAGCTCCTTTATTATTTGCTTGCTTGCAATAACATTTATGTCAGCTACTTCCTTATTGAAAATATCTTTCTCCCAAACATTTATAAACTTATGTTTTATTTCATCCCAATTTTTAGGAAGCTCCCCCACCTTAGAAAATCCCAATATGTTATGCACCTTCTTTCTATTCTTGAGCCTATACTCAAACCTCATTGTTTGAGCAGGAAACTTTGTTATGTCTATTTCCTTCTTCTCTTTCTTTGCCTTTGCCTCCATCTCAACCAGCTTGTCATAAATAGAAAGCTCCTGCTGTGTATTACTCCAAAGGAAAGATGTTCCATAATCCCTTCTGAGCCTTCTGCTTGCCTTGAGAAGGGAGAATAAAGGAGAATAAGCCATAAAGGGTTCTTCTGTTATTACATTCTTGAAAGTGTCAATCCTTGAAATAGAAGCCTGCTCTATGTCTGCTTTTATACCTGCTTCATACAATTCCCCCTCAACCCTGTTAAGTACTGCTTGTGTTCCATCTCTCCCCACTGAGTAATAATTTTCTCCATTATGTATTTTAGGAATTGAGAATTTTACAAAGCACTGAGGAGCACCATATACATAAGCTCTTACATCCACCTGCAAATCATCATTATTGAAATATGCACCTGCTCCTCTAATCTCTTTTCCCTTTGAGCTACTCCATAATGGAAAATCAGCAGTGAGCTCCCCTGTTCCATAATCCATAGGAGAAGGCTTTATGGTAACCCTTGAATTGTCAGCTACTTCCCAATTGCTCAAACATAATTGCATTGTGTCAATCATGGTTTTTCCCCCTCACAGGCTCAAGTGTTACAAAGTTTGTGTAAAAATCCCTATTGTTATACAAGGGGATTTTTTCTTTTTGAGTTTTTCTTTTGGGGAAAGTGTTGAAATTCTTAGACAGTTGATATACAATCAAAGTAACCCAAAAAGAAAAACCAAATATGTGAGAGGAGCTTTCTACAGGAAAGCTCTTTTCATTTTCCATTTTTCATCCCTTCACCTTCAAATCACTTATTTTATGAGCCCCCCTTTTTACCTGCTCCTCAAGGCTTTTCATAACATCTTCAAATAAACTATTCATATTCTCAAGCTGTTCTATATAATCCCTTGAGCTAGATCGGAAGAGCACACGTCTGAACTCCAGTCACCGCTCATTATC